>NZ_JBFONT020000006.1:0-162995 GCF_040779325.2 Aestuariibius violaceus
CACATGCGTGCAGCGATGTCCTACGCGGCATCAAACAGACTGCGAAGAGAAGCGTGACCCGGATGAGCGACAACGATCCTAAGCAACAAGAAAAACGAGCTTGACCCAAATGCCCAATTAGAGAAGCAGACCTTGGAGCAGTCGCAGCGAACGGCGGGAAAGGTCCCGCACAACCGACATCAGCCCGAAACCCATGTACGCCCCGCCCCACCCACTGGACGCCCCCCGCCGCCGGGCCTATAAGCCCGCCCATGATGACCCGCACCATACGCATCGCCCGAATTACCCGCCCGGCGGCCTGACCCCGCCGGACCAATGGCGTTGAGCTCCTCGCGCCGCCGCAGCCCGTATTTCCATACCGATAGGACGCCCCGCGATGTGCGCCGATACCGTCACCACGCCCGACTACAAAGCCACGCTCAACCTGCCGCAGACCGACTTTCCCATGCGCGCCGGCCTGCCGAACCGCGAACCCGGCTGGCTCGCCCGGTGGGAGGAGCTGAGGATCTACGACCGCCTGCGCGAGAAGGAGGGCCGCGCGCCCTTCACGCTCCATGACGGCCCGCCCTACGCCAACGGCCACCTCCATATCGGCCACGCGCTGAACAAGATCCTCAAGGACATGGTCGTCCGCTCCCAGCAGATGATGGGCAAGGATGCCCGCTACATCCCCGGCTGGGATTGCCACGGCCTGCCCATCGAATGGAAGATCGAGGAGAAGTACCGCCAGAAGGGCCGCGACAAGGATGCCGTCCCGGTGGTCGAGTTCCGCCAGGAATGCCGCGACTTCGCGTCGGGATGGGTCGACATCCAGCGCGAGGAGTTCAAGCGCCTCGGCATCACCGGCAACTGGGACGAACCCTATCTCACGATGGATTTCCACGCCGAACGCGTGATCGCCGAGGAATTCCAGAAATTCCTGATGAACGGCACGCTCTACCAGGGCTCCAAACCCGTCATGTGGTCGCCGGTCGAGAAGACGGCGCTGGCCGAGGCCGAAGTCGAATACCACGACCATCAGAGCCACACGATCTGGGTCAAGTTCCGCGTCACCGGCATCGCGGGCAGCGACGCGCTCATCGCCCATCTGCGGCAGGAAAGCGGCGAGGACAATTTCGCTCCCCAGGCGCAGAAGCTGGGCGAGGAATTCGCCAACGCCGCTGTCGTCATCTGGACGACGACCCCCTGGACGATCCCGTCGAACCGGGCGGTCTGCTACGGGCCCAAGATCACCTACGGGCTCTACCAGGTCACCGACACGCCCGAGGAATGCTGGGCCAAGCCGGGCGACCGCTATCTGGTGGCCGACAGCCTCGCCGAACAGACCTTCACCCAGGCCCGCCTGACCATGGATCAGGTGACGCGCCTGCGCGACGTGCCGCCCGTGGTGCTCGACAGCCTGACGCTGGCCCACCCGTTCCGGGGCGGCAAGCAGACGAACGGCGAATGGGATTTCGACGTCCCCCTCCTGCCGGGCGATCACGTGACGGACGAGGCGGGCACGGGCTTTGTCCACACCGCCCCCAGCCATGGCGACGACGACTACCAGATCGGCCTGAAATACGGGCTTCCGATGACCTATAACGTGCTGGAAGACGGCTCCTTCCGCGAGGATCTGCCGATCTTCGGCGGCAAGCGCATCCTCAAGCCCAACGGCAAGGAAGGCGACGCCAACAAATCCGTCATCGACACGCTGGTGGCCGCCAGCGGCCTGCTCGCCCGCGGCCGGATGACCCACAGCTATCCGCACAGCTGGCGGTCCAAGGCGCCGCTGATCTACCGCAACACGCCGCAATGGTTCGCCGCCATCGACAAGCCGGTCGGCGACGGCCAGGACACCTACGGCACGACGATCCGCGAACGCGCGCTGACCTCCATCGACCAGCTCGTCACCTGGACGCCGCAAACGGGACGCAACCGCCTCTATTCGATGATCGAGGCGCGGCCCGACTGGGTCCTCTCGCGCCAGCGCGCCTGGGGCGTGCCGCTCACCTGTTTCGTGCGTAAGGGCGCCAAGCCCGACGACGAAGACTTCCTCCTCCGCGACCCGGCCGTCAACGCCCGCATCCTCGACGCGTTCGAGGCCGAAGGCGCCGATGCCTGGTATGCCGACGGCGCCAAGGAACGCTTCCTCGGCAACGACCACAACCCGGACGATTACGAGCAGGTCTTCGACATCCTCGACGTCTGGTTTGACAGCGGCTCCACCCACGCCTTCGTCCTGCGCGACCGCGCGGACGGGACAGAGGACGGCATCGCCGACGTGTATCTGGAAGGCACCGACCAGCACCGCGGATGGTTCCATTCCTCCATGCTGCAGGCCTGCGGCACCAAGGGCCGCGCCCCCTACCGCGCCGTCGTGACCCACGCCTTCACGCTGGACGAGAAGGGCATGAAGATGTCCAAATCGCTCGGCAACACGATCGTGCCAGAGGAAGTCGTCAAGCAATACGGCGCCGACATCCTGCGCCTCTGGGTGGCCCAGACCGACTATGTCCACGACCACCGCATCGGGCCCGAGATCCTGAAAGGGACGGCGGACAGCTACCGCCGCCTGCGCAACACGATGCGGTTCCTGCTGGGCTCCCTCCCGGCAGAGCGCGCGCGCGAAGGCGACGCGCCCGAGCTGCCGGAACTGGAACGCTGGGTCCTCCACCGCCTGACGGAAATCGACAGCGCGGTCCGCGACGGCTACGCCAGATACGACTTCCAGGGCGTCTTCCGCGCGGTCTTCGACTTCGCGACGATCGACCTCTCGGCCTTCTATTTCGACATCCGTAAAGACGCACTTTATTGCGATGGCGACACGCCGCGCCGCCAGGCCGCGCTCTGGGTGATGGAGCGTCTCTACGACCGCCTCACCACCTGGCTCGCCCCCATCCTCACCTTCACGATGGAGGAGGTCTGGCTCGAACGCCACAAGGCCCCCGACGCCTCGATCCACCTCGAAGACATCCCTCAGACGCCCGCCGATTGGCGCGATGAGGCGCTGGCCGCGAAGTGGTCGCAGATCCGCGCCGTCCGCCGCACCGTGACCGGCGCGCTCGAGGTCGCGCGCCAGGACAAGACCATCGGCTCCTCGCTCGAGGCCGCTCCGGTCGTGCACGTCACCGCCGATCAGGCCAAGGCGCTGGCCGAAATCCCGTTCGAGGATATCTGCATCACCAGCGCCATCTCGGTCACCAAAGACCCCAGCCCTGCCGAGGCCTTCCGCCTGCCCGAGGTCGACGGCGTCGGCGTGGTCTTCGAAAAGGCCGACGGCACGAAATGCCAACGCTGCTGGAAAATCCTCCCCGATGTCGGCGCCCACCGGCACGAGGGCGTCTGCGCCCGCTGCGATGACGCCCTCGGCTGACCTCACCCTCCGCGCGGCCCGGCCCAGCGACCTGGCCGCGCTCACCGATCTCTGCCTCCGCTCCAAGGCCCATTGGGGCTACGACGACGCGTTCATGACGGCCTGCCGCGACGAGCTGACCGTGACCGAGGCCGACCTCCCGGGCATCACGCTCCTCGAAAACGGTGCCAGCCCCATCGCCATGGTCCAGCTCACCCTCGACGGCGACACAGCAGACCTCGCCCGCCTCTACGTCGCCCCCGAGGCCATGGGCCAAGGCGCCGGCCGCCGCCTTCTCGATCACGCGATAACTCAAGCCCGCCGATCCGGCGCCCACACCCTCACCATCGAAGCCGACCCCAACGCAGCCCCCTTCTACGAACGCCTCGGCGCCCGCCAGACCGGAGAGGTCCCCTCCGGCTCCATCCCCGGCCGCAAACTGCCCCGTCTGGAGCTTCCGCTGACGCCATGACCCGCCGCGCCCTCCTCCCGCCCGCGATGAAAGACATGGCCCGCAATTGGCGCATGTCGCCCGGTCTCGTTTCAGGCGATCACGTCTTCCTCACCGGCTTCAACGGCTGCGCCGCCGACGGAACCGTCTCTCCCGATCCCGCAACCCAGATCGAAACCGCCTTCGCCTCCGTCGCAGAGGTCCTCGCCGAAGCCGGCCTGACCCTCCGCGACACGGTCGAGATGACCAGCTACCATGTCGGCCTTCAGGACCACCTTGCGCTCTTCCGCGAAATCCGCGCCCGCCACCTCGGCCCGCACGATCCCGCGCATCCCGACCCGGCCTGGACCGCGATCGAGGTCGCAGGCTTCGCGACCCCCGGCGTCATCGTCGAACTCAGGGTGATAGCGAGACTTGGAGATGAAGACCCTTAAAGGCAGACGATCTGCCACAATCGCCACTCGGTCCGGACTCAAGCCGAAGGCGCCGGGCCAGCGCCGGCCCGGCTTGCGTTTCACCGAACGGTCACGCCAACTCCGACGTCCGATGCGGATGAAGCCGATCTCTGGTCGCGCGTATCAAAGCTCTGCCACGTGGCAAACCGCTTCGATGTTATGCCCATCGGGATCCAGCACGTAGGCAGCGTAGTAATCCCGGTGATAGTGCGGCCGAAGCCCCGGCGGGCCGTTGTCCGTGCCGCCTGCGCGGATAGCGGCCGCATGAAAGGCATCCACGTCGGCCCTTGTCTCTGCTGTCAACGCAATGTGCATCAACCCATGAGTGGCCCGTTCTTCGGCCAGCCAGAACCACGGACGATCGTCCCCGTAACCGGTCACCTTCACTCCATTGGATAGGTCCCCGGGGACATCGAACAGGCGGCGAACACCCAACGGCGCAAACGCCCGATCATAGAAAGCGGTCGACCGAGCGAAATCAGCAACGCCGAAAGTGATGTGATCAATCATCTCGTAGCCTCTGTTCAAAAGAATGCGTCCTGGTATCTCTTAAACTACGCTCAGCGAAGAGGTTGGCCCCCAACTCCACCCGGCGCTACCGATTGACATGGCCGGGAGGGCGCCAATCTCTCCCCTATGACCGACGACGACATCGCCCACGCGATCCAGGCCCTCGCCGAGGCCCGCGGCCCGGGCAAGACCTTCTGCCCGTCCGAGGTCGCCCGGCGCCTCTCGGACGACTGGCGCCCCCTCATGGACGACATCCGCCGGATCGCCGCCGCGATGGACACCATCGAGGCCACCCAAGGCGGCATCCCTGTCGATCCGGGAGCGGCCCGGGGCCCGATCCGGCTCCGCGCGTTGCGGTAAGACCCCGGTCATCTGCAACACCCGGGGCCTATAAGCCGCCGCTTATCGGTGGACCTCACCGATCGGCGCCCGCTTATGGGTCGGCACAGTCCGAAATGGCGCAACGTCGCAAAATCAACGCCTTACCGTCCGGGGCCCAGCATTCCATGTCCGACAGAAAGCCGACCAAAAGCCGACGGAACGCCGACACGCCAAACGGCCTACCCGGCCCGCCGCAGGACCCCCTCCCGCCGGTCCAGCACCTGCTGCACCGCGCCCGCAGAGACCAGGTAAAGCGAGGCCAGAACCAGCAGCGATACCGCCAGGCCAGACACCTCGAACCCGTGCCACGCCGCCCACCCGGCCAGCGCCGTCCACAGCACCGCCACGGGCAGCGTCAGCCCTTTCCACCGCTTGGTCCGCACCGGGTGGACGAACTTCACCGGCAGGAACATCGCCACCGCCAGCACCGTCACCACGCCCAGGCAGACCCACCAGGGCGGCGCCACGGCAAACAGGACCAGCACCGCCATGTTCCAGCAGCCGGGAAAGCCGTGGAACGAATTGTCCCGTGTTTTCATGCGGGTATCGGCGAAATACAAAGCCGAGGCAAAGGTGATCAGGATAATCGCCAGCCACCCCGACCAGCCATCCATCAGCCCGCTGCCGTAAAGCGCATAGGCCGGGATGAAGACATAGGTCAGGTAATCGATGATCAGATCCAGCAGCACCCCGTCGAACCGCGCCGCTTTGTGCTTGACGTCGTAGCGGCGCGCCAGCGGCCCGTCGATCCCGTCGACAACAAAGGCCACGACCAGCCAGAGGAACATCTCGTCCCAGTGCCGCTCGACCGCCGCCAGCAGGGCCAGCATCGCGAAGACGGCCCCGCTCGCGGTCAGGAAATGCACCGCCAAGGCCTTGCGCCGCCCTGTCTTTTCCGGATCAAACATCCCCCGGTTATGGTCCCCGCCCGCCCCCAGATCAACCGGGCCCGTTGCGCGACAGATCTGCGCGGGTGCCTGCCATTAACCCCCCGCTTACCCCTGCCCCACTAAACCAGTTCATGCGCTTCGCGCTTTAACTCCCGCCGCCGCAAGCTATGCTTGTGCGAACCGAACGCGCCGCCAGACGATCCCGGCGTCGATCAGCAGTAGCGGAACGAGTTCTTTGCGCACAGCCATCCTGTGTCTCTTCGCCCTCTGCGTTGCGCCCGCAACGGCCGTTGCGCAGGAGGTCAGCATCCGGACCGGCGACGCGCCGGACGATCTTAAGAACTTGTTAAAGGCGAACTCGCTGCTCTTCGGGCTCGAGGATACCGATCAGCGCAACCCGCAGGATTATGTCGCCGCGGCCAATGCCGACTATGCCCGGATGGTCGAAACCCTTTATCAGGAAGGCTATTTCGGCGGCACCGTGAGGATCGAGATCGACGGGAGAGAGGCCGAAACGATCCCGCCGCTCCAACCGCCCGCCAGCATCCGCAGCGTCATCATCCGGGTCGATCCCGGCCCCCGGTTCACCTTCGGCCGCACCCGGATCGCCCCTCTCCCCCGTCGGACCGAGATCCCCGAGGCCTTCGCCACAGGCCTCCCCGCCGAAACCGATGCGATCCGCCAGTCCGTCCGCACCGGCATCACCGCCTGGCGCGAAGACGGTCATGCCAAGGCCGCCATCGCCGAAGAAAGCGTGATCGCCCGCCATGACCAAAGCCGCCTCGACGTCAATGTCCGGCTTGATCCCGGCCCGCGCCTCACCTTCGGCCGCCTGATCATCGAGGGGAACCAGAATGTCCGCACCGAACGCGTCCGCGCCATCGCCGGCCTGCCCGAAGGAGAGGTCTTTTCCCAGTCCGAACTCGACCGCGCCGAGGAACGCCTGCGCCGCACCGGCACCTTCTCCTCCGCCGCGCTGATCGAGGCAGACCAGATCGCCCCCGGCGGCAGCCTGCCGATCACCGCACAGATCGCCGAACGCCTGCCCCGCCGCTTCGGCTTCGGCGCGGAAGTCTCGTCCGATCAAGGGGTTAGCCTCAGCGCCTTCTGGCTGCACCGCAACCTTCTCGGCGGGGCCGAGCGGCTGCGGGTGGAGGGCGAGATCAGCGGCCTCGGCGGCACGACGGGCGGTCAGGACTACGTGCTGACGACCACCTTCAACCGCCCTGCGACCTTCTCGTCCGATACCGACCTCTACGCGCTGGCCTCGATCGAGGAACGGGACGAACCGGAATTCTTCTCCCGCCAGGTCCGCGGCGAGATCGGCCTGACCCGCTATGTCAACGACCGCGTGACGGTCTCGGCCGGCGTGGGCTTCCGCATCGGCGAGACCGAAGATGACCTGGGCGAACGCGACTACACCTACATCACCTTCCCGGTCTCCGGCGAATGGGACCGGCGCGACAACGTGCTGAACCCGACCGAAGGCTTCTATCTGGAGGCCGACGCGATCCCGTTCCTCGCCGTCAGCGACACCGATAGCGGCGGCCGCGTGGACCTCGACGCGCGCTACTACCTGCGCCCGCTGGCGACCGACCGCGTGGTGCTGGCCTTCCGCGGCCAGCTTGGGTCGCTCCTTGGCCCCCCGGCGGACGAGGCGCCCGCGGATTTCCTTTATTTCTCAGGCGGCGGCGGCACCGTGCGCGGTCAGGAGTTCCAGTCGCTCGGGGTCGAGGTCGATGGCGACACGACCGGCGGCCGCTCCTTCCTCGGCGCCTCGGCCGAGGCCCGCGTGGGCGTCACCGACCGGATCAGCGTCGTGGGCTTCTACGATTACGGCTTCATCGGCCCCGACAGCTTCTACAGCGACGAGGGCGACGACCACGCAGGCGCGGGCCTCGGCATCCGCTACGATACCGGCATCGGCCCGATCCGCCTCGATGTGGGCACGCCGGTCAGCGGCGGCGACGACGACGACAGCCCGTCGATCCAGGTCTATATCGGTATCGGACAGGCCTTCTGATGAAACGGCTCGCGCTCATAACCCTCCTCGCCTTGCCGCTCCCCGCCGCTGCGCAGGAGACGGCGCAGGAAGAGCGCGATGTCGGCCTGATCCAGGGCTTTATCGAGGAAAACCTCTCCGGCGTCAGCCGCACCGTCCGCATCGAAGGCTTCGACGGCGCGCTCAGCTCGCGCGCCACGATCGAGCGTCTGACGATCGCCGACGAGCAGGGCGTCTGGCTCCGGGCCGAGGACCTCGTGCTCGACTGGAACCGCTCCGCCCTCTTGCGCGGCCGGGTCGAGGTGAACGAGATGACCGCGGGCCTCATCGCTCTGCCCCGCACGCCCATTGCCGAGGCTACCGCGCCCTCACCCGAGGCCACGCCCTTCGCCTTGCCGGAATTGCCCGTCTCGATCCGCGTCGACGAGCTTCGCGCCGACCGCATCGAACTCGGCGCGCCGCTGGTGGGGCAGGAGCTGATCCTGTCCCTCACCGGCTCGGCCAGTCTCGCGGACGGCGACGGCCAAGCAAGCCTCCAAGCCGACCGTCTGGAAGGGCAGGAGGGCAGCTTCGCCCTGACCGGAAGCTATTCGAACGAAACGGATATCCTCGATCTCGACCTGACGTTTGCCGAGGCCGAGGATGGCATCGTCGCCACTAGGCTTGGCATCCCCGGCGCGCCCTCGCTGACGCTCGCCCTTCAGGGCACCGGCCCCCTCTCGGACTACACGGCCGACCTGCAGCTCGCAACGGGCGGGGTCGACCGGATCACGGGCGAGATCACGACGGCCACCGACGATGCAGGCCGCCGCTTCCGCCTGGACATCGACGGCGACATCGCTCCGCTCTTCGCCCCGGAATTCGAGGAGTTCTTCGGCCCGGATGTGTCCCTCGACGTGGCGGGTCGGCGGGCGGGCGACGGGTCGCTCAGTCTCGATACGCTCGACCTCTCGACCGACGCGCTGACGCTTTCAGGCTCCGCCGAGATCGACCCGGACCAGTGGCCCCGCCGCCTCGATTTGACGGGGGAGCTGCGCCATCCCGATGGTGGCCCCGTCACGATCCCCGCCTCGGGCGATCCGATAACCGTGGGCGACGGGCAGCTTTCCGTCCAGTTCGACGCCGCCGAAGACGACCGCTGGACCGCCGAGATCCAGCTGTCGCAGATCGAGCGCCCGGGCCTCGCCATCGACCGGCTACGCCTCGATGGCGGCGGCCTGATCCGCCGGGGCGAGCGCTTTACCGCTACCCTCGATTACGGCGCCGAAGGTTTGACGCTTGATGATGTCGGCGCCGCCGAGGCGCTTGGCTCTGCCATCACAGGCGGCCTGCGGCTCGCCGCGCCAGCGGGCGCGCCCATCGAGATCACCGAGTTCAGTCTCACTGGTGCAGGCCTCGCCCTCGGCACGACCGCGACGATCGATCGCGACGACGGTTTCCGGACGGCTTACGACCTCTCTGCGACTGTCGAGGATCTGGCCCGCTTCTCCACGCTGGCCGGGCGCGAGCTTTCGGGCGATATCACGCTGACCTCCCAAGGCACTGTCACCCCCCTCGACGGCAGCTTCGACCTCACGATCGACGGCGACACCGGCGATTTGGGCATCGGGATCGCCGAAGTGGACGGCCTGATCGATGGCGACGGCAGCCTTGCCCTCTCCGCCACCCGTGACACCGACGGCACCCGGATCGAAAACCTGCGGATCGAAACCGACGACGCGCTCATCACCGGCTCTGCCGATCTTTCGAGCGATGGCAGCGACGCCTCGGTCGAGGCCGCGATCCGCGACCTTTCGGCTGTCCGCGATGGGCTGTCCGGCCGTGCCGAGCTGCGCGGCGACCTCGCGCAGACCGCCGATGGCGGGCTGACCGTCGATATCGGCCTCACCGGCCCCGGCGGGCTCGATACGGTGATCGACGCGACCGTCGCGCCGCGCGAGCTGGCCCGCCGGATCAGCGGCACGGCCCGGATCTCGGCCGATGACCTTTCGCCATATGCTACGCTGGCGCCGAATGGACTCGGCGGCGCGGTGTCCGTGGAACTCGTGGGCGGCGTAACCCCGGAGACGCTGCTTTTCGATGGCCGCATCTCTGGCGTGACGAGCGATCTGCAAACCGGCCTCGCCGATCTCGACCGGCTGCTCGACGGCACCGGGCGCCTCGACATCGCGGCCCGCAGGGACAGGGACGGGATCACGCTTGACCGGCTGCGCGTCGCCTATCCGCTGCTCTCGGCCGATCTGACCGGTCAGGCGACGGAACCGGGGCCGATCGACGGCCCGCCCAGCCTCGACACGCTCGGCACGGTCTCGCTCGCCGGCTCGGTGAACGCCGAAGACCTGTCGGTCTTCAGCGACCTCGCCGGGCGCCCGCTCGACGGGAGCGTCTCGCTGACGCTCGACGCCAGCGCAGAGCCCGAAGACCTGTTCTTCGACATCGACGTGACCGGCACGACCGAGGATCTTGCCGCCGGGATCCCGCAGCTCGATCCCCTCATCGACGGACGCGGCATCATCACGGCGCGGGCCAGCCGCGATGCCGAGGCGCTGCGCATCGACGACCTGCGCCTGGACTTCGTGGGCATCGACCTGACCGCCTCGGGCTCCACCGCCGAGGGCGCGGGCCGCGGGCGCTTCGACCTGCGCGTCCCCGATCTGAGCCTGATCGACGCGGCGCTCAGCGGTGCGGCCTCGGTGACCGGCACCGCCGACCGGTCCGCCACGGGGGTCTGGTCCATCGATGCCGATGCGACCGGCCCCGGCGGCCTCGACGCGCTGATCGATGCCGAGGTCGGACCCCGGGAAGACGGCTTCCCGCTGCGCGCCGACGCCAATCTCCGGGCAAGCAACCTGTCTGCCTACAGGCAGATTGCCGGCCTCCCGCTCAGCGGTGCCGTCGAGGCGCAGACGACGGTCCGCGGCACGCTTGAAAACGGCACCTACGACATCACCGCCAATGCCACCACGCAATCTCTCGCGATCGGCCAGCAGGCCGTCGACACGCTCCTCGCCGGGTCCGGCCGCATTACCTTCCAAGGCGCCCGCCGGGCCGACGGCACGCTTGTCCTCGACCAGTTCGACGCCGTCTATCCGAACATCACCGTCGACGCCGACGGCTCTCTCGACGGCGGGACCAGCCGCGCCCGGTTCGACGCACGGCTTGCCGATATCGGGCTCTTCGTCCCCGAACTCAGCGGCCCGGCCACCGCCGATGGCACCGCCACCCTACGTCCAGGCGGCGAGATCGTGCTCGACGCGGCGCTGACCGGCCCGGCCGGCACCCGCGCCACCGTCGCCGGGACCATCCAGGGCAACAATCTGAACCTGCGCACCAGCGGCGCCGTGCCCCTTGGCCTGGCCAACCCGTTCGTCGAACCGCGCCAGCTTTCCGGCACCGCCCAGTTCGACCTCTCCGTCGCCGGGCCGCCCGCGCTCAGCTCCGTCAGCGGGCGGATCGCGACGAGTGGCGCGCGCGTTTCCCTCCCGACGCTGGGACGGGCCGCCGAGAACGTCGCGCTCACCGCCAACCTCGCGGGCGGCACCGCCACGCTTGAGACCACGGGCCGGGTCTCGACCGGCGGCACGATCGCCGCCTCCGGCACAATCGGCCTCGACGCGCCCTTCCCTGCGAACCTCACAGCCCGCCTCAATCAGGCGAGCCTCATCGACCCCCAGCTCTACGAAACCACCGTTGACGGTCAGGTCAGCATCCAGGGTCCGCTGGCAGGCGGGGCGGCGATCAGCGGCCAGATCGACCTCGGCACCAGCGAAATCCGCATCCCCTCCTCCTCGCTCGGCGGGCTCGGGACGCTGCCCGACATCGTCCACGTCAACCCGCCGCCCGCGGTGCAGGAAACCCGGCGCCGCGCCGGGCTGCTCCCGTCCCAGCAGGCGGAAACCGGCACCGGCACCACCCGCCCCTACCCGCTCGACATCCTCGTCCGCGCGCCCGCCCGGATCTTCGTCCGTGGCCGCGGCCTCGATGCGGAACTGGGCGGCCAGCTTCGGATCGGCGGCACCACGGCCGAGGTCATCCCCCAGGGCCGGTTCGAACTGATCCGCGGGCGCCTCGACATCCTCGGCCAGCGCTTCCAGCTTGACGAGGGGGCGATCACCTTGCTCGGTGATTTCGTCCCGAACATCCGCCTCGTCGCGGTCACCGAAACCGACACGACGACGATCAGCATCATCGTCGAAGGCTCCATCGACGATCCGGATATCCGCTTCACCTCCTCCCCCGAACTGCCCGAGGAAGAGGTGCTGGCCCAGCTCCTCTTCGGGCGCGACCTCGACAGCATCTCGCCGCTGCAGGCCGTGCAGCTGGCCTCCGCTGTGTCCACGCTGGCGGGCGGCGGCGGCGGCGGACTTGTGGGTGATCTGCGCGAACAGACGGGCCTCGCCGATCTCGACATCACGACCGGAGAGGATGGCAGCGCCGCCCTCCGCGCGGGCGCCTACCTTTCCGAAAACATCTATACCGACGTCACCGTGGGCTCGACCGGCGACGCGGAAATCTCGCTGAACCTCGACATCACGCGCTCGCTGACCGCGCGCGGCACGGTCGGCTCGGACGGGGAAACCGGGCTCGGGATCTTCTTCGAACGCGATTACTGAGCGGCGGTGAGCGCCGGCAGCCGCGTCATCGCCGCCGTCAGATCCGCCACGAAGGCCGCTTCCTCTGCCTGCCGCCTGTCCGCCGGAACGCGCAGGATGAAGGACGGGTGGACGGTGACAAAGACGGGATGCCCCGACAGCCCGGCCTCAATCCCACCCCGCCGCTTGAGGATCCCCGCGCCGTTCCCAGTCAGCGCGCGGAGCGCCGTCGCGCCCATCGCCAGGATCAGCTTCGGCCGGACCAGCGCAATCTCCTGCTCCAGCCACCAGCGGCACTGGTCGATCTCGCCGGTCGCGGGCGACTGGTGAATGCGACGTTTACCGCGGATCGTGAACTTGAAATGCTTGACCGCATTGGTGACGTAGCTCGCCTGCCGGTCGAGCCCCGCACGTCCGGCCAGCTGATCGAACAACTGCCCCGCAGGCCCGACGAAGGGCCGCCCGGCCAGATCCTCCCTATCCCCCGGCTGCTCGCCCACCACCATCAGATCCGCACCCGCCGGCCCCTCGCCGAACACCAGCTGCGTGGCGCAGCCATGCAGCGGGCACCGCGCGCACCCGTGCGCCTCGCGCTCCAGCGCCTCCAAAGATGTGGCGGGTTCCGTCACGGACACCTCCCTCACCCGGGCCGAGATCCTGTCGGCCCCGGCCGCCGGTAGCGTCGGCGCCGCCTCCTGCATCGCCCGGCTGCGCGCCTCAGCGTTGGCGATCAGTTGGGGAATAAGCTCCGCCTCCGGAAGGTTCCGCCAGTATTTCTTGGGCATTTCCGAGGTCATGGCCTTCACCTTCAGCCGCGCCGGGTTGAAGATGCTGGCGTAGTAGGTCCGCCACAGATCCTCGGTCGCATCGGCCAGGCGCGGCCTCTCAGGCGGTGTCGGGTCGAGCGTCACGGCGCCCTCCACATGGTGGATCGACATCTCTGGCGTGGCGATCACCCAATCCATATCGGCGAACCGGCGGGCGAAGAACCCGGCGATCGGCTCGCAGATATGGTGATCGGGCTCGAACCAGGCGACGAAGGATCGGCGCGCGCCCATCCCGTCGACCTCGCGGAACCGGACGAAGGCCTTCATCTTGTGCATATCCCGGCGGACGGCCTTGGCCAGCCGCTCCAGATGGGCGACCTCCGGGTCACCGCGATCGGCCATCAGGCGCGGCTCGGCCTGCAGCCGCAGCAGCAGCCGGTAAAGGCGCGAGAACCGGTCGCGGTCGGAATGCCAGATCACCGTTTCGGCAAGGCCGAGGAAAGACTTCGTTGCCCGCACCTTGTGCCGCGCCTCGGGCAGCGGGCCGGTCTCGGTCACGAACAGGCCGCCGCCCTCGCCTTCCAGAAACCAGTCGATCCGCTCGGGCCGCAGCCGCATGGCCGCCGCGTCCCGCGCTGAATCGCGCCAGCGGGCAAACGGCCCGATCCGCGGCAGGGCGACCTGCTGCATCAGATCAGCTGCAGCTGCTCGGGCGCCGGGGTGAACCGCGCCCGCAGATCGGCCGCCTCCAGCGCCGCACCGGGCGACCAGCCCGGCAACGTCACGAAACTGCGCGCCGTCTTCATGTTCGCACCGATCCGCACCAGATCCTCGTAGCGCAGCGTCTTGGTCCGCCGGGTCTTCAGCACGCGGCCCACGGTCCTGGTCCCGAAGCCCGGCACGCGCAGAAGGGCCTCGCGATCCGCCCGGTTGGGATCGACGGGGAACAGGTGCCGGTTGCGCAAGGCCCAGGCGAGCTTGGGGTCGACGGCCAAATCCAGCATCGCCCCGTTCGAGGCAACCTCGCCCGCATCGAACCCATAGAACCGGATCAACCAGTCCGCCTGGTAAAGCCGGTGTTCCCGCATCAATGGCGGGCGGGCCAGCGGCAGCGTGGCCGACGCATCGGGGATCGGCGAAAAGGCCGAGTAATAGACCCGCTTCAGCTTGTAGGCACTGTAAAGCCGCTCCGAATTCCGCAGCACATCCGCGTCCGAGGCATCATCCGCCCCCACGATCAGCTGCGTCGACTGCCCCGCCGGCGCGAACCGCCCCTTCCGGCGCCCGGTATGGCTGCGCTCGCCGAACTCCGCCGTCTTCAACCGCACATCGCCCATGGCGCGGCGGATCCGGTCGGGATCCTTCTCGGGCGCATAGGCCTTCACCCCGGCATCGGTCGGCAACTCGATATTGATCGACAGCCGGTCGGCATAAAGCCCCGCCTCCTCGATCAGTTCGGGCGCCGCGTCCGGGATCGTCTTGAGGTGGATATAGCCGCGGAAGTTGTGTTCGGTTCTGAGCGTGCGCGCCACGCGCACAAGCTGCTCCATCGTATAATCCGGCGACCGGATGATGCCCGAGGACAGGAACAGCCCTTCGATATAGTTCCGCCGGTAGAATTCGATGGTCAGGAAGACCACGTCCTCCGGCGTGAAGCGGGCGCGCTCGACATTGGAGGACACCCGGTTCACGCAATAGGCGCAGTCATAGACGCAGAAATTCGTGAGCAGGATCTTCAGAAGGCTGATGCAGCGCCCGTCCGGGGCGTAGGCGTGGCAGATGCCCGACCCCTCCGTCGACCCCAGCCCGTTGCCGCCCAGCGAAGTGCGTTTTGCCGTGCCAGATGACGCGCAGGAGGCATCATACTTTGCGGCATCCGCCAGAATGGCGAGCTTCTCCTGAAGTGTCTTTGCGGCCATATGTTCTTGTTATGTTCACAAAGATCGCAAAGCAAGCACCCCTTTTGCCGCACGCGCCCTTCACCGCAGGTGAGCCAGCCACCGCCGGGCCGCCCGCTCCGGCAACCTCGAGAAGACCGCGTCAGGCCACCGCTTCCAGGATCGCAACCTCCGTCTCGCCCGCGGGCTTCGGGGCACCCCAGAGATAGCCCTGCCCACGGTCGCATCCAAAGCCCGAGACGATCCGCGCCTGCTCCTCCGTCTCGATCCCCTCCACGACGATCTTCATGCCGAGCCCCGTGGCAATATCGACGATTGCGTCCAGCACGAACTGCGCCTCGCTCGATTGTTCGATTTCGGTGACGAAGGACCGGTCGATTTTCAGCTCGTCGGCCGAGATCCGGCGCAGATAAGCAAGGCTGGAATAGCCGGTCCCGAAATCATCAAGAGAGATCTTCACACCCAGCGCCGACAGGTCTGCCAGGATCGCCTGCACGCCTTCCCAATCGTCGAGCATCACGGTTTCTGTGATCTCCAGCGTGAGAAGGGAGGGGTTGAAGTCCAGATCGGCCAGCAGATCGGCGACCGCTGTCACGATGTCGCGGTTGCTGAAATGAAGCGCCGAAAGGTTCACGCTGATCGCATAATCCCGCCCCGTAACACGGTTCCAGCTGGCCACCTGCCGGACCGCATCACCCAGCACCAGAAGGTCGAGGTCGACGATCAGACGTGTCTCTTCGGCAAGCGGCAGAAAGTCGGCGGGAGAGATCACCCTTCCCTGATGGCGCCAGCGGATCAGCGCCTCGAAGCCGTAGACGTACCCGTCGGCAAGATCGACCTTGGGCTGGAAGGCGACGAAGAACTCGTCGTCCTCGATGGCGCGCGGAATGGAATCCAGCAATTCGCGCCGCCTTGCATGGCGCTGCTCCAGCTCCGGCGTGTACGTCACGAATTGCTCGTGCGACCGGTACTTCGCCTCGGACAAGGCAAGCTCGACGGCTCGGATCATGCCGTCAGTCGACAGATGCCCTTCAGCCCGCAGCGTGTCGCTGCCCGCCCGCCCGATCGCCGTCTTCACGAAGACCCGGTTCGTGCCGTCCCGGATCGACATCTCTTCGATGCTTGAACAGATCTGGCTGCCATCCTCCTGCGCGAAAAGCGGCAGGACCAGCGCGAATTCATCCGCGCCCAGATGGACAGCCTCGCCCCCGCTGCGACCGGCGAGCGCCCTCAGCCGCTCGGACAGGGCCCGGAGCACGGCATCGCCCGTCGCGTGGCCGTAGCGTTCGTTGATCTCACCGAAGCGACTGACATCGATGAGCAGCAGTTGGAAATCCTCGAACCGCGTGATCCGGTCACCAAGAAAATGGTGAAGCTGCGACCGGTTGGGCAGTCCCGTCAGCGGGTCGGTGCGCGACAGGTATTCGGCGTGCCGCTCGGCCTTTTCGCGCCCGATGCGGATGCCGACCTCCCGCCGCAAAACGAGGACGAGCGCCGAAAACGCCCCCAGCATCGCAAGGACCGCCGCGTAGATTGACGCCGTGAAGAAGGCGAGCGTGCGTTCCTGCTTCAAAAACGCCGCCTCACGCTCCTCGGCGAGGAGATGGAAGTACCGGATGATCGTGTATTTCGTCCGTTCGCGATGCCCGGAAAACGTCACTTCAAGCGTCACCGGGTCAGCGAAATCCGCTTCGATCGCAGCCTTTGCCGCCGCAATCGTCGCCGCGAGATTCTCTTCTGCGCGCCCGGAAGCCGCCACCGTCCCGCTGCTTTCAAAGACCTCGCTCAGCCGGTCGGCATAGCGTTCCAGATTGCGCAGGGCACCGGCGAAATCGGTGATCACATGTTTGGGGACCGCCCGCCCGTCCTCGGTCCAGGCAATCTCCTGCAAGCGATAGTGAAGACGGTCGATCAGCGTCAGCACGGCAATCCCCGTCCGCAACTCCGGCGCTTCGCTGTGATTGCCCTGTATGGCGAGCTTTTGACGCACAACATGAACTTCGTAGGCCGCAAAGGCAGCGAAAAGTGTCATGATCCCAAGGGCCACCATCGTGCCGCGGGTCGTTGCCAGCAGGCGTGACAGGCGCGCGATCACCGGCAGCCCCAAGCGGCTTGCGCCAGGCCAGAGGAGGGTCGAGCCGTGCAGGGCGGAGCATAGAACTGGGCAGCCATTGAAACGCCTTTGCTTCAAAAGAAACCGATGCCCCGATCCTTGCCGCATGAAGCTGAACAAAATGTGAACACTAGAAATTGAAATGAGTTTCGTTCAACTCAAAGACGACGACCGCCATCCGGATCGAAAAGGTGGCAAATCCCGGCAGGCACGCGAGCCGAGACGGTCTCGCCGATCTCGATCCTGTAATCCTTGTCCGCTTTTACCGAGATCAGCGCCCCGCCCACCCGCATCGTCACCATCGTCGCATCGCCCAGCAGCTCCAGCGAATAGACCGGCGCGGTGATCTCGCCCTCCTCGGCGATCGCCGCATCCTCCGCCCGGAACCCCAGAACGACCGGCCCGTCCGGCGCGCCGACCCCCGCGATCCGCATCCGCTTCGCCTCGAACACCCCGCCCGAGACAGTCCCTTCCACCAGGTTCATCGCCGGGCTGCCGATAAAGCCCGCGACAAAGGTGTTGGCCGGATTGTCGTAGATCTCGGTCGGCGTGCCGACCTGCTGCACGACGCCCTTCGACATCACGACGACCCGGTCGGCCAGCGTCATCGCCTCGATCTGGTCGTGGGTGACGTAGATCGTCGTCACCTTCAGCTCGTGGCTCAGGTTCTTGATCTGCGCCCGCGTCGACACGCGCAGCTTGGCATCGAGGTTCGACAGCGGCTCGTCCATCAGGAACACGTTCGGCTCCCGCACGATGGCCCGCGCCAGCGCGACCCGCTGCCGCTGCCCGCCCGACAGCTCCGACGGCTTGCGATGCAGGAACTCGTCCAGCTCCACCATTTCCGACGCCCGCCGCACCCGGGCGTCATGCTCGGCCTCGGGCACCTTCCGGACCTTCAGCGGAAAGCGGATATTGTCGTAGACATTCATGTTCGGGTAGAGCGCGTAGCTCTGGAACACCATCGCCACGTCCCGGTCCTTGGGATCCAGATCGTTGATCCGCCGCCCATCCACCAGGATGTCGCCGTCGGTCACATCCTCCAGACCCGCGATCATCCGCATCGTCGTGGTCTTGCCGCAACCCGAGGGCCCGAGCAGCACCAGGAACTCCCGGTCCGCGATGGTCAGGTCGAAATTGTCGACGCCGACAAAAGACCCCCAGCGCTTGGAGACGCTCTTCAACTGGATCTCGGCCAAGGCGACCTCCCCGCACGGGCAAATACCAGGCGAGCCTAAGCGCCGCCTCTCAAAAGACAAGACCTAAGCAGCTCTGGAACCAAGCCAATTCCTGTTGCAATCACAGCGACCTTGACGCAGCGTCTTCACATAACCGGACCGGCGGGCTGGCCCCGCACGTCGCAAGAACCAGATCGTCCGGAAACAGTGCCAGAACAGGGAAGGGTCCGCCCCATGACGATTTTCAGAACTTTGCTCGCCACATCCGCCCTTGCCGCCAGCGCCGGCGCCGTCTGGGCCGAAGGCCACGGCTGCGGCATCGAAAGCGGCCGGATCAACATCCTCGCCAACGACTTCCCAGCCCTGCGCGCCGTCGTCGACCGCGCCGAAACCTGTGCGACGGGCGGGGTCGAGTTCAGCTCGAACCTCACGACCGAACACAAGGATATCCAGGTCGCCGCCCTGTCCGCCAACCCGGCCGAATACACCGCCGCCATCGTCGCGAACGCCTCGATCCTGCCGCTGATGAACGAAGGGCTGATCCGCCCGCTCGACGATCTGGTGGCCGAACACGGGCAGAACCTCAGCCCGACCCAGCTCATCACCATCAACGGCCAGGTCATGGCCGTGGCCTTCATGGCCAATGCCCAGCACCTCTTTGTGCGCGAGGATATCCTGGCCGAAGCGGGCATCGAGATCCCGACCACCTACGAACAGGTGATCGAGGCGGCAGCGGCCATCGAAGAGGCCGGGATCATGGACGATCCCTTCGCCATGAACACCGCCGTCGGCTGGAACCTCGCCGAGGAATTCGTGAACATGTATCTGGGCCTTGGCGGCGAATTCTTCGAACCCGGCACCGCCAATGTGGCGATCAACAACGAAACGGGCATCCAGGCGCTCGAGATGCTGTCGCAGGTCAACGCCTATGCCGACCCCGACTTCCTGACCTTCGATTCCAACGCGACCGGCGCGCTCTGGGAATCGGGCGAACTGGCGCTTGCCGTCATGTGGGGCTCCCGCGGCTCGACCATCCTCGACGACGAAGGCTCGACCGAAGAGGTCACGTCGAACACCCGCCTCGTGGCCGCCCCCACCGTCGGCGGCGGCGACCGGCCCGCCTCCACCCTCTGGTGGGACGGCTTCACCATCTCGGCCAACATCTCCGACGAGGATGCCGAGGCGACGTTCATCGCGCTCGTCAACGGCATCGACCCCGCGCTGATGGAGGATCACAACGACAAGGCCGTCTGGCTGATCGAAGGCTACCAGCCCGGACCTGCGGCGGAAGGCGTGGCAACCACCGCGCAGATGGGTACCGCGCCCTATCCAATGCTGCCCTATATGGGCCTCCTCCACACCGCGCTCGGCAATGAACTGGCCGAATTCATGCAAGGCACCGAAAGCGCCGAACAGGCACTCGCAGATGTCGAGGCCGCCTATACGACGACCGCCCGCGAACAGGGCTACATCCAGTAAGCCACAAGGGCGGGGCTCCGGCCCCGCCCCTCCCCGGCGGAGCGGCCCATGCCCCACGGCACCTTCCTGCGCTTCATCTTCCCGTCGCTCGCCGCGATGATCCTCTTCATCGCGCTCCCCATCATCTCGATCGCGATCCAGTCGCTCTATGTCGAACACGAACAGGTGCTGATCGTCACCGAAAACTGCGGCCCCTTCGGCTGCACCCCCTCGACCACCATCGACCAGCAGGCGACGCAGGCCCTGCGCGACGCCGAACCGCTCGGCCGGTTCAACGGCCTTGGCACCTACACCAACCGCTCCCACCTGGCTTTCGCCGAGGTGTCGGCCGCCTGGGCCGCCTCCGACGGTATCGGGGATTTCCTCGGGCGCCTGATGAACCTGCCCTTCTACAAGGCGCTCGCCTTCACGCTGTCCTACACCGCCATCGTCACGCCGCTTGTCCTGATCCTCGGCCTGATGATCGCGCTCGCCGTCAATGCCCTGCCCAAGATGGTCAAGGGCCCGACGATCTTCTTCACGCTGCTGCCGATGATCGTCACGCCGCTGATCGCCTCGCTCATCCTCTTCTGGATGATCGACGCCCGCGGCATCATCGGCGCCTCGCTCCAGAACCTGACGGGTGACCCGAACCTCTCGCTCAAGGCGTCCCCCACGCTCACCTGGATCACCCTCTTCGTCTACGGCGTCTGGCACTCGGCCCCCTTCGCTTTCATCGTCTTCTATGCGGGCCTCCAAACCGTGTCCGAGGAAACGCTCGAGGCCGCCATGATCGACGGCGCCTCCCGCTGGCAGCGCGTCCGCCACGTGACGCTCCCGCACCTGATGCCGCTCGTCATCTTCATCACGCTGATCCAGCTGATGGACAATTTCCGCGTCTTCGAACCGATCGTCGGCTTCTCGGCCGAGGCAAACGCGACCTCGCTCTCCTGGATCATCTTCGACGATCTCAGGAACGAGGCCGGCGCGCTTTTCGGTTCCGCCGCAGCCACCTCGGTGCTCACGATCATCGGCGTCGCCATCCTGCTCACCCCCGTCGTGATCCGCACCTGGCGCGACTTCAACCGAAAGAGGGTGTGAGACGATGGCCGCCCGCGCGCAACAACGCTCCACCACGCTCGTCACCCTCTCGACGATCTTCATCATCGTCTGGCTGATCGTCGCGGCCTTCCCCTTCCTCTGGACGCTCTGGGGCAGCTTCAAGGTGCAGGGCGACTTCTTCTCCAAGGCCGACTGGACCAACGCGCTCTACGGCACCCGCACCCAGGCCGAAACCGGCAGCCCCTTCACCCTGCAAGCCTATGCCGGCGCCTGGGTGGAGGAAGAATTCTGGCGCGCCGCCCTCAACACGATGATCGTCGTCATCGCCGTCGTCATCATCTCGCTGACCTTCGGCACGCTGGGCGGCTACGCGCTCGCCCGCTCCGGCTACCGCTACGCCTTCTGGCTGCTGATGGCCGCGCTGATCTTCCGCGCCATGCCCCATATCACGCTGGTCTCTGGCTACCTGCTTCCCTTCTTCGAATGGGGCGTCTGGGGCAGCCTCTCGACGGCGATCATCGTCCTGGTGGCCATCAACCAGCCCTTCACGCTCTGGATGCTGCACTCGTTCTTCCTGAACATCCCCAAGGACCTCGACGAAAGCGCCATGGTCGACGGATGCACCCGCTTCCAGGCCTTCCGCCACGTGATCGTCCCCGTGATGTGGCCCGGCGTCATCACCACCGGCCTCTTCTCGTTCCTGCTCGCCTATAACGACTTCACCGTCACGGCCCTGCTGCTGAGCCAGCAGAACCACACGATGGTCCCCAAGATCGCGAGCTTCCTCGGCTCGGTCCAGGTCGAAGGCAACGTCATGTTCGCCGTCGCCTCCGTCGTCTCCGCCACCGCGCCGCTCTTCCTGCTGGTCATGTTCTTCCAACGCCAGATCGTCAGCGGCCTGACGGCAGGGGCTGTTAAGGGGTGAGCGGCGGTCCGGCGTAAGCCGGCAAAAGGTCCAGTGGACCTTTTGAGCCGCGAACGGGCGGAGCCCAAAGCCATCCCGGAAATCTCTCCAGTGGAGAGATTTCAGCGCCGAACGGGCGGAGCCCCGGCCAAGCGGCGGTCCGGCGTAAGCCGGCAAAAGGTCCACTGGACCTTTTGAGCCGCGAACGGGCAGAGCCCAAAGCCATCCCGAAAATCTCTCCAGTGGAGAGATTTCAGCGCCGAACGGGCGAAGTCCCAAAGTCAGACCGCCCCCTTCATCTGGCCAAAAATACTCAAATCCCCCCGTCCAGCCATCCACTCCGACCAACCGAACAATCACCAAAAAACCGCCGGGGACGGTGGGCGGGGCGATCCGCGCAGCGGGAGCGCCGTCCCCGCCCGTCCTATCACCCCCGCCAGGTCGCCCCCGCCGGATCATCCGTCCCCACCACGTGATAAAGCGCCGCCTCCCCGCTCATCGCGGGCACCGCCCCATGCCGCAACCCGCCGGGCACCGTCGCCGTATCCCCCGGCGCCAATGAAACCTCGCCGCCCTCCCAGAACAGCCGCCAATGCCCCGTCACCGGCATCAGAACCGACGCGCGGTCATGGGAATGCATCCCGTCCGACGCCGACGACCGCGTCACCAGATCCACCTCGAACCCCGGCTTGTCGCGGATGATCCCCCGCTCGCCGATCACCTTGACCGGCCGGTCTTTCGCCAAGGCCACCATGTCCAGATACCGCCGCACCCCGAAGCCCACGACCTCCATCGGCGCGGGCTCCGGATACCTGTCCAGCTCCGCCTCCGTCAGCACCGGCATCGGGCCGACGCCGTCGGGCAGGCTCTCGCCCTTCTTCGTGTCGTAAAGCCGCCCGTTTTCTCCCAGAACCAGCCCGTGCGCGCCCGCCTCCTCGATCACCTGCGGCGCCCAGATCACGCCGCCCCCGGCATCGTCGCCGCCGAGGATCGCCATGATCATCCCGTAATCCGTGCCCACATTCTCGAACCCGCGGAAGATGCCCGTCGGGATGTTGATGATGTCGCCCTTTTCCAGCACCACCTCGCCCGCATCGCCCCAGCGGCCCCAAAAGAACCGCCAGCGCCCGCTGAGGACGAAGAACACCTCCGCCGTCCGGTGCGAATGCAGCGAATTCCGGCAATGGGGCGGCTGCCCCGCCGCGCCGATATTGAACCCGTGCGGCTCGGCGATATGGACATGCTGATCGGGGCTTTCCGATACCCCGCCGCCGATGATGGTGAAGTTCTCCTTCCGGTCCGACCCCGGCGTATGGGCGTCGATGAACGCCGTCCGGCACGGCTTAAGATCCCCGTAGCGGACGATCCGCGCTTCCATCTCGGCTGGCGTCATGGCCCCCTCCCCTTGCTGTCGCGGCCACTCTCCCAGAAGCCCCAGCCCGCCGCAATCCGTGCACTCACGCACCAATCCGGTGCCGCCGTGCATCTTTGTTAAGCCCTCTCCGAACGCTATCTCCTGCCCTGAAAGGAGATCCCCATGACCAAGACAGCGCTTCCCGGCCTGCACCACGTGACAGCCATCTCCGGCCCGCCCCAGGCCAATGTCGATTTCTTCACCAAGGTCCTCGGCCAGAGGCTGGTGAAGAAGACCGTCAATTTCGACGATCCCGGCACCTACCACCTCTATTACGGCAACCACACCGCCGATCCCGGCACGATCCTGACCTTCTTCCCCTTCGTGGGCGCAGGCCCGGGCGCGCCCGGTGCCGGCATGGCCGAGGCCTATGCCTATGCCACCGGCGACTTCGACGACTGGACCCGCCAGGTCCGCGAGGCCGGCATCACCGTCGAGACCCCGCAGGAACGCTTCGGCGCCCGCGTCGCCACGCTGCGCGACCCCGACGGCGCAGCGGTCGAACTGGTCGAGGTCGCGGGCGCCGGTTCCCCCGCCGAAGGCGGCTTCCACTCCGTCACGCTCGCCGAAGCGGACCTCGAGCCCACCCAGCGCCTGATGACCGACATCCTCGGCTACGAAGAGGTCGGCCACGAGCAATCGGATGGCCGCGAACGCCTCCGCCTCCGCGCCCCAGGCGACGCCCGCGGCGCGGTGCTCGACCTCGTCCGCACCCAATCGCGCGGTCACTCGGGCGCGGGCACCATCCACCACGTCGCCTTCCGGGCCGAGGATGACGAGACCCAGCTCGCCTGGCGCGAAAAGCTCCTGAGCGAAGGCTACCAGGTCACGCCCGTCATCGACCGGCAGTACTTCAACGCGATCTACTTCCGCGAACCGGGCGGTGTGCTGTTCGAGATCGCGACCGACCCGCCGGGCTTCACCCGGGACGAGCCGCTCGAGCATCTGGGCGAGGCGCTGAAGCTGCCCGAGAAATACGAGGGCATGCGCGACCGCATCGAAGCGGCTCTGCCGCCGATCGCCGCCTGATGCAACGGCGCGGCACCAGCACGCGGCTGGGAGCGATCCTGCTCCATGGCCGCGGCAGCTCGGCGCGGGACATCCTCGGTCTCGCGTCGGCCCTCGGCCTCAGCGACATCGCCTATATCGCGCCCGAAGCGCCGGGGAACTCCTGGTGGCCCACCTCGTTTCTGGCGCCGCACGCCCAGATGGCCCCATGGCTCGACCGGGGCGTGGCGGCCATCGACCAGGCCGTCGCCACCCTAGAGGCCGACGGCTTTAGGAAAGACCGGATCGCAATTCTCGGCTTCAGCCAGGGCGCCTGCCTCGCCCTCGACTACGCCGCCCGCCGCCCCGGCCTGCATTCGGCCATCGGCCTCTCCGGCGGCCTCGTCGGCACCGGCGATGCGGACGGCACCCCCACCGAAGCCCTCTACGGCCACATCGACAAGCGCTTCGACTACGGCACCGACCTCACCGGTCTCGACGTCTTCATCGGCTGCCACGAACAGGATCCCCACATCCCGCTGGCCCGCGTCCACCGCAGTGCCGAGGTCCTCACCACCCTCGGCGCAAAGGTCCAGACCGACATCCTCCCCGGCCCCGGCCACGGCATCGTCCCGTCGGAAATCGACGCCGTGCAAAACCTCTGGATATCTGGGTAGGGAGGGGTTTCCCCGCGTTCGACATCCACCCATCGCAGGGTGGGCGATACGGTCCGCCATCCCGGCCCGAAACAATCCCCACCACTCCACCCATTGTCCAAACCGTTGCGCTGCACCGCAGCAGAACGCCGCATTACCCCTGCAAATCCGCCGCTCCCCCTCCGACGTTATGCCGACCATTTGCCGCCCGGATGCCGCAGGGCCGATTTGCCTTGGTTTTCCCGCATTAACTGGTGAGTCGCCGCCCCCTTCCCCGACGCACCGTATCGTCCGCCGTCCGCGCCTCTAACATCCGGTTAAGGTCCGTGGCGGCCCGGCCCGCCTGGAGGCGGTCGGGATCGGAGGCCGGTCCGTAGGAGCTTCGCGCCCGGTCAGCAGCGGCATCAGCCTTGACAGCCGATCGCAGGGTTTGTTCCGTAGCCGCCAGCGTTTGATATCGGTTCCGGCCAAGCCAAGGTCTGCGGACCAGCGATTTGGGGGATCGGAATGGGAAAGACACGCGCACTCCGCTTGTTCGGATACGCCGTCGCGATCGCGCTGACTGCGACCGGCTCCGCCTCTGCAGAGACCGAGCTCAAGTTGGCAATGAAAGCCCAGCCGCCAACGCTGGACCTTCATGTCACATCGACCAACACGGTTCGCAATGTCGCTGCCCACATCAACGAGGGCCTGTTTGCCTTCGACAGCACCTTCACGCCCCACCCCGTCCTCGCCGAAAGCGTGGACCGAAGCGCGGACGGCCTGACCTACACTTTCGCCATCCGACAAGGCGTTCCTTTCCACAACGGCGATGAACTGGCGGCGGAAGACGTCGTCGCCTCGCTTGACCGCTGGCTCAGGCGAAGCTCGTTCGGGCGGACGCTTGCGCCCTATGTGTCGGCGGTCGAAGCCACCGATCGCTCCACGGTCGAATTGCGGCTGAACGCCCCGGCGAACTTCGTCGTCACGGCGCTAAGTACTTGGCGAGCCGGGCCTTTCATCTACCCGGCAGAGGTGATCGAGGCAGCGGGCGATGACAGGATCACCGACTACATCGGAACGGGCCCCTACCGTTTCGTCGATTGGCGCGACGGTCAGGAAATCCGGCTGGAGCGGTTCGATGCCTACGCGCCGGTCGATGCACCTGCGGACGGCTATACCGGCCGGAGGGTGGCACTTGCCGACACCCTGCGCTTCGTCTTCGTACCGGAGCTGTCAGTGCGGCGGATCGGCGTGGAAACCGGCGACTTCGACGTGGCGCTCGACATCGATCCGGACAGCTACGATCGATACCAGACCAACCCGGACGTCGTATCGTCGCTCGGCGCGCCGCGCATGACCACGCTGATCCCGAACAAATCCGGTGGCCCGATGTCCGATCCCGGGCTGCGCCGGGCGGTTCAGGCGGCCATATGCGTCGAGGACGTGCTGCCCGTCTACGGTGGTGCCGCATTCTGGCGGGCGGATCCCAGCCTGACCTGGAAGGAAACCGCGTGGTGGAGCGATGCGGGATCCGATCTCTACAACCTGTGCGATCCGGATCTGGCGCGGACGCTTGCAGAAGCCGCGGGCTATGCCGGGGAGCCGATCCGCCTGGCCCTGTCGAGCGGGGACCAGTCGAAATACAACGTGGGTCTGGTGCTGGAGCAGCAGTTGGAACGCGCGGGTCTGGTCGTGGAACTGGAGGTGCGGGACGCCGCTGCGCATGAGGAAACGCTCGACACGAAATCCGCCTGGGATCTCATGATCAGCGAGCACACCTACCGCAGCCACCCCATTCTGCACTCCCATCTGCAGGCGACCTGGACAGGATGGTGGGAGAATGCCGACCGCGATGCGCTTGTGGCAGAACTCCTGACCGCACCGGAAGCCAAGGCAAAGTTGATCTGGGACCGCATACAACGCCTCTACTATGAGGACGCAGCCGTCATCAAAATCGGCGATTACTTCGAGCATCACATCGCCGGCGATTCCGTGACCGGCTACGCAAACATGCCAGAGCCATTCTTCTGGAACGTTGGTGTCGACCGCTAAAGCCGGATCGCTTCGGGGCCTGGGATGAGCGCCTTCCTGATCCGACGGCTGACGGGCGCTCTCCTGACGATGCTCATTGTCGTGACGATCGTCTTCTTCGTGACCAACGTGATCCCGGGATCGCCGGCAGCGGTCATACTTGGCGAAGACAGAACGGCCGAGCAGGTTGCGGAACTCAATCGCGAGCTGGGCTTGGACCGGTCCCTACCCGTCAGATACCTGACCTGGATCTCTGACCTGCTATCGGGGGATCTAGGGACTTCGTACTTCAATGGCAGCGATGTCAGAACGGTCATTCTGCAGAGGGTGGAGCCGACACTCATCCTGACCGCGACATCGGCGCTTCTGGCCATCGCTATCGGCATCCCTCTTGGCGTGATCGCCGCGCTCTATCGCGGAAGCGCGGTCGATTTCGCGGCCATGGTGGCGGCGCTTACCGCGGCAGCTCTCCCCAACTTCTGGCTCGGCCTGCTGCTTGTCCTTCTGCTCTCGCTTTATTGGGGCATCTTCCCTGCTGCCGGCTACGTCAGCCTGTTCGAAGATCCAGGCGACGCCTGGCGATACCTCGTTCTTCCCTCCATTACGCTGGGCGCCAGCCATGCCGGCGTCATCGCCCGCATCGCGCGCGCCAACCTGTTGGAGGAGATGGGGGCAGACTATCTTCGGACCGCCCGCGCGAAAGGCCTTCGCCAGCGGTCTGTCATTGTCGGTCACGCATTGCGCAATTCGCTCGTTCCGACGCTGGGGGTGGTTGGGGTCGCCGTCGCCCTGATGGTCGGCGGCTCGGTCGTCACGGAAACGGTCTTTGCCATTCCCGGGATCGGCCGCCTGCTGATCGAATCCGTCCTCGGTCGGGACTTCCCGATGATCCAGGGGACCGTCCTCGTGATCGCCGTGTTTGTCGCGCTCGTGAACCTGTTGGTCGACATTACCTACGCCCTGATCGACCCGCGGATCCGCCATGCGTAGCAGAACACGCGGGTCACGAAGTCTGCTCTGCTATATGCGTTCACCGGCAAACCTCATCTGCCTGTCCCTTGTCGGCCTGGTGGCGCTCGCCGCAATCCTCGCTCCCTTGATCACGCCGCATGATCCCGCCTTCATATCGGTGGCCGACCGGCTGCAGCCCCCAAGCCTGGACGGGGAATATCTGCTGGGATCCGACCATCTGGGGCGTGACGTCGCCTCTCGCCTGCTCTTCGGGGCGCGGGTGAGCATGGGCGTCGGAGCGGCGGTTGTGGCCCTATCCTGCAGCCTTGGTGTCATTCTTGGACTTCTCGGCGGATACCTTGGGCGGGCAGGCGATCTTCTGATGCGTATCGTCGACGGGATGCTGGCCTTTCCAGAGATTGTCCTTGCCCTCGCTCTAATCGCGGCCCTGGGATCGAGCCTCCTCAACGTCATCCTCGCCCTGACCTTCGTTTTCGTTCCTCGCGTCGCCCGGGTTGTCCATGCCAGTGTGCTCAGCCTGCGCAACAGGGAGTTCGTTCTGTCTGCCGAGGCGCTCGGATGCAGCCCGATCCGGGTGGTCATCTGGCATATCCTGCCGCAAGCGCTCGGGCTGGTGGCGGTGCAGGCCACGTTTATCTTCGCCCATGCCGTGATCTCCGAGGCGGGCTTGACCTTTCTTGGGGTCGGTCTGCCGCCCGGAGGCGCCAGCTGGGGGGCGATGCTGAGCGAGGGGCGCGCTCACCTGCTCGACGCGCCCTGGATCACGACACTCCCCGGCCTCGCCATCTTCAGCCTCGTCCTGAGCCTGAACATACTCGGAGACGGCCTGCGGGACATGCTCGACCCGCGCTTGGTCGTGTTGCCTCCAGGCCGCTACGGGCGCCGTCTTCGCGGCGGTCAGAATGGCGATGCCCGGGCCTCTAGCGCCTCCAGCCGTTAATCCCGGCATCCGTCCAATGCGGCCAGATTCCCTTATCTTGCGCGGTCGGTCGGTTGTTGGCACGTTTCATGGGGTACAAGACCATTCAGGACGCCTTCGAATGCAGCGCCGGCCGCATCACAACAAATCGTCAAGGCATTCGACGATCTCTCAGCGATCCCGGCAAACGGGGACGCGGGGCCGGAAGCGCTGAGCCATTTCCGCCTCACTCACGCCGAACGCCTGACCTTTGCGGCTGTCGATCGGTGGATCGCGCGGGAACACCGCTTCCAGTTTCGGCGTCTTGCCAGAGGATTGAGGAGGAACGGCCAGCGCCCAAGCCCTGCATTTCCCCTTTGTGCCGAGGACAAAGGCCTTTGGCGCAGGGTCTTTGACCACGATCCCCGCTTCATCACGGTATCCGACAAACTTGCCGCCAAGGATTGGGTCCGGCAGGCAGTGACCGATGTCGAGATCCCTCAAGTTCTCTGGCAGGGAACGGATCCCGGACAACTGCCGCAACCCCTTCTTGGCGACACCTGTGTCGTGAAAACAAACCACGGCTCGGGTGCCAACATCTTCGTCCGCGACGGTGTGCCTGGATATGCCGAGGTCGTGGAAAATGCGCGAAGCAACCTGGGAAAAGACCATGCCAGGCGCTACCACGAGTGGGGCTATTTCGGGATCCCGCGAAGGGTTTTCGTCGAAGAGATGATCGGCGGTGGCGCACCGTTGACCGACATGAAAATCCATACGGTCGGCCCAGATATCGTTTACTTGCTTTGCTTGAAGGATCGCTTTGGCAGCCCGCGCCGCTGCTATTGGGAACCGGACGGTGCGGGGGGCTTCCGCAGGTCTGAATTGAAGCCACGCGATGGCAGCCCGCGAGATATGGGGCCCTTGCCTGAAACCGCCCCGATGGCGCTCGACATTGCGCGGCGCCTTGGCGCGCATTTCGACTACATGCGGGTCGATCTTCTGACGGACGGGCGAAAGGTCTGGTTTGGCGAGCTGACCGTCTATCCGGGCGGTGGGATCTGGCCGGAGATTGGCCACCTGCCCGAGCATCATTTGAACGTTGGCTGGGATCTGCGAAAAAGCTGGTTCCTGTCGACCCCTCAGCAAGGTTGGCGGGGGATCTACGCAAGGTTTTTGCAACGCGCGCTGGATCGCCAGCACAGCGCTCAGCCAAAAGAGATGCAGGAGTGAGCCAACTCAAGCGATGAAACCTGAGAATAAGACCCGCTACATGATCCACGCAGCAAGGAACGAACCGGAACATCCATGAAACCCCTTCCTTACCGAATTCGCCGCGTCCGTCCATGGGCGTGCGCTGCGATCCATGCATGAACAAGATGTCCCAGACCTGACTATCAGGCCCCGCCGTGGCGATGTCGCGCGATTTGGCCGGACGGGCGCCACTCCTCTTCTTGAGCAGATGGACGACGATATTCCCCCAAACCAAATCAGCCACTTGAATTGGAGATTGTCTTGCGCCAGTCGAGCCTCACATGAGCTTTCCCGAGCCATCCACCTTTTTGCGGCAGTTATTCGATGAGGCCGTTGCCGTTGCCGATCCGATGCGCGTGGTTCCGGCCGCCCTTCCGCCGAAACCCGACGGCCGCATCGTTGTCGTCGGCGCGGGCAAGGCGTCAGCCCGCATGGCCGAAGCGGTGGAATCGGTCTGGGGGCCCTGCGAGGGTCTGGTCATCACCCGATATGGCTATCGGCGCCCGACCGCAGGGATCGAGATCATCGAGGCGGCGCATCCCGTCCCGGATCAGGCCGGCGCCGATGCAACGCAACGCATGCTGAAACTGCTTGGCAGCACGGGGGCAGGCGACCTCGTGCTGGCCCTGATCTCCGGCGGGGGATCGGCGCTTTTGACCGCGCCCGCCAGCGACATCACGCTGGATGAAAAACAAGCCGTGACCGAGGCGCTCCTCCGGTCCGGCGCACCGATCGATCGGATGAACATTGTGCGAAAGCACCTCAGCGAGGTGAAAGGCGGCCAGCTTTCGGCAGCGGCCTATCCGGCGACGGTTTTCAGCCTTCTGATCTCGGATGTGCCAGGGGATGACCCGGCTTCGATTGCATCCGGCCCGACGGTCGGCGAAACCTCGACATCGGCTGATGCCCGGCAGATCCTTGAGGAGTTCAAGATCGATATGCCCGATAGCGTGACAGAGCATCTCAGCCGCGAAACAGGCGTGATCTCTCCGGGCGCCCAAGAGTTGGAAAGCACGACGAACATCGTCGTTGCCGCCCCGTCTAAATCACTTGAGGCCGCCGCCAGGCTTGCGCGGGATCGGGGGGTCGCGGTCCGCATCCTGGGGGATGCGCTTGAAGGGGAAGCGCGGGAACTGGCGGCGACGCAGGTCGAAACCGCCCGAGGGATCCAGGCCGGAATGACTGTCGGAGAGGCGCCGGTTCTTCTGCTCTCTGGCGGGGAATGCACCGTCTCCGGCCGCGACCGCGGCATAGGCGGGCCGAACGCCGAATTCGCCCTGGCCGCCGCGATTGCTCTTGACGGGGCAGACGGCATCCATGCCATCGCCTGCGACACGGACGGGGTCGACGGCGCCGCCGAGGTGGCCGGCGCCTGTATCAGCCCGTCCACCCTCGCCAAGGCAAAGAAGCTTGGTGCCGATCCGGCCGAGGCGCTGAACACACATGACAGCCACACCTTCTTCGCCCGCCTCGGGGATCAGATCGTCACCGGCCCGACCCTAACCAACGTAAACGATTTCAGAGCGTTCCTGATCGAGCCGACAAGGAGGTAACCAATGCTCTTGCATTGCGTGTTTTTGCAGTTTGCCGACCGATATGCAGAAGCCGAACGCAAGGAAGTGCTGCGCGACCTCGGCACGCTGAAGGGGGAGGTCGATGGAATGCTTCAATACCACCATGGTCCGAACCTCGACTTCGAGAGCAAGACACCCGAGCACAAAGACGGTTTCGTCATCCTCTTCCGCGACCGAGAGGCTCATCTGGCATATGAACGCCACCCGAAACACGTCAGACTGAGCGCCCGTCTGGTCGAGATGTGTGTTGGCGGGGCCGACGGCATAGTGGTCTATGACATCGCCTGCGAAGGGGACACATCTTCCCAATCGACCTGAGAACAGGGGGCAGAATCGGTGCGTGAAAGGAAATGAAGGCCGCCGACGGATGTTTGGTGCGCGCACGAGCCCATCCCCGATCAACGGCTCTGCGAGGGCACAGGCACCTGTCAGAACACGGGACGGCGCCGCAGTATTGCCTGCGTCTCCGCTTCTTATTGGCCCGGAGGGGCAGCACGTCGCCGACTATCAACCAATCGCGGCGCGGCGTCATCTCTCGGGGCTGGGCGATACTGTGGGGAGCGACGCGCCACTCCCATCACCCCGCACGTCCTTCACGCGGACGTTGCGAGCTTCTGGCCTATGTAAATGACGGCCTGACGCAGCTCCTCTGTGGTCAGAGACTGGGCTCTAAGATGGTTCGGTCCTTCCTTGGGAACGGGCCTGTTCAGTTCAAGCTCTGCCACGATCTTCTTCAGCCGAGCGTTCTCTCACTTCATTCTTCCGCTCTGACAACCGCAAGCGTCCCATCCCACAATCGCCAAGTGTAGTACGTCGCGTCGCCAATCCCGACACGCCGATGCCACGTCAGTCCCTTCGGTCAGCTTCAACTCACTCTCACGCAGAAGCTTCGATACGTCTTCGTTTGAACGCCATTCGATCTCACCTTCTCACGGCCAGCCTCGCGACAGAGAGGAAAACGGACCAATTCGCCGCTCCCGACCCACATCGTCAGCCCGAAATTGACGCGTCAGGTTAGCCCGCATCAGGCAGCTCTTTTGAGAAAGCGGCTCGAGAACCCGGCGTGCTCAATGCTGATACTTGGAAGAGGGCCGACCGCTCCTCGCTGCCCCGCAGCGACAAGAGCCGTGAGGCCTGGTTAATGTCGCTCACCCGCTTGCTCACGGCCGTCTTGTCATTTTTGTTATGTTATAACATAACGTGATTCTCGTTGGGTGTTGTGAGGGACTGATGAGCAGGCGAGGAGATGAGATGCAGGCGCGAGTGCTTGGTGTCCTGCGGCATCATCTGGGACCCATGTCTGCGTATGACGTCCTTGACCGTCTTCGGGAGACCACTCCGAAACTTGCTCCGCCGACCATCTATCGGGCGCTCGCCGCGTTGACCGAGCGCGGTCGGGTCCACCGGTTGGAATCGCTGAACGCCTTCATCGCCTGCCGATGTGATCACCGCCATGACGCAGCCGTCCTCTCGATCTGTGATGGGTGTGGAGTGGTCCAGGAAAGCGTTGCGCCTGAACTTGTCGCTGACCTGTCCGCCATCACGGGCCAATCGGGCTTTGCCGTGAAGCGTCACGTGATCGAGGTTCACGGCACCTGCGCAGACTGCACGAGGCAAGCACAGGTATGAACAGGCATCGTTTGGGATTGCTTCTGCTCGGAGCCGGGCCGCGACTGGCTGGCGCGGCGCTGATCGTCGCCGCACTCTGGGCGGCGTTCTTTTGGGCCACCTCCTCTCCGGGGGGCCTATGACCTACGCCGTTGCCTTCAAGGACCTCACGCTTGGCTATGACCGGCATCCGGCGGTCCACCATCTTGAGACCCGCATCGATGAGGGAAGCCTGACGGCCATCGTCGGCCCGAATGGCGCGGGAAAATCGACGCTGCTTAAAGGGGTAACCGGCGCCCTTGCGCCATTGGAGGGGCGGGTTTCCTTCGGAACACTCGCGCGGGCGGACATCGCCTATCTGCCCCAGCAATCCGAGATCGATCGCACGTTCCCGCTCTCGGTGATGGATCTGGTGGCGATGGGGCTCTGGCGAAGAACCGGCGCCTTCGGACAGCTTCGGCGCAGCGACCGCAGGTCCGTTCGGGACGCCATCGCGGCGGTCGGCCTCGACGGGTTTGAAAACCGGCCCATCGGATCGCTCTCGGGCGGTCAGATGCAACGGACGCTCTTCGCTCGTCTCCTGCTGCAGGATGCCCGGCTGGTGCTGCTGGACGAGCCGTTCACTGCCGTGGACGCCCGGACCACGGCAGACCTCATTGGCGTGGTCCGCAACTGGCACGGCGAAGGGCGCACAATCCTGGCCGTCCTGCATGACGAAGATGTCGTCCGGTCGCATTTCCCGACCACGCTGATGCTGGCCCGTGAAATGGTGACGCACGGACCAACCGCGCAGGTCCTGACCGCCGAAAACCGGTTCCGCGCCCGGCAGATGTGCGAGGCCTGTGCGGGCCCGCCCCATATCTGCGGACGGAGTGCCGCATGATCTGGGACCTCGTCATCCAGCCCTTCGCCGATTTCGGCTTCATGCGGCGGGCCCTCCTCGGATGCGTCGCGATCTCGGTCGGCGCGACGCCGGTCGGCGTCTTTCTGATGCTGCGCCGGATGAGCCTGACCGGGGACGCGATGGCCCATGCGATCCTGCCGGGCGCCGCGGTCGGTTACCTGATCTCGGGCCTGTCGCTTGGCGCCATGACCATCGGAGGGCTGGTGGCCGGAATGGTCGTGGCCCTTCTTTCGGGGTTCGTGACCCGCATGACCAGCCTGCGGGAGGATGCGAGCCTTGCAGCCTTCTACCTGATCTCGCTGGCTTTGGGCGTTCTGATTGTATCGACACGCGGCAGCAATGTGGATCTGATGCACGTGCTGTTCGGCACCGTCCTGGCGCTTGATGATGCGGCGCTGATCCTGCTCTGCTCTATCGCCAGCCTGTCTGTCCTGACGCTCGCGCTGTTCTTTCGGCCGCTGGCTCTGGAATGCGCCGATCCGGGCTTTCTGCGCTCGGTCAGCCGGCTGAGTGCGGTGACGCATTTCACCTTCCTGACGCTCGTGGTGCTGAACCTCGTGGGCGGGTTCCATGCCCTCGGCACGCTTATGGCGGTCGGCATCATGATCCTGCCGGCGGCCGCCGCGCGGTTCTGGGCCGTCGGCATCGGCGGGTTGATCGCGACGGCCATCGCCGTTGCCATGTTCGCCAGCCTGACCGGGCTCCTGCTTTCCTACCATTACAGCCTGCCCTCCGGCCCGGCGATCATCCTGGTGGCGGGTATCGCCTACGGGCTGTCGCTGATCCTCGGACCGGTCGGCGGACTTGCGGCGCGGGCCTTCCCGCGCCGCCACTTCGAAGCCTGAAAGGACCTCTTGAATGCAAAGCCGCAGAACACTCCTCAAATCCGCGACAGCTCTTGTCGCAGCGCTGTCGCTGGCCGCACCCGCCATCGCCGAGACCAATGAACCGCTTGCCGTGGTCGCGACCTTCTCGATCCTTGGCGATATGGTCGAACGGATCGGCGGCGATCACGTTGCGGTCACGACGCTGGTGGGGCCGGACGGAGACGCGCATGTCTATCAGCCGACCCCGGCAGCCGCCCGGGCGGTGAGCGAGGCGGAGGTCCTCGTGGTGAACGGCCTGGATTTCGAAGGCTGGCTGGACCGCCTGATCGACGCCTCCGATTTCAATGGCGCGAGGGTGGTCGCGGCGGAGGCTGTCGAGCCGATCGCCTATGAGGACGACCATGAGGAGCACACCGAAGCGGAGAGCCATGATCACGATGACCACGATCATGAGGAAGCGGTGGAAGCTGCGACCCATGACCACGATGACCATCACGATCACCATGCCGAAGCGGGTCACGACCACCATCACCACGGGGCCTTCGACCCCCATGCCTGGCAGAGCCTCGAGAATGCGGTTGTCTATGTCGACACCATAACGGCAGCCCTCGCCCAGGCCGACCCGGACAATGCGGGTACCTTCTATCAGAATCGGGCCAGCTATGTGGCCGAGATCGAGGCACTCGATGCCGAGATCCGCGAGATTGTCGCGGATCTTCCGGCAAGCCGCCGGACCATCGTCACCTCCCATGACGCGTTCCAGTATTTCGGGCGCGACTACGGCCTGACCTTCCTCGCCCCGCAGGGTCTGAGCACGGACTCCGAGGCCTCCGCGCAGGAGGTCGCCCGGCTGATCGAAGAGATCCGGGAGCACAACATCTCCGCCGTTTTCGTGGAAAACATCGCTGACAGCCGTCTTCTGGAGCAGATCGCGGACGAGACCGGGGCCACGATCGGCGGCACGCTCTATCCCGGCGCCCTATCCGGTCCGGATGGCCCGGCGCCCACCTATCTCGACATGATGCGCCACAACCCGACAACGCTCGCCCAAGCGTTGGGGTCGTGAGATGAACGACGGACCCTATGACGTCGCGATCATTGGCGGCAGCTTCGCGGGGCTGACGGCGGCCTTGCAGCTTGGCCGCGCCAGCCGTCGGACGCTCGTGTTTGACGCAGGTGCGCCGCGAAATCGGTTCTCGCCAGCGGCGCATGGCGTCCCGGGATGGGATGGCACCCCGCCGGGCGAGATCCTTGGGCGCTTCCGCTCCGATCTTGCGGCTTATCCCAGCGTGCAGATCCAGGCAGACCGCGTGGTCCAGGTGGACGGCAGGCAGGACGCGTTCTCGGTCGAGACAGATGGCGGCGATCGGGTCTCTGCCCGCCGGATCGTGCTCGCGCACGGCGTTCGGGACATTCTGCCCGACATTCCAGGACTGGCCGAGAACTGGGGGCGCACGGTCCTGCACTGCCCCTATTGCCACGGTTACGAAGTGCGGGATCGCCCGCTGGCCGTGCTGGCAACCGGACCCATGGCGGCGCATCAGGCACAACTCCTGCGCGCCGACTGGAGTGAGGCCGTCACGCTTTTGACCGCTGGGATGGGCGGCTTCGATGCTGATGCTTTGACCAAGGTTGGGGTCAAGGTGGATCCGCGCAACGTCAAAGCCGTGAGATCTGATGCGACGGGCCTGGCGCTTACCTTGTCGGATGGCGCTCCGATGGCGGTCGCGGCTCTCTTCCTTGGCCCGACCGCGTCGATCGCGGAAACCCCGGCGGAGCATCTGGGCTGCGCCCTCGCCGATGGGCCGATGGGGCCTTACGTGCAGGTCGGCCCGATGGGTCAAACCTCGGTTCCGGGCGTCTTCGCCGCCGGAGATCTCGCACGGCCCGCCCCCAACGTGAACTTCGCGATCGCCGATGGAACCCAGGCCGGTATCGGGTGCCACGCATCGCTTGTCTTTCCCGATTTCGTCCAACCGCTCCAGCAAGAGGTTGCAGCATGACCGACCCACGCCTTCCCGTCACCGTCCTTTCCGGCTTCCTCGGGGCCGGCAAGACGACGCTCCTGAACCGTGTGCTCAATAACCGCGAGGGGCGGCGCGTCGCGGTGATCGTCAACGATATGTCCGAGGTGAACATCGACGCCGATCTCGTGCGCGCCGATACCGAGTTGAGCCGCACCGACGAGACCCTCGTCGAAATGTCGAACGGCTGCATCTGCTGCACCCTGCGCGACGACCTTCTGGCCGAGGTGCGCCGTCTGGCAGCAGAGGGCCGTTTCGACTACCTGCTGATCGAATCGACAGGCATTTCAGAGCCCCTGCCCGTCGCCGCGACCTTCGAATTCAGGGATGAAAACGGCGAGAGCCTGTCGGACGTCGCCCGGCTCGACACGATGGTCACGGTGGTCGACGCCGTGAACCTGATGCGGGACTATTCCAGCCACGATTTCCTCAGCGATCATGGCGAAACCCTGGGCGAGGACGATGAACGGACGCTCGTTCACCTGCTGACCGACCAGATCGAATTCGCCGACGTCGTCATCCTGAACAAGGTCGACGATGCCGGGCCCGACAAGGTCGACGCGGCCCGCAAGATCATCCGCAGCCTGAACGCCGATGCCGCGATCATCGAGACGAACCAGTCCAATGTCCCGGCGGACAAGATCCTCAGCACGGGCCTCTTCGATTTCGAGAAGGCGCATGAGCATCCGATGTGGGCCAAGGAGCTTTACGGTTTCGCCGACCACGTCCCCGAGACCGAGGAGTATGGCGTCACGAGCTATGTCTACCGGGCCAGGCGCCCCTTTGTCCCGGAAAAGATCATGGCGGTGCTGGATGGGGACATGCCGGGCGTGATCCGCGCCAAAGGGCATTTCTGGATCGCCACGCGCCCCGATTGGGTGGCCGAGTTTTCGCTGGCGGGCGCGTTGTCGTCCGTCAAGCCGCTGGGCACCTGGTGGGCTTCCGTCCCGAAAGACCGCTGGCCCGATCACGAAAGCGCCCGTGCCTATATGCGATCCAACTGGCAGGAACCATGGGGCGACCGACGGCAGGAGATCGTCTTTATCGGCGCGGGCATCGACTGGCCCGCTCTGAAAGCGCGCCTCGATGCGGCGCTCATGCCACAGGCTCTGGCCGCGGGGCCGGATACCTTGCCCGACTTGCCGGACCCCTTCCCTGCCTGGCGCCGCGCCGAGGCGGCCGAATGAGCCTGGCCGAGCAAAGCCGTCCAGAGGCCGCCATCGGCGTGACCGTGACCGACGCGCCCAAGGGCCTCTCCGCAATCTGCAATCCCGGCTGCGCCGCTGCGATCTGGCGGCGGCAGGCAATGCCGGGCTTCCAACGTTGGATCGACGCTCTGGACCCCGGGCAATTGCCGGACGGGCGTGTGATCCTGCAACCTGATGCCGTGCGCCAGACCGTCCTCCAGCTCTGCCAGCTATCCGGACTGCCGGATGCGCCGGAGCGGGACAGGCTGATCGCCGACATCGCTGCCCTGGCCGATATCTTCGCCGGGCTGATGGATGCCAGGTATCTGCAATTGCGGCTGACTGCCGTAGCGACGAATGCGTGCCGCAGGTTCCATGTCGATGCAGTCACGGCGCGGCTGGTCTGTACCTATCGCGGGACCGGAACGCAGTACGGGCCGTCGACGGACGGCGCCGATCCGCAGCAGGTCGCCACTGTTCCGACCGGCGCGCCGATCCTGCTGCGCGGCACGCTCTGGCCGGGCGAGCCACCGTCGGGGCTGTTGCACCGGTCGCCTCCGATCGAAGGCACGGGCGAGACCCGTCTCGTCCTGGTGCTTGATCCCGTCTTCGACCTCGACGAGGTCGATTGATGCCCGGCAATCGCGGCCAGACGAGCCTTAAGCTCAAACGCAGGGCCGAAGACCCCATGCGCGAATTCGACCGGCTGCCCGCCGAACTTCGGATCTGGCTCGCCTCGGCCATGCTGCCCTGGCGGCCTCGTTCCGTCCGCCGGACCTTCGATCGCGCGATGGCACGGGTGGGCAACACAGCAAACGCGCTCAAGGAACTGGATCGGATCGAAGAGCGTCTCGTCGCCAAGGATGCCGCGGCGATCTGGGGCCGGAACCACCCGCTTGCAACGTCGCGGATCCGGTCATGACGCGGATCCCCGTGACCATCCTCACCGGGTTTCTCGGCGCCGGGAAGACCACCCTCTTGAACAGGCTGATCGGCGAACCGGGTTTTGGCGACAGCGCCATCATCGTCAACGAATTCGGCGAAGTGGGCATCGACGGTGGCCTGATCGCGCCGGGCGATGAACGGGCCTTCGCCATGTCGACGGGCTGTCTTTGCTGCACCAGCGCCGGGGACGTGCGCCTGACGCTGTTGCACCTCCTTGAGCAGGCCGAGCTTGGCACCGGGCCCTCCTTCGACCGTGTGATCATCGAGACGACCGGGATCGCGGATCCGGCGCCGGTGCTTCAGACCTTCATGACGAACCGCTACATGCTCAGCAGATTCGTGCTGAACGGTGTGGTGACCCTTGTCGACGCAGTCAACGGACCGTACGCCATAGACCGGTTCGAAGAGGCGCGCCGCCAGATTGCGCTGGCTGATCTTCTGGTCGTCACCAAGAGCGACCTGGATGGCGGCGCCGACACGCAAAGCGATGCTCTCAGGCTGGAAACGATGTTGACCCTGCTAAACCCGAATGCCCGGATCCTCGATGCCGGTCAGGTCACGGCAGAGACGGCGTTTTCCCTAGCGGCGTTCGATCCGGCAGGCAAGCCGCCCGATGTACGCGCATGGCTTCGGTTCGATCACGCGGCCCATGACCATCATCACGATGTGAACCGCCATGGGGATACCGCGACGGCTTACTGTTTCTCGGCGACCGGGCCGGTCGATCCCAAGGGATTGGACGACGCGATCACAGAGCTCCAGACAACCTTCGGTCCGGACCTGTTGCGCATGAAGGGACTGGTCGAACTGGCCGGGTATCCGGGCGCGCCGCGTTCGGTCCATGTGGTCGGGCCTGTGACCAGCCCACCCCGGCTGCTGGATGGCTGGCCGGATGGCATCGGCGAGACCCGGCTCGTCCTGATTGTGGGCGGTCCCGCGCGGGAGACGGCGCCAGAGGTTCTGATGGCCGCACTTCCTCAGTTGCATGCCCTCAAGGCGACAACGGGTTCGCCCGAGGTGGCCGCTTGAAGCGGTGCGGTCCGATACGCCCCCTGCGCGCAGCCGCCCTTGCCGTGGCGGCGGTTCTCGCGGCCGGACCTGCCCTGTCTCATCCTCATGTCTTCGTGGATGGCGGCGTTGATTTCGTCTTCGGGAACGATCAGCAGATCGAAGCTCTGAAAGTCACGTGGCTCTATGACGAATTCGAGACGCTCTACACGCTCTCGGTCCTTGAGCTAAGCCTCAACGATGCGGGCGGTCTCGATGAAGCGGACCGGCTTGAGCTTGTCAGGCGGCTCAGCGACTGGCCAGACGATTTCGACGGCTCGGCCCATCTCTCCATCGAAGGCGAGCCGGTTCCGCTCGCATGGCCGGAAGGTCTCGATGCGCGAATGGTCGATGGCCGCCTTCTGATCACCTTCACGCGCCCCCTCGAAGAGCCTGTGAAGCTTGCGGGCCGCCCGGCAGAGGTCGCCTTCTACGAATCCACCTACTTTTTTGCCTTCTCCGTCACCAACCCGCCGCAGCTCATCGGCGCCGCAGACCCGTGCAGCGCAACCGTGATCCCAAACGATCCCAATGACCAACCCGAAGAGCTTCGCGCCACGCTCGCAGCTCTTGGTCGGGAGGAAACGCCCGGGATCGCAAACGTGGGCGCCCTCTTCGCAGACAGGATCATGGTCACATGCGCATCCTGATCGTTCTTCTGCTGATCGCCACGCTGCTTGGGACAATCCTCCTGAGCATCGATTTCTCGGGTGTGGCGCGATGGGCCGTCGAACAGCAACGCGCCTTCCAGAACGACATCGCCGGCGCTGTGAGAGATCTGCAAAGCGGTGCACCCGGCGCCATCGCGGCGCTTCTGGCAGCCGCGGCGGCCTACGGGTTCGTCCATGCCGTCGGCCCGGGGCACGGCAAATACCTCATCGGCGGTGTGGGCCTCGGCTCGTCGGTTTCGGCGGGGCGCCTTTCGGGGCTGGCCCTGGCATCCAGCCTCGCCCAGGCCGTCTGGGCCATCGTCCTCGTCTATGGCGGCTTCTTCCTCCTCGAAGTATCCGCCCGCCAGATGACCGTCCTGGCCGAGGAGTACCTGGCACCGGCCAGCTACATCGCCATCGCCTCGGTCGGCGTGGTGCTCGTATGGCGGGGCGCCCGGGCTCTTTCACGGCAGGTCGCCCCTCGACACCGCGTCGCCCATGCCCATGCCCACGCCCATGGCGACTGCAGCTGCCACTCACACGGACCCTCACCTGAGGAAGCCGCCAAGGTCTCATCCTGGCGCGACGCGATGGCACTGATCGTCAGTATCGCCATCCGCCCCTGCACCGGCGCCATCTTCCTTCTGGTCATCGCCTGGCAGATGGATATTCAGCTTGCCGGAGCGCTGGCGGTGATCACGATGGGCCTCGGCACTGCCGCTCTAACATCCCTCGTCGCTTTATCCAGCGTCGCCGCCCGCACAATGGCCTTCGCATCTGCCGACAGGATGGGCGCCATGGCGCTGGCGTTTCCGTCGATCCAGGTTCTGGTGGGGGTTCTCATTATCTGGACAAGTCTGATGCTCCTGGGCGTCTTGACTGGCTGATAGGGATCTCACGCAGCGACCCTGGTGAGGCTAAGGCAAAGCGAAGGTGTTCCTGGCCGACGGCCGCTCAATGGCACCAACAGACGAAAGACCGGCGATCTCGTTCCGTTGACGTTTCCGCACCACGGCTTGCGCAGTTGCGACCCATGTCTCCTTCGACAGGCTGCGGCGCGACAACAATTGCTGGGTCGGATCATCGCTCGTCGGACGCGAAGAACCTGCGTTTGCGGCGGGCCGCATGACAAGCCGAGGTCAAGAGCGCTTCTCGATGCCATCTATATACGCGCACATCATGTGCTGAAGCTGGTCCGCAAGGCGATGCGGCTCTGCGAATGTACCATCGTCTTCAATGAACCATCGGTGAACAGCCGCGTCAGCAACGTCAAAAAGCAGCTGGGCAGCAACACGGTTCTGACCGACATGGCGTTTCAGGGAACCGGCGATGCCTTCGATTGCTGCGTCACGCAGCTTGTCGACGCGTTCGCGGATATTCGGTGAGATCGGCACCTCGGATGACAGCACCCGATGGAGTTGAGGATCGTCTTTGTGGAGCGTGACGATGCCGTCCACGAGCACTCGCACGACATCGTCCGGCTTGGACGCTTGGGCAAAGGAAGAGGATGCGGCAGACATCAGTGCCTCACCCTTTGACAGGTGATCATCCGCAATCGCATCGACCAGCGCTTGCTTGTTCGGAAAGTATTCATAGAGCGACCCGATGGAGACGCCGGCGCGTTTCGCGACGATGTTTGTATTGAACCCATCCCAACCCTCCCTGGCGAGAATCTGAGCCGCAGCCTCCTGAATTGCTGCGACGGTCGCCTTTGAGCGGCCTTGTTTTGGTTTGCGGACAATGGCTTGGCGCCGACCTGCTGCGGTCATCTGATGATCTCCGAACCCGAGTAAAAAATCCGAGTAAATACTCAATATCATCAGTATCGAAACGAAGGAACGATATGATGAACACTTACGAAGGCTCCCTGTCATGGTCGCGGTACCGCGAGATTCTTGCCGATCGCTTCGATATTCATTTCGAACGCGAACCTGTTGAAACCTGGACGTCGATCCGCGGTCACGAGGTCCACATTGATGAGTGGCGGCCCGAAGGTCCCAAGAAAGGCACGCTGATCCTCGTCCATGGTGCGGGCGGAAATGGCCGTATCCTTGCCCCCTTTGCAGCCTTTGCCGCAGAACTGGGATGGCGTGTGCTTGCTCCCGACCTTCCAGGGTATGGTCTGACAAAACCAGCAAATGGCTTCCGCTGGGATTATGAAGAATGGCCTGCCATTGTCGCCGACCTGGCGGACGGATGCGCAGGCCCCGTCGTCCTGATGGGCCTCTCCTTGGGGGGAATGACGGCGGCATTCGCCGCAGAGGCGTCGCGCAACGTGTCAGGTGTGGTTGCCACGACGCTTCTCGATATGGGCAGACCCGGCATTTTCATTCGCGCCGCGCGTTGGCCCTGGCTGGGCCTGGCAACGCTGATCGGCTTTCGTTTGATGCCCAGGAGTGTCGACCGCTTGGCCATGCCCCTCTGGCTCATCGCGCCAATGCGCAAGATGACAGCCGATCCCGCATTACGCGGCTACTTCTCGACCGATCCATTGCTGGGACGACTTCGGGTGCCGTCGCGTTTTTTCCGTATGATACATGCCCGAAAGGCGACCAGTATCCGGCTGCGCTGTCCCTTGCTTCTCGTCCATCCCGGTGCCGACCTCTGGACCCCAACGGTGCTGAGCAAACCGGCCTACGATCGTGTCGAGGGTGACAAGCGGCTGCGCGAACTGCCAAACGGCTCGCATCTGCCGCTGGAGCAACCAGCGCTCCGGGAACTGCAAGAGGAAGTCAGCGCCTTTCTGGCTTCTGTACCCCCGGTCGTCGTCGACCTTCCGCCCAGCGATGCTGCAGCGGATAAGAGAAATCCATGCTAATCCGTTGTGCGGCAGCCATGTCACTCCATACCAAAAGCGGCCGTTTGGCTTGGAAACCCATAAGTCTACCTTTCCCGCCTTACCGACCTTGGCACCCAATGCGTCAACGGTTCGCTCTGGGCCAAGTGCTTGACGTCTGGGCCAATATCGCGCGACGCGGCGTGTCGGTCGGTCTCCAACAATCCGCGCCATCGAAGCAAAGGGCGCAACGTCCGGCAGGCGGGCCGCATCCCGGGATCAGGGGCGCACAAGCCCCTCCATATCGACCTCGACCTGCTCGGACAGGCTGCTCAGGCTGTCATGGAGCAGCTGCAGCGCGTAATGCGGGTTGTGGATATGGGCCGCGCTGTCCTTCTCGACGAACTGGTAATTGTAGGCCGCCTGCAGCAGCCGCGGCGTCCAGGTCTGATACCGGTTCGGGAACGCGGCCTCCCCGTCCGAGACGGCGCCATCCCCATCCGTGTCGATGAAGAAGTAGGGATAGGCATCCGCATAGATGATCGGCGTCCCGGCCACGTCGGCCGCATAAAGCCCGATCGCCTCGCCCAGCCGGTCATGCAGCGTCGCGATCGGATCGGCGATCCCCTCGGCCACATCGCCATCCCCGTCGAAATCCACCCGCGAGAACCGGATGTCGGTGAACTCGTCGACCCCCTGGTGGCAGGTGGAGCAATTGTCGATGCTCACCACCTCCAGCGAATGGGGCCGGTGGCAATCGACGCATTGCGCGAATTGCGGCACATGGGTGAAGGGGCCGTTATACGCCTGCCCCTCGTATTCGAACCCGCCCCGCACAGCCGATCCCATCAGGGTCGCCGCCGACGGCGCATAATGCACGTTGATGAACTGAAGATCGGCCGACACCGCATCCTCGTCCATCCCGTTGACCGCATTCGCCACGCTCACCGTCGACGCCCGCCCCTGGTGGCAGACCGCGCAAACGGCCGAGCTGCCGAAGGTGTCGATCATCGCCCCCGACTGGAACGGGACCGAGACCAGCGCCTCGGCCGCGTCGCTATGACAGGCCGAACATTCGACGACCTCCCCCAGCGCCACCGCATGATCGATCCGGCCCACGGGCGACATCGGCCCGCTCAGGTAATCGGTCACCCCCGTGGTCGAGTGGCAGACCGCGCAGGTCCCCGGGATCTCCCCGTCCTCGTCCCAATGGGTGAACGCCCCCGAACTGCCATCGGCATGCGGCGAGGCCAGCCAGGCTTCGGTGATTTCCTCGATCGTCGGCTCCTGCGCCGCCGCGGGAAGGCTCAGGATCAGCGCCAGAACCGTGGCAATACTCGAACCTGCTGCTGGGAAACGGCGCATGGCTGGGCTCACTTTCGCTTTTTCGGACTGCGACAAACCTGCCGCCATTCCCCCACCCGCTCTTTGACGAAAATCAATTCGCAGAACATCCCCGCCGCCTAGGCTGCCGCTGATCAACATGTGGCCATCCTCCAGCGCGCGGGTGAGCCAGACACTCGTAAGGATGCCGCTGGCGTGGCTGAGGCACGTTTCAGGATACGGAAAGGTCTGGCCATCGGCCGGTCCAAGCCGCCTGCCGACCCGTCCATCCGCGCCGCACTCCCCACCCGGATCGCCCTGATCGGCGCCGATTATCCCGGCCTGCGCCCCGCCTTCGAGGTCGCCGAGGGCGACACGGTCACCCGCGGCCAGGTTCTCTTCCGCGACCGCAAGCACCGCGAGGTCGCCGTCACCGCCCCCATGGCGGGCCGCGTCACGGGGCTCGATTACGGCCCCCGCCGCACCCTCGCGCTCCTGACCATCGAGCGCACCGCCGAGCCCTCCGAAACCGGGACCCCGAACATCACGACCACCCGCGAGACGCTTCTGGCCTCCGGCCTCTGGCCCGCCTTCCGCACCCGCCCCTACGGCTACATCCCCGGCCCCGACGACCACCCACAAGCGATCGTCGTCAACGCCGTCCGCACAAACCCCGCCGCGCCCGACCCGCGCCTGGTCATCGCCGATGCTCTGGACGCCTTCGCCGAAGGCCTCCGCCGCCTGACCGAGCTCACCGACGGCCCCGTCTTCCTGGCCCGCGAACCGGGCGCGCCGCTCACCGCCCCGATCGACGGCGTCCAAGACGCTACCTTCACCGGCACCTCCGCCGCCGGCCTCTCCGGCACCCAGATCAACCGCCTCCACCGCGCCGGGCCGGACCGGCAGGTCTGGAGCATCGGCTACCAGGACGTCACCGCGATCGGCCAGCTCTTCCAGACCGGCACCCCGCCCGGCGACCGCATCGTCGCCATCACCGGCCCCCTCGCCCGGGCGCCCGCCCTCATCCGAACCCGCCTTGGCGCCGATCTCCGCCAGCTCGCCGCAGGCCACATCACTCAAGGCACCCCCTGCCGCCTCCTCTCGGGCGATGCCACCTTCGGGGCCGAGGCCGCATTCCTCCGCCGCGCCGACGACCAGATCACCCTCGCCCCGCCTGCCCGACCCACCCGCGGCTGGCGCAGCGCGCTGACGCGCCACGCGGCGATCACCCCCACCGCCCGCCTCGACCGCGCCCTCGCGCTCGACATCCACGCGGTCCCCCTCATGCGCGCGCTCGCCATCGGCGACACCGAAACGGCCGAACGGCTCGGCTGCCTCGAACTCATCGAAGAGGACGTCGCGGCCCTAACCGCGCTCTGCACCAGCGGCGCCGACTATCCCCGCCTCCTGCGCGAGGTCCTCGACCAGCTCGCGGAAGAGGCCGCATGACCCCGCTTCGCCAGGGCGGCATCGCCGCAGTCACTTTCGCCCAAGGCCTCGCGCTCGTCCCACCGCTTGCGGTGGTTCTCGCTAACGAAGGCGCCCCGCAGATCGCGCTCCTCCTCACCGCCCTCATCGCGGCGCTTTTCTGGGAGGGGCTCTTCACCGTCCTCCGCAAGAAACCGGTCACAGCGAACGGCCTCACCACAGCCCTCATCGCCGCTATCCTCGTCCCCGCCGACCTCCCGCTCTGGCAACTCGCCGTCGCCCTCTCCCTCGGCGTGATCCTGGCCGAGCTTATCTTCGGCGGGCGCGGCTTCGGCTTCCTCAGCCCCGCGACAGTCTCGCTGGCGCTCCTCCTTTTCTCCTTTCCGCAGACCGTGCTGCGCCCGATCACCCCCGACCTGGCCCTCGCGACCCTCCCCGGAGCCCTCCTGCTCCTCGCCTTCGGCCTCCTCTCCTGGCGCGCCGCCGCCAGCTTCATCGCTGCGCTCTTCGCCTTCATCGCCCTCACCGGCGGCCCGCTCGACCCCGCCGCCACCCTCACGGCCATCTCATTCGCGCTGATCTTCCTGATCTGCGACCCCTTCGCCGCCGCGACCACCAATCCCGGCCGCTGGCTCTACGGCGCGCTCGCCGGCGGGCTGGCCCTCGTCTTCGCCGGCGGCACCATCCCGCCCATGGCGGCGCTCATCTCCGCCGCGCTCTTCGCCGGAATCGTTGCCCCGCTCATCGACCACCTCGTGGTCCTCGCAGACGCCGAACGACGGAGGCGCCGCCTTGGCTGACACCCCTGCCCCCCAACCCAACAAAGACGACCGCCTGCGCGTCTTCGCCGTCGCCATCACCGTGGCGCTGGTCTGTGCGATCGTCGTCTCCGTCAGCTCCGTCCTCCTGCGCCCCTATCAGGAGGCCCATCTCGAAGCCGAACGGCAGGCCCGCATGGACGCCATGCTCGACGCCCTGCCCGGCATGCGCGAGATCATGGAGGAAGCCGGCGTCGACAGCCTCTCCACCCGCATCGTCGACCTCGAAACCGGCATCTTCGACCCCGACATCGATCCGGCGAGCTTCGACCAGCAGACCGCAGGAAACGACCCGAACCGAAGCGTCCCCATCCCGCCCGAACAGGACGTGGCCGAGCTGCGCACCCGCGCCCGCCACGCCCCCGTCCACTTCCTCGACCGGGACGGGGAACTCCTGCTCGTCGTCCTCCCCGTCAGCGGCACCGGCTACCAGTCGACCATCCGCGCCATGCTGGCCCTCGAGGCCGACCTCAACACCATCGCCGCGCTGACGATCACCGATCAGGAGGAAACCCCCGGCCTCGGTGCTCGCATCGAGGATCCCGTCTGGCTCGCCCAATGGCCGGGCAAGGAAATCGCGGACGAGACGGGGCAGATCGAAATCTCGGTCGTCCGCGGCCAGGCCAGCGGCCCCCATCAGGTCGACGGCCTCACCGGCGCCACCCGCAGCTCCAACGGCGTGGGCAACATGCTGCGCTACTGGCTGGGCGATCACGGCTTCGGCCCCTTCCTCGACAGGCTGGCCGAGGAGGGTCTCTGACAATGGCATCGCTCCTGCGCCACGTGACCGGCCCGGTGATCGACAACAACCCGATCACGCTCCAGATCCTCGGCATCTGCTCCGCGCTCGCCGTCACCACGTCGCTCTCGACCGCGCTCACCATGTCGGCCGCGCTGACCGTCGTGCTCTGCCTCTCGTCGGGCATCATCAGCCTGATCCGGCACATGATCCCGAGTGTCATCCGGCTGATCATCCAGATCATCATCATCGCCTCGCTGGTGATCGTGATCGACCAGTTCCTGCGCGCCTTCGCGTTCCAGATCAGCCGCGAGCTGTCGATCTTCGTGGGCCTCATCGTCACCAACTGCCTCGTCCTCGGCCGGGCCGAGGCCTTTGCCATGTGGAACCCACCGCTGCCGTCCATCCTCGACGCGCTCGGCAACGGGCTCGGCTACAGCACGATCCTGATCCTCGTCGGCACCATCCGCGAACTGCTCGGCCAAGGCACCCTTTTGGGCTACACGATCCTCACGCCCGTCTCCGAAGGCGGCTGGTTCGAACCGCTCGGCCTGATGCAGCTCGCCCCCAGCGCGTTCTTCATCATCGGCTTCCTGATCTGGGCGATCCGCACCCGCTGGTCTACCCAGGTCGAACGCCCCGCCTTTACGCTGAAACCCCGGCGGGCCGCGCGATGACCGACCTGCTCCTCGCTTCCGTCTTCGAACAGAACCTCGCCCTGTCCTTCTTCCTGGGCATCTGTACGTTCCTCGCCGTCTCCCAGCGCTTCGAAACCGCCCTCGGCCTCGGCCTCGCGCTGATCGTCGTCCAGACCATCACCGTCCCGGTCAACAACCTGATCCTCAATGGCCTCCTCACCGAAGGCGCCTGGGCCTGGCTCGGCCTGCCCGAAATCGACCTGACCTTCCTCAGCCTCATCGCCTTCATCGGCGTCATCGCCGCGATGGTGCAGATCCTCGAGATGACGCTCGACCGCTTCGCCCCCGCGCTCTACCGCGCGCTCGGGATCTTCCTGCCGCTCATCACCGTGAACTGCGCCGTCCTCGGCGGCAGCCTCTTCATGGCGGAACGCCAGTACAGCTTCACCGAATCCGTTGTCTACGGCTTCGGCGGCGGCCTCGGCTGGGCGCTCGCCATCATCTGCTTCGCCGCCATCCGCGAGCGGCTGAAATACAGCGACATCCCAGACGGGCTCCAGGGCCTCGGCAGCGCCTTCCTCGTGACCGGGCTCATGTCGCTCGGCTTCGCAGGCTTCGCGGGGGCCACCCCATGACCGAGATCCTCTTTGGCAGCGCCGTCGTCGTGGCCCTTGTCCTGACCCTCAGCATCGTGGTCATGACCGCCCGCACCCTGCTGATGCCCGCCAAACCGGCCACTCTCACGGTCAACGGCGCCCACCGGATCGACACAACCACCGGCGAAAAGCTCCTCGCCGCCCTCAAGGATAACGGCGTCCTCATCCCCTCGGCCTGCGCGGGCGCGGGCACCTGCGGCCTCTGCCGGGTCCGGATCACCGACGGCGCGCCCCCGACCCTCCCCGTCGAGGCGGCCAAGTTCACGAAGGCCGAACTGCGCGACGGGCACCACCTCGCCTGCCAGGTCACCCTGCGCGACGATATGGGGGTGCAGGTCCCCGACGAACTCATCGGTGCCGAACCCTATGAGACCACCGTTATCTCCAACCGCGCCCTCACCCCGCTCGTCCGCGAGATCGTCCTGCAGGCGCCCGAAGGCCTCGACGCCGACGTCTTCGCCGGCGCCTTCATCGAGGTGACGGCGCCCCCTTACAGCCTCGCCTATGCCGATCTCGACGTGCCCGACGCCTATGCCGAGATCTGGCAGCCCCTCCGCAGCCTCCACGCCGCCGCGACCGAGGACACCACCCGCGCCTATTCCATCTCCAACCGCGCCGAGGATACGGCTGCCGGCCGCTTCGTCCTCGACATCCGCCTCGCCCTGCCGCCGCCCTCCAGCCCCGGCGTGCCCCCCGGGATCGTCTCCTCCTGGCTCTTCTCGCTCTCCCCCGGCGACACAGTGACGACCGCCGGCCCCTTCGGCAGCTTCCGCGCCCGGGATACGGACCGAGAGATGGTCTTCATCGGCGGCGGTGTCGGCATGGCGCCCCTGCGCGCCCTCATCCACGAACAGCTGGCCGACCCCACCTCGACCCGCAGAATGAGCCTCTGGTACGGCGCCCGCAGCGAAACCGAGCTCTTCTACGCCGAAGAAATGGACGCCCTCGCCGCAGACCACGACCGTTTCAGCTGGACGGTCGCCTTCTCCGACCCCAGCCCGTCCGACACCCGCACCGCCCCCACCGGCTTCATCCACACCATCGCGCTCGACACCTATCTGCGCGACCATCCCGCGCCCGAGGCCTGCGAATACTACCTCTGCGGCCCGCCGCTGATGATCCGCGCCGTCCTCGCCATGCTCGACGACCTCGGCGTTGACCGAGACAGCATCTTCCTCGACGATTTCGGAGTGTAGGCGATGATCCTCACCAGACGTCAAACCCTCCTCGGCGCCGCCGCCCTCGCCCTCACCGGCACGCAGGCGCAGGCGGCGCACACCCTCGCAGGCCACGCCTTCGGCAGCACCTGGCGCATCGTGACAGACCGGGACGATCCGGCCCTCCGGCAAACGATCGACCAGATCCTCACCGACATCGACCGCACCATGTCGCCCTACCGCGCGGCCTCAGACGTCACCCGCTTCAACACGACGCGGACGACCGGCTGGCAAACCGTCTCCGCCTCCACCGCCCATGTCACGCAAGAGGCGCTGCGCATCGCCGACCTAACGGGTGGCGCCTTCGACCCCACCGTCGGCCCCCTCGTCGGGCGCTACGGCTTCGGCCCGATCACCGGCGATCTCGGCTCCTACCAAGACCTTGCCGTCCAGGGCAGTCAGGTCCGAAAGGCGCAGCCCGGCCTGACGATCGACCTCTGCGGCATCGCCAAGGGCCACGCGCTCGACCGGATCGCCGCCGCACTCACCGCAAGCGGCCACATCGACGCCCTGATCGAGATCGGCGGAGAGGTCCGTGCCCTCGGCCACCACCCCGACGGCCGCCCCTGGCAGGTCGCCTTGCTCGACCCGCTGGCAGAGACCCCCACGGCCCGCCGGATCATCACCCCCGGCCCGCTGGCCCTCGCCACCTCCGGCCCCACCGAAAACGGCCTCGCGAACGGACGCGTCACCGCCAGCCACATCATCGACCCGTCCAAGGGCACGATGGCGCCGCCCCGGATCGCCTCCGTCTCTGTCCTCGCGCCCACAGGCACCCGGGCCGACGCCTTCGCCACTGCCCTCTGCGCCGCGGGGCCAGAGGCTGGCATCGCGCTCGCCAAAAACCTCGACCTCCCCGCCCTTTTCCTCCTCGCCGAGGGCCCTTACCCACGCGAGGTCATCACCGGCCCCTTCGCCGACCACATCACCGCCTGAGAGGCTCCATGGAAACCATCCTCTTCGCCCTCGCCATCATCCTCCTCGCCATCGCGGGGATGGCCATCGGCGTGATCGCCGGGCGTCCGCCGATCAAGGGCTCCTGCGGCGGGCTCGCCTGCGCCAAGGGGATCAGTTGCGGCGTCTGCAAGGCGCGTCGCGGCGCCTCACAGGATCCCTCCCCATGACCGACATCGCCCTCGTCGCCGACTACATGGTGACCGACATCGCCACCCTCTCCCCGGAGATGGAAATCAACCGCGCGATGAACGTCCTTCTCGACAACAACATCTCGGGCGCCCCGGTCGTCGATGAAACCGGCGCGCTGATCGGCGTCCTGTCCCAGAAGGATTGCCTCAAGGCCGCGATCGAGGCGAGCTATTACCGCGACTGGGGCGGCACCGTCGCCAAATACATGTCGACCGACGTCAAGACGCTGCCCGCCGGGATGGATATCCTCGCCGCCGCGACCGCATTTCTCGAAAGCCCCTACCGGCGCTTTCCCGTCCTCGAAAACGGCCGCCTTGCCGGTCAGATCAGCCGCGCTGACGCCCTGCGCGCGCTGCGCGACAACTGGCCCTGAGGGCGCTTGGCCGCCAAAAACAATCATGCCCGAAAGGGTGGATTGTACCCCTGCGTTGCTGGCAAATCCCCCACCGCGCGGTCCGTTACCACGCCGAAGTCCAACGCAATGTCCGACCAAAAGCCGACGCGATGCCGACAGGATGCCGACACGCCATTTCCCTTGTTTTGCAGCCGTTAACCCCTGATTCGCGGGGCTTCGTGAAAAATGCACCGATAAGCGGCGACGAATGCGTTGAGATTTGAGGCGTCTCCCGACGGAGACCGCCATCACCCACCGCCCATCGAACTCGGCGGTTGACGTTGGGTCCAATGCCCAGCAACTTCCATCCCAATGACGCGCAAGGCGGCGGATCAACCGCCCCGCACCTGGGAGGAGAACATGACCAAACTCAAGACGATAGCCGCTCTGACGGCGGCAACCATGCTTGCTGGACCGTTTGCCCATGCCGAAGGCCATCAGGTGGTGGACGAGATCCACTTCCTGATCCCTGGCGGCGCCGGCGGCGGCTGGGACGGTACCGCCCGCGGCACCGGCCAGGCCCTGACCGAAGCGGGCCTCGTCGGCAGCGCCACCTATGAAAACATGTCCGGCGGCGGCGGCGGCAAAGCCATCGCGCACCTGATCGAAACCGGCGATCCCGGTATGATGATGGTCAACTCGACCCCCATCGTTATCCGCTCACTTCAGGGCGTATTTCCCCAGAGTTTCCGGGACCTTACGCCGGTTGCAGGCACCATCGGCGACTACGCCACGCTGGTCGTGAATACGGATAGCGAGATCGGCAGCTTCCAGGATCTGGCCGACCGCTACGCGGCCGATACGGGCTCCGTCACCATCGGCGGCGGCTCCGTCCAGGGCGGCATGGACCACATCGTCGCCGCCCTCATCATGCAGAATGCCGGCGCCGACCCGACCGACATCCGCTACATCCCCTACGACACCGGCGGCCCCGCCATGGCGGGCCTCCTGTCGGGCGAAATCCAGGCCCTTTCCACCGGCCTCAGCGAAGCAATCGAGCTGGCCCGCCAAGGCGAGGTCCGCATCCTCTGCGTGACATCGACCGAGACGGTGCCCGCCGCCGAAGAGGTCCCCACCTGCGACGCCGCCGGCGCCCCCGGCACCGATTTCGTCAACTGGCGCGGCTTCTTCGCCGCCCCCGGTATCTCGGACGAACAGGTCACCGCCTACCAGGACGCGCTGGCCGCCATGTACGACACCGACGAATGGGAAGAGATCCGCGCCCGCAACGGCTGGGTCGAGATCTTCAACCCGGGCGACGAGTTCGTGACCTTCCTCGAAGCCCAGGAACAGCAGATCGGCGACCTGATGCGCCAGCTGGGTTTCCTTTAAGAATCAAGGGCGTCCGGCATCCGGGCGCCCCTCCTCGCGGGGACTTCCCATGCTGAGCAAAGACCGCATCGGCGGCATCCTGATCCTGGCCTTCTGCGCCTTCTACGCGTTCAAGATCGGCGACATTCGCCTGCTTCCTTTCCAGGAGGGTGACGCCTTCACGGCACGCACCATGCCCATGGCCCTGGCAATTCTGGGTACCGGAATGGCCGCGATCCTCGTGCTCCGCCCCGGCGGCGGTGAGCGCCCCGAGCTGCGCGGGCTCGACTGGGGCAGGGTCGCGTTCTTCCTGATCTGGATGTCGGCCTACGGCTTCACCGTCCGCCCGCTCGGCTTTCTGATCGCAACGACCTTCTTCCTCGCCGTCGGCTTCGCCGTGCTCGGCGAACGGCGTATCTGGATGCTCGCCGCGGTCTCCATACCACTGGTGGTGGCGTTCTGGGTGCTGATGACCCAAGGGCTCGACGTCTACATCGCCCCCCTGCCGGAGGGCTGGAATTGATCGAAGGCATTCTCATCGGGCTGTCGACGGCGCTGACGCTCCAGAACCTGCTTTTCGTCATGCTGGGCTGCCTGATGGGCACCTTCATCGGAATGTTGCCCGGGCTGGGTCCTATGTCCGCCATCGCCCTGATGATCCCCATCGCCGCCACGCTCGACCCGGCCGCAGGCATCATCCTGATGGCGGCCGTCTATTACGGCGCGATCTTCGGCGGCTCCACTTCCTCGATCCTCATCAACGCCCCCGGCGTCGCCTCGACGGTCGCCACATCCTTTGACGGCTACCCGATGGCGCGGAAGGGAATGGCCGGTAAGGCCTTGGCAATTGCAGCTTATTCCAGTTTTTCGGGCGGCGTGGTCGGCGCCCTTCTCCTGCTCGTCGCGGCCCCGTCGCTCGCCCGCGTGTCGCTCTCGTTCCACTCGACGGACTACTTCGCGCTGATGGTTCTGGGCCTCGTCGCGGTCGCCGCCTTCGCGGGTAAGGGCTCCATGGTCAAGGCGCTCCTGATGACGGTGGTCGGCCTGATGCTCTCGACCGTCGGCACCGACCAGACCCAAGGCGTGGCGCGTTTCACCCTCGGCATGATCGATCTCGTCGACGGCATCAGTTTCCTCCTGCTCGTCATGGCAACCTTCGCGCTGAGCGAGGCGCTCATGGCAATCCTCAAGCCGAAGGGAGACGCGGCCCGGCTGGAAGAAAAGGAAGCCTCTCAAAAGCTTGGCTCCATGAAGGTCTCGGGCGCCGAGGTGCGTGAGATGGCACCGGTCATCGGCCGTTCCTCGATCCTCGGTTTCCTCATCGGCGTCCTGCCCGGCGCAGGCGCCACGATCGCAAGCTTCCTCGCCTACGGCACCGAACAACGCCTCGCAGGCCCCAAAAAGGGCGCCGAGTTCGGCCAGGGCTCCGTCCGCGGCCTCTCCGCCCCCGAAACCGCGAACAACGCCGCCGCGACAGGCTCCTTCGTGCCCTTGCTGACCCTCGGCATCCCCGGCTCCGGCACCACCGCGATCATGCTCGGCGCGCTGATCGGCTACGGCATCCAGCCGGGCCCGCGGCTTTATATCGACCAGCCAGAGGTCTTCTGGTCGGTCATCGTCAGCATGTGGATCGGCAACGTGATACTTCTGATCCTGAACCTGCCGCTCATCCCCTACATCGCCCGCGTCTTGGCGATCCCCTCCCGGTTCCTGCTGCCGCTCATCCTGTTCTTCAGCCTGATCGGCGTCTATTTCGTCAGCTTCAACACCTTCGATATCCAGCTCATGGTGATCTTCGCGGCGATGGCGGTCGTCCTGCGCCTGCTCGACTTCCCCATGGCCCCGATGATCCTCGGCTTCATCCTCGGTGGCATGATGGAGGAAAACCTCCGCCGCGCGCTCCTCATCAACGACGGCTCCTGGTCCTTCCTGTGGGATCGTCCGCTGACCGTCACGATCCTGGCCATCGCTGCGCTCTGTCTCTTCCTGCCGCTCCTGACGGCGCAGATCCGGCGGATCAAGGACACGGCCTATGGCCGCACCGGCGGGTCGCCCGATTGACGGATACGACTAAGCCCCTGTCAGGCATCAAGGTTCTCGACCTGACCAATGTGCTGGCCGGGCCCTTCTGCTGCCACCAGCTGGCCCATCTGGGCGCCGATGTGATCAAGGTCGAGGCCCCGGGCCGCGGCGATCTCGCCCGGCAACTGGGCGCCGATCCTGCCCTCAACGAAGCCAATATGGGCGCCTCCTTCCTCGCTCAGAACGCGGGGAAACGGTCGGTCACCGTCAATCTGAAGCACGACGACGGCAAGGCGGTTTTGCTGAGGCTAGTGAAAGATGCCGACGTGCTGGTCGAAAACTTCCGCCCCGGCGTCATGGACCGCCTCAGCCTCGGCCCCAAGGTTTTGCGCGCCGAAAACCCGGCGCTGATCTACGCCGCCATCTCCGGCTTCGGCCAGGACGGCCCCTGGCGCGATCGCCCCGCCTACGACCAGATCGTGCAAGGCGTCGCGGGCGTGATGGCCCTGACCGGAACACCTGATGGAGAGCCGCTGCGCGTCGGCTATCCCGTTGCCGACACAATCGGCGGCCTGACCGCCGCCATGGCCATCACGGCAGCCTTGAACGCCAAGCCGCGCGGCTGCGTCATCGACGTCTCGATGATGGAGGCGGTGTTGGCGACGATGGGCTGGGCGGTTTCGAACTGGCTCGTCGCAGGCATCCGCCCGTCCCGCGTCGGCAACGAAAACATGACCTCGGCCCCCTCCGGCGCCTTCCGCGCCGCAGACGGTCCGCTCAACATCGCCGCCAACCGCGACAGCCAGTGGGAGGCGCTCGCCCGCCATCTGGGCCGCGCCGACCTGCTCGACCGCCCCGACTACGCCAGTCGCGAGATGCGCAAAAAGAACCGCCACGCCCTGCGTGCGGAACTTGAAACGGTGCTTCAGACCCGACCCGCCGCCGACTGGGCGCGGGAGCTCAACGCGATCGGCGTCCCCGCAGGCTCCGTCATGGACGTGCCGGAGGCCCTGGCCCATCCACAGATCGCCGACCGGGGCCTCGTCGCCCGCTTCGATGAAGTCCCAGGCGTCGACCGCCCGGTCCAGACGGTGCGCACCGCGGTGAAGATCGACGGCACCCCACCGACCGTTGCCGCGCCCCCCCCCGGCCTCGGGGCCGATACCGACGACATCTTAGCGGCCGCCGGATACGACAGCGCCCAAATCACCGCCCTGCGCGAAGGCGGCGCGATATGACGAACGACGTCTCTGACTGGTGGCGCACAGCGATCATCGACATGGAACCCGGCCGCATCGCGCTGCGCGGGCATGAGGTCCAGGACCTGATTGGCCAGGCGGGCTTCGCCGAGATGATCTGGCTGATGCTCCGCGGCGAGCGCCCCGATCCCCGCGCCGCGAAGCTGCTTGAGGCAACGCTGGTCGCTGCCGTCGATCACGGCCCCCAAGCGCCGTCCATCGCCACGGCCCGGATGGCCGTCACCTGCGGCCTTCCCCTCAACAACGCCATGGCGAGCGCGGTCAACATGCTGGGCGACGTCCATGGCGGCGCCGGAGAACAGGCCGTCGAACTATACGAACGGATCGACGCCGCAGGCGGCCCGGATGCCGTATCGGACGAGATCACCCGTTGGCGCACCGAACACGGGCGCTACATCCCCGGCTTCGGCCACCGCTTCCACCCGGTCGATCCGCGCGCCCCAGCGCTAATGTCATTGGTTGAAAGGGCCGAGCGCGACGGTATCGTCACCGGGCAATTCCGCCGCATCGCGCTGACAATCGAACGCCACTTGGCTGAAACTGCCTCGAAGCCAGTGCCGATGAACATCGACGGCGCGACGGCCGTGATCCACGCCGAACTCGGCTTCCCCGCCCCCCTTGCCCGCGGTCTATTCGTTCTATCCCGCTCCGTCGGCATTCTCGCCCACGCTTGGGAGCAGTCACAGCAAGGCGGCCGGAACAAGGGCCCAACACCGCCGCGCTATCGCTGGACCTATTACAGCGACGGCTGATGAATGTCGGTCTTATCGAGAGATGCCATAGGGACAGCTTCAACGGTCTTGCACGTGACCCTGTTAGCGAGTGCGAGACAGATCATTCACGATCAGGCTCAACTCGATAGAGGTGGTGGATGGCGGAGACGAAGGGATTCGAACCCTCGAGACGGTTTCCCGCCTACTCCCTTAGCAGGGGAGCGCCTTCGACCACTCGGCCACGTCTCCGCCGACGTTGTTAGACTGCCAGCCCCTTGGTGTAAAACGGTTTTTCCAGACGCTCGGAACGGCAACCGCAACAAGATCACTTTCCGCGGCACTCATTGATTTTACTGGATTTTCCGGTGCCCAGAGTCGACGACACGTGCAAAAGGCATGCAATTCGTTCACTCTCTGTTCTCAGCCTCCATCGCGTCGACATGCGCTCCCAAGAGTTCTGGAAGAGGAGGATCTCGCTGTCGTCACACATCCCGGACCGCTCTTGGTCGCCTTCGTCGCGCTTTGTGCACTCGCCCGACGCAACAACATCGACCACGTCCCCGTCCGGCATGCCAACACATTGCAGTTTCTGATCTTCAGACAAACGCGCTTGCGTCCAGGCCTCTTCAGTCCACCAATTCCCAAGGGGCAAGAGCGGCCATCATTTCTTCACGAGAGAAACCTAGTTCCATCATTTGAGTATAGGCGAAACTCTTCGCAAAGTCTTCGGAGCGCAGTTTCGGCGTATGAAATGGTTGAGGTTCCGAGGGGCTAGTACTCGCTTCCGCCACGACCTTCATTAAAGCACGGATAACTGCGTCGGAGGCCGCCTCATTCGTTTCTCCTCGGCGACGCGTCTCTAGATGTATGTGGCTATTCCGACCTATCAGTATCTGGTCAAAGATCGAACTGGCAAACGGCCGTGGCAGCGCGATCGATCCGCCTTGGGGTGTTGTTGAATAAAGGGGCCCCATATCTGGCACAGGCGGAGCAAACCTGGCTGTCTCGCTGAAGGCCTCGGCCATAGACAATGCAGAGGAAGTGTCGATGCCTTGAGCCGTCGAGAAAGGTAGAAAGTACTGGCGGATGAGGTTCGTTCGAGCAGCGTAATCTTCCAGCGCAGACAAATGTTGGCTCAAAGACGGATCGGCGCGCGTGTCCGACATCTCCTGAATGAACTGATCCTTCAGGCGCGGTAGCCATTCGGCAAGAGATAACGGAAGCTGCTCATGCAAAATGGCGCATTGCGCCAAGGGTGCATTCACCATTGGGCTGAGTGTCCCCCGCCGATCTTCCGGCATTAGTTTGCGCGCCAGAAGCATGCGGGCAAGTTCGATGAGTTCTGCGCCGCCAAGTTCAGGAAGGAGCACCTGGTCAGTCATCGGATCGGATAATCCTCAAAGCCAGGATACTCTGGAAAGGCGTTCGGTCCCCCAAGTACGATCGTCATGTGTGGCGGGCGTTCATTCAGACGGCCTGGGTGGATGAACTCCTGCACGATGTCCCCCCAGACCTGCCCGGGCGCGAGAGGCACGGTGCAGTCAGCCATGATCTGCACGAAGAAGTGCGGTTTATGCACGTAGAGCGGGTTGCTAATGAACACCGTATGAAAGATTGTGCGGGGCCCCCAAGGCCGGTTCGCAAAATGGTTTTTGGCGCCATAGAACGCCCGCACGGACAGGATCGTTGCACCAGCCGCAGGATCGGTAAAATGCCAGTACGGGATGTTGGGACACCGCGCTTCGCCGGTCGCAGTGTCGGTTGCGGCTTGGCTGTCAGCGCCCGTTGCCGGCGCAGGCGCTGCGTCGTCTTCACCGAGAATGAGATCCTCGACTTGGTTATAGGCATCGACCGCCCCTTGAGCCATTAGTTCACCGAGGTTTTCGTGTGCTGCACGAAACTCGGGGCTGACAGCATAGATGAGACCGTACGCAAGCGCAGCGCCACCGACATAAACGGCACCGGCCGGAATTGCAGGGGCCGCCATCAGATCACCTCTTGACCGTTCATGCGGCGCAGTCCCGTCAAGTAAGACTTCGCAACGACATCCACCCGTTTGGCCCAGGGAAGATGACGGTTCCGCACGACGGGTCCGGAGAGAATTGCTTCGGTTGCGTCACGATGCATCATAAGAAGAACAATCGTGAGTTTTTCATAGTCTTTCATTTTTGGTACATCATTTGGCTTATGATCTTCCATTTCTGACATGACTTGCTTTGAAATATGCGAAGCCCGTTCGCGCTCAAACTGATATCCCTTGGCGCTGCATCGTTCCATGACGCGCCCAACTAACCGCTCATGAAATCTTGTCTTGGCCCGAACCGTAAGAGCTTTGATGTCTGTTTCGGAGAGTATCGGGAGTTCACCGGTTGTGCTGAACACCTTAGGACTGGCAATCACTGCGTTGTCGCCTTTGCGCGCAATCAAGGTGAGCGGCTCCTGAGGCGCGTTCAAATAAAGACGCAGAAAAGGTGTTGGTGCCTCCAAATCGTGTAGATAGTCTTAGGCAATGGATGGGTTCCATAACCGCACGTATTTTCGCCGTCCGTCTGCATCTACCGGCCTTAGGAGACGGCGGAGATGGCGGCGCAGCTCTTCAGCGGCCAAACTACATCGGATAACGAGTGCCGGATTGCCGGGCCACAAATGGAGGGTGCCTAAGCTTGCATCGGCCCCGGGCACTTCTCGAAAGAGCTTCTGCGTCAATGGGTCGTCTGGAGATAACTGCACAAGGCAAGGCATGACATCAGCCAGCTCTTCTGCCTCTTCACCCTGCAATATCGTTCCACGAAAGCCACGCTCAGACTCGACCAGCGCAAGACTTTGTTCACCGCACCTGCATCAAACACGACATAAGTACTTTTCGGTCCGTCGAAGAGATGTGCCTTTAAAGCATCGTGGGTAGCTCCATCCTCCCACGTAGAAAGGTGCTCCAGCCAAATCGTGTTGACCGCTTCTTCAATCGATTGGTTCAAAACAAAACTTCCGGTAACGAGTCGACGTCTTAAATAAGTAGAAGATTTAACGCGGCAAGTGCCTGCAGGCCATTCCATGGTGCGACGCGCTCGAAGCAGTCTTTGCCCAATGGCATCGCCCGAAAGGACTACTAACCACAGATGGAGCGGACCTTCGTGAGGTGGCACAAAGGCCCGCGACCAAACACGAAATCACTTTGGAACCTTGAGTAGGGCGGTTACCACAAAGCGTCTATATGGCCGTCGATGAACAGTTGTCGACGGTACAAAAGCAGGCTTTACTGAGCCGCTGCAATCAGACAATGTCCCGGCGTGTTTTGCCGGAATGACAGCGCGGCGATCAGGGTGGTGAGATGAGGCCAATCTGCCATCTTCATATCGGCATGAACAAAGCGGGCAGTACCACGATACAAGCCGCCTTCCTCAACTACCTCGATCCAAATCTCGAATACCTGCGTCCCGAGAAGGACTCGGTCCTTCACTCAGTCCTCGACCGGACCTTCCAGCGCCCAAGGGACGTCAAGCGCTTCGGTGTCGACTCGTCCGAGTTGGCCGACGCTGACGCCACCTTCAATGAGATCATGGAGCGCTCGGACCGGGCCGCTTTCATCAGCTACGAGAACCTATCGATCTGGCCGGATGTCGATGCGATCGAGCGTATCCGTGTGCGTCTGCTGCGGCACTGCGAATCGGTCCACGTCCTCGCCTACATCCGCCCGCCCCACGCGTATATGCGCAGCCTTCTGCAGCAAAGTGTCAAGCTGGGCCCACCACCGCCGAAGTTGGCTGGTCTCTGGCCGGACTACCAGCGCCGCTTCGAACGCTGGGACCGGGTCTTCGGTCGCGACGTGGTAACACTGGTGCCTTTTCGGACGGACAGCCTTTCCGACGGTGACCTCCTGTCCGATGTTTGCCTGCGCATAGGGGCAGACCTGGACAGGCTCAGCCGCCGGGAGGTATCCAACCCCGCCGCCTCGCTCGAGGCATCGGCTGCCCTCGCTGTTTGGCAGGATGCACGGGCGGCGAAGCGCTGGGACGATACCGAACCGACCCCTCGCGAACTGAACCGCTTTGCAAGGGAGATCGCGGAGTTCGGACAAACGAGGCGCTGGGGTTTTGAAGACGCCGCAATCGAGCGTCTCTTTGAGGATCGAGCGCCTGATGTCCTGTGGATGGCAGAGCGGCTCCGATGCCCTGACTTCGCGAAGGAGACTGCACCAAGTGTCAGAATCGCGGGCCTCGAAGCCTTTCGAGACATCGGTCGCGGTCAGACCCAGGCACTCGCGGACTGGCTTCCGCGCCGCTTTCGCGACATCGACCTGGCGGGCGCGCGGGCGACGGAGGATATGATGCAGGCAGCTTTCCGGCATTATGTAAGCCGTACCCGTCCCGCGCCGCGTTGGAGGGATTATTTGCCGCTCAAACTCAAACGAAAGCTGGCGCCGCTGGTGCACCGCCTACGGTCCTGATGACGATGCGCCAGCTCCGATGAGCGGTAGCACTGAATATGAAGGCCACAGAGAGAGACCCCACGACGGTTACTTCCTGATACTGAAGGAAGATCGGGTTTAGGGTCACCGGAAGACCAACAAAAGCGGCGAACTGGTTGGGTCAGTCGCTCGGGAACCTCAGATCCGAGCTTCCCGGACACATCACGGCAAAGTCCGCATGGGCCTCACCGATCTCCAGCTGCGTCTGCTCCTTATCTTGCTGAGATCGTGTCGAATGCCTCTTCCAGCGCCTTGTCCATGCGGGCCAGGCTGACCTCCATGATGTCGAGCTCGGCATTCTGCAGCCGGATCTCGTTGACGAGCTCCTGGTTGGCGTCGAGCGCCTCCATGGTCAGCCGCAGCCGCTCCTGCTCGGCCTGGGTATTGACGAAGCTCTCGTTGGAGACGTCTTCGGTGAGGCCGGCCCGGACCCGGGTCAGCTCGTCCAGAAGCTGGGTCTGCTCGGCAATCCGCTCCCGCAGCTGGCCCGCCTGGATCTCCGTCTCGATGCGCTGGAGCTCGAAGATCTCCTTGCGGGCGTCGAGCTCCTTCTGCGCCAGGAGCAGCGCGTTGCGCGTGGCGTCGTTCTGCACGAGCGCCCGGTCGGCGATGGCCCGGGCGTAGAGCGCCTCTGCCTCCTGAAGCGACGACAGCGCCCGCTCGAGCTGCGGGATGGTGCTCTCGAAGTCTTCGGCCTCGGTCCTCGCGGACATGAGGTTTGTGACAAGTGGCAGAAGCGCCCCGGCTGCGGCACCTGCCAGGATCCCGAACGTGCCGAACCCGATCGCGAGATCCGGAAGCTGGATGGCAAATGCCGGCATAACATCGCCGGTCGCCGAGGCCTGCTGGGCCACCTGGGAGAGCTGGAGGGCGACGTTGCGCGAGTCGAAGCTCCGGAATCCGCGGCTCATGGTGGCGACTGCGCGTCCGGTCGCCACCGCCTGCCGCTCAGCGCGCGCCCCGGATCTCTGGAACCGCTCCAGCCGTGTCGCCGTCTGAACGACGCCCCGATCCGTGACCCGGACGCCGAGCTCCGCGATATCCATGCCGTTGGTTATCCTTACATGCGAATGGGCGGATCGCGGAACGGATCCCGCGCCGCGGAGAGTTCGCTCACATAGGCCTGCGAGAGCCGGCGCAGGATGGCGCCTTCTTCCTGGGCAGCGGCACCCGTCCAATTGACGGCATCCGACTGCAGGTCCAGACCTTCTACCCTGTCACAGGAGAGGCCTTCATCCTGCGCTCAAAGAACGGCGAGGGGCGGATGGTGCGCCTGCCCCGCCGGGCACTCGACCTGATGCTGCAGCGCCCCCTCCCGAAGCGCGGGCCGCTTCTGACCACGCCCAAGGGGAAAGGCTACGTGTCGCGCCAGAATGGCGGCGGTCAGTTCAAATCCGCCTTCGACTGAGCGCGACGTGCAGCCGATCTCGAGGACGACGTGACCCCCTACACGCTCCGCCACACCTGGGCGACCTGGTTCTATGCCCAGACCCGCGATTTCGGCGCGCTGATGGACCAGGGCGGCTGGAAGAAGGCCGACATGGCGAACCGCTACCGGAAGATCGCGCCCGAAGATCTGGCATCCAGGCTCCGGGCCCATGGCTGGGATTTCACGCGCGCCGACTTCGCCGCCGCGGCAACCGAAGGACAGGTTGTGCGGGCGCCGGAGACGCGCCGAAAATCCTCCTGAGAGGGCCGAATTCCACCAAAAAAGTTGGGCAATATGCGTGTGCTATCAGAAAACTTGATCTCGTAAGAGGCTGATTTTCAAGGAATAAACCGGAATGATCTCCAGCCCTTAGCAGGGGAGCGCCTTGAACCATTCGGCCACGTCTCTGTCGACGCTTTTGGGCTGCCAGCCTCCTGATGTAAAACGGCTTTCCAGCGCTTTGAAGCGCTACTGTCAGGGAAGGTATCCCAGCGCCTCAGTGAAGCGGTGCAGGACGGCTGGAGCATCGACGCGAGTCGCGACCTCGACCGGAGCGTGGGCGCAGGCGGGATCAGCGATCGTCCGACCGGCAGCTTCGCCTCGCTCGACAATTCGAACCCTTGTCCGGCGCCACTCAAACAGTGCAGGTTCGATGGCGGCGACAATCGCTGTGGGATCGTGAAGCGCGCATCCATCGAAGTTTCGCATCTCCTGATAGAACTCGACGTAGTGGCCGCTCATTTCCTGCAGCATACCACCGAGAACCGGCGATCTATGAGCGATCAGCGCGAAATCGCTGGGGGTGCAAATCACATGATTGGTCACATCAAGGCCGACCATGCGGATGGGGGCGCCGCTCGCAAAGACAATCTGGGCGGCGTCGGGGTCTTTATGGGTGTTGGCTTCCGCATGAGGGGTGGCATTGCCGCCAGCATCGAGAGACCCACCCATAATGACAAGTTCCTTCAACCGGCTAGCAAAACCCGGGTCGCGGTCAATCGCCTCGGCCACGTTCGTAAGCGGCGCTATCGCGCATAGCGTGACTTCGCCCGGACGCTCAGCAGTGACGCGGATCAGGAAATCTGCCGCGCCTTCGTCGGCGGCCTTACCCCTCGGCACATCTGCGGGCAACGTGCCAAAGCCCTCGCGACCATGGACTTTCCACGACGGTTCGACCGGTGGCCGGACACGGGGGCGCCACGCACCTTCAGCGACCGGAATGTCGAGATCTACTGCCTCGACCAACCGCAACGCGTTGCGCACGGCAATCCGGCCAGAAACATTTCCGAAAACGGTCGTCAGGCCAAGCAGCTCGATCTCTGGCGCAGCGGCAGCAAAGAAGATCGCCATGGCATCGTCGATGCCGGGATCGGTGTCGATGATGATCGGCGTCATATCGGCGGCACCCTAGCAGACAGGCGCGGTAACGGAAGGATCAGACGAATGGCAGATCTCCGCTCGACCCAATGACCTAACGCATCCATCACAGCTGAACATGACGCGGCCCGATCGTTAATCAGGTTTCGACGAAATCAAACAGCAGGCATTGATAGCGGGCCTCGATCTCTTCCGAGAGAACCTCACCGAAACGGCTGGCGTTCCGGTTGAGTTCGAACGACGCCGCAAGCGTGCTATCGCCACTTTCAAGCCGTTGGATCATACGGGTCTCGGCTCGTTCGGCGAACGCCTCAAGCTGCGCATCGGCAAAGGCATGTGCGGCCCGGGCGCGTCGCAGCGTCTCTTCTTCCGTCGCGCTGGGCGCACAGGCGTAGCGCAGGACATCCTCCTCCGACACGGTGGAGCGGAAGGCAAAGATCTCGCGGTCGGGATAGGCCGTCGCCATCAGGCTGTCGACCGAGCAGGCGGAAAGCACGGCGACGGTGCCGAGGACAAAGAGTTTGTTCATCGCAGATCCCTTCAGGTGTTGAACAGGAAGTGTAAGACGTCGCCGTCCTTCACGCGGTACCCCTTACCTTCGGCGCGCATTTTGCCCGCCTCCTTGGCCGCCTGTTCCCCACCAAGAGCGACGAAATCATCGTAGGCGATGGTTTCGGCCCGGATGAAGCCCTTTTCGAAATCACCGTGAATGACACCCGCCGCCTGTGGCGCAAGCGTCCCTTCCCGGATCGTCCAGGCCCGCGCCTCTTTGGGGCCAATAGTGAAATAAGTCTCGAGATTGAGAAGCGCATAGCCGGCCCGGATAAGGCGATCGAGGCCGGCTTCCTTGAGCCCCATTTCGTCCAGAAACATCGCCGCCTCTTCTGCATCGAGTTGGCTGATCTCCTCTTCGATGCGGGCAGAAATGACGACGTGGGCGTTGCCTTCGGCCGCAGCCATCTCGGCGACCTTTTGAGACAGAGCATTGCCGGTAGCAGCCTCTTCCTCGGCGACGTTGCAGACGTAAAGGACGGGTTTCGTGGTCAGAAGCTGCAGCGCCTTCCACGCCTTCGCATCCTCATCCGCGACCTCGACACGTCGCGCGGGCGTGCCGTTCTCCAGCATCTCCTGCGCGGCGGCAAGCAAACGGTCCTGCTGTTGTGCTTCCTTGTCGTTACCCTTGAGCTTTCGGACAAGGTTTGCGCGGCGCTTTTCCACGCTTTCAAGATCGGCAAGCATCAGCTCGGTTTCGATCGTAGCAGCATCCGCCACTGGGTCGACGCGGCCCTCGACATGGGTCACGTCGTCATCCTCGAAACACCGCAGGACGTGAGCAATCGCGTCAACCTCGCGGATATTGGCGAGGAACTGGTTGCCCAGCCCCTCCCCTTTTGAGGCACCTTTGACGAGGCCAGCGATGTCAACGAACGTCATCCTGGCGGGAACCTTCTCTTTCGACTTGGCAAGATCGGCGAGCCTGTCGAGACGGGCGTCAGGAACCGAGACCTCACCGACATTCGGCTCAATGGTGCAGAAAGGGAAATTTGCGGCCTGAGCGGCGGCGGTCCGCGTCAGCGCGTTGAAGAGCGTGGATTTCCCGACATTGGGAAGCCCAACAATACCCATCCTGAAACCCATGATCGTCTCCTGTCTCGATCCGGCCTGCCTCTTATGAAGATGGACCGTCCCCCGCAACCCGGTGATCCGTGAAGAGCTAAGCGTACCGGAAAGAAACAACCCGGTCCCGGTTAGAGTGTTCGTCGTGCGAGGTGTTTTTGAACCATTGACCTTAAGCCCCATGGGCGCCACACCGCGCCGGACGACAAGGGTGACAGCATGACACGGATCGCAGCGCGTTTTGAGGATCTGAAGGCGGAGGGAAAGAAGGCCTTCATCGCCTACATCATGGCGGGTGATCCGGACCTTGAGACATCGTTCGAGATCATGCGCGGCCTACCTGAGGCCGGCGTGGATATCATCGAGCTTGGCGTGCCGTTCACCGATCCTATGGCGGACGGGCCGACAATCCAGTTGGCCGGACAACGGGCGCTCGAGAGCGGCCAGACGCTGCAAAAGACGCTGCAGATGGTGCGCCGCTTTCGGGAGAGCGACACCAGCACTCCGGTCGTGCTAATGGGATACTACAATCCGATCTACAATCGCGGGGTCGACAGGTTTCTGGCGGACGCGCAGGAGGCAGGCGTGGATGGCTTGATCGTCGTCGATCTTCCTCCTGAGGAAGACATGGAGCTTTGCTTGCCTGCGCGGGCGGCGGGGCTGGACTTCATTCGCCTCGCAACCCCGACAACCGACGAAGCACGGCTTCCCGTCGTGGTCAGAAATACCTCCGGTTTTGTCTATTACGTTTCGATCACCGGCATCACCGGATCGGCAGAGGCCCAACCGCAGGTCGTTGCTCCAGATGTGGCGCGGATCAAGTCTGCCTCCGGGCTTCCCGTGATCGTAGGTTTCGGGATTAAGACGCCAGAGAGCGCCCAAGCAATCGCTAGGGTTGCAGACGGCGCAGTCGTCGGATCGGCGATCGTGCACGAGATCGCCCAAGGCAAACCAGCGGCCGACGTTCTGCGGTTTGTGAAAAACCTCGCCGACGGCGCGCACCTCGCCTAGTCAGCATCCCGGGCAGCGTCGAGGAACGCGCGCATTTCAGCCAGCTTGGGCACAATCTCTCCCACGGTGCGAGGATCGAATTTCTCGGCGAATGCGGCGAAGGCTGGCCCCGTCGCTTCAATCGTATTTTCGCGTAGTGTCCGGCCGGCCTCGGTGATCCAGACCTGCTTGCTGCGTCCGTCCTTGGGGTGAGGCTTGAGAGCAACCAGACCGTGCTTCTCCAGGATGCCAAGGCTATGGGTCATCGTTGTCTTTGGCACCTGAAACGCCTTGGCAAGGGTCAAGGGCGTTTGACCGTCACGGACCCGAATGAGATGGTTGAGGATCGCAAAATGCGGCGCGAGGAGGCCTTTGGGCAGCTGGGCTTCGAGCATAGCCCTGCTCAACTGCCCGATGATCCCGATCTCGTTGAAGAACTGGAAATACAAAGGGATTTCAGTGCGATCCATTTACCATCCGGTCACCATACGCGTCTCGATCGGCCAGCGCGGGGTGCGCGGCGTCTGTTCCCCATAACCCAGCAGACCCAGCATTTGAACTGTTCCGCCTTCGGGCGCATAAAGCGCGTGGATCGCCTCGTACTGGGGCGCCACTTCTGGGTATTCCTGCAGAGCCTGGCTGACGGGTCGCAAGGCAAGCCCTGCTCCGGCGGCAGCAAGGTTCAGGCGCAGCCATTGGTCTCCGGCGGCGAGTTGGTCGATACGCGTGTTGCCTTCAGTGACCTGCACGGCGAAGGCGGGGGCCTGAATGATGGCGCTTGCCGTGTCTTCGATGGCCCCCTGGGTGCCGGGATTCTCAAGGTCCGAGGCAGCCTCTCGTGTAAAGAGGCCGAGCAACGCAAGCGTCTCTATCATCGGGCCACCTGCATCGATCCCGTCGGGCATCGCATTGATCTCACGCTTACCGATCCTGAGGAGATCGACGCTTTCCTGCCAGGCGTCCTTGGTGGCGGCTTCGGTTCGCCAGGCGTGTTCTGCAATCTCAGCCGTTCTCGAAACCTCATCCACGTCGGTGATGATCTGGGCGTAGCCTCTCAGAATATCGACCTCGGACCCGACCGTGCGGTCGACGAAGGCTTCCTTGTGCGATCGACGTTCCATCACATACGCAAAGAGCGGATCAGCTTCAGCCGCATCAGAACGGAACCGGCACACCGCGACTGGGCCAGTTTCTCCCTCAGGAAAGAGGTCCTCTTCGACGGCAAACCCCTCCTCCGCCGCGGCCATCCTCATAAGCGAGAGGAAACACCCCATCCCGATCGTCAGCTGCCTTGCGTAAGGGTCGGTCACGGGCAAGTCGCGCGTCTCATCACGCCAGATCGTTAAGCCATCATCGCCGACGAGCTGCGCGAGCCAGGGTTGACGATTGTGTGGGTTCGGAGCGAGGAGAGCATAGGACAGCGCCCTCATCCGCGGATCGTCATAGCCGCCTGCGGCATCCCAGGGCGCAAGCGCTTTCTGAGGTGTCCGCGTCATCAGAAAACCGGCGGAGGCGGCGCCAGCTGCCAGCACAGTTCCACCGCCAATCAATGCAAGTGTCTTTCTTCGTGAGAGGGTCATCTCAGGCTCCTATATAATACGATATTGAACTAGTTAGTGCAATATCGTATCATAAGCAAGCTGCTAAGCTCCCTTCTTTCTTGATTTGGTTTTTCTTACGAGGAAGTCGGGCGGCAGTTACTGGTGGGACCATCCAGCCCTTCAAGGTCTATCGCTCGCGACGCCATGTAGTCTGGTTTTACGTCGCCCAACATGATGAGCCTTCACCACCCTTCGGTGACGAGGCCATCAAGCGCGCTTACGATCTTCCGCACTCGCGGTCTCGCTTTGTGCATCTTTCGCAAACGTTCCCAGGTCGAGCAGCGTCTCCGCGATTTCGCTTGCAGGCAGGGGCTTGCTGAAGAGGTAGCCCTGACCGTAGCTGCAGTCCAGGTCGCGCAGAAACGCCAGCTCCTCCGCGTGTTCGATCCCTTCCGCGGTGACACTCAGATCCAGAGAGCCTGCTAAGGCAAGGACCCCTCTCACAATCTTGGCGTTATCCGTGTGGTCCACGATGTCCGAGACAAAGCTGCGGTCAATCTTGAGCCGGTCAAACGGCAATTGCGCAAGCGTGGCAAGACTCGATGCGCCGGTTCCAAAGTCGTCCAGCGACAACCGAACACCCGTTTTGCGTAACGCATCAATCACTTCGCGTGCTCGATCCATGTCGACGACGATGGCCTGCTCGGTGATCTCGATCTCAAGACGGTGCGGCGGAAACCCGGTCTCGGCCAGGATTTCGGAGATCCTTGACGGAAGGCTCTCGTCATCGAATTGGCTGGGTGACAGATTGAAGGATAGGCTGATCGCGTTCGACCACCTTCTGGCAGCGTCGCAAGCCTTCTCCAACATCTGATCGCTGAACTTGTCGATCATGCCAATCTCTTCAGCCATCCGAACGAAGATCTCTGGAGAGATGAAGCCGCGCGTCGGGTGCTTCCAGCGTGCAAGTACCTCAAGACCGATGACACTTTCGCATTCGATATCGACGATCGGTTGAAAGTACGGCTCCAGCGCATTGTTCTGGATGGAGGCTCTCAAATCCGCCTCGAGTTCCGCCTTGTCGCGCAACTCTTCTCCCAACGCGTCGTCGTAGAAGCCATAAGTCGCCCGTCCCGCCGCCTTGGCTCGATACATCGCCTGGTCGGCCCGGCGCAGAAGATCAGAGGCATCGCCACCGATCTCTGCGGACGCGATCCCCACACTGCAGGTCACCACCGCAGACCAGTCCCCGAAGGAGTAGGGTTGTGACAGACGGTGCAGAAGATCCCGCGCCACCGTTTCGGTATCGCGATGGCTTTCAGCGGCGTCGTGTACGATCGCGAACTCGTCGCCTCCAAGACGCGCCGCAACCATCCCGTCATCGCACACGCCGCGAATGCGATTGGCAACCTCCCGCAGAATTGCATCGCCCGCCTCATGCCCACGCAAATCATTGATCGGCTTGAAGCGATCGAGGTCGATTAGCAGAACTGAAAGATCCTGCTTTCGTCGCCGGTCCCGAGGATCCCAACGCGCAATCAACTCGCTCAGGAAGCGCCTGTTTCTAAGGCCGGTAAGCACATCGTGAAGGGCGATATGGGTCGCTTCGGCCTCTGCGTTTCGTTTCTCGCAGAAGGCGCGCCTCAGCCGTCTGTTGCTGCGCCACATATGGATCGGCAAGAAAATCGCGGTGCAGACGAAGAAGGTGAAGACCTCGTCGAGATCATACTCCTCATGGTTGCGAGAATACTCATAGAACTCCTCAAAGGCTTCGAGTTCTGCCGAGACGACAAAGAGCACCAATGCCATTGCGATGAGCAGAATTGTTCCGACATGTCGACGCAAGAATGCCATGAGTTAAGAACTCCCCTTTGGGAAGAACCTGACACAGACCGATCCAAGCAAACATTAACGCAGCTCGCCGGAACCAAATGAAAAACAGAGCATTTCAGGCAATTTGATCCAATCAATAGCCAGCAGCAACTGACCGGTTGCGGGCAGGGCCTGTTGGCCGCAACATGGCATCGACATCAAAAAGAAGATCCCCATGCCAGTCATCACCACCATCGACGACTTCAAGCCGATCTATCGGCGTCGTGTCCCGAAGATGTTCTACGACTATGCGGAATCCGGCAGCTGGACCGAGCAGACGTTCCGCGAGAACACGTCGGATTTCGACAAGATCCGCCTGCGCCAGCGTGTGGCCGTCGATATGGAGGGCCGGACGACCGAAAGCACAATGATCGGAGAGCCGGTTGCGATGCCGGTTGCTCTGGCGCCGGTCGGGCTGACGGGGATGCAGCACGCGGATGGAGAAATCAAGGCGGCGCGCGCGGCAGAGAAGTTCGGCGTGCCCTTCACTCTTTCGACCATGTCGATCTGCTCGATCGAGGATGTTGCCACCCATACAAGCAAGCCGTTCTGGTTCCAGCTCTATGTGATGCGGGATGAAGAATACGTGGCCGCGCTGATCCAGAGAGCAAAGGATGCGGGTTGTTCAGCGATGGTGCTGACGCTTGATCTGCAGATCCTCGGGCAGCGGCACAAGGACCTTAAAAACGGGCTGACCGCCCCGCCGAAACTGACCCCCGCAACAATGCTTGATCTGGCCACCAAATGGCGCTGGGGGATGGAGATGCTGCAGACCAAGCGCCGCAAGTTTGGCAATATCGTAGGCCACGCGAAAGGGGTTACGGATGCCTCCTCCCTTTCGTCCTGGACCGCCGAGCAGTTCGACCCGCAGCTCGACTGGGCCAAGGTCGCCAAGCTGAAAGAGCAGTGGGGCGGCAAGCTGATCCTGAAAGGGATCCTCGATGCCGATGATGCCCGAAAGGCGGCTGAGATCGGAGCGGATGCCATCGTCGTCTCGAACCACGGCGGGCGACAGCTCGACGGGGCACTTTCGTCTATCCGAGTTCTGCCGTCGATCGTCGATGCGGTGGGAGACAAGGTGGAGATCCATCTCGACAGCGGGATCCGGTCGGGACAGGACGTACTCAAGGCCCTCGCCCTAGGGGCCAAGGGCACGTATATTGGCCGCGCCTTCACCTATGGTCTTGGCGCCATGGGTCAGAGAGGCGTGACAACCGCGCTGGAGATCATTCACCGAGAGCTCGACACCACTATGGCTCTGTGCGGCAGGAAGGACGTGAAGACGCTGGACCGCGATGTCCTGCTGGTACCGAAAGACTTCGAAGGCGACTGGGCCTGATCCCTCCCCTCAGGCAGGAACGACCCGGTCCTGCCGCGATAGAAGAGCGAGCGGTAGAAGCGCAAGCAACAACAGACCGGCTATCATCACGAACGCTATGCGGAGGCCGAAGAACTCCGCCGCGAGTCCCATCATCGCCGGTCCGATAAAGAAGGCCGAGAACCCGATTACCGCGACCCGGCTGATGACATAGGCGCGCGGTCCCGGCCCCACCCGCACACCGACCATGGCCAGCGTCGTCGGCGCGAGCACCGAAATGCCGAGCCCGACGATGCCGAAACCAACATAGGCAACCGTCTCGGTGGAGGCCAATCCAGCGATCACCGTCCCGGTGGATGAAACCAGCAGCGCCCCGGTCAGCAGAGCCCGATTGCCGATCCGCTCCCCCACCGCTTGGCCAGCAAAACGCCCCGCAGCCATCGTCAGGCCCAGCATTGTGGGCCCGAATGCCCCCTCAACCGCGCGTCCGCCAAGTGTGCGCTCAATGTGCAACGCCGACCATGCTTCGACCGATGCCTCCGACTGGAAGGCGATCAACAGGATCAATCCGCTGGGGATAACGACCAGCCACGGCAACGGAGCCCGATCGGCGCCCGCAATGCCAACCTCAGGCTCAAGGCGCATCGTCGTGGACAGGACCAGCACCAGGAATCCTAGAACGGCAAAGGTCGCAACCGGCGGCCACCCCACCTCACGGGCGAGCCCAGTCGAAAAGGCCCCCATTGCATAGGCCAGCGAAAACATCCCGTGATTTACGTTCATCAGAGAGCGGCGGTGTCGCCCCTCCAACTCGCTGACGCGCGCATTGATAAGAACATCCAAGAGGCCCGATGCCCCCGCGGCCAGGACGATCGCGACGGCAAAACCCACCGGCGATTGCGCCATGCCCAATGACAGGTAGACCACAGCCAGCATCACTGCCGATACCTGCATGGACCGCGCTCCGAGCCGCTTGTCGAACATCGGCGCGATGAGGATCGCAACCAAGAGGCCCGCTCCGGACATGGCAAGCAAGCCGCCAAACAGCGCGTCGCCCGCGCCGATCCGGTCCTTCAGCACCGGCACCTGCGCGGCGAACGATCCCCAGAGCATGCCCATCGACGCGAATGCCGCCGATGGTCGCCTGGAGATCACGAGGGGCGTCAACAAAGCCATACGTTCCGTCAATCACGGCCCGCGCGCCCCCGCAATCGCTCATTTTCACCTTTTCAAATGGGCCGATTCGCCGTAAGTGGCACGCTTCAACCGGGCCATACACCCTTGGAGGATGGCCCCACATTCAGGAGAAACACCATGGCTGGAGAGATCCCGGATCTCATCGCCGAGGAACGCGCGGGGACAGGCAAGGGGGCCGCCCGCCAAGCACGCCGCGATGGCAAGGTTCCCGGCATCGTTTATGGCGGCGGCACCGATCCGCTGCCCATCAACGTCCCCTTCAATGCGCTGCTCAAGCGCCTGAAAGACGGTCGCTTCCTGTCGACCCTCTTCAACCTGAAGGTCGACGGTCACGATGACGTCCGCGTCATCTGCCGCAACGTTCAGCGCGACGTGGTCAAGGACCTGCCGACCCACCTCGACCTGATGCGGCTGAAGCGCAACTCGCGCATCAACCTCTTCATTGCGGTCGAGTTCACAGGCGAAGAGAATTGCCCCGGTATCAAGCGCGGCGGCGTTCTGACCGTCGTCCGTCCGGAAGTCGAACTCGTTGTGACTGCAGGAGACATCCCGGAGAAGCTAATTGCCGATGTCAGCGGCCTGCAGATCGGCGATACGATCACGATCTCGTCGATCACTCTGCCGGAGGGCGCGCGCCCGACGATCGACCGCGACTTCGTGATCGCCAACATCCAGGCGCCGTCGGGCCTGGCCTCGCAAAGCGATGACGAGGAAGAAGAAGCGGAAGCTGATGAAGTGCCTGCCAGCGAACAGGGCGAAAACGAATAAAGCCATCTCGGGAGCGGGCTGTCTTTATCTCGCTCCCGATCCGCAGAACAGCTGGACCGCCTAGCGCGCTCTCACGACGACTTCGGTCTCGGCTATGAAGGTTTGCTCGAAGGGTTGGAACCCGTCGCCATGCGACATCGTATGAGCGAACACCGCCTTCACCCCCAGCGGACGCACAGCTCGGCGCTCTGGCGGCAAGGTCTTCCCGTGCAGGGTCTTCCCTTCCAGAAAAGCGGGGATAAAAATGGTCGCAAATCCATCCTCCCTGGGGCCGTCCCAAGTCTCCCCCGGACGCAAACGGACCGTACTCAAAGGATCATCTCCTGTGAACGGCTCGTCCCCCAGATCCATCACCTGATCTGGGTCCGACAGATCCCACAAGGCGACAACCGAAAGACCGCGCTCGGACGCGACAATCTCCAAAGGCTGATCACCGGTATTTGCCAGTCGGATGAACGCTAAGTGGTCGCTGATATCCGCACCTTCTTCCGTTGGCAGAAGGCAGACTTGAGGCGAAAGAAACAGCTCATACCGAAGACCCGGCACGTCCGCCGTTGCGACAGTTACAGGATCCGTCTTGCAGTCCTCATTTGACATTTGAGCCTCCGAAATTGGTGTGCAGGCCAGCAGGAAAAAAGGCACTGCGAAAGCTAGGGTACGTCTAGATGATTGTGACAACGGCAGGCGTCCCCTCTTCTTCCATCAGACGTTTGACCTCGATTGCGATCCAGAAATAGTGATGCAGCTCGAAGGTCGTGTTTCCACTGCGTCCCATGACCGACTCCACATCGAATATATACTTGCCGGGATGCCGGGTACTCGGCCGGCTCGCCGTCAGGGTTACGGTCGAGTTCGCTTGCGGCGGAGCCGCGACATACGTTGCGCTCGGCGTTGCCGATGGCGGGATTACGACTGGCGCACCCGGCGTCGGCGGCGGCGGTGTGATGGGAACACCTGTCAGCTGCGTGTATTCATCCGGCAGACCGAAGGTATGCCCCATCTCATGGATCATCGCCCAGGCACCTGACGTTCCGTGGACCATATAGCGCATCTGGGTCCCGCCAGTGACAACCGATGGACGATTTGCAGGGTTTGTTCCGTCGACTGAAACCGCCACATCAGCTCCCGAGGTCACGATCGTGCTTCGGAACTGTATTCGCAGCTCCTGGGCATCACATCCAGGTTGCTCAGTCTTTACCTTGTACGAACTCGCGCCCGACGTCCAAGCCGACATCGCCGAACTGATCGCCGATACCGCGCCGCTTCTGTCGGAAGAAGCGCGCGCGTCGTTCGTGTAGGTCAGGGAGAAGGTCTTGGTGACCGTCACCGTACCGCCGGTATTCGTCCTGGTCACAGCAATGGTGCATTTGTTTCGCCGCGTTGACGACCCGGTATAGCCGCTGGTCGTCGCATAGTTACCGGGGCCATTGGTATCGACTGTGCCGCTAAACGGGCACGCGCAACACAGTCCGGTTCCGTCCGACCGGCCACTTGGCGGGTCCCCGGGTGGCGTATCGGAGGGTCCGTCACAGGATTTAGGCATGGGTCAACACCCTCGAAAGCGCGTTGGTTCTTTGAAGACGCCGCAGCGCGTAACGGATTGTCTGGTCAAGATTTTCCGACATATCGGCCGTTACGAAAAGCTTCTCCCGAACCCAGGGAAAAAGCGGGTCTTCGTGAAACCGCACGCCGAGGGTCAGCCAGAGAAGATAGAACATCCCCCGATCCCGTCGTTCGGAAAGACTAACCCGGTCGCAAGCTTCCATCGCCTCTTGCCGGACAAGCTCAAGCCGTTCGCCGTCGAGATTCATCAAGGCCTCAAACCGCCGGGCGAGGTTTTTGGTATCCTCCACCGTCACCGACGCGAGATCGCCCCGCTGCGCAATGCCATCCATCACACCAGTCTCCAGTTCTTCCAGTGCGACCGGCGGTGGCGGCACCTTTGAGAAGAAGCTTTGGTAGATCACTGGAAACCTTTGCCTCATCCGGACGTAGCGACCTTCCGGCTTGGATTTGAGCGGATCAACGAAGACGGAATAGACGGGTGATCGATGAAACCATCCGCCAAGGAAAGTCATCATGTATAAGAAGTAGGCGTATTCCTCCTTGTAACGGAACTTGAACGTGCTCCCCTCCGCCAGGCCGTGCGAGACGAGCCGGTTTATCCGCGCCGCATCGAACGGTCGAAATCGAACGGGATCGGCCCGTTTGAGCCAAGCAGCAAGCTCGGCTTTCATCGCAGGCAGCCGCCCTTGCGCGAAGTGCATCCGGTCGCGCGCCGTCAGAGTGACATCCCGTCGATACGCAGGTCTGGACGGTTTCGGCCAGTCTCCGACCATGCTTGCTTTTCGAAGGCGCCCGGAAGAGGCGTCACAGATGATGATCTCAAGCTCCGCGTCGTCCGGCAGGAGGAAAAGGCTGAAGATCCGCTCCGGCCAATCGGCGATGCGCGCAAGATAGTCGCGAAGCACGCCAGGATCCCAGAAGCGGAAGTAGACTGGCTTCCCGCTGTCATCACTAGGTCTGACAAGACGCATCAAATGCCGCTGCAATACCTCCAAATCGGCAGAGGTCTGAATGAATATGCCGGGCTCTTTGGACCAGAAGGCATTGATGCTGCCGTCATCGGTCACGAGCGCGCGGGTCAGGCCCGCCTCCTTCGAGAGCTCCACCAGCCACGGCCCAACCACCTGCAGGCTCTCGTCCATATCAGCATAGAGGTTGCAATGCGGTAGGTCCTCAGCAGCCGCATATTCTGCGACACTTGGCATTCGCACTGCATCCAGAACCGCATACAACTTCGTCTCACCGAACAGGCAATCGACATGCCGCGCAGGAAGTTCAGATGACGTCTCTTGGAAGAGGTCGTGGATCGGTGCAGGCGCCTCAACATCGATGATATCCAAACGGATACTGCCGGGACTGTCTGGCCGCGCCAAAAGAACGGTGCACTCGTCAAACGAAGTCATGCCAACCCAAAACAAACAAAAAACAACATCAATAACTGCAAAATAGTCGCACAAATTACCTTATTTTTCAAGTTGCGATGTCTGCATGAGTGCCCAAGCGGCAACCGTTGGCGCCCTCTAGCAAGGCTGGACCGTGAGCTTGCCGACCCATAGAACTATCGGCGCTGAAGGATCGGAAACGTCATGAAACTCTTTGTCGGCCTTGGTAATCCGGGTGCCAGATATGCACATAACCGACACAACATCGGATTCATGGCGCTCGACAGGATCGCGGCCGATCATGATCTTGCGCCATGGCGGGGCAAGTTTCAGGGCAGCCTGTCGGAAGGCCGCCTGGGCAGTGAGAAAGTGACCCTCCTGAAGCCGGAAACCTATATGAACCGCTCCGGCCAGTCGGTGGGCGAGGCGATGCGATTTTTCAAGCTCACGCCGGATGACGTCACCGTCTTCCACGACGAACTGGATCTTGCGCCGGGACGACTGAAGCACAAGGTGGGCGGCGGCCATGCGGGTCACAATGGGCTGCGGTCGCTCCACGATCATATCGGACCGGACTACGCGCGCATCAGAATCGGCATCGGCCATCCGGGGCACAAAGATCTGGTCTCCGGCTACGTCCTGCGCGACTTCGCAAAGGCAGATGAGGATTGGCTCGACGATCTTCTGCGTGGGATTTCGGACGGCGCGCCACATCTGGCCGATGGCGATCCCGGCCGTTTCATGAACGCAGTGGCCCAACGAACTGCCCCACACCGATCGTCCAAACGGCCCGAACCGGCGAGAAAGCCCGAAAGGGCTGCCGAGCCCCCCCCTGAAGAGGACACCCGCTCATCCCTTCAAAAGCTGGTCGACCGGTTCAAATGACCCCGCGCGAGGCCTTTGCGGTTCAGGCCAAGAACTGCGCCGCACTCGGTTCGCCCTTCATGGGCCGCCTGATGCAGCTTTGCTCCGACCGGTTGGAGCGCGGCACTCCGGTCACCAACCGGGTGCTGAACTGGCCCGGCGATCCTAGGCCCAGTGCCGATAACGTTTCGCTCCGCCTCGCGGGGGCGCTGCACGCCCTCGTCTTGCGCGGTGACCCTCTCGCGACACTCTACCCGCCCAACGAGGTGGACGACGATCGGCTGTGGCGTGGCATCCTCAACGCGATCGAAACGCACGAGGCCGAGATCCTTGGTTTCCTCGACGACGCGCCGCAGACCAACGAGGTGCGCCGGTCCGCCGGCCTCCTCGCCGCCGTCGCCTGGCTGCGCCCACGGCACCCGCTGATCCTGTCCGAGGTCGGGGCGAGTGGCGGCCTGAACCTCAATTTCGATCGCTACGCGGTCGAAACGCCGGGCGGACCCCTCGGTGCAGCCGATCCCGTCCTCACGCTGCACCCGGATTGGACCGGCCCTACGCCCGCGAACCATCCCGTCAGCGTCTCTGACAGACGTGGCGCCGATCTGAGCCCCTTTCGCATGACGGACCCGGCCGAGGTCCTGCGCTTGCGCGCCTATCTCTGGCCCGACCAACCCGAACGCCACAAGCTGACCGAAGCCGCCATTGCCGCCGGCCCGCCGCCGGTCGACAAGGCAGATGCCGCCGACTGGCTGGAAAACCGCCTGGCACCCCGGCCCGGCCATCACCATGTCCTCTTCAATACCGTCGCCTGGCAGTACTTCCCGCCCGATGTGGACGCCCGCGCCCGCGCCCATGTTGAAGCCGCAGGTGCGCAGGCAACGGAAGATACACCGCTGTCTTGGATTGCAATCGAGACAGACGGGGGCCGCGGTGCGGGCATTGCCGTCCGTCACTGGCCCGGCAACCAGTCCTTTGCTCTCGGGCGCATGGACTTCCACGGCCGCTGGCTCTCTTGGGACCCGCCGTCAAATCACTTATATGAATAAGAGATCATGAAACGTTTTCTCAAATGGGCGGGTGTTGCCCTAATCGCCATCACCGTCCCGGCAGCCGCACTCGCCGTCTGGAACCGGGAAGAAATCGCACGCCTGCTCGCCGTCAACTCGCTCTTCGATGCGGACCGGATCGTAAGCAACTTCTCGGAAATGGAAGAGCTGTTTCTGACCCGTGACATGCCATTAGGCGAAGCACCCGTCCTGCCGCTTCTGGAAGGTCCACCGCTCACACCGCCTGACGGCTACGAGACATGGGTCCAAGACCGTGCGGTTACCTCGATCGTCGTCCTCGACCAGGGCCAGATCGTGTTGGAAGACTATCTTCTCGGCACCGAACCGACGGACCGCCGGATCTCCTGGTCTGTCGCAAAGAGCTATCTCTCGGTCCTCACCGGCATCCTGCTTGCCGAGGGGGCCATCGACAGTATCGACGATCCGGTGACCAACTACGTGCCTGAACTTGCCGGCACAGCCTATGATCAGGCCACCTTGCGCGATCTCCTCACGATGTCGTCCGGGGTTGTCTTTGACGAGGACTATCTTGACCCCAACTCCGATATAAACCGGATGGGCCGCGTCCTCGCCCTCGGCCAGTCGATGGACGGCTTTACAAGCGGACTGACCGAATCTGAACGTGCTCCGGGTATTCGCTGGAACTACGTCTCGATCGACACCCATGTGATCGGTATGGTGCTCCGCGGCGCGACGGGGCGCGAGATCCCAGATCTTCTTGCTGAAAAAGTCCTTGCGCCCATCGGGCTCGAAGAAACACCCGCCTACATCACCGACGGGCACGGCGTGGCCTTCGTGCTGGGTGGGCTCCTGATGACGACGCGGGACTATGCCCGCTTCGGCCGGATCATCGCTCAGGACGGCGCCGGGATCCTGCCCGCCGACTGGATCAAGGCATCGACGACCCCGCAGGCCAACACGATGCCCGGCGCGCGGCAATACGGCTATCAGTGGTGGGTCCCGGCCGACGCAAGGGAAGGGGAAGCCTTTGCTCACGGCATCTACGGGCAGTACATTTACATCGACCGGTCGCGCGATATCGTCATCGCGATGAGTGCCGCCGACCGTCAGTTTCGTTGGTCAAACGTGCAGCCCGGGAATATCGAGATGTTCCGCCGGATCTCGGACACCCTGATGGAGAGACGCTGATATGGAGAAAGATCCGTCGACCAACGTCCTCGGGGGAACGTTGCAGCCCTGCTCAACCGATCCGATGACCGGCTTCTTCCGCAATGGCGCCTGCGACACCTGCGCGGCCGACCAGGGCAGCCATACGGTCTGCGCCGAAATGACGGCAGAGTTCTTGGCCTTCTCGAAATACGTAGGCAATGACCTGTCCACGCCCCGGCCTGAGTTCAGTTTTCCCGGACTAAAGCCGGGCGATCACTGGTGCCTGTGCGCCGGGAGGTTTCTGCAAGCGGCGGAGGAGGGGTGCGCACCCAAGGTGCGCCTCGCTGCGACCCATCAACGCGCACTCGATATCGTGACGCTCGACGTCCTTCGCGCTCACGCATCCGATGCTGAGGTCTGATCAGCCGTCTTCGCCGTTAAGCCGTCGCCCATCAGATCATCGATGAAGAGGCTCAGAAGCTGGGGGCGTCCGCCCACCCCGGCCTTACGATAGATCGCATTGGTCTGTGCCTTGACCGTCCCTTCGGAGGTCTGGCGCATCCCTGCGATCTCAGCGGTCGAGAATCCCTTGATCGCAAACAGGGCGACATCCCGTTCCGCTGGCGTCAGCCCCCACTCACCGAACCGTTCTTCCATTAGCTCCATGAAGGCGCCCGATGCAGCGCGCAGCTGTCCTTCGACCCGCTGATAGCGCCTCTGGATGTTCCGCAAGACGACCGCGCCCATCACAGTACCAAGGACAAGCCCAAACGCGGCGCTGATTTCAATCGCCTCGTGGACTTGCCAGGAAATCGGCGCAGTTGTGATCCCGAGTATCGAAATCAGAATATCCGACACGAAGAAAACAGCGCAGGCAAACTGAATCAAAAGGACCACGCCAATGAGGATGGTGCGATTCACAACGATGTCCTGGCTCAGAGAGCAGGCAGTTTAATCGTCGTCGTCTTCTCCGCCGTCGTCATCATCATCCCCCCCATCATCGTCGTCGTCATCTTGTTCGTCATCGTTGTCGCCGCCACCGGAACCACCGCCTCCGCCAGAGCCGCCGCCGCCATCATCGTCGTTGTCGTCGTCCTCACGGCCGCCGGAGCCACCGCTTCCGCCGCCGCCGGATCCATTGTCATCATTTTCGCCTGATCTGCCACCCGATCCGCCGCGTTCGTCGTCACTTCGCAAAATGGGAACAGCTGGTCGACGGCCATTCGTCGTTCTTGTCACGTCTCTCAAAATGACGCCGGTACTCGGTTCATAGACAATCTCGCGCTGCTGGTTGCCACGTGTCGCCACAAATCTGATCCGCCCAAGCAACGTTCGGTTGGTGTCTACATCCGTGTAGCCCTGCGCTCGCAATTGCCGCGCAATGCTTTGCTCGGCGGTTTGCGCGACCGCCGGGCTCGGGGCGATGTGCCCGAGGATAAGGACCATACAAACGACTAAGGATCTAATCACGCTCTACTCTCCAGCAGCAGACCCCCGCCGGCACGCCGGCGAGGGTCGACTTCGTTCTTCTTAGTTCGAGACCAGTTGAGGATCAAACGACAGATCAGTCGTCCTCATCATCGTCGTCGTCGTCCGAATCGCCGTCATCATCGTCGTCGTCGTTGTTGTCATCGGATTCGTCTTCATCATCGTCGTCGTCGTCGTCGTCGGAATCATCGTCGTTATCATCTTCGTCGTCGTCATTATCATCCCGATCGTCATCGTCGTCGTCATCATCATCATCGTTGTCATCCGGAGCAGAAGTGCTGCCGTCATCGTCATCATCATCGTCACTCAACTCATCTGACGAAATCCGGCCGTCATCGTCGTCGAACTCTCGAAGAAGACGGCTGGCCGTGCGGGTTCCGAACCGGTCTTCCAGTTCGCGGAACGACAGCTCTCCATCCCCGTTAGTGTCGATTTCTTCGAAGGGGACGCTCTGCGACATCGCGGTGCTGCCAATCAGGATAAACGCGGTGGACAGGGCCGGGATAGCCAGGTTCTTGATGGTCATTGTCATTCCTTTCGGATCTTCTCGTCATTCAAGGTCGTAGTCCGGCCACGCCACTGCGTGCCGTCGAAAGCGAGAAGAGCGCCAATCGCGCCGCTGGCCCATTGCACTTGGGGTTATGTGGGGGAGGGTCTAACGCTCGGATGACGGCAATAAACCTTCCGCCTAGGGGCTCTAGGCAGAAAGTTTATAACGACAGGTCAAGAAACGTGCAGATCTGGTGCGTCGCAGCTTAACCCGACATGTTGACGCCCAGCGCCTTTGCCACAGTGAAGATGTCCTTATCCCCCCGGCCGCACATATTCATGCAGATGATGTGGTCCTTTGGCAGGTCCGGAGCAATCTTCATCACATGGGCCAAGGCATGAGACGGCTCCAAGGCAGGAATAATCCCCTCCATCTCGCAGCATAGCTGGAACGCCTCAAGCGCCTCTACATCGGTGATCGCAACATATTCCGCACGGCCGATATCATGCAGCCACGCATGTTCCGGTCCGATCCCGGGATAGTCGAGCCCGGCAGAGATCGAAAACCCCTCCAGGATCTGCCCATCATCGTCCTGCAGCAGATAGGTCCGGTTCCCGTGCAACACGCCGGGTCGTCCGCCGGTCAGCGAAGCGCAGTGTTCCATCTTCTCGTTCACACCCTTGCCCCCGGCTTCGACGCCGATGACTTGGACATCCTTGTCATCAAGAAACGGATAGAACAGCCCCATCGCATTCGATCCGCCCCCGATTGCCGCGATGATCGTGTCGGGCAGCCGCCCTTCAAGCTCCTGAAGCTGCGCCTTCGCCTCCTTGCCGATGATCGCCTGGAAGTCGCGCACCATTGCCGGATAGGGATGCGGGCCCGCAACCGTACCGATGCAATAGAACGTGTCACGCACGTTCGTGACCCAGTCCCTCAGCGCGTCGTTCATCGCGTCCTTCAGCGTGCCGCGTCCCGACGTCACCGGAACAACTTCGGCCCCGAGCAGCTTCATGCGGAAGACATTCGGGGCCTGCCGCTCGACATCATGCGCGCCCATATAGACGACGCATTTCAACCCGAACTTCGCGCAAACCGTCGCCGTCGCAACCCCGTGCTGCCCGGCCCCCGTCTCTGCAATGATCCGGGTCTTACCCATCCGACGCGCGAGAATAATCTGGCCCAGCACATTGTTGATCTTATGGGCACCCGTATGGTTCAGCTCGTCCCGCTTAAGATAGATCTTCGCGCCGCCCAGATGCTCCGTCAGGCGCTCGGCGAGATACATCGGCGAGGGTCGACCCACGTAGTGCTTCCAGAGATAATCCATCTCCGCCCAGAAGCTCTCATCGGTCTTGGCGTACTCGTATTGCCGCTCAAGCTCCAGGATCAGGGGCATCAGCGTCTCTGACACGAACCGCCCGCCGAACTTGCCGAACCGTCCGTTCTCATCCGGTCCGTTCATGAAAGAGTTGAACAGGTCTTCGGGCATGGCAGCGATATCCTGTGATCAGTAAGAAAGAGAGATCAGCTAAATCTGCCAATTCGCCTGTTGCGTCAATGGCGCGCGTCCGCTGGTCTGCGAAACTGACGCCGCTTTGCCCGTAGAAGAGCTCTAGCTCCGGCCCTTCTCTCTCTCCTCTTCGGGAAGAGCCTCCCACCACTTGGCGTAGGAGGAATTCCAGGGCGCTTTACGGCTCTCATCTGACGCACCATCGCTCCACCAGACAGGGCCACGCTCGCCCAACGCCCGTTTGGCATCCTCGACCCGCGCTCTCGCTGCTTTCAGATCGGCCTCGGTTTCCGCTGAACGGACGGCGCGACGGGCCTCCATCAATGCCTTCACGTGACCATCCCGCTCGCGCTCCGACATCGCCGGGTTGGTCTTGCGCCACAGGCGACCCTTCGCGACGAAATATCTTCCGTCGGGGGTTTCCGGAAACACCTTGATTGCCACATCTGGGAAATGCCAGACGACGCCTGAAGTTCCGGGGCTCTCGGTCTTGCTATCAAAGTCGCGACGGCATGCCGCGCTCTGTTGCCTAAGCAGCCCAATCCCACGGGCGGGTATAGTTCCCAAGGACGTGCCGCACCGCATCATCGTCGACATCGCCGTTGCGGGACAGTTTGGCGACAAGGCCGCGCTTCTTGTCCTCGACCACTTCGGCCACTTCGGCCTTCAGGTTGGCCTCAGCCAGCGCCTCGTCATAGATCCGCTTGATGGCCTTTTTGCGCAGGTCGGGCTTGAAGATCTTGCCGACGGCCGTCTTGGGCAGTTCGTCCAGGATCTCCACATGCTTGGGGATCGCGGCGCGTTCGTGGATATGCTCCTTGGCGAAATCGATCAGCTCCTCCGGGGTGATCTTCGCTCCGGCAACCAATTCGACGTAAGCGCAAGGCAACTCGCCCGCATGGGCATCGGGTTGGCCGATAGCGCCTGCAAAGGCAACGGCGTCGTGGCCGGCAAGCGCCTCTTCAATCTCGGCGGGATCGATATTGTGGCCACCGCGGATAATGAGGTCCTTCGCACGGCCCGTGATCCAGAGGTAGCCATCCTCATCGATCCGTCCGAGGTCCCCGGTGCGCAGGTAGCTGCGGTTACCCATCTCATCGTAGAGGCCGACATTCTTGTCCGGCTCCGTATAGGTCGCCCCGGGCGAAACGCCGGGGTTCGAGATACAGATCTCGCCAATCTGGCCAAGCGGCGTCTCCGCCGCGCCGTCCACGGTATGTTCCAAGATGCGGACATGGGTATAAGGGAACGGGATCCCGATGGAGCCGACCTTCTTCTCACCCGCCGGCGGGTTGATCGACACAAGGCAGGTGGCTTCAGTCAGACCGTAACCTTCGCAGATGGTGACACCCGCGGCTTTCTCGAACCGGTTGTAAAGCTCGATCGGCAAGGGCGAAGAGCCGCAGAACGCGGTCGTCATCTTCGAGATATCCGCGTCGACCGGACGCTGCATCAGCGCCGACATGGCCGTCGGCACGGTGATCATGAATGTGATCCCGTAGCGTTCGCAGAGCTTCCAGAAGTTATCGAAGACGCCCTCGCCCCGATAGCCCTGCGGGGTCGGAAAGACGACATGGGCGCCGGATTTGAGCGAGGCGCCCATTACGACGATCGCTGCGAAAACATGGAACATCGGCAGCGGGCACATCAGCGCATCCTTCTCGGTGAAGAGAAGGCGATGACCCAGCCAGCCGTTATAGACGATCCCGGAATAGCGGTGCTGGGCGACCTTGGGCATGCCCGTCGTGCCGCCGGTATGGAAATACGCCGCGATACGGTCCTCGGTTGCGTCGGCGAAATCCAGGCTCTTGTTCTGCTTGGCGCATTCCTCGGTAAAGCTCGCCAAGCGGGCGTTATGGGCAACCGGGTTCTTGGGGCGGATAAGGGGGACGATGAACTTCTTCAGCCCGGTGAGGTAGCGGTGCAGGTCGACCTCGATCACGTGCTTGACGTTGGGCGCCAGCCTGACCGCCTCAGCCGCCTTCTGGGCGACATCGGTCTTCGGGAAGGCCCTAAGCGTGACAAGAACCTTGGCACCGGTTTCCTTAAGGATCGCACCGATCTGTTCCGGCTCGAGTAGGGGATTGATCGGGTTCACGATCCCCGCGATCTGTCCCGCCACATAGGTGATGTTGGTCTCGTTGCAGTTCGGCAGGAGGTAAGCCACGACGTCCGTTTCACCGACCCCAAGAGAGCGGAACAGGTTCGCCGCCTGACAGACCTTGTCGTGATATTCTTTCCAGGTCAGCGTTTCCTTGGGATCGTTGGGACCCGAGAACAGCTGGTAGCTGACGGCAGGACGGTCGGGAAACTTTCCAGCGGTTTCAGCGAGCATCGCGTAGGTGGTCTTGGGGACGTCCCGCTCCTCCCACGGCATCTCGGCTTCAATGGCGTTGCGGTCCGCGACAGATGCGAAACTCATAGATATCCTCCCTGTAGCCAGTGATCCGGCTCGTTCTCCTCGGCGAAGAAAGTGGGGGGATTTGACGCAGGCCGCAAGACTTACGCAGCGAAATGAGCGATCTCCGATCCGTCACTCGGACGCCAGATCCGGCTCTGACAGCCCTTTCGCAGCCGCAGCGCGGCGCACGACATCGCCGATCTCGGCGAATTGCTCTGCCAGCGGGCTGGTTTTGCGCCAGATCATCCCGACGGCACGGACAGGCTGCGGATCAGTAAGACGCGTAACGCAAACGGACGGCCAGCGCGCCTCGACGTCGATCGCCATGTCCGGGATCAGCGTCACACCAAGGCCCGCGCCCACCATCTGCACCAGCGTCGAAAGCGAACTGCCTGCAAGACCCGACGACGTGTTTTGTGCCGCAGGCAGGCCGCAAAAGGCGAGGGCCTGATCGCGGAAGCAATGCCCTTCGTCCAGCAGCAGAACGCGACGGTGATGCAAATCATCCCTCTCAGGTGCCGGCAGATCCGCTTCCGCCGCTGGGCGGACAAGGACAAAGGGTTCCGAGAACAGTTCCACCTCGGTCAGCGTGGCCTCGCCCACCGGCAGTGCCACGATCGCCGCGTCCAGCCGCCCGTCAAGCAACTCCGCGATCAGGCGGGACGTAATCGTTTCGTGAATGTCGAGGTCGATTTCAGGATGACTGCGCCCAAGTTCAGCCACCAGCGCAGGCAGCAGATAAGGGGCGATGGTCGGTATGATTCCAAGGTGAAGCCGCCCCGCCAGACGGTCGCGGGAGGCGCGTGCAAACTCGCCCAGTTCATCCACCGCCAGAAGCACGTCGCGGACACGGGCCGCAAACGCCTCTCCAAACCGGGTGGGGCGGACATGCCGGGCGCTGCGCTCAAAAAGGACAGTGCCGAGGGATTGCTCAAGCTCCTTGATCCTCATTGAAAGCGCCGGTTGCGAGATCGCGCATGCCTCCGCCGCACGGCCGAAATGCCCGTTCTCCATCACCGCCTGAAAATAGCGGAGCTGCTTTAGCGAGACGTCTTTCATAACCAAAAGATATCGACCCGATCAGAAGATGCAAATTCACCTTATTGCTGAATACGCTAGAATTAGAATCGTTATAGACTTTGGCGGACGCTCACGCAGCGCCTTACCCAACAGCCAACAGGAGATTCGATATGGATGGAAACGACAGCGGCGCCATTACCGGTTGCCCGGTCATACACAACGCGTCATTCGGCAGCCGCGGCAACCGCGACTGGTGGCCCGAGCAGTTGAATCTCAGCATCCTGCACCAGAACCCACCCGCCGGAAATCCGATGGGAGAGACGTTCGACTATGCCGAGGCGTTCAAGAAGCTCGATCTTGACGCGGTCAAGGCCGACCTCCATGCGCTTATGACCGACAGCCAGGACTGGTGGCCCGCCGATTGGGGCCATTACGGACCGTTCTTCATCCGCATGGCCTGGCATGCCGCCGGTACCTACCGCATCGCCGACGGCCGCGGCGGCGCCTCCTCGGGATCCCAGCGCTTTGCGCCCCTGAACTCCTGGCCCGACAACGCCAACCTCGACAAGGCCCGGCGCCTCCTCTGGCCGATCAAGCAGAAATACGGATCCGCCCTTTCCTGGGCCGACCTTCTTGTGCTGACGGGCAACGTCGCCCTCGACTCAATGGGCTTCAAGACCTTCGGCTTTGGCGGCGGACGCGAAGACATCTGGGAACCCGAGCAGGACATCTACTGGGGCACCGAGGCCGAATGGCTCGTCACCTCCGACAACCCCGCCAGCCGCTATTCCGGCGCGCGTGATGTGAAAAGCCCCGATGCCGATGCAGGCAAGCTCGAAACCCCGCTCGCCGCGGTGATGATGGGCCTCATCTACGTCAATCCTCAGGGGCCCGACGCCGTCCCCGACCCGCAGGGCTCGGCCCACGATATCCGCGAGACCTTCGCCCGGATGGCCATGAACGACGAAGAGACGGTCGCGCTGACCGCGGGCGGCCATACCTTCGGAAAATGCCACGGCGCAGGCCTCGAAGACCATATCGGCGCCGAACCTGAAGGCGCCGACATCGTCGAACAAGGGCTTGGCTGGAAGTCGGCCCACGGCCTCGGCAATGGGGCTGACACAATCACCTCCGGCATCGAAGGCGCTTGGACCCCCACCCCCACCAAGTGGGACATGGGCTATTTCGACATGCTCTTCGGCTACGAATGGGAGCTTCACAAATCCCCCGCCGGCGCCTGGCAATGGCACCCGAAGGGCGGCGTGGCCGACGATCTGGTTCCCGACGCTCATATCGAGGGTAAGACAAATCCGCCAATGATGACGACCGCCGACATGGCGATGAAGGTCGACCCGGCCTATCGCAAGATCAGCGAGCATTATCACAAGAATCCCGATGCCTTCGCCGATGCCTTCGCCCGCGCCTGGTTCAAGCTGACCCACCGCGATATGGGCCCAAAGGTCCGCTATCTGGGGCCGGACGTGCCGGGCGAGGATTTGATCTGGCAGGACCCTGTCCCCCCGGTCGATCACCCGCTTGCCGATGACGCCGACATCGCCGCACTGAAGGGGGAGATACTCGACAGCGGCCTCTCCGTGCAGGATCTGGTCAAAACCGCCTGGGCCTCCGCCGCAACCTTCCGTGGCTCCGACAAGCGCGGCGGCGCCAACGGCGCGCGCATCCGCCTGGCTCCGCAGAAGAACTGGGAAGTCAACGAGCCCGAAACGCTGGCCAAGGTCCTCGAAGTCTACGAGGGCATCAAGGCGGGTTTCGACGGTAAGGGCGACAAGAAGATCTCCCTCGCCGACCTGATCGTCCTCGGCGGTTCCGCCGGGATCGAGAAGGCCGCGAAGGATGCGGGCCATGACGTAACCGTGCCCTTCACCCCCGGCCGGACCGACGCCACCGAAGAGCAGACCGATGCCGACAGCTTCGACGTGCTGGAGCCCGAGGCGGACGGCTTCCGCAATTACGTCCGCGCCAAATACACCGTCCCGACCGAGCGGCTGCTGGTCGACCGCGCGCAGTTGCTCACACTGACCGCGCCCGAAATGACGGTGCTGATCGGCGGGATGCGGGCGCTCGGCGCCAACGCCCACGATACGCAGCACGGTGTTTTCACCGACCGTCCCGGCCAGTTGACGAACGACTTCTTCGTCAACCTGCTGGACATGAACACGGCCTGGAAAGCGACGGAGGATGACGACAGCATCTTCGAAGGCCGCGACCGCGCCAGCGGAGAAGTCCGCTGGACCGGCACGCGCGTCGACCTGGTCTTCGGCTCAAACTCCCAGCTTCGCGCGCTGTCCGAGGTCTATGGCGCCAGCGACGCCGGCGAGATGTTCGTCAAAGACTTCATCGCCGCCTGGACGAAGGTCATGAACGCCGACCGGTTCGAGCTGACCTGAGACACCGATAAAGCGATCAAGCGCAGGCGGGCCACCTCGCCTGCGCTTTTCTATTCGGCGGCCATGCCTTCTGTGAATTGCAATCGGGCGAGCCGCGCATAAAGCCCGCCCTGTGCAACCAGGGCGTCATGGGTGCCTTCTGCAACGATGCGCCCCTGATCGAACACGACGATCCGATCGGCCTTTTTTACGGTGGCGAGCCGATGGGCGACGATGATGGTCGTCCGGTCCTGCGACAGCGCCTCGACCGCCTGCTGGACCGCCCGCTCGCTTTCCGCATCAAGTGCAGAGGTCGCCTCGTCCAGCAGTAGAACTGGCGCATCCCGCAGGATCGCCCGCGCAATTGCAATCCGCTGCTTCTGCCCGCCCGACAGCATCACGCCACGCTCACCGACATAGGTGTCGTAGCCATCAGGCAACGCAGTCAGGAAGTCGTGGGCCGCAGCGGCCCTGGCCGCCTCTTCGATCTCGGCATCCGTCGCGCCAGGACGACCGAAGCGGATGTTCTCGCGCGCGGTGGCCGCAAAAATCACCGGATCCTGCGGGACGAGCGCGATCAGACTGCGGAAATCGCCGCGGGTCAGATCGGTCAGGGCCGTGCCGCCAAGCGTGATGCGCCCGGATTGCGGATCGTAGAAGCGCAGAAGAAGCTGGATGATGGTTGTCTTCCCGGCACCCGACGGGCCGACAAGGGCCACGGTCTCTCCTGGGTTCACCGTCAGGTCCACCCCGTTGAGCGCCGCGATCTCGGGTCGGGCAGGATAGGCGAAGGTCACATCCTCGAAGCAAATCTCGCCCTTCTTCAGATCGGGAAGCGCCGCGCCCTGTGCCGGGTCAGCCACCGTGTCTTCGGCGTTCAAAAGCTCGACCAGACGCTCGGTTGCGCCAGCAGCGCGCTGAAGTTCCGACCAGATCTCCGACAGCGCCGCGACCGACCCGGCCACCATGATCGAATAGATGACGAACTGGACCAGTTCGCCGACACTCATGACCTCGGTCCGGACATCGCGCGCACCGACCCAAAGGATGCCGACGATCCCGGAGAAGACAAAGAAGATGACGATCGCCACCATCACGGACCGCACCGCGATGCGTTTGCGGGCGGCAACAAAGCTCTTCTCCGTCACATCCTCGAACTGCGCGCGGGACGGCGTCTCGTGGGTGAAGGCCTGCACGGTCTGCACCGCCAGCATCGCCTCGGACGCATTGGCAGACGATGCCGCGATCCAATCCTGGTTCTCCCGGCTCAACCGCCGCACCCGACGCCCCAACACCAGGATCGGCACCAGGATCAGCGGCACCAGCAGCAGCACCAGGCTCGACAATTTCGGCGACGTCAGCAGCATCAGAGCCAGCCCGCCGATCAGGATCAGCAGATTGCGCAGGGCGATCGACACGGACTGGCCGATCACTGTCAGAATCAACGTCGTATCCGTCGTGATGCGCGACAGAACCTCGCCCGTCATGATCCGCTCGAAGAATGCGGGCGACATTCCGATCATCCGATCGAAAACCGCCTTCCGAATGTCCGCCACCACCCGTTCACCAATACGAGTGACAAGGTAATAGCGCAGCGCCGTCCCCGCCGCGAGCAGCGCCGCAATCCCAAGTGCCGCCCCAAAGTACTGATCGAGAAGCGCCGCCTCGCCTCCCTCGAAATTATCAACCACGCGCCGAACGGCCAAGGGCAGGACAAGGGAAACGATCGCGGTCAGAACCAACGCAGCAGCAGCCGCGGCGATCATCGCCTTATAAGGCGCCATGAAGGGCACAAGACTGCGCAGCGCGCCGATCTCTTTCGACTTCGCGCGTTCTTCGGTGGCGTTGGGGACGTCTGCCATCTGGCTCCGGTCTAGCTGGATGTGCCGGTCAGGCGCGGCAGGACGAGCGTTGGAGCGGGTAGCGGGAATCGAACCCGCACCAAGAGCTTGGAAGGCTCGTGTGATACCATTTCACCATACCCGCCGCTCAATGGCGATATAGGCCGGAGGATGGGACAGGCGCAAGAGGTGGTCGACCGGGGCGTCCCTATGACGCCCCGGCCTCAAGTCTTACTGACCCGTGATGGTGATCCGGCCATCGGTGTACGGCGTGTAAGGGCCGTTCGCCGCCAGAAACTCCGCCGTCACATCGGCCAGATCGGGGCCGAAATCATAGGCATTGGCGGCATCCTCGAACATCGAATAACCGTCGCCGCCGTTACGGACGTAGTTGTTCGACACCATCAGATAGGTCGCCCCCGGATCAAGCGGCTCACCGGCAACCGTCACGTCCGAAACCCGGCTTCCGGCGGGCTGGGACAGATCGGCAGTGAAGGTCATACCAGCGACCTGCGGAAAACGGCCTGCCCCGTCTTCGACCTGACCCACACCGTTTTCTAGCGCGGCAAGGATGTCCTCCCCGGTCGCCTCAAAGGTCGACAGCGTGTTCTGGAACGGCAGCACCGTCAGCACTTCACCCATCGTGACCTCGCCAGCGTCGATCGACGCGCGCAGGCCGCCACCGTTCTGGATCGCGGCGACCACGCCCTGATCGGCCACCCGGTCGAGCATCGCGTCGGCCACGAGGTTGCCCATCGGGCATTCCATCGCGCGGCAGACCTCGCGCGAGCCTTCAATGGCCTCCGCCGTCTCGGCGACGACACGCGTCTTCATCTCCTCGATCGGATCGCCAAGCTCGGCGATCCGCGCAACGATCGCCTCATCTTCCTCGACCGACGCATCGAGCAGGATCGTGTCACCCGTCGCCTCGGTCACGTTGCCTTCATCGTCGAAGGTAACGGTCAGGTGGCCGACATACTTCGAATAGGCATAGGCCTGCACGACCGGCGTGTCGCCGACCATGGTCGGGTAGGCCATCGCCCCCTCTTCCGTGTTCGAGAACAGCGTGTGGGAATGGCCGCCCACGACCACGTCGATCCCCTCGACCGCCTCGGCGATCTCCATGTCCTTGTTCACGCCCACATGGGTCAGCGCGATGATCTTGGTCACGCCCTGCTCTTCCAGCGACTGAACGTCAGCGGCCAGCGCATCGATCTCGTCCTGAAAGATCACGTCGTCGCCGGGGGAAGACGTCTCGGTCGTGTCGACGGCCAAAGCCGAAACAATTCCGATCCGCTCACCGCCCACCTCGAGGATGATATGATCTTCCACTTCGTCTTGCAGATCCGCCGATCGGCTCAGGTCGAGGTTGCCGGATAGAACCGGGAACTCGACCCCCTCGGTCAGCTTCAGAAGCCCCTCGTTGCCATCGTCGAATTCGTGGTTGCCGACCGCCATCGCGTCAAAGCCGATCAGGCTCATCATCTCGATTGCCACGTCGCCCTTATAGGTCGTGTAGAACAGCGAGCCCTGATACTGGTCCCCCGCATCGAGAACGAGAAGGTTCTCACCGTCCAGTTCCGCGCGCAGGTTTTCGATCGCGGTCTCAACCCGGGCGATGCCACCGAAGCACTCGCCCGCCTCATTATCCTCGGCCGAGCAGGTGGAATCGAACCGGTTGATCGGCTCGATCCGGCTGTGCAGGTCGTTGATATGCACGATATGCAACGTGTATTCGGCCGATGCAGCCCCCGCGGTCAGCGCAAGAGCGGCGGTGGCTGTAAGGAATCGGGTCATCTTTTTATCTCCCTGTCAGAATCCCTTGTCGGGATAGGCCTTCACCATGACAGTTTTGTAAAAGTTTTGCGAAGGGGGTTTGATGTTGACCTTGGGTCGCAGCGACGGCAGGAGGCGGACATGCTGATCTACAAGGTGTTCCGGCCTGCGGAATGGGCAGAGCTTGTCTCGGATGGCGAAACCACGGGCGCGCCCGTCGACCTGGCCGACGGATTCATCCATTTCTCGACCGCCGACCAGGTGGCCGAAACGCTGGCCAAGCACTTCGCGGGCGAAAGCGGGCTGGTGATCTGCGCGTGCCACACGAACGACCTCGGCGCCGACCTGAAATGGGAGCCGTCGCGCGGCGGCGCGCTCTTCCCGCATCTCTACCGAAAGCTTCGACTGGACGAGGTGCGCTGGCACGAAACCCTCGTCATGGCCGGCGGGCACCATGTCCTGCCCGATCGCGTCGAATGAGCCTGATCGAACGGGCGGGCCTCGCCCTCCTCCACCGGATGGATCCGGAAAAGGCGCACGGTCTGGCCCTGCGCGCCTTGCGCAGCGGACTGGCGCCCTTGCCGGGTGTCGTGCGATCGGACCGGCTGAGGGTCCGGATCGGCACGCTCGACCTCCCGAACCCGATCGGCCTCGCCGCAGGCTTCGACAAGAACGCCGAAGCCGTCAGCGCCCTCGGCAACTCCGGCTTCGGTTTCATCGAGGTCGGCGCGGCCACTCCCCTGCCCCAGCCCGGCAATCCGCGCCCCCGGCTCTTCCGCCTGCCTCAGGATCGGGCTGTCATCAACCGCTTCGGCTTCAACAATGACGGGGCAGAGGCCATCGCCCGCCGCCTCGCCGCCCAGCCCTGCGACGTCCCGCTGGGGCTGAACCTCGGCGCGAACAAGGACAGCGCCGATCGGGCCGGAGACTACGTCAAGGTGCTCGAATGCTGTGGCGCGCTGGTCGATTTCGTGACGGTCAACGTCTCCTCCCCAAACACCGAAAAGCTTCGCGACCTCCAGGGGCCTGCCGCCCTGCGCGCCCTCCTCGCCCGCGTGGCCGAGGCGAATGCAGCTCTGGCGGAACCGGTCCCGGTCTTCCTCAAGATCGCCCCGGACCTCGACAATTCAGAACTCGACGAGATCGCAGCCGTCGCCGAAGAGGCCGCACTCGACGCCATCGTCGCCACCAACACGACCCTCACACGGGACGGCCTGACCTCTCCCCACGGGGACGAAAAAGGCGGCCTTTCCGGTGCGCCACTCTTCGACATCTCCACTAGGGTCCTGGCCAAGCTCGCCGCCCGCACAAAGCTTCCCCTGATCGGCGTGGGTGGCATCGGATCGGCCGAGGACGCGTATATCAAGATCAAGGCCGGCGCCTCCGCCGTGCAGCTCTACTCGGCGCTGGTCTATGAAGGGATCGGCCTCGCCGCCCGGATCGCGACCGGGCTCGACACGCTCCTCGAACAGGACGGCCACGCCTCCGTCGCCGACGCTGTCGGGCTCGAAACGGCCCGCTGGACCTAGCCCCGCGGGTAGCCCAACCCGCCCAAAGCCGCCGTCAACTCGTCCAGAATCGCAGGATCGTCGATCGTCGCCGGCATCTTGTAGGCCCGCCCATCGGCAATCGCCGCCATCGTCCCCCGCAGGATCTTGCCCGACCGCGTCTTCGGCAACCGGTCCACGACAAGCGCCAGCTTGAACGCCGCCACCGGCCCGATCTGGTCGCGCACCAGCAGCACGCAATCCGCGACGATCTCTTCCGCCGACCGCTCCGTCCCGGCATTCAGGCACAGAAACCCCATCGGCAACTGGCCCTTCAGCTCATCCGCCACGCCGATCACCGCGCATTCGGCGACATCCGGATGGGCCGCCAGCACCTCTTCCATCGCGCCGGTCGACAGGCGATGCCCGGCCACGTTGATGACGTCATCCGTGCGGGCCATGATCCAGAGATAGCCGTCCTCGTCCACGTACCCCGCATCCCCGGTCTCGTAGTAGCCGGGAAAGTGATCGAGATAGCTCTTCCGGAACCGCTCCTCCGCATGCCAAAGCGTCGGCAGCGTCCCCGGCGGCAACGGCAGCTTGATCGCGATCGCCCCCAAGTCCCCCGGCGGCAGGTCATGGCCATCGTCGCCCAGGATATGCACGTCGTATCCCGGCATCGGCACGGCAGGTGATCCGATCTTGACCGGCAAGAGGCCCAGCCCCAACGGATTGCCCGCGATGGTATATCCCGTCTCGGTCTGCCACCAATGGTCGATCACCGGCACGCCCAGCAGCCGCTCGGCCCACTCGATTGTATCCGGATCGGCCCGCTCTCCGGCCAGAAACAGCGCACGAAGGGTCGATAGATCGTAACCCTTGGCCATCTGGCCCTTCGGATCCTCCCGCTTGATCGCGCGAAAGGCCGTCGGAGCCGTGAACAGGACGGCCACGTCATGCTCTTCGATCACCCGCCAGAACGTCCCCGCATCGGGCGTCCCCACCGGCTTGCCCTCGAAGATCACCGTCGTGCAGCCATGGATCAGCGGCGCGTAGCAGATATAACTGTGCCCCACGACCCAGCCGACATCGGACGCCGCCCAGAACACCTCCCCCGGCTCGACGCCATAGATCGCGTCCATCGTCCAATCGAGCGCCACCAGATGCCCGCCGGTGGGTCGCACGACGCCCTTCGGCTGGCCCGTCGTGCCCGAGGTGTAGAGGATATAGGCCGGGTGATCCCCCGGCACCGGAACGCACGGCACCGGATCGGCCGTCCCAAGCTCTGCCCAATCGACATCTCGCCCCTCGACCAGCGGCGACGGCGATTGCTCGCGTTGAAAGATGACGCAGAACTCCGGCTGATGGGTCGATTGCGCCAATGCCCCGTTCAGCAGTCCCTCATAGTCGACAATCCGCCCCGGCTCGATCCCGCAGGACCCCGCGATGATCGCCTTGGGCGTCGCATCGTCGATCCGCACGGCCAGTTCGTGCGCCGCGAAGCCGCCAAAGACGACCGAATGGATCGCCCCAAGCCGCGCACAGGCGAGCATAGCGATGACCGCCTCGGGCACCATCGGCATGTAAATGATGACGCGATCGCCTTTTCCGACACCTCGCGCGGCAAGCCCGCCCGCCACCCGCGCGACCCGATCCTGCAGCTCGGCATAGGTGATCCGCGCCGTCGCGCCGGTGACGGGGCTGTCATAGAGGATGGCATCCCGCCCCCCATGACCCGCCTCCACATGGCGGTCGACGGCATTCCAGCAGGTATTGACCAGGCCATCCTTAAACCACTCGTAAAGCGGCGCGTTCTCGTCCCAGAGCGCCCTTGACGGAAACCGCTCCCAATCGATCCGCCTGGCCTCGTCCAGCCACCACCCCTCCGGATCGGCCTGCCAGGCCTTGTAGACCTCGTTGTAGCCCATGATCGTCCCTCCCTCTCTTCCGGCATTTCTAGGCGGGCGCCGCCGCAGCGCGCAAGCGCGTCGCTTTTCGACATCGATGTCGAAAACAGATGCGCCTGAGCGGCAGAGCCGCCCTATCGTGCCGCTTGGCCGCCGGAGAAAGCGGTCGCGACTGACGGAAGAAGGGCCGGGCACATGCCCAGACGGATCAAGGTGAAAGGCGCGCGAAGCGCGGCTTGGACGGATAGCGGAACACCGACGAAAGCGGCTGCACAAGGGGCGCGGCGGCCGCCGCGGCGCAGCGCGAAAGGCTGAGCCGCCGGGCGGGGCGGCGTTCCCTCAGCGCCGCTCCGTCACGGCAAGGCCGCCGGCCGCAACCATCAGCACCCCGCCCGCGCCCCGGTTCAACCAGCGGCGCCGGGCCACCGTCAGCGCGCGGGCGCCAAGCAGGGCGCCGCCGCCCGCCCAGATGATCGCCGCAAGGGCTTCGACAGCCAGGTAGATTGCCCCGAGGGAGAGGAGTTGTGGCGCGATCGCCTCTGTCCCTTGAGTGAATTGCGGCAGGAAAGCCGTGAAGAGGAGATAAGCCTTGGGATTGCCCATCGCCGTCAGAAACTCCCGCCGGGCCAGCGCCCGCGCCTCGGGGATCGCCTCCTCCGGATCGGCGCGCCACATCCTGACGCCGAGGTAGATCAGATAGGCCACGCCGATCCATTTCAGGATCTGGAAGGCCAGTTCGGACGTCCTCAGAAGCGCATCGAGGCCAAGCGCCACGAGTATGATCATGACCGCAAAGGCGGCCATACGACCCGTCAGCGCCTTCGCCGCGGGGACAAGGCCCGCCCGGCTGCCATTGGTGAAAGCCAGCAGGTTGTTGGCCCCCGGCGTCATCGCTACGAGGAAGGCAGCCGGTAGGAAAAGCGCCAGTTGCGTCAGGGTGATCATGATTGGGCTCCTGCTTCAGGACGGGAACGGTGGCGGCGCCCCGGGAGGCATATTGATCTGCGGCAGCTCCCGATTGGAAGGTCCGATTTGAGTATTTTTGGCCAGATGAAGATCAAACCCGATGCTTAGAGCTGGATATGGATATGATCGTCATGGCGAGCCGCATGGCAGCCCTGGAAGCGGATCTTGGAGCTGGTGAGGCCGAGGGAAGCTTTGAGGTGCGGCTCAAGCAGGATCCGACCCACCCGCGGGTCGGCTGAGAGGTGGGTCAGGGCCGCCCGCATCCGGTCGGCATCAAGCGGGCTGTCGCGCCACAGCGATTGAAGTAGATTGAGATCCCAGCGCAGATCGCCGGGGCGTTTCGGACAATCGGTCGGCCCATCCTCGAAGGCAAAATAGCCGATCAGAGAGGGGAGCGGACCGTCATAATAGAATGCAAAATCGAGCTTCTCCCCATCGTCGTGGCTGAGATGCGGCAGGAGCGGGAAGCCGTCGACAAACGGGAAGTTCCCGTCAAGCGCCCGCGTGCCCGGGACTTCGCGCGCCAGGTCATCAGCGACAGCGGCCATCTCGGGGCTGACATAATGCCGGTTCAGGACGCAGAAGAGCGGGGAGGCGACGGCGATCCGATCCTCCCGCGGGACGCATGGCAGAGGCTCCCTGCCAAATTGCGGGGCGGCGATGACGGCAATCCCGGACAGAAGCGCATAGGTCGTGGCAAAGGCGAGCCAGCGGCGGCGAAAGACAAGCGCGGCGAGCCAGGCAAGCCCACCGAGTTGAGTAAGCAGCGTGAGGAAGACGATCCACAGGACATGGAGGGTCAGACGGAGCATCGCAGCTCAGCTGAGGCGGATAGCCCGGGGCTCCGCCCGTTCGCGGCGCGATCGCTCCACCTGAGCGATCGCCGGACCCGAAGGTCCGGACCGCCGCTCACCCATAATGCGCCACCGGCGTTCCGGCGAGCGCCGCCATGTTGAGCAGACCCCGCGCTGTCACCGACGGCGTCACGATATGCGCCCGGTTGCCCATCCCCATCAGGATCGGCCCGACCTCCAGCCCGCCGCCCTTCATCTTCAGGATGTTGCGCACGCCCGAGGCCGCGTCGGTGTTGGCGAAGACGAGGACGTTAGCCACGCCCTGCATCCGGGAATGGGGGAAGATCCGCTCGCGCAGCTCCTCGTCGAGCGCGGCATCGGTGTGCATCTCGCCCTCATAGGCGAAATCGTGGCCGCCCCGGTCAAGCACCTCGAGCGCCGCCCGCATCCGGCGGCCCGTGTCGCAGTCGAGATTGCCGAACTGGGAATGCGAGCAAAGCGCGATGTTGGGTTCAAGCCCGAAACGGCGCACATGACGGGCGGCGCCGATCACCGTTTCGGCGATCTGCTCCGGGCTCGGCTCAGGATGAACATGGGTATCGGCAATGAAGAGCGGCCCTGATTCCAGCACCATCAGGCTCAGCGCCCCCACCGGATGCCGCCCGTCGAAGGCAAGCATCTGCTCGATATAGTTGAGGTGCCAGAGATACTGCCCGAACGTGCCGCAGATCAGCGCGTCCGCCTCCTCGCGCGCCACCATGACCGCGCCGATCACCGTCGAATTCGTGCGCATGATCGCACGCGCCAGATCAGGCGTCACGCCGCGCCGCGCCATCCGTTCGTGATAGAACTGCCAGTAATCCCGGTAGCGGTCGTCATGTTCGGGGTTCACCACCTCGTAATCGACATCCTTCAGGATCGTCAGCCCCGCCCGTTCGACCCGGGCCGCGATCACCTCGGGCCGGCCGATCAGGATCGGACGGTCGGTCATATCCTCCACGATCGCCTGTGAGGCGCGCAGCACCCGCTCGTCCTCGCCCTCGGCAAAAACGATCCGCCGCTGAGCGGTCCGAGCCGCCTCGAAGACCGGCCGCATGATGAGAGCCGACTTGAAGACCGACGCATCAAGCGAGGCCTTGTAGGCCGCGATATCCTCGATCGGCCGCGTGGCGACACCGGTTTCCATCGCGGCCTTGGCGACCGCAGTCGCAACGACCCCCATCAGGCGCGGGTCGAAAGGCTTCGGGATCAGGTAATCGCGCCCGAAGGTCAGCTGCTCCCCCTGATAAGCCGCTGCGGCCTCGGCGCTCGTCGTCGCGCGGGCCAGCGCCGCAATCCCCTCGATACAGGCGATCTGCATCTCGTCGTTGATCTCGGTCGCCCCCGCATCCAGCGCCCCGCGGAAGATGAACGGAAAACACAGAACGTTGTTGACCTGGTTCGGGAAATCCGACCGGCCGGTGGCCATGATCGCGTTCGGCGCCGCCTCCCGTGCAAGATCCGGCAGGATCTCGGGCTCGGGATTGGCCAGCGCGAAGATGATCGGGCTTTCCGCCATCTTTTCCACCATCTCGGGCGTCAAAACGCGTGGGCCGGACAGGCCCAGGAACAGGTCCGCCCCCGCGATCACGTCGCTCAGGCTTTTCGGTTCCGTCCCCTGGGCGAAGGCCGCCTTCTGCGGTGTCATATCCGCCTCACGCCCCTCATAGACCAGCCCCTGAAGATCGCACAGCCAGACATTCTCGCGCTTGACCCCCAGCTTCAGCAGCATGTTAAGGCACGCGATCCCCGCCGCGCCGCCGCCGGTCGACACGACCTTGATATCGTCAAACTCCTTGGCCGCGACCCGCAGCGCATTGGTCGCCGCGGCGCCCACGACAATCGCCGTGCCATGCTGATCGTCGTGGAAGACAGGGATATTCATCCGCTCCCGGCACAACTCTTCCACGATGAAGCAATCCGGCGCCTTGATGTCCTCCAGATTGATTGCGCCGAAGGTCGGCTCCAGCGCGCAGACGATATCGGCCAGCCGCTCCGGATCGCTCTCGTTCAGCTCAATATCGAAGCAATCGATATTGGCGAACTTCTTGAAAAGAACGGCCTTGCCCTCCATCACCGGCTTCGAGGCAAGCCCACCGATATTGCCAAGACCCAATACGGCGGAGCCGTTGGTGACGACGGCAACAAGGTTGCCGCGCGCCGTGTAGTCGCGGGCCGTATCCGGATCGTCCTTGATCTCAAGACACGCCTCGGCGACGCCGGGGGAATAGGCGCGCGCCAGATCGCGTCCGTTGGCAAGCGGCTTGGTCGCGCTGATTTCCAGCTTTCCGGGCTTCGGATAGCGATGATAGTCCAAAGCCGCCTGACGCAGCCCGTCGGATACGACGCGCGCCTCTTCCGGGCTTCGCTTGTCGTCCATCCTGATCCTCCCCGCGAAAATCGTTTAACGTTAAACGACTTTCCTGCGCCTGTTGGTCCAGCCGCCACTTCACCACGGAACGGGGCCGCTTGCAATTGCCGCGCGAGCGGACGAGGCTTTCCCCATGGAAGATGCCGCCCCCAAAACCACCGCCGCCACCCTGGCCGAGACTGTCCTGCCGACCACGGACCTGTCGGGAGATCTGGCCTTCTTCGGGCGCGAGCTGGGCTTCCGGCTCGAGACAATCATGCCCGCCGACGATCCCCGCACTGCCGTGATGACCGGCCAAGGCACCCGGATCCGCCTCGAGGTCTGCGACGACGCCCCCGCCACCCTGATCCTGCGCAGCGACACGCCCACGCCCGCCCGCACCAGCCCCGGCGGCACCCGCCTCAGGGTCGAACCGCTGACCCCCCAGCTGATCCAGCCCGAGACGGCCCATGCCTTCGCCGTCCGCCGCCTCGCCGACGAGGCGCCCTGGGTCATCGGCCGCGCGGGCATGCAGTACCGCGATCTGATCCCCGGCCGTCTCGGCGGGTCGATCATCGCCAGCCATATCCGCATCCCCGACGGAGGACCGGTGCCCGACATGGTGCACTACCACACGGTCGGCTTTCAGCTGATCTTCTGCTACCGCGGCTGGGTCGATCTGGTTTACGAGGATCAGGGCCCGCCCTTCCGGCTCGAAGCCGGAAACTGCGTGATCCAGCCGCCCGAGATCCGCCACCGCGTCCTCTACGCCTCCGACAATATCGAAGTGATCGAGATCGGCGTCCCATCCGAACACGTCACCACGATCGACCACGAGATGGAGCTGCCCAACGACACCGTGAACCCCGACCGCCTCTTCCAGGGCCAGCGCTTCGTTCACCATGAAGCGCGGAACGCCGAGTGGCGCCCCGCCCGTCAACCCGGCTTCATCGCCCGCGACACGACGATCGCCGCGAATACCGGCGACGTGGCAGGCGTCCAGGTCCTGCACCGGGGCGACGGCGATCCAACCTGGACCACCCACAACGCAGACATCCACTTCACCTTCGTGATGGAGGGCCGGATGACGCTGGAGGCAGAGGGCCACCCGACCCATCAGGTCGTCGCCGGAGATGCCTTCACCCTCCCGCCCGGCCTGGCGACCCGCTACGCGGCACCCTCAGCGGATATCGAACTTCTCGAAGTCACACTTCCAGGATCGCCACATATCGAACGCCCCTGATCCAAACGGTCCGGCGACACGACCAAAACCCAGGTCACACCTCAGCTATCGGCACGCTCACGCAGTTCGATGATCCGCTCGCGCGCTTGCGCCTCGGTCAGCGTCGCATCGAATGGTTCGTCCAACTGCTCGCACAGCTTACGCAGCTCCGCGGCCTGCTTCTCGGTCATTTCCGCATCCGGGCTTTCGGCGGCTTCGGCATCCGGGTCGTCGATAACGGATTTGGTCGGCGGGATCATGGGAACCTCCTCGTCGTTCACAGGCAAAACAAGTGGCGTCGTCAGCCGGTTCCGCGACCGGTCTTGTCCTGTAGCGCATCGATCCGCTCGCTCGCCTCGGCTTTCGTCAGATCGGGGTCAAACGTCTCCCCCGCTTCTTCGCACAAGGTCTTGAGGTAACTCGCCTGCGCGCCGGTCATCCGCTCGTCGCCAGTGACCCAGTCGTCAGGATCCTTGATCGCATTGCCGTGTGGATCGTCCTTGGGGTTCTGCATTTTCGTTCTCCTAATGTTCCGCATTCCCAATGCATATGAAAGACCGCGGGTTCCCTTGCATCCGGCCAGCGCAACCGACACTCTCCCCGGACAAGCGACGGAGGCCCCATGGAAAACGACACCGACGCGCTCATCGCCGCCGCCACGGCAGTGCGCAAGAAAGCCCACGCGCCTTACTCGAACTTCAAGGTCGGCGCCGCCCTCCGCTCCACGACCGGCACAATCCACACCGGCTGCAACGTCGAAAACGTCGCCTACCCCGAAGGCACCTGCGCCGAAGCGGGCGCCATCGCCGCCATGATCGCCGCAGGCGATACCGAAATCGCCGAGCTCGCCGTCATCGCCGCCGGGGCCGAACCGGTCACCCCTTGCGGCGGCTGCCGCCAGAAGATCAAGGAATTCGCGGGCCCCGACGTCGTCGTCACCATGGCCACGACCGAGGGCACGCAGTTTTCCATGACCGTGGCCGAGCTCCTGCCGGGCGCCTTCGGCAAGGGCCATATGGGCAGCTGAAGATGGACGCCCGCACCATCCTCGCCCGCCTGCGTGACGGCCAGCCGCTCTCCGGCGACGACCTGATCGGCTTCGCGAAGGGCCTCGCCGACGGCAGCGTCAGCGACGCGCAGGCCGGCGCCTTCGCCATGGCCGTCCGGCTCAATGGCCTGGGCGAGGCCGGCCGCGTCGCCCTCACCCGCGGCATGACCGAAAGCGGCGACGTCCTAAAATGGGATCTCCCCGGCCCCGCCCTCGACAAGCACTCGACCGGCGGGATCGGCGATTGCGTCTCGCTGATCCTCGCTCCGGCGCTCGCCGCCTGCGGGGCCTACGTCCCGATGATCTCCGGCCGTGGCCTCGGCCATACCGGCGGCACCCTCGACAAGCTTGAGGCGATCCCGGGCGTCGACACCAATGTCGGCGAAGCCGCCTTCCGCCAAATGACCAAAGACACCGGCTGCGCCATCGTCAGCGCGTCAGCCCGCATCGCCCCCGCCGACAAACGCCTCTACGCGATCCGCGACGTCACCGCCTCGGTCGAAAGCATCGACCTGATCACCGCCTCGATCCTGTCCAAGAAACTCGCGGCAGGCCTCGACGCGCTGGTCCTCGACGTCAAGGCGGGCTCCGGCGCCTTCATGACCGATCTCGATGACGCCAAGGCGCTGGCCCAGGCGCTCGTCACCACCGCCAACGGCGCGGGCCTGCCCACCACCGCGCTGGTGACGGACATGAACGCCCCCCTCGTCCCCTCCATGGGCAACGCCCTCGAGGTGGCCGAGGTGATGCAGATCCTCACTGGCACCGCCAAGGACACACGGATCGAAACCCTCACGGCAATTCTTTCCGGTCACCTCCTCGCCCAAGCCAAGCTGGCCAAAACCCCCGAAGACGGCGCTGAACGCATCCGCGACGCCATCGCCAGCGGCGCCGCCGCCGACCGCTTCGACCAGATGATCGCCGCCCTCGGCGGCCCGAAAGACTTCGCCAAGACCTGGCAGAACGTCCTCCCCGAAGCCCCCGTCATCCTCGAGGTGCCCGCCCCCGCCTCCGGCCACATCGCCGCCTTCGACGGCCGCGCCCTGGGTGAGGCGGTCGTTCATCTCGGTGGCGGCCGATTGGTGGAAAGCGACCGCGTCGACCCGGCCGTCGGCCTCACAGGCATCCTGCCCCTCGGCGCGCAGATCACCAAAGGCGACCCCCTCGCCCGCATCCACGCCGCCGATGAGGCGGCGGCCGAAGAGGCCGCCCGCACCGTCACCGCTGCCATCACGATCGGCGAGGCACCGCCCCAACCCGACCTTATCCTGGCCGAGATCGCCTGATGTCCCGCGTCTTCCTCATCGTGCTCGACAGCGCCGGGATCGGCGGCGCCCCCGATGCCGACCGTTTCTTCAACGCAGGCCACCCCGATACCGGCGCCAACACCCTTGGCCACATCGCCAAGGCCTGCGCGGCGGGCGCGGCGGAGGAGGGCCGCTCAGGCCCGATCGACGTCCCCTTCCTGGCGTCCCTCGGCCTCGGCCCCGCGATTCGCCTCGCCTCGGGTTTCGACGCGCCGGGGCTCGACGTCCAGCCAACCGGCGCCTGGGGCGCCGCCACCGAACTCTCCAACGGCAAGGACACGCCGTCGGGCCATTGGGAACTCGCCGGCGTCCCCGTCCCGTGGGACTGGCACTATTTCCCGACCACGATCCCCGCCTTCCCGGACAACGTCACCGCCGCCCTCTGCAAAGCCGCCGGCACCGACGGGATCCTCGGCAATTGCCACGCCTCGGGCACCCAGATCATCGCCGATCTCGGCGCCGAGCACCTGAAAAGCCTCTGGCCCATCTGCTACACCTCCGCCGACAGCGTCCTGCAGATCGCCGCGCATGAAGACGCGTTCGGCCTCGACCGCCTCCTCGACCTCTGCCAGGCCACAGCCCCCATGCTGCACGAAATGAAGGTCGGCCGCGTCATCGCCCGCCCCTTCATCGGCGACCCTAAGACCGGCTTCACCCGCACCGCGAACCGGCACGATTACGCGATCGCCCCGCCCGGCGACACGATCCTCGACCGCGCGCAACGGGCAGGCCGCGCCACCTACGCCATCGGCAAGATCGGCGATATCTTCTCAATGCGCGGCATCGGCGAGGTCCGCAAAGGCCCCGACGCCACGCTCATGGACCATCTCGGCGACCTCCTAACGGAAGCCGACGACACCTCCCTCACCTTCGCCAATTTCGTGGAGTTCGACAGCGTCTACGGCCACCGCCGCGACGTCTCGGGCTATGCCCGCCACCTCGAATGGTTCGACAAGGCCCTCCGTGGCCACCTCGACAAACTCCGCGATGGCGACCTGATGATCTTCACCGCCGATCACGGCAACGACCCGACCTGGACTGGCACCGATCACACCCGCGAAAGGGTCCCGGTCCTCGCCCACGGCCTCGGCCGCAAGGAACTCGGCCACATGGCTTTCACCGATGTCGCCGCAATGGTCGCCCGTCACCTGGACATCCCCGAATGATCCCCAAGGTCGAACTCCACCTGCACCTCGAAGGCGCCGCGCCCCCCGCCTTCATCCGCGACCTCGCGCGCGAGAAATCCATCGATATCTCCGGCATCTTCGACGACCAGGGCCACTACGCCTACCGCGACTTCGCCGAATTCCTGAAGGTCTACGAGGCCGCCTGCGAACCGCTCCAGACCCCCGAAGACTTCCGCCGCCTCACCCTCGCCGTCCTCGAACAAAGCGCCGAAGAAGGCGTCGTCTATACCGAGGCCTTCCTCAGCCCCGATTTCTGCGGCGGCGGCGACGTGGCCGCCTGGCGCGATTACCTCCCCGCGATCCGCGACGCCGCAGACCAGGCCGAGGCGACCCACGGCATCACGCTGCGCGGCATCGTCACCGCCATCCGCCATTTCGGCCCGGACCAGGCGCGGCAAACCGCCCTCTGCGCGGCTGAGACCGCCGACGACTGGCTCACCGGTTTCGGCCTTGCGGGCGCCGAGACGGTGGGCATGCCCGGCGATTTCGCCTGGTCCTTCGACTGCGCGAAAGAGGCGGGCCTCCGGCTCACCGCCCATGCCGGCGAATGGGGCGGGGCCCAGATGGTGCGCGCCACGCTCGACGCACTCCCGGTCGAGCGCATCGGCCACGGCGTCCAGGCCATCGATGACCCCGCGCTGGTCGACCGCCTCGCCGAGGATGGCATCACGCTCGAGGTCTGCCCCGGCTCCAACGTCGCCCTCGGCGTCGTCCCCAACTGGGCCGCCCACCCGATCGCAAAGCTCCGCAATAAGGGCGTCAAGGTCACCGTCTCCACCGACGACCCGCCCTTCTTCCACACCACCATGCGCCGCGAATACGACAGGCTCTCCGAAACCTTCGGCTGGACGGAAGACGACTTTTTCGCCCTCAACCACGTGGCACTCGCCGCCGCTTTCTGCGATGACGCCACCAGAAAGCGGATCGCCAAGAAGCTGGAGCGCCCATGACCGCAAACGTCACCATCGTCGACCACCCGCTTGTCCAGCACAAGCTGACGATCATGCGCGAGAAGGACACGCCCACCGCCGTCTTCCGCCAACTCCTGCGCGAGATCAGCCACCTTCTGGCCTACGAGGTCACCCGCGAACTGCCGATGACGACCAAGCCCATCGACACCCCGCTGACCGAGATGGACGCGCCGACACTGTCGGGCCGCAAGCTGGCGCTCGTCTCGATCCTGCGGGCGGGCAACGGTCTGCTCGACGGGATGCTCGACCTCATCCCATCCGCCCGCGTGGGCTTCGTCGGCCTCTACCGCGACGAAGAAACGCTCCAACCCGTCCAATACTACTTCAAGGTGCCCGACCGGCTCGACCAGCGGATGGTGATCGCCGTCGACCCGATGCTCGCCACCGGCAACTCGTCGGCCGCCGCCATCGACCTGTTGAAAGAGGCAGGCGCCACGAATATCCGCTTCCTCTGCCTGCTGGCCGCCCCCGAAGGCATCGCCCGCATGCAGGAGGCGCACCCTGACGTCCCCATCGTCACCGCCGCCGTCGACGAGAAGCTGAACGAAAAAGGCTACATCGTCCCCGGCCTCGGCGATGCGGGCGACCGCATGTACGGCACGAAATGAGGGCCCCGATGCGCATCCTTCTTCTGCCCCTCCTCCTCACCGCCTGCGCCACGACGGGCCAGCCCGGCGGAGGCACGTCCATCCGCGACATCCGCCCGCCCGCCGAACTCCCGCCCGAGGATTTCGCCGGCGCGCAATACGCAGACAGCCGCGGCTGCGTCTATATCCGGGCGGGCGCCGCCGGGAACGTCACCTGGGTGCCCCGCGTCGACCGCCGCCGCCAGCACCTCTGCAATGTCGAACCGACCTTCTCCTGAGATGACCCTGTCCCAAACCATATGCAGCAGCCTGACCTGCGCGTTGTTCCTGGCGCCGCCGCTTGCCGCCGCCGACAGCATCTCGCTCGAGGATGCGCAGACCTTCAGTAATGCCGCCACGCTCTGCGCCCAATCGGGCGATGCGCGCTGCGCCTTCGAAAACGCCAAGATGGCACTCGCCAGCGAGGCCTATCTCGAGGAACGCCGCAAGGAAGACGCCCTCGCCCACTTGCCCGAATGGGACCGGTTCGTGGCCTACGCCTTCGACGCCGCCAATGCTGCGGAGCCCCATGAGCGCCGCCGTATCGCGGAAACCGCGCTCGACCGGATCGCCCGCTTCGCAGACGTGCCGCCGCAAACGACCGGCCTGCATCTTCTGCGGGCCGAGGCCTGCCTGGCCCAGGCCGACACCTCCTGCCTTGCCGACAGTGTCGCCGAACTGCCCTACGAGGCTGGCTGGTACGTGCGCCATTCCGACGAAGCGCCCACGGCCGAAGAGATCTCCGACAGGCTCGCCACCCTCCGCAACGCGACGCCCTAACTCATCTATCGCGCAACACCGCTGCACCATTCCGCCCGGCGGCGACCCTGGGCAAGCTCAGCCGCTCACTCCCGGCAGATCTGCTGCAGGCTCACCCAGTCGCTGTCGCTCAGAACAGGTGGCGCCTCGCGCCCCCGGAACGGATCCCCTTCGATCAGCGGCAGCACCGTCTCTCCCGACACGTCGATGGCGAAGGCATAGGGCCGGCTCGGCACGCCCGCCCCGTCGAACCCCGCAAGCAGGATCCCATCTTCCACCGCCGGCTGCGCACCCGCCAAAAGCCGTTCGGAATGCCGACGGATCGCCGCCTCCGGCAAGCGCCCCGTCGTTAGCAGCCGAAAGGTCGTCCGCGTCCCCGCCGCATCGAGCAAGGCGCCCAGCGGGTCCGGCGCCCCCTGCCGCGCGGCAATCACGTATCCGGCGGCCACCGCCGGATCCTCGTGATCCTCGATCACCGACCGGTCCAGCACCACGACCCCGCCGGGCAGCGCGACGGCCGCCCTTGGCGAGGCGCTCATCACCCGGATCTCTTCCACCCCCATCCGCTCGCGAAAAACATCGAGCGCGGCCAACCCCAGCGGATCCTCGCACGGCCGCCCCGCCCCGCGCTCAATCTCCTCAGCCAGCGCCCGCCCGATCTCCACCCGCTTGACCTCGGGCACCACCGACAAAGTGTGCTCCCGCAACGCGCCGGGCAGCCACAGCACCATCAGCCCCGCGATGGCCAAAGCGATCCCGCCCGCACTCAACAGCCGCACCCGTCCCGGCCGCGGACGGCTTTTCGAGATCACGCCGCGCACCGTCTCGATCGCCTCGATCATGTCGGTGTCGGAGATCTCCAGCGTCTCGCCGCCATCCAAGCCGGGCGAATAGAGCGCCGGCACTTCGTCCGGATTCTCCCGCCGCAAAGCCGGCAGCGACCAATGGCTCAACGCCCGCCCCGCCTTGTCCGAGATCACCAGCGTCGCCTCGCCGAACGTCACGACCACATCGCGCCGCTGCGCGTCCGGATCGGGCCGCCACAACCCGCCGCTCTCAAGCCGCTGATACCGGTCGAGTGCCGTCGTCGCCAAAGGGACCGCTCTTTGTTCTGCCTCGCTCAGGACCGTCAGCCTAGCCGAGCCTTCAGGGCCCGTCCATCACCGCATCCACGTGACAGTCCTCACGCCCCCGCCGCGACCTTCCTCAGCTCGAATTTCTGGATCTTCCCGGTGGAGGTCTTGGGCAATTCCCCGAAGACGACCGCCTTCGGTGTCTTGAACCCTGCCAACCGCTCACGGGCGAAAGCGATCAGCTCCGCCTCGTCCGCCTCCGCCCCCGCCTTCAGTTCGACAAAGGCGCACGGCACCTCGCCCCACTTGTCGTCCGGCTTGGCCACGACAGCACAAAGCAGCACCGCCGGATGGTGCATTAGCACCCCCTCGACCTCGACAGACGAGACATTCTCCCCGCCCGAGATGATGATATCCTTCGCCCGATCCGCGATCTGCAGGTAGCCGTCCGGGTGATGCACCCCCAGATCGCCCGACAGGAAATATCCCGGCGCGAACGCCTCCGCCGTGGCTTTCGGGTTGCGGTAATATCCCTTCATCACCGCATTGCCGCGCAGCCCGATCTCGCCCTGCGTCTCCCCATCCCGCGGCACCGGCTTGCCGTCCCTGTCCAGCACCGCAGAGGGCTCCATCATCGGATAGGGCACCCCCTGCCGCGCCTTCTTCGCCGCCCGCGCGTCCCCTTGCAGATCCTTCCACTCCTCCTGCCACAGGCATTCGGTGACATGCCCATGGGTCTCGGTCAGCCCGTAGACATGGGTGACCTCAAACCCCAGCGCCTCGATCCGCGAAAGCGTCGCCGCAGGCGGCGGTGCCCCCGCCGTGTAGACCCGCACCAGATGATCGAACGCCCGCCGCTCGTCCTCCGGCGCGTTGATCAGCATGTTCAGAACGATCGGCGCGCCTCCGAAATGGGTCACCCCCTCATCGGCGATCGCGTCATAGACCGCCTTTGCCGTCACATTCCGGCAGCAGACCACCCGCCCCCCCAGCATCGGCGCCATCCAGACGTGATGCCAGCCGTTGCAATGAAAGAGCGGCGGGATCTGCAGGATCACCGGGAACAGCGTCATCCGCCAGCTCACGGGCGTCCCCATCGTCAGCAGATAGGCGCCGCGATGGCTGTAGACGACACCCTTCGGCTTGCCCGTCGTGCCGGACGTATAATTCAGCGACAGGCTCTCCCACTCGTCCTCCGGCAGGATCCAGTCGAAATCGGGATCCCCGGTCGCGAGGAAATCCTCGTAATCCACCTGCTCCCCCAGCCCCGGCACGCCCTCCTCGGGGTCCGGGACCTCGATGACCAGCGGCGCGTCCCCCTCCATCTCGGCGATCGCCTCCATGGCCAGCGGCAAGAACTGGCTGTCCGCGATCAGCACCTTCGCGCCGCCGTGGTCCAGGATGTAGGCCACCGTTGCCACATCCAGCCGGGTGTTGATCGTGTTCAGCACCGCCCCGCAGGCCGGCACCCCGAAATGCGCCTCCGCCTGGGCGGGGATATTCGGCATCAGCGTCGCCACCACCTCTCCGGGCGTCACCCCCGCCGTCACGAGGGCCGAGGCCAGCCGCGACACCCGCGCATGATACTCCCGGTAGCTTGTCCGCTGGGCGCCATAAACCAGCGCCTCCCGCTCCGGAAACACCTCCGCCGCCCGCACCAGGTGGCTCAGCGGCGTCAGCGGCACGTAGTTCGCCGCACACTTGCCCAGCCCCGTCTCATCCGCCATCCAACCCATCGGCCGCTCCTCCCAAAGCAGTGTTCGCCCATCCTGCCGCAAGCAGGCGCTGTCTTTCCAGTGGAAAGGCGCCGCTTGCCGCATCCTGCAGCGGCAAGGCAGGATGCGCCCATGATCCTCTCCCGCAAGCGGCGCTACATCTTCGTCCACATCCCCAAGACCGGCGGCACCTCCATGGCGCTCGCGCTTGAGGAGCGCGCCGCGGCCGACGATATCCTCGTGGGCGACACGCCCAAGGCCCGCCGCCGCAAGAAGCGCCTCAAGGGGGTCAAGACCCGCGGCCGCCTCTGGAAACACAGCACCCTCGCCGAGGCCGAGGGGCTCCTGACACCCGACGATCTCGACCGCTCCCTCATCTTCACGCTGGTGCGCAATCCCTGGGACCGGATGGTCAGCTATTACCACTGGCTCCGCGCCCAGGACTTCCCGCACCCCGCTGTCCCGCTTGCCAAAAGCACCGACTTCGCAGGCTTCGTCACAGCCCCCCAGACCCGCAACGCCCTCCGCATACCGGCCGCCCATTACATGCGCGACAGCACCGGGACCGACCGCGCCGATCTCTACATCCGCCTCGAAAACCTTGCCGAAGACATCCCCCCGCTCAACGCCCATCTGGGCTTTTCCCTCACCCTGCCGCGCTCCAACGCCTCCGACCGCCCGCGCGACTATCGCACAGCCTATACCGACCAGACTGCCGCCCTCATCGCCGACCTCTGCGCCGAAGATATCGCCCGCTTCGGCTACAGATTCGAGGACGGCCCCGCAGCTTCCTGATCCGGCTTCATCTGGCCAAAAATACTCATACCGATATCAGCCTCAAACACCCCACCCTGAGATATCGGACCTCCCTCGACCAAAGAGAAAGAGGCGCGGTCCGCAAGGACCGCGCCCCCTGGCGACAGGCGCAGGGCCCGTCAGGGCCCGAAGGCATGGCGCAAGCCCCATCGGGGCAAAGCTTTAGGCCGCCGCCTTCGCCTCCGCGCCGAACCGGCCGTAGAAGCTCTGACCCTTCTCGGCCATCTCGCGCAGCAGCGCCGGGCAGGCAAACCGCTCGCCATGGGACGCGGCAAGTTCATCGCACCGCTCCGCCGCATAGGGCGCCCCGATGATGTCGAGCCAAGAGAACGGCCCGCCCGACCACGGCGCGAAGCCCCAGCCGAGGATGGCACCGACATCGCCTTCGCGGATATCCTCCAGCACGCCTTCTTCCAGCGCGCGGACCGCCTCGAGCACCTGCGCGAACAGGAGCCGATGCTGCACCTCGACCAGCTCGGGCTGCATGTCCGCCACCGGGTACCGCGCAGACAACCCGTCCCACAGCCCCTGCCGCTTGCCGGTCTCGTCATAAGCGTAGAAGCCCGCCTGCGCCTTCCGGCCCAGGCGCCCCTCATCGGCCATCCAGAAGATCACGTCATCCGCCGCATCGTCATAGGCATCGCCCATCGCGGCCTTGGTTGCCTTGGCGATCTTGACGCCCAGATCGATCGACGTCTCGTCCGTCAGCTGCAGCGGTCCCAGCGGCATCCCCACCAGCTTGGCCGCGTTCTCGATGAGCGCGGGCTCCACGCCCTCCTTCACCATCCGCACGCCTTCGTTGATGTAGGGGATGATGCAGCGGTTGGCGTAGAAGAACCGCGCATCGTTCACCACGATCGGCGTCTTCCGGATCTGCCGCACGTAGTCCAGCGACTTGGCCACGGCCCGCGGTCCGGTCTCCTTGCCCTTGATGATCTCCACCAGCATCATCTTGTCGACGGGCGAGAAGAAGTGGATCCCGATGAACTGCTCCGGCCGCTTGCTGGCCTTGGCCAGCTCCGTGATCGGCAGGGTGGAGGTGTTGGTGGCAAAGATGCAGTCCTCGCCCACGACCTCTTCGACCTTCGCCGTCACCTCGGCCTTGATCCCCGGATCCTCGAACACGGCCTCGACGATCAGATCGCAGCCAGCCAGCGCTGCGTAATCCGTCGTGGCCGTGATCAGCCCCAGCACCTTTTCTTTCTTCTCCTCGGTCGCCTTCTTCCGCGCGATGCCCTTGTCCATGTAATCGGCGGTGTAGGACTTGCCCTTGTCGGCCGCCTCCTGCTTCTGGTCGAGCAGGACGACCTCGATCCCGGCGAGCGCCGAGACCAGGGCAATCCCCGCCCCCATCATGCCAGCCCCCAGCACACCGACCTTCTTCACCGTCTCATCGGCCACGTCCGGGCGGTTCGCGCCTTTCTCAAGCGCCTCCTTGTTGATGAACAGCGACCGGATCATCGCGGCCGAGGACGGGTTCAGCAGCACATTGGTGAACCACCGCGCCTCGATCTTCAGCGCCGTGTCGAAGGGCACCATCGCCCCTTCATAGACGGCGGACAAAAGCGCCTTGGCCGCCGGATAGACGCCCTGCGTCTTGCCGTTCACCATGGCCGAGGCGCCGACGAAGGTCATGAAGCCCGCCGGATGATAGGGCGCCCCGCCCGGCATCTTGTAGCCCTTCTCGTCCCACGGCTTAACGATCTTCGGTTCCGACAGAACCCATTCCTTCGCCGCCGCGACCGGATCGTCCACGACCTCGTCGATGACACCCGCCGCCTTCGCCTTCTTCGGATCGTTCAGCTTGCCTTCCAGCAGCAGAGGCGATGCCGCCATCGCCCCCATCTTGCGCACCAGCCGGGTCGTGCCGCCCGCACCGGGGAAGATGCCGACCATGATCTCGGGCAGGCCGATCTTGGCCTTCGGGTTGTCCGCGCAAAAGATCCGGTGACAGGCCAGCGGGATCTCCAGCGCGATCCCCAAGGCCGTGCCGGGCAAGGCCGCCGCGATCGGCTTGCCACCCTTGTTGGTCTTCGGGTCTATCCCTGCCCGCTCGATCCGGCGCAGCACGCCGTGCATGTCCATCACGCCCTCGAATAGCGACGTCGCCGGATCATCCCCGCCATCGTCCTTCATCTTGGCGATGACGTTCAGATCCATCCCGCCGCCGAACGAGCCGTCCTTGCCCGAGGTGATGACGATCCCCTTCACCGCATCGTCACCCAGAGCCTCGGCCACCAGGTTGTCGAGATCGGTGAACCCTTGCTGGCTCATCACGTTCATCGACTTGCCCTGGGTGTCCCAGGTGATCACGGCCACGCCGTCGGCATCCGTCTCCATCGTGAAATCGGTCATCTCTCTCTCCTCAGTCTCGTGTTGTCTCAGGCCCCTTAGGGCAAATCTTCCGGCCCGCCTCGACCATCACCTGGTTGAAGAGCGAGGGGTCGGGCAGCGCATTTTGCGACGACGCGGCTTTCCAGAGATCGCCGCGCAGCTTCATGATCGACGTCACCGGAAACGGATCCTCAATATAGATCCCGCCCCGCAGGCAGGAGGAGACATGGGTCCCCTCGATCCGCTCCGGCCCCTGGAACTGCGCGGCAAGGCAGGTTCGCACGAACTGCGTGACGCCGATCTGCTCCAGTCGTTTCCGGAACGCGTCGAACATCACCCGCAGGTCGGATCTCGTCCGCATCGTGATCGTGTGATCGAACGTCGCGAGCGTGAAGGGCCATTCGATCACCTCGCAGTAATCATCGAAATCTCCGCTTTCGTAGGCCGCGCCCATCCTGTCCAGCATCTCCTGGTAAAGCCGCTGCGCCCGGTCCGGCGTGAGGTCTCCGGCCACGGGGCCGCCCGGCGGTGTCCCGCCCGATTCCCCCGGCTGGCCGGATCCCGTCACCGGATCAGACCCGCTCGATCACCGTGGCCGCGCCCATGCCGGACGCCACGCAGAGCGTTGCGAGGCCCACTTCCTTGTCGGTCCGCTCCATCTCGTCCAGCAGCGTGCCGATGATAATCGCGCCCGACGCGCCCAGCGGGTGGCCCATCGCGATCGCGCCGCCATTGACGTTGAGCTTCGCATGATCGACGTCGAACCGCTGCACGAAACGCAGCACGACGCTGGCGAAGGCCTCGTTCACCTCGAAAAGGTCGATATCGCCGATCTCCATGCCCGTCTCGGCCAGGATCTTCTCGGTCACGGGCACCGGCCCGGTCAGCATGATCGTGGGATCGGTCCCGATCTTGGCCGTCGCCTTGATCCGCGCCCGCGGCGTCAGGCCATTGGCCTCGCCGAACGCCTTGTCGCCGATCAGCACCGCCGCGGCCCCGTCCACGATGCCGGACGAGTTGCCCGCATGGTGGATGTGGTTGATCCGCTCCAGATGCGGGTACTTCATGATCGCGACCTTGTCGAAGCCGGGCATCACCTCGCCCATCTCCTTGAAAGAGGCCTTCAGCGCGCCGAGCGACTGCATGTCGGTTCCCGGCCGCATGTATTCGTCATGATCCAGGATCGGCACGCCGTTCACGTCGCGCACGGTCACGACGGACTTCTCGAACCGCTTGTCGTCCCAGGCGGCCTTGGCGCGCTTCTGGCTTTCGACCGCATAGGCATCCGCATCGTCCCGGCTGATCCCGTATTCCGTCGCGATGATATCGGCCGAGATCCCCTGAGGCACGAAATAGGTGTCCATCGCGATCGACGGATCGACGGCGATCGCCGCCCCGTCCGATCCCATGGCGACCCGGCCCATCATCTCGACCCCGCCGGCGATATAGCCGTGGCCCGCACCGCCCTTCACCTGGTTCGCGGCCAGATTCACCGCTTCCATGCCAGAGGCGCAGAACCGGTTGATCGACAGGCCCGGGATCCTCTCGTCGAGGTCCGAGGCCAGCACGGCGGTCCGCGCCAGACACCCGCCCTGCTCGCCCACCTGCGTGGCGTTGCCCCAGATCACGTCCTCGACGGCATAGCCGTCCAGCCCGTTGCGTTCCTTCACCGCGTTCAGCGTCAGCGCCGACAGCCGCGCCGCCGTCACCTCGTGCAGCGCCCCGTCCTTGCGGCCCTTGCCCCGCGGCGTCCGCACCGCGTCGTAGATATAGGCGTCTTGGGTCATGTCTCTCTCCTCGTTCAGGCGCGGTCCGCGGGGGAGCCGGGCATCAGGTCGTAAGGGTGTTTCCATCCTGGCAGGGCGGCGATCCCCGTCAGCCAGCGGTCGATATTCAGATAAGCGCTGCGGTCGAAGCCGAAAGGCTCGTCGTAGAAAAGATACCCGCAGCAGGCGAGATCCGCGATGCTCGGACGATCCGCCACCAGCCAGTCCCGCCCCTCGAGATTGGCATCGAGCACCTTCAGCGCCGAGTTCAGCCGCATCGCCATGAACGCGTTCACATCCGCATTCCGCTTGGCCTCGGGCAGGAAGTTCATGTTGAACCTCAAGGGCCCGCCCACACCCGACAGCTTGTGGTTGTCGAAGAGCAGCCAGCGCAGGATCTCCCGCCGCTCCGCATCGCCGGTCCAGCCGAACTTGCCGCTTGTCTCGGCCACGTAATCCTGGATGACACCCGACTGGCTCAGCACCAGGTCGCCATCGACCATGACGGGGACCTCATACATCGGATTGAGCGCCTTGAATTCCGGGCTCCGCGTCGCGCCGTTGAAGAAGTCGACAAAGACCGGCCGCCAACCGAGCCCCGACAACTCCAGCGTCAGCGCCGCCTTGTAGGCGTTCCCGCTCTCTCCGAAACAATGCAGCTCGATCGTCATCTCACCCCTCCCGGCCGTCGGTCCGACGGCACCCGCCGATTTGAGTATTTTTGGCCAGATGAAGCGGAAACACTCTTCTCCGCTAACCGGCCATTAAGGTTAACGCGCCTATCCTCGGATCGCGGTACAGGCTGGAGAGCCGATGACCGCGCCAGGTGAAGCTCCGCCCCTCTACGGCCGCAGGGCAGCCGCCGAGTGCCGTGGACGGGCGAAGTGGATCTGCCATCTTCATCTGGCCGAAAATACTCAACTCCCGAACCCGCCACTCGCGCCGACGCAAGAGCCGCAGGCAGGCGGCCCCAGCCAAGGCCACGGACATCACGCTCCCGCAAGGGCAGCCGTTCGGTCATCGTTCCTCCCGTATGGAAAGGGCGGCCCGCGAAAGGCCGCCCTGCCCGTCTCAGAAATTCGCCGCTTCCAGCGCCATCACCGGCTCGGCCCCGCTTTCGATGCGGGCCAGGTGCGTGCCGGTCATCGGCAGCTGGCGGGCCATGTAGTAGCGGCCCGTCGCCAGCTTCGTCTCGTAGAACTCCGTATCCGACGCGCCGCCCTCCAGCGCCGTCAGCGCCGCCTTGCCCATCCGCGCCCACATCAGCCCGAGGCAGACATGACCGAAGAGATGCATGAAGTCGTAAGACCCCGACAAAGCCGCATTCGGGTTCTTCATGCCGTTCTGCATGAAATACATCCCCGCCGCCTGCAGATCCTTCGACGCCGCCTTCAGCGGATCGAGGAAATCGGCCTTCAGCGCCGCGTTCCCCTCGTTCTCCTTGATGAACGCCTTCACCATCTCGAAGAACGCCATCACCGTCTTGCCGCCGTTCTGGGCCAGCTTGCGGCCCACCAGATCCAGCGACTGGATCCCGTTCGTGCCCTCGTAGATCATCGTGATCCGGCAATCGCGCACGAACTGTTCCAGCCCCCATTCCCGGGTGAAGCCCGACCCGCCCAGCGTCTGCTGGGCCAGCACCGTCGTCTCGAACCCCTTGTCGGTCAGGAAGCCCTTGATGACCGGCGTCAGAAGCGAGATCATCGCCTCGGCCTCGTCATCGCCCGCCTTGTGCGACCGGTCGATGAGGGACGCGCCCCAGAAGGTGAAGGCCCGCGCGCCTTCGACAAAGCTCTTCTGGTCCATCAGGTTCCGCCGGACATCGGGATGCACGATGATCGGATCGGCGGGCTTTTCGGGTGCTTTCACGCCGGTCGCGTCGCGGCCCTGCAGCCGGTCCTTCGCGAAGCCCAAAGCGTTCTGGTAGGCGACAACGCCCTGCGCATAGCCCTGCAGGCCCACACCCAGCCGCGCCTCGTTCATCATGGTGAACATGGCGCGCATGCCCTTGTGCTCTTCCCCGATCAGGTAGCCCACCGCGCCGTCGTAGTTCATCACGCAGGTCGCGTTGCCGTGGATGCCCATCTTCTTCTCAAGGCCGCCGCAGGACAGCGAATTCCGCTCGCCCAGCGAGCCATCCTCGTTCACCAGGAACTTCGGCACGATGAAAAGGGAAATCCCCTTCACCCCGTCCGGCCCGCCCGGGATCTTGGCCAGAACCAGATGGATGATGTTGTCGCACATGTCGTGCTCACCGGCCGAAATCCAGATCTTCTGACCCGAGATGCGGAAGCTCCCATCCTCCTGCGGCTCGGCCTTGGTGCGGATCAGGCCCAGATCCGTGCCGCAATGGGGCTCGGTCAGGTTCATCGTCCCGCCCCACTCGCAGCTCACCATCTTCGGCAGATAGGTCGCCTTCTGCTGCTCCGACCCATGGGCGTGGATCGCGTTATAGGCGCCGTGGGTCAGGCCCTGATACATGTTGAACGCCATGTTGGCCGACGAAAACATCTCGCCCACCGCCGTCGACATCACGTAGGGCAGGCCCTGCCCGCCATACTCCGGGTCGCAATCCAGCGCCGTCCAGCCGCCCTCGCGGACCTGATCGAACGCCTCCTTGAACCCTTTCGGCGTGCGCACCACGCCGTTTTCCAGGACGCAGCCCTCTTCGTCGCCCGTGGCGTTCAGGGGCTGCATCACCTCCATCGCGATCTTGCCCGCCTCGCCCAGGATCGCATCGGTGAATTCGCGGTCCAGGTCCTCGTAGCCCGGAATGTCCTGCGCACTCACATCCAGCACATCGTGCAGGACGAATTGCATGTCCTTGGTCGGGGCGTCGTAGATCGGCATATGTCTCTCTCCCTAAGGTTCGTATGCGGCGCCCACTCCGCGCCGCGCAGTCTTACTCGGCGGCGACGCGCGCCCCCATCTCGGCGAGCTTTTCTGCCCCCCATTGCATCTGGTCCTTCAGCTCCGCGATCGCCACGTCCAGCTCCGCGCGCTGTTCCTCCATCTCCTTCAGATGACGCCCGGCCACCTCATAGGTGCGGGCCAGCTGGACCTGCTGGGTCGGATCGGCATCGTAAAGGTCCAGAAGCTGCCGGATCTCCTCCAGGCTGAAGCCAAAGCGCTTGCCGCGCAGGATCAGCTTGAGCCGCGCCCGGTCCCGCTTGGTGAACAGCCGCTTGGTGCCTTCACGGATCGGGAAGATCAGCTCTTTCGCCTCGTAGAAGCGCAAGGTCCGGGGCGTGACTTCGAACATGTCGCACATCTCCCGGATCGTCATGGTTGTTTCAGTCATTACTCGGTCCTCGGTTGCCGCACGGTTAGTTCGTGCCGGGCGGCGATGTGAAGACTTCGAGGCCACCTTACAAGCAAGGCTTACGTGAACGTAAACGTAACGCGGCGTCACGACATCGGTTTACGAAAGGTCAATAAAAGTGACCCTACGGCAGGCGCAAGAATTGAACGCCCCTATTCGAGGATCAACAGGAACGGATCGGGCTTCAGCTTCCAGCGCCCGCCATCGGGCGTGGTGAGTCGCCAGCCCCCGCCGGACCAATCATGCTCGTTCGAAACCCAGATGAAGTGCGACACCGTCGGCACCAGCAGATAGGTCTCGATCAACTGCTCCAGCCGCACCTCGCCAATCCGGTCGCCCGGGGCCGCATACAGCTCGTAGACGACGAAATCCGGATCATTCGAGGAAATCAGATTGTCCGCGTTTGGGATCAGCAGGAACCGCCCCGTCGGATCGGGCACCGCCACATGGGCGTAGCGATCGACGCTCCACGGCGGGATATCGGCGCTTTCCGGCAGAACCTCGATCCGCGCCCGCCCGGCATCCGCCGACACGACGACCCCGTCATAGTCGCGCTGCCAATCCGTGGGCGGTGTCTTCGGTGTATCCGCCCCAGCCGTCCCGCCCAGGACCAGCGCCAGAAGGATCGCCGCCAGCCTCACCCCAGCGTCTCTGCCGTCTCGTCCCGCAGCGACTTCAGTTCGGCCATCGTCTCTTCCAGCTGCACCTTTTCCTGGGCCAGGTTCTCCAGCTGCCGGTCCGCAAGCTCCACGAAGGCGCGCATCTGCGCATTCGTCCCCTCATGTTCGTAGATCAGCAGCCATTGCCGGATCTCCTCCAGCGAAAACCCCCAGCGCCGCCCGCGCAGGATCAGCGTCATCCGCGCGATCTCCTTGGATCCGTAGAACCGCGACCGGCCCTGCCGCTCGGGGGACAGCAGCTCGATATACTCGTAATAGCGCAGCGTGCGGGGTGTCACATCGAACCGCTCGCACATCTCCTTGAAAGACAGGCGGATATCGTCCCCGCCACCCGGTTCACTATCGGCCATGCACACACTCCCTTACCCTATGGTAGGACGGTTCGCCGGGTCGGGCAACGCCCCAGAAGCGTTCACCTTTTTCCTTGAAGCCCGCGCCCCTCCCGGTCCACATGGACGATGAAGGAGCCTCCATGCCAGACGTCGAAAAACTTGCCCGCCAGTTCATCGAGGCGATCCCCCACGCCCGCGCGCTCGGGATGAAACTGGCCGAAATCGACGCGGGCCGGGCCACCATCGTGATGGCCTACGACGAAAAGCTGATCGGCGATCCGGAAACCGGCGTGATCCATGGGGGCGCCGTGTCGGCGCTGATGGATACCTGCGGCGGGGCGGCGGTCATGTCCCACCCCTCGGCGCCCATCGGCACGGCCACCATCGACCTCAGGATCGACTACATGCGCGCCGCGACGCCGGGCCAGGCGATCACCGCACGCGCCGAATGCTACCACGTGACCCGCTCCGTCGCCTTCGTCCGCGCCACCGCGACGGATGAGGATACGGACAACCCCGTCGCCGCCGCCACCGGCGCCTTCACGCTGGAACGCAAGCCATGAAGCGCCCCGAACCTGTGCAAGAGGTCAAGCAACGCCGGGATACCGCGCTCGAGGCGCTGGTCGGCGGCGTCCCCTATATCCAGTTCCTCGGCATCACCTTCGACCGCCGGGGCGACGAACTCACCGGCGTCCTCCCCTTCGACGACAAGCTCATCGGCAACCCGATCCTCCCCGCCCTCCACGGCGGCGTGACGGCGGCGTTCCTCGAGACCACCGCGATCATCGAACTCACCTGGGCGCTTCTCTGGGAGGATATCGAGGCGGGCCGCCTCGACCCCGCGAACGGCAGCCGCCCCCGCATGCCCAAAACCATCGACTTCACCGTCGACTACCTCCGCTCCGGCCTGCCGCGCGACGCCTATGCCCGCGCCCGCGTCAACCGCTCGGGCCGCCGCTACGCCTCGGTCCATGTCGAGGCTTGGCAGGACAACCGCGACCGCCTGTTCGCCCAGGCCACCGGCCACTTCCTGATGCCGACCGGCAAGGGCGACGTGCTGGCCCACGCCCGCGCGCCGGACCATACCGGCTGACGCGCCGCGCGTCCCCATTTCTCCGCTGCACTGGTAAACGGGCGCAGAACGATATACCTGATCGACGCGAAGCTTCTTCTTAAGACCTTCTGTTTCCTAGCGGCTGCAGGTGATCATTCGACGACACTAAGCCGGGCCATTGCGTTTCGCGGATGGCGATCAGATCAGGAAACACCCGAATGCCCGAAGGCAAGGTAAAATGGTTCGACGCCCAAAAAGGGGTCGGCTTCATCGCACCGGATTACGGATCGAAGGACATCTTCGTCCACATCTCATCGCTCGAACGCGCCGGGATCAGGCGGCTGAAAAACGGGCAGGCGGTGCGCTTCGATATCGAGAAGGGCCGGGGCGGGCGCGACTTCGCGAGCAATCTCGCCCTCGCCTGATCCGCCATCGGAGGTCCCCCCGAGGCACCGGCAGTCCTGCCGCGCACCGGCAACCCGACCTACAAAGGAGATTGAAAAATGCCCAAGGTCACGAAAAAAACGCTCTTCAAGACCCCCGATCCCCGGCCGGAAACGCTGCTCGACAAGACGACGCGCGCCGTCCGCCAGATCACCGACGACGAAACCGAACAGCGCCAGGCCAAGACAGAGCGGCTCCGCAATGCCCGCCTGCAACAAGAGGCCAAGGCCCAGGCCGACGCGGCCGAGCAGGCCGCCGACAAGCCGCGCAGGACATCCAAAGCGAAATCCGCGAAATAGCCGCGGGAGATCGCGCCGCCCTCGCAGACCGGCCAGGCGCGTGGGATCGCCACCGGCTTTGTGTCGCGGGTCGCGTCGCGCACGTTTCTCGACACGCTGGCAGAGCCTTCGGCCAGCGCGGCCTCCTGATCCGGCGCGTTTGCCCGCCCGGACGCCCGGCCTCCTCAAACCCCTTTGCGTCTCGTCAATAAGATCGCGGCCGAGACCTGCAACTCTCCTGACCATATCGGTACCAGGGAGTCACAGCCCATGTCGCATCTCAGACCATTTGCCGCCATCGCCCTCCTGCTTGCCGGCTGCACGGAACAGGGCCAACCACAGACCCCTCAGGCAGGGGGCACCACGGTCCTGCTGGGTCCCGAAGTGACCTCCATCAACTACCCGCTCTCCGCGCTGCCCCTGTCGAACCCCATCCGCCTGGAACTGACCTTCGAACTGGCCGCCCTGGCCTCGCCAGAGGTCCAACGCGCCTGCACCGCCCAAGAGATCGAATTCACGGAACTCAGCGTGATCCTCCTCGCCGTCCGATCCGAAGAATGGCGAACCTCCCCCTGGACCAACCGCCAGCGGCGCGAGGTGGAACGGCTTCAGCAAAGATGGGAAACCCTCGGCGGCGACGCACAAACCATCTCCGACAGGTGCCGGTCCGTCATCGCGGCATAAGGTGCCAACGCGCTCAGGTCTCATCTGAGATCGACGCGGGCACCCAACCAGCAACCTGTCACCCCCGGCCTGCGTCAGCCCGCCTTGCGCACCCGATCCGGGAGCGCGCCAATACTCAACGAGAGTCAAAGCCCATTGGGCAAGCAGTTGGCCGAAGAATCAGCGCCGGCCCCTGCACTCCGCCTGATCGCCATGCATCGCTGCCGGGGTCAGCAACGTCGCAGAACTTGATGGATACGTCGGCCGTATGCTACGTCGCGTTCAAAGAGGATAAGTCGTGAAACATCGTTTGTCAGAACGAGATACCGAAACCAACGCCCGGGACGGGTGCGTGGGCTAAGTATGCGCATCCTCCAAGGCAAGGCCGGCAGGCCTTGTCACGCGGGCGGCACCGGACGGTGGCCGCCTTTTTTTATGTCCGGAATGAAAGGAGACCAGCGCTGTGACCGATCAGCATTTCGAAGAACCCGACGATATTGAGGAGGCGGTGCAGCTCTGCCCCGCCTCCCTCCCGTCACCTTCACGCATACGACACCAGCGACCTGTTCCAGCCGTTGCACCCTCGTGCAGCGGGTCGGAAAGTATTCTCTAACCTTTTGTTATTAAATCGTTTATTTGACGCATTCTGTATCTAAAAATACAAGCACACCATCCACTAAGGGGCGTTCGTCTAGTGGTCAGGACATTCGTCTTTCGAACGAAAAACACGGGTTCGAGTCCCGTACGCCCTACCAGGTGGAGCGCGGTCGCGTAGCTCAACGGGAGAGCACCGGATTGTCTATCCGGGTGTTGCGGGTTCGAATCCCGTCGCGACCGCCAGCGACCTTCCCACCCCGTTAGAACGATCACGAAGCTGATCCTCGAAAGGGCGATCCGGCGTTTGGCACGACCATATCTGGCGCGCGATGATCGAAGCGACGGCATCCGCAGCCGCCATCGGACGTCATCCCTGGGCGTAAACAGGGGGCATGACTTCATCGTCCTACTAAGGTGATCCCAATCACCGACCCGTAAGCCCCTACCTATCCCACCCTTACCATCCCGTGAACAAGCCCCACCGCGCGCAGTGTTAACCCCGGCATTCCGCGCGGAGCCCTCCGACCGAATGCCGACGTGATGCCAACCAACTGCCGACCCGCCAAATCCCCTTGTTTCCCTGCCTTAACCTTCGATTCGCACGGACCCGGCGCTTCACACCATTGCGGCCGCCGCAACGCCCCCCTAGCGTCGCCGCCATGACAGCGCCCAGCCCGACCGCCAGCGCCGAGGAGGGTCCGATCTCCAACCGCCGCGTCCTCAAGATCGCGCTGCCCATCGTCCTGTCGAACGCCACCATCCCGATCCTCGGCCTCGTCGATACCGGCGTCGTCGGCCAGATCGGCACGGCAGAGCCCATCGCCGCCGTCGGCGTGGGCGCCGCCATGATCACCGCGATCTACTGGGTCTTCGGCTTCCTCAGGATGGGGACCGTCGGCCTCGTCGGCCAGGCCCTCGGCGCGAACGACAGGGACGAGGTCTCACTCCTTCTGACCCGCGCCCTCCTGATCGCGGGTGCTGCCGGTATCACCCTGATCCTGCTGCAAATTCCCGTCATCTGGGGTGCCCTCAGGATCTCCCCCTCGCCTTCGGACGTCGAAGACCTCGCCCACACTTACATGGCGATCCGCATCTGGTCCGCGCCTGCCGCCATCGCGCTTTACGGCGTCACCGGCTGGCTGATCGCGCAGGAGCGCACCCGCGCCGTCCTCGTCCTCCAGCTCTGGATGAACGGGCTGAACATCGTCCTCAGCCTCGCCTTCGTCCTCGGCCTGAACTGGGGCATCGGCGGCGTGGCCTTTGCCACCTTCCTTGCCGAATACAGCGGCCTCGCCCTCGGCCTCTGGCTCTGCCGCGACGCCTTCCGCAATCCGGTCTGGCGCGCCCGCCTGCGCGTCCTTGACCCGGACAAGCTCCGCCACATGGCGCTCGTCAACCGCGACATCCTGATCCGCTCGCTCCTCCTCCAGGCGATCTTCCTCAGCTTCATCCTGCTCGGCGGCCATTTCGGCGCCACGCCCCAGGCGGCCAACCAGATTCTGGTTCAATTCCTGTACGTTACGGCCTACGCCCTAGACGGCTTCGCCTTCGCGGCAGAGGCGATCGTCGCCCGCGCCATGGGCGCGAAACGTCCCGTGGCGCTCCGCCGTGGCGCCCTCCTCACCTCGGCCTGGGGCACCGCCATCGGCGCCGCGCTCACCCTCACCTTCTGGATCGCCGGCCCCGCCATCATCGACATCATGGCCAAGTCTCCCGAGGTCCAACAAGCCGCCCGCACCTACCTCCCCTGGATGATCGCAGCCCCCCTTCTGGGCGTCGCGTCCTGGATGCTCGACGGCATCTTCATCGGCGCCACCCGCTCCCGCGACATGCGCAACATGATGGTCCTTTCCGCCGCGATCTACTTCGCCGCCCTCTGGCCCCTGATGGCGCTCTACGGCAATCACGGCCTCTGGATCGCGCTGCTCCTCAGCTTCATCGCCCGTGGCATCACCTTGGGCGCCCGTTACCCCGCCCTGGAACGGGCCGCAGCGGGATGACCCCAGCCGACTGGCCCTCCCTTCAGCCGCAAATCGCCCTCGCCCAACGCCTCGGCCCGCCCCACGAAGCCGCCCTAACCGCTTGGCTTGCCGAGCAAGACACCCGCCGCACCGACCCCGCCTTCGCGCGCCTCTTCAGCGACCATATCAGCCTCCCCGGCATCGCCCCCGGGGACTACGCGCACCGCCTTGTCCGCAGCCGCCACGGCAACCTGCTCGGTGGCATCCGCTTCTACGGCCAGGATATCTCGCGCCCCTTCGTCGAAATCGTCGCCCACAGCTTTCCCGACCTCCCCTCCCTCGCCGCCTGCGTCGCCACTGAATGGAGCCCCTTCGCCCCCACCGACCTGCGCCTCCTGACAGCCGAGCCTCTCCCGCCCCCGGCCCGCACCGACATGACGATCCACGCCGCCCCCTGCGGCCAGATGAGCCCACCCGATGGCCGCGTCCGCCTTACCATCCCGGACTCGCCCGATCTCGCGATAAGCCTTGTAAAACAACGTTATACAGATCTGGCCGAAACAGACCCCACCCTCGCCGCCAACCTCCAACCGGCCAACCCCGAAGACCTCCGCGACTGGCACGCCGCAGGCGCCCTTCGCCTGATCTTGGTGGATAACCAGCCGGTCGGTTGCCTAATTATCACCGACGGCGCCGTCGCCTGGCTCAACGGAGACGAGGTCATGGAGGAAGTCATCGCGACCCACGCCACCGGCCAAAGCTACGCCGCCTCCGCCCAGATGGCCTGGGCCGCCGAACCCGGCCGAGCCCCCACGCGTCTCCTCACCGGCACGATCGACACGGCCAACCCGGCCTCCCGCCACAGCGCTCAGAAGGCGGGCCGCCCCGTCGTCCTCCGCTACGTCTTCGTCCCGCTCAGCTGACCCAATCCGCCTTGCGCTTTGCGAAGAACGCCCCGGTGCCTTCCTCGGCCTCGGTACTCTCCCACCGGGCCACCAGCGCCTCGATCGACCGCGCCACATCGTCCTCGCCCCCGAAGGACGCCAGCAAGGCCTTCGCCTCCGCCACCGCCCCCGGCGCCGCGGCGAGATATGGCGCGACCTCCTCCTCGACCGCCGCGTCCAGATCGCCCTCCGCTACCGCCCGGCGCAATAACCCCAAAGTCACCGCCTCCTCGGCCCCGAAGAGCCGACCCGAGAAAAACACACGCCGCGCCAAGGACTTGCCGATCCGCGCCGCCACATAGGGCCCGATCGTCGCCGGGATCAGCCCCAGCCGCACCTCGGTCAGCCCGAACCTTGCCCCCTCGACGGCCACGGCGACATCACAGACCGAGATCAACCCGACCCCGCCGCCGAATGCATCCCCCTGAACGCGCCCGATCACCGGCTTCGGCACCCGGTCCCACGCGCCCAGCATCTCGGCCAGCTTCCGCGCCTCCGACGCGCGTTGCGCGCCATCCGCCGCCATCTGCTCCCGCATCCAGCCGAGGTCGCCCCCCGCGCAGAACGACCGCCCCGCCCCGGTCAGAACCACCACACGCACGCCCTCATCCGCGCCCAACTCCTCCGCCGCCGCCCGCAGCTCCGCGATCATCCCGGCCGACATCGCGTTATGCTTCTCCGGCCGCGACAGAGTCACGGTCGCCACGCCGCGCGCGTCACGCGAAATCCCTACAGTCTCACCCATCCCAGCCCCTCCTCAGGCCACCACGCCCATCTTGATCCGCCGGGCCAAAGCCGCGGCCTCGGCCAACAGATCCTCATCGACCCCCGTCTCGAACCCCAACTCCGCCAGCCGCGCCACGACCGCCTCGGTCGCCACGTTCCCCGGCGCCCCCGGCGCGTAAGGGCACCCCCCAAGGCCGCCGACCGCCGCGTCGAAGACCCGCAGGCCCGCCTCCAGCGACACCTCGATATTGGCCAAAGCCCGCCCACCGGTATCATGGAAATGCCCCGCCAAGACCTCCGCAGGCGCCACGTCCAACACCGCCTCCAGCATCGCGCCAACCGTCTCGGGCACCCCCGCCCCGATCGTGTCCCCCAGCGATACCTCCATCGGTGCAAGCTCTCTCAACCGCTCCACCACCGACGCGACCTGCCCCGGCGCCACGTCCCCGTCAAACGGGCAGCGCACCACGCAAGAGACATAACCCCGCACCGGCACGCCAACCTCCACAGCCCGCGCCACGACGTCGCCCACCCGCTCGAAACTCTCGTCGATCGAGGCGTTCAGGTTCGCCCGGCTGAACCCCTCCGTCGCCGAGACAAACACCGCGATCTCCCCGTCGAACCCCTCCGGCACAGCCGCCAGATACCGCTCGAAGCCCGTCACATTCGGCACCAGCAACCCATAGCGCAGCCCGGCGACCCGGGGCACCGCCGCCACGATCTCGTCGGTCCCGGCCATCTGCGGCACCCATTTCGGGCTCACGAAGCTGCCGATCTCGATCCGGTCCAGCCCCGTCGCCGCCAGCGCCTCGATCAGCGCCAGCTTCTCGGCCACCGGGATCGCGCGCGCTTCGTTCTGCAGCCCGTCCCGCGGCCCCACCTCATAGATCCTCACCCGGTCTGCCATACCGCCCCGCCTTAACCTTCCGCGCGATTAACCTTAATGCCCCCCGGAGAGGAAACCCCACCCTTCATCTGGCCCCAAATACTCCCGCCGGAGGCGTCCAACAGCCCAGCCAGGCGCTCAGCCCTCCCAGGCCGGATAGAACGGCTCCGGATAAAGCCGCGCCTCCCCCGGCAGGCTCGCCTGGAACCCCGGCCGCTCCTCGATCCGCCCGTACCAGCGGGCCATCTCCGGCCGCTCGCCGATCCGCGTGAAGTGCCGCGCCATGTAAACCGCCTGCCCCACCGAAACGTCCGCCGCCGAAAACCCGCCGTCCAGCAACCACTCCCGCCCGGCCAGCCGCGCCTCGATCGCGTCGTAGCACTTGCCGATCCGTGCGGCCTCGATCTTCATCACGACGGGCGACCGCATGGCGTCGTCATAAAGCACGACATGCTGCTGGGTCAGCGTCGCCGCATGCTGGCTCACCGTTTCGGCGAAATGCACCCAGACCAGCCAGTCCCGCCGCTCCGGATCCCCGGGCAACCGCCCCAGCCCGGCCTCGGGGAACCGCTCGCACAGATATTCGGTAATCGCCCCGGTCTCGACCATCACGTCGCCGTCGATCTCCAGCGCCGGCACCCGCCCCGCCGGGCTGATCGCCAGGAACTCCGCGGCCCGCAGGGTCTTGTCGAAAGGCCGCTCCACCACCTCGAACGGCACATCCAACTCGTGCAGCAGCCACAGCGTCCGCATCGAGCGGGTCTGCGGACAATGATGCAGCCGGATCACGTCCCCCATCGCATCGCCCACATCGAAAACCGCTCCGCAAAACTCTCTCTGCGGGCACACTAGAACAGCCCCATCACCAAAGCCAAGGCAACGGGGGCAGATCGACAAGTTACGGCCTATGGGTCCGCAGGCACCGATAAGCGACGAACGATGGATCAGCCGACCCATCGTCCACGACCTATGGGTCGAACGGGCCGATGTCCCTTGTTTTCAAAGGCCTGGCCCGATCCGGCCACAAAGCATGTCCGACAGATAGCCGACGGTATGCCGACCGGATGCCGCAGCCCCGCTATTCGACCTGAACGCTCTCCAGCCAGGCCACCAGATCGAGCATTCCCTGTTGCGTCACAAGGGGTTGGCCCGAAGGCAGCTTCATCGTCGCGGGCTCCCCCTCGAAGAGCATCCCGAAGGCGGGCATCACCCCCGAATGCACCGGCTCCGGATCGCGCCCGTCGATCTGGCGAAGCACGCTAACCGTCGGAAATTCCCCGCCATTTTCCACCGCAAGCTGCGTCAGGTCGGGTGGCACCACGGTCAGGATCTCCGCCATCGGGCCATTGCCCTCGGCATTGTCCCCATGACAACTTGCACAGAACACAAAGAACGTCCGCCCCCCTTCCTCGATGTCCTGTCCAAGGGCGGGGCTCGCCAGAAAAATAAGTGAAATCAGCAGGTTTCGCATGATTGTGCCTCCTTGCGCCCACCCTAGCAGCCCCGATACAACCCCGATTTGATCCCAATCAAACCTTCGAGCCAATCCATGCAAAACGCCCTTATCATGCTCGCCGCGGGCCTCGGCATCCCCATTCTCGCCGCGCTCAACGCCCGCCTCGGCACGCTCATCGGCTCCCCCTCGGCGGCGGCACTGATCCTCTTCACCGTAGCGCTTCTGGCCACCGCCGCGGCGACGTTTGTCACCGGCCCGCAGGCCCTCGCCAAGGCGCTGTCCCAGCCGCCGCACCTTTTCCTCGCAGGGCTTCTCGTTGCCTTCTACGTGCTGTCCATCACCTATGTCGCGCCGACCTTCGGCGTTGGAAATGCTGTCTTTTTCGTGCTTCTCGGCCAGCTTGTCTCGGCTGCGATCATCGACCATTTCGGCCTCTTCGGCGCCCGCCCGGCCGAGATTTCGCCGATCCGCCTGGCGGGCATCGCCGTCATGGCCATCGGCGTCACGCTCACCCAATTGGCAGGCCGCTAGGCCGGCACGATCCGCCCGCCATCCAGCCGCACGACCCGGTCCATCCGGTGGGCCAGCTCCAGGTTGTGCGTGGCGATCACCGCGGCCAGCCCGGTTTCGCGCACCAGCCCCATCAGCGCCCCGAACACCACATCCGACGTTGCGGGGTCCAGGTTTCCCGTCGGCTCGTCCGCCAGAAGCAATTTCGGCTTGTTCGCCAAGGCCCTGCAGAAGGCCACCCGCTGCTGTTCCCCGCCCGAGAGTTGCGCGGGACGGTGCCCGGCACGCGCCGTTAACCCGACCTTAGCCAACAGCTCCGATGCTCTCTCCTCAGCCGCACCTTTCGCGACGCCGTTCGCAAGCTGCGGCAACACGATGTTCTCAAGCGCCGTGAATTCCGGAAGGAGATGGTGAAACTGATAGATAAAGCCGACATGCTCGCGCCGTAGCGCCGTGCGCCGCCGGTCCGAAAGGCCCGCGACCGCCTCGCCCGCAATCGCGATCCGCCCGCCCGTCGGCGTATCAAGCAGCCCGGCGATGTGCAGCAGCGTCGACTTACCGGCGCCGGAGGGCGCGATGAGCCCAACAACCTCGCCCGAGGAAATGGTCAGCTCCGCACCGGACAAGACATTGATCTCGTTCGGTTTTCCCGCGTTATAGGTCTTCTCGACAGCTTCCAGCCGCAACGCCTCACTCATAGCGCAGCGCCTCGACCGGGTTCATCCGCGCCGCCCGCCGGGCCGGGAAATAGGTGATCGTCCAGCTCAGCCCCAGCGACAGGACGACGGCGGACAGCACGTCGTTCAACTGCAACTCCGCCGGCAGATCATAGATCCCCCGGATCGACGGATCCCAGATCCCGCCCCCCATGACGAAATTCACGAAGGAGAAGATCGGGTCGATATAGATCGCGAAGAGACATCCCAGGATCACCCCGCACAACGTCCCGATCGTCCCGATGCTCGCCCCGCAAAGGAAGAACACCCGCAGGACCGATCCTTCCGATAGCCCGATCGTGCGCAAGATCCCGATATCCCGCCCCTTGTTCTTCACCAGCATGATCAGCCCCGAGACGATGTTCATCGACGCGATCAGAACGAGGATCGAGAGGATGACGAACATCACGTTGTCCTCGACCTCGAGCGCCCTGAGATACGCCCCTTCGTTATCCTTCCAGGAATAGAGCCAGTAGAGCCCCCCCGCCGCGTCATAGACCGGCGTGATCCACTGCTCGACCCCCTCGGGATCGGCCACGAAGATCTCGATCGCATCCACCTGTCCAGGCCGGTTGAAATAGCCCTGCGCCTCGGCCAAGGGCATGTAAATACGGGTATTATCAGTCAGAACCCGGCCCGTCTGGAAGATGTAGACGACGTCATAACTCTCGCTTCGGGTCGACTGACCCGCCGCCGTCTGCGCCCCGGTCCGCGACAGCAGCGTCACCCGGTCGCCCACACTGACGCCCAACGACCGCGCCATGCCCCAGCCCAGCGCCAAGCCCTCGCCGAAATCGGCGATGTTCCCCTCGCTCATCCGCGGTGCGGCGATCAGCGGGATATTCCCGAAATCCTCCGCCGAGATCCCATAGACCTGCGCGAAGCTCTGCGCCTGCCCCGCCGTCGCCAGCGCCTCGCCCCGCACGACCCCCGCGGCCCGGTCGATGCCCTCGACCGCCGCGATCCGCGCCGCCATCTCCTCGTAATCGGATAATGTCGTGACCCGTCGCGTGATCTCGACCGGATCGGCACCCTCGGGCACCGGGACCGTCACCGTCTCCATCCGGTCCTCGCGCAGCGTCAGGTGCGCGGTCGACCCGATGATCGTCTCCACGAATTCCGTGCGAAATCCGGACCTTACGGCGAGCGTCGCGATCAGCGCAAAGACGGCCAGCGTGATCCCGATCAGCGAGATCCACGTCATCACCGACACCCCGCCCTCGGCCCGCTTGGCGCGGACATAGCGCCAGGCGATCATCCATTCGAAGGCGGCGAAAGGGGCGGTCCGTCCGGCCAAAGTCCTGTCCTGTCCTGCTCGCGCGGGGTGTCTCCTCCGCCTTGTGCCGCGAAGTGTCGCCCGTTTAGCGCCCGGCGTAAATCCCCGCGACCTTCTCCAACGCGGCCTCGGGCGGCAGCTCCTCGCTTTCACCCGTCCGGCGCGAGGTCAGCTCGACCACGCCGTTCTTCAGCCCCCGCGGGCCGACGGTGATCCGCCAGGGCAGCCCGATCAGGTCCATCGTCGCGAATTTCGCCCCCGCCCGCTCGTCCCGGTCGTCGTAAAGCGGCTCCAGCCCCAGCGCCGTCAGCCCGTCATAAAGCCCCTCGCACGCCCCGTCAGCCTCCGCATCGCCCTGCTTGAGGTTGACGATCCCGCAATGGAACGGCGTCACCCCCTCTGGCCAGATGATCCCGTTCTCGTCATGGCTCGCCTCGATGATCGCACCGACCAGCCGCGACACCCCGATCCCGTGAGAGCCCATATGCACCGGCACGGGCTTGCCGTCCGGCCCCTGCACATGCGCCCCCATCGGCTCGGAATACTTGGTGCCGAAATAGAAGATCTGCCCAACCTCGATCCCCCGGGCGCTCCGCCGCCGCTCCTCGGGCACCTGACCGAACAGCGCCTCGTCGTGGGTCTCGTCTGTCCGGGCGTAGCGCGTTGTGAACTCGTCGAGGATCGACTGGCACTGGGCCACATCGTCATAGTCGATCTCCCGGTCACCGAAGGTCAGGTCGGTCACCGCACTGTCGTAGAACACCTCCGACTCGCCCGTTTCGGCCAACACCAGGAATTCATGGGTATAATCCCCGCCGATCGGCCCGCCATCGGCCCGCATCGGGATCGCCTGCAGGCCCATCCGCTCGTAGGTGCGCAGATAGCTCACCAGATGCCGGTTATAGGCGTGCAGCGCATCGTCCTTCGTCAGGTCGAAGTTATAGCCGTCCTTCATATAGAATTCGCGCCCCCGCATCACGCCGAACCGCGGGCGGATCTCGTCCCGGAACTTCCACTGGATATGGTAAAGCGTCAGCGGCAGCTCCTTGTAGCTGCTGACATGGGACCGGAAGATGTCGGTGATCATCTCCTCATTTGTCGGCCCATACAGCATCTTCCGCCCTTGCCGGTCGGTGATCCGCAGCATCTCGGGCCCATAGGAGTTGTCGCGCCCCGATTCCTGCCAAAGCTCCCCCGGCTGCACCGTCGGCATCAGCATCGGGATATGGCCCGCCCGCTGCTGCTCTTCGTGGACGATCCGCTCGATATTCTTGAGCACCTTCCAGCCCAGCGGCAGCCACGAATAGATCCCCGCCGCCTGCTGTTTGACCATCCCGGCCCGCAGCATCAGCCGATGGCTGGCGATCTGCGCATCGGCGGGCGTCTCCTTCAGGACGGGCAGGAAATAGCGGGTCAGACGCATGGCGCGGATCTTTCAGGCAAACTCACGTTCCGCCCGCTCTAGCCTTGCCACACCGTGCAAGCAAGAGAGGCCCGCCCTTGAACCGGGGCCAGCCATAGGCAATGTGGAGAGAACCGCGCGCGAAGGAGGCCACATGGCGTTACCCGTTCACAGGCAAGCCCAGTACTGGGGTCTCGCCACACTCGTCTTCTTCGTCATTCTCTACCTGCTGGGCGATGTGATCCTTCCCTTCGTCCTTGGCGGCGCGATCGCCTACCTTCTGGATCCGGTGGCCGACCGCCTGGAGAGGATGGGCCTCAGCCGTGCGCTCGCCACGGCGCTGATCACGGTGGTCGGCATCCTCGTCTTCGTCCTTCTGACGCTCCTCATCATCCCGACGCTGGTCCGGCAGACGACCGCGCTGATCCAGGCCATCCCGCAGATCCTCGGCAATCTCGAAGCCTGGATGACCCAGCGCTTCCCCTCGATGATGTCCGAAAACGGCGTCGTCCGCGAACAGCTCGCCGCGATAGGAGAGCTGATCCGCTCCCGCGGGAACGAGCTTCTGCAAGGCGTCCTGACCTCGGCCCGGGGCCTTCTGAACATCATCGTGCTGATCGTCATCGTGCCGGTCGTCTCGGTCTATCTGCTCCTCGACTGGGACCGCATGGTGGCCGAGGTCGACAAGCTCCTGCCGCGCGACCATGCCCCGGTGATCCGCCGGCTGGCCAAGGAAATCGACGACACGCTCGCCGGCTTCCTGCGCGGCCAGGGCACCGTCTGCCTGATCCTCGGCATCTATTACGCCGTGCTCCTGATGATCGTGGGCCTCAACTACGGCCTTGTCGTGGGCTTCATCGCAGGCCTGATCAGCTTCATTCCGTATGTTGGCGCCATTGTCGGCGGGGCACTGGCCATCGGCCTCGCCCTTTTCCAGTTCTGGGGCGAATGGTGGTGGATCGTCGCCGTCTACGCGATCTTCCAGTCCGGCCAGATGATCGAGGGCAACATCCTGACGCCCAAGCTCGTGGGCGACAGCGTCGGCCTCCACCCGGTCTGGCTGATCTTCGCGCTGTCCGTCTTCGGCACGCTCTTCGGCTTTGTCGGCATGTTGGTCGCCGTACCGGTGGCGGCAATGCTTGGGGTGGTCGCCCGCTTCGCAATCGAGCAATATCAGCAAAGCCGCCTCTACTGGGGCCTCTCGGAACGGGAAACGCTCGACACGGCCGAGGCCGATCCCGACGCCGCAGTACCCGAACCCGCCGAGGAGAATGCCTGAGACATGGCACACCAACTGGTCTTTCCCCTACCCGCCCATGTGGCGCTCGGTGCGGAAGACTTCTTCGTGTCAAAGGCCAACGAGGCCGCCTATACCACCGTTCTCGACCGCGCGCGCTGGCCCGACCGACGCCTCGTCCTGACAGGGCCGGAGGCGTCTGGCAAAAGCCACCTCGTCCGTATCCTTTCCCGTCAGGCGGGGGCAGAGGTGATGCCCTCCCAGACCCTCTCCCGGCTAGCTCGGCCGCCGCAAACCCCGCTTGTCGTGATCGAGGACGCCGACCGGATCGGCACGCCAGAGGCGGAAGAGGCGCTTTTCCACCTCCACAATCACCTCGCCAGTACCGGCGGCAAACTTCTTCTCACCGCCCGCACAGCGCCCGCCCGCTGGCCGCTCACGCTGCCCGACCTCGCCAGCCGGATGCAGGCCATCACGCCCGTCACCATCGACGCCCCCGACGATGCACTCCTGCGCGTCCTGCTGGCCAAGCATTTCACCGACCGCCAGCTGAACCCGCCCCCCGACGTCATCGAAAAGCTGGCGACCCGGATCGACCGCTCCTTCGCCGCCGCCGCCCGCATTGTCGCCCACCTCGACCAACAGGCGCTCGCCCAGCAGCGCCAGATCACCTGGCCCTTCGCCCGCACCGTTCTGGAAGGAACCGAAGATGCCCTCTGAGGCCGCAACCGACCCGCGTCACGACCCTGTCACGCAGGACAGCCAGAACGCGCCCATGACCTATGCCGACTTCCTCAAGGCCGACTTCCCGCCCGTCGTTTCGCTCAACGCCGACCTCACCGGCCCCTCCCGCTTCGTCAACCGCGAACTCTCTTGGCTCGGCTTCAACTGGCGCGTCCTGGAAGAGGCTGAAAACACGCGTGTCCCCCTCCTCGAACGGCTGCGCTTCCTGTCGATCTCGGCCGCCAATCTCGACGAATTCTACACCGTCCGCGTCGCCGGCCTGCGTGAACTCAAGATCTCGGGCAACACCATCCCCGCCGCCGACGGCCTGACGCCCGCCGAACAGCTCATCCTGATCGACAAGGACGCCCGTCAACTCATGGCCAAGCAGCAGACCGTCCTCGACGACCTGCTGGAAGAGATGGAGACGGCGGGCATCTCGGTCTGCACCCCGGACGACCTGACCGACGAAGACCGCACCTTCCTCGCCGACTACTTCATCGAACAGGTTTTTCCCGTCCTCTCGCCGCTGGCCATCGACCCAGCACATCCGTTCCCGTTCCTGCCCAATGCGGGCTTCGCGCTCGCCCTCGAGCTACGCCGCAAGAAGGATAACCAGCCGCTTCGCGCGCTCCTGCCGATCCCCCAGCAGATCCGCCGCTTCGTGCAGCTGCCGTCGGCCGAGGGCCACCGCTTCCTGCCGCTCGAGGATCTGCTTCTGACCCATGTCGACCGGCTCTTCCCCGGCTACAAGACGACCGGCCATTGTGCCTTCCGCGTCCTGCGCGACAGCGACCTGGAACTGGAGGAAGAGGCCGAAGATCTCGTCCGCGAATTCGAGGTCGCGCTGAAGCGCCGCCGCCGCGGCGATGTTGTCCGCATGAAGATCTCTGCCGGGGCCCCCGAGGGCCTGAGAAAGCTGATCATGGAGGAGCTCCACGTCACCGACGACGAAGTGGTCGAGGTGGTGGGCCTGATCGGCGTCGCCGACCTGTCGGAACTCGTCCTCGGCGACCGCCCAGACCTCCTCTGGCCGTCCTTCACGCCGCGCATCCCCGAACGTGTGCAGGACCACGACGGCGACATGTTCGCAGCCGTCCGCCAGAAGGACATGCTGCTTCACCACCCCTACGAGACGTTCGACATGGTCGTCCGCTTCCTTCAGCAGGCGGCGCGCGATCCGAACGTCGTGGCGATCAAGCAAACGCTCTACCGCACCTCGACCCAGTCCCCGATCGTCGAGGCGCTTTGCGAAGCGGCCGAAGATGGCAAGTCGGTCACCGCGCTGGTCGAACTCAAGGCCCGCTTTGACGAGGCCGCTAATATCCGCCAGTCCCGCCGCCTGGAACGCTCCGGCGCCCACGTCGTCTACGGCTTCCTGAACTACAAGACCCACGCGAAGATGAGTGTCGTGGTCCGGCGCGAAGGCGACAAGCTGGTCACCTACAGCCATTTCGGCACCGGCAACTATCACCCGATCACCGCCAAGATCTACACCGACCTCTCGCTTTTCACGACCGATCCCGCGCTTGGCCGCGATGCCCACAAGGTCTTTAACTACCTCTCGGGCTACGCCATGCCCGAGGTGCTCGAGAATCTCTCGATCTCGCCCACCTCGCTGAAGCAGACCCTGCTCGACCGCATCGCCGAAGAAGCCGCGCTGGCGGAAGAGGGAAAACCGGCCGAGATCTGGGCCAAGATGAATTCGCTCATCGAGGCCGACGTGATCGACGCGCTCTATGCCGCCTCCCAGGCGGGCGTGAAGATCAATCTCGTCATCCGCGGCATCTGCGGCCTGCGCCCCGGCGTGAAGGGGCTCAGCGAAAACATCCGCGTCAAATCCGTCGTCGGCCGCTTCCTGGAACACAGCCGCATCGTCTGCTTCGGCGCGGGCCACGGGCTGCCGCACAAGAAGGCCCGCGTCTATATCTCGTCCGCCGACTGGATGGGCCGGAACCTCAACCGCCGGGTCGAAACCCTGGTCGAGGCGACGAACCCGACCGTCAAGGCGCAGATCGTCAGCCAGATCATGGCGGCCAATCTCGCCGACACCGCGCAAAGCTGGGTGATGGACGCAAACGGCAGCTTCACCCGCGCCGCAACCGAAGAAGGGGCTTTCGCGTTCAACTGTCATAGGTTCTTTATGGAGAACCCGTCGCTGTCCGGACGTGGGTCGGCCGGGGCGGCGGATGTGCCCAAACTGACCCATACCGAGGATACGGTGTGAACGAAGTTGTTCCTGATTTCGGCCCCTTCGGCCGCCCCCTTTTCGACAGTCCCGAAGCCCGCGCGCTGGCCCGCGTCGGCGTGGTCGATGTCGGATCCAACTCCGTCCGCCTCGTGGTCTTCGACGGCGCCGCCCGATCGCCCGCCTATTTCTACAACGAAAAGATCATGTGCGCCCTCGGCGCCCACATCTCCGAAACCGGCCGCCTGAACCCCGAAGGCCGCACCCGCGCGCTGTCCGCCATGCGCCGCTTCCGCGCGCTGGCCGACGGGATGGGCATTTCTCCTCTCACCGCCGTCGCCACCGCCGCCGTCCGCGAAGCCGAAGACGGCCCCGATTTCCGCGCCGAGGTCGAGCGCGAGACGGGGATCCGCCTCTGGGTCATCGACGGCACCGAAGAGGCACGGCTCTCCGCCCAGGGCGTCCTCCTCGGCTGGCCCGGCTCCTATGGCCTCGTCTGCGACATCGGCGGCGCCTCGATGGAACTCGCCGAACTCGACGATGGCCGCGTCGGCCGCCGCATGACCTCCCCTCTCGGTCCGCTGCGCATCGAAGACGTCAAAGGCGGCAAGTCCGGCCAGAAGAAGTACATCAAGGACGAAATCGCCAAACTCGCCGACGAAATGGGCTCCACCGGCAAGCGGCTCTTCCTCGTCGGCGGCTCCTGGCGGGCGTTCGCACGGATCGACATGGAACGCCGCGGCTACCCGCTGACCGTCCTGCACGAATACCGCCTCACGGCATCCGCCATCCAGAAGACCGCGAAACTGATCGAGGAAAGCGACCTCGACGAACTCCGCAACCGCTGCGGCATCTCCTCGGCCCGGATGTCCCTCATCCCGCTCGCGGCCCCGGTCCTCAAGCGCCTCGTCCGCGCCTTCCAGCCTCGCGACATCACCATATCCAGCTACGGCATCCGCGAGGGGATGCTCTACGAACAGATGCCCGCCCCCCTCCGCCAGCGTGACCCGCTGATCGAGGCCTGCCGCTTTGCCGAGGCCAAGGATGCCCGCGTCCCCGGCTTCGGCCGCACGCTCTACGCCTTCATCCGCCCGCTCTTCAAATCCGCGCCCGAGGGCAAGCGCCGCCTGATCCGCGCCGCCTGCCTGCTCCACGACGTCAGCTGGCGCGCCCACCCCGATTACCGCCACGAGGTCTGTTTCGACCTGGCGACCCGCGCCAATCTCGGCGGGCTCAAGCATTCCGAACGCATCTGGCTCGGCCTCGCCCTGCTCCACCGCTACAAGTCGAACCGCGACGGCACCCGCTTCGAACATCTCTACGACCTGATCCCCGAAGACGACCAGCGCCAGGCCGAAGCCGTCGGCAAGGCCATGCGCTTTGGCGCCATGCTCTGGCAGACGACCGACGAGCTGATCGGAGAAATGCGCTTCTTCCCCAAGAAAAAGCGCCTCGAGCTGATCCTCACCAAAGAGGCCGCCCCCCTCTTCGGAGAGGTCGCGGAGTCTCGCTTCGCCTCGCTGGCCAGTGTTCTGGAATCGGAAACGGACGTACGCTACCGCGGGTGAGCGCCGAAAGGGAAATCGTCCAGTGGACGATTTCCGGCGTGAACGGGCGAAGCCCCGGCTCTCTGACTAACCTGTTGGCGTCATCCGACGAAGATTAACCGGACGGGTCATCTGCCTGCACACAAGCCCCCGGACGCTCGCCCCTCTTTCCAAACGAATTCCCGGTTGTCCCAGCACTGCCCCGCGTCGACTTTGGCGTCGTAGATAGCACTGCTGAATCCATAGCCCGTAGGCCCCGGATCGCAGTTGAGCTGAGCCACTCGCTCCTCACCGCGACGGACGGAGACACCTCCGAACGGTTCCGTCTCGACCTCCTCGGTCTCATGGTTGGTCTCACGGTGAAACCCACCGAAGACCTCGTAGGCATAGTCGCCACGCCGGAACGTCACGGCCTCCCAGATCGACCGCGATACACCCGGCCAAGGCTCGAACTCCACCTCGCGCACCGGCACCGACATCGCAAGCTCCGGCGGCTGCCCCACCTCGCCGAAGCGATAGGTCACGATGTCGCCCTCAAGACAGACGTCGAGGCTCTTCCGTCCGTCTTCGATTGTGCAGGACACGAAGGCCTCGCTCCCGTCAGGGCAAGCCGAAAGCATGGACGCCACCCCGGACAGACCGACGAGACACAGGACACGCAACCATGCACCCTTGCAAAACGCATTTGGAGAGATCCGGCCAGAGAATAGCATCAATTCATGTCGCAGTCGGACCAAGTCAGTTCGGGATGATTCCAGCACTGACCCGCATCCTGCTTGGCGTTATAGATCGCTTGCGACCACGGAAAATCGACTGACCCCGCATCGCAAGACAGCACAGCCACGTTGATGCCGTCCTGCTCCACAGTCAGCCTACCGCTTGGTTCGGCCAAGTCCTGCTCGTCATCTACCGGTCCACGGGACGCAAGTCCGGCAACGCGGTAGGTCGTATCGCCGTTGTGAAAGCTCAGATCCTCCCCAACCGTCCAACCGGCACCTGACCAGGGCGTGTATCCGACACTCTCAAGCGGCTCGGAAAACTCCAGGTCCGGTGTCTGACCTGTCCGCCCGAAGCGATACGTGGCGCTGCCGCTCTGCACACATGTCTCAACGTACTTCGCGCCACCTTCGAACGTGCAGGACAGGAACGTCTCCGACCCGGCCGGACAGCCGACCGCCCCAGACGCCGAGGCAAACAGAAAAGCGGTTGAGCCGACCAACCGCCGCATCAGAGGCTACCGCGACACCGGCCGCGTGAACCGGCAGACCCCTTCGTAGGACCGCGGCGACGGGCAGCTCAGCTCCTGCTGGGGGAAGCCGATCACCTCGTCGGCGAAATCGATCCGAACGCCACCGGCGGCCCAGCCCCACTCGCCGTCGCCCAGCACTTCCGAGAACGCGTCGCAGCTGCGCCCCAGATAGATCGGCTGCGTCTGGAACGGCTCCAGCGGCGCGCGCAAGGCGCCTGGCTCGGCCAGACGCACCACCGGATCGGCAGGCGTCAGAACGTAGCCGCTGCTGTTACAGGCAAGCTCGTAGGTCCGCCCCTCATCCGTCGTATACCCGGCCGCCGTCGTCCCCAGACCCACGCCAAGAATGATCGCCGCACCCCACATCGTTACTGATCCAGGAACGACCGCAGCTTGCGCGACCGCGACGGATGCTTGAGCTTCCTGAGCGCCTTCGCCTCGATCTGGCGGATCCGCTCGCGCGTCACCGAAAACTGCTGGCCGACCTCTTCCAGCGTGTGGTCCGTGTTCATCCCGATCCCGAATCGCATCCGCAAAACCCTCTCTTCCCGTGGGGTCAGTGATGCCAGAACTCGGGTCGTGGTTTCCTTCAAGTTTTCTTGAATGGCACTGTCGAGCGGCAGGACGGCGTTCTTGTCCTCGATGAAATCGCCAAGCTGGCTGTCTTCCTCGTCGCCGATCGGCGTCTCGAGGCTGATCGGCTCCTTGGCGATCTTCATCACCTTGCGGACCTTCTCCAGCGGCATCTGCAGCTTTTCGGCCAGCTCCTCCGGCGTCGGCTCGCGGCCGATCTCGTGCAGCATCTGGCGACCGGTCCGCACCAGCTTGTTGATCGTCTCGATCATGTGGACCGGGATGCGGATCGTCCGCGCCTGGTCCGCGATCGACCGGGTAATCGCCTGCCGGATCCACCACGTCGCATAGGTCGAAAACTTGTAGCCCCGGCGATACTCGAATTTGTCGACCGCCTTCATCAGGCCGATGTTCCCCTCCTGGATGAGGTCCAGGAACTGCAGGCCCCGGTTGGTATATTTCTTCGCGATCGAGATCACGAGCCGCAGGTTCGCCTCAACCATTTCCTTCTTGGCCTGACGCGCTTCCTTCTCGCCCTTCTGGACCTGCTGAACGATCCGCCGGAACTCGCTGATATCCAGACCGATATACTGGCCGACCTGCGCCATATCACTGCGCAGTTCCTCGATCTTCGGCGTCGACTTCTCGATCAGCGCCTTCCAGCCGCGGCCCGACTTTTCGCCCATCCGGTCAAGCCAGCCGGGATCCAGCTCATGACCGCGATACTCATCGATGAATTCCCGCCGGTTGATCCGCGCCTGGTCCGCCAGTTTCACCATGTTGGAATCGATCGACATGATCCGCCGGTTGATCCCGTAAAGCTGGTCGATCAGCGCCTCGATGCGGTTGTTGTGAAGGTGCAGGGAATTCACCAGCTCCACGATCTCGGACCGCAGCGTCTGATAGGTCGTCTCGTCCTTGTCCGAGAACGAGGAATCCTTGTTCAGCGTGGCCGAGATCCGCGCGTCCTGCATGTCGCTCAGCATCGCGAAGTCCTGGGCGATCCGCTCCAGCGTCTCCAGCACTTGCGGCTTCAGCGCGGCTTCCATGGCAGCAAGCGACATGTTCGCCTGCTCATCCTCGTCGTCGTCATCGTCCTTGGCGATGGGGTTGCCGTCGGCATCCAGCTCCGGCCCGTCGTCGGAGCTTTCCTCGCTGCTGGGCGACGCAGCTGCGGTATCGACGACCGTCTCCTCGCCGTCCTCGCCCATCTGGTTGCCGAACGTGGTCTCCAGATCGATGACGTCGCGCAGCAGAATGTCTTCGGACAGCAATTCGTCGCGCCAGATCGTGATCGCCTGGAAGGTCAGCGGGCTCTCGCAGAGCCCCAGGATCATCGTGTTCCGACCGGCCTCGATCCGCTTTGCGATCGCGATCTCGCCTTCGCGCGACAACAACTCGACCGAGCCCATTTCGCGCAGATACATCCGCACCGGGTCGTCCGTCCGGTCGAGCTTCTCCTGCTCGCCCGACGACACGGCGACTTCGCGGTTGCTGGACGTCGTGACAACCTCGGTCGACCCCTTCTGGTCCTCGCCCTCCTCGGCCTCCTCGTCCTCGATGATATTGATGCCCATCTCGCTGAGCATCGACATCACGTCTTCGATCTGTTCGGAATTCACCTGATCCGGCGGCAGAACCTGGTTCAGCTGATCGTAGGTGATGTATCCCTTCTCGCGCGCTTCGGCGATCATCTTCTTGACCGCCGTCTGGCTCATATCGAGCGAGATGTCGGCGTCAGCGTTGTCCGATTTGCTGTCGTCGGTGTCCTTCGCGGCCATCCAAGGCTCCTGTCACTTGATACCCAGCCAGATAGCGCGGCCGGACCATTTCCCAAGGGGCGATTCGCGTTGATTCGATTTCGAACGAATCAACCTGCCCTAAAGCTGATTCGCAAGGCGATCGCCCCACGAAATAAGAACGTGTGGCCTCGTGCCACAATGTAAGCCTCTGCTTTCCCGGATATCGGTGCTTCAAGTCCGCTTGCACGCCGGCTGAAAGACGGGCCGCACCCGGTCACTCCCGCAGGCGACGCGCTCGGCGATGTCACACTCACCTCATACAGCAGTGATGCTTTGAACGGCTCACGTCGACCAGAGATCGCCCCCACCAACCCCGGGGTCGGACTTGGACCTCTTCACACTGCACGGGTCTTACCCGGAACCTCCTGAACACTCATGAACGTCACGTTACTCTCTCCCGGCCCACCGCATATGGGGACCGACCCATAGGACCAAGACACCTACCCCTCACCAGCCTCCCGTCCGATCTGCTTGAGCAGCGCGTCGAACGCCGACCGCTCGTCTTTCTTCATCCGCGCCCCGTTTGGCCCGATCTCGTATTCCGTGCGGTCCTCGTCATCGCCGCTGCCCGCCTTCTCAAGATCGCGGTTCGACCGGACAATCCGCCATGTCAGCACATCGTCGCCGTCATCCGCGGCGCTGATATCCGCCTCGGCCTCCTCGATCTCGCGCTTGTGCCCGCGCCGCGCCTCGAGCTTGGCGAACTCCTCGGCCAGACAAGCTTCCGCAGCCTCCGCCCGCACGGGTGCGACGGCCCACGGCATCACGCGCAGATGGCCCTGCGACAGCAGCCGTTCAAGGGGCTCGCCGATGTCTTTCGCCACGGCATCCCGCAACGTTCCGTCCTCTCCAACCTCCGCCCGCAGGATCGCGTCGCGCAGCGCCCCGTGATCCGGCCGGCTGCACTCCATCCGCTCCACCGCGTCCTCAAAGCTATCCCGCAAATCTGGATGCATGGTTAACGTCGCCAGGATCACCGCTTCCCGCAGCGCCTCCTCCGCATCCGCCGCCACAAGCGCCGAGGCCTTCGTCGCCTGCCGCGCCGTCTCCTCCGTCTTCGCCTTCCAGCCACCGGATCGCGGCTTGCGGAAAAACTGCCACGTCCTGTCCCGGATCTCCGCCTCATAGAACCGCCGGACCGAGGCATCCCTGATCGTCCCGACCCGCTCTTTCAACGCCTGGTCCAGCGCCGCCTTCCGCTCCGGGCTGTCGAAACTCCGCCCCTCCGTCTCGCGCCGCCACAGCAGATCCAAGAGCGGCACCGCCCCGTCGAGCAGCCGCCGCACCTCCCCCGCCTGCCCCGCACGGATCAGGTCATCCGGATCCTGCCCTTCTGGCATCAGCGCGAACCGCAGCGACCGCCCGGCCTCCAGCATCGGCAGCGCCACATCGACAAGCCGCATCGCCGCCCGCAGCCCCGCCATATCCCCGTCCAAGGCGATGATCGGCTCCGGAGCGATCCGCCAGAGCAACTGCAGCTGATCCTCGGTGATCGCCGTTCCCAGCGGCGCCACGGCCCCGTTGAACCCGGCCTCCGACAGCGCGATCACGTCCATATACCCTTCGGCCACGACCAAAGGCTGGCCCTTCCCCGCCGCCTCCCGCGCCCGCTGCTGGTTATAAAGCTGCCGCCCCTTGTCGAAGAGCAGCGTCTCGGGCGAGTTCAGATACTTCGCCCGTGCATCCGCCGCCATCGCGCGGCCCCCGAACGCAATCGCCCGCCCGCGCGCGTCCCGGATCGGAAAGATGATCCGGTCCCGGAACCGGTCATAGGGATCGCCGCCCCGGTCACTCTCCGCCGCGATCCCGGCATCGATCACGTCCCGCGCCGCAACTCCCTTACCGGTCAGCGCCGCAAAGGCCCCGCCCCGCTCGGGCGCGAACCCGATCTCCCACCGCTCCAGACGGCCTTCATCGAAGCCCCGCCCCTCCAGATACCGCCGCGCCTCCTCCGCCGCGCCAGTCTTGAGCTGCAGGCGGAACCACTTCACGGCCTCCTCCATGACAGAGGTCAGCTCCGTCCGCCGATCCGCCTTGGCCTGCGCCTCGGGCGAGGCCTGCGGCACCTCCATCCCCGCTTCCCCCGCAAGGATCTTTACCGCCTCCATGAAGCCGACATTCTCGGTCTCTCTCACGAACGAGAACACGTCCCCCTTCGCGTGACATCCGAAGCAATAATAATAGCCGTCCCGATCCAGCACGTGAAACGAAGCGGTCTTCTCCTGATGGAACGGACACGGTGCCCAATAGTCGCCCTTCCCCTGGTTCGACTTCCGCTGATCCCAGGCCACCTTGCGCCCCACGACCTGAGCCAGGCTCAGCCGGTTGCGCAATTCATCCAGAAATCCGGGGGGCAGACTCATGCCTGTCTTTATCAGCCCACGTCTTCCGTGAGTCGAGGTCATATCAAATGCGATGAGGGCAGCGCCCGGCATTACCGCCGGGCGGGACATCTCTTCAAAGCGAGGCCAGATCTACCCCCGTCGCAGGCTCAACCCGTCCGCCGCCTCCCGCAGATCCCCGGCCAAGGTGCGCGCGAACGACCGCATTACCCAGACCTCGACCGCGTCCTCGGCGACCCGCGCAATCAGACCGCTCGTATGCTTCACAATCGTCCGGGCCACGGCCCCCACCGGAAACGCGCTCACCCGCAGGTCCACCGGCACCAGCCGCGCCAACAACTCCACATGGCTCGCCCCGCCAACCCGGCAGGCCACCCACCCGTCCGACTGATCGGCCACCGCCGCCAAGCCCTCTAGATCCACCTCAAGCGGCGCTCCGATCACCAGCCACTGTCCGCGCCCGAACCACAGGATCCGCCCGTCCGCCACCGCAACGGCGCGCCCCGCCTCCGGCAATTGCGCCCCCAACGCCGTCCCGACCGCGGCCTCCTGCCCGTCGAACGGCGCAATCCACGTTACCGGCCCGGGCGCCACCGCTTCGGCCGACACCCCGGCCTCCCGCCACGGCAAGGCACCTCCGAACGGATCTGACGCGACCAGGCTAACCACGCATCCGCCCTCCCTCGGGATCGTAAAACACCGGCCCCGTCACTTCGCAGAGCGTCCGCTCGTCCCGCAGATGATCGACCATCTCCACCAACTCGCCGTGCCGCGCCCGCCCGTTTTGCAGGAACCCCAACGCCAGATCATGACCGAAGGTCGGTGAATATCCCGCGCTCGTCAGATAGCCCTGCGAATTCTTCCGCACCGCCTCCGCCCGCTCGGCGAACAGATGCGACCCGGCCAAAAGCCGCCCGTCCTGCGCCATCGGCCGCAAACCCACGAGCTGCTCCCGCTCCGGCCCGCTCAGCCCCGGCCGAGCGGCCATTGTCTTCCCGATGCAATCCTTCTTGTCCGACACCATCCGCCCGAGCCCCAGATCGAAGGCCGTCGTCCGCCCGTGCAACTCCGCATGGGTCAGAAACCCCTTCTCGATCCGCAGGACGTTCAACGCCTCCATCCCGTAGGCCCCGCCGCCCAGCGTCTCGGCCTGTGCCACCAGCAGACGGAACAGCGACTCCCCGTACCGCGCCGGAACCGCGATCTCGTATCCCAACTCGCCCGAGAACGAGATCCGGAAGAGCCGACCGCCCACGCCCTCAACCGGCGCCCAGCCCATGAACGGCAGATCGACCTCTCCGATCAGGCTTTCCAGCACCTCCCGCGCCCGTGGCCCGGCCACGGCAAACTGCGCCCACTGATCGGTGACCGAGGCGATCCGCACGTTCCAGCCGGGCCGCAGCACCTGCCGGACGAAGTCCAGATGCCGCATCACCTGCCCCGCCGCGGCGGTGGTGGTCGTCATCAGATAGTGGCCCTCGCCCAGACAAGCACAGGTGCCGTCATCCATGACGTGCCCATCCTCGCGCAGCATGATGCCATAGCGAACCTTGCCCGGTTTCAGGGTGGACATCACATTGCCATAGACGAAGTCGAGGAACGCCCCCGCATCCGGCCCCTGAATATCGATCTTGCCCAGGGTCGTGACATCGCAGACGCCCACCGCCTCGCGCACCATCCGCACCTCGCGGTCGCAGCTTTGCTGCCAGATTTCCTCTCCGGGCGCCGGGAAGTAGGAGGGCCGGAACCACAGCCCCGCCTCGATCATCGGCGCACCGCGCGCGACGCTCGCCTGATGCGAGGTCGTAAACCGCTCCGGCGCGAAGCCATGGCCGCGCCCGCCCGCCCCCAGCGCCGCGATCGGCACGGGGACATAAGGCGGGCGGAACGTCGTCGTCCCCGTCTCGGCGATCCCGCGCCCTGTCGCATCCGCCAGCACGGCAAGGGCCGTCACGTTCGACCCCTTGCCCTGATCCGGCGCCATGCCCTGCGTTGTGTACCGCTTCATATGCTCGACCGACCGGAAGTTCTCCCGCGCCGCCAGCCGCACATCCTTGACCGTCACATCGTTCTGCAGGTCGAGCCAGGCGCGCCCCTTCCCCTCGACCACCCAGAGCGGCGCGATCTCATAAGCCCCGTCACCCGCCTTCGGCAAAGCGACGGACGGCGCGCTCACCCCCAGATCCTCCAGAGCCCCTCGCGCCGCCTCCGCCCCTCCCGACAGACAGCCCGCGGTCGAGAACTCCCCCGCCGCTGCGCCCGCGACCCGCATCCCGGGCACCGCGCCTTCCTTCGGCACGAACGCCGCGATCCCCTCGTCCCAGACCGGCCGCGCGCCCAGATGGCAGGTCAGATGAACCGACGGGTTCCACCCGCCCGAGACGGCAAGGCAATCGCCCCGCACCTCCCGCACACCCGATGGCGTCTCGACCATCACCTGTTCGATCCCGCGCCGCCCCTTGGTCCCGCAGACCCGCGCCCCGTAATAGACCGGCACGTCCCAGCTTTCCGAGCCACCGTCCCGCGCGTCGATCACCGCGGCCACCCGAACGCCCGCCTCCATCAGGTCCGCCGCCGTCCGGTGCCCGCTGTCGTTGTTGGTAAAGACGGCGACCCGCTGCCCCGGCGCCACGCCCCAGCGGTTCACGTAAGCCCGGACCGCCGCCGCGCTCATCACCCCGGGCCGGTCATTCCCCGGAAACGCGATCTGCCGCTCCAGCGCGCCCGCACACAGCACCGCCCGCTTCGCCGCGATCCGCCAGAAGCAATCCTTCAGCCCGCGCGCCCGGTGCCGTCCGACCCGCTCCAAAGCGCCGTAGGTCCCCTGATCGTAGGCCCCGGTCACGGTCGTGCGCGCCATCAGCCGCACATTCTCCATCCCCGACAGCCGCGCGACCATTTCGGCCGCCCAAACCGCCCCCGGCTTGCCGTCCACCTCTTCCGTCTCGGCCAGTAAGCGCCCACCGAACAGGCTGTCCTCATCGGCGAGGATCACGTCCGCCCCGCCCTCGGCCGCCACCAAGGCCGCCATCAGCCCCGCCGGCCCGCCGCCGATCACCAGAAGATCGCAGAACGCAAACGCCGTCTCCGACCGGTCCGGATCCGCCTCGCCCGACAGCGCGCCCAGCCCCGCCGCCCGCCGGATCGCCGGCTCGTAGAGCCTTTCCCAAAAGGCCCGCGGCCACATGAACGTCTTGTAATAGAACCCCGCCGCCAGCATCGGAGCCACCGCGTCGTTCACGCTCATCATATCCCAGCGCAACGACGGCCAGGCATTCTGGGCCGACACCTCCAGCCCGTTGAACACCTCCTGCACCGTCGCCCGTACATTCGGCTCCCGCGCAGCACCGCGGCCTACGCTCACCAGAGCATTCGGCTCCTCCGACCCCGCGCCATAGATCCCCCGTGGCCGGTGATACTTGAACGACCGCCCGACCAGCCGCACCCCGCTCGCGAGCAGCGCCGAGGCCACCGTATCCCCCTGAAACGCCGCAATCTCCCGCCCGTCAAAGCGGAACTTCAAAGGCAAGCTCCGATCGATCAGCCCCCGCCCGTCGAGCCTCATCCCGCCAGCTCCACGCCAGTGATCTCGTGGGAGACCGTATCCCGCTCCACGACCAGCCACGCCCCGCAACCCGCCTCGTGATACCAAAGGTCCCGCACCCGCCCCGCCGGGTTCTCCCGCAGATGCACATAAGCCTCCCACGCCGCCGGATCGTCCCCCTCCGGGCGCTCCAAAGCCATGCCTTCGTAATAGAACTCGCGTCGGTCACGCTCACCGCAAAGGGGGCAGGTCAACCTCATCTTCTAAGATCCTCGCACGCGTTATCGTCGAGGGGAGGGAGCATATAGGTTGTCGTTTCGCTTACCCCGCTCATCGCGGCACGAATAACCCCGCATCCAAATGGCTCGATGCCCAGATCCTGCGATGGTTTGATCTCAAGCCTCAGTCTCATATCGGGATAAAAGATTTCGTAGATCACGTTGCGAGATCTTGCAAAGGCTTCAAGCTCAAAGCCATCGCACTGGACAATGCAAGGCATCTCCGCCTCTGGGCGCCTGCAAAGCATCTCGGCGGAGTAGCGTCTCGCCTGTCCCTCATCCGAGAATGCCCTTCCGGGTTCATAGAGCTCAAAAGTTAGACGAAGGGGAATCTCGTAGAAGCTGCCTCCTGGGAGCAACTCGCCATATGCAGCCCGAACTTCACCCGGTAACGGAGCAAAGCCTAAATCAAGTGATGACGGATCGAGCTCATTTAGAAATCGGTGTGTTTGGTCGAATCGTGCGGTCTCCCCAAATTGCGATGTGAAGACACCGCTAAGTGGGCCGTTATAATCTGTCGCGAACATCACATCGATGCTTGGGTTAGCAGGAACCTCAGTTTCATCAGCCAAGAGATCTTCTCCATAGCAGCCTTCGCTGAAGAGAAAATCCACTTCGGAAACTGCGGGCCTACTAAGAACGGCAAATGCGAGCGCACTAATGCAAATTATGCTGCGCACCTGTCCCCTCCTCATCCATAAGCCCCACGCCATCCCGGAACCGGTCCAACCGTCGGCGCGCCGCCGGTGACAGCCCTGTTCTGCCCGACTCGCTCAGCGTTCATCATGCTTGAACCCCTCGCAGGCCTCATTCTCGGCGCGATAGAGGCGATAGACCACCGGATCGCCGATCTCTTCGGCAAGGTTGGAATATCCGCCGCAACCCTCGATCTCCCCGACCGTCAAATGGTTGGTCAGAATATCCAGAAGACCATCTTCCTGCCGAAGGATCCGAAAGGTGCCGCCATCGCAATCCACGATGCACATCGTCGACCCCTGATGATCTTTGCAGTAAAGCGACTGCGACAGGACCTGACCGCCGAGCTCTTCGTCCGCGGCGTGACCTTGGTTGGCAAAAACCGCTTCGATATCGGCGCCCGCCGCATCTGGGTTCTCTTCGAAAAGTGTCAGCCGCAACCGCATCGCGGCCACCACCTGATCCGGGTTCTCTGCCAGATGCCGCTCGCCATAGATCCGGGCATAGCACCCTGCCTCAGGCATCGCGCCCACCGCCCCGGACCAGAGGGCTGCCATCATGCCGATGGCCAGGCGCATCCTCATCGCCCGCACGAATTCATGACGAAGTCGTTCAGCACGGCGCGGTCATTGCCCACGATCCGCACCCGCATCAGCGCTCCGTAATCGAAGAAAAGCTGCGTATCCGGATCCTCGCAGAACCCTTCGGCGAAGGCCCGCTGCGCCTCGCTCGCGATGTTGCTGCGCAGCCCCGCCCCCATCGACCCGACAGCGAGGTCGAGGCCCAGTTCCATCGCCAGCGTGTTCTGCTGCGCCGTCACGGCATTCAGCGTCAGACCATCGGCGATCTCCGTGCCGACCTCCGGGCGCATCTCTTCTGCCGCCATGGTGGCCAGGAATATCCCTTGTTCCTGCGATCCCACGACCGCCGGCTGCGGCTCGCAGGCCGCAAGGCCGAGGGCCAGCGCGGCCCCCGCAATGACTTTCGATCCGCTAATGCAAGTTATGTTGGGCACCTGTCCCCTCCTCATCCATCAGCCCCACACCATCCCGAAATCTGTCCAGCCGGTAGCGCGCGGCGACCGGATGCGGCGCGCCCTTGGCCATCAGATGGGCGAACACGTTCCCCGACCCCGGCACCGCCTTGAAGCCGCCATAGCACCAGCCGCAATTCAGAAAGAGCCCGTCGATCCCCGTCCGATCGATGATCGGCGAGCCGTCGGGCGTCATGTCCATGATCCCGCCCCACGACCGCAGTACCCGCGCCTTGCCGATCATCGGCATCAGCGTCATCCCGGCCTCCATCACATGCTCGACCATCGGCAGGTTTCCCCGGGCCGCATAACTCGCGTAGAAATCCAGATCGCCGCCGAAGACGAGGCCGCCCTTGTCCGACTGGCTGATATAGAAATGCCCCATCCCGAAGCTGACCACATGGTCGATGACGGGCTTCAGCCCCTCGGTCACGAAGGCCTGCAGGACGTGGCTCTCGATCGGCAGCCGCATCCCCGCCATCGCCGCGACCTGGGACGACCGGCCCGCCACCACGATCCCGACCTTGCCCGCGCCGATCCGGCCACGCGTCGTCTCGACCCCCGTGACGCGCCCGTCCTTAACCTCGATCCCCGTCACCTCGCAGTTCTGGATCAGATCGACGCCCAGCGCATCCGCCCCCCGCGCATAGCCCCAGGCCACCGCGTCGTGCCGCGCCGTGCCGCCGCGCGGATGGTAGAGCCCGCCATAGATCGGGAACCGCCCCTGATCGAAATCGAGATAGGGCAGCTTCTCCCGCACCCCCTCCCGGTCCAAGAGGATCGCATCGTCCCCCTGATTGATCATCGCATTGCCGCGCCGGGCAAAGGCATCCCGCTGCCCGTCCGAATGGAACAGGTTGATCAGCCCCCGCTGCGAATGCATCACGTTGTAGTTCAGCTCGCCCTCGAGCCCCTCCCACAGCTTCAGCGAATGGGAATAGAACTCGGAATTGCCGGGCAGAAAGTAATTCGCCCGCACGATCGTGGTGTTCCGGCCGACATTCCCGCCGCCGAGATAGCCCTTCTCCAGCACAGCGACGTTCCGAATGCCGTGTTCGCGCGCGAGGTAGTAAGCGGTGGCCAACCCGTGCCCGCCGCCACCGATGATAACGACCTCATACCCGCCCTTCGGCTCCGGATCGCGCCAGACGGGCTGCCACCCGCGCTGCCCGCGCAAGCCTTCCGTGAATACCCGCCAACCCGAATAGCGCATCAGGGCCCTCCGTTCGCGCCGACCCTAACCACGGGGTCTTGGCAGAGACAATCGCCCCGCGACATCGCCCGGTCGCTTTGCGCCAACCCTCACCCGGCCATGAAAAGGCAAATCTCCGTGTAGTCCTCGACCTCGGGCAGGTCCGCCAGCCAGACCCAGCCGGCCGCCTTCGGGACGCCCTGCCAGGGCTCATCGCTGACCTCGGTCACCGTCACGAAGTCCCATCCGTCCCAAGTATCATGGTTTACGCTGAAGCCATCGCCCGTCTCGATCCAGCCCAGGATCTCGGCCTCCGCCTCGGGGGCGGCCAGGACGGGACGGCGCGGCTGCTGAAACCGATCACAGGACCATTCGGTGAACTCCGACCGCCCCAGCACCGGCTGCGATGTGACCGCCCGGCGATACTCAAGCGAAAAAATCTGCGCGTCGTCCAAAGAGGTCGCGGATGTATCCACCTCGCACGCGAACGCGTCTTCCACCTCGACGATCCGTGCCACGATCCGCGTATTCAGCTCCGACAGAACCGGCGCCTCTGTCGTACAATCGGAATTGTCGAACACCGCCTGCCCCAGCGGGGACGAGAAGCAATAGCCCACATCATTCCACATCGCGTTCCGCGAAAACCAGAGGTCATGGCAGTACTGCGCGGCCGCGGATTGTGCTGCGCCGATGCAGAGCAAAAATGTCCCGCTGAGAATCCGTCTCATACAAAATCGCCCGAACGTGCCTTCGATGCGCTCAACAGACGGCACCTGCCGGCGCATCGTCAACCAGGATAAGGCGGCGCAGAACCAGAAATGGAATTCACCAATAAGCTCCATGGGGCTTATTGTTTCCAAATTTGGCCTCAATCTGTTGCGCAGCCTCCCCACCGCACGCTCCGTTACTGGTGCAAACCGGGCCTCGATGTCCGACAGAAGTCCGACAAAAGGCCGACGGAAAGCCGCACGCTGTTTTTACTGCCTAGGTAGGCTTTAACACCCGATTCGCGTTGCTATGGGCAGATACCGCCGCGCATCCCGTTAGGATCCAGTTCACAAAGAAGGCGCTCAGAGGCCCTTCGACTGGTAGCTCGCCGCCACCTTGTCGATCGCAACGAGGTACCCGGCCGTACGCAGATCATCGACATCGTTGCGCGACCACCAGACCGACCGCATCGCCTGGTAGGCGCCCCGCATCGTGTCATCGAGGCCGGACCGCACCAGCTCCAACTCGCCGGCGCCCTTCAAATACTTGTCCTTGAAGCCGTCGCTCAGTTGCCAGCCGATGCCGGTATCCGCGCTCAACCGCTCCAGTTCCTTGACCAGCATGTGGTGTCGCGTCTCCTCCGCCCGGCGCTGCATCCGACCGAACCGGATGTGAGAGAGGTTCTTGACCCACTCGAAATAGCTCACCGTCACACCGCCCGCATTGGCATAGAGGTCAGGAATGATGACCGTGCCCTTCTCCCGCAGGATCTCGTCGGCCCCCGCGGTAACCGGGCCATTCGCCGCCTCGATGATCAACGGCGCCTTGATCCGCGCCGCATTCCCCTTGTGAATAACGCTCTCCAGGGCCGCCGGGATCAGGATATCGCACTCCGCCTCAAGCAGCGTGGCCCCGTCCTCGATATAGTGCAGGTCCGAAAAGCCCTTCACGCCGCCTTCCCGACCGACCCAGTCGCGGATGGCGTCCAGGTTCAGCCCGGCCTCGTCATAAAGCGCGCCGTCCCGTTCGATGACCGCGATGACCTTGGCGCCGTCCTCTTCGCTCAGGAACTTCGCGGCATGGTAGCCCACATTGCCAAGCCCTTGGACGATCACGCGCTTTCCGTCCAGGCTGCCGCTCAGGTTGGCCTTCGCGACGTCCTCCGGATTGCGAAAGAACTCCTGCAGCGCGTATTGCACCCCGCGCCCCGTAGCCTCCACCCGGCCTGCGATCCCTCCGGCATTCAGCGGCTTGCCGGTGACGCAGGCACTGGCATTGATGTCGGTCGTGTTCATGCGCCGGTACTGGTCGACGATCCACGCCATCTCGCGCTCGCCAGTGCCCATATCGGGGGCGGGCACGTTCTGGCTGGGGTGGATCAGGTCGCGCTTGGCCAGCTCGTAGGCGAAGCGGCGGGTGATCAGCTCCATCTCCCGCTCGTCCCACTCGCGCGGGTCAATACAAAGGCCGCCCTTGGACCCTCCGAACGGCGTCTCGACCAACGCGCATTTGTAGGTCATGAGCGATGCCAGCGCCTCAACCTCGTTCTGATTGACGGCGAGAGAGAAGCGGATGCCGCCCTTGACCGGCTCCATATGCTCGGAATGGACGGATCGGTACCCGGTAAACGTCTCCAGCCGTCCGCGCAGGCGCACCCCGAAGCGCACCGTGTAGGTCGCGTTGCAGACCCGGATCTTCTGGCCCAGCCCGGGCGGCAGATCCATCAGCGCCATCGCGCGCCCGACCATGATATCCACACTGTCGCGAAAGCTCGGCTCGGTCGGGGGGGCAGTCGTCGTCATCGCCTTGGTCCTTGTCTAGTCTAGGCTGTTCTCGCGGCGCAGCCTAAGACCGGGCGCCGGTGCTGTCGCGTGGAATCTTTTTTCGTCTTTAAGGGTTAGTTAACGGGACCCCGGTAAGGTCCACTTCAGCGAGTCGCCCTCCCGTCTGACGCGAGATATCGCCAAAACTGTTTCCTCTTACCGGACAACGGCTTGCGAACAGGCCGACTGTCCCCCTTCCGCAAAGTCTCTGCCCGATTTTTGCCTTGTTTCGCCAAAATTTAGCCACGGGTGTTTGAACAAGTCTAAGTGTCGCGACCCCCTCTGCTCGGGGTGAGTCGTCTGTCCGGCATTCCTGCGGCTGAAAGGTAGAAAAATGACGATTGTTTCATCCACGGCCCAAGCGCTCCGTGCGGGTGCGTCCGCGACCGCGATCGGCCGCGCTTTGACTTCCTTCCGCCGCGATGAAGACGGCAATATGACCGTCTTTAGTCTCTTTCTGCTGCTACTAATGTTGATGGTTGGCGGCCTTGCCGTGGATTACATGCGTCTTGAGTCTGAACGTGTTGCTCTTCAAGGGACTATTGACCGAGCGGTGCTCGCAGCCGCCGATAAGCAGCAAAGCTTGGATCAGAGACAAGTCATCGAGGACTTCCTCGAAATCGAAGACCAAAGGTATCGCGTCAAAGACTCAGACATCAAGGTTCCAAGCGATGAACAGCTTGCAAGGGGTGAAAGAACCGTCTCGGTCAAAGGTCGGGTAGAACTTGATACCCTGCTCATCCGTCTCGTTGGCATCGATCAGGTGGCGGCCGGTTCCGCTGCGACGGCAACGGAAAGCGCCATGAATGTCGAAGTCTCGCTCGTCCTCGACGTCTCGGGTTCGATGGATGACAATTCGACGACTAACGCGCCTACGGTAACCGGAGACTCGAGCTATCTTGATGGATGTTCCGGGCTCTCCGAGCGGCCGAGCAATGACAACGCGATTGGCGAACCAGATCATTGCGGACGTATTGGCGCCATGCGTGAAGCAGCAAGAGTTTTCGTGGAAACGGCTATTCCCGAACCACAGAGTGCGTCAGACGCGGCGATTACGTCGATCTCGATCATTCCTTACAACGCTCAGGTGGTTCTTCCAGACAACCTTTTCGCGGCGTTCAACGTCACCAGAGATCATTCTACGTCGCAGTGCGTAAATTTCACCTATGGCACGAACGGTGGGGGAGGGCAGATGGGCACTCTTGCGCTAAGCCCGAGCGAGAGCATCGAGCAGATGGCGCATGTCGACTCGCGGGAGCGTGGATACGAAGACCACCCCGACTACAACAATGCAGAGCAACGGATCGTGGGTCCGCTCTGCAATCGGTCCCTGGTTGATGCAAACGGAAATCCCATTGCTCCGGGCACCGATGCAAACGGGAACCCGATAACAACCGAGCTCAATGCCATCATGCCGCTTGAGACAGATGCGGATGTGTTGCTCGACTATATCGATACGCTCCAGGCTGATGGCGCCACAGGCATCGATATCGGAGCAAAGTGGGGGCTAGCGCTTCTGGATCCAGCCGCACGGCCGGCAATCGCCGCATCGCTCGATAACATCGTCAGCGATAGGCCTTATGATTACAGCCGGATTGGGGGGACGACCCGTAAGGTCTTCGTGATCATGACGGATGGGAAGATGAACCGCAAGCCATCGCTCCGCGACGAGATGCGGCAAGACGGGACGATGTCTAACTTCTTCTATGACGAAGATAGCAACAGGGCCTCCATCTTACTTCGCGGTGGCGAATTCCGTGACCCAGTCCAAAGCGCCAACCACATTGCAACCGGCACTTACGACGATACGCAGGATGTCTGGTACTGGGTCAGTGAAGAGCGAGTTATGCCGTGGCCAGATACCGACTACGCGCGTATCGCTTGGGACTATCTGCGGAACAACAACCAAGGCCGGAACTACCGCTGGAACGAAAACTACCTCGTGGACATGATGGTCGTCGGGGAAAGTGGCCACAATGGCCAGACTATAACTCAGGAAGACTTCGACGAGTGGGAGAAGAGGGATGACTGGGACATCCTCTACCCTGTTGACATAACGGATCCCCTGACACCAACGCGCCAGCTCGAACGGCTTACATGGCTCGACGTGTTTGATCGCTGGGAGGCTCCAGACTTTGTCGATATCTACCAGGATATCTGGGACAAACGAAATAACAACAATGACAGGACATACTTCACCCAGAATGAATGGGACGTTTATCGCCAGCCGCACGGAAATGGCGTTAGCAGCACCATCAATAGCGTTGGAAACGCCAATCTGAGGAAGCTTTGTTCCCTCGCCCGCGATGAAGGGATTGAAGTGTATGGCGTCACCCTAAACATGAGCTCTGGCTCGACCGCGCGTAACCTGATCGAGGAATGTGTCTGGGGCACCGCTGGTGCGAACACAAATGATCGTTTTCAGAACGTTAGTGACGCTAACCTCCAAGAATTGGTCACTGTGTTTGAAAAAATTGCGAAAAACATCGCTGAACTCCGGTTGACTGAATGATGGTAGCTTTTGCAAGATCAAATCACGCGATTTGGCGGCACTTCCGTCATTTCCGCAAACAGGAAAATGGCAGCTCGACAATTGAGTTTGCCATTCTCTTTCCACCAGTAATTCTTCTATTCTTGGCAGCCGTTGAAGTTGGGCTTTATTCAATGCGACATGTCGCTTTGGAGCGCGGGACGGATATTTCGGTTCGCGCGATCCGTCTTAATCTCGTAGGACTTGACATTGAAGATGGCTTAACATCAGACATACTTCGTGATCTGGTCTGTGCGAGCAGCTTCATGATCCCGAATTGTCAAAACTCTGTAAGGGTTCAACTTACTAGGTTGGATCCAGAAGATGTTGGGACGCAGCTATCTGATTTCCAGGGCAGGACTGTAGACTGCGTTGATCGAGATTCCGGCAGCCCAATGCCAGTCGTACCTTATGGACCACCTGCGTCGAATGAACTGATGGTTGTCCGGGTATGTGCGATATTCGACCCGGTCTTTCCAACAACTGGCTTTTTCGCAAACCCAATACCCAAGCAACCAAATACCCCTGACATGTACGCGCTTGTCTCAACCTCCGCCTTTGCAGTGGAACCTATTCCGAATACTACCAACGGAGCTTCGTAAGTATGAAATATGACATTTCAAAGTTTCGTGATAATGAAGACGGCGGAGTATCTGTAGAGGTTGCTATCCTTTTCCCCATACTCGCTTGGGCTTTTCTCGTTTGCTTCATCTGGTTTGACAGTTTTCGTCTTAAAACAATTGACAGACAAGCTGCCGAAACGATTGCGGATATCATCAGCCGAGAAAATGTTGCTATAAGCCCGGAGTTCCTGACCGGCATGCATGATCTCCTGCGACTGCTTACACGGACTACCGCCGAGCCCCAGTTGGTGGTGTCCAGCTTTTCTTTCGACGGCACTGATTATGTTCTCGAATGGTCGGAGGCACGCGGCTCCGGCGCCAGTCGACTGACAGAGGCTGATATTCCACTTATCGAAGAAGAGCTGCCGATCCTGGATGATACGAATACCGTTATCGTCGTTCAAACTGCGACCGATTATCGCCCGATCATTCAATTCGATATCCTTGGTTTCAGTCAGACAATCACAGACTTTGAACTGACACAGTTCATTCGGGTCAATCCAAGACGCGCGACGGAAATATGCTACGACGAATGCACGACCAACAATGATGGTACCGACGGTGACGGTACGGACAATATCTAGCGTTTAGGTAGCCGCGCGGCGATCATCTCTGCCATCGCGGTCGCGGCTGGTTTTGGTGTAACACCCCCGATCCCCACATGGCGTCCGCTACGCCACCAAAGACCAAGCACCCAAGCACGCGAGCGTGGCTTGGTCAGACGGATCGAGAAGCCATTTGATGGCTTGAACGCGAATAACCCGCGATCGACGCGCTCAATCTCATCCAGTTGTGCGATGACCCGGCCCGTCCCTTCTTCTTCCAGACACTCGTTAGTAAGCACGATGGCTTTCGACGTTGCTCGACGCAAAGCCTCCGCGGTGACAAGTGCTCCGACACCAAAGGCGACAAGAAGGGTCCGGTGACCAAGCCCTGAAGCTCCAACAAACGCCAGATAAACCAGCAGGACACCAAGAAACAGCAGGCATCCGTAAGCCAAGTATCGGCGTGGCGGCGACGGGCGTAGAATCATCAGGACAGGTTGTGTCACGACGCGCGCGCCGCCAGAACCGAGGTGGGCAGTTCCGCGCCTTCGATCGGTAACACGGCCACCATATTGCGCACCATCGCCCAATAAAGCTCCTCGATCCGCCCGACCGACAAACGCCCACCCTCCCGATACCAGTTGCTGATCCCGGTCAGCATCGCGATCAGCGCTAGCGTGGTGATCTTGGTGTCCGCAACCGCAAACGCTCCTTCCTCCACGCCCTGCCGCAGGATCCCCTCAAGCTCGTCTTCGTAGAGGCGCCGCAACCGCTCGACCTCCTGAAAGTTCTCGGGCTCCAGGTTGCGCAATTCCATATAGGAGACAAAGACCTGCTGCCCCCGTGGCAGATGAAACCGGATGTGGAACCGGGTGAACTCCTCAAGCCGCTCAAGGGCGGAGCCGCCGCCCGCCGAGGTCACGCGGGACTCCAGAAGCTCTTCCATGTGAGAGCGCATGAGATCGAACAGAAGGCTCTGCTTATCAGGCGTGTAATTATAAAGCGCCCCGGCCTGGATCCCCACCTCGGCCGCGATCTGCCGCATGGAGACGGCCGCAAAGCCGTGGCGCGCGATCAGCCGCAGTGCCGCCTCACGTACTTTCGGGCCTGTGATCTCGGAATGGGAACCCGCCTTGCGCCCCATCTCGCCCTCTAATTGAACGCTCGTTCAAATCCAAGGTGCCCTTGCCCCGGCTTTGGTGCAAGCCTAATCTCGCGAAAGCGATGGCAAGGATCCGACCCACGTGCGAGCGACCCTCCTCATTCCCCTCATCCTCGCTGCCTGCACCCAGTTTCCCGAGCTTGACGCACGGCTCGACGACGCCTCACTCACAGCCCCCTATCCGACGCTCGCCCCGCTGGACCAGTTGCTGGCGCAGGCAGACCAGACCGGCTTCGACCCGACCGCGTCGCTTGAGGCCCGGGCGGACGCCTTACGCGCCAGGGCGGCGCGTCTCCGCGCACCGGTGATCGAACCGCGCCTGCGTCGCCGCATGCTCCAGTCCATCACGTTGCAGCAGCGTGGGGTCTAAGCTAACAGCGTCCCGAACCACTGGACGCTTCGGGATACCCTCATGACCAACCCACTCAGGCTCGGCATTGCAGGATTGGGAACGGTCGGGACGGGCGTCGTCAGAATCATCCAGACCCATGCCGAGATGCTGGCGCAGCGCGCCGGGCGACCCGTTGAGATCACGGCCGTTTCGGCGCGCAGCAAGGAGAAAGACCGGGGCATACCCCTCGGCGACTATGCGTGGGAGGATGATCTGGTCGACCTCGCGAGCCGGGACGATGTCGATGTTCTGGTCGAACTTATCGGTGGCGATGCGGGGCCAGCGAAGCAAGCCGCCGAGAAGGCGCTTCTCGCCGGCAAGGACGTGGTGACCGCAAACAAGGCGATGCTCGCGCTTCACGGTCAGGCCCTGGCCGAGGCGGCCGAGGCGGCAGGCGCCGTTCTGCGGTTTGAGGCGGCGGTGGCGGGCGGTATCCCGTGTGTAAAGGCGCTGACAGAAGGGCTTGCCGGGAACGAGATCAAGCGGGTGCTCGGCGTCATGAACGGCACCTGCAACTATATTCTGACCCGGATGGAGCAGGCCGGCCTCCCCTACGAGGAAGTCTTCGCCGAGGCAGAAAGCCTGGGCTATCTCGAGGCCGACCCGACGCTTGATGTCGGCGGCATCGATGCCGGACACAAGCTCGCCCTTCTCGCAGCTATCGCCTTCGGAACACAGCCGAATTTTGATGGTCTCGCCATCGAGGGAATCGAACGGGTCGCAATCGAGGATATCCGGCACGCGGCGGATATGGGCTTTCGCATCAAGCTCCTGGGCGTGGCCCAGATGACCGGCCGCGGCCTCGTCCAGCGGATGTCGCCCTGCCTGGTGCCCGCAGGATCACCGCTGGGCCAGCTGCAGGGCGCGACCAACATGGTGGTCATCGAAGGCGACGCCTCGGGCCAGATCGTCCTGCGCGGCGCCGGTGCTGGTGAAGGCCCGACTGCTAGCGCCGTTCTCTCCGATGTGATGGACATCGCTCGCGGCACCCGCCTTTCGACCTTCGGGCAACCGGCGATCGCCCTGCGCAAGGTCCGCTCCGCGATGAGTTCCGTCCCCGCCCCCTACTACCTGCGGATGACCCTGATCGATAAGCCAGGCGCCTTGGCCAAGATCGCGACCGTGCTGGGCGACGCTGGCATCTCGATCGACCGGATGCGCCAGATGGATCATGAAGAAGCGCTCGCGCCGGTCCTGATCGTCACTCACAGGACGACGCGCATAGCCCTCGACGAGGCGCTTGATGCGATGGCCGGAACTGGCGTCATGCAAGGCGATCCTGTCGCCCTCAGGATCGAAGCTGTCTGATCATTTTTGAAGGAGAACTTGCCATGACGACCAGCGTAGAATTCTATGACCGAATGCTCTCGCTTGGCTTGGCGAGGGTGTCGGAAGCCGCCGCGATGGCCTCGGCCCGCCTAATCGGCCGGGGCGATGAGAAGGCGGCGGATCAGGCCGCCGTCGACGGGATGCGGACCCAACTGAATAAGCTGGATATTCAAGGCGTCGTCGTCATTGGTGAAGGCGAACGGGACGAGGCGCCGATGCTCTATATCGGCGAGGAAGTCGGGACGGGAGAGGGTCCCGCCGTCGACATCGCGCTCGACCCGCTGGAAGGCACGACCCTGACGGCCAAGGACATGCCGAACGCCCTGGCGGTCATCGCCATGGGCCCGCGCGGATCGCTCTTGCACGCGCCAGACGTCTACATGGACAAACTCGCGATCGGCCCCGGTTATCGCCAGGGGGTCGTGACACTCGATATGTCGCCCGCCGAACGCGTTTCGGCATTGGCTGCTGCGAAAGGATGCTCGACCGAAGACATCACGGTCTGCGTTCTCGAACGGCCCCGCCACGAAGAGATGATCAAAGAAATTCGCTCAACCGGGGCGGCAATACGGCTCATCACCGATGGCGACGTCGCCGGCGTCATGCATTGCGCCGAGGCGACGCGCACGGGCGTGGACATGTATATGGGATCCGGGGGGGCGCCAGAGGGCGTTCTCGCCGCCGCCGCGCTCAAATGCATGGGCGGCCAGATCTACGGCCAGCTGATGTTCCGCAACGGTGACGAAAAGGCGCGTGCCGAAAAGGCCGGGATCAGCAACCTCAACCGGGTCTATACCCGCGATGACATGGTGACCGAAGACGTCATCTTTGCAGCGACCGGGGTCACGGACGGCTCGCTTCTGCCCGGCATCAAACGGGAAGTCGGATATCTGACAGCCGAGACGATCCTGATGCGGTCAAAAACAGGATCCGTTCGTCGGATGACCTATCGCAACCCGACGTGAACTTCCTCGGGGTCGACCACTCCCTCAGCGGCCGCCGCTGGATCGGCCCCGATGCGGCCCGGGAACGGGCGGCTGATGCGATCTGCCAGGAAACCGGCCTTGATCGCGCGATCGGGATGATCCTCGCGCGGCAGGGGGTCGCCCCGCACGAGGCCGAGGCCTACCTCTCCCCCGCCCTGCGCGATCTGCTGCCCGATCCGCGGAAGCTCAAGGATATGGATATCGCGGCCCAGCGCCTGGTCCGCGCAGCAATCCGAAAGGAACGGATTGCCGTCTTTGCGGACTACGACGTCGACGGCGGAACGTCTGCAGCCCTGCTGTCCGATTGGTTCGGCTTTTTCGGGCTGCGCCCGACGCTCTACGTCCCCGACCGTATCGATGAGGGCTATGGTCCAAACGTGCCCGCAATGACCGAACTCGGTGCTGTGCACGACCTGATCATCTGTGTCGACTGCGGAACCTTATCCCATGATGCAATCGCGGCCGGCGCCCCTGCGGACGTCATCGTGCTGGACCATCACTTGGGCGGCGAAACGCTCCCCGACGCACTCGCAGTCGTAAACCCGAACCGGCAGGATGAAGACGGCGAACTGGCCCATCTCTGTGCCGCGGCAGTGGTGTTCCTCTCTCTTGTCGAGGCCAATCGACACCTCCGGGCCAGGGGCGACAAAACACCCGATCTTCTGACCTCACTCGATCTCGTCGCGCTGGCGACGGTGGCCGATGTCGCGCCCCTGATCGGAGTGAACCGCGCCTTTGTCCGCCAGGGGCTAACCGTGATGGCGCGGCGGACGCGGCCAGGGCTTGTCGCCTTGAGCGATGTCGCGCGGCTCGAAGCCGCGCCGAGTCCCTATCACCTCGGCTATGTCCTCGGGCCGCGGATCAACGCCGGCGGACGGGTGGGAGCGGCGGATCTTGGCGCCCGCCTTCTCTCGACGCAGGACGTTCACGAAGCTGCTGCTCTCGCCCAGCGCCTCGACTCCCTGAACGATGAGCGGCGGGAAATCGAGGCACAGGTTCGCGAGGCCGCCATGGCCCAGCTGGAGGCACTGAGCACAGACGCACCACTCGCCTGGGCCGCAGGCGATGGATGGCACCCCGGCGTCGTCGGCATCGTCGCCTCGCGCGTCAAGGAGGCGACGCATCGCCCCTCGATCGTGATCGGGTTCGATGGCGATGTGGGAAAGGGATCGGGCCGCTCGATCACCGGGGTTGATCTGGGTGCCGCCATACAGACCCTTGCTGCAGAAGGACTGCTTCTCAAAGGAGGCGGGCATCGAATGGCCGCCGGGCTCACGGTGACGCGTGACAAGCTCGATGATGCGATGGCGCGCCTGTCGGATCTGCTGGAGCGTCAGGGCTCAGGTCAGCGTGGAGTTGAAGACCTCACTCTCGACGGCTTGATTATGGCGCCAGCTGCAACAGGCGATCTGATCCGCTCTATCGAGCGCGCCGGTCCTTTCGGGTCGGGTTCGCCAAACCCGCGTTTCGCCGTGCCGGACGTCACCGTTGCCCATGCTCGTCCCGTCGGCGATGGCCACTTGAAACTGACGTTGAAGGATGCCGGAGGCACCTCGCTCGACGCTATCGCATTTTCAGCCGCCGCGTCCCCGATGGGTGTCACCTTGTCCTCGGGATCGGGCGAGCGTTTCCACGTCGTAGGCCACATCGAGATCAATCACTGGCAGGGTCGAGAGCGTGTACAGCTTCGCCTCGAAGATGCTGCCAGAAGCAATAGTTAATGCAGATAATATCGCGGAGATGCCGCAGTGACATGTTCAAAAATGGCGGAAGAATCCGCTTGCCCTTCAAGAACGGGTTGCTTAATAGACCGCTACCTCGCGCGGCCCGTTCGTCTATCGGTTAGGACGCCAGGTTTTCAACCTGGAAAGAGGGGTTCGATTCCCCTACGGGCTACCATTATCCAAAAATATGCTGAAAAATCAGCCCCTTACGGGGCCGTTCTGCAAAAAACCATCCTCATTTTGCAGGTTCTGTTTCCGTTCTGTCCCCATCACGGTCCGGCGGCG
>NZ_JBFONT020000007.1:0-133128 GCF_040779325.2 Aestuariibius violaceus
TGCCCGCTGTCAGCTTCAACTCGATCTCACGTAGCAGCTTCAGCACGTCTTCGTCTGAATGTCGCTTCCTCGCCATGCCCAATCCCCTCTCGCGGCAAATGTAATGGCCCAGTTCTAGGGGGGAAGGGCAACCTGGCCCCCGCTGTGGAGGCTCCGCTAGATCAGACTTCCATCTGAGCAGATCAATGCTTAGATCAGTCGCGGCTGCACCATCGAGGTCTTGTCAACGTTGGCCGAGCCAACCGATATTAGGAGATAGGGATAGGGATAGGGATAGGGATAGGGACCGGACAACGTTGCCTGGTGAGGATCAAGCGACGTCTTAGGATAAGTCTAGGTCGTGCATTTGCGAGCTACGAGGAGTCGTATGAAACGTGGGTTAGCAATTTATGGAGGGGGCAATTACATTTTCTACATAGCCGGGGTATTAAATCGCCTCATAGAAAGAGGTCTTCAGTTCGACGCGTCCGCGAGCTACAGCGCAGGCGCAGCTCTGATACCTGCCGTAATTTCAAAGAACATTGATGTACTTCTTAACTTTTATTGCGCACAGAGTTTCGATAGACTTGGCGCCTACAACAATCAGAACATGGCTTGGTTTGATAGAATTTTTAGTAGAGATGCTGCTTATTTCCGTATCCTACGAAATAGCTATGATTTTGGCTCTATTCAATCGTCACAGAAGGATATTCGAGTTATTTTTGCTACCTACGAAAGTAGAATTCTTGGCGGTCGTATTGTCGCCCTTGGTGGACTTGCTGCGCTCGCAGCCTACGCTCGTTCGAGACGGCTTGCCGGGCAAACAGCATTGACGCTGTTTAAAAGATGTGCGGGCCTTCGTGCTGATATTGTCGATATGCGTACCTGCACCACGCGGGACGAAGCGATTCACATTGTTCAGGGTAGTTCCACTATCTATCCGTTCATCAAGATCCGCTCGCACAAGGGTCGATATATGCTGGATGGGAAGTTTGCGCTCCTGTCACCGATTGCGGCGCTCGACGATTGTGATCGAATTATTTCAGTGCATGGGAGCTACACCTTCCCGGTGAAGCGAAAAAACCTCGTTCAAATAGGACCGAACCGCCCCTTGAACGCTAAACCCTTTGAATTGATTGATCGTGAAGGCGTATTCGGGCTTTTTGAACGCGGCACCGCTGATGCTGACTCACATTATGAAAGCATAGCAAAGCTTGGATTTTTTGATGATCGCTCTAAAGGGTAGGATCACCCGAACCACGCGTACTAATTATTAACCTGACCCGCTCCCCTTGGAGTCCGCCTATATGAGTTAGCTCTGTTCAGGTTTTGATCTTCGTTTGAACGGTTAGTATATTCGTGTGGCGTCAGGCCAGCGAGGTTAGAGTGAGGCCGCTTGTGATTGTAGTCGGCGCGCCATGCCGCAATCATGCGGCATGGCGCAAAGACTGGAACATGTGTTCGTTCAGGCACTCCTCCCCCATTCGACCATTGAAGCTTTCGACGAGGCCGTTCTGCATCGGTTTGCCTGGCGCGATGCTCAAATGCCAGCCGACCTTTCGGTCTTCTTGCCATTTGAGCATCGCATTTGATGTCAGCTCCGTCCCGTTGTCTGAGACCACGAGGCAGAGATACCCACGCAACTCGGCGATCCGGTCTAGCTCACGGGCGACACGCGCACCGCCGATGGAGGTATCTACCACGGCGGCCAGGCATTCCCGGCTGAAGTCGTCAATCACGTTCAGCACCCGGAACCGACGTCCGTCTTCCAGCGCGTCCGACATGAAGTCGAGCGACCGCCTCTGGTTCGGCCCTTATGGGATTGCCATGCATGTTCTGGTGCCCACTGCGCGCTTGCATCCGCCCCGTTTATGAGCGGTTAACCCTTCTTCGCGGTAGAGCCGGTACAGCTTCTTCCAGTTCACCTCCCAGCCTTCGCGTTTCAGCAGGATGTGCAGCCGTCTATAACCGAACCGACGCCTCTCGGACGCCAGTTCCTTCATCCTGATGCGCAACGCGGTGTCTGCCGGACGCTTCGACGTCCGTCGATAGACACGCAGATCGATCCCAGCCAACGCACAGGCCTGCCTCTGATTATTACCCTTAGTCTTCATGGCCCAGTTCACAGCATTCCTCCGCGAACCAGGCCTCAGAAGTTTTTTCCGAGCATCTCTTTCAGGGTGGCAACGTCGAGCATCTGCTCCGCGAGCATCTTCTTCAACTTGGCGTTCTCAGATTCCAGCGTCTTCAAACGCCGCGCATCAGACACATCCATCCCGCCATACTTGGACCGCCATTTGTAGAATGGTCGCATCGCTGATCCCATGCTTGCGACACCGGTCCTTCGCGTCCAGCTCGGATTGGTGCTCCTTCAGAATGCCTGCAACGATGGATGTAACGGATAGCGTCGCTTCGGAAGTCACACTCACCAAAGCTCTCTGCAAAATCTGATCGCTATGGACTCCACATTAGAAACAGGCCCATGTGACCTTCTGATCCAGGGTGGACCAAAGTCTTGTCTGGCGCGAGATTTTGATGTAACTTGAACTAGAGAGACAGTGATGATCTTTGATCTGAACTTTACACTCGCCCGGATCGCTGAGGTGGTAGGCAAGAACCCTGTCACGCTTCGCACTCATATCAATCGTGGATTGGTGACCGCCCAGGGGCCGCGGAACATGACTGGGGACAAGCCCGCAGGGAAACACTCCCGGTTTAGCTTCTTTACATTGATGGAATTTGCGATGGCCTACCGGCTCTACGACGACCGCGGCCTTCAGCTCGACAAATCCTTCGATTACGCGCGTCATTTCGCGCACGGATCTGGTGGCGGAGATGTCTTCGATCTGCCGTATCGATATCCCGCCCTGCCATTTCATTACGATCATGGCGAGACCCTCTGGGGCATCGCTGGTGAACGTTCCTTTGAGATCCCCACCAATAGCGCGCCGGGCAGGGATCTCTACACCATGATGCGACACTACCTGCAATCTGACGATTTCATGCTGGTGAACGCGAGCAGCGTCTTCGACCAGATGTGCGCCAAGTTGAGACTGCATCCGATCGAGGTTTTGGATGAAGTCTATGGCGACGACATCGAGGACAACGGCCCGGAATGGCCAGAGGCGCCGGAGTAGAAAGTGGCTCGCCCTGCGCCCCTCTTCGCTGACGAGCGTACCGCTGCGGCACTGTTCTGCATGAAGCAGAAGGAGTTCCGGACACTGGTCGATGCCAGGCATTTGCCTCAGCCGAGAGATCTGGGCAGGTTTGAACGCTGGGACGTGGACGAGTCGCGCCGCATTGCCTCGGGTGAAGCCGTCGAAGGATTGGGGGACGTAGAATGGTGACTAAGCGCTACTTCTGGCGAAATGTCCGGGGACGTCCTTGCGTCCGCATTAAGGGCAAGGTCTATCCTCTTCGCGACGAAAACGGCGTCTATCATGAGTTGGACACCGAAGAGGGCGACCGGCACTACTGGGAAATTCTGACTGGCAAGAAGATGGAAGCGAAACGCTCCTGGTCCGCGGCCATCAAGCTCCTTCGCGAATCCGACCGATGGGCCGGGCTTTCCTCCCGCTATCGGCAAGACCTTGAGCCGGTTCTTGAGTACATCGAGAAGAAGATCGGCAAGCGCGATGTGTCTCACCTGACGCATGCAGATATCTATGCCGCGATGGATGCGAATAAGCACCGCGTGAGGTTCGCCAACTATATCCCCGTTGCAATCTCTCTGATTTTCAAGGTGATTGTCCGGCGGCGGTGGATTCAGAACAATCCTGCGACTGACATAGAACTTCTCAAAGTTCCGAAATCACGCACTAAGCCGCACCTTCCCTGGACCAACGAAGCCGTTGCCAAGTGGCGCGCGAAGGCAGGACACTTACCCCTTCTCATCTTCGAGATCGGGGTCGGCACCGTCCAGCGACCGGGCGATTGGGTCGATTTCCGTTGGGAGGATTTCGACGGCGAGGCACTCAACCTCGACCAAAACAAAACCGGGAAGCCGCTGTGGCTCCCCTGCACTGCCCCGCTCTTGAAAGTTCTTGCCGCGGAAAAGGCTCGGCTGGGATATGAACCTCATGGCTCACACTTCATCCTACGAGGTCCAAAAACTGATCGTCTGACCTATCGCCGCATGGCCGATATCATGCGTACGGAACGCAAACGGCTGGGACTCGAGGCATACGACCAGCACGCGCTTCGCTATCGCGGCGTGATGGAATTGGCGTGGGCGGACTGCGACGACGAAGAGATTATGTCCTATAGCGGCCACACCACGAAAGCGATGGTCGTCAAGTATGCGGGGATCGCCCGTCAGATTATGCGAGCAAAGTCCGCCAGCGAGAAGCGGAGGCTCTGGGCTCAGCTATAAACAGAACAAGCACAGAACGCGAAAGTGATAACAGGGGTGATAACTGCTTGCAGGCCGCTTCGCAAAACTCTAATGAAACCAAGGCTTCGGCGAGTTGGCGGAGTGGTTACGCAGCGGATTGCAAATCCGTGTACACCGGTTCGATTCCGGTACTCGCCTCCATTTAATTTCAATCACTTGGCTCACCTCACTGATTGCGCGCGCTGCGCGGTTTGCAGGAGCGTTGACAGTTGTGTTCATGGTCCGCCCCTTTTGGCCTGTGCCAACATAACCAAGACGGCGTCCATTTCGTCGGGTGAGACTCGAGCGTAATGCTCGATCACATTGGCGGCGTGGCAGATCGACCAGCCTATGCGATCAGGCTCAGGATACATAGCCAATAGATGACGGTTGCGGCGAGGGCGATTGCAGAGAGGAAGACCTTTGGGCATCTGTCGTAGCGGGTCGCCACTCGCTGCCAGTCCTTGAGCCTTCCGAACATGATCTCGATCCGGTTGCGCCGCTTGTCGTATTGGACCGGGGTCTTGCGTTGCTTTCTTCCAGGGATACAGGCGCGTACCCCTTTGTCCTTCAACGCTTCCCTGAACCAGTCGGCGTCATAGCCGTGACCAAAAGGTTGAGCGGCCGACATTCACCATTGTCGCTCGGACCAGTGGCGCCCCATGGCTCATCTGTCGCAAATGGCATGCAGTTTGGTGTTCATTCCGCCCTTGGTCCGACCGATCAGGCGTCCACGCCCCCCTTTTTCGCGCCCATGCTGGTCGCTGTTTGATGGGCTTTCAGATAGGTCGCCTCGATCATCACGGTCTTCTCTTCGCCATGCTCAGCGGCCAGGCCGGCCATCATCCGGGCAAACACACCCTTGTCGCTCCACCGCTTCCAAAGATTGTAGAGTGTCTTCGGCGGGCCATATTCCGGAAGCGCGTCTCGCCAGCGCAAGCCTTTGTGATTGATGAAGATAATCCCGCTCAGCACGCACCGGTCATCGACGCGCGGCTTGCCGTGGGACTTGGGGAAGAAGGGTCGAAGACGCTCCATCTGCGCCTCCGTCAGCCAGAAAAGATCAGACATGTCACCGCTCGTTTTCGACGAGTGAATCACGCTAACGCTTGCCGATCAATGGGTCCTGACCCTAGGCAAAAGAGTCGAGAGCCCCCTTGCGTCCATTGGCGATCCTCCGTCCGGTTTTGCTCTCGCGGAGCATCAGCATGGCGGGCGTAACGATGAGGGTGAGCACGGTTGCGATCACAAGACCGCCGGCGATGGCGGCGGAAAGTTCTGTCCACCACTGGGTTGATGGAGCTCCATAGACGACCTCTCGCGTGAAGAAGTTGAGATTCAGGCCGATCACCATCGGCATCAGGCCGAGTGCGGTGGTCACCGAGGTCAGGACGACCGGCCGCAGACGCTGGGCGCCCGTCCGTAGAGCGGCTTCTAGCGGGCTGAGGCCTCGGCGCAGGAAATCGTTATAGGTGTCGATCAGAACGATGTTGTTGTTCACGACAATTCCAGCCAGAGCGATCACGCCGATCCCGCCCATAACCACGCCGAAAGGGCGGCCCGTGAGGATGAGGCCCAGCAGCACGCCTGCGATGGAGAAGACGATCGCACTCATCACGACGAATGCCTGGTAGAAGCTGTTGAATTGCAGCACGAGGATGACGAGCATCAGGAAAACGGCGGCGATGAATGCGCCGATGAGAAAGGCCATCGCTTCGGCCTGATCTTCGGCCTCACCAGCGAAGCTGTAGGTCACGCCCTCTGGAAGATCCGCTGCGTCGAGCGCCGATTGGAGGGCCGTGATCTGGTCGTTCACCAGCAACCCGGGCCCAACATTGGCCTCGATCGTGACGACGCGCTGTTCGTCGAGGCGGCGGATCGTGCCGACCCGGGGCGTCGGTGCAAATGTGACGAAATTCGAGATCGGAACGAGGCCGGAGGCCGTAGGAACCCGGAGATTTCCCAGTTCGGCCAGTGTACGCGCATCGCGGGGGAAGCGAACCCGGATATCAAGCGCGCCTTCTGCGTCATCCGGACGGTAATCGGCCACGGTTACGCCCTGCGTAAGCATCTGAACGGCCTGGCCCAGAAGGCTGACATCCGCCCCGAAACGCGCCGCTTCCGCCCGGTTGACGAGGATCGACACCTCGACGCCGGGGAGCGACCGCGTATCGGTAATGTCGGTGAAGCCGCCGACGCGTTCCATCACGTCCAGAACCGCGCTGACGGCCTCTGTTTGAGTGTCGGAGGCCCTTGCCCGGATCTGAAGATTGATCGGCTTTCCCGCAGTCGGTCCGCCGTCTTCCGTTTCGACCTGGACATCGATACCGGGGATATCGGCGACGTCGGCCCGGATGCTCTCACCGATTTCGGCAGCCTTGCGGCGTTCGTCCCATTCGATCAGGTCGAGTTGGATGACGCCGATCGTTTCCTCGTCGCCTTGCCCGGCCGACATGGTGGACCGGGCATAGACGCTCTCGACCTCGTCGTATTTGAGCAACCTGTCTTCGACGAGACGGACGAGAGCGTCACGCTCCCAGATCGAGAGATTGTCTCGCGCCCGGACCTGAACCGACATGAATTCCGGTTCAACCGATGGGAAGAAGGCCAGACCGCGGCCGAATTGGCCGTATGACGCGAAAGCTCCAAGAAGGAGGGCCAGTGCGAACAGGAGGGTGGCCGCGGGCCGCAGAAGCGCCCATTCCAGAACGCGGACATAGGCCCCCGTCCACCCCTCCATCTCGCGCGGATCGCCCTGTTCAGCGGCGCGGAGCGCACGCTTTGCGCTGGAGGTTTGCGGCTGACGCCGCCCGATGATGCTGCCTGTCACCGGAATGAAGATGAGCGCCATGAAGAGCGACGCGAAGAGGGTCAGGATGACCGTGATGGGCAGAAACTTCATGAACTCGCCCACCAGCCCGGTCCAAAAAAGGAGCGGGAAGAAGACGCTCAGCGTCGTTGCGGTTGAGGCGATGACAGGCCAGGCCATCCGCTTGGCGGCAGCGGCATAGGCAGCGCGGGGGCTTGCCCCATCCTGCAGATGCCGGTCGGCAAGTTCGACGGTGACGATCGCACCGTCAACGAGCATCCCGACGACGAGGATCAGGCTGAAGAGCACGACGATGTTCATCGTATAGCCCATCGCCCAAAGTGCGGCGACCCCGGTCAGAAATGCGCCGGGGATCGCAAGCCCGACCAGAACTGCTGACCGAAGCCCCAATGCGAAGACGATGACAATCATCACCAGGATGACAGCCGCGATCACATTTGCCTCCAGATCCGAGAGCATCGTTTTAACATCTTCGGACTGGTCCTGGAGATAAGTCACCTCGACGCTGTCCGGCCAGTCTTCGCTGACGCTTTCGATAACCTCCCGCACCTGTTCGATGGTGTCGATAATGTTCGCGCCGGAGCGTTTGACGACTTCGAGAGATAGGGCCGGTTGACCGTCGATCCGGGCAAAGCTGGTCGGATCTTCGAAGGTTCGCCGCACGCTGCCAACATCGGCGAAGGTCACGACCGTATTGCCGCGCACTTTCACAGGCAGGGCCATGACATCTTCGATATCCTCGATCAGACCCGGAACCTTCAGGCCGATGCGCGCACCGCCGGTCTCTATCGCGCCGGCGGCAATCAAGCTGTTGTTGCGCTGAAGCTGCCCGATCAACTCATCAAAACTCAGATTGTAGGTCTGAAAGACGGTTGGATCGATCAGGACCTCAAGGACTTCGTCACGCTGGCCGCCGATGTCGATCTCCAGAACGCCGGGCAGCGCCTCTAGGGCGTCCGCGGTATCATCGGCGATGGCGTTCAGGGCACGCTCCGGGACAGGCCCCGATAGCACGATGGTGATGATCGGGAAGAGAGCGGTGTTTATCTCGGTGATCTGGATGTCGTAGGCATCGTCCGGCAACTCGCTTTCGACCCGGTCAGCGGCTTCTCGAACCTTATCGAGCGCGTCGTCGATGTCGCCGCCCGCTGTGAATTCAAGCTGGATGGATGCAAACCCTTCGGCGGCATCCGACGACATCTCGTCGAGGTCTTCGATGGAGCCGAACTCTGCTTCCATCGGCTCCAGCAAAAGCCGTTCGGCATCAGTCGGACTGATCCCGTCAAGCCCCGTTGATACGTAGACCAGCGGGAGCGGCACCTCAGGGTTCGATTCTTTCGGGATCGAGATGTAGGCAACCGTCCCGACACCAAGCAGCATGACGAGCGCCATCATGACAACACGCGATCGGGAGAAAGCGGCGTCGATGATCGCGTTCATCGTCCGGCCTCCCGCGCGGTCGAGGTGCCGCTCAAATCGATCTCCGGCGCGGCGCGTACGGCTTCACCATCCTGAACGAAGCCCTGACCGATGGTGATGATTTCTGCTGCGTCCGGAATACCAGTAACCCAGATGCCGTCGATTTCTGCGCGGACCACCTCTACCGGATAGAAAACCACCCTCTCCTCCTCGACGGTTTTCACGCCGATTTCGCCGGACGGATCGAGCGAGACGATGGACGGAGAGATAAAGTGGGCCTGCGTTTCTCCCGTAGGGATAGAGACCTCGGCAGAGATCCCGGCCGCGATCTCACCTCCGTCATTCGGAACCTCGATTTCGGTCAGAAAGGTGCGGGTATCGGATGAGGCGGCTGATCCGACGAAAGTGACCCGGCCGTTGCGCTGTTCACCGGTAATGAACGTGACCGTGGCCTCTTGACCGTCCCGGATCCTGGTCAATTGCTGCTGCGGCACCTGTACCGCCACGGTCAGGGGCTGATTATCGACCAGACGGGCGACCTCCGCACCGGCTTGGATGAATTCGCCCTCGTCCAGGGTCATCGTCTCAAGCCGTCCGGCAAAGGGCGCCACGATATCGGTGCTTTCCAATGCGGTTTCGGCTGCAACCAACTGTGCTTCCGCGGCGGCCAGGGTGGCCCGGGCCTCTGAAACGCGGTCCTCGGTGGCGCTCCCCCGCTCGCGCAGATCCTGGGCATTGTCGAATTCCCGCTGCGCGCGTGCGACCTCCTCGCGGGCGCGCAGAACATCCGCGCCTTCGCGCTCTGTCGACAGACGCGCGATGACAGTGTCGGCCTCGACAACCTGCCCTTTCCTGACGAAGACCTCTGCCACATCGCCCGACGCCTCGGCGCGGATCATCGTGTCCCGATCCGGCAATGCCTGCCCTTCGGCCTGAAAGGTGAGAACCACAGGCTCCGCTTCGGAGATTCTGACAGCCACCGCGATCGCCTGAAGCTCCGTCTCTCCGGCCCCATCGAAGGCGTCTTCGCTCGGAAAGACAAAACCGCTCCCCATCCAGGCGATGATAAGCACAACGAACCCGCCTGCGACCCACGTCGACCGCCGTGCGCCTGCATCGTCTTCGTCGAAACCCAGTACGTCGCGATGCTGACTTCCCGACGCTTCGCCTTCGTCGCGCATTATCTTTCCTTCGTCATCCGGCCTGGCTTGCAGAGGCTCTCTGTCGCGGTCCGTCAAATCTATGGCAATAATCACGAAACAATCCGCCGCTTCTCCATCCTTCCAATTCCACCCCGATGCAAGACATCGATCCGCTGGTGACGGTGATCGGCCGAGAATGCAGACCTGTCCTCCGCCGCTCCGGTAAAAAGCCGCCGCTGAACCTGACAGGCGACATGATCGTCAACACTTGTGGGACAAGACCGGCTGGCGACGGTCAGTCTTGGCAGGGCATGTTAGGCGGGAGCTCACCTGTGACGTCGTCTTGGAGACTGTGCCATCGAAAGACTGCGCCCCCTTTCTGTTCAATCAGTCAGCGGCAGACGGACAGTTGCGCGCAGTCCGACCTCCGGCAGGTTCTCTAGGGCAACCGTTCCGCCGTGGGCGGCAATGACATCTTGAACGATCGCCAGGCCCAGCCCGACGCCGCCCGTCTCGGCGCTGCGGCTGTCTTCACCGCGCACGAAGGGCGCAAAGACTTCGGTGAGCATGTGGTCGGGGATCCCGGGGCCGTCATCATCGATGGTGACGACTGCCACGTTCGCATCGCGGATCATTGAGGCGCTGGCCGACTTCCCGTATCTCAGCGCGTTGTCGAGGAGGTTGCCGATCGCCCGGCCAAGGGCGACGGGACGGCCGCGGAGGATAGCCTCTTCATGGCAGTCGAACGGCACGCCCCGCTCCACGCAGGCCCGCTCGACAAGCGGGCCGAGTTCAACATCGCGAAAGGGTTCGCCCTCGCTGCTCCCGCGGGCATAAGCGACCAGCCCGTCGGCCATCACCGTCATCTCGTCCAGCGTGCGGATCATCGGGCCGCTTTCTTCCGCTTCCAGCATCTCGGCGCGGATGCGCAGGCTGGTGATCGGCGTGCGCAGGTCATGACCCACGGCGGCGAGGGTCCGCATACGCTCGGCATCGAAACGGGCGATCCGCGCCTGCATATCGTTGAAGGCCGTGGCCGCATCGCGCATCTCTCGCGGCCCCTCGGCATTCACGCGGGCGCTTCGATCCCCGCGCCCGGCTGCGCGGGCTGCAGAGGCAAGCTCGGTCAGCGGTTGCGTCAAGCGGCGAACGAAGAGCAGCCCAACCCCAAGCACGGCCGCAAGCGACAGGACAAGGATCAGCAGGAATGCACCCTCGTCGCTCCCAGGTGGGCGGGGCTGCCTGCCCCGCGAGCGGATGTTGAGCCACTGCGCCTGCCCGCCTTCGGGGATACTGAGCCGCACGGACGCGGCCACGGCTTCTCTCATACCTGCCGCCTCGCTATCGGGCCGCACCCGGATAGCCGCCCGCACGTCACGTCCGTCAAGCGCCTCGGTCAGGGCGCGCGCCAGGGCGAGGGATCGGGGCGCGTCAGGTTGCGTCATCACGAGTGGCTCCGGGTCCACCGTGACCCGGGAAAAGCGGGTCGAGGCCGCGTGCGCGAGGCGTGGGCGTGCCTCTGGGACGGCGGCTTCCAATGCTGGCACCAGGGAGAGAATCCGCTCCTCTTCCCGGGCCACGAGGGCCGCGCGGTCAAGGCGGACCCGCTCGAACGACAAGACCGCGAGGGCCAGCAAATTCGCACTGACGAGAGAGACGATCAGGAGAAGCGCAAAACGGCCCGCGAGGCCGTTGGGCAAAAGGCGGTGAAAGACGGTCAAGCGTTGTATACCTCGGTGGCCAGGCGGTATCCGCCACCCCAGTCTGTCACGATCAGGCGTGGCTCTTTGGGATCCTCTTCGATCTTGCGGCGCAGGCGGCTCACGCTGTTGTCGATCGCGCGGTCATAGGCCTTGGCATCGCGCCCGGCCGTCAGGTCTAGCAGGCGGTGGCGCGACATCACCGTTTGTGGATGATCGAGCAAGACGCCAAGAAGCCGGCTTTCACCCGATGTCAGGGGGATGGCGCGGCCATCCGTATGGCGCACCTCCTGCGCCGCCGGATCGTGAATCCAGGGGCCAAAACACCTGCGGCCCGGCGCCACCTGTGGTGCAGGCGGCGGCGCGCGGCGCAGCACTGCGCGAATACGTGCGACCAGCTCACGCGGATTGAAAGGCTTCACCACGTAATCGTCCGCGCCCAGCTCAAGCCCGACGATGCGGTCGGTCTCGTCAGCCATGGCGGTCAGAAGGATCACCGGCGGCCCCCCGCGCGCGACCAGCCAGCGGCAAAGGCTCAGCCCGTCCTCGCCCGGCATCATGATGTCCAGCACGACCAGGGCCGGTGCGCTTTCCTCGAGCGTCCGGCGCGCCTCGGCGGCGCCCGCGGCAAGCTGCGTCCGCAAGCCCTGGCGCCGCAGGTACTTGCCCAGCGGTTCGCGGATATCGCGCGCGTCGTCCACGATCAGCACTAGGGGGGCCGTCTGCTCCATTCTATCTCCTGCAACCGGACCGGTCCGCATGTTCCTAGCGCCGCCAGCCCGCCCATCCGAGTCTATGCCCTGTCTCGATTGTCGCAAATTGTATCAGCGCCCCGGGGCTGCGACAGGTCGCGACAAAGAAGGCCTCGGGCTGACAAACCTTCCGGGCTGACCTTGTCCATATCGGGGTGAGCGGAGGCGAAACCGCCTCCCGAAACCCGACGAAAGGACATCCAACATGAAACGACTGAACTTTACCGCCATCAGTGCCCTGACCCTGTGCCTTGTCGGACTCGGCGCCGTCGTCGCGAACGCGCAGGACGACGTCGATCCGACGCCGCCGCCATCGGCAGAGGCGCAAACGATGCGCGCCGATCTTCGTGGCGACCATGGCGGAAATCGCATGCGCGGTCATCGCGGCGGGATGCGCGGCGGTGAGATGCTGCGCGACATCTTCGATGCGGCCGATGCCGATGGCGACGGCGCCGTCACGCAGACCGAGATCGATGCCTACCGCTCCGCGCAGCTGGCCGAAGTCGATGCATCGGGCGACGGCGCCCTGTCGATCGAAGAGTTCGACACGCTCTACCGGAGCTTCACACGCTCACGTATGGTCGATGCTTTCCAGGCGCTCGATGCGGATGGCGATGGGCAGATCGCGCCGGAGGAGATGGACCGCAGCGTCTCGCGCTTTTTTGAGCGGATGGACCGCGACGGCGACGGCACGCTGACCCTGCAACGCCCGGGTCGTCCGGCGCCTCAGGAGTGAAGGACGATCGGGGCGGTCTGCACCGCCCCGATCCAGCCAGCGCAGCCGGCACGAAATCCGCCGCAGGCCCGCTGCGCTCCAGACGGAAAACTACCCGAACGTAAAGGAACAGGAGATCCCGATGATCCTCAACGCGTCAGACCTCGTGACTGTCCCTGAATTCGTTGCCCAAGCCGGACCTCGCATCGCTTGCGTCATACCGCCGTACGGCCCAGCACTCTGCACATTTTCCGCGGGCGCCTGCTTGAGGCGTCGGTGACGGTTTGCAGCACGGGACCTAGGTGACAGCGCTCGTGCTCAGCTGCTTCTCGAAACGCCATACCTCCAAGGGGAACGCTCCGTCCGAGGTATCGAGCGCCACGACGTGCCGACCTGCGTTGGTCCAGCCCGACTTTTCGTAGAAGCGGCTGGCCCGCCCGTTACCCACAGCGCAACCCAACCAAGCCATGGGGTGACCCGCTGCGCTGATACGATTTTCGGCGTCCTCCATCAGCGCTTGGGCGACGCCGGAACCGCGCGCTTTTGGCGACACATACATCTGATAGAGTTCGTTCTCTTTGGTCATGCAAAACCCTAGCACTTCAGAACCGTCAGTCGCGACTCGGGTATCAGCAAGGTTTCTTAGGGCGCGTTCACGGAAACTCTTTGCGGTACGCAGCTCACGAAGCGCGGGCGGAACAATCTCCGCATGAGCCTCGTGCCATCCAGCTTCCCAGATCGCACAAATCTGTCCGACCTGTCCTTCCGTCGGAAACTCCAATGTGTAGCCCATGGCACGAGGGTACGACCGGGCCAGCGTCTCGGCAACAGATCTGCAGGCCCATTGCGGACTTTGCTCTTCCGTCAAGCGCTGCAGGGCAGCTCTCGCACTACTGTCATTCGCGCCTCTAGACGTATTCGGGCACGGGAGTGCGATCACGGAGGGCGGGTCGCGGCTTTCCTGATCATCGCCGCCGGGGCGGGATATGATCCATACACCCGGGTCGTTCCGTTGAGAGGACGACTGTCCCCACTGGTATCGCTATCAAGTCTTCGCCTGCTCATCTGCGGGAATGGGGCAGTCGGCGCAGATGCGATTATCGCAAAGGCGGCAGAGCGTGCGGCGCTCGGATACAGTCGTCTCCATCGAAGACAACATCTTGTGCAGCAGCGCCGCAAAGGCCTCCTGCTCCGCGCTGGTCAGCGGGGTCAGCAGCGGCCGGATGGCGGCAAGGCGCCCCGTCAGGAGCTCCTCGCGAAGAGCCGCGCCCCGTTCGCTGAGGTAAAGCGCGATGGCCCGTCGATCGCGCGCCCTTCGACGCTCGACGAGGCCATCCGCGACGAGCCGATCGACAAGGCGCACGGTGCCTGGGTGGGACAGACCCAGGATGCGCCGCAGCTGATCGTTGGAGGGGCCGGAGCCGTATCCGATGACAACCAGTGCTGCAGGCGTTTCACCGCCATGCTGAAGGACCTCACGCGCCACCTCTCCGATGCGGTCGGCGACAGCAAGCCCGACGACACCGAGCAGATTGGCAGTACGGTCAATCATCGGTCGCAGGATATGTGCGGGACGCACGAATTTCAACTTGACAATATGTGCGCTGCGCACATGATTGATCCCATGACCGAATAGTGGCCGCACGGGCCTACCGCAGGTCAGCGGGCGCCAACCCGAATTGACTGTGACCCAGATGGAGGGCGAGACATGCCGGATACGACACGCAGACGTCTGCTTGTCGGCGCGGGCCTTTATGCAGCAGCCGCGCTTGCTGGGCGTGGCCATGCCCATGTTCTGGAACCGGGCGGCGTCCCGACCCTCAGCGCCGCCGATTGGGACGCGAACAGTCCTCCCGAACTGGAGTTCCTGTTTGAGGCGCGTGTCCAGCTTCACCTGCCACCGACGGATGTGGGACAGACGCCCGACGGAAGGCGCATGATCTTTCTCGTGAAGGGCGGCACATTCGAAGGCCCTCACCTGCGCGGGCGTGTCGTGCCAGATGCGGGGGCTGACTGGGTTCGCATCCGGCCGGACGGGTCGGGCGTCCTTGATGTGCGCTTCAATCTGGAGACGCACGACAACGCGATGATCTACGTCTACTGGCAAGGGCGGTTCTGGTCGGCGCCGGAGGATGCGGGTTATGCGCTCGATCTCGAAAAGCCGGACGATCCGGAAGGTGCATGGCGCTACTATTTCCGTACGGCGCCGCAATTCGAGACCGGCGATCCTCGCTATGCCTGGCTCAACAACATCATCGCCGTGACCAAATCCCGAACGGGCGATGGCGGCCCCATTCACCGCGTCTTTGCCGTGATGTGATGCCCTGACGGCGCGGCCGCCGGAAAGCGGCGGTTTCACCGCCTTGATACCGCCGGCGCCCTATCGGCATGGAAATTGCTGGATGACCGACCCGACGAAGATCAGTCCGGCCAGATCGGTTGCATCCCGGCCCTCCGAAGAATACCGAAAAAAGACATTGGTTGGAGCCCTAGCATGCAGGACATTCCACGCATGGTGCATTTCTCGCTCTTTCCAACGCCGCTCGGTGAGTGCGGCATTGCGTGGTGCGGTGACATGGTCGTCGCAACACGCCTTCCGGACAAAAGCCCTGCTGGCACCGGCCGCCGTCTGGCCGCGCAAACGGGCGGGACGAAGGGCGAACCACCGACCACTATCCGGCACGCCATCGCGTCGATGACCGCTCTGCTCGAAGGGGAAGGGACGGACCTGACGTCCATTGCCTGCGATTTCGGCGGCATCGATCCGTTTGCAGCACAGGTCTACGCCGCAACGCGCGCGATCCCGGTCGGCGAGACAGCGACCTATGGCGCCATCGCGTCGCAGCTTGGCGACAAGCAGCTCGCCCGCACCGTCGGACAGGCCCTTGGCCGCAATCCGCTGCCGATCATTGTCCCGTGTCATCGTGTCGTCGGTGCAGATGGCAGGCTCACCGGCTTTTCGGCGGCCGGTGGCGTTGCGACGAAGCTTAGGATACTCGCGATCGAAGGCGCGCAGTTAGGCGGCACGCCCGGGCTGTTCGATGATCTTCCGCTCGCGTCGAAGCCGCGCAGGTGACGGCCTGCCTTGCCGTGAGGCTTTCTCGGGCGATGCCGGGATAATGGGATATCCCACTCGCGATGCTTTCCTTCGACAGCGTTAGCTTGAGCTCCGTAAGGATCCCGCTCGGCAGCTGTTGACCAAACCGAATCAACAAACGCATTCTAAACCTGAACGGCTTGGATCAGGGCACAACATCACGGATTCTGAGCCGGTGTCGTCCGCAAGCAAAGGATCGCTCAGACCCAGATCATCTGGAGACCAACCGGCAACAAACGGCCTATTCTATCGAGAGCTCACAGTCCTCGACGAGTTCATCCAACTCGAGGGGCTGATTTCCAGATCGAACGTAGCAGGATACACCAAGATGCAGGACGTCTGTAACTACCGCATTGCCACAGCCGCCAGTGCCAGAGACCGCTAACCTAGCTACTCCAATGTGGTCGTCAGCCCTGCGCTGCAAACTGCTTTACAACCACTGGGATATGTCGCATCGCTAGTCTATTGCTCCGTGAAACCTCCAATATGCTAGCTGCGAGATTTTGTTGATCATACGCATAATTGAAGAAGCTGCGAACAGGTTGCGAACCGCTCGACAGCTGAAAACATATCAAGGTTACATTGATGGATACATTGGCGATTACCTGCATGGCTGGATCCGCAAGAAAAACGATGAAACCCCTCTTTTCGTCGATATCTTTCTGAACGGCGACCTGGTTCACCGCAGGGTCTTAGCCAACAATTTCCGAGCAGATCTGAAAGAAGAAAAGATTGGTGCTGGCACGTTCGGCTTTCGGGTCCCAATCGATAATCTCTACCTTGCAAGCAACTGCCGCGTGACTGTTTGCTTGAGCGGCCAGAAACGAACTCTGCTCAGTCGTCGAATTCCAGTTACTCCCGAGATCGCTGCTCAGAGGGGCTTAGCTCCGGCGAAATCGCACCTGGATTCAGCTGAAATAGGGAATAGTCGCGGGGCATCATTCCTTGCGTCCAAGTTCATTACCCGGGTTAACACCCCTACGCCCAGATACAATTTTCATTTTGAGAGCCTCGAAGAATCTTTGTTCTGTGGGTGGGCTGTGGACACGAATAATCCAGGCGCTGTTTTCACGATGGGCCTCTCTTTTAACGGTTCGTGGTTTTGCGATGTACGCAATGATGCGTCTCGTGACGATCTATACCGTCTCAAGATTTCTGGAGGACGTGGCGGTATTAAGCAGCTGTTGCCCCGTGGGCTTATCAAGTCCGGAAAAACAACCGTTGCACTGCGCCTTCCGTCCGGAGAGGAATTCAAGAAGGAATTTGTCGTTACATGCACGGACAGCCCGCCGCCTGCAGCACCAAGCCGCCGCCTAAACTCAAGCAGAAACCGAACCGGAGCCTCCGTTACGAAACGGCCTACCCTTTCCGAAAAACTCTGAAGACGGACAGATGATACTACTCAGCCTCCTTCTGGCCCTCTTCAGTATTGGCCTTCGCCTGTCATGAACGCATGCGCGCGCCTGAAGGATCATATAGGGGCCGCAGGCTAATCGATGCGGGGACACGTGTGCCCGCGATCTCAATCTCGTAGCTGTTTGCCAGCACATCAGCCGAAGTCTCTCCCGCGCAAGGCACGTAGCCTAGACCAACGGCTGCCCCAAGGGCGTGGCCATAAGAGCCCGACGTGAGGATCGAGACCGGCTCGCCGTTCCGCAGGATCGTCTCGTCGTGATGCAGGATAGGATCGGGATCATCGAGCAGGAATTGCACCATACGGCGCGTCAGGCCTGCCTCCCGCCGACGCAACACGGCATCGCGGCCGATGAAGTCGCCCTTGCTGGTCCTGACCGCGAAACCGAGACCGGCCTCCAGCACGTGATCTTCGTCGGTAATGTCATGGCCGAAATGGCGAAACGCCTTCTCGCAGCGCAGTGAATCGAGAGCATGCAGACCGCAAAGCTTCGGAGGTGCATCGACACCCATGATTGCCTCAAAAGCATGGGCCACCTGATCGGTCGGGAGATAGAGCTCCCAACCAAGCTCCCCGACGTAGGAGACGCGGTGCGCACGGGCAAGGGTAAGACCGATTTCTACTTCACGCGCGGTTCCGAAGGGATGTCCTTCATTCGATAGATCGCCCGCACCGGCCGCCATCAGTACCTCACGCGCGCGAGGGCCCATGACTGCGATCACGCCCTCACCACTCGTCACGTCGGTAATGACGGCGAAATCATCGCCGACATGCCGGGTCAGCCAGGCCAGATCGCGCCGCACGGTGGCCGCGGGCACGACGCACAGAAAAGCCGTCTCGGACAGTCGCGTTACGGTCAGGTCGCATTCGATCCCACCGCGGGCGTTGAGCATCTGGGTGTAGACGATGCGGCCCGGGGCGACGTCGACCTCGCCTGCACAAACGCGGTTCAGGAAATGGCAGGCGTCGCGTCCCTCGACGCGGATCTTGCCAAAGGTCGACAGGTCGAAGAGGCCCGCGTCCTCACGACAGGCCATGTGCTCGACCGCGCGGTTTTCGAACCAGTTGGCGCGGTGCCAGTCATGGCAGTACTCCCGCTCCTGTCCATCGCGGGCAAACCAGTTGGCGCGTTCCCATCCTGCGGCTTCTCCAAAGACTGCGCCGCGCGCCTTCAGGGTATCATGCAGCGGGGTGCGGCGCACGCCACGGGCCGTCTCGGGCTGCCGGAAGGGCCAATGATCTGCGTAAAGCAGACCAAGCGTCTCGCTCACGCGTTCGCCGAGATAATGCCTCGAACGCTGGAACGGCTGAGCCCGGCGAATATCGACGTCCCAAAGGTCGTGTGGCGGCAGACCGTCATCCATCCAGGCGGCCAGCGCCCGGCCTGCCCCACCCGATGAGACGATGCCGATCGAGTTATAGCCAGCGGCGACCCAGTATCCCCGAAGCTCCGGCGCCTCTCCAAGATAGTAGCGGTCGTCTGGCGTGAAGCTCTCAGGACCGTTGAAGAAGGTGCGGATTCCCGCCTCCTTGAGCATCGGCATACGCGCGATGGCAGTCTGGAGAATCGGTTCGAAATGCTCGAAATCCTCGGCAAGCGAATCGAACTCGAAGTTCTCGGGGATGCCTGCGCCGCCCCACGGCTTTGCGACGCGTTCGAAGGCGCCCAACAGGATCTTGCCTGCATCCTCCTTGTAGTAGGCGCATTCATCTGGGACCCGCAGTACCGGAAGGCGGTCGAGATCCGCGATGGGCTCGGTCACGAGATAGAAATGCTCGCAGGCATGGAGCGGCAGCGTAACGCCGGCGCGCGCGGCCAACTCGCGGCCCCACATGCCGCCACAATTGACAACGTGCTCGCAAGCGATCGTGTCGGTTTCGCCGTCCCGCACCCACGTCACACCTGTTACACGACCATCCTCTGTCAGGACGTCCGTAGCACTCACTCCCTCCATGATCGAAGCGCCGCGCATCCGCGCGCCCTTGGCGAGCGCCATCGCGACACCTGCGGGATCGCATTGCCCGTCGCCCGGCAGGTGGACAGCACCAAGGACGTCTCCAATCTCAACATGCGGGTGAAGGCCTGCAACGTCGGCCGCCGTGATTTCATGCGCTTCGACACCAAAAGCCCGGGCGAGGCCCGCCTGGCGGCGAATCTCTGTCAGCCGATGCTCGGTTAGCGCGAGGCTCAGCGACCCCGTCCGGCGCATCCCTGTTCCGATGCCTGTCTCATCTTCAAGGCGCGCATAGAGATCGGCCGAATAGCGCGCCAGCCGGGTCATATTCGCATTCGAGCGCAGCTGGCCGATCAAGCCGGCCGCATGCCAAGTGGTGCCACAGGTCAGTCGGCGGCGTTCCAGGAGCACCACGTCCCACCCCAGATCGGCCAGATGATAGGCCACGGAGCAGCCCGATACACCTCCGCCAATCACGACGGCACGCGCGGCACCAGGTACTTCTCTCATCTCAACCTCCTCCTTGTCGGATCCCTGACGCGGAAGACCATTTGCAGCGAGGGATTTGAGAACCGGGTATGACCATGGCCAACTCTTGCCGGCCTCAATGCGTCCCAAATGGCTCTCGCATCGTCAACGAGGTTATCGGCCTTCAACCGGAATTCGCGAGCAGCCTACCGATTTGATAGAACGATGCCTCGGAACTGAGAAAACCCAGAGACGATCACCTCGAAAGCTTCAGCGGCATGCCAAGGGCGTGCGAGCGGGCTGCAGCGTCTGCCAGTCTTTGGGCTGCGACCCCGTCCTCGATGCCGGGTGACGGCTTTATGCCCTTGCGGATCGCGTCCAAGAAAGCGCGCATCTCGAGCAAATATGCGGCCTCATAGCGCTCCAGAAAGAAATGCATGTTGGGGGCATGTGTGAAGCCTCCGGTACCTGCCCTTTCAACGAAATGCTCCGGATGATTTCCCGCACGCAGCATTCCGCCCGCCCCGTGCACCTCGATCCGCTGGTCGTAGCCATAGGTGGCGCGGCGGGAGTTGTTGATCTGGCAGAGCTTGCCTTTCGCCGTCTGCAACGTGACCGCGGCGGTGTCGATATCCCCTGCCGCGCCGATCGCGGGGTCGACGAGGCAGGAGCCCGTTGCGAACAACTCGGCCGGTTCTTCGCCTAACAAGAACCGTGCCATGTCGAAATCGTGGATCATCATGTCCCGGAATAACCCACCAGATGTCTCGACATAGGAGATAGGCGGCGGGTTGGGGTCACGGGATGTGATCACGATCATCTCGACCTCGCCGATCACACCTGTGCGGATCTGCGCTTCGAGATACGCGAAACTCGGGTCGAAGCGCCGATTAAAACCGGTGAAGAATGTCACTCCAGCTTCGGCCACGGCCTCCGCGCAGATTGACGCCCGCTCGGATGACAGATCGATGGGCTTTTCGCAGAAGATTGCCTTTCCGGAGATCGCAGCGGCATGGATCTGGTCGAAATGCAGCGATGTCGGAGTGGCGATGATCACGGCGTCGATATCGGCATCGGACAAGATCGCTTCGCTGTCGCGCACCTGTGCAGAGTGCCGGGATGCCAGCGTTTTCGCAGCCTCCGGGACAGCATCGGCAACCGCCACAAGCTGCGCCTCCCCGATCCGGGACAGGCTTCCGGCATGAACCTGTCCGATACGATCGCAGCCGAGCAGCCCAAGCCTGATCATTTCGCGCCTCCCTCGACAGGACCGAGTTGCCGCAAGACACGCTGAGCCGCAGCTTGAAGCGGATCTTCGACCTCCGACAGGATCTGCACCCGATCGAAGCGCTTAGCATCCCTTTCGAGAGCCGCGCGCAGGGCGGATCCGAAAGCCATGCGCAGTTCGGTACCGATATTGAACTTGCAGATCCGCGAGCCGCGGGCGAGGGCACTGCGCTGCGCAGGGGGCACACCCGAGCCGCCGTGAATGACCAACGGCACATCTGTTGCCGCCTCGATATCCCGGATACGCGCCTCGTCCAGCCCACCTTCCTGTTTCTGTTGGAGATGTACGTTTCCGACAGAGATGGCCATTGCATCGATACCGGTCTGGCGGGCGAACCGCGCAGCCTCTTGCGCGTCGGTTCCAAGCGACCTTTCCCCCTGATCGTACCCAACAAACCCGATTTCGCCTTCGCAAGAGATACCCGCCGAATGGGCCAGCTCTGCGATACGCGCCGTCTCGTCTATATTCCGCTCCAACGGCTTGCGAGAGCCGTCATACATCAGTGAGGTAAATCCCGCGTCGAGTGCCTCCTGACACTCCTCGAAAGTGTAGCCATGGTCGAGATGGACGACGACCGGGACCGCGACATTCTCGGCAAGATGGCGCAGCATCTTGCCCAGCACTGGCAGTGGTGTATGCGCCCGGCAGGATGGGCCGGCCTGTAGGATCACAGGCAACCCTACGGCCTCTGCTGCACGGGCATAGGCGCGTGCATCCTCCCAGCCCAAGGTCACGAGCCCGCCCACGGCATAGCCTTTTGCAAGCGCGGGCTGCAGCACGTCTTTCAGGGTGGCAAGCGTCATTTAAACTTGGCCACCATGTCCATGATCCCGGGGATCGTGTGAAGCTGCTCGGCATGGGTAGGCTGAAAGTATTGCTTCAGACTCCGCTGACTGAGACCACCGAGGATAGTGAAGTAGTACATCTCGTAGCCCGGCAGCACGCAGCACGGATGATAGCCCTTGTCGATACATATCGTGGAACCGTCCACGATGTGGTAGGCATCACCCGGTTCATTATCGACGCGCTGGAGCATTTGAAGGCCGGAACCGTGATTGGGCTTGAAGCGGAAGTTATAGGTCTCGTCGTGCCGGGTCTCTTCCGGTAACCGGTCGGTGTCGTGCTTATGGCTTGGAAAGCCTGACCAGCCGCCTGCCCCCACGGTGAAGAGTTCCGAGACCAGAAGGCGGCCGACCCGATCATGCTGCTTCTGGCCGAGGATATGCTTGATCTTGCGATGAGTCTTTGTGTCGTCGGAGCCGTATTGTACAAGATCCAGCTCACTTGCGCGCACGGCAAACGGCTCGAGCACTTCGTCGAATCTCGCACCCGCGATAAAAACTTCCGCATCGTCCGATAGGCAGGTGAAGCTCGCCTTGGCCGCGGTGGGAACGTAAACGCCCTCTGGCTCGCCATCCCAAACATCTACACCACGGCCGCCGAGCGACTTCGCCTCAAATCCGCCGACGGACACGTCGATCAGCCCAGTCGCAGGCACGATGCAGGTCTCGTACCCGGGAACCGCGTAGCCAAAACTCTGGCCTTTCTTCAGTTTGACGATGTTGAAATAGGTCAGCGGGACATGGCTGTGATCCACATCCACGATCGGTTTGTTCGCATTCTCATAAGGTGGGATATGCATGACTAGACCTCCGTAGGCCCCGGATGCTGGGCAAGGAACGCCTCGAGCTGGCCGGAGTCTGGCATAGCGGGCGCACAGCCCGGTTTGGAGACGACGATCGATGCGCAGGCCGAACCGCGCAGGATCGCCTCTTTGAGCGGCCGGCTTTCGGACAGGCTGGCAAGGAGACCCGCCATGAAGCTGTCTCCCGCACCGTTGGGCTTGACCGCGTCGACCGGATAGATGCCCGTGCGTATTTCCTGGCCACCGGCGAAGGTGATCGCGCCCTTCTCTCCCATCTTGTAGACAACGATATCTGCGCCGGCTCGGGCGAGTTCCTTCGCCTTTGCGAGACCTCTTTCCATGCGACCTGCCATGAAGCCGAACTCTTCGTCATTGCCGACGATCATGTCGCTCATCGCGCCCGCGCGGCTGAGGACGTCCGAGGCAATCTCCGGCGACGGCCAAGAATATGGGCGATAGTCGATGTCGAAGATAACCGGAATACCCGCCACACGCGCCTTCTCAAAGGCGTGAAAATGGGCGCTGCGCGACGGTTCGGCGGCAAAGACGGTCCCGGTGGTCACCAGCACCCCGAAGCTGTCGAGATCGACTGCATCAATGTCGGCTTCCGTCACTTCAAAGTCGGCCGCGCCATTGCGGTATATGACGTTCTGGAAATTCTCGGTTCGGCTTTCATAGACTGCAAGCGAGGTGCGATACTCACCGCTCACCGCTTTCACGTGGGTCGTTTTCACCCCGAAACGGGCAAGCTGGTTGCAACAAAAGCGACCGACGGCGTCATCGGAAACAGAAGTAACCAGAGCCGCTTCCGCCCCGAATTTGCAGAGCCCTGCGGCGATGTTGGCAGAACTCCCGCCAAGGCCGGACTGAAAAACCGCCGCATCCTCGCTTCGGGTCCCGATCGGATCTGCGAAAAGATCCATCCCTGCGCGTCCGAACACCGCAAAGCGTCTCTTGGCAATCCCGTCAAGGAGCATCACACCCCTCGCCTTTGCTTGGCACGTTCGGCTTCGATCTCGACATGCTTCTCACGGACCGACGCGTGTTCCGAGACTTCTGGTGTTCCCACTTCCCACCAGGTGTGTCCTTCCGTGGTCCAGCCCTCATAGGCGTCGACTTTCATGACGATCACGGAGGTCTTGTCAGCGGCTTTGGCAGCCTTGAAGGCGTCGGTCAGTTGCTCTGCATTGTCTGCGTAAACGGCGTTGGCGCCCATCGAAGCGGCGTGGGCAACGAAGTCGACGCTGAAGGCTTGTGGGATGGTCGGCGCATCCTCAAGAAGATTGTTGAAGCTCTCGTTGCCGGTGTTGTTCTGCAACTTGTTGATGACAGCGAAGCCACCATTGTCGAGTACGAGGATGATGAGCTTTTTCTCGGTGAGGACAGAGGAATAGATGTCCGAGTTCATCAGCAGATATGACCCGTCGCCGGTGAAGACGATCGTGTCCTGATCAGGCTCCTTCTCCGACTGCGCAATGCGCGCGCCCCAGCCGCCTGCGATCTCGTAGCCCATGCAGGAAAATCCGAACTCCACGTCCACGGTACCGATATCGAGTGTGCGCCAATTGGCCGTGATCTCGGCTGGCAGGCCACCGGCGGCGGCAACGACGCGGTCTCGCCTGTCGCAAAGCGCGTTCACGACCCCGATGGCCTGGGCATAGGAGTTGGGGCGGTTGCCAGGGCGGATGTTCTCAGCAACGTAAGCGTTCCACTTCTTGCGCTCATCCTGCGCGAAACGGACCCAGGTCGCGGGGGTCTGGTAGCCGGCCATTGCTTTGGACAGCGCTTGCAGGCCGAGTCTGGCGTCTCCGACAACGGGCAGGGAACGGTGCTTGCCGGCATCGTGTCGCCCGACATTGAGTGAAATGAACCTGGCGTCCTTGGCGAAGGCCGTCCACGATCCAGTCGTAAAGTCCTGCAGACGTGATCCGATCGAGAGGATCACATCAGCGGCCCCAGAAACCGCATTGGCGCTATCGGATCCGGTCACACCGACAGGACCAATGTTGAGAGGGTGATCGTTTAGCAGGTTTGCGCGGCCCGCAATGGTCTCGATAACGGGTATCTTGTAGCTCTCGGCAAAGGTCGTGAGTTCAGCCACTGCCTCGGAGTACTGAACCCCACCGCCTGCGATGATGACCGGACGTTCAGCCGTCGTGAGAAGGGCCGCGGCATCCGCGATCTCAGCCTCGTCGGGCATGACGCGACGGATGCGATGGGTCTTTTCTTCGAAAAGCTCGACCGGGAAATCGTAGGCCCAGCCCTGCACGTCCTGCGGCAGGGCAAGGAAGGCCGGGCCGCAATCGGCGGGGTCCAGCATCGTTGCTATTGCCGCAGGAAGCGACTGGATGACCTGGGCCGGATGGGTGATCCGGTCCCAGTACCGGCTGACCGCCTGAAAGGCGTCATTCAGCCCGAGAGCCGGGTTGCCGAAATGCTCAAGCTGCTGCAGCACCGGGTCAGGAAGGCGGGTCAGGAAGGTATCGCCGCACAGCATGAGCATGGGCAGGCGATTGGCATGGGCGAGTGCCGCTGCTGTGAGGAGATTCGCCGTACCAGGGCCAGCAGAGGCCGTGCAGAACATGAAGCGGCGGCGCAGGTGGTATTTTGCATAGGCTGCCGCCGCAAATCCCATGCCCTGCTCATTCTGTCCACGGTAGAGCGGCAGGGTGTCGCGATGATCATAGAGCGCTTCGCCCAAGCAGGTCACATTGCCATGACCGAAGATGCCGAAACCGCCGCCGCAAAGTCTTGTTCGCTCCCCGCCGATCTCGATGAACTGAGCATTCAGATAGCGGATGATCGCCTGTGCCGTGGTCAGGCGGACCGTACCGTCAGTCATTCCCATTCTCCCTCCCACGGCGCAGTCGGGCGCCCACGGTCGCGTATTTCGCTTGACCGGTTTTGAGCGGAAGGATACCGCTCTTGCAACCGGTTGCAACGGATTTTTGGGAGGAGCCGTGCCGGAGATCGGAATTGGTCTGGTGGGTGGCGGATACATGGGCAAAGCCCACGCGGTGGCCTATGCCGCCGTAGGTGCTGTGTTTCAGACCCGCCTGCGCCCTCGGCTGGAGATGATTGCAGCCTCGAGCCCGGCCTCATCAGAACGCTATCGAGCGGCCTATGGATTCGCGCGAGCAGCCGCAAATTGGCAAGATCTCGTCGCGGATCCAGGCGTCGAGGCCGTGGTGATCGCCTCACCGCAAAAGACACACAGAGCGATCGCTGAAGCGGCGTTCGCCTTGGGCAAACCCGTTTTCTGTGAAAAGCCATTGGGGGCTTCGATTGCGGATGCAGAGGCGATGGTGACCGCCGCAGAGACCGGTGGCGCAGTCCATATGATCGGCTTCAATTACGTCCGCACTCCGGCCACTCAGTTTGCACGGCAGCTGATCTCGGAAGGTGCGATCGGCAAGGTGACGTGGTTCCGCGGGGAGCACACGGAGGATTTCTATGCTGACCCACAGCTGCCTGCGAGTTGGCGTACCGATGGGGAGGCGAACGGCACGATGGGCGATCTCGCGCCCCACCTGATCAACGCAGCCCTCGCGTTGATGGGACCGATCGAGAGCGTAATGGCCGAGATCGAAACGGTTCACGAGAGTCGCGGTGGTGTGCCCGTGACCAACGATGACCAGGCCCAGATGCTTTGCCGTTTCACAGATGGCACCCGGGGCCATCTCTATTTCAGCCGCATCGCGACTGGCCGGAAGATGGGTTACATCTATGAGATCACTGGAACCAGGGGCGCGATCCGGTTCAACCAGGAAGATCAGAACGCGCTTTGGCTCTACAAGGCGGAAGGCCCGGAGGCCGAGCGCGGGTTTCGCCAAATCCTCACCGGGCCCGCACATCCGGACTATCTCGCGTTTTGTCAGGGGCCGGGCCACGGCACCGGCTATCAGGACCAGATCATTATCGAAGCGCGCGATTTCCTTGAGGCCATCGCCGACGGGACGCCGCATTGGCCCACATTCCGGGATGGGCTGGCCGTCGCCCGCGTCGTGGACGCCGCCCGTCGATCCCATGATCAAGGGCGCTGGACGCCCGTTGCCGCTAGCTAGGGGAGCCTTAAGATGGCAATTCAGATCGGCAATGCCCCTTGTTCCTGGGGCGTCGAATTTGCAGGCGATCCGCGCAATCCGGATTGGCGGGATGTGCTGCGGGAAAACGCAGAAGCCGGATACAAGGGGATCGAATTGGGGCCAGTGGGCTTTATGCCCGAGGACCCGCCGCAGGTCGCTGAGGCACTGGCAGAACATGATCTGACGCTTATCGGCGGCGTGGTTTTCCGCCCCTTCCATGACCCGGCAGCCTGGGACGATGTGCTTGACGGTGCTGTGCGCACTTGCCAGGCGCTCGTCGCCCACAGCGCGCAGCATCTCGTGCTGATCGACTCGATCTCCGAACGACGGGCACCGACAGCCGGGCGCTGGGACGCGGCGGAAAAGATGGATCAGGCGGAGTGGGAGGCCTATCGCGACCGGATTGCCGAGGTGGCGAAGATGGGGACTGAGGAATACGGATTAACGGTCGGCATTCATGCCCATGCCGCAGGCTTCATGGACTTTGAACCGGAACTGGAGCGTCTCTTGGACGAGATTGATGAAAGCATCCTGAAGATCTGCTTTGATACCGGCCACCACTCCTATGCGGGCTATGATCCGGTAGCCTTCATGAAGCGCCACCTGCCGCGCATCAGCTATATGCACTTCAAAGACATCGATCCGGCGGTAAAGGCAGATGTGATCGCCCGGGGAACCGGGTTTTACGACGCTTGCGGTCAGGGGATCTTCTGCAATTTGGGCAATGGCGATGTGGATTTTCCGCGGGTGAGGGACCTGCTGATGGAGGGTCGCTTCGAAGGCTGGTGTACAGTGGAGCAGGACTGCGATCCCACGTTGCCGGACACCGACCCTATGGGCGATGCGAAAGCCAACCGGGCCTATCTGCGGTCAATCGGGTTTGAGTGAGGGCCGCATCATGAAGCGACTGAATTGGGGCATGATCGGCGGCGGTGAGGGAAGCCAGATCGGGCCTGCCCACCGCTTGGGGGCCCAAGCAGACGGAAACTTCCGCCTTGCAGCCGGAGCATTGGATGCCGATGCAGCGAAGGGCAAGGCCTATGCCGAAAGACTGGGTATAGCTGGCGATCGGGCCTATGGCGACTGGCGGGGAATGCTGGCGGCAGAGGCGGCGCGCGGCGAAGACAGCCTGGATCTGGTAACGGTCGCCACGCCCAACAGCACCCATTTCGAAATCACGAAGGCCTTTCTGGAGGCGGGCTTCAACGTGCTCTGCGAGAAGCCGATGACCATGTCCGTCGAAGAAGGTGAGGAGATCGTGCAGGTGGCGAAAGCTTCCGGTAAAATCTGTGCGGTCAATTACTGCTATTCGGCCTACCCGATGGTGCGCGAGATGCGCGCGCGCGTTGCGGCGGGCGAGATCGGCAAGGTGCGTCTGATCGTCACGAACTTCAGCCACGGGCATCACGGCGACGCGGCGGATGCAGACAACCCCCGCGTCCGCTGGCGCTACGATCCCGCCATGGCCGGCGTCTCGGGGCAGTTCGCCGATTGCGGCATCCACGCGCTGCACATGGCGAGTTTCATCGCGGGCGATGAGGTAGAGAAGCTCTCGGCCGATTTCGCTTCAACCATCTCAAGTCGGGAGCTTGAGGATGACGCCATGGTCAATTTCCGCATGTCCGGCGGTGCTATAGGGCGGCTGTGGACCTCGTCGGTGGCGATCGGCCGACAGCACGGATTCGACATCCAGGTCTTCGGTGAGACGGGCGGCTTCCGCTGGGCGTCGGAGCAGCCGAACCAAGTGCTCTATACGCCGGTGGGCAAACGTACCCAGATCATGGAAAAGGGCGAGGCGGGCCTCTCTGACGATGCGCAACGGCTCAGCCGCGTGGCGATCGCGCATCCCGAAGGGTTTCCTCTGGCTGTGGCCAACATCTATGTGGACCTCGCGGCAAGCATCCGCGGTGACGCCGCAGGCGCCCTGCCCTCAGCCGAGGACGGACTGCGCTCCATGGCGGCGGTCTACGCAGCCGTCAGATCCGCGGGCGCAAATGGCGCGTGGGTCGACGCCCGCCCACCGATGTTCCGCTAAAGCGGCCGAAGCGTCCCCCGCTCAATGACCTCGCAGGCAAAAAGCCGGGCTTCCGGATAACGGTCCGGCTCATCCAGCATCGCAACCACAAGTTCGATGGAACTGTCGATGATCTGCCGGACGGGTTGCCGGATCGTGGTGAGGTTTATGTTAGCCCACCCGGCCATCTCCATATCGTTCAGTCCGATGATCCCGACATCCTCGGGAATACGCAGCCCTTTCGTCTCGACGGCGCTCAACGCCCCGACGGAGAGGACGTCGTCACCGCAGAAGTAAGCCTCGGCAGGAGGGCCCTCGAGAAGCCGGAGCATCTCATGGCGACCGGCGTCAAACGAATAAGCCGTGGCATAGGATTCGCTGACCTCAATCTCGGACTCGCCCTTCAGCACCTCGAAAAATCCCGCGCGACGATCCACTGTAGAGGTGGCCTCTCGGGGGCCCCCGAGAAATGCCAGCTTTTTGTAGCCCCTTTTGAGAAGGGTCCGGGCGGCCATGCGCCCACATTCAACGTTGTCGATACCAACGACATGGACACTGGGCGCGCTGGCAAAGCGGCCAAAGGAATGGACCACCGGCATACGCGCGTCGCGAAACGCCTTGGCGAACTCCGGGGAAAGGGTGGAAGAGGCGACAATCACCCCGTCGACGGAATACTGGCGTAAAAGTCGGACCGAACTTGCCGGGTCAGTTTCCTCCGTAAGGTTGACCAGAAGTGGCCGCAGGCCGCGATCCTGAAGAGAGCGGGTAAAAAGGTCAAAGACCTCCAAGAACAGGGGGTTGTGGAAGTTGTTGGAAATCAGCCCGATCAACTTGGTGCGCCCTGTCGTCAATGACGAGGCGAGCGCGTTTGGGTGGTACCCGAGTTCTTCCGCGGCCTTCTCTACCTTTCGGCGGGTCTTGTGAGAGACCGAGGCACCCTCCGTGAAGGTCCGAGAGACTGCGGACCGGGAAACACCGGCGCGCTCTGCAACCTCTTTCAACGTGACTGACATGCATAACCCTTGTGCTTGGGCAAAACGCTAAGCGGAGCGCCTTGAAAAGGGAACTCAGTTTTTGCAACCGGTTGCATTATGACCATCCTTATGCTTTGCTGATCAGACGAGGCGGGCCTACCGCCCGACCGGCGATCGAAAATGAGTAACTGGGAGGAGCTCATGAGAACCATTTTTAAGGCGGCGGCCCTTGGCACTACGCTTGTGGCCGCGCCATTGTCTGCGCTTGCGGAGGGCCATGGAGACCTCAGCTACGTACTGGTCAGCCACGCACCCGACAGCGATACATGGTGGAACACCATCAAAAACGGCATCGCACTTGCGGGGGAGCAGGTCGGCGTCGAGGTGGAGTATCGGAACCCGCCGACCGGCGATATCGCCGACATGGCGCGCATTATCGAGCAAGCGGTGGCGTCTGGGCCCGATGGCATCATCACCACGTTGGCGGATTTTGACGTGCTGAAAGGCCCCATCACGAATGCCGTCGATCAGGGCATTGACGTCATCATCATGAACACGGGGACGCCAGAACAGGCCCGCGAAGTAGGCGCGCTGATGTATGTGGGCCAGCCGGAATATGATGCGGGCTTCGCCGCGGGCCTTCGCGCTAAGGAGGAAGGCGTCACCAACTTTCTTTGTGTCAACCACGCCATCCAGCAGCCCACCGTCGGGGAACGTTGCCGCGGCTATGCGGACGGCCTGGGCGTCGAGCTTGGCGATGCGATGATGGATAGCGGCACCGATCCGGCGGAAATCAAGAACAAGGTCCTGGCCTATCTCTCCGCGAACCCGGACGTTGACGGTATCCTCACGTTGGGCCCTGTGTCGGCAGACCCGACCATCGCCGCCCTGCAGGAAAACGGCATGGCGGGCGACATCCATTTCGGTACGTTCGATCTGGGCGAAGAGATCGTCAAGGCCATCAAGGACGATGTCATCAACTGGGGCATCGATCAGCAGCCGTTCCTGCAGGCCTATATGCCGGTTGTCATTCTGGCCAACTGGGACCGTTACGGTGTCTTGCCGGGCAACAACATCAACTCCGGCCCTGGCTTCGTGACCAAGGAAGGTCTGGCCAAAGTCGAGGAGTTCGCAGGCGAATTCCGCTAAGGGGGATCTTCGGCTCAGGAAAGGGCCGGACCTTCATTCGGGGCGCGCCGCGAAAATTCGCGCGCGCCCATTTTCGCACTCGATAATACCGGAGATCTGTGATGACGGATGCCGCGACATCGACTGACGAGCGTATCAAGGCGATACCGGCCTGGCGACGCTCTTTGATACGGCCAGAGCTAGGCGGCATCTGCGGTACTGCCCTTGTCTTCACCTTCTTTTTGTTGACCGCCTTTGACAGCGGCATGTTCGCGCCCCAAGGGATCATGAACTGGACGGTCGTATCGGCCCAATTCATGATTATCGCCGTCGGCGCATGCCTGCTGATGATCGCGGGCGAATTTGATCTCTCGGTCGGGTCAATGATCGGTTTTGCCGGCATGATGATTGCGGTCTTCGGGGTGGTTCTCGAATGGCCGATGTGGCTTGCCATCCTCACGACCTTCGCCCTCTGTATCTGCATCGGGGCCGTCAACGGCATCATCGTGATCAAGACCGGCCTGCCCTCCTTCATCGTGACGCTTGCTTCGCTGTTCATCCTGCGAGGATTCACCATCTACATCCCGCAAACGCTCGAAAGCAAAACCATCATCGGCGGCATCCGCGACGCCGCCGAGGGGGATTGGCTTGGTGCGATCTTTGGGGCCAAGATTGGCAAGCCATTCTTCCAATGGCTTGGCGAGATCGGCGTGATTGATACCTTCCAACGGGGCACCCGCATGGGGGAACCTGTGATTGATGGCCTTCCGATGCTCGTTGTCTGGGCGATTGTCCTGATCATTCTAGGCCATGTGCTGCTAACGCGAACCCGCTTTGGCAACTGGATCTATGCGTCGGGCGGTGACGCGGAGGCAGCGCGGAACTCCGGTGTGCCGGTGAACCGCGTGAAGATCCTGATGTTTATGTTCACCGCGTTCTGCGCCACCGTTTTTGCCACCTGTCAGGTGATGGAGTTCGGTTCCGCCGGGGCGGACCGGGGCCTCTTGAAGGAATTCGAGGCCATCATCGCGGTGGTCATCGGCGGCGCACTTCTAACAGGCGGCTACGGTTCGGTAATCGGCGCAGCGCTCGGCGCGCTGATCTTCGGCGTTGTCCAGCAGGGCCTTTTCTTTGCCGGCGTCGAAAGTTCGCTCTTCCGGGTCTTCCTCGGGGTGATCTTGCTCTTCGCGGTGGTCCTGAACACCTACATTCGGCGCATGATTACGGGGGAACGGTAAGATGAACTCTCGAACCGAACACGCCCCGATCATCGAGATGAAGAACATTGAGAAGCACTTCGGCAGTGTCATCGCACTGGCTGGCGTCTCGGTCGATATTTTCCCGGGCGAGTGTCACTGCCTTCTGGGCGACAACGGCGCCGGGAAGTCGACCTTTATCAAAACAATGTCCGGGGTCCACCAGCCGACGAAGGGCGATATCTACTTCGAAGGCAAGCCGATGCACTTCGACGACCCGCGCGATGCGATCGCGGCCGGGATAGCAACCGTGCATCAGCACCTGGCGATGATCCCGCTCATGAGCGTAAGCCGAAACTTCTTCATGGGAAACGAGCCCCAAAAGAGCTGGTTGGGCCTTAAGTTCTTCGATCATGACTACGCCAATCGTGTGACTATGGAGGAGATGCGCAAGATGGGTATCAACCTGCGCGGCCCCGATCAGGCGGTAGGTACTCTGTCTGGAGGAGAGCGGCAGACAGTCGCGATCTCCCGTGCCGTTCATTTCGGGGCGAAAGTGCTGATCCTCGACGAACCGACCTCTGCCCTTGGCGTGCGCCAGACCTCCAACGTGCTCGCGACGATCGACAAGGTGCGCAAGCAGGGCATCGCGGTGGTCTTCATTACACATAACGTACGCCACGCACTCGCTGTTGGAGACCGGTTCACAGTGCTCAACCGCGGCAAGACGCTGGGAACCGCGCAACGCGGTCAGATCACGCCGGAAGAGCTGCAGGACATGATGGCCGGTGGTCAGGAACTCGCCCAGCTCGACGATGCGCTCGGTGGAACCGTCTGAAGAAAAACCCTCGGGAAGATCTTGGGGGGCCTCTGAAACACTATGCCTGTGACTACCCCTACACTCAAAAAACCATTCCGCCGGTGCGTACCGGACAGTCCGAGGAGGCAAACATGGCCGATCTCAAGCGCTCGCCGCGCGGCTCAACGGGACATGTGCACCACATCACACCTGAAAGCGCCGGATGGTCCTACGTCGGCTTCGACCTTCATCGGATGCGACCTGCTGACCGCGCCGTTGCTAAGACGGGGGATCGGGAAGCGATCCTCGTTCTGGTCGAAGGGAAGGCGCGGGTATCTGCGTCCGGGAAGGATTATGGCGAGATGGGGGATCGAATATCGGTCTTTGAGAAGACGCCGCCCTACTGCCTTTACGTACCGAGCGACACGTCCTGGTCCGTCGAAGCCATGACCGACTGCACGCTCGCAGTCTGCTCTGCCCCCGCTCAAGGGAGTTATCCGGCGCGCCGTCTTGGACCGGACGGGATCACCCTGACCCCCCGGGGCACCGGCACGAATACGCGCTATATCAACAACATCGCGATGGAAGACAGGGACGTTGCCGGCAGTTTGCTGGTGACAGAGGTCTTCACACCCGCCGGGCATTGGTCGAGCTACCCGAGCCACCGGCACGATGAAGACGATTTTCCGAACATGACCTACCTCGAAGAGACCTACTATCACCGCCTAAATCCAGCACAGGGCTTCGGGATCCAACGGGTTTATACCGAAGACCGGACTCTGGACGAAACGATGACTGTCGAAGACGGTGACGTTGTCCTGGTGCCCCGTGGCCACCATCCCTGCGGCGCACCCTACGGCTATGAAATGTACTATCTAAACGTCATGGCCGGCCCGCTGCGCAAATGGCGTTTCCAGAATGACCCAGCTCACGACTGGATCGCGCGGTCCGATCAGTGACTTGGATAGAGACTAGGCGCAGGACGTGCTGCCCGCGTTTTCACCACTGCTAGAGCAACGCAGCTTCCCGACGAGCGGGGCACCCTTTGCGGGGGCAAACGCGGCAGCTGGATCCGACCTCAAGGGCATCCGGACGCTCGGGCGCATCGCCTAACAACAGCATCGTTGCCTCGATCACGGGCGGGTCGTCGAAGCTGGGTGTGCCGCGGATCTCGGCAATCGCGTAGGCGCTGAAGCGTGAGGGCGGAACATCCGGCATCGCCAGCTCTCCCCGTACCGGCTGACCCACCCGGCCAAGAGCGGTGAAGACCGGCCAAAGCGGACAGGCCGCGCCCAGCCGGGGCACCGAGAACCCAGCGATCGGCTTTCGAAAAAGGATCGCGCCCGCCGGATCGCACAGGATCAGCCCGGCGGGCCGCCCCTTGAGCCCTGTTGTTCCAACAGCAAGGCGGCGGAGTACGCAGCCGATCGGGGCGCCCGTGCAGGCGGCGATCGCGCCGGGATCGGGGCCACAGACAGACACGGCGTCGGCCAGTCGGTCGAGGCTCAGCGCCTCAGCATCCACGGCGTATCGCATGAGGATGGGCCGGGCCGACTTGCGGATGGCAACCGGAAAATGACGTGCACAAAGATCGTCCACGGCGCCGGTGCCGCCTGTCTCCAGCGTGTCGATGAACCATCCTTGTGCATCGAAGAAGGCCAGAACCTCGTCCGTCGGAAGGCGCCCAGCGGCCTCCCCCGCCGAGGTGTCAAGGTAATCGACAAGCGACTGGCTGCTCTCCGCCAGACGGACACTGTCGTTATAGAGATTGGCGTGGAATCGCTGCCGCCAGTCGGCGTCGAGATCACCGCCATTGACCAGGATGGATGAGGTCGACCGGATTGCTGTCACCGCCGAGATCACGTCGTGTAGCGCGGCGGCCAGGTCGGGGTCATGGGCCATTCGGTCACCCAGCGCCTCTACCTGGTCGGTCAGGGTATCGATCTCGCGGGCCTGCCGGGCCAAAAGTGTAGCCCAGCCGGGAAAGCGCGCCGTCATCTCTGCTGCACGGTCGAACTCAGGCGCGGCGCCACCGCCGTCGGCCAGACCGGCAGCGGCCGCGCGCACCTCCTCGATCAAAGCCACATCGGCTGCCGCAGAGAGCGTACGCGGATCAACGTCCAGATTACGGGCAATGCGGGCCAGCAGCTTGCCGCCGATTCTGCGGCGGTTGTGTTCGATGAGGTTGAGGTACGAGGGCGAGATCTCAACCTGGCGTGCAAGCTCCGCCTGCTGCACGCCAAGGGCGATCCGCCGTTCACGGATGCGGGAGCCTACATGGACCGCTGTCTGCACCATCCGATTTCCCCTGAGATTTCAACGCGTCTCTGCGCTGCATCGAAAAGAACTTTACAGAACCGGCGCTGCCGTATGTCGATAAGTTTACAGAAAAATCCAGTATTTAAAAGGTGTTGTTGATAGGTTTTCCGATGCAGGTCATGGTTCGGCAGCGCTGTAAAGCGCCGGCGGCGGGCAGGAGGAGCCCTTTAGCCGCCAGTTTTATTCGGGAGGATAACATGTCGAAATCGACCTTCACGCGCCGTCGGGTGCTCAAAACGGGGGCCGTGTCGGGTGCCGCGCTGGCGACCCCGACGATCTTTACCAGCAAGGTTTGGGCGGACGCCCATACCGGCTTCACCAACGCCCCCACCGGCGACACCGTGACGCTCGGCTTCAACGTGCCGCAGACCGGCCCCTATGCCGACGAAGGCGCGGACGAATTGCGGGCCTTCGAACTGGCGGTCGAGCATCTGAACGGCGAAGGCGACGGCGGGATGCTGCAGACCTTCTCATCCAAGACGCTGGACGGGACCGGCATCATGGGCAAGCGGGTCGAATACGTGACCGGCGACACCCAGACCAAATCGGACGCCGCCCGTGCCTCTGCCCGGTCGATGATCGAAAAGGACGGCGCGGTGATGATCTCCGGCGGCTCGTCCTCGGGCGTGGCCGTGGCCGTGCAGGCGCTCTGCCAGGAGGCGGGCATCATCTTCATGGCCGGTCTGACCCACTCGAACGACACGACCGGCAAGGACCGGAAGGCCAACGGCTTCCGCCACTTCTTCAATTCCTACATGTCCGGTGCGGCGCTCGCCCCGATCCTTGCCGATCAGTACGGCAGCGACCGGAAGGCCTATCACCTGACGGCCGACTACAACTGGGGCTACACGACTGAGGAAGCCATCCGCGCCTCGACCGAGGCGATGGGCTGGGAAACCGTGAACTCCGTCAAGACGCCGCTCACCCAGACCGACTTCTCGTCCTACATCGCGCCGGTCCTGAATTCGGGCGCGGACGTGCTGGTGCTGAACCACTACGGCGGCAACATGGTCAACTCGCTGACCAACGCCGTTCAGTTCGGCCTGCGCGAGGCCCAGGCCAACGGCAAGGACTTCCAGATCGTCGTGCCGCTCTATTCCGAGCTGATGGCCCGCGGCGCGGGTCAGAACATCGCCGGGATCCTCGGCTCGCAGAACTGGGACTGGAAGCTGGAAAACCAGCTGGGCGAAAAGTACACCGGCACCAATGCCTTCGTGCAGAGCTTCGGCCAGAAATACGGCTTCCCGCCGTCCCAGGCCGCCCATACCTGCTATGTGCAGACGCTGCTCTATGCGGATGCGGTCCAACGGGCGGGCAGCTTCCAGCCCTGCGCCGTGGTCGAGGCCCTGGAAGGGTTCGAGTTCGACGGGCTCGGCAACGGCCCGACGCTCTACCGGGCCGATGATCACCAGTGCTTCAAGGACGTCGTCGTCGTGCGGGGCAAGGAGAACCCCGAGAACGAGTTCGACCTTGTGGAAATCGTCGAGGTCACGCCGGTCGATCAGGTCACCTATGCCCCCGACCACCCGCAATTCGCGGGCGGCTCGCTGGGATCGTGCAACAACGGCGCCTGATCGCCTGACCGTTCGCAAATCGCTGCCGGCCCTTGACGGGCCGGCGGTCCCCTCCCTTGCGGCTGACGCCATCGAAAGGGCTCCGCCATGGATCAGATCATCGTCCAAATCCTCAACGGCCTCGACAAGGGGTCGGCCTATGCGCTGATCGCGCTGGGGCTGACGCTTATTTTCGGCACGCTCGGCGTGGTGAACTTCGCACACGGCGCGCTTTTCATGCTCGGCGCGTTCTGCTCGGTCATCATGTCGCGCCTGCTGACGCTCAGCCACGAGGTGGTCGACGAGACGCGCACCGATTTCCTGGGCAACCCCCTGAAAGTCGACGTGCCCTACGTCTACGACTGGTTCGGAGAGCCCGCGGGCAACGCCATCATCGACTGGGCGGTGCCGCTGGCCATCCTCTTTTCGATCCCCGTCATGATCCTGGTCGGCTTCGCGATGGAGCGGGGACTGATCAAGCACTTCTACAAGCGCCCGCATGCCGACCAGATCCTGGTGACCTTCGGCCTGGCCATCGTGCTGCAGGAGATCATCAAGTATTTCTTCGGCGCCAACCCGATCCAGACCCCCGCGCCGGATGCGTTCCGCGGTTCGCTCGATTTCGGGGCTTTCCTGGGCTTCGATCCGCTGACGATCATGTATCCCTACTGGCGACTGGTTTACTTCTTCTTCGCGGCCGTCGTCATCGCCGGTGTCTTCGCCTTCCTGCAATTCACCACCTTCGGGATGGTCGTCCGCGCCGGGATGGCCGATCGGGAAACCGTCGGCATGCTGGGCATCGATATCGACAAGCGCTTCACCATGATGTTCGGCCTCGCCGCCGCGGTCGCAGGGGTCGCGGGGGTGATGTACGCGCCGATCGTCGCGCCGAACTACCATATGGGAATGGACTTCCTCGTCCTGTCCTTCGTCGTGGTGGTCGTGGGCGGCATGGGATCGCTGCCGGGCGCCGTCTTCGCGGGCTTCCTTCTGGGCATCCTCGAAAGCTTCGCCTCGATGCCCGCGGTGGTCGATCTGCTGCCCGGCATCAACCAGATCATCATCTACCTCGTAGCCATCATCATTCTGCTGACCCGTCCGCGGGGCCTTATGGGCCGCAAGGGCGTGATGGAGGAGTAATCCCATGACCGACCAGACCACCGACACGCCCCCCCTCGCCGGCGGCGCCAAGGGTCGCAGGGCCGGCACGTCCGGCCGCACCCTGGGGCTGGGGCGAAAGGATTTCGGGCTCCTCACGATCGTGGCGATCCTGGCGCTGCTGGCACCGTTTCTCCTGAACCCGTTCCCGGAAAGCACGGCGCTAGCGCAGTTCAACGCGGGCTATCCGGACCTGATGCAGCGCTTCGTGATCTTCGGGATCTTCGCGATCGGCTTCAACATCCTGTTCGGACTGACCGGATACCTCTCCTTCGGACACGCGGCCTTCCTCGGCGTCGGCTCCTATGCGGCGATCTGGATGATGAAGCTTGTGACCACCAACGTCATTCCGGCGATCATCATGGGGATCCTTCTCGCCGGCGTCTTCGCGCTGGTGGTGGGCTTCGTATCGCTGCGCCGGTCAGGCATCTACTTCTCGATCCTCACGCTCGCCTTCGCACAGATGTCCTATGCGCTGGCCTATTCCGTCCTGACCCCGATCACCGGCGGCGAGACGGGCCTCCAGCTCAAGGTCACGGACAACCCGATCCTCGATGGCGACACCGCCGGGATCGGACGCGCGAACCTCTTCGGGCTCGACATGAAATCGTCTTACATCCTCGAATTCGGGGATTGGCAGTTCACCTTCAATACCGGCTACTACATCTGCGCGGTGGTGCTGATCCTGGCCTTCTATCTCTCGATCCGCATCTTCCGCTCGCCCTTCGGGATGATGCTGCGGGCGGTGAAGTCGAACCAGAACCGGATGAACTATACCGGGCTCAGCCCCAAGCCGTACACGCTGGCCGCCTTCGTCATCTCCGGCATGTATGCGGGCCTTGCTGGTGGCCTGATGGTCGCGATGGACACCCAGGTGGGGCCCGAACGGATGTTCTGGACGGCGTCTGGCGAGGTCGTCCTGATGACGATCCTCGGGGGGGCCGGATCCCTGATCGGGCCGGTGCTGGGCGCTGGGTTCATCAAGTATATGGAGAATATCCTCTCGAAGATTAACAAGGGCATCCTCGAGCAGTGGTACAGCTTCATGCCCGACGGGATGAGCGACATGTTCGTCGTCGTCACCGACCTTTTCGTCGGCAAGCAATGGCACCTGACGCTCGGCATCCTCTTCATGCTCGTCGTCATCTTCCTGCCCGGCGGTCTTGTTCAGGGTGGCCAGAAGATCGCCACGGTCTTCCGCCGGGGCCGCAAGGCCGGATCGGTCGAAAAGGATGCGGCCGAACAACAACCGCCGCATTCCGCCGAATAAGGAGACGGACAGATGGGCATTCTCGAAGTCAAAGGTGTCGGCAAGCGCTTCGGCGGGCTGCAGGCGCTGTCGGACGTGAACCTCTCGGTCGCCGAGAACAGCGTGCATGCGATCATCGGGCCGAACGGGGCAGGCAAGTCGACGCTCCTGAACTGCCTCGTCGGCAAGCTGATGCCCGATACCGGGTCGGTGATGTTCGACGGGCAGTCGGTGCTGGGGCGCAAGCCGCATGAGATCAACCAGATGGGGATCTCCCGGGTTTTCCAGACGCCTGAGATCTTCGCCGATCTCTCGGTGATCGAGAATGTCGTCATCCCCTGCTTCGCCAAACGCGACGGCGCCTTCCGGATGCACGCGATCGAAAGCTTTGCCAACGAAAGGGCGATCATTGAAGAGGGCGAGCGGATGCTCGACGACCTGGGCATGCTGGACAAGCGCGATATCCATGCGGGTTCTCTCTCCCGCGGGGACAAGCGGCGGCTCGAGATGGCGATGTGCCTCGTGCAGGAACCGAAGCTGCTGCTGCTCGACGAACCGACGGCCGGCATGGCGCGGGCGGATACGAACAACACGATCGATCTGCTCAAACAGATCCGCGACCGGCGCAACATCACGATGTGCATCATCGAGCATGACATGCACGTCGTCTTCTCGCTCGCCGAACGGATCACCGTGCTCGCCCAGGGCACCCCGCTGGTCGAGGAGACGCCCGAGAACATCAAGGGCCACCCGAAGGTCCGAGAAGCCTATCTCGGCGAGGCCCAAGTCTGATGCAACGCCGCCATTTTCTTCTAGAAGAAAATGCACGGGAAAATTCTTCTAGAAGAATTTTCCACCGCCCGGAGGAACGCCCATGAACGCCCCCTTCAACAAGCACGCCAACAACGCGGCCACTCATCCCGCCTTTCTCTCGGTCTGGGAGATCGAGGCCTATTACGGCGAAAGCTACATCGTCCAGAACATCTCGTTCAATATCCACGAGGGCGAGATCCTGGCCCTGCTCGGCCGCAACGGCGCGGGCAAGACCTCGACTCTGCGCACCATTGCACGTCTCGACAATCCCGAACTGCGCCACGGCGAGATCTGGCTGGATCACCAGCCACTCCATGAAATGAAGAGCCATCAGGCCGCCTCTGCCGGGATCTCGCTCGTTCCCGAGGACCGGCGCATCATCGCCGGGCTGACAGTAGAGGAGAACCTGCAGCTCGCCCAAATCGCCCCGCCCAAGGGCTGGTCGCTGGAGCGGGTCTACAATCTCTTCCCCCGCCTCGGCGAACGCCGCAAGCAGGAAGGTGTGACGCTCTCGGGCGGCGAGCAGCAGATGCTGGCCATCGCCCGCGCGCTTTGCCGGGACATCAAGGTCCTGCTCCTCGACGAACCCTACGAAGGTCTGGCTCCCGTTATCGTGCAGGAGATTGCTAAGACGCTGGGGGTCATCCGCGATCAGGGAATCACGACCGTCATCGTCGAACAGAACGCCGTCGCCGCGCTCAAACTCGCCGACCGGGCGGTGATCCTCGATACCGGATCGGTCGTCTATGACGGCTCGGCCCAGGAAGTGCTTGATGACGAGAAACTGCGTGCCGAATACCTTGCGATTTGATTAACTGAGGGGGCGGTCCCCTCCGACGTTATGCCGACCAGATACCGACCGGATGCCGCAGGAGGTTTTCGGCCGCGGAAAGCTTCAGGGAGAGAGCCATGCTTGACGAAAACACCCCCATCTATCCCCCCTCTGACGACGCCGCCTCCCACGCCCACGTGGACGCCGCGAAGTACGAGCAGATGTACCGGGAGAGCGTCCAAGACCCGGACAAATTCTGGGGCGAACATGGCAAGCGGATCGACTGGATCAAGCCCTACAGCACTGTAAAGAATACGAATTTCAACTTCGGCTCGGTCTCGATCAAATGGTACGAGGACGGCACGCTGAACGTTGCCGCCAACTGCATCGACCGCCATCTGACAACCCGCGGCGACCAGACCGCGATCATCTGGGAGCCCGACGATCCGGCGGACGAGGCGCTGCACATCACCTACAGGCAGTTGCACGCCGAGACCTGCAAAATGGCCAACGTCCTCAAAGCATTGGGCGTCGGCAAAGGCGACCGCGTCGTCCTCTATTTGCCGATGATCCCCGAGGCCGCCTATGCGATGCTCGCCTGTGCCCGCATCGGCGCCATCCACTCAATCGTCTTCGCCGGCTTCTCGCCCGACGCGCTTGCCAACCGGATCGACGACAGCGAGGCGAAGGTCGTCGTCACCGCCGACTGGGCGCCGCGCGGGGGACGCAAGACGGGCCTGAAAGACAATGTAAACAAGGCCTTGGTTAACTCGAACGAGGATCCGAAGGTGCTGGTCGTCAAACGCACCGGCGATCAGGTTGCCTGGGTGGCCGACCGCGACCACTGGCTGCATGAGATGGCCGCTGACGTCTCGGACGATTGCCCGCCTGAAGAGATGAACGCGGAAGATCCGCTCTTCATCCTCTACACCTCCGGCTCCACCGGCAAACCCAAGGGCGTCGTCCATTCAAGCGGCGGCTATCTCGTCTACGCTGCCATGACGCACGAGATCACATTCGATTACCATGATGGTGACGTCTACTGGTGTACCGCCGATGTCGGCTGGGTCACGGGCCACAGCTACATCGTTTACGGCCCGCTGGCCAACGGCGCGACGACGGTGATGTTCGAGGGGGTCCCGACCTATCCCGACGCCTCCCGCTTCTGGCAGGTCTGCGAAAAACACAAGGTGAATCAGTTCTATACGGCGCCGACCGCAATCCGCGCGCTGATGGGAAAGGGCAAGGAGTTCGTCGAGAAATGCGACCTCTCCGACCTCCGCATCCTCGGCACGGTGGGTGAGCCGATCAATCCGGAGGCCTGGAACTGGTACAACGACGTCGTCGGGAAGGGGAAGTGCCCCATCGTTGATACGTGGTGGCAGACCGAGACGGGCGGCCACCTGCTGACACCGCTTCCCGGCGCGACCCCCTTGAAACCTGGCAGCGCAACGAAGCCGTTCTTCGGGATCAAGCCCCTCGTCCTCGACGCCGAAAGCGGCAAGATCCAGGAGGGCAACCCCGCCGAAGGCGTGCTTTGCATCGCCGATAGCTGGCCGTCGCAGATGCGCACGGTGTGGGGCGATCACGAACGCTTCGAGGCTACGTATTTCCAGCAATACAAGGGCTATTACTTCACCGGCGATGGCTGCCGCCGCGACGAGGATGGTGACTACTGGATCACCGGCCGGGTCGACGACGTCATCAACGTCTCCGGCCACCGGATGGGCACGGCCGAAGTCGAAAGTGCGCTCGTCGCGCATGAGGCGGTCTCGGAAGCGGCCGTGGTCGGCTACCCGCACCCGGTCAAAGGACAGGGCATTTACGCTTATGTAACGCTCATGAGCGATAGAGAGCCATCTGACGAGTTGCGGAAGGAGCTTGAGACCTGGGTGCGCACTGAAATTGGCCCGATCGCCAAGCCGGACCTGATCCAGTGGGCCCCGGGCCTGCCGAAGACGCGGTCCGGCAAGATCATGCGCCGCATCCTGCGCAAGATCGCCGAGAACGAGCATGACGCCCTTGGTGACACGTCCACGCTGGCAGAACCCGAAGTTGTGGATGATCTGATCGAGAACCGGATGAACCGCGATTGATCGTTCGGGCCGTTAGTCTTTCGGTAACCATTTGTTCAGTTGCCGTTCGCGATTCTGGATCCGATCCGCTTTGATGGGCGTTGCTTCAGCATGCTGGGTGGCGGCGACAGCGATGGAGCCACTATGCCTGTCAATCCGCCTGGAGGGATAACCTTTCTGCAATCACCGGCCAAGATAGCGGCCAGGGACGGGGCAACGACAACACACTCGATCCGGGGGCGACCGGGCAAACCGGCGGTTCCGGCGAAACAGGCGGGACCGGGCAAACCAAGACGGACAATGATAATAGCGGCGGCGCAAACAATCCGAATTCCGGCAACACTGGAGGGAACGGCAGCGTGACGCGACCGGTGTCAGTCGTACTACCTCCTGCGCCGCCGAAACCAGGGCTGATAGACGCCCTGACCGTCAACGCAACCACGGATATCCCGGCGCAGGATCTGACAATCGAGGAGGCACGAGCCTTGGCCGAGGCCGTTCAGAAGGAGCTAAGGCAGACCTCCCTTATCGAGCAGATGACACAGGTCAAGCAGGCAACCGAGACCACCGCGACAGAAGATCGGCGCTTTGCAGAAAGCGCAGAAACCGTTCGAGATATCGAACGGCCTAGAGGCGAAAGAACGGTCGACTTCGTAAACTAGGAGGCAAACAAGGCTCCGTTTACCTGTCGTTAACGCGTTTTGTGCTAAGCTATCAACGGGGCGCGCAGAATCGGAAACACGATGATGGACGTCACCCTTCCTAAGGCGGTGCCCGTATCCAATCTCACGGGACGACCTGCCAACCCGAGCGTAAAACAGCCGGTCGAGGCGGTATCGCGTGCTGCAACCGGCGCCATTGATAAGCAATCCGTCGCGCCGCCAAAACCGGGACAACCGGTTACCATTACCCAACACAGCATTGCGGAAGCGGACAAGATCAACGATCTGCCGGACTACCTTAAAGCGGTGGAGAAGACGCTAAAACCCTATGACATGCCTATGCTTCCAGCTGATCCGAACGCGAAACCGTCCTAAGGGTCCCCAAGGCACATCCGTGATCACCACCCGATTTTCGCAACCCTGCCCCTTGAAAGCGCCCCGCTTTTAAGCGACGCACAGTTTCGGAAGATGCAAGGGTCGAGGTCGGCATGGCGAAGAACTCCCAACACGACAGCGATGTCAGTTTCATTCAGGCTCTGGCAGAACTGCTGCGAGAGAACGATCTGACCGAGCTGCGAGTCAAACGGGACTACGCGGAAAATGACGCCCTGGATGTCCGGGTCAGTCGGGCCGCGCCGCCCGCCGCAGTGCCCGCCCCAATTGTTCATGCCGCTCCGCAGCCCTCCGCACCTGCGGCAGAACCCCGCCAACCGGACGCATCACAGGACACAGCTAGTGCCCCTGAAGATCCTGCCTCCCACCCCGGTGCCATCACCTCCCCCATGGTCGGTACTGCCTATCTGCAGCCGGAACCCGGCGCCCCGGCATTTGTCTCGATTGGTCAGCAGGTCAAGGAAGGCGACACCCTTCTTATCGTCGAGGCGATGAAGACGATGAACCAGATCCCGGCCCCCCGAGCGGGAACCGTGAAGCGGATTCTGATCGAAGATGGCGCCCCGGTGGAGTATGGCGCGCCGCTCATGATCCTCGAATGATGTTCGAGAAAATCTTGATCGCAAACCGGGGCGAGATCGCCCTCCGCGTCGTCCGTGCGGCCCGCGAGATGGGGATCCACACCGTTGCGGTTCATTCCACCGCCGATGCGGATGCGATGCATGTGAGGATGGCCGACGAGTCAGTCTGTATCGGCCCGCCACCTTCGCCACAGAGCTATCTGTCGATCCCCGCCATCATCTCGGCCTGCGAAATCACCGGCGCCCAGGCGATCCACCCGGGCTATGGCTTCTTGTCGGAGAATGCGAATTTCGTACAGATCGTTGAGGATCACGGGCTGACCTTCATCGGTCCGACGGCCGAGCATATCCGCATCATGGGCGACAAGATCACCGCTAAGGATACGATGAAGGCCCTTGGCGTCCCATGCGTGCCTGGCTCCGACGGCGGCGTCCCGACGCTGGAGGATGCGCGCCGGATCGCGGGCGAAATTGGCTATCCGGTCATCATCAAGGCCACCGCGGGCGGCGGCGGGCGCGGCATGAAGGTGGCCCAGGATGCCGATGCGCTTGATGTGGCCTTTGGCGCGGCCCGGTCGGAGGCCAAGGCCGCGTTCGGCAACGACGAGGTCTATATCGAAAAGTACCTCACCACCCCGCGCCATATCGAGATTCAGGTCTTCGGCGACGGAAAGGGCAACGCCGTGCATCTGGGCGAGCGGGATTGCTCGCTGCAGCGCCGCCATCAGAAGGTCTTCGAAGAAGCGCCCGGCCCTGCCATCGACGCCGACACGCGTGCCGAGATCGGCCGGGTTTGCGCAGATGCAGTCGCCCGGATCAACTATATTGGCGCCGGCACGATCGAGTTTCTTTACGAGAACGGCGAATTCTACTTTATCGAAATGAACACCCGCCTGCAGGTCGAACACCCGGTGACCGAGGCGATCTTCCGTCAGGACCTGGTACGCGAGCAGATCCGCGTGGCAGCCGGGCTACCGATGTCCTTCACCCAGGACGACCTGGAGATCGACGGCCACGCGATCGAGGTGCGGATCAACGCCGAGAAGCTCCCGAATTTCTCCCCCTCGCCAGGCCGCATCTCGCAATACCACGCACCCGGCGGCCTTGGCGTGCGGATCGACAGTGCGCTCTACGATGGCTATTCGATCCCGCCTTACTACGACAGTCTGATCGGCAAGTTGATCGTCCATGGACGCGACCGGCCCGAGGCGCTGGCGCGTCTGCAGCGGGCGCTCAACGAGCTGATCGTCGACGGGGTCGAAACGACAGTGCCTCTCTTCCACGCGCTTCTAGCCGAGCCGGACATCCAGAAGGGCGATTACAACATTCATTGGCTCGAAGAGTGGTTGCGCGCCAATATAGGCTAGCCCTGTGATTGGTCGGCAGCACCTTACCGTTGAGCTTCTGCTTCATGCCTACTCTTCCGGCGTCTTTCCGATGTCGGAGAGCCGGGAAAATCAGGATGTCTTCTGGGTGGATCCACGTCGGCGGGGCATCTTCCCTCTGGACGGGTTCCGGATCTCACGCTCCCTCCGCCGACGGATCCTACAGAACCGCTACACGATGAGTGCGGACCAGGCGTTCAACGATGTGGTGGCAGGCTGCGCAGATCGGGACGAGACCTGGATCAACGCGACGATTGCAGACCTCTACGCGCAGCTCCACGACGGTGGTTTTGCCCATTCGGTGGAGGTTTGGGAAGACGGAGAGCTTGTGGGCGGTGTCTATGGCGTTGTCATCGGCGCGGCGTTTTTTGGGGAAAGCATGTTCTCCCGGCGGACTGATGCATCGAAAATCGCGCTGGCCTATCTGATCGATCGATTACGGACGGGCGGCTTTCGGCTGTTCGATACACAGTTCCTGACAGATCACCTCGCCAGTCTCGGCGCTGTCGAAATCACACGCGCCATCTATAAGCGTATGCTTTCGGATGCAGTCGGGAAGGAGGCCGATTTCGATTGTTACGAAACAGAGCCGACGCCTCAGGAGATCATACAGCGCAACACCCAAACATCGTAGCGCGGGTGATCAAGCGGATTGAGCGCTGGCGCCGAAGCGATCATCCATCCCTGATAGGCCGCTTTCGTCGCCCCGCGAACCGAAATCGTGAGGAATGCATAAGCATCGCCCGATGGATTCTCCGCCGGATAGCGGCATTCCTGAAGTGTGACTTGGATACGGCCAGCGGCCTGCGCCTCGCCCGAGAAGATCTCAAGGTCGGTCAGTTCGCCACTAACCTTGTCTAGCACGCGAACCACGCCGCCGGGGGCCTGAGACGTCTCTTCAGGGGTCTGGGCGGAAACACTTCCAACCGCGAAGAGAGCAACAAGTGCGGCAACCCACCTCATTCCGGTGACCACGCCTCGTAGTCGGTCTGCGGCTTCGGGTCTGACCGACGGATCGATCCGGGCGGAGCGTAAGCGGCAGGTGTTCCGGTCATATTCGGGATATGCGGCTTCTCCCAAGCTTTCTTGGGCAGCGGGCTTTCCGTTGGCGGCTCGTCCCAGGTGTGGTGCAGCCAACCATGCCAGTCGGGGCTGACCTTGCTCGCCTCGGCCTCGCCGTTGAAGATCACCCAGCGGCGCTTTCCGCCATCGGTCTGATAATAGACGTTGCCGTCGGTATCCTCGCCAACCTTCTCTCCCCGCCGCCAGGTGAAAATCTGAGTGCCGATCGTCTGGCCGTTCCACCACGTCAGGATACGTCCCAGGAAGGTCTTAAGGCCCATATCGCGTCGCTCCTTCTCTCAGGGCGTTCTATGCCGCAACGCCGGCATCGGGTCCAGTCCGAGGACGCAGAGTGATTGCCTTCGTCACGACGACGCAGCATCTTTCCCCGATCCGGATGGCGAAATGAATCACCGGTCGTTCGCTTCAATCAGGCAAAACCGCCGTCACTTCGATCTCTATCCGGTCTTTGGGATCGAGCAGGTTCGCCTCGATAACGGTCGCCGCGGGTGGATGAGCGCCAAACGCTTCGCGCAAAAGCGGCCAGCACGGCTCGAAATCGGCTATGTCCGGAAGGTAGTAGGTCACACGCACTACATGCGCCATATCGGTGCCGGCTTCTTCCAGCGCAGATCGAATGACCGTGAGCGCCGATTGGCATTGTCCGACGACATCCTCGGGAATGTCGTCTCCTTGTGCGCAGGTTCCGGCAACATAGACAGTTCCGCCAGCCACGACGGCACGGCAATAGCCGACCTTCGGCTCAAACGGGCCGCCGCTGCGGATACGCCGGATCATCCCGCTGAGGCCGATTCCTTCTTGCCCTCAGCATAGATCATCAGCGGCGCAGCATCTGACATGACCGCCTCGTCATTGACGACCACCTCGTTGACGGCATCCATACCGGGAAGGTCGAACATGGTGTCGAGGAGGATATCCTCGAGGATCGACCGCAGACCTCGCGCACCGGTCTTGCGCTCGATCGCCCGCTTTGAGATCGCCTTGAGGGCTTCTTCCGTGAAGGTCAGTTTGGTATCCTCAAGCTCGAACAGACGCTGGTACTGCTTGACCAAGGCGTTCTTCGGCTGCGTCAGGATCGTGACGAGCGCATCCTCGTCCAGATCCTCCAGCGTCGCAATCACCGGAAGGCGGCCGACAAATTCCGGGATCAGACCGAATTTCAGCAGGTCCTCTGGTTCCAGATCCCCAAAGATCTCCCCCACACCGCGGCTATCATTGTCGCGCACATCCGCCCCGAAGCCCATTGCGCTGCCCTTACCGCGCTGCGCGATGATCTTGTCGAGGCCCGCGAAGGCGCCGCCGCAGATGAAAAGAATGTTCGTCGTGTCGACCTGCAGGAATTCCTGCTGCGGATGCTTGCGCCCACCCTGCGGCGGCACAGAGGCGACGGTGCCCTCCATGATCTTCAGAAGCGCTTGCTGAACCCCTTCACCCGAAACGTCGCGGGTGATCGAGGGGTTGTCCGACTTGCGGGTGATCTTGTCGACCTCGTCGATATAGACGATGCCGCGCTGCGCGCGTTCGACATTGTATTCACTGGCTTGCAGAAGCTTGAGGATGATGTTCTCGACATCCTCGCCGACATAGCCCGCTTCGGTCAGTGTTGTCGCGTCAGCCATCGTGAACGGAACATCGAGAATACGCGCGAGTGTCTGGGCGAGCAGAGTTTTGCCGCAGCCCGTCGGCCCGATCAGCAGGATGTTCGACTTGGCCAGCTCGATATCGGACGACTTCGAGGAGTGATTCAACCTCTTGTAGTGGTTGTGAACCGCTACGGAGAGGACGCGTTTCGCGTGCCCCTGGCCGATCACATAATCGTCCAAGACCTCGCAGATCTCCTTCGGGGTCGGCACTCCGTCCGAGGCTTTAAGCCCGGCACTCTTCGTCTCTTCACGGATGATATCCATGCAGAGTTCAACGCACTCGTCGCAAATGAACACGGTCGGGCCGGCAATAAGCTTGCGAACTTCGTGCTGACTCTTCCCGCAGAAGCTGCAGTAGAGCGTGTTCTTGCTGTCGCCACTTGAGTTGGACATGGGCAATCCTCGGTGACATTCCCACCTGGCGCCGGACACCCGGCGCCTTGTCGTTTCCGCAGACTAGGCTAGCGCATTCGCGGCCACAACGTCTAATTGGCCGTCCTGACGTCAATGTCGCGCGCTGTTGATCTCAGTCCTCGCTCTCTTCGCCCTTGCTGCGATTCTCAACGATTTCATCGATCAAGCCCCAGTCCTTCGCCTCTTCGGGGGACATGAAGTTGTCGCGCTCAAGGGCCCCTTCGACCTCTTCCAGCGCCCGTCCAGTATGCTTTACGTAGATCTCGTTCAGCCGCTGCTTGAGCTTCTGGGTCTCCTGGGCATGGATCATGATGTCGGTCGCTTGGCCCTGGTAGCCGCCGGACGGCTGGTGGACCATGATCCGGGAATTCGGCAGCGAAAAGCGCATCCCCGGCTCACCCGCTGTCAGAAGAAGCGAGCCCATCGAGGCCGCCTGCCCGACGACCAGCGTCGAAACCTTTGGGCGGATGTACTGCATCGTGTCGTAGATCGACAGACCCGAGGTCACGACACCACCCGGGGAATTGATATACATCGAGATCTCTTTCGACGGGTTGTCGGCCTCAAGGTGCAGAAGCTGGGCGACGATCAGCTGGCTCATCCCGTCATGAACGGGGCCATTCACGAAGATGATCCGCTCCTTGAGGAGCCGGGAGAAGATGTCGTAGGCGCGTTCCCCGCGCGAGGTCTGCTCGACCACCATCGGGACGAGATTCATGTAGGTTTGTGCGGGATCTTGCATCACGGGTGCCTGCCTTTGGGAGGAAACTGGTCATTGCGGTTCGCGAGACAGTAGTGACCGCTATGGTGGCCTTCAAGGGCCATTGCATTGACGGACCTGCCTCTGCCATGTAATGTAAGCCATGACTTACGAAGCTGCAATAGCCGCCTTGGCCGACCCCTCCCGACGCACGATCATGGAATGCCTGCGCACGGGGCCTATGCCAGTCGGCGCGCTTGCCGAAGGGCTTCCGATCAGCCGGCCGGCCGTTTCGCAGCATCTAAAAGTATTAAGCGATGCGGGGCTTCTGACCGTGACGACCGAAGGAACCAAACGCATCTATGCCATATCGCCCGATGGCGTCGAGGCGCTGAGAACCTATCTGGACGAACTCTGGAGCGATGCGCTGACCGCCTTCGCAGACCATGCCGACCGCGACAGGAAAGGAGCAAAGGATGAGCGATAACGGGATCCGCAAGCACGTCAGCGTTGCCCTTCCCCGGGACGAGGCATTTCGCGTTTTCGTCGAAGAGATCGGCGCGTGGTGGCCGAAGAACCGCGATCCGGAGAAGGTTCGCTTGAAACCGGGCTTTGGCGGATCGCTAATCCGGGAGACGCCGGACGGCGAAGAAGAAGAACTGGCCAAGATCACTGAATGGGAACCGGGCGAACGCCTGGTGCTCACCTGGACGCACGGTGATGACGCGATCGAGCTTGAGCTGACCTTCACCGAGACGGCTGAGGGCACCCGGATTGACTTGCGTGAACTCCCGCTTCTGCCGCTTACCGACGCCGTCGCCGCCTGCCGCTGGCTGCCGGACCCGCGTTGGGTCCTGATGCGTTTTGCGGCCTACCCGGTCATCGCCTGACCCTTGATCGCCTGACATTGCGCCCCACCCTTGCTGCAAGGCAGGACCGGAGAGCGCATGATCGATTTTCCCGCAAGCAGAGAGGCTGCGCTTGCACGTTTTGAGGCCTTTCTCCCCGACGCTGGCGAGACCTATGCCGCCCGGCGCAACTACGATCTGCCCGGACATCCGCACGTCTCTGTCCTGTCTCCTTACATCCGTTACCGCACGGTGACCGAGGAGGAGGTCTTGCGGGCCGTCCTCAAGAGGCATTCGGCGTCAGATGCGCAGAAGTTCATTCAAGAGGTCTTCTGGCGCACCTACTGGAAAGGCTGGCTGGAGATGCGGCCATCCGTCTGGCAGAGCTACCGATCCGGCGTCGTTAGCGCCTGGGACCGGGTGCAGACCGAAAGCGGCCTCCGATCGGAGTGGGAGGCGGCCTGCAAGGGCGAGACCGGCATCGTTCCTTTCGATCACTGGGCAAAACAACTGGTCGCGGAGAATTACCTGCACAACCACGCCCGGATGTGGTTCGCCTCGATCTGGATCTTCACGCTCCGCCTGCCATGGGAGCTCGGGGCGGATTTTTTCCTGCGCCACCTGCTCGACGGCGATCCCGCGTCGAATACCCTGTCCTGGCGGTGGGTCGCGGGGTTGCAGACCAAGGGGAAAAACTACATCGCGCTGGCCTCGAACATCGCGAAGTATACTGAGGGCCGCTTTGATCCCGACGGCCGGCTCGCGCCCGATCCCGCAGCGCTGGGCGGGCCGCCGCATCCAGAGAAGGAGGCACTTGTGCTGGACGGCGCCTGGGACAGAAGCAAACGAACCGGCCTTCTGATAACCGAAGAAGATCTGTCACCCGGATGGCTTCTCGATGCCGGGCTCGACCCGGCCGCAATCGCGCATCTCGATGGCCCATCGCGCCGCTCACTGCTGGAGACAAGTCGAGCCGTGAAGACCTTCGTGCCGGCACTCATGGAGGATGCCGTCGAACGTCTTCCTGACCGCTCTCAAGGGGTCAGCAGTCCTGATCACATCGTCGAGTGGGCCGCATCTGCCAAGCTCGATCAGATTATAACATCTCATATGCCCACCGGCCCATGCGCCGACAGACTTGCCGGGTTAGAGCGTCAGCTCGCGGACAGACACATCGTCTTGCGCCAACCGGTTCGACCCTATGATGCGATGACCTGGCCGAAAGCCACCGCAGGGTTCTTCAAGTTCAAGGAAAGCATTCCAAGATTCCTCACGGCGCTGCGCGACCAGAAACTGGAAGTGGCCTAGCCACCTAGATCGAGGACGTGTTGTTCCCGGTAATGACCGCCATCGTGGCATTGTCGGTCATCTCCAAAGCATCTCCGTCCTCAAGTTGAAGAAGCTCGGCAAGGCGGACCCGCCCCCGGTTGGCGCGGCTTTTGATCGTGCCGATGGCGACGCCGCACATCTCGGCGGCCTCCTCGTAGGAAAAGCCCGACGCGCCGACAAGGATCAGCGCCTCTCTCTGTTCGTCAGCCAGCTTCTCGAAGGCACGGCGGAAATCCTTCAGCTGCAGGCGCCCATCATGGGCGGGTTTCTCCGCCAATCCCGCTGCAAACGCGCCGTCGACATCGGCGACCTCGCGCTTCGCCTTGCGGCGGCCGGTATAGAAGGTGTTGCGCAGGATGGTGAACAGCCAGGCGCGCAAGTTGGTTCCCGGCTGAAACCGGTCAAAGTTGCTCCACGCCTTCACGAGCGTGTCCTGAACGAGATCATCGGCAGCAGAGCCGTTGCGTGAAAGCGACAACGCAAATGCCCGCAATGCAGGCAAGTGATCGATCAACTCTTCCTTCGGGTCGCGAGGGGTCATGCCTCGTCCTTATCCGGCGTCATGCCCTCGGCATTACCGGACTTGAGGCGGTCCAGAAGCTGCAGAAAGCGATCGGGAAGCTCTTCGTTCAGCGCCTCCTGATAGACGCGCTTCAGGTTCTCATCGATTTCGTCCTGGATGCGATTGCTTGATTTACTGTCACTCATGCGGTGATCGCGATTTGCCTCAAAAGATCAGTTCTGCACGTTTATCGCGCACAGTCAGACGAAAGCCAGTCCTAAATCAGTTCGCCGCAGCGGCGCCGGACGCCTCTGTCGCTTCCCTGCGCCGCCTTTCTTCGCGCACGTCTTCAAGTGCGACGTTCAGGGCGGCGCCAAGAAGGACCAGGAACGCGCTGATATAGATCCACATAAGCATGGCGATCACCGCGCCGATCGATCCGTACACCTCGTTGTAGTTTCCGAAATTCGCCAGATAGGTCGAAAACGCGGCAGACGCGAAGCCCCAGGTGATCAAGGTGATGAAGGCTCCTGGCGTTACCCAGGCCATCCGCGCTCCACGCCGGTTCGGACCGAAGCGGTAGAGAATGCTGAGCCCGACGATCAGAACCGAGATGACCAGCCCCCAGCGCACAACCTCAGCAACGATCCCGGCAACGGGTCCCAGCGGGAAAATCGCCAGAACGATCGGGGCGACAACGATGCCAAGAAGCGCGATGATCGCGACCCCGACCAGCGTGATCGTAATGAGAAGCGCAATCACATAGTGACGCAGTCCGCTTCGGTTCGGTTGTCGGTTGATCGCGTTGAGCCCGCGCATCAGCGCCGCCACACCTGCCCGCGTCGACCAAAGCGCAGCACCGATCGAAACGATCGTCGCAAAGCCAAGACGCTGGGTCCGCGTGCTTGTCAAATTCTCGATCTGCTGGTCGAGCAGGTCAAACGCATCCGAAGGAATAATATTCCTCATCAGATCGAGCTGCGCATCGACAATCATCGGATCCGCAAGCAGCCCGAAGATCGCGATAATGGCGGCCAGCCCCGGAAAAATCGCAAGCATCCCGAAAAAGGCGACGCCAGCTGCGATCAGGCTCAGGTTCTTTTCGTCCATGACCTGAAAGACGGCCTTCAGCGCGCGCCACCACGTCGTCAATCGATACCCGAAAAATCGACCCATTGCTCTAACTTAGCTGGATCCTGATGTCGCGCCAGACGGGAAGAGGAGAAGTGTCATCGGTGGTGTGTCGGGGGGACGGTTGGAATGGACACACCACCGATGAACAGGGGACAAGAGACATTCGGGAGTGTCTCTTCGAAAAGTGGAACGGACTGCGATCGAATTGGTTCCGGAAAACGACGACCCCTTCTGAATAAAAATGAAACTATGTTAGCGGGGACGTGGGGTCATGCTGGTAGATCCACTCGCTCCGTCGGCGCAGAACAGCGGGGAAAAGGTGCCCCGCAAGCCAGGCCGGGCCATAGGTTAGAACTCCCGAAACCCCACCAGCGCGATGGAAGAGGTTGGCGTTTCTTGCCGAAAGCTGGGCGATCCGGCTGACCCGATCGATGCGCGCCTGATAATAGCGGTTCAGCGCTTCCGGAACATCAGGCTTCTCTTTAAGCATCAGCGCAAGGCAGGCCGCATCCTCAAGCGCCTGCACCGCGCCCTGGGCCATGGAAGGCTGCATCGGATGGGCAGCATCACCCAGGAGAACGACTGCACCGTCAGACCAGGCAGGCAGCGGGTCGCGGTCGAAAAGGCCCCATCGGATCAGGTTCGGAGCCTCGGCAAACCCCTTCTCAATCGTCGGATGCCAGCCCGCAAAATCGGCAATAGCCTCATCTCGCTGCCCTGGGTCGCCCCATCCCTGCCCGGTCCAATCCGCCACTTCGACCGCTCCAACCAGATTGATTTCCTTCCCTCCCCGCACCCGGGTGGTGACCGCGTGCCGGCCTGCACCGACCCAGATGCAACTCGTCGGTGGTGGCACATCCGTGCCGAAGCGCTCAATCGGGATGACCGCCCGCCATGCCGCGTTCCCCGAAAACTGTGCCTTCGCATCAGGGTGCATCTGCGCGCAGATGGCCGAGCCGATCCCGTCCGCCCCGATCACGACATCACCTCCGACCGCGCCGCCATCGCGCTCCAGCGCCTCGGCTCCCTGCCCCGCAAGGCGGTATCCGATGATCGGCCGCCCCATCTTCAAGGCGCCTGGGCTGCGCGCTTCCAGCGTCTCGCGCAGGATATCGGCAAGATCGGCCCGGTGGATCTGAACGTAGGAGGCTCCAACGTCAGAGCCTGCTCCTTCGGCAACAGTTCCGATCGGCAAGCGAAAGATTCGGCGGCCAGATCGGCCGATCCGCATTTCGATCGCCTCAGGCGCAAAGGCGACCTGACGAACGGCATTGCCGACTTCAAGCCAGTCGAGAACGCGCATCCCGTTCGGGCTGATTTGAACGCCGGCGCCGGCCTCTCGCGGCGCCTCATCCCGCTCCAAAACGGTGACATCTGTACCGACCTTCAACAGGGCCAGGGCCGCGGCCAACCCGCCAATACCGCCGCCAACGATGACCGCTTTCATCCCCGATTGCACCTCCGCAGCTTCACCCCGCTTGCCCGGGGAACCAGGACACATCCATGTCGACATAGCGGTTGTAGAAGTCTGTCATCTCAATCAGATCGCCTTCGCGCAGCAAACGCACCTTGATGCCATCGCGCTCCAGGTACTCATCCTGTTCGAGCTGACGGAAGGTCTTGCTGACGTAGACATTTGTCAAACCGAGCATGTCGCCGATCTCGGTCTGACTAAGCGGCAACCGGAACGTATCCGTCATCGTCGTATTGGTGATCCGTAAACGGCTGATCAGATCAAGAAGCAGATAGCCGATCCTCTCTCGAGCGCTCATCCGACCCATGGCTTTCATCAGATCCATGAAGATAACCTGATCGCGGACGGCAAGCGTGAACAGAAGCGCCGTCAATCGCGGGGATTCGCGGAAGATGCTGTCGAGATGGGTCTTGGGAAACGGGCAAAGACAGGTCGCCTCGACCGCGCGGACTGTCGCCGTTGCATGATGAAACGCGATGTCGGGAAAACCGATCACATCGCCAGGATGATAAAGCCGCAAGATCTGACGGCGGCCGTCGGCGAGATCTGCATAAGCGTAGAGCCATCCGGTCTTCACGACATAAAGGGCGTCCGTCGTCGTTCCGATCGTATTAACGATTTCGGCCTTATCAAGCATCTGCTCCTTCTCCTCCAGCCGCGCGAGATGTCGCTGAGAAACGGAATCAAGCGAGATGTACGTTGAGAGCTTCTGCACCAGGCAGCTCTTGGTTACGTCTGACACGCAGTTTCTCCTTACCCCTGTCTATTCAACAGCTCGGAAACGGTGCAGTTCCAACGGGGCTCGGCTTTGAACTCCAACGTGTCAGACATCAGCAAGCCAGCACTTGCGCAAGAACTGACCGAGCTCCAAAGGCCGCCTCCATCCTAGCTTCCCGTCATTTCGGTTTGTCATCTGACATAGTCCATTGGAGGGCGGATCTGCTGCGCTATCGAAAGACTTACGTGAGGGAAATAACATATTTGAGCGCCTTCTCGCAAAAAAGATGACTAGGTTAATCCTGTTTAACTGCGTCCAGAGGTCAATCCGGTATGCGTTGGATAACACATTATAAGCCGGCCCAAAGACCGGATAAAAGCAGTTCGGAGAACACCATGTCCCGCTACACAAGTTCACTCCTCATCCGCCTCGAGCGGTATCTGAGCCTACTTGAGGATGAACGCACCGCAGTTGCACGGCTCGAAAAGGCCGAACTTCGCCTTGACCGAGGAACCGTCCTTCTTGAGCGCGGCGAGGCGTCGGAGAAGTTCTATGTTCTTAAATCCGGCTGGGCTGTCGTCCGAACGCAGCCGCGGCGCGGACATTCGTCGATCGCGCGGATCTATCTTCCCGGTGAAGTGATCGGTTTTGCCGAGATTGGCTTGTCTGTAACGCCGCATACCGTTGTGATGCAGACCGATGGGACGGTTGGTGCCTTCGGCAAGGATCACCTGCCTGAATTATGGGTGCACCATCCCAGGCTGATGTCGCTTCTGACCGCATTGTCGAGCCTTGATCAGATCGCCTTACGCGACCAGATATTCACACTCACCCGCCTGGATGCGCGTGACCGCCTCATCTATTTCCTGCTCAGCCTGCGCTCCCGCCTTGCGGTCTCGATCCGCGGAATGGGGGACAGATTTCAGTTGCCGTTCAACCAGCAGGAACTCGGCGATGTCCTGGGTATCACCTCGGTCTACGTCAACAAGATCTTGCGCCAGCTTTCGGATGCGGGCGAGATCGAGATCGATCGGCCTTATATCCGGCTTCTCGAACGGGAGAAATGGATCGCACATGTCGACTTCATCGACCGGTTTGCAGAGGTCGACACCAGCTGGTTCCCACGCGCCGCTTAGCTGCGAGGGCCCTAAATTCAGGTAGATTGTCACCGCCCCGATACAATTAACCCTTAGGTTGTATCGGAAACCGAGGTGGCAGATGTTGCATCCAAACGCCCTTCCCGAGGTGCGCCTGACCGGAGCGCGGGTTTTGCAGAACGATCATCTGCAAGCCCTTTCTCTGTGTCTTGCGAATGGTCGCATCGTGGGGCTGTCCCGTTCGGATATCCCCCAGAACGGATCTGAGATCGACCTGAGCGGATATGTCGTCCTTCCGGGCATTGTGGATTTGCACGGTGCACTGTGTGGCCGGCAAACCCTCAGCCACGACGCTTCGAATGCCACGCTTGCCGAAGCGATCGAAGAAACCGCGCGCGACGCGGCGCGCTGCGGCATCACAACGGGCTGGATTTCACAGGGATGGTCCTGGTCGGGGCGGGACCTATCGCCGTCCTTTGCGCACCGCCTCCTTGCCGTGCTCGGCCAGATCAGAAAGTCGCTGCCCGTTGATCTCCGCCCGCAACTTATGGTCGAAACCCACGCAACGAACACCGGCGACCTGCTGCTTGAAGAGGTGCGCCAGCACGGCGTCGATTTCGTTCTCTTCCGCAACAGCCTCGGCTCGATTTTCGGGGAACCTCACCACAAGCCAGACTTTGTCGCAGACAACGACCGTGCGGACGCCGCCCGCGGACGCCGCCGGGAGGTGCCGCGGTTCCTTTGCCGCATGGCCGATGCGTTCGATGCGCTTGGCCTGCGATACGGCAGTTTTGCCGACCCCGACGGCATCACGCGCGAAAACTATGCGATGATGGGCGCGCGCCTGTGTATGCTCCCCGGCGCGTCATCGAGCGCACGGATTGCCAAGGCCGTGGGCGACCCGGTTCTTCTTTCCGCAATACGGCTTCTGCCTCAGCGGACCGGTTTCGAAAGCATGACCGAAATGCTTGTGCGGGTCGGACATTGCGACGCGCTGGTATCCGAATCGTGCCGGGAAGACCTTGGGATCGCCGCGTTCGCGCTGGCCGATGACGATATCTTGCCGATGGGTGAGGCGTGGGCTCTGGTCTCGCACAAACCGGCCGCGTTGCTGGGGCTCAAGGATCGCGGACATATTGCGGAGGGGTTGCGCGCCGATCTGGTCATCGTTCGGGAAAAAGATCGTCGGATCGAGGCAACAATTTCAGGCGGCCGCCTCGTTCACGCAAGCGGCGATGCGGGCCGCAAGCTCGCTATCATCACGGCCAGTAAGACGCTCGTCGCGGCGGAGTGAGCGGGCGGAAAGAAGGTGCGCAACGCGGCGTTCATGCGCTGAATGCTGCCGCAAATGAAATGACTCGCAATAGCCGTCAACTCAGGTTAACCCGGTATCCGGACGACAAGACCTTTGACGGAGACGAGCGTGCAGTCACACCAAGCCGATGCGCGTCACATCCTCAGCCTCGCCGAAGACGAGATCCCGGCTTTCATCCGGGGCCAGATTGAGGCCAAGGTTTTCTCGACGACGATGAAAAGTCTGAACCGGGAACTCTTCTCAACCGACATCGATGCCCGCCAGATGGCGCAAACGGCCCTGACGCGCCTCGGTTTCGAGGTCTGATCGGCGCACCAGGCGCTTTCATCGTTCCGTTACGCAATCGTCACACTCGCGTAACGCACCGGGTTCACGCCGCGCAGGTCAATGCATCGGAAGGAACCCCAAGTGACGATCTGCCGTATCTCGACCGCGTCCGTCTTCGCCCTCATCGCAGGCGCCTCCAGCGCCGCGGCGCAAGACACTGCCTTCAACAGACTCGCTTCTTTCCCAGTCCCCGCAAACACCCCCGACGGTGGCGATGCATCGCGGGAGATGTCGTCGGAGATCATCGATGCGACCGCCGACGGCATGACCTTGGTCTACACCGACAGCCCCCTTGGCGCCCTTGGAATCATCGACATCACCGACCCATCCGCGCCGCAGCCCGGCGGCATCATCGACCTGGATGGCGAACCGACATCGGTGGCTGTGGTCGGTGGCATCGCCAATGTCGCCGTCAACACCTCTGAAAGCTATACCGAGCCGTCGGGATACATCGCATCGATCAATATCGCAGACCGAAGCGAAGCGGATCGCTGCGATCTGGGCGGCCAGCCAGACTCCGTTGCAAAAGCCCCCGACGGCAGCTTCCTCGCCATCGCGATCGAGAACGAACGCGATGAGGATCTGGGCGACGGCCGGACGGGGCAGATGCCCGCAGGCGCGCTGGCCATCGTCGACTTGACAGGCGAGGGTCTTCTCAACTGCGACACGCTGCAGATGGTCGACCTGACCGGCCTCGCCGAGGTTTCGCCCGAAGACCCCGAGCCGGAATTCGTCGACATCAATACCGAGGGCGAAATTGTGGTCTCCCTTCAGGAAAACAATCACATTGTGGTCGTCTCTGCCGAAGGAGAGGTGCTCAGTCACTTCTCCGCTGGCGCGGTTACACTTGAGAACGTTGATACCGAAGAAGAAGGCGCCCTCCGCTTCACCGAAACGCTGGAGGATGTCGTCCGCGAGCCGGACGCGGTGAAGTGGATCGACGACACTCATTTCGCCACCGCCAACGAAGGCGACATGGATGGCGGTTCCCGCGGCTGGACGGTCTTCAGCCAGGATGGAGAGGTCATCTACGACAGCGGCATGTCCTTCGAACACGCCGTCATCGCCGCGGGCCACTACCCCGAAGAACGCTCCGGCAACAAAGGCGTCGAGCCCGAGAGCATCGAAACCGCGACGTTCGGCGACACGCCGATGGTCTTTGTCGGCGCCGAGCGCTCGTCGATCGTCGGCGTCTACGATATCACAGACCCGGCCACGCCTGCCCTTGCCCAGCTCCTCCCCTCGGGCATCGGGCCGGAAGGCTTCGTCGCAATCCCGGATCGCAACCTCCTCGTCGTCGCGAACGAAGTCGACCTAGGCCCCGACGGCGGCGTCCGCAGCCACGTCATGATCTTCGAATACGGCCAAGGCACCCCGGCTTATCCGATGTTGACCTCCGAGGGTCTCGAAGAGAACGGAGCACCCGTCGGCTGGGGCGCGATCTCCGGCATGGCCGCCGGCAATGACGGCACGATCTACGCCGTCAATGACAGCTTCTACGCCATGCAGCCCACGATCTTCGTCATCGACCCAAGCGAGTCGCCCGCCCGGATCACAGATGCGATCCGGATCACCCGGAACGGCGCCCCGGCCCAGAAACTCGACCTCGAAGGCATCGCGCTCGACAACGATGGCGGCTTCTGGCTCGCCTCTGAAGGCAGGACCGATCGCCTCGTCCCGCACGCGATCTACCGTGTCGACGGCAACGGAGAGATCATCGAGGAGATCGGCCTGCCAGAGGCGCTGATGGACAATGAAATCCGCTTCGGGTTCGAGGGCATCACCGTCGCCGATGGCCGCCTTTACCTCGCGATCCAGCGGGAATGGCAGGACGATCCGGAAAACCACGTCAAGATCGTCTCGATGGACATCGAAACCGGCGATTTCTTAGTTGCCCACTATCCGAAGTCCCCCGCCGAAACCGGCTGGGTCGGCCTCAGCGAGATCACGCATTACGATGGCCACCTCTACTTCATCGAACGCGACAACCAGATCGGCAATGCGGCGCAGATCAAAAAGATCACCCGCGCCCCGCTCGACCCGGCGATGTTCGTGCCGGTCGGCGAAGAACCGCAGGTGCTCGCCGTCGAAGACGTGCGCGACCTGATGCCAGACCTCCTGCAGCTTAACGGCTACATTCAGGACAAGGTCGAGGGGCTGGCGATCTTAGGCGACGGTACTGCATGGCTCTCGACCGACAATGACGGCGTCGACGATCACTCCGGCGAGACACTGTTCTTCTCGATCGGGCAGATCGCGAACTAAGGCAGACGGCGCCCCCGACCGGGGCGCCTCACATCACGCCGCTATCTGCTCCGGCACCTTCGCGCCGGTCATATAGGCCACCGCATCCGACATGGAGTGGTCGCCTGGCCGGATCACCGTCAGCCGCTTCCCAAGGCGGTGGATATGGATCCGGTCGGCGACCTCGAAGACATGCGGCATGTTGTGGGAGATCAGGATCACCGGCAGACCCCGCGCCTTCACATCAAGGATCAGCTCCAGCACCTTCCGGCTTTCCTTCACGCCCAGCGCCGCCGTCGGCTCGTCCAGGATGATGACCTTCGACCCGAAGGCCGCCGCCCGCGCGACCGCCACGCCCTGCCGCTGGCCGCCCGAAAGCGTCTCGACCGCCTGGTTGATGTTCTGGATCGTCATCAGGCCAAGGTCGCTCAGCTTCTGCCGCGCCTGCCGCTCCATCTCGCGCCGGTCAAGCTGCCGGAAAAGGCTCCCGCGCAGGCCGGGTTTCCTCAGCTCCCGCCCCATGAACATGTTGTCCGCGATCGACAGGGCGGGCGACAGAGCAAGCTGCTGATAAACCGTCTCGATCCCCTTCTCGCGCGCATCGAGGGGCGAATGGAAATGGGCCTTCTGGCCTTCCAGAAAAATCTCGCCGCCGTCGGGCTGCACCGCGCCCGACATCGCCTTGATAAGCGTCGACTTGCCCGCGCCATTGTCGCCGATGACAGCCAGGATCTCCCCCGGATACAGCTCGAAATCACAGTGATCGAGCGCCGTCACACGCCCATAGCGTTTGACGAGGTTCCGGGCCGACAGAATGGGATCGCTCATACCGAAATCCTCCGGATCCATTGATCGAGCGCCACGGCGAGGATGATCAGACATCCGCTCGCAAACAGAACCCATTGAGGATTGGCCCCGGCAAGCTTGAGCCCAGTGGCGAACACGCCCACCGTCAGCGCCCCGAAGAGCGTCCCCATGATCGTGCCGCGCCCGCCGAACAACGACGTGCCCCCGATCACGACGGCCGCGATACTGTCGAGGTTCGCCTCTGCAAAGGACGAGGGTGAGATCGACCCGACCCGCCCGATCGCAGCCCAGGCTGCAATCCCCACGATGAAACCGGCCACGATATAGACCGACAGCAGGACCCGCTTCGTCTGAACCCCTGCCAGTTCTGCCGCTTCGATATCATCGCCCACAGCATAGACCTGCCGCCCCCATGCGGTGTGGTTCAGCACGTACCAGAAAAGCACGAACAGCCCCAGCATCAGGACGACCGCATAGATCGTCGGCGCGCCCATGATCCTGAGCGACCAGTCCCCGATCTCGACCCGCTCCCCGAAGAGCTTCAACAACGGCGCCGCTGCGTCGATGTCCTGGCTGCGGATCGATTGCGATCCGGTGTAGAGAAACACCGTCGCCAGTACGATCTGCCACATACCCAGCGTCACGATGAAGGGCGGCAACTTGATCCGCGTGACGAGCAGGCCGTTCACCGCCCCGATCGCCATCGCCAGGAAAAGGCCCGCCATGATGGAAATCGAGGGGGGCCATCCGTAGGTCACTGCCATATGGCCCATGGCCACGTAGCTCAGCACCATCACCGCGCCGACGGACAGGTCGATCCCAGCCGTCAGAATGATCAACGTCTGCGCGCAGGCGAGGATGCCGACGATGGCTGTCTGCTCCAGTGTGATCTTAATCGCGAGGCCCGACAGAAGCCGCCCATCCGTCACAACCGCAAAGACCGCAACCGACAGCAAGAGGATGAAGATCGGGACCAGCGTCGGGTAGTTGTGCAAAAGATGCTGCAGATGCCCGAGGGGCGATCGCCGGGTCTGCTCGAACTCCGCAACGCGTGTATCGGCCCCCGACGCCGATGCCTCATAGCTGTCGGCCATATCATCCTCCTCCTGTGGCCGGGGCAGGCCTCAGCCACCCCGGACCGGTGATCAGTTGCTCAGCCCCAGCAGCGCTCGAGCCCCTCCTCGACGGAAATCGACTCGACACCATCCGCCGGCGCGTCCGTGACGAGGTTCACCCCGGTATTGAAGAAATCGAGGCCCTCGCTCGGCTCCGGTACTGTTCCGTTCGCCGCGAATTCGGCGATGGCCTCGATCCCCAAAGACGCCATCAGCAGCGGGTACTGCTGAGACGTCGCACCGATCACCCCATCCGCAACGTTCTGCACCCCGGGGCAGCCACCATCGACCGATACGATCAGAACGTCACCGTCCCGCCCCATCGCGCGCAAGGCCTCGTAAGCGCCCGCCGCCGCAGGTTCGTTGATCGTGTAGACGACGTTGATCTCGGGATCCTGCAGCAGCAGGTTTTCCATCGCGGTCCGGCCACCCTCTTCGTTGCCTGCCGTCACCTCGTTGCCGATGATCCGCGGATCGTCCTCATCGCCCCAACGGCTTGGATCCTTCACATCGATACCGAACCCCGTCAGGAATCCCTGATCGCGCAGCACGCCCACCGACGGCTGACTCTCATTGAGGTCCAGCATCCCGATCTTCGCGTTCGCCGCCTCATCCCCTAGGGTCGCCGCCGCCCAAGCGCCAATCAGCCGCCCGGCCTCGAAATTATCGGTGGCAAAGGTCGCATCGGCCCCATCGATCGGTTCAAGCGGCGTGTCCAGCGCGATGACGAGGATACCGGCATCCCGGGCCCTCCGAAGCGGTTCGACAATCGCCTTGGTGTCAGAGGCGGTGATCAGGATACCCTTCGCGCCCGCTGCAATGCAGGTCTCGATCGCGTCCACCTGCGCTTCGTGGTCGCCATCGACCTGGCCCGCATAGGCCTGCAGTTCCATGCCGAGTTCTTCGGCCTTGGCGGCGGCCCCCTCGCGCATCTTCACGAAGAAGGGGTTGATATCGGTCTTGGTAATTAGGCAGGCCGTCGCGCCCTCATGCCCCGCGGCGAACGCCGTGCCGGTCGTCGCCAACAGAGCCAGCGCAGCGCTGGTGAAAGTCGTCTTCATCGTGATCCTCCCAAGGTCATACCGGCCGGTTGTCTCCTGCCAGCCCGGCATGCTCCTTCGGCTGCCGGTGACGCCAAGGAAAGTCGAATTGACGCGGCGGGTCAATCGTCCTGCGCAAAACGAAGACGGCGCCCGAAGGCGCCGCCCGTCATTCCGCCGATATCCTGCGATGCCGGCGAACGCTGTTCGATCAGCGCGGAAGAAGGACGGTATCGATCGCGTGGATGATGCCGTTCGATGCGGCGACGTCAGCGGCCACGACAGTCGCACCGTTCACCTGGACACCGGATGCGCCATGGATCCGCAGGGTCTGCCCCTGCACGGTCGGGATGTTGCCCCGCTGACCAGCCAGTGAAGAGGCCGGGTAACGGCCGGGAGCCACGTGATAGGTCAGGACGTTGACAAGCTGATCGCGGTTTTCGGGCTGCAACAGGCTCTCGACCGTACCGGCTGGCAGTGCCGCAAAGGCGTCATCGGTCGGGGCAAAGACGGTGAACGGACCGGGACCCTTTAGCGTCTCGACAAGCCCGGCGGCCTGGACAGCCGCGACCAGCGTCTCGAAACCGCCCGCCGCGACGGCTGTGTCGACGATATCCCCCTGCGTCGGTGTGCTGGCTGCAGGTGCGCAAGCGGAAAGAAGTGCTGCGCCCCCGACAAGCGAGGAAGAAGCGATGAAGGAACGGCGGGTGATCATGTCTTGGTCTCCGTCTTTTGATTTAAACGCCGCCGCAGAGGGCTCTGCCCGGTCGTCATTTCGTGTGAATTTTTTACACAAGTGGCGAAATGCCACACTTTGACGGCAAGTCAAGTTTCTCGTGGAAATTTTTTCCACGTCCGCCTAGATCGGATTCCATGACCGAGGATCCGACAGATCGATTCACCCGCGTTCTGCGGGGGCTTTTGCGGCCACTCGTGCGCGTTTTGATCGCGCGCGGCGTCACCGTACCGATCGCCTACCGGCTTCTCAAAGAAGTCTATGTGACTGTCGCCGCTGAAGATTTCGCCATCAGCGGGGACCGCCCGACCGACAGCCGCGTCAGCGTCCTGACCGGAGTGCACCGCCGCGACGTGAAAACGATCCGCGAGGCCGAGGACGACGGCTCCACCGGGCTCCGCCAGAAGACGGGACTCCTGACGACGGTTGTCGGTCGCTGGGCGGGCGGGCGTGATACCACCGGCAAAGACGGCAAACCGCGCCCCCTGCCCCGGTCCGGTGAGACCGCGCCGAATTTCGAGGCGCTTGTGCGCGAGATCAACCGCGACATCCGTCCCCGCACCGTCCTCGACGAACTGCTCCGCCTCGGCCTTGTCCAGGTCGACGATGACGGCCTTCTCGTCCTCGACGAGACCGTGCTGATGGGTTCTGGCGACAGCGATCAGCAGACCGTCTTCTTCGCCCAGAACGTTGGCGACCACCTCGCCGCCGCCGCCGAGAACCTCATGTCAGAGGATCCGCCCTTCCTTGAACGCGCAGTCTTCTACAACAATCTCAGCCCGGCCTCCGTGGACGAGATAGAAACGCGTGCCCGCACCCTCAGCCAGGACACGCTCGTCGAACTCAACGCCATGGCCCGCGACCGCCAGTCACGGGACGAGGCATCGGGCAAGCCTTTGCAACGGTTCCGTTTTGGGGTCTACCTCTACCGCGAAGACGCAGAGCCGAAGACAGAGGATTGAGGACCGGACCGCCCGTGATGAGACGCCGCCACTTCCTCGCGACCTGCACCGGAGCTGCCCTCGCAGCACCCTATGTCGCCGCGCAAGACAGCCAGCGCCCGTCCGAAGGTGGCATCGGCGGCACGGGCATCGTGGGCCTCCTGACCGATTTCTCCAGCCTCGTCGTCGGCGGTCTCAGGGTCGAGACCGATCGCGGTACCCGCTTCGTCAACGCCTATGGCCGTGCCCGCGAAGGCGATATCGGCATCGGCACCGCTCTGACGGTCGAGGCGATCGGTCGCGGCGGCGTGCCCGTCGCCCGCCGGGTCGAGATCAGCTATCCGCTGGTCGGCGAGGTCGCGGCCGATGGCACCGTCAATGGCATCCGCATCACGGCGGAGCCCGGCGCGCTCGGCCGCCTCGCGCCCGGTGACACCGTCGCGATCAGCGGCGTCTGGCGCAACGACGGTGTCGTCGCCAGCCGCTTCGACCCGATCCGCGGCATCACCCGCGCGGTCATCGCCGGAGAGATCCTGCCGACGGAAAGTGGCTGGCGCATCGGTACCACCCCCGTTCTCTTGCCACAGAGTGCCCGCCCGATCCCCGGCGGCTACGAAACACTTCTGGGCCAGCCGACGCCTGAGGGCTTCCAGGTCGACCAGCGCCGCATCGGCCGCTTCGACCGCCGCGCCCAGCTCGACCAGCTCGCCATCGAAGGCTTCCTGCGCCAGGTGCCCGCGGCCCCCGGCTACCGCATCGCGGGCCTCGGTCACTCCTTCGACGACGGCGCTCAACTCGCCCCCTTCGCGGGCGAGCGCACACTCTTTACAGGCCCTTACGGCCCGGAGTTCAATGTCGCCAACGGCCTGATCCTGCCGCAGGCACTTGCCACCCGCCGTCGGGTGATGGCCGATGCCGTTTCGGGCGGCGCTAACTTCCGCCCCGCCCGGTAGAACAGGCCGGCCCCGATGAAGGGCCGGCCTGTCATCTCACATCAGCGTATCGGGCGCCCCGAAGTCGATCCCGACGATCAGCGGATCATGGTCCGATGCCGCAAAGACATCACCACTGTAGAAGCCTGGATCGTTGAAGGCCGAGTTGTAGTTCAGCAGATCCGGCTCCTGCGCATTGATATGCCACTCCGTCGCCCCGGTAACGAACGCCGCCAGCTCTTCCGAGGCGAAGCCCTGATCGAGCGTGCCCTGCTGTCCGTCGAAGACAAAGCTGAACGCATCCGCCTGCCCGCCGGGCACGAAGGTGCCGATCAGATCGACATAATCGGCAGTGCCGTCGTCATCGAGATCCGCATCGCGCACCGTCTGGGTCGGATCCTCCTGCGCATAGGCGTTGAAGTCGCCCAGGATCAGTACATTCTCGCTGTCGCCGGTATACTCCGTCTCCAACCACTCCACGAGCTCGGCCGAAGCATCGTCCCGCGCCGCGTTCCAGAACGCCTGCCCGTCCCCCTGATCGTAGTTCGGGTCGCTTAGCAGCGCCGCCAGATCCGCCTCGACCTGCGCGCGATCCTCCTCCGGGATCGTCCCCGCATCCAGCGCATCCTGAACCGCCTCCGCGAGATCCTCCAGGCCGCTATCCCCCTTCGACTTGTGGTGGACGGAGACGACCGTAAAGGTCTCACCCGTCTCGTTGTCCTCGAAAGTGGCGACCGTTGCAGGGCGCGACCGCTGGAAGTCCTCCAGCTGATCGCCCGCCGGGACATAGGGGTTCAGACGCTCGGCGATCTCGAAGGTGTCAGCAGCACTCGGCTCCTCGAAAACAAGGTAGTCCGCCTCGACCAGCGTCAGCTTGTTGGCGTCGTAGATGATGCCGGTCGTGATCGCATCGGTCCCGATGAACCCGTCCTCGCCCGGGTCGGACGGATCGGTCGGATCGACGAACCGCATATCCGTTTCGGGATTGGCATCATCCAGCGCCTGCGTCAGTGCCGCGATCGCACTATCCTCTCCGAAGCCGTTATTCTCGACCTCCTGGATGGCGAAGACATCCCCGCCGGTCGCATCCAGCGCGTTGACCAGGCTCTCGGTCTGCCGCGCCAGATCCTCTTCGGTCCGCGCACCCCGCGGGTCGAGCGTGCCGTCCGGCCCCGTACCGTTGCCCGACACATCCAACGTCGTGAAGTAGTTCAGAACGTTGAACGACACGGCCTGCAGGCTGCCGCCCACATCGTCCGGCGTCTCGGGCCGGGCACCCCCATTGGTGCTTTCGTCGATCTCCATCGTCTCGGTCGCCCAGACGCGGTAATCGCCGAACGCTTCGGCCATGATCCCTTCGATCGGTGCCGTCACCTCAGTGCCAAGCCGCAGCGTGCCGCCCGCATCGAAGTTGTCCTCCGCGTCCAGAATGCCGTCCCCATCGTCACCGGGCGAATTGTTCGGGATGTAGGCAAACTCCGTCGGGTTCTGCCCGAAATCACCATCATCGATGATCAGCCGGTTGTTGAGATTGGCCTCCTGCAGCGCGTCGACCTCATCTTGCTGGGTCTGTGCATCGAACAGCTGCGTCGGCTGCGTCTGTGTGCCCGCCGATACCGAGATCTCGCCGAACCGGTCGAGGTTGAAGTTCTCGATCACCGTCAGCGCCTCGTCCGTGCCCGAAACGATCTCGACCCGCATCCCTTCCACGGATTCGTAATCGGTCTGCGCCACGGTGTCCGGCCCGACGCTCACCGTGACGGCATCCGGCAGCGCCGGCGCCATCTCGCCCAGCTCTAGGTCCGTGACGTTCGAGATCTGCGTCTGATTACCAAACTCGGACACCGTCCCCGAAACCGTCACCGTCTGCCCGACCATCACTGCGGGGTTGGAGTTCGATCCAGTGAAAACGAATATCCCCTCGGACGTCGCATCGTCCCCGTCGCTATCGGCGGCCTCTTCCTGAACGTAGAAACCATCCTCACCGACATAGGTCACGACCGCCTCGACGGTCACAGCCTGACCCTGCAACTCGCTTTCCAGGCCACTGCCCTGGATCGTCGAGATCAGCGTCGCATCGTCGTTTTCCACGATGCTGGTGGCCGACCCCGTCGCGATCGCTCCGCCCTCCGGATCAGACAGTTGAACGGTCAGCGCCTCGTCGGCCTCTGGGTCCAGATCGCCCGTCACCTCGACGGTCACGATCTGGCTCGTCTCGCCCGCAGCAAACGTCACGACACCCGACGGCAGCACCCCGCCGAAATCGTCCGCATCCACGTCGCCACCGATCGAATAGGCAACCGATCCGGGTTCCGAGACGTCCCCGCTTCGCGTCACCTCGAAGGCAAAGACGGTCACGCCGCTGTCGCCTTCGGGCTGATCGCCGGTCACGGCAGCGACGGAGAATTCGGTCTCATCGCCGGTACTGCCGTCACTTTCGCCTTCAATCACGATGTTCTGGATCGCAAAGGCTTCCGACCCGCCATCCGTCTGCGCGGTGACGGTCAGGGCCAGGTCCGACCCCGTCCCCTCGATCTCGGTCGTCACCGTCTGCAGCACGTTGCTCAGAACGATCCCCGAATTCTCTTCGGTTAACGGATCGTCCAGCGTGAACGTATCGCCATCCGCCAGGGTGTAGGTCTGGCTGCCATCTTCGTTCACCACGAACGAGAACGCCGTGACGGCCTCCCCGCCGTCGATCGTATAGGTGATCTCGAACGTGTCGTTGCTTTCGAAATCCCCCATCGCGCCGACATCAAGCGACAGGCTCAGATCCTCGAAACCCGAGATATCGAAGGTCCACGTGGCCGAGACGGGTCCGTCATTGTCCGCGTTCTGGGTGTCCGTGATGCCAAAGAAGGCCTCTGTATTCACCGCACTGTCGATGATGCCCAGGCTATCGTTCGCAAATCCGTTATTGCTGTCGTCGAGCAGCGAGAAGGGGATCGTATCGCTCACTCCCACCTGGAAGACGCCGAAGCCGTCGCCCGCGCTCGAAAAATCGATGCCGCCGGTGAAATCGCTCAGGCGCTGGCTCTCCGAATCGACCAGATCGAAGGCCACGACCTCCCGGACGTTTTCATCCACATCGGTCACCGTCACCGAAACCGCCTCGGTCGTGGTCCCGCCATTTCCGTCATCGGCGGTCACCGTCAGGTCATAGACGTTGTCACCGTCGGCATCGCCCGGCGCCTCGAAATCCGGCGCATCGGCAAAGCTGATCTTTCCCGTCTCGGGGTCGATCACGAACAAAGCCGCATCGACCCCGCCCAAGGTAAAGCTCACCGCATCGCCTTCTGCATCGCTCGCCGTGGCGGTGGCGACCGCCGTCGTGTTCTCCTCGACTGACACGTCGGACGGCAGCGTCAGAACCGGCGCGTCGTTCGTGCCAGTCACCGTCACGCTGACCGTCACCGTATCGCTGCCGCCATTCCCGTCCTCGACCGTATAGGTGAACGTATCCGTCGCCGTCTCGCCCTCGCCCAGCGCGTCGAACAGATCGCCCGGGTCGTAGGACACCTGATCGCCATCCAGCGTCACCGAAGCCCCTGCATCGCTGACCGCCGAGACGCCCGTCACGGTCAGCGTATCGCCATCCGGATCGACATCGTTCGCCACAAGGTCCGCAGCGGCAAAGACGGCCCCGTCCTCGCCCGCGGCAACCGCGTCATCCACTCCGATCACATCGTTGTTCCGCCCGTCGAGGAACAGTGTGTAGTCATCGAACTGCAGCGCCTCGACACCGACCAGCGTATCGGCGCCATCCGTGCCGTTCACCGTCACGACGGAGCCGAACCAGCCGCCCTCTTCCACCTCGTAATCCAGGAAAGCTCCCGAAAAGACGGCCGTGTCGAACCCGAAGCCGCCATAGATGTCGTCATCCCCCGCGCCCGCCAGGATCGTATCGTCGCCGAACCCGGCAAAGATCAGGTCGTTGCCGTCGCCCGTGTCGATCAGATCGTCGCCACCCAAGGCAAACACCACGTCACGCCGGGCGGACCCGAAAATCTCGTCATCACCGAAGGAACCAATAACAAACGACCGATTGAAAAAACCGAAGGCCATGGGAAATCCCCTCTGAAAGAAAGCGCTGGAAGGCGCATCCCAGATTCCCGTCTCAAATTTGTGTCAATTGCAACAGCCTCTTGCCCTCTTCCCCGCCCTCGGCAATGTCAGCGCACAGTTCTTAATCTGGAAGAACCGATGCCCAACGCCGCCGACATCCTCGCCCGCCGCCTCTACGATGCAGGCTGCCGCCACGCCCTCGGCATGCCCGGGGGAGAGGTGCTGACCCTCGTCGACGCCCTCACCCGCGCGGGGATCAGGATGATCTTGGCGAAACACGAAAACGCCGCCGCCTTCATGGCCGAAGGCGTCTATCACCGCACCGGCGCCCCCGGCATTCTCGTCGCCACCGTTGGCCCCGGCGCGCTCAACGGCGTCAACGCCGTCGCCAACGCCCTGCAGGACCGCGTACCGCTGATCGTCCTCACCGGCTGCGTCGACCCGTGGGAGGCCGAGAGCTACACCCACCAGGTCCTCGACCAGCGCGCCGTCTTCGCCCCCATCACCAAGGCGGGCTTCACGTTCGAGCCCAAAGCCGCCCATATCATCGCTGACAAGGCCGTCGCCATCGCGACCGAAGGCCAGCCCGGCCCGGTCCATATCGACCTCCCGATCACCGCGGCTGCGACACCCGTCACCGACGACGAGCCGCCACGCCGCGCCCCCGCCGCCTCGACGATCCCGGCTCCCGAACCGCTCGTCGAGGCCCGCAAAGCCCTCGCGAACGCCAAGCGCCCCCTCATCATCGCCGGCGTCGACGCGATGAACGAAGCTCTCGACCTCACCGCCATGGCCGAGGCTCTCAACGCCCCCGTCATCACCACCTACAAGGCCAAGGGCCTGATCCCCGAAGATCACCCCCTCGCCCTCGGCGGTGCCGGCCTCTCGCCCAAGGCCGACAAGATCCTCCTGCCGCTCATCGCTCGGGCCGACACGATCCTCTGCCTCGGCTACGACCCGATCGAGATGCGGGTCGGCTGGCGTGACATCTTCGACCCGGCCCGCCAAACGGTGATCGACGTCACCGCCGCACCCAACCACCACTACATGCACCAGGGCAGCCTCAACATCATCGGCAGCATCAAAGCCACCGCCACTGCACTCCTGAACGGCCACAACCCCGGCGACACCTGGCCGGGCGGCGACATCGAAACCGCCCGCCAAACCCTCGCCGACGCCTTCCCCACCGACGAAGACTGGGGCCCCGCCGCCATCATCGACACCTGTCGCCACATGCTCCCGCGAGACACCCTCGCCACCGCCGATAGCGGCGCCCACCGTATCCTCCTCAGCCAGATGTGGGCGTGCTACGAGCCGCGCGGCCTCATGCAATCCTCCGCCCTCTGCACCATGGGCTGCGCGGTTCCGCTCGCCATCGGTGCCCAGATCGCCTCCCCCGACCGCCCGGTCGTCTCCTTCTCCGGCGATGCCGGCTTCCTCATGGTCGCCGGGGAACTCGCTACCGCCGCCGAGAACAAGCTCAAGACCATCTTCGTCGTCTTCGTCGACGCCTCCCTCGCCCTCATCGAGCTCAAACAGCGCGAGCGCCAGCTCCCCAACGCCTTCGTCGATTTCGACGCGCCCGACATCGCCGCCATCGGCCGAGCCTTCGGCGGCACCGGCCACACCGTAAGAACCCGCGCCGAACTGGAAACCGCGATCCAGGACGCGCTGAAGTCCGACACCTTCACCATCATCGCCGCCATGATCGAAAGGGGCGCCTACGATGGCCGCATCTAAGGGTCCCCTCGACGGCCTCGTCGTCCTCGACCTCTCCCGCATCCTCGCAGGCCCCACCTGCACGCAGCTTCTGGGCGACCTCGGCGCGACCGTCTGGAAGGTCGAAGCGCCCGAAAAGGGCGACGATACCCGCGGCTGGGGGCCGCCCTATGCTGGCGACCCGTCAGACAAACGCTCCGCCTATTACGTCGCCGCCAACCGCAACAAGCTTTCCATCACGATCGATCTCAGCACCGAAGAGGGTCAGTCTCAGGTCCGCCAACTCACCGCCCGCGCCGATGTCGTCATCGAGAACTTCAAGCCCGGCGGCCTCGCCAAATACGGCCTCGACCACGACACCCTGCTCGCCGCCCATCCGCAGCTCGTCTACTGCTCGATCTCCGGCTTCGGCCAGACCGGCCCCAACCGCGACAAGCCTGGCTACGACCTCATGGCCCAGGGCTACGGTGGCATCATGTCGCTCACCGGGGCCCCCGACGGACCGCCGATGAAAACAGGCGTCGGCATCGCCGACGTCATGTGCGGCATGTACGCGGCGACCGGCATCCTTGCCGCGCTTCGCCACCGCGACCAGACCGGCGAAGGCCAGCATATCGACCTCGCCCTCGTCGACACGCAGATGGCCTGGCTCATCAACGAAGGCACAAACTACCTGACCTCGGGCAAGGTCCCGGACCGCCGCGGCAACGCGCATCCGAACATCGTCCCCTACGATGTCTTCGCCACCTTCGACGGCCACGTCATCGTCGCCGTGGGCAACGACACCCAGTTCGCCCGTTTCTGCGCGGCCCTCGACCTGCCGCCTCTGGATCAGGACGACCGCTTCGCTACCAACGCCGCCCGCGTCACCAATCGTGACGCGCTGATGCCGCTCATCGCGCCCGCGCTCGCCGCCCTACCCGCCAAGGAAGTCATCGCCCGCCTCGAGGCCGCCAAGGTCCCCGTTGGCCCCATCCACACCGTCGCCCAGGCGTTATCCACCGACCAGGCAAAGGCCCGCGGCGCCGTCATCGAAACAGGCGGCCTCGGCCTCCTTGGCAACCCGCTGAACTTCTCGAAAACTCCGGTCCGCTACGACCGCGCGCCGCCGCTCCTCGGCGCCGACACTGAAACAGTTCTTAATACCCTGAAATCCGAAACCGATTAAACCTGCGGCAGAATCCCGTTTTCCAAGGCTTTCGGCCATCCGCCGCTTAAACTCTTCACGAAATCAGGCGGTTGCGATCACGCTTCTGTCACGTCACCGACTTGAGAGATGGTGTGGCCGCCCGGTTGGGATACATCCTGATCAACGCTGGAGACCCGAGGAGGCCCCGATGCACGATATCTGCGACGGCCATATCGACACCAAGACACCCGAGGCGCTGGCCGATTGGAACGCCATGATCCTGGCCTTCCTGGCCCACGGCACCGACACGCCCGTTCGCCTCAAGGCCGTCCTCGACCGGCAGCCCGACCTTGCCATGGCGCAGGCCGCCCGCGGCCTGTTCTCCATGCTCATGGGCCGGCGCGAACTGGTCGATACCGCCCGCGATGCCCTGCGCCTCGCCCGCGCCGCCGGTCCCGCCGACCTGCGCACCCGCGCCTGGACCGACGCGTTGGAACACTGGCTGGTCGGCCACCCCCTCCGCAGCATCGCCGCGCTCGAGGCCGCGCTCGGCGCCAATCCCCGTGACACGCTGACGATGAAGGTCATCCACGCGATCCGCTTCGTCCTGGGCGATGCCGACGGCATGCGCGCCTCCGTCGAACGCGTCCTGCCCTATCACGACGAAAGCCACCCCTGCCGCGGCTACGCGCTCGGCTGCCACGCCTTCGCGCTCGAGGAAACAGGCGACTACCAAGCCGCCGAAACCGCGGGCCGCACGGGCCTCACCCATGCGACGGACGATGCCTGGGGCCTCCACGCCGTCGCCCATGTCTGCGACATGACCGCCAGATCGCAGGACGGCATCCGCCTGATCGACGACAACACCGGCGCGTGGATGCATTGCAACAACTTCCGCTACCACGTGTGGTGGCACAAGGCGCTCCTCCACCTCGACGCGGGCGAAACGGACGAGGTTCTGGCACTCTACGACACCAGGATCCGCGACGACAAGACCGACGATTACCGCGACATCGCCAACGCCACCTCCCTGCTCATGCGGCTGGAGCTGGAGGGCGTCGCCGTCGGCGACCGGTGGGAGGAACTGGCCAGTTTCTCGGAAAGCCGCTCTGACGACGGCTGCCTCGTCTTCGCCGATCTCCACTACATGCTGGCGCTGATGGGCGCCGAGAAGACGGACGAGACCCGCCTTATGGTCAGCCGCTTCACCCGCACCGCGAACCCCAGCACCGATATGGGCCGCATCTACGCCGATCCGGGTCGCGCCGCCGCCGCGGGCCTCGCCGCCTTCGGCGAAGGCCGCTACGACGATGCCTTCCGTGCACTCGCCGCCGCCCGGCCCCGGATGCAGACCATAGGCGGCTCTCACGCCCAGCGCGACGTGTTCGACCGGATGACCGTCGACGCGGGCCTCCGCGCCGGTCACCTCGACGCGGCAGAGCACATCCTGCTCGACCGGCTTGCCTCCCGCGCCAACCGCGCCGACACATTCACCGAAACCCGCCGCGCCCGGATCGACGCCGCGCGGCGCGAGGCGCTCCGCATCCCGGCAGAGTGACCTCGGACCCCGACCCGGCCCCGCACGTTAGACCCAAGATGACGCTCGCCGACACCGCGACCCTGAACCGAGAAACCCCCGCCCCCATCGCGGCGGCGCCGGTCGCGCGCATCCGCGACCCGCGGCTGGATTTCTTCCGCGGCATCGCGATGTTCATCATCCTCTTCGCCCATACGCCGGGCAACTGGGTCACCCTCTGGATCCCCGCCCGCTTCGGCTTTTCCGACGCGACCGAGATCTTCGTCTTCTGCTCGGGCATGGCGTCCGCTATCGCCTTCGGCGGCACCTTCGACCGCGCGGGCTGGACGCTGGGCACCGCCCGCGTCGGCTTCCGCATCTGGCAAGTCTACTGGGCCCATATCGGCCTTTTCGTGGCCACTGTCGGCCTCACGATCTTCCTGACGAACCTCGACGTGACGGGCCGCAACTACTGGGGCCAGCTTAACCTCTGGCCGCTCTTCGTCGACAGCGAGAACTGGTCGAACACCGAAAACATGCTGGCGCTCATGACGCTCCGCTACGTGCCGAACTATTTCGACATCCTGCCGATGTATATGGTCGTGCTCGCCATGATGCCGCTCGTCATGGCGCTCTCCCGCGTCAGCCTCTGGGCCGCCGCCGCGCCAATCCTGCTCTTCTGGCTCTTCGCGCAAGAGGCCCTCACCGCCCAGCTCGACCTGCCCCACTTCGCCTTCCCGGCCGAGCCGTGGTCTGAGCGCAACTGGTTCTTCAACCCCTTCGGCTGGGCCCTCATCTTCTTCACCGGCTTCGCGCTCATGCGCGGCTGGATCCCCAAACCACCTGTGACTCCACTCCTCCTCACCATCGCCGCCCTCATCGTCCTCGCCAACGTCCCCCTCTCCAATATCGGCATTCGCAGCGCTAACTTCGAGTGGCTTCCCCTATGGTGGCGCGAGTTCGGCGTCGACTGGGCCCGCGACTGGCGCATCGCCAACCGACCGTGGTTCGACAAGAGCGATTTCGGCATCCTGCGCTACGTCCACTTCCTCGCCCTCGCCTACCTCGCCTGGGCACTCGCGGGCGAGGCCGGCCGGCGCCTTCTTCCACCGGAGGGCGACGGCCCCATATCCCGCATCTGGACGCCCTGCCTCGCCGCGATCATGAAGGTCGGCCAGCAATCGCTCGCCGTCTTCATCACCTCGATGTTCCTCGCCCGCCTCCTCGGCTTCTCGCTCGACGTGCTCGGCCGCAGCTACGGCACGATGGCCCTCGTCAACATCACCGGCTGCCTCATCCTGATCGCGGTCGCCTACGGCGCAGGCTGGTTCAAGACCCAACCCTGGCGGGCCAGGAAATGAAGCGCCGCACCTTCCTCCAGGCTGCCACCGCCCTCGCCGCAACGCCGCTCCAGGCGCTCGCCGACGAGCCAGGCCTTACGCTCGGCGATCCGGTCCCCTTCACCCATGACGGCCTGATCGCCCGCGCCCGCGCCATGGCGGATGAACCCTACCGGCCGCGCCCAACCATCCCGCAAGCCTGGCAAGACCTCAGCTACGACCAGTTCCGCCACATCTGGTTCGACCACCGCAACGCGCTCTTCACCGAAACCGACGCCCCCCTCCGCGTCGACCTCTTTCCACCGGGCCTCTACTTCCCCCAAGCCGTCGCCTGCCACGTCATCGAAGACGGCCAAGCGCGGCAGATCGCCTTCGACAAGGCCGTCTTCGACACGACCGACCAGTTCCCCGACCTGCCGATGGACGACACGCTGGGCTTCACCGGCCTTCGCCTGCGCGCCGAACTCGAAACCCCCGGCATCTTCCAGGAATTCGCCGTCTTCCAGGGCGCCAGCTACTTCCGCGCCATCGGAACCGGAGACATCTACGGCCTCTCCGCCCGCGGCCTCGCCATCGACACCGCCGAACCCTCGGGCGAGGAATTTCCCGACTTCACCGCCTTCTGGCTCGAACGCCCCGCCCCCGGCTCCGACAGCTTCGTCCTCTGCGCGCTCCTCGACAGCCCCTCCGTCACCGGCGCCTACCGGTTCGAGATCACGCCCGGCGCGCCCCTCTCGATGGAGGTCGACGCCGCCCTCTTCCCCCGCCGCGACATCCGTCATATCGGCATCGCGCCGCTCACCTCGATGTTCCTCTTTGACGAGACGATGCGCGACCGCTTCTCCGACTTCCGCCCCGCGGTCCACGACAATGACGGCCTGCTGATCGCCAACGGCGCGGGAGAGGTCATCTGGCGCCCCCTCGCCAACCCGCGCAACCTTCAGATCTCCGCCTTTGCCGACACCAACCCGCGCGGCTTCGGCCTCATGCAGCGCTCCCGCCGCTTCTCGGATTTCGCCGACCTTGAAGCGCTCTACCACCGCCGCCCCGGCCTCTGGATCACCCCGCACGAAGACTGGGGGCCCGGCGCCGTCACCCTGATCGAGATCCCCGCCGATCTAGAAATCTACGACAATATCGTCGCCTATTGGCGCCCCGCCTCCCCCTATGTAGAGAGATCAGAACACCGCCTCACCTACCGCCTCGACTGGGGCGAGGCGCCCGCCCCCGATCTTGGCCTCGCCAAGGTCATCAACACCCGCATCGGCGGCCGCCCCGAAGGCGGCCTCGTCGTCGCGATCGATTTCGAACCCCGCGACGGCCTGCCCGATCTCGACGCGATCACCCCGCTGATCCGTTCCAGCGTGGGAGAAACCACACCCGGCCTCCTCCAGCGCAACCCCGAAACCGGCGGCCCCCGCCTCGCCTTCACCTTCCGGCCGGGCGACGCGACGCTGGCCGAATTCCGCGTCCAGCTCCGGTCCGAGACCGATCCCCTCTCCGAAGTCTGGCTCTACCGATGGACGGCGTGACCCCCTTCCCGCAGGAGTGGGATCCGCTCCGCTGCGCCATGCCCGCGCCCGCGCCGCTCGCCATGCCGGTGCAGGACCCGCGCGCCTGCCCGCCGCGGGCCGCCGACCCAACCGCACCCAAGCTCTGGCGCCTCGCCGTCTTCGCCCCCGCCATCGCGCTTACGGCCGGGCTGATCGCCGCCCTCCTCACCTGGCTCTCCGCCGACGGCCTCTTCGCGGTCGAAATCGCCCTGACCGCGCTCATCGCGCTCACCTTCATCTGGGTCGCGATCTCTCTCTCCACCGCCGCCATCGGCCTGACCGCCCGCAGCCACCGGCCCCGCGGCGCCCTGCCGGAACGCCCGCTCTCCACGGCGCTCCTCATCCCCGTCTACAACGAATACCCCGCCGCGGTCGCCGCCAATGCGCGCGCCATCGCGGACGCCCTCGCCCGGCGCCCGCTCCCCGGCGACACCGCGCTCTTTATCCTCTCCGACACGACCGACCCGCAGATCGCCGCCGCCGAATGGCGCCTCACCCTCCGCCTTGCCGCCGAAGCACCGCTCCCCGTCCACTACCGCCGCCGCCGCCAGAACACCGACCAGAAGTCCGGCAACATCGCCGATTGGGTCCGCCACCAAGGCGCCGCCTGGGACGCGATGCTCATCCTCGACGCCGACAGCCTGATGTCGGCCCGCACGATCCGCCGCCTCATCCGCACACTCGCCGCCGAACCGCAGACCGGCCTCATCCAGACCGCCCCGGCGCTGATCGGCGCGCAAACCCTCTTCGCCCGCGCCCAGGAATTCGCCAACATGGCCTATGGCTGGCTGCTGGCCGAGGGGCTGTCGCTCTGGTCGGGAACCGAGGCGAACTATTGGGGCCATAACGCCATCATCCGCACGCAGGCCTTTGCCCAAGCCGCGGGCCTGCCCCGCCTCGGCCGCCAGACGATCCTCTCCCACGACTTCGTCGAGGCTGCCTTCCTCCGCCGCGCCGGCTGGCATGTCCGGCTCCTGCCCGGCACCGGCGGCTCGTTCGAGGAAACGCCCGCCACCCTGATCGACCACACCCTGCGCGACCGCCGCTGGTGCCGCGGCAACCTCCAGCACCTGCGCCTGCTCGCGGCCAGGGGCCTCCACCCGGTCTCCCGCTTCCACCTCTTCCACGGCGCGATGAGCTACCTGCTCTCGCCCGCCTGGTTCATCCTGCTCGTCATCTGGGCCCTGCGCGGCACGGGCGAGGCCACGGTCCTCACCTACTTCACCCCCGACGCGCCGCTCTACCCGATCTGGCCCGAGATGAGCCCCCTCGGCGGTCTCGCCATCCTCGCCGCCCTTTACGGAGCACTCCTCGCCCCGAAACTCGCTGGCGCCGCAGCCATCGCGACCCGCCCCGCCGCCCGCCGCCGCTTCGGCGGCACCCTGCGGCTCGCCACCTCGACCCTCTTCGAGATCGCCCTCTCGGTCATCTACGCCCCGATCCAGATGGTCCAGCAAATGCAGGCGGTCGTCCGAGCGGCCCTCGGCCTCGGCGGCTGGACCCCCCAAAGCCGCCGCGCGACGCACTACCCGCTGACCACACTCCTCCGCTTCCACGCCCTCGAAACCGCACTCGGAGCCATCCTGACCGCAGGCCTCTTCACCGGCCTCGTCTCCCTCTGGCTGATCCCCATCGCCGCGAGCCTGACCCTCGCCGTCCCGCTCTCGGCCCTCTCCGGCCTGTCGCTGGCCAAAGCGCCCGCGATCCTGCGCCTTTCCACCCCGCAGGCCTTGCACCCACCCCGCATCGCCCGCGACGCGGAACGGCATCGTAGACGCTACGGCGCGGCAGAGACCGCGCAGAAAGATGATCCGGTCAAGGACACCACGCTCAGCCCGATCCCGGCTGAGTAGAGAATAACTCAGGAAGCATAGTGCGGAGGGCATCGCCCGACCTGAAGGGCGACGCAACGGTTGAACTTCGAACGACAGCGTCATCGCTCAACCGAAACCGCTATGGGAGACGTCGCAAAATCGCCCTCCTGGGGGAGGTCGGGCGATGCCCGGCGGTGCCGCCGGGCGGGGTGTCTGATACCTGTCTCGCGAGCGGCCTAAGCCGATGAGGCAAAGCCCTCACCGCAAAACCCACCGTCCCGGGCTTGATCCGGGACCTCTTCCGGGATCATCCGCGCCAACGCTTCCGCAACGCCGTAGGGCGGGGTTCCACCCCGCCATCCCCGCCAAAACAAAGCGCTACATCCAGGGCTCCGCCCATTCGCGGCTGAAATCCTCCAAAGGAGGATTTTCCGAGACGCCGCTCACCCCACCACACGCATCCGCGGCGCCCCCACTTGGGCCCCCATCAACTCCGTCAACGCCCAGACAAGCGCATCCACCCGGTCCGGCGATCCCGCCCCCTGATATCCGTCGCGCCCCATCAGCCGCATCTGCTCTTCCAGCTTCTTCAGCCCCGGCAGATGCGCCACCCGCCCCTGCTCGTAGAGGCTCGCTACCGGCTCCGCCCGCGCCGCCTTCCCGCGCGAGGCCCGCACCGCCCGATAGGGCACCAGAGGATCCACCTGCCGGATCATCTCCTCCACCAGATCGCCCCCCTGATTGACCTCCGCCACCAGCCGGTCCGCGCCGAACTCATGGAAGGCCGACACCGCCGCCTTGGCCCAGCCCAAAGGCGAGGCCCCCTCCACGCTGCGGTCCGCAAGAACGACCCATCGCCACCCCGATTTCGGCCCGCCCGACACCACGCCGGCCACCACGATCCCGCAGGCATCCGCCCGCTTGCCACCCGTCACCGGCGGATCCACCGCCACGACGATCCGCGACAGCTCCGGCGCCTCCGCCACCTTCGCGCGGTCGATCACCCAGGCGGGCCAAAGCGCGCCGTCCACCTCCTCGACCAGCACCCCGTCCAGCTCCTGCGCGCCCAGCGACGTCCCATCGTACCGCGCGCGCACTTCCTTCAGGAACCCATCCGCCAGGTTGGCCGCATTCGCCTCGGTCGGCGCGCTGGTCATCACCGTCGACGACCGCCCCAGCAGCGCCTTCAGGAACGGCACCGCCCGCGGCGTCGTCGTCACGCAGGTCTGCGGATTGTCCCCCAACCGCAGCCCGAACTGCAGCATATCCCACGCCGCCTCGGCCTTCTTCCACTTGGCCAGCTCATCGCACCAGGCCGCGTCGAACTGAGGCCCCCGCAGGCTCTCCGGATCATGCGCCGAAAACACCTGCGCCGTGGCCCCGTTCGGCCAGACCAGCATCTTGCGCCCCGCGATCCACTCGGGCCGCCGGTCCGGCGGCGAACAGGCCAGGATCCCGCTCTCCCCGAACACCATGACGTCCCGCGCCTGCGCCACCGTCTCGCCCACCAGGGCCACGCGCCTGGCCCGCCCGGGGTCAGTGGGGCGCGCGCCCTCGACCACCGAGCGGACCCATTCCGCGCCCGCGCGCGTCTTGCCCGCGCCGCGCCCCCCAAGGATCACCCAGCTGCGCCAGTCCCCCGATGGCGGAAGCTGATGGTCCAAAGCCCAGAATTCGAAAAGGAAAGGCAGAGCACGCAGCTCTGCCTCCCCCAGGGAGCTCAGGAACTCATCCTGCCTTGCAGCAGGACCTGAGGCGATGAAGGCGGCACCCGATCTGATCGCGGACCGCATCGAGATCGAGGGGCCCTGCCCCGCTGTCTCCATCCCGTTCGCGTCTTCCATCAAGAAGCGCCTCCATCCGTTTCGCCTGGGCCAGCGCCATGGTGAGCGCCGCCTGCCTTTGCTCGATACCGGTCCGCCCGGCCTCGGCCTCCAGGGCGATCGCCCTGAGTGCCTCCGCCAGCTCCCGGCTCAGCGCCGTGAAAAGCGCTGCACTGTCCGTCAACTGCCCGTCGATCTTGCCGCCCTGTTTCTGGGCGCTGTTATGGTGCGTCATGGTCTCAGCCTGCATGTTGGAGGATCCGCCACGCAGAGAGGGCCGCCGCCACCGCACCGCGCAAGGGAAAACCCGGCACGGATGGAACGCGGCGTCTAGCAAAGGCAACATACCCAAATTGGATAAAAGGTCAATATTTTCATATGTTTATACGCAACACCATCGAACGTTGCGTCCAGATTTCATTTACCTGCAGAACCACCGAGCAACGCGTGACAGGCCACCAACACCCGCTCGGCAGATCACGGCCGGTCAACAAAGCCCGCCCAACGGGAAGCCGCGGCCGCATGGCGCTCCGGCCGGGAACCGGTTAGCGTGTCTCCCGTGACACTCGCCCGGACCCGCCGATGCCCGCCACCCCCTTCAACATCCTCGCCGTGGCCCAGTCCGGCCGCCTGCAATACGAGGCGATCCTGCTCGCCGCCTCCCTCCGCGATGCCGCGCCCGGCTTTCCCGGAAAGCTCATCTTCGCCGAGCCGCAGCCGGGTCCGCTCTGGCCGAACAATCCCCGCATCGGCGAAACGGCCCGCGCGCTCCTGACCGAGCTCGGCGCCGAAATCCGCCCCTTCGAGAACAAGCATTTCGGCCACGCCTATCCCTACGGCAACAAGATCGAAGGCCTCGCCGTCCTGCCCGAGCGCGAGCCCTTCCTCTTCCTCGATACCGACACGCTGATCCTGGGCGATCCGATGACGCTCGACATCGACTTCTCCCGCCCTTCTGCCTCGCTCAAGCGCGAAGGCACCTGGCCGGTCGAGGATATCTACTGGCCCGGATATAACGGCGTCTGGGGATCCCTTTACAAACGTTTCGGGCTCGACTTCGAGAGCTCCCTCGACCTCTCCCAGCCCGACGAATACTGGCGCCGCTACCTCTATTTCAACGCGGGCTTCTTCTACTACGAAGACCCCAAGATCTTTCACGACCTCTTCCTGCGCTACGCCCTCTCGATCCGCGACGACACGCCCGAGGAACTGGCGAGCCAGACGCTCGACCCCTGGCTCGATCAGATCGCGCTGCCGCTGGTCATCCACGCGCTCGGCGGCGGCCGCGACGGCCCTCACGGCCAGCTCGACGGCACCGTCACCTGCCACTGGCGCGCCCTGCCGCTGGCCTACGCGCGCGAGGCTGACGCCGTCATCGACCACCTCGAAGAGGTCGCCGCCCCCAACAGGATCAAGAAGGTCCTCAAGGAATACGACCCCTTCAAACGCCTGATCTTCCAGGGCCGCGGCCGCAAGGCCCGGGCGCTTTTCGACCGCGACAACCTCCCCCGCAAGGAACAGAAGATCCGCAACCTCCTCAAGAAAGAGGGGTACTGGCTCCGGTAACCGGCACGCTCCGCCGCGGCCAACGATGTCGACAACTGTCCGTGGATCGCTAATCTTGAGGTCACGTCTGACGTCGGGGAGTGTGGCCCGCCATGCGGCTTCTGTTGACTGGACTGATCGCGATTGTCGCGCTCTTCGCGATCTCGATCCCGTTGCTCTTTCGCACCGATGTCGTCGACCTCCTGACGGAGGCGCAGAACGCCGTCGGCTTTCCGCCCGGCGCCAACAATCTCGAACAGGGTCAGATCCCCGACAACGTCGAGGGCGCGCAAGTGATCAGCCTGCCCGTCCGCTTCCAGCTTCCTGCGGGCAGCGATCTGGAAACCCTGCGCGCCTTCTACCGCGCCCGGTGCGAGGCGCTCGGCGCCACATCCTACGGGTCCGGCCTGGTTTCCGCCGTCACCGGCGACCCGGACGCAATGTGCGGGTTCCCGATCGACGATCACGAGTTCCGTCTGGACTTTGCGCTGTCATGCGACGACGGATGCACCGGCCAGCAGACAGTCTTTCTTCAAAACTGAGGTTATCTGAATGGCGGATCGTTCAGCTATCGCGACCAAGCGCTCCAGCTATACCTGCATGGCCGGACGGATCGACCGGGGCCATGCGAACAGCCTGCCACGGCCAAATCCACTGCTCCGGCGTCCCCTATGACAGACCCCACCGGCCCCTTCGCAGTCTCGAGCATTCGAAAGCGCCCATGATGTCCGAAAAACGACGAGTCACCAGGACGTGGACCGCCAGCTATCCCGACCCGATCTCGATAACGGCAGGCGCGCGCCTCGACCTCACCGGCAAGACCGACGACTGGGGCGGCCACATCTGGCTCTGGGCGATCGCCCCTGACGGCCGCGAAGGCTGGGTGCCCGACACGCTCCCCGACGACGAAGGCCGCGCCCGCCGCGACTACTCCGCCCGCGAGCTCACCTGCACCGAAGGCGACATCCTCCTTGCCCTCGACCGGACTCACGGCTGGACCCTCTGCCGCAGCACCTCCGGCGCCGAAGGCTGGGTGCCGGACGCCAACCTGATCCCCGCCTAAGCCGTCAGGCGTCAAACACCGCGGCCATCTCCCGGAACCCCTTCACCTCGATCGGGTTGCCCGACGGGTCGCGGAAGAACATCGTCCACTGCTCCCCCGGCTCGCCTTCGAACCGCACCTGCGGCTCGAGCACGAAGTCGGCCCCCGCCGCCTCCAACCGCTCCGCCAGGGCCGTCCATTGATCCAACGGCAGCACGACCCCGAAATGCGGCATCGGCACGTCCGTGTCGCCCACCTTGCCCGTCTCGGCCACCGCGAAGGGCGCCCCCAGATGCAGTGACAGCTGATGCCCGAAGAAATCGAAATCCACCCAGGTCTCGGTCGACCGCCCCTCCGCACAGCCCAGCACGTCGCCATAGAAGGCCCGCGCCGCATCCAGATCGGTCACGTGGCAGGCCAGATGAAACGGTGTCGGCATCCTCTTCTCCTCGCAGGCCGCGGTTGAGGCGCCGCCCGCCGTGATTTAGACACGGGAAACAACGGCGCGGAAACCCGCAACGTGCCAAATCAACGATACGCTGCCGAAGGGGGGAATTGTTTCGGCTAAAATCGGCGCCCGACGTCCGAAAACTCGTTCAACGGCTAAACTTGTCCGACAGAAAGCTGACGGGAAGCCGACGGAATGCAGCACCCCCTCAAACAAGAATTTCTTAAGTGAAAGGACGACCCATGCCTGAAGACAGCGCCGCCATCGGCCCCTCCTACGGCTTCGACACGCTCCAGATCCATGCAGGCGCCCGCCCCGACCCGGCGACCGGCGCCCGACAGACGCCGATCTACCAGTCGACCGCCTTCGTCTTCCGCGACGCCGATCACGCCGCCGCCCTCTTCAACCTGCAAGAGGTCGGCTACATCTATTCCCGTCTGACCAATCCCACGGTCGCCGTCCTGCAGGAACGAATCGCCACGCTCGAAGGCGGCGTCGGCGCCGTCTGCTGCTCCTCGGGCCACGCCGCGCAGATCATGGCGCTCTTTCCGTTAATGGCGCCGGGGCGCAACATCATCGCCTCCACCCGGCTCTATGGCGGCACGGTCACCCAGTTCAGCCAGACGATCAAACGCTTCGGCTGGTCCGCGAAGTTCGTCGATTTCGACGATACCGACGCACTGAAAGCCGCCATCGACGACGATACCCGCGCCATCTTCTGCGAAGGCATCGCCAACCCCGGCGGCTACATTACCGACCTGCGCGCGGCCGCCGACATCGCCGATGCCGCGGGCATCCCGCTGATCGTCGATAACACCTCGGCGACCCCGTATCTGTGTCGCCCGATCGAACACGGCGCGACACTCGTCGTCCATTCGACCACCAAATACCTGACCGGCAACGGCACGGTCACCGGCGGCGCAATCGTCGATTCCGGCAAGTTCGACTGGGCCGCCTCGGGCAAGTTCCCGTCCCTCTCGGAACCCGAACCCGCCTATCACGGCCTGAAGTTCGCCGAGACGTTCGGGCCGCTGGCCTTCACCTTCCACAGCATCGCCGTCGGCCTGCGCGACCTCGGCATGACGATGAACCCGCAAGGCGCCCACTACACGCTGATGGGGATGGAAACGCTGTCCCTCCGCATGGACAAGCACGTTGAAAACGCTGTGAAAATCGCGAAGTGGCTCGAGAATGACGACCGCATCACGCGCGTCACCTATGCGGGCCTCGAAAGCTCTCCCTATTACGACCGGACCAAGACAGTGTGCCCCCGCGGCGCCGGTGCGCTCTTCACCTTCGCGGTCAAGGGCGGCTACGAGGCCTGCATCAAACTGATCGACAGTCTTGAGATCTTCAGCCACGTCGCCAATCTCGGCGACACGCGCAGCCTGATCATCCACTCCGCCTCGACGACCCACCGCCAGCTTGATGAAAACCAGCAGCGCGCCGCCGGCGCCGACCCGGATGTCGTCCGTGTCTCCATCGGCATCGAGGATCCGGATGATCTGATCGCCGACCTCGACCAGGCCCTGTCCAAGGCGACGTCGTAAGCCGAATTCCGGTGGTGCCCGCCCCCGCGGGCACCGCCACATGCCGCATCCCACCGGCGATCATGCTGCGCCTTGAGCAGCGTAGATCGAAGGTGTCGGGGTCAGCCCAGCCGGGCTGGCGACACATGCAGAAACGGCGCCCTGTCCACCCAGATATCGAGGCAAATCGGCCCCGGCAGCAACTCGCCTCAAACAAAAACGTCCCTACGTCATGCAACTTCCAGTTGCATTTCCGTTAAGATGTGTAAACGTTAATGCCACGGGTGATCCCTCCGGTCGTCGTCCAGGGGCCTGCTCCCCAGCATGCAGGCACCGGACACGCACCGCACCCATCCCGGCCAGAGCTCGGCCGGCGGTACGTGGTCTGGGTCTGTCTCCCACGACGGGCTTCCCTCCAGGCCAGGCGGGGCTTTCCGGGGTGCCACTCCCCGGAAAGCCCCGTCATCCGCACTATGGATTAAGCTCCCCTAATCCTGGACCCTGTAGACAAGGTTCACCGTCGCCACAAAGCGGATCTCTCCCGGCACAACCCGGCCGCCATTGCCGCGCCATCCAGACCCCACCTCGTCAAGTTTTTCTAAACCGCCCAGGATCAGACCCGCCGCCGCGGCCTTTCCCATTCCTTGCACCACCGCCCGTTGCACCGCCTCCGCCCGCACCGGCCCGGGATCGGCAACACCGAACCGCACATGCCTCAGACCGGCCCCCGCCGCTTCGATCGCCGCGTCGAACTGCTCCAGATCGCGCAGCACGAAGACCGCCTCGCCTGGATCGCGCCCGGCCGCCCTCTCCGCCCCGATCTCCTCCATCGCATCGGCGAGCGCCGGCATCTCCGCAGGCCCGGCCTGGACCAGCATCCACGCCAGTTCCGGCGCCACCCGCACCTCACCCACGCCCGTCACGGTCAGCGTCTCCGCCGCGGCGAAAACCGGCAACACGATGAGAAAGTAGAAGAAATACCGCATCACACGACGCCCGACCCGGCATTCATCCGCCCGGCCTTCATCCTGGTTCTTTCCACACAATCTAGGCTAGGTTAAAGAGAATTCAGGGAAACGGACGGCGTGCAGGCGCCGGACCAAAAAGAAACGACCGACGCATCGGGGGACGATGACCGTCAATTTCGCACTCTCGCTGTCGCCGGAAGGGATTCAGCTTCTGCACCGGGTCTCCGACGGGTGGCATCTGGTCGGCGACACGTCTCTTGAAAACCCCAAGCTCAAAAGCGCGCTCGAAGACCTGCGCCGCAAAGGCGCGGCGCTCGCGGCACCCGATCCGCTCCGCTGCAAGCTCCTGCTGCCGAACGACCAGATCAAGTATATCACGATCAACCGGCGCGACATCGACGAAGACGATGTCCGCCACGCGCTGGCCGGCACGACGCCCTACACGGTCGATGATCTCGCCTATGACTGGCAGACCGCCGGCTCCTACACCTTCATCGCCGCCGTCGCCCGCGAAACCCTGAACGAAGCCAAGGATTTCGCCGCCCAGCACGGCTTCGGCCCCGTCGCCTTCGCCGCCGTACCGCGCCCCTTCACCTATGATGGCGAGGCGTTCTTCGGCGCCTGCGACGACAGCCTGAACATCGCCCGCGACGACATGCCCGTGCAGGTCACCGGCATCGTCGAAGACACCGAAGCTCCGGTCGAGGATGATCCCGCAGACGCCCTCGATCTCGCCGAAATCGCCGCCAGCCTCGACGAGGCGGACGAGGCGCCAGCCGTCGAAGACACTCCCGAAACGCCTGTGGAAGAAGTCCTCTCCGAAGAGCCTGAACCACAGCTCGAAGAACTCGACCTCACCGCCGCCGGGGAAGAGCTCGAGCTGGTTCCGGAACAGGAGGCGGTTGTCGACGCGCCGGAAGAGGAGCCGCAGGATCAGGCTGAAACGGCTGAAGAGATCCCCTCGGATGCCGCCACGCTCACCGCAGACGCTGACGAAGCAGACACAGGCGCGCCCGACGCAACCGAAGACGCACCTCCCGAAGCCGTGACAGACGAGGCTGAAACGCCCCTGTCGGAGTCCGATGGCGACACCGAAGCGCCATCCGCTGAGCCGCAAGGCGAAGACACCAAAGCAGAAGAGGCCGAGACCTCCGAGGCCGATCTCCCGGACACCGAAGAGACGGCCACCAAGGATGGCCCGTCGGAAGAAGGCACGCCTCCCAGCCCGGCCGACGATCAGGAAGAGGCCGCAGAAGAGGCCTGCGACGCGATCACCCTCCCGACGGTCGACGAGGCAGAGCGAAGCGCAAAAGCCTCCGAAGCACCTGTTCTCACCTCGGAACTCAAGCCCCGCATTACCCTCGCTCCCCTCCCGGACGAGGCAGCGCCGGAGACCCCCAAGCTCCCGGCCGCGCCAGCGGCCAAGTCCACAGCTTCTCCAGCGCCCACGCCGCTCGGCGCCGCCACCAGCGCCCCTGCCGCCAAGACGATTCCGACGCCCAAGGCCCCGGTGATCCGAAAGAACGCGAACGAGGCCGAGCGGATGACCGTCTTCGGCGCCCGCAGTGCCGAAGCCTCCGGCCGCGGTCCTCTCAAGCTCGCCGCAGCCATCGCCCTTCTTGCAGGGCTTGCAGGCGCCGGAATATGGGCCCTCGCACCCAAACCCGACGAGACCACGGTCACCGCAAGCGCCCCGGCGCCTGAAATTGCCGCACCGGCCCAGCCGGCTCCGCAACCCGCCGCCCTCTCAGACACCGCCCCAACGGCCCTCGCCGCCCTCGACTCCTCCGATTTCGTCAGCCCCGTCATCGAAGCCGCCCTGACAGACCGCTTCCAGACAGGCGATATCGAGGCCGAGCCAGAGCGTCAGATCGCCGTCGTCCCTGAATTGCCGCGCACCGACCGCGCGCCCTCTGCCGAACGCCGCGTCCTCAGCACCGATGAAAGCCGCCGGATCTACGCCGCAACCGGCGTCTGGCAGAAGGCGCCGCGCCGCCCCGACGCGCCCGGGCAGACGCTGCCCGGCACCCTGCCGACGCTGCCGGACGATCCCGGCCTCGCCGCCGTCGTCCCGGCCGCATTCGCGACCACACCGGCCGTCATAAACGACGTCCCCATGGCGGCTCCCGCGAACCCGCCGCAGCCGGAAGAGGAATTCGACCTCGACGACCGCGGCTTCGTGCGCGCCACGCCCGAGGGCACGGTCACCCCCGAGGGCGTCGTCGTCTATGCGGGCCGCCCCGACCTCGTGCCACCCCAGCGCCCGGACGCGCCCGAACCGGCTCCGGCGGACGAGGCGATCGCTGACGCAGCACCAGAGGCCGATGCCACAGCCGGCGCCGTCTCCCTTGCCCTGCTGTCAGAGGCCCGCCCCCGCCCGCGCCCCGACGCAGAAACAGACGCAGAGACAACCGACGAGCCCGAAACGCTCGCCGCGTTCCGCCCGCAGACCCGCCCCGAGGACATCCCAGAGGCCGCATCCGCTGAACCGACCACCACAACGCCCGGCGCCGTCGAGAACGCTCTGCAGGCCGCCCTCGCAGCCCCACCGCCGCCCGTTGCCTCGTCCAGCCCCCAGGCCGTCGCGCAGTCGATCCGGCCGTCGGTCCGGCCCGCCGGGTTCAGCCGCACCGTCGCCCGCGCCCAGCAAAGCCCGGCCGCCGCCGCACCGATCCAGCCGCGCGTCGTGCAGCCACCGGCGCCGACCGTCACGACCGCCGCCCGCGGGGCAACGGTCGAGAATGCAATCAACCTGCGACGGGTGAACCTCATCGGCGTCTACGGGCGCCCCGACAATCGCAGCGCCCTCGTTCGTCTGACGAACGGGCGCTACGTGAAGGTCCAGCGTGGCGACACCCTCGATGGCGGGCGGGTCGCCACGATCAGCGACGACCAGCTGCTCTACGTCAAACGTGGCCGCACCATCGTCCTCGATATCCCCAGCGGGTAACCCCCGGAGTTGCGGGACGGTGGGCGGGGCGACGCGCGCCAGCGCGAGCGCCGTCCCGTCGTCCCCCTCAGGCACTCTCTTTCAGCACGCCGCGCGCGATCTGGTCCGCCTCGATCGACTCGAACAGCGCCTTGAAGTTGCCCTCGCCGAACCCGTCATCCCCCTTGCGCTGGATGAACTCGAAGAAGATCGGCCCGATCACGGTCTTCGAGAAGATCTGCAGAAGGATCCGCGTCTCCCCCCCATCGACCACCCCTTCCCCGTCGATCAGGATCCCGTGCTCCATCATCCGGTCGAGCGGCTCTTCATGCCCCGGCACCCGGTCATGGCTCTGCTCATAGTAGGTCACAGGCGGCGCGGGCATGAACTTGATCCCGTTCCCCGCGATCGCATCGACCGCGCCGTAGATGTCCCGCGCGCCCACCGCGATGTGCTGGATCCCCTCGCCCTTGTAGCGTTTCAGATACTCGACGATCTGCCCCGTCTCTCCGCGATCCTCGTTAATCGGGATCCGGATCCGCCCGCAGGGCGAGGTCAGCGCGCGGCTGAACAGCCCGGTGAACTTCCCCTCGATGTCGAAGAACCGGATTTCCTTGAAGTTGAACAGATCGCCGTAGAACCGGAACCAGACGTCCATGTTCCCCTTGTGAACGTTATGCGTCAGGTGATCGAGGTAGTAGAACCCGACCCCCTCGGGATGGGCTTTCCCGGTCCAGCCGAACTCCGCGTTATAGGCCGAGGTCTCGTAATACTCCTCAACGAAGTAGATCAGGCTCTCACCGATCCCCCGGATTGCTGGCACGTCCAGCGTCTTCCCGTCGCCCTCATAGGGCTCCGCCCCTTTCGAGACGGCATGGTCGAACGCGTGCTGAGCGTCGACCACCCGCCACGCCATCGACGGCGCACAGGGCCCATGCTCCTCGACAAAGGCACGCGCATGAGATCCCGGTTCGTCGTTCAGGATGTAGGTGATATCCCCCTGCTGCCAGACCTCGATCGCCTTGGTCTTGTGGGTCGCGACATGGGTGTAGCCCATCTTGCGAAACAGCTCCCGCAGCGTTTCGGGCTCCGGATGGGCAAATTCGACAAACTCGAACCCGTCCGTCCCGGCGGGATTGTCCTTGGTGATCTCGGCTTTCGGCGCGTCGTGGGGAAACGGTCCCATGGGTCAAGCTCCCTGCTGTAACGTTTTGGCAAGGATACTGCATCAGACTTGCGGAAGCTGCGCTTTGTGAGCTTCGAATCCAGATAAACGCGCGAGCCATTGACAGACTAAGAAATTCTCATGCGTAATTCCCGCATGAAACTTGATGAAACAGACAAGCGCCTCCTCGCTGCACTGCAGCGCAACGGTCAACTCACAGCCCAGGATCTTGGCGAGCACCTCAACCTCTCGCCCAGCCAGGCGGGCCGCCGCCGCCAGCGGCTCGAGGCGGCCGGCGTCATTGCCAACTACGCCGCACGGCTGGACCCCGAGGCGCTCGGCCTCGACGTCCAGGCCTTCGTGCAGGTCCAACTTGGCACCCATGGCGCCAAACCGGCCCAGGACATCGCCCGCCTGATCGCCAACCGGCCCGAGATCACCTCGGCCTGGACCATGACCGGAGAGGCCGATTACCTCCTCCGCGTCTGGGCCGAGGATCTCAAGACGCTCCATAGTCTGATCCACGACGTCCTGCTCGCCCACCCCGCCGTGGCGCGGGTGCAAAGCCAGATCGTCCTCGATCAGATCAAGCGCGACGCGCCCCTACCCCTCTGACACACCGGCCTGCGCAAAGGTCGCCATCCCGTGATGACAGGCCAACGCCCCTCTCAGGATCTGCACCGCCAGCGCCGCCCCGGTCCCCTCCCCCAGCCGCATCCCAAGATCCAGAAGCGGCTCTTTTCCCAACGCGTCCAGCACCTTGGCATGCGCCGCTTCGGCGCTTCGATGCCCCGCAACAGCATGATCCAAAGCCCCCGGCACAGCTTTCTCCAACGCCGCAGCCGCCGCACAACAGATGAACCCGTCGAGGATCACCGGAATCCGCCGCGCCCGCGCGGAAGCAATCGCCCCGGCCATCGCTGCCAACTCCCGCCCGCCGAGGCAGCGCAACAATTCCAGCGGCGCCTGACCCCCATGGCGCGCGACCCCCTCGCTCACCACCCGCCGTTTCACGGCAAGCCCCACATCATCCACACCGGTCCCCCGGCCAACCCACTCCTCGGCCTCTCCCCCGAAGAGAGCCGCCGCCAAAGCCGCCGCCGACGTCGTATTCCCGATCCCCATCTCGCCGGTCATAACCAGATCCGCCTCCGGGTCGACCGCCTCCCATCCGGCCGACAAGGCCGAGACGACCTCCGCCTCGCTCATCGCCGGTGCGGCCGTGAAATCCGCCACAGGCGCATCCAGCGCCAGATCATGCACATGCAGCTGCGCCCCGGCCAGCTCCGCCAGCTGATTGATCGCCGCCCCGCCCGCATGGAAATTGGCCACCATCTGCACAGTCACCTCCGCCGGAAAGGCCGAAACCCCCTGCGCCACCACCCCGTGATTGCCCGCGAAGACAATCACCTGCGGCCGCTCGCACCGCACCGACGCATCCCCGCGCCAGCTCGCATACCACTCCGCCAGCGCCTCCAGCCGCCCGAGCGCCCCAGGCGGCTTCGTCAACTGCGCATCCCGCGCCCGCACCGCCGCCACAGCCTCCGCATCGGGGCCCGCAAGCGTCGATAGAACCGTCTGAAATTCCGAAAGGGTCGTGAAAGGGGCTGCCATGAGATCCATCGTTGCCAAGCGTGTCCCCCCTCTTTACCGCTCGGGGGGGTGAAGGGAAGCGATCTGATAGAACTGGCCGATATCGGGCGGGCCTTCGGCCTTCTCACCCGGATTCCGGTCCCGGTCGACGGCGACAGGGCGATGGCCCGCGGCGCCCGCGCCGTCTGGGCCTGGCCCCTCGTCGGCCTCACCCTCGGCCTCACCGCCGGGCTGATTGGGGCGGCCGCTCATACCATCTGGGCCTCCCCCCTCCTCGCCGCCGCCGCAACCATGGCGACACTCGCCCTCCTCAGCGGCGCCATGCACGAAGACGGCCTCGCCGACTGCGCCGACGGCTTCTTCGGCGCGTCCGACAAGACCCGCCGCCTCGAGATCATGAAGGACAGCCGCATCGGCGCCTTCGGCGTCCTCGCCCTGATCCTCACCAGCCTCCTACGCCTCGCCGCCCTCGCCCTCCTCTTCGAAGCCGGAAACGCCCTCACCGCCATCACCGCCGCCGCCATCCTCTCGCGCGCAACCATGGTTCCGCTGATGAATGGCCTCCCCCCGGCCCGCCCGAACGGCCTCTCAAGCGCCGTCGGCCGCCCGCCACGGGAAACGGCCCTCACCGCCCTTGGCCTCGCAACGCTCACCACGCTGATCCTGACAGGTCTCCCGGCCCTCGCTGCCCTTGCAATCGCGACCCTGACGGCCCTCGCCTGCGCCGCCATCGCAAGATCAAAGATCGGCGGCCAGACCGGAGACGTCCTCGGCGCCACTCAGCAAATCGTGGACCTCGCCGTCCTCCTCACGCTCGCCGCCCTTTAACCCTACCGACAATTAACCTTAACGCCCCCGATCGGAGGACAAGGCTCCTTCATCTGGCCAAAAATACTCAAAATCCAACGGCCTCGATCAGCCCGAACCCCTAACAGGCAAGCGCGGCTTCCATCGAGGCGCGCCCCCGATAGGCCCCCAGATCGCGCGTGGTCAAAGCCGCCCCGTCCCAGGTCACTCCCACGATCCTCTGCCAATCCGCATCGGCCAGAACCATCTCCGGCCGCCCGCCGCAGTCGCGCACCCCGCCCGAGATGAACTCCTCCCCGATCCGGTGGTTCGTCACCCCCTCGAGCCGCGCCACCTCGCGCAGGCCCCCGCCCTCATACCGCCAGACCCGCAACACCTTCGCCAGATGCGGCCGGTCCACATAGGCGATCTCTACCGCCCCGTCCCCGTCCAGATCCGTCCACGCGGCGGGTGCGAGCCACCGATTCCGCTGACCGATATAGGGAGTCGCGGCAATCAACCGGTACTCCCGCTCACCGTTCAATCCGATAGGACCAGCGGGGTCAGCGCCGTAGATCGCAATCTGAGCGGCCTGAGTGAAGCTTGATCGAACCGTGACGATCTCGGCAATTCGATCATCATCCAGATCGACAATACGCGGCGCCATATCTTCGAAGACATGGTCATCCCCCGCCTCAACGAACGTTCCGTAATCCCGGCAGGCAAGGCTATCGTGGCGGAACAAGATCTCCAGCTTCCGCGCTTCCGGCAGGCGTCCCATGATTGCATGGCCATAGATGTCGGTCGGGTCGGAGTATTGGGCAGCCTCGATACCACCCGAATGACCCCAAACAAAGCTGGTCTTTATACCCACAGCCGAAAAACCGAACCGGCAGGCCTCGGCCTGTGCTGCGCCGAACCACAGAAGAACAACCGCAAGACACGCCCCGAGTATCGCTCGTGCCCCGATCAGATCTGTTTCTCCGGCATCTGCACCACCAACCCGTCCAGCGCATCCGTCACCTTCAACTGGCAGGTCAGGCGCGAGCGCACCGGATCGGGCTCGTAGGCAAAGTCCAGCATGTCCTCTTCCATCGGATCCTTCGCCGGCAGCTTCTCGACCCAATCCTCGGCCACATAGACATGGCAGGTCGAGCAGGCGCAGGCGCCGCCGCAATCGGCCTCGATCCCCGGGATGCCGTTGTCGCGGGCCCCCTCCATGACCGACAGACCATTGGCCACCTCGACCACATGCTCCTTCCCGCCATGCTCGATATAGGTGATCTTCGCCATCCTCGACGCTCCTGCTTCTCAATTCACCTATGTGGTCCTAGCGGTCCCGGCCCGGGGGTCAATCGCTTTTGCCAAGCCTCAGGCAGATCGAGCGGCGCAGGCGCCATTGTATTTCACCGCGCCGTATACCCACCGTCGACCGGCCAGACGGCGCCGGTGGTGAAACCGGCTGCGTCGGACAGCAGAAAGGCAACGGTGTCAGCGACCTCCAGCGGGCTCGCCATCCGGCCCATCGGGTGCATCGCCGCCAATCCGTCACGGTCCTCAGCAGGCAGGTCCTTCATGGAGAGGGTATCAACGAAACCGGGCGCGACAGCATTGATACGGATCCCTTTCCCCGCGCAGTCGAGGGCGGCCTCCCGCGTCAGACCGATCACACCGTGCTTGGACGCGGTGTAATCCGCCAGCCCACCGACACCGACAAGGCCGTTTGCCGAGGCAAGGTTGACGATCGCACCCCCACCGCTTCGCCCGATCGCAGGGATCTCATGCTTCAGGCAAAGGAACGTGCCGGTCAGATTGATCGCAATCACACTGTTCCAGACGTCAAGCCGCTTGCTGGTGAGAGGTACAGGCGCTTCCCCGGGACCCCCGGCATTGTTCACCGCAAGGTGCAGACCGCCAAGACGGTCGCAAACCTCGCCCACAAAGCCGCGAACCGCGCTCTCGTCACGCACGTCGCACCCCCCGCCAAAGGCGCGCTCTCCCGTCGGATCGAGCCTCGCTGCCATCGCTGTGGCCTCAACCCTGTCCCGGCTGCAAAGGGCAACGGCCGCTCCACGCTTGAAAAGGGTTTCGGCGATGACTTCGCCGATCCCGCGTGTTCCGCCCGTTACGAGAACCACCTTGTCAGAGAACTCAACCAAGCCCATCCCCCTCGATCGTCGAGCGAGGCAGGGTGTAAGTCAAACACCGGCAAACGGCGAGCCGGGGCCTGGCCTATTGGTGCCACCCCATTGTCAGCAGAAAAGGCCCCCGAAGTTGCCTTCGGGGGCCGTTATCCGTGCCGGGGGTTTGGCACCCTCAACACCTATCGTCTGCAGCTGCTGCCCAACGGGCGGCATCCGGCGCTGCCTTACTCCTCGACCGGCAGCGCCAGAAAGCGCGGATCGGTGCCGCGGCGAACCAGAAGCAGGATCGACCGGCGGCCCTCATCGCGCGCCTCTTCGACCTGGGCGGTCAGATCGGCGATCGCCGTGACGTTCTCCTGGCCAGCCTCTGTAATGATGTCGCCAGCGCGCAGGCCCTTCTCGAACGCCTCGCTCAACTCGTCGACCTCAAGGACGGCAAGCCCCTCGATCCCTTCGGCCACGCCAAGCTCTTCGCGCAACTCGTCGGTCAGCTCCGACAGGGACAGCCCCAGAAGCTCGGTCTGCCCGCTCTCCTCGGCCTCCGGCGCCTGCGCCGCGGCAGGCACGGCAGCTTCAGCGGTCTCGCGGCGGCCAAGCGTGACGGCGAGCGTTTCTTCCTCGCCTTCGCGCAGGACAATGACCTCGACCTCCTTGCCGATCGCGGTATTGCCGACCATTCGGACAAGTTCACGCGTGTCGGTCACGTCGTTGCCGTCGAACTCGATGATGACGTCGCCCGCCAGCATCCCGGCATCTTCCGCCGGTCCGGTGGGCACGTCGGTTACAAGCGCGCCGACAGTGCCTTCCAGCCCTTCGATCGCGTCCGCCAGATCCGGCGTGACGTCCTGGATGCGCACACCCAGCCAGCCACGACGGGTTTCGCCGAATTCCTGCAGCTGCTCCACGACCCGCGTGACGACGGCAGACGACATCGCGAACCCGATCCCGATCGACCCGCCATTGGGCGACAGGATCGCGGTGTTCACGCCGATCACCTCGCCATCGAGGTTGAAGAGCGGCCCGCCCGAGTTCCCCCGGTTGATCGCCGCATCGGTCTGGATGTAGTCGTCATAGGTCCCGCTCAGCGCGCGGTTCCGGGCCGAGATGATGCCGGCCGAGACCGAGAAACCCTGGCCCAGCGGATTGCCCATCGCCATCACCCAGTCGCCAACCTCGGCGCTTTCGCCGCTGCTGTCGCCGAACGAGACATAGGGCAGTTCCTCGCCTTCCGGCAGCTCGACCTGCAGAAGCGCGATATCGGTGTTGGGGTCGGTCCCGATCACCTCGGCAGGAAGCTCCTCCCCGCGATCATAGAACTCGATCAAGATCTCGTCGGCGCCTTCGATCACGTGGTTGTTCGTCACGATGAACCCGTCGGCGGAGATGATGAACCCCGATCCCAGCGCCGACGACCGGCGCGGGCCGCCTTCGCGGTCAGGCAGGTTGCGGAAGAAATCCTCGAACGGCGATCCCTCGGGCACGATGCCCTGCGGGCCGGTGCGCTCGGCCACGGTGGTCGATGTGGTGATGTTGACGACCGCGGGGCTGACCTGTTCGGCCAGCTCGGCGAAAGAGGACGGCCGACTCTGGCCCTCAGGGGTCAACTCCTGCGCCGGGGCCATGGAAACGGATCCGGCCACCAGGGCGGATCCCAAAAGCAGCGCGGTCAGAAGCCGCGCAGGGGCGGAAAGATACATCGTTTCAGCTTTCGCTCGTGTGGGCACAGATTAGCTCCTCGTCTCGATTGTCCCAGAATACTCTCCCTTTCGGCAGCGGTCATCCCCCACCGTGCCAGGGCCTTCCTTCAAATGGATGTAGGCCAGACGGACCACAACGCAAAGCTCGGTCGCAAAACGTCAACAGCCTGTGAAGATCCCGTGTCCGGCGCCTGGCCTCAGATCCCCAGCGCATTGGCCCCCGCCAGAAAGAGGATCCCCGCCGCGATCGCCGCCAGACCGACCAGCCGCCGTGTCTCGACCGGGATGTCCCGCAGGGCCTTCAGCAGGTCTTCAACGATCGAAGGGGCCAGCGCATAGACCAGCCCCTCCAAAATCAGCACGCAACCGATGGCGAGAAAGATGTAGGCCATCAGTTCCCGAGTACGGGCGCCCCGTCTTCCGGCGTCTCATTGCCGCCGCTATCGTCGGGTGCACCTTCGATCGGCGCTTCCTCCGGCGCGTCCTGCTCGGGCTCGGTGCCCGGCCCTGCGCCATCGAGCCCCTCGATCAGCTCGGCGGGCGAACCAACCTCGATCCCCTCAGCCTGAATCGCATCGAAAAGCTCGTTAACCAGCGTGCTGTTGGGCGACAGGACCAGCGTCGAGTTCTGCCGCTGCAAAGACCGCTCAAGCGCGATCAGCGATCGGTAGAATGCGAAGAAGTCCGGACTCGACCCGAACGCATCGGCAAAGATCCCGTTCCGCCGGGCATCCGCCTCGCCTCGGGCGATCTGCGCCTGCCGTTCCGCGTCCGAGGTCAGTTCGACCACGGTCCGGTCGGCTTGGGCGCGCACCCGCTGCGCCGCTTCGCGGCCACGCGCGCGTTCGTCTTCAGCTTCCCGCTGACGCTCGGCGATCATCCGGTCGAACGTGGCCTGAAGGTTCTCCTCGGGCAGGTCTGTCCGCTTGAGGCGAACGTCGACGATCTCAAGCCCCAGATCCTGCGCTTCGTTCACCGCACCGTCGCGGATGCGCTGCATCAGGGCCGCCCGATCGACCGACAGGATGTCGTTCGACGGAACGGAACCCAGAACGGCCCGCAACTCGTCCCGCAGGATGCCGTCGACGCGCCGGGCCGCGGCTTCTTCGCCACCGGCACCGACCGCCTCGCGGAACCGCTGGACATCCGTGATGCGGTAGCGCGCGAAGGCGTCAACGACGAGGCGCCGATCATCAAGCGGCGTCACTTCCAGCGGTTCGATGTCCCGGCTGAGGATACGGTCGTCGTAGTAGACGACTTCCTGGATCAGCGGGATCTTGAAGGCGAGACCCGGCTCTTCCTTCACCGCGACGACACGGCCGAACTGAAGGACCAGCGCCTTCTGAGTCTCGGTCACGATGAAGATCGAACTCAGGATACCGGCGATCGCAAGAACGATGATCGGCAGAAGAAACGTTGTCTTACGCATCAGTTGCTTCCTCCAGCCGAAGGTGCCGTCGTCGTGGCGGCTGCACCGGACCGGCGCAATTCGTTGAGCGGCAGATAAGGCACGACGCCCTGACCGCCCGCGCCACCTGCGGCCGCTTCATCCAGGATGATCTTGTCGACGTCACCCAACACCCGCTCCACCGTCTCGAGGTAGAGGCGGCGTTGCGTCACTTCGGGCGCAAGCGCGAACTCCTCCGCGATCGCGACAAAACGGCTGGCCTCACCTTCCGCCTCGTTCACGACGCGCGCGCGATAGGCCTCGGCCTCTTCCAGCGTCTGCGCCGCACTACCGCGGGCCTCGGCCAGAACCCGGTTGGCGTAACGGTCAGCCTCGTTCTGAAGACGGTCCCGCTCCTGCTCGGCGTTCTGCACATCACGGAATGCGCTGATCACGGATCCCGGCGGGTCCGCCCTGTCGAAGTTGATCCGCACAATGTTGACGCCGCTGTTATAGCTGTCGAGCGTCGACTGGATCAGATCCTCCAGCCGGTCGGCGATCACACCGCGGTCCCGGTTCAGGATCGGGGCGAGTTCCGATTGCGCGATGATCTCGCGCATCGCCGATTCCGAGACGGCCTCGACCGTCTGTGGCGGATCGGCGAGGTTGAAGAGGTAAAGGTCTGGCTCCGTGATGTTCCAGACGACCTGAAAGTCGATATCGACGATGTTCTCGTCCCCGGTCAGCATGAAGCCCGCTTCGCCGCCCGTCCGGCCCGTACCGATCTCGATCGTCTGTTCCCGCGTCACCTCAAGCACCTGCCGCGTCACCAGCGGCCAGGGGGCGAAGTTCAGGCCGGGGTCGCCGATGCTGGAGAACGAGCCGAGGAACAGCTCGACCGACCGCTCTTCCGGCCGCACCGTGTAGAAAGACGAGGCAAGCCAGAGAACAAGCGCACCGATCGCGACCAGCCCGACGGTGCCGCGGCCAATCCCGCCATCGCCGCCGCCGCCGCCATCACCGTTGCCGCGGCCACCCTGGCCGCCCATCAGGACGCGCAACTGCTCGCGCCCCTTGTTCATCAGCTCATCGATTTCGGGGATCTGGGGCCCTTCACCCCGCGGCCCGGGCGCACCCGGCCTGCGCCGGTCGTCACCACCTTCGCGATCATCTCCCCCACCGCCTCCGGAATTGCCGCCCCAAGGGCCGCCGCTTCTTCCAGCCATCTACTGTGTCATCCTTTTCGCTGTGCCCGGGCGCGCATGCCCGGTCTGCCTGTCCCTGCTAACCTGTGCGCAAACCCGCCGAATTCAAGCGGTCCTCACGGGGCTGCGCATTGTCACGATCTCTTCCGAAATCGTGGGGTGGACTGCAACCGTTCTGTCAAAATCTTCTTTCGTGGCGCCCATCTTCACCGCAACACCCGCCAACTGGATCATCTCACCGGCGTGATCACTCACGATGTGGCAGCCCAGAACCTTGCGCGTCTCCTTTGAGACGACCAGCTTCATCAGCACGCGGTCGCTGCGTCCGGCAAAGGCCTGCTGCATGGGCCGGAACGAGGTGCAGTAGACCTCGATCGGCTCCTGATCGCGCGCGTCTTCCTCGCTCAGGCCGACCGTGCCCATCTCGGGCTGGGTGAAGATCGCCGACGGGACAAGCTTGTGATCCACCTCGGTCGGCTTGCCCTCGAAGACGGTCGACACGAACGCCATCCCCTCGCGAATCGCGACCGGCGTGAGGTTGAGGCGATTGGTCACGTCCCCGATTGCATAGATCGACGGAACCCCGGTCTGGCTGTAGCTGTCGACCTCGATCTCGCCCCGCCGCCCGATCTTGACGCCCAGTTCGTCCAGGCCCAGCCCCGCTGTGTTGGGGGTCCGCCCCGTGGCAAAGAGGACCTGGTCATAGACCGCCTCCTGCCCGCCGGTCGACTTCACCCAGATCGGCCCCTGATGCCCGCCATGGTCCCGCGCCGCCGTGGCGCGATTCCGCTCCCGCACCGTCTTGATATCGACGCCCATCGCGGCGTCCGAATCCGTGCCGCCGGTCATGTCCTCGTCGTATTCCTCGGCCGCCATCATCTCCACAATGTTGGTGCCCAGATGCAGGTTCACGCCCCGCGCCCGCATCATCTCGGCCACCAGCCCGCGCGCCTCGTCGTCGAAGCCCCGCAGGATCTGCGCCCCGCGGTAATACTGCGTCACCTCGACGCCCAGCCCGTTCATGATGCAGGCGAATTCGCAGGCGATATACCCGCCGCCGACGATCAGCAGCCGCTTTGGCAGCACCGGCAGATGGAAAACATCATCCGACACGATCCCAAGCCCGGCATACGGCAATTCCGGCCGCGCGGGCCGCCCGCCGGTTGCCACAAGAATATGCTTCGCGCTCTTCTTCGTGCCATCGGCCAGTTCGACCGTATGCGGATCCGTCAGAACCGCCCGGCTGTCATGGATCTCCACCCCCGACTGGTGCAGAAGGTTGCGATAGATCTCTTCCAGCCGGTCCAGTTCCCCCTCCAGATGGGTCCGGAACTTCGGCCAATCGAAAGCACCCTCCGTTACGTCCCAGCCGTAGGAGCGCGCATCCGAAAACGTCTCCCGATAGCTCGAGGCGAAGACCATCAGCTTCTTCGGCACGCAGCCCCGGATGACGCAGGTGCCGCCCATCCGGCTTTCTTCGGCAAGGCCCACCTTGGCACCGGTCGCCGCAGCCATCCGCGCCGCGCGCACGCCGCCGGACCCGCCGCCGATCACGAAAAGATCGTAGTCGAATGCCAAAGCTCAGTCCCGGATATCTGCAAACAGGTTCTCGGTCTCCTCAAATTCCACCTTGCTCTCCTCGATGGTTCCGCTGTCAATATCGCAGACTTCGATCCGTCCGTCGCCGTGGCCGACCACGACGACGTCACAGATATCAAGGAACAGCCCGTTTTCAACGACCCCCGGCATCTGGTTCAGCATCAGGCTCAACTGCCTGGCATTGCCGATCCGCTTGAGGTCGAGGTCGAGGATGAAGTTCCCCTCATCGGTCACGAAGGGCGTGTCGCCCGTCATCCGCAGCGTGGCCTCCCGGCCCAGCACATCCATGCCCAGCAGGGTTTCCTCAACCAGCGCCTTGGTTGTCTGCCAACCGAACCGGATGATCTCGACCGGCAGGGGGAACGCGCCCAGCCGGTCCACGTGTTTCGAGCTGTCGGCGATCACGATCATCTGATCGGACGCGGTCGCCACGATCTTCTCGTAAAGCAACGCTCCGCCGCCGCCTTTGATCAGGTTCAGTTCGCCATCGTATTCATCCGCGCCGTCGATGGTCACGTCCAGCCAACGTGCCTCTTCCAGCGAGACGACTTCGATCCCCGCCTCCCGCGCCAGTTCCTCGGTCCGGAACGAGGTCGGAACGCCCTTGATGCGCAACCCTTCCTCGCGCACCAGTTCGCCCAGACAGCGGACAAGCCATGCGGCCGTCGATCCGGTTCCGAGCCCCACGCGCATCCCGGTTTCGACGTAATCGCAAGCTTTCTTGGCGGCGGCAAATTTCGCCTTATCTATTGGTGATAATTCTAAAGACATAAAACCCTCCACGGCCACTACACACACAACTATATTCCGACGCTGCGTAAGGTGCGAGAGGGGAAATCTCCCTCTTCACTCACCGTTTGGCCCGGCCACCTTCAACCGCGGCGCGATTGCGCTTGTGCAACGCGGGCCCTAGCGTCGCGCCAATGACCGCCGACCGCCCCCTTTTCGGCATCGCCCTGATGTCGCTGTTCTGTCTGCTCGCGCCGCTCTCCGATGCGGTGGCCAAACTGCTGACCGCCACGGTCCCGATCCTCGTCATCGTCGTGGCCCGTTTCGTGGTGCAGGCGGCCATCACGACCCCCCTCAGCCTGGCCCGCGGCGAAAGCTTGCGGCTCGGCGGGCGCCTCCTCCATCTGACGATTCTCAGGATGGCGTTGCAGGTCGCCGGGCTTGTTCTGATCTTCGCCGCCCTGCGCGTGATGCCGCTCGCGGACGCGATTGCCATCGCCTACGTCATGCCGTTCCTCATGCTGATCCTCGGGCGCCTCGTCCTCGGCGAAACGGTCGGGCCGCACCGGATCGCAGGCTGCGTCATCGGTTTCGCCGGCACCCTCCTCGTGATCCGTCCAAACTTTGCCGAGGTCGGCGCGGTCGCGCTCCTGCCGCTTGCGGTCGCGCTCGTCTTCGCGCTGTTTATGCTGGTTACCCGCGCCATCGCCAAAGAGATCGGACCGGTCCCGCTGCAGGCGATCACAGCGCTCGCTGCGCTCCCCTTCCTCGCCGTCGCTCTGCTCGCCTCGGCGCCAGACCTCACGGGCTTCACGCCCCGGATCTGGGCCCTCCTCGCCCTTGTCGGGCTCCTCGGAACCCTGTCCCACTTGGCGATGACGTGGGCTTTGCGGTTCGCGCCTTCAGCCACGCTCGCGCCAATGCAATACTTGGAAATCCCGCTCGCCACGGCGATCGGCTTCGTGATGTTCGACGATCTGCCAGACGGCCTCGCCGCGCTCGGCATCCTGCTGACGATCGCCGCAGGCCTCTACATCGTGTTCAAGGAGAGGGCCATCGCGGCGCGTCCAGCACCGCTCTGACCGCCTCGCCCAGCGCTGCTTTCGGCACCAGAACCAGCATCTTCGGACCGTCGGCCTGTAACCTGACCGGCCCCGACACCTCGTTCGATGTGCCGACCCGGCTGTCCGGGCGGAAGGGGATCCCGCCGGTCGGCCAGCGCAGCCCGGCGCTCTCCACCCCGACCGGCCCCATGGGAAAGAGCGAAAACAGCGACCCAACCGGCAGGTCCATCTCCAGGCCGGGCGGGCACAGGAAGACCGCCATCTCCGCATCCAGGACGATGCAGCGCCGGTCCGGCCGCCGGACCAGCACGTTCAGCACCGCAAGATGGTGATCCAGTCGCCCGCCCGAAAACCCCACGGCCAGCATCAAGGGCGCCTCGACAGACCGCATTACCTTGTCGAAATCGGTGCTGTCCTGATCCTCGATCGGGTGAATGCGCCCCGCGATGCGCGGGTCGGATCGCGCCACTTCGGATAGCGAATCCATGTCTCCGATCACCGCAGTCGGCATCAACCCATGCGAGAGTGCGACCGCTCCACCCCCATCCGCGGCGACGACCGCCTGCGCGTGATTTCCCGCAATTTTGATGTCTTCTCGGCGGAGATCCCCCGCACCTATAAGGAGAATCGGCGCCGGACTGCGAACAATCGGGGCCACGTTGTCATATTTGTTCATGGACTGCGAGGCCTGCCTTCTTTTTGCCACGAAATGATACCGTTCAAAACCTAGGATCGTTCCGGTTGGCGAACCAATTCAAGATCAGTATCAGAGATGATCGGTAAAGGGGTGTGCGCGATATGGTTGGACCGAGCAAGATTCTGACTGTTTCTTACGGAACTTTCTCTTGCACGCTCGAAGGCTTTGATGATGCCTTCGAGACCATGAAGGCTATTGCGGAGTATTTCCGTGAAATGGCTGCAAATGATCGCTTTTTCGGGGCGGATCCACTTCAGCCTGATCCGGAGACGATCGCTCGCATTGCCGAGACGGCCCTTGGCCGCACCGTAGAGGTCGACGGGGATGCCCCGGGTGTCGCCCTGCGCGTCGGAACCCCCCTTAGCGATTCGGAGATTTCGGACCGCGAGGCCGAGAATGAGGCAGCCGAGCCTCCTGAATCTGGCACGATTGAGGCAGGCCGCGCCGAAGCCGCCGCCACAATCGCCGACAAACTGCGGAGTTTGAGGTCTCGTCCGACCCTTGTTTCGGTCGACGAAGACGACGAGGAGGCCATCGAGGACAGCGCGTTCGATCTGGCCGAGGACGAGCCCACAAACGCCTTCGTCGAAGACGAGGTCGACACGCTCGAAGCCGACGATGAGGAAGAGTTCGGCGAAGAGGCCGTCACCGAAGACAGCGACGTCGCAGTGGAACAAGACCCGGCAGAATTCGAGGATGTCGCTGAAGACATCTCCGAAGACGATCTCGCGGAAGAGGACGATCTCGCGGAAGACGATGACCAGGAGGTCGCCGAGACCGAAGCTACCGTCGATGAACAAGGGACGCTCGAAGAGGCTGAAACAGAGGCCGACGGCGAACTCATTGACGACGTAGCCGAGGACGACGCAGCCATCGCTGAAGACGAGGTCGCGGCCCACGAGACAGACGCGACCAGCGAGGACGAAGAAGAGATCGCGGACGACGCGGTCCAGGCACTGCTTGAGGCAGACGAGACCCCCGACCCCGAACCGGCAAGTGCCAGCGATCTCAGTTCGCGCGTCCGGGCGCGGGTCATCAAGATGCGCCGCAGCGAACCGCTGATGAACAACAGCGGGGAAAGCCCACGCGCCGCCATCCTGGGCCTGACCAATGCCCTGCGCGGCCACCGGACCGACGCCCAGGCGGAGGAAGCCGAAGCAGAGGATCAGGACGAATCCGTCGCAGCGGAAGAGGGCGCATTCGACGACCAGCCGCTCGACGACATGGCCGACGACATCGTGGCGCTTGACGATGACATGGCGGACGAAACCATCGACGCCGCCAGCGACGAAGACAGGCTCGAAACCGACGAGCAGGAAGAAGCCGTCTTTGATGATGACGGCCAGGAAGAAGAGGTCGACGACGGCGAGGACGAGCCGGTCGCCATGGCCCAGACAGACGATGATGTCTTCGCCGAAGACGACGCCGACGCCGCGGCCCTCGCCGAAGCCGAAGGCGAGACCGGCGACGAAGACGAGGATGACGACTGGCAGAGCGCGCGCCGCATCTCCAAGCGCGAACGGCTCGAGGCCGAGGCAGCCAGCGGCGACGAGGCGATGTCACGCATCCTCGATCAGACCAATGCGCAGATGAACGAACCGGCGACCCGCCTGCGCCGCTCGGCCATCGCTCAGCTCAAGGCGGCCGTCGCCGCGACCGAAGCGGACCGTCGCAACCACACCGCCGACGACGACGATAACGGTGACGAGCCGTTCCGCGAAGATCTCGACGCGCTCGTCCTCGAAGGTGGTGGACGTCCCGGCGCCAGCCCTCTCAAACTGGTGGCGTCCCAGCGCGTGGACGAAACGGATGAAGAGGCTGAACTGCGCCGCTCCGGCGGTGTGGCCCGGCAGAGCTTCGCGGATTTCGCCGAAAGCGTCGGTGCCCGCGAGCTGCCCGACCTGCTGGAAGCCGCCGCGGCCTATACCGCCTTCGTGGAAGGCAAGACGCAGTTCTCCCGCCCGCATATCATCCGCAAGATCAACGAGGTCTCCGCCGACGGGTTCAGCCGCGAGGACAGCCTCCGCCACTTCGGCAAGCTTCTCCGCCAGGGCCGGATCCAGAAGGTGCGCGGCGGCCAGTTCGAGGCGACCGACGAAACCCGCTTCCGCCCGAAAGACCGCGCCGTCGGCGCCTAAGAGGCTGTCAGATAAATAAAAAACGCGCCCTCAGAGGCGCGTTTTTTATTGCCGCGGCTCTTCGTTCGGGTCCGCCTGACCCACGCCGAGAAAAACATGTTTGAAGGGCAGCGCCCAAAGGATGCCCAAGCCCATGTAAATGATCAGCTCCAGCCAGATCGGCGGCCGCATTCCGATGCCTGTCAGCCAGGACATCAGCGTCACCGCCAGCACCATGTAGATCGGCAGCGCGATCACCAGGATCACCAGCGACCAGCGCTTCTTCGCCTTGTGGCTCAGGGCCATGAAACCTCCGTCAATCGGCGAACGGGTCGGTCACGAGGATCGTATCCTCCCGCTCGGGCGAGGTTGACACTAGCGCCACCGGGCAGCGGATCAATTCCTCGATCCGCCGCACATACTTGATCGCATTCGCCGGAAGCTCCGCCCAACTGCGGGCCCCCGCGGTGCTTTCCGACCAGCCCTCGATCGTCTCATAGACCGGCACGACCCGCGCCTGCGCCTCCGCCGCCGTCGGCAGGTAATCCAGCCGCTCGCCGTCCAGCTCATAGCCGACGCAGATCTTCAGCTCCTCCAGCCCGTCGAGCACGTCCATCTTCGTCAGCGCGATCCCGTTCATCCCCGACAGCGCACAGGTCTGCCGCACCAGAACCGCATCGAACCAGCCGCAGCGCCGCGACCGTCCGGTCACGGTCCCCTTCTCGCGGCCCACGCGCGCAAGGTGCTCGCCGATCTCGTCATGCAGCTCGCACGGAAACGGCCCCTCGCCCACCCGCGTCGTATAGGCCTTCACGATCCCCAGCACGAAGCCCACCGATCCGGGCCCCAACCCCGTCCCCGTCGCCGCCATCCCGGCCAGCGTGGTCGACGAGGTCACGAAGGGATAGGTCCCGAAATCCACATCCAGCAGTGACCCTTGCGCCCCCTCGAACAGGATCCGCCGCCCCGCCCGCCGCTTCTCGTCCAGCACTTTCCAGACCGGCGCGGCAAAGCGCAGGATCTTCGGCGCGACCTCCATCAGCGCGGCTTTCAACGCTCCCGCATCCACTTCCGGCATGCCCAGCCCCCGCCGCAACGCGTCGTGATGGACCAGAAGCCGCCCCAGCCGCGCATCCAAAGTCGCCTCATCCGCCAGATCCGCCACCCGGATCACCCGGCGGCCCACCTTATCCTCGTAGGCCGGGCCAATCCCCCGGCCTGTCGTTCCGATCCGGGCCACCGCGTTCGACTGCTCCCGCGCCCGGTCCAGCTCTCCGTGGACCGGCAGGATCAGCGGCGTATTCTCGGCGATCATCAGGTTCTCGGGGCTCACCCGCACCCCCTGCGCTTCGATCTTGGCGATCTCCTCGACCAGCGCCCACGGGTCCAGCACCACGCCGTTGCCGATCACGCCCAGCTTGCCTTCCCGCAGGATGCCCGACGGCAGAAGCGACAGCTTGTAGACCTCGCCGTCGATCACCAGCGTGTGGCCGGCATTATGCCCACCCTGAAAGCGCGCGATCACGTCGGCCCGTTCGCTCAGCCAATCGACGATCTTGCCCTTCCCCTCATCGCCCCACTGGGCGCCGACGACTACGACATTGGCCATTCCGCTTCTCCTCGCGACATTCCGGCGCCCCTCTTAGCGACCCTGCGGAACGCCCGAAACCCGCAAAAGCACGGGTTGCGGCGCGTGCGCCGATGGCCTATCTGCCCTCCATCACCCAGATCGGGATTTCCATGGAAAACGTCGTCCTCATCGTACACCTCCTTCTCGCGCTGACGCTGATCGGCGTTGTTCTTCTGCAGCGTTCCGAAGGTGGCGGCCTGGGGATCGGCGGCGGCGGCGGCACGGCCTCGGGACGTCCGCCCACCCAGGGCATCCACAAGATCACCTGGGCGCTTGGCGCGGCCTTCATCGTCACCTCCATGACGCTGACCATCATCGCCGCGCAGAACACCGAAGGCGCTTCGGTTGTCGACCGGCTCCGTGACGTCCCGCGCAGCCAGGCGACAGAAGAACCCGCCCCGCTCGATGGTGAACTCCTCCTTCCGCCCTCGCCGGAAGAGGCTGACGCCCCCCTCGCCCCGTTGGCCGACTAAGCCACAACGGATAGAGCACTTTTTAAAAACGTCCGCAGGATATAGCGGTCCTGTTGCCAATCGCGGGCGAATCTCCTAGAGCTTAAATCCCGTGATGCTGCGTCGCCCGAAGGCCTCGCAGCGCCCGAAACCGGCACTCACGGGGGTCATCCAGACACATGGCGCGCTTCATCTTCATCACCGGCGGCGTGGTTTCCTCGCTCGGCAAGGGGCTCGCCTCGGCGGCCCTCGGCGCGCTTCTCCAGGCCCGCGGCTATACCGTGCGCCTGCGCAAGCTCGACCCCTACCTCAACGTCGATCCCGGCACGATGTCGCCCTTCGAACATGGCGAGGTCTTCGTCACCGATGACGGCGCCGAAACCGACCTCGACCTCGGCCATTACGAACGCTTCACGGGCGTCGCCGCCCGCAAGACCGACAGCGTCTCGTCCGGGCGCATCTATTCCAACGTGCTCGAAAAGGAACGCCGCGGCGACTACCTCGGCAAGACGATCCAGGTGATCCCGCACGTCACCAACGAGATCAAGGAGTTCATCTCGATCGGCGAGGATGAGGTCGATTTCATGCTCTGCGAAATCGGCGGCACCGTCGGCGATATCGAAGGCCTGCCCTTCTTCGAGGCGATCCGCCAGTTCTCCCAGGACAAACCGCGCGGCCAGTGCCTCTTCATGCACCTCACGCTGCTGCCCTACATCGCCGCCTCGGGCGAGCTCAAGACCAAGCCCACCCAGCACTCGGTCAAGGAACTCCGCTCCATCGGCATCGCACCCGACATCCTCGTCTGCCGCTCCGAACGCGAGATCCCGCAGAAGGAACGCGAAAAGCTCGCGCTTTTCTGCAACGTCCGCCCCGACAGCGTCATCGCCGCCTACGACCTCAAATCGATTTACGAGGCGCCGCTGGCCTACCACAAGGAAGGGCTCGACCAGGCCGTCCTCGACGCGTTCGGCATCTCGCCGTCGCCCAAACCCGACCTCTCGCGGTGGGAGGATGTGGCCGACCGCGTCGAAAACCCGGAAGGCGAGGTCAAGGTCGCCATCGTCGGCAAATACACCCAGCTCGAAGACGCCTACAAATCCATCGCCGAGGCGCTGACCCATGGCGGCATGGCCAACCGCGTCAAGGTCAGGATCGAATGGGTCGATGCCGAGCTTTTCGAACGCGAAGACCCGGCGCCCCACCTCGAGGGCTTCCACGCGATCCTCGTCCCCGGCGGCTTCGGCGAACGCGGGACAGAGGGCAAGATCAAGGCCGCCGAATTCGCCCGCACCCATCAGATCCCCTATCTGGGCATCTGCCTCGGCATGCAGATGGCGGTGATCGAAGCCGCCCGCAACGTCGTCGGCCTCAAAAACGCAGGGTCCCAGGAGTTCGACCACGAGGCGGGCCGCGACCGCTTCGAACCGGTGATCTTCCACCTCAAGGAATGGATCAAGGACAACCAGAAAATCGCCCGCGACGTGCTTGACGACAAGGGCGGCACGATGCGGCTCGGTGCCTATAACGCGACGCTCGCCGAAGGCTCCAAGGTGGCTGAGGTCTACGACACCACGGCGATCTCCGAACGCCACCGCCACCGCTACGAAGTCGACATCAAATACCGCGACCAGCTTGAGGAAAAGGGTCTCTGCTTCTCAGGCATGAGCCCGGATGGACGCCTGCCCGAGATCGTCGAATGGAAGGATCACCCCTGGTTCATCGGTGTCCAGTTCCATCCGGAACTGAAGTCCAAACCCTTCGCGCCCCACCCTCTTTTTGCAGACTTCGTCCGCGCCGCGGTCGAAACCTCGCGGCTCGTCTGATGCGCCTGCCTTATCACGTCTGGGACGTCTTCACCGACACACCTTTTGCCGGCAACCCGCTGGCCATCGTCGAAGACGCGGGCGACCTGACAACCGCGCAGATGCAGACGCTCGCGGCCGAGTTCAACCTCTCGGAAACCATCTTCGTGATGCCAGCGCGCGATGCGGCCCACACCGCCCGCGTCCGCATCTTCTTCCCCACGGCCGAGATCCCCTTCGCAGGCCACCCGACCGTCGGCTGCGCGCTCTTCCTTGCTGAAAAACTCGGCCTGACCGAGATCACGCTCGAGGAAGAGGCCGGCCTCGTTCCCGTCACCATTGCGGACGGCAAAGCCGAGTTCACCGCCCCGATCCTGCCCGCAGCGACCGGCGCGCAGGCCGATCCGGCCCTCATCGCCGCCGCCCTCGACCTGCCGCCAAAGGCCATCGGGCCCCACCAACCCGGCGTCCTCACAGGCGGCCCGTCCTTTGTCTTCATCCCCCTCACCGACCTCGACGCGCTGGCCAAGGCCCGCCCCATTGAACCCCATTGGTCGAAACTGATGGACGAGTGCGGCGTCGACGCGGGCTACCTCTACACACCCGGCACCGAGTGCGACTACCGCACCCGCATGTTCTCCCCGACCGCAGGCATTCCCGAGGACCCCGCCACCGGCTCCGCCGCCGCGATCCTCCAGGCACACCTCCTCGCCAATGCCGCGCTGCCCGACGGCGAAACATCGCTCCACATCCTTCAAGGTGTCGAAATGGGCCGCCCCAGCCACATCCATGCGACAGCTGCCGTCACGAACGGCCAACTCACCTCCGTCCGCATCGCCGGACAGGCCGTACCGATAAGTTCAGGAAATGTGACCGTCCCGGGCGTCTAGAACCCGAAAGAGAATGTCCGCATCAGCCCCAGCCGCGCCGTGTACTGCTCGTCGCTGCCTTCTTCCACGATCGGGCTGTCCGCCGCATCGCCCAGGAACCGGTCATAGCCGACAGCGCCATCGACCGCCCAGCGCTCGTTGAACTGATAGGTCATCCCCAGTTCCAGCCCCGCCGACAGCACGCCGCCCTCGGCATCGAACGCGTCGAAATCGCTCGCCGCCGCCTCATCTTCGGACACACCGAAATACGTCTCGGCATATTCGTCCGACCCGATGAACACGCGCGGCCCGAACCGCCATTCCAGCTGATTGCTCGGGGTAAAGATCGCATCCGCCCCGACCTCGCCGACCACACTCTCATGCCCGCCGAAGCCGCGCCGAACATCGGCGAACACCTCATAGCCCGGCTGGCGGTACACCAGCCCGAGCCCAAGCTCGATCGTCTGATCCACATCGTCGAGCCCGTCGAGTTCGTCGAACTCGTCGCTGTCACGCTCGCCGATCAGCCGGACCGAGCCGCGAAAGCCGAGTCCATTCTCCGGATTGCCGCCGGACCCGAAAGTCCCCAGACGCAACTCGTCCATCCGGAACGACAACCGCGGTTCAACCTCGTTTTCGTCCGATCCAAAATATTCCGGTCTGGATTCTGCCCCGACACCAATGCTGAACGTCACACCATTGCCCGAGACCGAATCGGTCTGGGCAACACCCACGGATGGCGCAGCCCCAAGTATTACGGCCAGAAAGGTCGCTATCCGCATCGTATCGCTCCCGCAGACGGTGAAAGTGCCGTCATCTCCGCAACTTAGCCGCTTGCTATTGCATATCAAGTGGCCTTCTAAGCGCTGACCGGACTGTGATGTGCCCGCACATCACCCCATCCGGCAGCACCTGACACACGGCCGCCGAAAGCCCTTCTGTCGAAGGGTCTTTGCCCTGGCTGCGCGACGCCATATATCCCGGCGCATGTTTGCCGATTTCTTAAAGCGCCTCACCGCGCCCGACCCCGACCCGCTGCCCGAGCTGGATGCGCGTCTCGCCCTTGCCGCGCTTCTCGTGCGAATCGCCAAGTCCGACGGCGACTATGACCAGGCCGAGATCGCGCGCATCGACCGCATCCTCGCCAAGCGCTACGACCTCGACCCGGTCGAGGCGGCCAAGCTCCGCGCCCAAAGCGAGGCGCTGGAACACGACGCCCCCGATACCGTCCGCTTCACCCGGGCGATCAAGGACGCCGTCCCCTACGAGGATCGCGAAGGCGTGCTCGAGGCGCTCTGGGACATCGTCCTCGCCGATGGCGAACGGGACGAGGCCGAGGATGCCCTCCTCCGTCTCGTGGCCCCCATGCTCGGCGTCACCGATCAGGACAGCGCGCTGGCCCGCCAGCGGGTGGAGGCACGCCGGTCAGCATGACAGCCAGTTTCCCGATGTATCTGCGGCCGGAAAACCGCGCCGCCTATGGCCGCTTGTGGGCCACGATCCGTGACGACCTGCGGGCGCAGGGCATTGAATCTCCTGAAGAATTGACCGAGGCCGACAGCCTTTGGGATCTCTGGACAGACCCCGATCTTCTTCTGTCGCAAAGCTGCGCCCTGCCCTGGCGGATGCGCCTCGACGGGGTCGCAACGATTCTCGGTGCCCCGGATTACCAGCTCCCCGGATGCCCGCCCGGCTATTACAACAGCGTTTTCGTCCTCCGCGCGGACGACAACCGCATCAGCCCGTCTGACTGGGCCGGCCTGCGGCTTGCCTATAACAGCCCCAATTCCCAATCAGGCTACGCGGCACCACAGGCCTTCGCTGCCAGCAACGGCGTCACCTTCACCGATCTGGTTGCCACCGGCAGCCACCGCGCCTCCGCCACGGCCGTCCTGGAAAACCATGCGGACATCGCCTGCATCGACGCCCAGACCTGGCGCATGATCGCCCGCTGGGATCCGAAGGCGGACCAACTGCAAGAGGCCGCCCGCACCGCCCCCACACCCGCCACCCCGTTCATCACCGCCGCCTCCCGCGATCCCGAACCGATCCGCTCAGCGCTCGCGCTTGCCATCTCGGCCCTGCCCGACGCCGACCGCGCGCTTCTCGACCTCCACGGCCTGGTGGAGATACCGGTGGACACCTACCGCGCCACCCTTCTGCCGCCCGATCCCGAAGCGATCCCGCCTGCCACTGCTGCACGAACGGGCTGACGCAGCGGCATCACACAGCTTTCAGCAAGCAACACATTGCATTTCCCGCCATTTCGCGGCCTAGTGCAGCGTCAAAAGTTGAGAGCCAACCCGTTCCCGTGACAGCCGACAGCGCCCCCGTCCTCGAAATCCGCGACCTGCACAAAAGCTTCGGCGGCCTCGAAGTTCTCAGGGGCGTCGACGTGACCGCCCGCCGTGGCGATGTCGTCTCGCTCATCGGCTCCTCCGGCTCGGGCAAATCCACCCTCCTGCGCTGCGCGAATCTGCTCGAGGACAGTCAGCAGGGCGAAGTCATCTTCTGCGGCGAACCCGTGACCTGGCGCGGAGCTGGGTCGAACCGCCACCCCGCCGACCGCAAGCAAGTTCTCCGCATCCGCACGAACCTCTCGATGGTGTTCCAACAGTTCAACCTCTGGGCCCACATGACCATCCTGCAGAACGTGATGGAGGCGCCCGTTTCCGTTCTCGGCCGCGACCGGGCAGAGGTGGAAGAGGCCGCGCGCGGCTACCTCGACAAGGTCGGCATCGCCGACAAGGCCGACGCCTATCCGGCCCAGCTTTCCGGCGGCCAGCAACAGCGCGCCGCCATCGCCCGGGCACTCTGCATGGAACCCAAGGCGCTTCTCTTCGACGAACCCACCTCCGCCCTCGACCCCGAGCTGGAACAAGAGGTCGTCCGCGTCATCCGCGACCTCGCCGCGGAAGGCCGCACCATGATCCTCGTCACCCACGACATGAACATGGCGCGCGACGTGTCCAAGCATGTCGTCTTCCTGCATCAGGGCCGCGTCGGCGAGGAAGGCGCGCCCGACCGGCTCTTCGAACAACCAGAGACAGAACGGCTGCGAGGGTTCCTCTCCTCGACCATGGCCGCATAAAAAGAAGCATCCAACAAGGAGTAACCAAGATGAAAACCCTTCTGCTCACGACGGCCTTCGCCATCGCCGGCACCGCTGCCATGGCCCAGGACGTTGTCCGCCTCGGCACCGAAGGCGCCTACCCTCCGTACAACTTCATCAACGATGCGGGCGACGTGGACGGCTTCGAGATCGTGCTCGGCAACGAGCTTTGCGCGCGCGCCGAACTCACCTGCGAATGGGTCACCAACGACTGGGATTCGATCATCCCCAACCTGGTGTCGAGCAATTACGACGTCATCATGGCCGGCATGTCGATCACCGACGAACGCGACGAGGTCATCGACTTCACCCAGAACTACATCCCGCCCGCGGCCTCTGCCTACGCCGGGATGGATGAAGGCGCCGACCTGACCGGCGGTGTCATCGCGGCCCAGGTCAACACGATCCAGGCCGCTCACGTCGCCGCCTCCGGCGCCACGCTGCTGGAATTCGCCACACCGGATGAAACCGTCGCCGCCGTCCGCAACGGCGAAGCCGACGCCGTCTTCGCCGACAAGGACTACCTCGTCCCGGTCGTCGAAGAGAATGCCGACCTGATGTTCGTGGGCGACGACGTCCCCCTCGGCGGTGGCGTCGGCGCCGGTATCCGCGAATCCGATGGCGAACTGCGCGAAGCGCTCGACGCCGCGATCCAGTCGATGAAGGACGACGGCACGCTCAACGCCCTCATCATCGAATGGTTCGGCGAAGAAGCCGCTATCTACGAATGATCCCGGCAGGGGGCGCTCCGGCGCCCCTTACGCTTTCCCATGTGGGCGCTTGATGAGCAGTACCAGACCTCCGCCGGAACGGTCGCCGCAGGCCGCGCCGGTCAGGGCCCCGATCTGGTCCTGGCCCATGGCTGGCCGTGGTCCTCGTTCGCCTGGCATCGCATCATCCCCGGGCTGGCGCAGCACTACCGCGTCCACTGGTACGACATGCCGGGCTTCGGCCGCTCCCAGATGGGCGGCTCCCGCCCCGCCTCCCTCGACGTGCAGGGAGAGGTCTTTGGCGAGATGCTCGCCGCCTGGAACCTCGATCGCCCCCTCGTCATCGCCCACGATTTCGGCGGCGCCGTCACGCTTCGCGCCCATCTCCTCCACGGCCGCGACTACGCCGGCTGGGTCCTGATGAACGTCGTCGCCATGCGCCCCTGGGGCTCGGACTTCTTCGACCATGTCGGCCGCCATATCGACGCCTTCACCGGCCTCCCGCCTCATATCCATGCGGCCCTCGTCGCCGCCTATATCGGCGGCGCCCTCGCCCATGAAATCGCCGGGGACGACCGAAAGGAACTCGCCGCCCCCTGGCTTACTGACAAAGGCAAAGACGCGTTCTACGCCCAATTCGCCATGGCCGACGAACGCTACACCGCCGAGGTCGAGCCCCATTTCAGCGAGGCCCGCTGCCCCACCCGCATCCTCTGGGGCGAAGATGATCCCTGGATCCCCCTCTCCCGCGGCGAAGCCCTCGCCAAGGCGATGGGCACCGACCTCACGCCCCTCCGCGGCCTCGGCCATCTGCCCCAACTCGAAGACCCGGCCACCGTCGAACGCGCCCTCCACAACGCGCTCGAGGGCATGTAACCCATGTTCTCCTTCTGCACCGATCCCTCGACCCTCGACGGCGCAAGCTGGATGGCCTGCTACCTGACGACGGGCAAGCACATGGCCTTCTGGGCCAGCTTCGGCACCGTCCTGCTCCTGCTTGCCATCACCGCCCCCGCAGCCCTCCTCTTCGGTTTCGCCGGCGCCGCCGCCGCCCGCGGCCCGGCACCGGTCTCCTGGCTCGGCAAGACCTATATCGCGATCGTCCGCGGCATCCCCGACATCGCCTTCTTCCTGTTCTTCGTCATCGCCCTCGACCAGGGGTTCGAGTGGATCCGCCACCAGGCGCTCTGCCCCGACTGGTCCGACCCGATCCGCCGCGGCAACGACTTCGTCGTCTGCCCCTCGGCCAAGCTGCCGCTCTCCTCCGCGCCCCAATGGGTGCACGAGATCTACGGCTTCCTGATCGCCACCCTCACCTTCGCCATCGTCTTCGGCGCCTTCGCGGCCAACGTCCTCTACGGCGCCATGCGCGCCGTCCCCCGCGCCCAGATGGAAACGGCCGAGGCCTACGGCATGTCCCGCCGCCAGGCCTTCTGGCGCGTCCTCGTCCCGCAGATGTGGGTCTATGCTTTGCCGGGTCTCTCGAACCTCTGGATGGTCCTCATCAAGGCCACGCCGCTCCTTTTCCTCCTCGGCGTCGAAGACATCGTCTATTGGGCCCGCGAACTCGGCGGCGCCAAGACCCCCCGCTTCACCGATTACCCGCACGGCGACTGGCGCATCTGGTACTTCCTGTTCCTGCTCGTCTTCTACCTCGCCTTCACCAAGCTCTCGGAACTCGTGCTCGCCCGCATCACCACGCGCCTGCGCCACGGCCAGGCCTTCGCCGGATGAGCTGCTGGGACACGATCCAGGCCTACGCCTTCCGCTCGCTCGGCTACGGCGAACGCCGCCTCCCGCAAGAGGATATCACGCTCTGCGAGCAGTTCACCCTGATCGGCTCCGGCCTGATCTGGAACGTCTATTTCGGCGTGGTCGCGCTCGCCTCGGGTTTCATCCTCGCCACGCTCGTGGCCTTGGGCAAGGCCAGCCCCCGCTGGATCCTCAACGCTCCCTCGCGCGCCTTCATCCTCGTCTTCCGGGGCTCGCCGCTCTTCATCCAGTTCTTCCTCGCCTATTTCCTGTTCCTGCGCTTCCGGCAAAGCGAACTGGGCCTCGACTGGCTGACCAGTGCCTGGGCCGGCGCAGCCCTCGTCCTTTTCCTCAACACCGCCGCCTATTCGGCCGAAATCTTCTACGGCGCCCTGCGCTCCATCCCGAGGGGAGAGATCGAGGCCGCCGACGCCTACGGCTTCGCCGGCTGGCGCCGCTTCCGCCGCATCGTCTGGCCCACGATGCTCCGCCTCGCCTGGCCGGCCTACATCAACGAGGCGATCTTCCTCTTCCACGCCACCACCCTGGTCTTCTTCTCGGGCTTCCCGGCATCTCAGCAGCGCGGCGACGCGCTCTATTACGCGAGCTATTTCGCCGACAAGACCTTCAACCCGTTCGTCCCCTACCCGATCCTCGCGGGCTATTTCATCCTGCTGACGCTCGTCATCATCACCGCCATGGGCCTCGCCAACCGCCGCCTCAATCGCCACCTCGGCACGGCCCCCGCCCGTCCCCGCATGCTTGCGCAGATCATCCGCTAGGCCGCCTCCATCGCAAGGCGCCCGTCGTGCAAGAAGCACATCCGATCGAAGAGCCTCAGGTCGAACGGGTTCGGCATCCGGATATCGCCCGGCCCCGGACACACCGCCCCGCGTCCCTCAAAGGCCCGGTCGATCTGCGAGATCAGCACGAAAATCGCCCCCGCCCGTGCTGCATAGGCCTTCAGCTCCCCAAGCTGCTCCGCCAGTCCCGGGTTGGCCCGCCTCTGATCCAGAAGCTGCAAGTAATCGACGACAACCAGCGCCTGCCCCCCGGCCGAGCCCAACCGGTCCAATACATAGGCCGCACAAATCTCGTCCGACATATCAAGGATCACCGCCTCCCCGGCCACGCCAAGCGCGCCAAACCGATCCGTCACATCCCGCTCATTGTATTCCAGGCTGAAGAAGAAACCGGTCCGCCCCAGCCGCGGCGCCAAGGCCGCGATCTCCAGCCCCAGCAACGTCTTCCCATGCCCCGGCCGCGCGCCTAGCAGCACCATATCGGCCGGCTCCAGCTCCGCCAGCACCCGCTCCGCGGGCCGCTGCCCGGATGCAGACGCCAGATGGCTCCACGCCCGAAACCCCTCCGCCACGGCAATCCGGTCCAAAGCAACGTGCAGAGGAACCCCCTCCTCCCGCGCCATCACCCTGGCCTGACGTTTCAGTCGAAAAATCGGAGCGGACAGCCGCATCGGAACACCTCCTCGACAGGCAGTCGCCGCGATCCCCCCTTACGCGCCCGCCCGATCAGAGTGGCGTCGATCGAAACCCGCTCCGCAGGTCACCTGCTTCCCAAAGGAGGGCGGAGGCCCGAGCAAGGCCCACACCCAGACCCTAACCCGGCGCGGCCGATCCGCTCAACCCGCACAAAGCCTCGACCTGTTTCGCAGCCGACCATCCCCGAACACCCCGGGAACCAGACACTCACCTTAACGTCCGCCCCACGACGCAAAGCGCGCGCCCTTCATCTGGTCGCAAACATGCCCGTCAGAGGTCGAACACGCCAATATCCCATCGGTAGCGGACTCGCCCACGGGCGACCCATGGCCCAAAACCCCAAATCGACCCCCACGACCAAGGCAGTAACCTTAACGCCCGCCTCACAACGCAAAACATCGCCCTTCATCTGGCCCCTAAATACTCCCGCCGGAGGTGACACACAGTAGAACCCGATCGATCCAAAAAGCCGCCCCCCACAAACCATCTCCGCCAAACCGGATCTGCCACAAGACCCAAAGCACTAACCTCAATGCCCGCCTGCCAGCGTAGGGCGCCTCCCTTCATCTGGACCTGCCGAAGGCAAATCACCCGAAGCGCCAATTGCCCGAAGACGCGCCTGCCAGCAAACCATCCCCGGCGCGCCAAATCGGCCCCAAGGCCAAGGCAGTAACCTTAACACGCGCCCTACGAAAAAGGCCCACCCTTCATCTGGCTCCAAATACTCCCGCCCAAGGTGGAACACAGTAGAACCCGATCGATCAATAGACCGCCATCACGCAAACGATCCCCGACGCCGCGCTCCCGCCCCTCAATCCCTCAAAGGCCCTCAAGCATTAACCTTAATGCCCCCGCCATCTCAGACGAAAGCGGGCGACCACCCTGCCCGACGAAGACGCCAAATGGCTTGCCATCTGCCACGTCGTCACCATTCTTCTGCTGAATCCACACCGACTGGAGCCCTCATGACAGCCCTCACCGACCTCACCGCGATCCTCGCAGCCTTCTTCCTCGTGACGGTCGCCCCGGGCCCGGCCAATCTCGCCGTCGCTACGGTCGCCATGCGCGCAGGCCGCCGGAACGGCCTGCTCTTCGGCACGGGCCTCGCCGCCGGCCTGGCCATCTGGGGCCTGGTCGCCGCCACCGGCCTCGGCGCTCTCCTGCAAGGCTCCGCCACGGCGCTGACCGCCCTCAAGCTCGCGGGCGGCGCCTACCTGGTCTGGCTCGCCTGGCAATCGGGCCGCTCCGCCTTCAGCCCCGACGCCATTCCCGCGCCAGAGCCCGGCAAGGGCCGCTGGATCGCCCGCGGTCTGATCCTCAACCTCTCGAACCCCAAGGCCGTCGTCGCCTGGATGGCCGCCCTCTCCATGGGCCTCGGCACCGGCGATACCGGCACACACCTGATCCTTCCGACGCTCCTCTGCGCCGCGATCGGGGCCCTCAACTACACCGGCTACGCCCTCGCCTTCTCCCTCCCCGGCATCATGGCCGGATACCAGCGCCTCCGCCGCACCATAGACGCCGCAGCCGCCGCCCTCTTCGCCGCCGCAGGCGCGGGCCTCATCCGCTCCGCCTTCACCCGCAGCTCGTAAGTCCTCATCTTGCCGGAAATACCTCAGGGCCTTGGTCTTCGACCCTTCGTCGCTGAGATTGGTCCACTGGACCAATCTCCGGGCGCTCCTCAGCCCGGAACGGGCGGTGGCGGGAGCAGCGCCCCCATGCTAGATCGGCCGCAAGACGAAAGGCCCGCAATGAAGATCGGCATCCTCCAGACCGGCCATGCACCGGACGCCCTCCTCCCGGATCACGGCGATTACAACGACCTCTTCGAACGCCTCCTCGGCGGTCACGGCTTCGCCTTCACCACGTGGAGCGTCGTCGACGACGCCTTCCCAGACGGCCCGGACGATGCCGATGGCTGGCTCATCACCGGCTCCAGACACGGCGCCTACGAGCCCCACCCCTGGATCCCCCCGCTCGAAGAGCTGATCCGCGACATCCACGCCGCCCAAAAACCCCTCGTCGGCATCTGCTTCGGGCACCAGATCATCGCCCAAGCCCTCGGCGGCACGGTCGAGAAATTCCCCGGCGGCTGGTCCGTCGGCCGCCAGAGCTACACGCTGGACAACGAACACCTCCACCTCAACGCCTGGCACCAGGACCAGGTGACAAAGCTCCCGCCGGAGGCCCGCATCCTCGGCCAAAGCGCCTTCTGCGAAAACGCCGTCCTCGCCTATGGCGATCACATCCTGACGATCCAGCCCCACCCGGAGTTCGACGCAGCCTTCACGCAAGGGCTCATCACCCATCGCGGCGGGGCCGTCCCGGCGGACCAGCTCGCACAGGCCCAGGCCGACCTCGCCCACCCCACCGACAGCACCAGGATCGCCGCCCGCATCGCGGCCCATCTCAAGCAATGACCGACTGGACAGACACCCTCCCCGACGCCGCCCGCGCCTACCTGGCGGGCCGCAAGCTGGACGAGGTCGAATGCCTCATCCCCGACCTCGCCGCCATCGCCCGCGGCAAGGCCGTCCCGGCCTCGCGTTTCGAACGCCAAAGCGAATTCTTCCTGCCGAACTCCATCTTCTTCCAGACCATCACCGGCGGCTGGGGCGAGGCGGCGGGCGAAGGCGGGTTCACCGAACCCGACATGGTCCTCAAGCCCGACATGACGACCGCCACCGCCGCCCCCTGGACCGGCGACTGGACGCTGCAGGTCATCCATGACGCCTATAACCACGACGGCACCCCCGTCCCCTTTGCGCCCCGCAACGTGCTCAAGCGGGTCTGGCAGCTCTATGCCGACAGGGGCTGGACCCCCATCGTCGCGCCCGAGATGGAATTCTACCTGGTCGCCCGCAACGTCGACCCCTCCGCCGCGATCGAACCGATGATGGGCCGCTCGGGCCGCCCCGCCGCCGCGCGCCAGGCCTATTCCATGTCCGCCGTCGACGAATACGGCCCCGTGATCGATGACATCTACGATTTCGCCGAGGCACAGGGCTTCGAAATCGACGGCATCACCCAGGAAGGCGGCGCCGGACAGGTCGAAATCAACCTGCGCCACGGCGACCCCGTCTATCTCGCCGACGAGGTCTTCTACTTCAAACGCCTGATCCGCGAGGCCGCGCTCAAGCACGATTGCTTCGCCACCTTCATGGCCAAACCGATCGAGGGCGAGCCGGGCTCGGCCATGCACATCCACCATTCGGTGCTCGGCCCGGACGGCCACAACATCTTTTCCAACCCCGACGGCACCGAAACCGACGCCTTCCGCCACTTCATCGGCGGCATGAAGCGCTACCTCCCCTCCGTCGTGGCCCTGCTGGCGCCTTACGTGAACAGCTATCGCCGCTACGTGAAGGACCACGCCGCCCCGATCAACCTAGAATGGGGCCGCGACAACCGGACGACTGCGATCCGCATCCCCGTCTCGGGGCCCGAGGCGCGGCGCGTCGAAAACCGCCTCGCCGGCATGGATTGCAACCCCTATCTCGGCATCGCCGCCTCACTCGCCACCGGCTATCTCGGCATGATCCACGAGATCGACCCCGGCCCCGAATTCAAAGGCGACGCCTACGACGCCGAGGAGGATATCCCCCGCGGTCTCTTCGCCGCTCTCGACGCCTTCGACGGCACGCCCGAGATGCAGGAGGTGCTCGGCCCCGACTTCGCCCGCGTCTATTCCATCGTGAAGCGCGCCGAATACGACGAATTCCTGCAGGTCATCTCGCCCTGGGAAAGGGAGCATCTGCTGCTGAACGTCTAAGGGGACGGCCACCACCGCCCTTCCTTCCGGTCATCCCCGCGAAAGCGGGGATCTCCGGCAGTCAAAGGATGACGGTTGACGTGACGATCCAAGGGCAGCGCCCGACCCGTGGGGTTCGGGACGACCGTCGCGTCAGTGGCGCGGCAAAAGCGTCCCGAACGGTCGGGCCTCGCTCGGCGTCGCCACCGGGCGGGACCTTTCAGCGACGTGCCGCTCGAACGATCCCGCTCTAAATATCGACACCGTCGTCCTCGTTGTCCTCCTCGGTTCTTCCGTGGTCGGGGTTGCCGCTGCCCAAAGCGTCTACACCCACCCCGCCAGGCGTAACCTGGCTCGGCCCGGCGGCACCACAGGCCGTCAGCATCGCCAACATCAGGATGATGAAAGCATTTCTGGTCGTCATAGGCACCTGCTCGTCCTCTCTGATGCTCCGTTTTGAAAGGTAGAGCGCGCAACGCTTTCGGCCCCTCTCATCTTACGAGACAGCGCTCTCACCTCGCATGACGCAACGCTTTCGGCGGTAGATCCCGATCAACGATCGCTCTCATTTCGGCCTTTTGTTTCCACCAAGAGTTAACGCATCAGCCTGTTTCATTAACAAACGCCCACGCAACGCCCGGTTCCCTCCGACGTGATGCCGACCGGATGCCGACCGGATGCCGCATCCCCGAAAACCCTCGCCAGAGCTGCCACCATCTGTTAGGTAATCCGAAAATGACCTTCGGAGAATCAAAAGATGAGCAGCCAGATCCCCGACGTCCACACCGCCGAACCGATCCCCGAGGCCGCAAGGGCCGAGATCGACCGCCTCCTCCAATCCGGTGACCTCTTCCGCTATACCTCTGAAAACGCACCCGTTTCTCTGCTGGAGACCGAGTTTGCGGCGCTCATGGGCACCCGCTACGCGCTCGCCGTCTCGTCCTGCTCGGCCGCGCTCTTCCTCTCGCTTCGCGCCCTCGGCCTGCCAGAAAAGGCCAAGGTCCTGATCCCCGCCTTCACCTTCGCCGCCGTCCCGTCTTCCATTGTCCACGCGGACTACGAGCCGATCCTGGTCGAATGCGGCGCGAATTATCGCATTGATCTCAAGGACTTCGCGGCGAAGCTGCCGGAAGCCCACGCCGTCATCGTCAGCCACATGCGCGGCCACACCTCCGACATGGACGCGATCATGGCCGCCTGCGAGGCGCGCCAGATCCCGGTTATCGAAGACGCCGCCCATTCCCTCGGCACCCTCTGGAACGGCCGCAAGATCGGCACGCTCGGCCGCGTCGGCTGCTTCAGCTTCCAGTCCTACAAGCTGGTGAATGCGGGCGAAGGCGGGATCCTCGTCACCGACGATGCCGACCTCGTGGCGCGCGCCATCATTATGTCCGGCGCCTATGAACATATGTGGAAAAAGCATGAGGCGGACCAGGACCTGACTGACGCGCTCAAGCGCTGGCAGAACCGCCTGCCCCTTTATAACCTGCGTCTGTCCAACCTCTCCGCCGCAATCATCCGGCCGCAACTCGCCGAAATTCCGCGCCGCTGCCGCGACGGATTGCGCAACCACGATCACGTCGCCGCCCGCCTGTCGGCCCAGCCCGGCTTCGACGTGCCCCTGGCCCTGCCCCAGGAAACCCGCGCCCCGGATTCACTGCAGTTTAACCTTACCGGCCTAGACGAGGCCGAGCAGCAGCGTTTCTCGGAAGAGGCCGCCGCCCGCGGCGTCAAGGTCCAGATCTTCGGCCAAAGCACCGACAACGCCCGCGCCTACTGGAACTGGCAGTTCCTGAACCGCGACTGGGATCTGCCGCAAACGCGCGCAATGCTCATGACCGCCTGCGACCTCCGCCTCCCCGCGCGGCTGACGATCGGGGATTGCGACGCCATCGCGACCGCCCTGATCGGCGCCATGCGCACGGTGCGTTCACCAAATCTTAAGGTTGCCTAACAGCCTCTAAAGAACCCGCATCGCCTCCCCGAGCCAAGGCATCTCGGCCCGGGACGGCGCCACCACGCCAACCTCGATCTCCCGCCGCAGCTGCTCTGCCATCTGCGTCGGGATCTTGCCCAGCAAATCCTTCCGCGCGATTAACGAGATACGGCGCGACAGCTGCCCGAACGGCAGCGCCACCACGGAAACCCGGTCGCGGAACCGCTGCGCTCGTCGCCAGCCCAGCGGCGTCAGGATCGACCAACCCAGCCCCTCCGCCACCATGGCGAGGATCGCGTGATAGCTGTCGAGCTCGAACCGGTGCGACAGCACCAACCCCTCCCGCTGCAGATGCGCGGCGATCTGGCGGCCCATGACATGCCGTGAGGTATAGGAAATCAACGGCTTGTCCCGCAATTCCTCCACCGCATAGCCCTTCGGAATGGCCGCCACGAAGGGCTCTTCCAGCACCGGATGCACCTCCGCCCACTCGGGCGCATCCCCCTGATCGGCCACCACCGCCACGTCCAGCGCCCGTGTATCCAGAAGATCCATCAACCGGTGCGACGCCCCCGTCTCCAGCAGGAACTGACAATCCGTCATCTTCTCCGCCAGCCCCGCCAGCAGCCGCGGTGTCACATCCGCATCGAAATCCTCGATCACCCCCAGCCGCAGCCGCGTCAGCCGCGCATAATCCGCCAAGGCCAGTTCCGCCCGCGCCTGCGCCGCCTCGTTCAGGATCACATTGGCCCGCCGCAGGAACATCTGCCCCGCCGCCGTCGGCACGACCGGCCGCGCCGTCCGGTCCAGCAGCACCGTCCCGACCACGCCTTCGAGGTTGGTAATCTGTTGCGACACCGTTGCGGGCGATGCCCCTAACCGCCGCGCCGCGGCCGAAATCGACCGCTCTTCCGCCGTCGCGACGAACACCTCAACCCCCCAGAGCGTGATCCGTCCGGCGCTGTCGGCCATCGCCTACTTGCTCATCTTGGCAAGCTTGGCCTGCAACTCCGACAGCTGCTTCTTGATGTCGTCCAGGTCCTCATCCGTTGCCTCCGGCTCGGGCCCCGAACTGCCCATCAACCCGCCGGTCATCGCTTTCATGAAAGCTTCCTGCTGCGCCCGCATCGCCTCGAACCCGGGCATCTTCGACATAGGATTCATCGACCCCATGTTCTCCATCATCTTCGACTGCCCGTCGCGCAGCATATCGAAACTCATCGCCAGAAACTGCGGCACCACGGAAACGGCTTGCGTCGAATAGCTCCGCACGAGGTCATTCAGCACGTTGATGGGCAGCACGCTCTCGCCGCGCGATTCATGTTCGGCAATGATCTGCAGCAGGTATTGCCGGGTCAGATCATCTCCGGATTTGAGGTCGACGATCTGCACCTCGCGCCCGTCGCGGATGAACCCCGCGATATCCTCGAGCGTCACATAATCCGATGTCTCGGTGTTATAGAGCCGCCGGCTCGCATAGCGCTTGATCAGAAGCGGGGTATCGGTCTCGGCCACTGGGCACTCCCTTCACGCGTCCGTGCCGACATCTTTCGGCATCGCAGCAAGCCTAGGCCCGCCCAGATAAAAAAGGAAGAGCGCAAACAAAGAAGGGCGAGCCGCGAGGCCCGCCCAGTGATCACATCGTCAGGGAGGAGGACGATATGAGCGTCAGATTACTTGGCAGCCGTCGCCTTCTTGGCAGCAGCCGTCATGTCGTTGGTGGCTTTCTTCGCCATGGCGGTCATGTCCTCGGACACGTCCTTGCCAGCGGCCAGCATCAGCTCGACCGAGTCCATCTGAACCTTCTTCGCAACTTCGGCGAAGGCGGCCATGTGCTCGGCAGCGCTCTCGGCCCAGGCAGAGGCGAAATCGGTCATCGACTTGGCGTAGTCGGCCGGGTCGGACTTGGCTTCGGTCAGCGCGCCCATCTTGGCGATCGTCTCTTTCGTCCACTTGGACGAGATCTCGGTCGACTTCTCAGCGGCGTCGAGCGCGACGTGGCTCATCTTCTCGCTCAGCGCGGCCTGCGTCTTGAACGCATCTTCCATCGCCTTCGTGTCGACCGGGAATGCACCCATCATGTCTTTCATGACAGTCGTGAAATCTTGTGTCTTAGCCATTGGTGGTCTTCCTTTCTCACCTCTTGCAGAAAATGCCGCCAGCCCACCCGGTTCGGCCATTCCCTCCAAATTCGTTAAGACGAAGATACATGCTGCACCGCAGCATTTCAAGGATTTTCTGCACCGCAGCAAAGAAAATTTGCTATTGCAGCGAAATCAGGGGGTTACGTGGGGCGAACCTCTTCGGACGCCTTCAAAACATAGGTGCCCGGCGCCTCCGCAAGGCTCGGATGATCCTTGTCTCCCGGCACGCGCGCCGCCCGTTTCGCCCCTGACCGCTCTGCCAGCCACTCGCCCCAAAGCGGCCACCACGACCCGTCCCGGTGCAGGGCGGCGTCCTTCCACTCCTCCGGCGGCAGCGCGATATCGGCGCCCGACCAGTGCCCGTATTTGATCTTCGTCGGGGGATTCACGATCCCCGCGATGTGCCCCGACCCGGACAGGATGAACCGCTTGTCCTTCGATCCCATCTGCTGCACGCCGCGATAGCTCGACATCCAGGCGGCGATGTGATCCGTCTCGCAGGCCACCGCGCAAAGCGGCACCTCCACATCCTTAAGATGCAGACGCTCCCCCAGGATTTCGATCCCGTTGGTCGCAAACCGGTCCTCCTGGCAGAGCTCCCGCAGGTATTGCACCGCCATTTTCGCGGGCAGATGCGTCCCGTCCCCGTTCCAGTAGAGCAGGTCAAAAGCGGGCGGCGCCTGGCCCATCATGTAGCTCTTGATCGCCGGCCGGTAGATCAGGTCATTCGACCGCAGGAACGAAAACGTCCGCTGCATGAAAAAGCTGTCGAGGATCCCCGTCTCGACCGTCTCTTCCTCGATTCCGTCGACGAAGTCATCGTCGAGGAAGACGCCCACCTCCCCCTGATCCGAGAAATCCGTGAGCGTCGTAAAGAACGTGGCCGAGTTGATGCTCTTGTCGCCCCGGTGCTTCAGCAGCGACAGGGTCAACGCCAGCGTCGTCCCGGCGATACAATAGCCGACGACGTTGATCTTCTTGACGCCGCAGATGGCCTTCGCCTCGCGAATGGCCTCCAGATACCCCTCCTCGACATAGCTATCGAGCGACACGTCCTTATAGCTCGGGTCGGGATTCACCCAGCTCACGACGAAGAGCGTAAAGCCCTTATCGACGATCCAGCGGATCAGGCTGTTCTCGGGTTTGAGGTCGAGAATGTAGAACTTGTTGATCCAGGGCGGGAAGATCACCAGCGGCGTCGTATGCACCTGCTCGGTCCGCGGCGCGTACTGGATCAGCTCGAACAGGCGGTTGCGGTAGACGACCTTGCCTTCGGTGGTCGCAATATTCTCGCCCACCTTGAAGGCGTCCTTGTCGGCCAGGGTAACCTGAAGGTCGCCCTGATTGGCCTCCAGATCCGCCACGAGGTTCTCCAGCCCGTCCACAAGGCTTTGCCCGTCCGTCTCGACCGCGTGGGCCAGGGCCTCGGGATTGGTGCCAAGGAAGTTCGCCGGGCTGAACATGTCCACGATCTGGCGCGAGAAGTAATCGAGCCGCTTCTTCTCGCGCGGATCCAGCCCGTCGATACCCTGCACCGCGTGCTCGATCGCCTCCGAGTTCAGCAGATACTGCTGCTTGACGAAGTTGAAATAGGGATGCGTGTCCCACAGCGGATTGGAAAACCGGCGATCCTCCGGCGTCTCGTCGGCGGCCGGCTCCAGCCTGCCCTGGGCGAGTTTGTGCTGGGCATCGACATAATGTTTCAGCGTCTTGCCCCAATAGCCGACCTGATGTTCGATGATCTTCGCCGGGTTGTTCATCATCTCGGCGAAATAGGCCGCAGCGGCCTTCATATACAGCTCCTGGCTCGGTCCCTGCAGGGCATTCGGCACCGCCCGCTTGCTGCTCATCGCGGCGATCAGGCGCTGTGTCAGCTCCTCGATCCGCGTGATGTTCTGCTCCAGCTTTTCCAGGTTTCCGCCGGGCACGTCCGAGTTATCGGTTGTCATAAGGCCCTCCCCGCCCTAATTTCGCACCCGCAGCATCGCAGTCGCGGCACATCTCCGCACTGTCCTGATGTCGTGAAAACGCTAGCAGGCCAGCCCGTCAAACTCAACGGACAGCCGAAGGAGTAAACGATGCGCTACATGGCCACGTACGACCTGATGGAAAGCCTGCGCAACACTAACCAGTGGCTCGGCGCCTCCGCTCTGGCCTTCGCCTCCTACCCGGCCACAGCCCTGCTGCCCGTGCCGGCCCTGTCCTGGATGCGCGCCTGGGGCGAGGTTACCGAACGCGCCTTCGCGCGCATGGTCGCCAAACCCGATTGGGGCATCCCTTCGATCACCGGCCCCGACGGCTGCGACCACGTGGTCGAGATCGAAACGGAATTGTCGCGCCCCTTCGGCGATCTCATCCACTTCAACATCAGCGGCCGCCCGCCTTCCAAGCGCCGGGTGCTGCTGGTCGCGCCCATGTCCGGCCACTACGCCACACTCCTGCGCTCGACCGTGATCAGTCTCCTGCCCGACTGCGAGGTTTATATCACCGACTGGCACAATGCCCGCGACATCCCCGTCTCCGAAGGCAAGTTCGATGTCGAGGATTACACCAGCTACCTTGTCGAGTTCATGCAGCATCTCGGCCCCGATCTGAACATCATCGCCGTCTGCCAGCCCGTCCCCCTCGCGCTCGCCGCGACGGCAATCATTGCCAAGGACAATCCCGAGGCACAGCCCCGCACCCTCACCCTGATCGGCGGCCCGGTCGACCCCGACGCGAACCCGACGGAGGTCACCGATTTCGGCCGCCGCGTGACGATGGGCCAGCTGGAAGAGACGATGATCCAGCGCGTCGGCTTCAAGTACGAAGGCGTCGGCCGCATGGTCTATCCGGGCCTGCTGCAACTCGCCTCCTTCATGTCGATGAACGCCGACAAGCACACCAAGGCCTTTACCGACCAGATCCTGCGCACCGCCAAGGGAGAGGCCTCCGACCGCGACCGTCACAACACCTTCTACGACGAATATCTCGCCGTGATGGACATGACGTCCGAGTTCTACCTTTCCACCGTCGAACGCATCTTCAAGGCGCGCGAGATTGCCGAAAACGCTTTCATGGTAGATGGCAAGCATGCCGACATCTCCAAAATCACAGATGTCGCCGTGAAGATCGTCGAAGGCGAGCAGGACGATATCTCGGCCCCCGGCCAATGCCTTGCTGCCCTCGCTCTTCTGACCGGCTTGCCTGAGGACAAGAAAGCGGCCCATGTCGAACCCGGCGCTGGCCATTACGGCATCTTCGCGGGCCGGTCGTGGCGCAACAATATTCGTCCACTTGTGCTTGATTTCATTGATACAAACACCCCTAAAATGCGAAAGCGTGCCGCCAACAGTAACGCCGCTGCGTAAAGCTCTCGGAACCCACCGGTTCGCCACGATTGCTGTTTAGCTAGGTCACAAACCCCTTCCATAGCGCCGGCGGGGCAGGCAGTAACAAGTGGCAAAAAAGGCGCAGCAGCAATTCCTGGCTTTCAGTCCGGACAATCTGACGTTCGGCGACGGTGGCGGTAACAGCAACGGAAACCTGGTCTTCGACACCCGAACATCGCACCGATCCGCATCCCCGCCGGAAAGCTTGGCGCAAACAGCAACCTTCAGGTCTCGCCCCGACACCGCCTGCTGATCCAGGATGCCCGGGCCGCACTGATGTTCGGCGAACCTGGGGTGCTCGGCCCCGCGCTCGCCTTCGACAGGTATGAGGGCATTGCACAAACGGTGCCACAGGCGGGGCGTGACGTATTATCATCTGACCCTGGATCACAATGCGATCCTCAACGCGAACCGCGTGCTGGCCGAAGCCTTCTTCGATGGCGCGATCAAATCGCTTGCGATGATGGCCCCTGCCCGTCCGCTTCTGCGAGCTTACGACGGCCGGGCGCTTCTCGACGGCGCAACGCCGCTCGCCAAAGTGTCTTAGGTCAGAACCAGCGGCTGGCGCAGCCAGCCGCGCAGCGCTTCCGTCACCGCCTCAGGCTGTTCCAATGTCGGCAGGTGCCCGGCCCCCGGCACCACTGTGAGCTGCGCGTAGGGGATCAGTTCCGCCATGAATTCGTGACGTTTCACGGGGCAGAGCGCGTCGTGTTCTCCACACAGGATCAGCGCCGGCACCTTCACCTTCCGCAGCACGGCCTGCTGGTCCGGCCGCCGCTGCAGCGCCCGCGACTGGCGCACGAAGACCTCGGGCCCCAGATCGCGCGCCATGGCCATCACGACCTCCAACACCTCCCGCCGCTGCGGCCCGGGGGCGAGGTAGTTGGGCTTCATCTCCTCGCGCATCACGTCCTCCAGCCGCCCGGCCCGCGCCGCGACGATCTGCGGCTCGCGCGCCGCCGCGACCTGCGGCGTCTCGGCCATCGGGTTGGTGTCCATCAGCGCGATCCGCGTCACCCGCTCGGGCGCGCGTCGCATGACCTCCATCGCGACGATGCCACCCATCGACAGGCCCGCTAGGGCGAACTTCCGGGGGCACAGATCCAGCACCCGGCTCGCGATCTCTTCCACCCGTTCGCCATCAGTGATCGGCGCGACCATCACCCCCGTCACCTGCGACAGGGCCGTGATCTGCGGCTGAAACAGCCGCGCGTCGCACATCAGCCCCGGCAGAAGGACGACCGGTTCCATCACGCCCGCCGCGCGCCTTCCGCCAGGGCGCCAAGCTTGGCCCAGGCGATCTCCGGATCAACCGCGCCGAAGCCCGCGAAGGTTCCGAACCCGCAATCCGACCCGGCCACGACCCGGTCCGCCCCGACGATATCGGTAAACCGCGCGACCCGCTGGGCCACCAGATCCGGATGTTCCACGAAATTCGTCGTCGTATCCACACAGCCCGGCACCAGCACCTTGTCGTCCGGAATCTCCTCCCGCCGGTCCCGGAACACCGTCCACTCGTGCCCATGACGGGGGTTCGACGTCTCGAACAGCAGATGCGACGCCCGCACCTTCATCAGCACCGGAAAGACCTTGTCCATGTCGATATCGCAGACATGCGGTCCCTCGTAATTGCCCCAGCAGATATGCACCCGCACGCGCGCCGGATCGATCCCGTCCAGCGCGCCGTTCAGCGCCTCCACATTCGCCTCGGCAACGCCCAAGAATTCCTCGTCGCTCAGATCGCTGAACAGCATGTGCCGCGACAGCGCCAGGTCCGGGCAATCCAGCTGCAGCATCAGGCCCGCCTCGACGATCGTCCGGTACTCCGCCGCCATCGCGTCGGCCAATGCCGCCAGATACGCCTCCCGCGAGGGATAGAAGTCATTCTGCAAAAACAGAGAGATCACGCCCGGCGACGCCGCGTTCATGAACCCCGCTTCGGCCCCATGCGCCGCCATCGCCGCCTTCAGCCGCGCGATATCCGCCTCAAGCTCCCCCTGCCCTTTCGAGCGAACCTCGCCCACGCACATCGGCCGCGCATATTTCGGCGTGCCGCCATCCTGGGCCAGCCGTTTCATGAAGGACGGGAAGAGCTTCAGATCACCGGGCGGGTTCCGCGGGCTGTCCCCGTCGAACCCGGTATAGCGATCCTTCACATAGGTCGCGTAGCTGATCTTCGACATCTCGCCGTCGCTGACGATATCGACGCCGGTCTCCACCTGTCGCTGCACCGCCGCGCCCACGGCCTCTTCCATCACCGCCTCGAACCGGGCCGGATCGACCGCCTCTCCGCGCTCGCGGGCAAAGATCTGATCCACCACCGCCTGGCCTCGCGGCAGGCTGCCCGCATGGGTCACTTTCACACTCATGCCGCACCTCCCGCGTGGATCTGCATCCAGATCGCCGTTTCGTCCCACAGCGTCCATTCCCGCCTCAGGCCCCATGGCCCAAACTCCGCTTGGGTTATCCCCATCACATGGACCCGCGCACCCGAGGGCGCCCCGAACGCCCCCCAACCATCATGCAGGCCGTCGAGCGACCACCGCACCGCGGCCCGGGGCGCCATCATCGGATCCTCCCGCCCGATCACGTGATGCACGGTGAACTCCGCCGACGGAAACGCCGCCCGCAGTCCCAGCCAAGCCCGGTCCGCATCGCGCCAGCCGTGACCCTCGACGCCGCCCGGATAGTGCAGCTCCGCCGCTCGGTCCCAAGCTTCGGGAATGATGGAGAACTCGGCCGCCATCAACCGCTCCAGCAACTCCGCCAGCCGCTGCCCCAGCGCATGCTCGTTCCCCCGCCCGGAATATGGGCCGGCCCGATCCTGATCGGCGGTGAAGGCCCGCATCCCCTGCTCGACCTTACGCAACGCCCAATCGCGCGGCTCCTCTCCGATCTGGCGCACCAGACCGCCATTGTCCCGGATCAGCCACTCGTCACTGATCTGCCCGTCCTTGGCATAGCAATCAGCCAACGCGTAGATCCCGATCGGTCGCCTTGTCGCCGCCCCGAAGAGGCCTGACCCCCCATGGGTCGCGCGTGAATAGATCCGGTGCGACGACAGCATCCCGGCCTCCGGATCACCCGACCAGATCACGTCCTCGCCCAGCAATTCCCGATCCGGGAATTCCACCACCGTCGCCATGGTCGCGGCCGTCATCGCGGGCTCGCCCACAGAGATCCCCCAGGGCGTCCGCACGACGACTTCGGGATGGTAATAGTCCTTCATCCGGGCCCCCAGCCCGCGATCCTCCCAGATCTCCTTGGTGATCTTCAGGATGTAGTCGGGAAAGTCCCGGAATTTCGGATCGAACCCCTTCATCCCGCCGTCCAACCGCCATCGACCATCAGCGCGGTCCCCGTGATCATCGCCGCCGCGTCCGAGGCAAGGAACACGACCGCCCCCATGATATCCTCGACCTCGCCGACCCGGCCCAGCTTGATCTTCTCCTCGATCCAGGCCCGCCGCCCGGGATCGGCAAACGTCCCCTCGGTCAACTCCGTCCGGATGAAGGTCGGACAGATCGTATTCACGCGGATGCCCCGTCGCCCCCACTCTATCGCCATTGCCTTGGTCATCCCCTCGACAGCGTGTTTCGAGGCGCAATAAACCGCGCGATCCACCCCACCCACATGCCCCATCTGGCTGGAGATCTGCAGGATCGACCCGCCCTGCGGCATTGCCTTGGCAACGGCCTGAGCGACGAAATAAGCCGCCCGCAGATTAACGCCCATCACCGCGTCGAAATCCTCCGGCACTGTCTCCGCGGCCGGCCCATGCCGCGCCGTCCCGGCCGAGTTGCACAAAATGTCGAACGCCCCCCGCCGCGCGACGCCCGCGCGCACCGCCTCGACATCGGTGATATCGACCAGCCAGGCTTCCGCCGTGTAGCCGCGATGCCGCAACGCCTCGACCGCGCTCTCCAACTCCTCCGCCCCGCGCGCGGCCATGACAACCGACGCGCCCGCCTCAGCCAACGCCGCCGCGCAGGCATAGCCGATCCCGCGCGAGGCGCCGGTCACCAGCGCACGTTTTCCGTCCAGCCGGAAGGACGGCGTTATCGGCAAATCACGATCCATCTCGGGGCGGACCCTAGGGGCGCCCCCCGCCGGGCGCGGGGGCCCGGGCGGGCGGGGGAGTCGCATTTCGCGCGTGCCGGGCCTCT
>NZ_JBFONT020000008.1:0-111741 GCF_040779325.2 Aestuariibius violaceus
CACATGCGTGCAGCGATGTCCTACGCGGCATCAAACAGACTGCGAAGAGAAGCGTGACCCGGATGAGCGACAACGATCCTAAGCAACAAGAAAAACGAGCTTGACCCAAATGCCCAATTAGAGAAGCGGACTCTCTACACACTATCATAACGCTGCGCTTGCAGCCTGCATTGCGGACGTTCGTTCTCGGTGCAAATTCCAACGCACCACGCGTCTTGTCGCTTTTACTCTGCGCTCTCAGACGCCAATGCTTCGACGATCGCGCGCGATTGACGGCATTCAGCCAGACCAGGTCGGGTGATGAAAAAGACTGGCTCTGAGTTGCCATTTGGACAGACGGTATGCTCTGACAGACTTCCGTGTCGGGTTTGCCTGGCGAGAAGCAACGCATCAAGCTCGTTGTTCCAGATCAGTTCAATATCGTCAGTGATCCGTGTCTCCCGGACATAAGACTCAAGCTCGGTCGAATGCCGCGGCCATCCTTTTGGAAGCCGTTCGATGACCAGCGGGTCGAGACCGATGCTCAGCTTGCGGCCATTGAGAGCTGGAGCAACTGCTTCTGTGGCGTCTGTGAGGACGTCAAAAGCGCGCGAGATGTCCGGGAGATAAGCAGCGCCTTTCCGCGTCAACAGCAACCCTTGAGGGAGGCGCCGGAAGAGAGAGATGCCGAGCGACATTTCCAATCGCTTGACCTGCTGGCTGACGGCGCCGGCCGTGACGCCAAGCTCAGCTGCGGCGGCCTTGAAGCTCAAATGCCGCGCCGCCGCCTCAAATGCTTTGAGCCCGTTCAAGGATGGAAATCGATAGGTCATGCTGTCTCCCTACGGCGTATTAGCATGGACGACTTTCGAACGAGACTGAGATTTTCTAAGTCTCGCGCTCAAATTTTGTCGTTTGAGTAAGAGGAGGCAAGCCGGTCAAGTCTTGCCGAAAGTCAGGATGAGGACCTCAATAATGATCAGATACAACCCTCCGACTGGATGGCCACAACTTGGCCGTCCTTTCCATCATGGTGTGATCGCGCCGAAGGGCCACGTGCTCCACATAACCGGACAAGTGGCTTGGGACAAGGATGCCAATGTAATTGGCAAGGGCGATTGCGAAGCGCAGGCACAGCAATGCTTCGACAATGTCGAGAACATTCTGAAAGCCGTCGGCGGGCAATTGGAAGATATCGTCTCCTTAACGGTCTTCTATCTGGACCCAACGGACATGCCGGCGATTCAAAAAGTCAGGGCCGAACGCCTCCGAATGGAGCATGGCCCGGTCAGCATTCTCATCCAGGCAGCGGGGCTGATCACATCAGACCTACTGGTGGAAATCGCGCCAATTGCTGTGATCCCCGACGATCGCTTTCACGAACCAAAATATTGAGGTTGAACGGACATGAATAAATACAGCGGCTTCAAAGCCATTCGCAGCTTGGACTACGTGATCATCCTTTGTGACGACCTTGCAAGGATGAGAGCTTTCTACGAGCAGCTATTTGAGTTCTATATAGAAGAGGATTTCCTCGAACGAATGACGTTCTTTAGGGTTGGGACCTTGTTTCTTGGCCTGCGGAAGCGTGGGCGCGCCTATGATGGACCGAACGTGCCGTCATCATCCGCTTCCATCCAGATCAGCTTTCGCGTGCCGCCCGCTGATGTCGATCTCGCCTATGACAAGCTTGTCGAATGTGGTTTGGAGGTCATCGAACCACCTACGAACCAGGATTGGACCCACAGGACATTGTTCTTCAGGGACCCAGAGAATAACATCATCGAGATCTTCGCGGACATTCACCCATGTGAGACTTTGGCTGAACCGTCAGGGGCTCATCAAATTGTCGTTTGACGGCCCGAAGCGGCCTCTCGACCTAACCGATGACGCCGCACCGCAGCGCTCTCTATAGCTGCCATTAACTGACGTTACATGCGTGCGGACAGACTAGATTTCCAGGTAATACAAGGCAAAGACCACACGCATGTTTCAGGTTGTTGAATAGGATCAAATGTGGCCAACTTGTGTTTCCAAGACTAATATTCGACACCCATCTGCTGGCACAGCATGATTAGTTGTTCATTTTAACCCGATTTGTAGATTTGGTGAGAGTAAAGCAAACCCGATGGCCAAAAACCGTAGCATTACGAATGAAGAAATCGCCCTCATCAAGGCGATGGCTGCGCGAGGCATGAAGAACAAGGACATTCAGTTCTTTTTTAACCGGCCTGACCGACCTGTGAATTCTGGCAGGATCACCGGCATCAAGGACGGCAGCTACAGCGACTCCTCGAGGATTGGCGCGGCGAGTGACGGCACGCTTGATGCCTTCCTGAAGTCTTTCAAAGCCACGGGTGTTACGGCGTCGGTGGCAGTTCCGGGTTCTGGACCGTCGTCGGTTCCAGAAAGTGGTCCGATGGTTGAAGCTACCCTTGCCGCGATGTTCGCCAAGGACACAGGCGGTGTTTGGCGGTTCAAGTTTGGAGAAAGCGAAACTCACGAATGCAAGCAGGATTTCGGCTTCAAGCACACTGGAAAATGGCTTCGGGCCGTCGCGGCACTTGCAAACAATTCAGGTGGCTACATTGTCTTTGGCGTCAAAGATAAAAAGGTGACCGGCGGGAAAGTCGATCCCGAAAGCTACAAGGTGACCGGGCTCAAGGGTGCTGATTTCGTGAATGCCGATCCGGCAGATTTCACCAAGCGTATCAAATCAACTTTCGATCCTACGCCAGAAGTCGAGACCGGTGTTCTTGAAATCGATGGATTGAAGGTGGGCATCATGTTTGTCCATCAGCATGGCTCGCGTCCCGTGATTGCGCAGAAAGGCGACGGCGATCAGGTCAAGGAAGGAGACATCTTTTTCCGTTATCCTGGGCAATCAGCGCGTATCAAGTACAGTGATCTGCGGTCCATTCTCGACGAACGTGATCGTCAGTCTAGAGAGCAGATACTTCCGATGGTGGAAAAGCTTCTCCAGCTCGGTCCGCGTGATGCTATGGTCGCTGATCTTGCCGACGGCATTTTGAGCGATGAGAACCGGTCAATCGTGATCGGGGAAGATCTATTGGATAAGATCAAGTTTATTCGTGAGGGCGAATTCGATGAAAAGAAAGGCGAATCAACGCTGAAGCTGGTCGGGGAGGTTCAAGCTGTGGACGGTGCCGGTGCTGTTCTCCGAAAGGGATTTGCAACACCGGCAGACCTTATACGCAATTTCCTGAACGGGACTTCTCCTTACGATCCTAAGGACTATGTGCGTTGCGCAGTCGAAGTGAGCAACGGGGCTTGGTTGCCTATGCATTTTTATGGCGAGAAGGCCGGACTTGATCGACAAGGGCTTGCAGATTTCATTCACACAACCAAGGCGCCAGCCAAGCGCAAGGAAACCTATGCGGATCGTGCTCTAGGCAAAAATAGCCCGTATCAAAAGGCCGGCGGAGCTGCACTTGATTTCTTGGCGAAGATCAAAGGCGGCGACAAGCCGGAACCAAAGACGCCACAAGTAGCAGCAGATGTTGCCCGTGCGATTACGGGACTGGAAGATAAGCCGGAACTCTCTCTTGAAGACTTGTTGTCATTGCTTGGTGATTGCTGGGAAATCATCGAAACAGAAAAAGCAGTTGGCTGGGAATTATCAGGAAGGCAATTGCACGGGTGGACGAGCTGTATTTTTCAAACGACGGAGACGAGCAATCTGCAAGCAGATAGCATTGCGATGCCCGCGCTGAGATTAGAACCCAACAAGTCAGTCGTTCGAATGTCCGCTCTCTCAAATGATGTTTCAGAGTACTGCGGCTGCGGCGAATGGCTCCTTTCCCGCCCCCTCCTGCAGGAAAGCCCACGCCAACTGGATCGGCGCGGGCAATGCGTTTCATTAGTCTTTCGAGGGTTAGTCGCCTTTCACCGCCATCCCCTCCGGCAACCAAGCGTCCAACCGTGCCTTGGCCTCTTTCGACAGGCCCGCGCGAGCGCTCTCGTCGGTGAACATCTTATGGAGCTTCTCGACCTTGTCCTTCTTGGGCGATTTCGCGAAGGCGGGGGCGACGTCGGTGCCGATGATCTCGGCCATGATCTCGTCCAGCTGATCGCTCTTAAGCCGCGCGAAGAAGGCCTTGGTCGGTGTCCAGACCGCGCGGATATCGGCCTCGGCCAGATGAGCAATCTGCTCGACCAGCGGGGTCGGCCTGTCGAAGGCAAGGTCTGCCGCGAAGAGACGGGTGATCTGCTCGGTCAGAACGGCGTTGCGAGCTTTCTTCGACTGAGCACGGAACGCAGTGAAGGCGTCGCTCGCCTCTGATCCATTGAGCGGCATCCGATACTCTTGTGGTCTGAGCCTGTTGGGCAGTGCCATTCCCTGATCGCTCTTCTCGGGCATGTTCCGCGCCGCTTTGCCGCCGATCTGCAAGGGCATCGCGTCCCCATAGCAGGGCGTCGAGAGCGCGAAGGTCAGGAGATCAAGTGCCAGTTCGGGCTTCTTGATCAGCGCGGCTTGGATTGCCCCCGTGCGGATCGCCGCCAGATCGTCCATGAGGGAGGTCGGATAGGGCGTGGCGGGTTTCACCGCCTTGGCGTGGCGGCTCTCTTCGATCACCCCTGCCTCTATCGCCGCCGCCTGATCCTCGGGGCGCACCAGCCCCTGCCGCAGGTCGAGCGTGCCATCCCAGGCTATCGCCACCATCACGCCCGCATGAGCTTTCTGGGTCTCGGTGAAGTGCTCCTCGTTCAGCTTCGCCTCCAAGGTGGCAAACTCGGCGAGACCCGCCTCATCGCAGGCCTCCGCCTCGATCAATTCCGCAAGCTCCTCGTAACGCAGATGCTCCTCCTCGGAGATGTCCCTCTGTTCGGGATAGGTGCGGCGATAGTCTGCCAGAACCTCGTAAGGGATCGGCTCGATCTGGGCACTCACCCATGACCAGCCCTCGGCCTCAAGATCGGCCTTGGCCGCACTCAGCTTCGCCTCTGCCAAACCCCGCACCAGATCGGGATCGCAAAACCAGATGTCTGCCCCGAAGAGGTCTTCGCGGATCGCGCCGCCTGCCGCCTCATAGGCCTCGCGACCTACGAACCGTGCCAGTGAACTCTCGGCAGACACGGCCTCCTGCATGAGCATCCGTCTGATCTGGGCGGGCGTGTCGCCGCCATAGCCCTCCTGCAGACGGGTGAAGGTCGCCTCCTGTGCCGCCACATCGCCTGTCACCGTATAGGCCGCCGCCACGTCCAAGGTGATCTCACCCGCGCGCAAAGCCTCAAGGATCACAGGCGCAAGCCCTGCCAACCGCAAGCGCCCCGTTACATGGCGGACGGACACCGCGAAGGCCTTGGCGATGGTCTCGACGGATGCGCCTGTCTCGACCATCCGCCTATAGGCTCTGATCTCATCGGCGGGATTGAGGGCAAGACGCGCCGTATTCTCAGTGCTCGCCCAGACCTGCGCTTCGGCCTCGTCATCCGTTACGAGGACAGGCACAAGCACCTCGGCCTCGTTCTGCCCGTCCTCGGCGGCAATGGCCTTCAAGGCCCGCAAGCGGCGTCCGCCCGCCACGATGGCAACGCGGCTGTCTTCCATGAGCACGCCCATGAGGTTCTGCATAAGTCCCACAGTGCGGATCGAGTCTGCCAATGCGGCAATTTCCGCGTCCTCGACATCCTGCCGTGGGTTCATCACCGACAGGTCGAGCCGCCCCAGCGGGATATCGTGGATCGCGCGCGTGGGCATGGCAGGCAGCGCGCCTGTCTCGGTCGCTTTGGTGGCTTCGTTCGTTTTGATCTTCTCTTGCTTGGTCATTGGTCTCTCCTTTCGAGTGGGTTACCGACCCTCTGGACCTCAGAGGCTCGCGGAGAGACGCGCCGCGGCACGCCCCTGCGTCAGCCTCCGCGCCCTTCAAGCGCATCGGCAGACGAGGCGTTGGCCTGCGATCTCGACTTCGAAGTAATCCATGCCCAGATCACGGGCGAAGGCGTCGTAATCGAAGTAAAACCGCATCGCTTCGGGGATATCCCCGCAGATGCCGTCATCGACGAACTGCTCCGCCAATTCCCGCAGGCTCGCGAGATGGTAGATATCGACATCCAACTCGTTGGGATCGTCGCGACTTAGATCAAAGCTGACAGAGCAGTATTCCACGCCGACGATAAAGCGGAGCTTGTCCTCCTCCGACCAATCGTCGATGGCTTTCAGGACATCGCCGAGATTGGCTTGCGAGAGGCTCGCGGCCTTGCTCAAGGCGCAATCGATCTCCTCCCCATCGATGAATTGAATTTCGAACTCTTCGACCACCTCCCCATGATCATTGCGAAGCGCGTTCGCCTTGAGGCGATACTCTTCCAAGGTTTCAAAGTAGAAGCCCGCCGCCGTGATGTCGTAGGGCTGGGCAAAGAATGTGGTCGTCATAATCCGTCTCCGTCTCGTCGGGTTGAGACGGTGAGACCTGTTCCCACCGCCTTTGGGCGAAGCCTGCCTTCCTCGTTTCGAGGGAATGGCTCCTGCCATTCACCGAAGCGCAGGGAGGAGGGCGGCAGCCCGACGAGCGGCCGGACGGGACAGGGTCAAACGGGTCGGAGGCGGGACTGGTGCGGCCCGCAATCCCATTGGGATAAAGCCCCATCGGGGCGACCAATGGGATGAGGACACGGGTCCCGCCGGAGACGGCCGCAATTCTGCGGACGCTTGCCCTTTGACGATGGCCTGGCCGGGTGCTTGGCGGTAAATAAAGAGGAAGAGATGTCATGGTCCGTCAGGATCCATGGCGAGGTCAGTCTTCACCCGACCCATGGTTGGGTGGCGATGTCCTTAAATACCTCTAGAGATGCCGCGCCGGATCCCGGCGCTGATGGAGGATCCGATAGACGAGGATCCCATCACTCGATGACCTATAGTAGATCGAATGGCGCTCGTATTCCGCGCGTAACAGACCTTCCCTAACAACCTCATAGCGCCGACCCAGACCGGGATGCTCGGCCAGGAGCAAACAGCGCTGCCAGAGGGCTTCAGTGTAGCGCTCCGCCTGATCCAGGCAGAAGCGCTCGATCGTGTAGAGAGTAATCTCGGTAAAGTCGGTTTCTGCGTCCCGGGTGAGGGTCAGCCTAGTCACTCACCAACCCTTTGGCGCGCGCCATCGCCCGCGCCTGTTCCAGGATCTCGGGCAGGCTCTTCTCACTGATCCCGCTGGCCTCGGCCGCGTCGATCATCCCGCGCAACTCGGCGATCGCGCCTTCCCGGCGCTCCTGATCGTGGCGCACCAGATCCCGAAAGTACTCGCTCACATTGCCGTAACGGCCCGTGGCGATCTGCGCTTCGACCCAGTCGTTCATCTGGTCCGGCATGGATATGGTCAAACGGGTCATCAATGGCCTCCTCTCAAATACTCTCGTGTCGCATATATCATATATAATCATAACAGATCACATAATGATTTGCAAACTTGGGTGAATGCGGTCCTAGTCCGCCCGCGCCACGAACACGACATTCAGCCGATACAGCGCTTTGGGGCCGGTGAGGCCGGTCCACCATGCGGCCAGGTCGTCCAGTCGATCCTGCGGCAGCGCATGAACGGCTGAGAACAGAGCGGTCAGGTTTTCCAGTTCGTCTGAGTGACCGTCGGAAGCGATTAAAAGCGCAAAGCCGTGGCGGCCCGTATGATCATCCTCCCGGAGCGGTTCTGGGGCGCCGGTGATGGGGTGACTAGGTAGGAATTGGTGGCCTGCGGTCAGATCGGCCACCCAAGGGATATCGGCGTTGTTGAGCGGCATTGGATACCAGGTGCCGTCCAGCTCCTGCAGGGCGATGGCCTGACCCGCAAAGCCGCTCTCCAGATGGAATACGAACTCCTCGCCTAGGGCGATCCGCTTCTTGGCCAGCGGCGCCCGGTCGGACCGCCGGACAAGCCCCATCCCGGCCTCGTAACGTTGGATGGTGAACGTGCCGAACACCCCATGCTCCTCCAGCAGCTCCGTCCAGGAGGTGATCTGGCTGTCCGTGTAGAGATCCGGAGCGTGTCTGACCCCAAGATCGGGATGGTGCTCTCCGATCCAGGCATGGATGAAGGCCGCGCGGTCCTTGGACAGGGTTCCGTCGCGGAGATGCGACTCGTAGCCCAGTCCAACCTTGTCCGGCAGAACCTCACTGCAGAAGGCCTCTAACGTCCAACGGCGCTCACTACAGACAGCCTTGATCGCCGGATAGAGTGTCTTCCGCTGATCAGTATCCGCCTGCTGCCAATCGATCCGTCTGCGCCTCATCGCCCCACATTGCTTGAATTGCCCGCCTCACTGCGCGGGCATTGCGTGGTCCTACTGTGGCATAGTTCGGACACCGAAAAGAAGAGAAAAGCGAAGGGATTACAACCTGTTGGGTAAATCCCCGCCGCCTCTTTGGCAAAGCCAAACTTCGTGATCCGGAGGCCGAGATGACCGAAACAAACCCCAAACTCACAATCGACTGGGACGCCTATCTGCCGTTCCTCGAAGACGAGGCTATCCCCGAAGAGCAGAAGCGCGCGCTCATCGAAACCCTCTGGTCGATCGTGGTCACCTTCGTCGATCTCGGCTTCGGGATCGAGCCGGCACAAGAGATCTGTGGACAAGACCAGGGGAGATTGGCGAGCGCCTTCCGCGATGTGGTAAAGTGTGGAGATAATCCGGACATTGAGATGCAAGAGGTGGCTTCCAGTCTGGAAGCGCCGGAAAGGAGGCCGTAATGGAGGATCAGAGACATATCCCGAAAGCCGTCATCTACCGCCGGGTCTCCAGTTCGGCCCAGACGAAGCGTGGGGACGGTCTGACCTCCCAGGAAACCCGCTGCCGGGAATATGCCCGCCACAAAGGTTATGAGGTGGCGCAGGTCTTCACCGACGACATGACCGGCAGCCTCGCCACCCGACCGGGCATGCAGGCGATGCTCACATATCTCCGCAAGAACCGAAAGCGGGGCACAATCGTCATCATCGACGATATCAGCCGCCTGGCCCGCGGGTTAGAGGCGCATCTGGAATTGCGCGCGTCCCTCGCCAAGGCTGGCGGCAAGCTCGAAAGCCCGTCCATCGAGTTTGGCGAAGATTCGGATTCTATTCTGGTCGAAAACCTCCTTGCCAGCGTTTCGCAGCACCAGCGGCAGAAGAACGGGGAACAGACCGTCAACCGGATGCGGGCCCGGGCCATGAACGGCTATTGGTGTTTCCAGGCGCCGGTTGGCTACCGGTATCAGCGCATTAGCGGGCGCGGGAACATGCTGGTCCGCGACGAGCCCACAGCCTCGCTTTTGCGGGAGGCCCTCGAGGGCTATGCCTGCGGGCGCTTCCAGACCAAGGTCGAGGTGAAGCGCTTCCTGGAAAGCCAGCCCGCCTTTCCGAAGGACACGGCCAATGGGCTCCTGCACCATCAGCGGATCCAAGACATCCTGACCCGCCCGATCTATGCGGGCTATCTGGACGTGCCACTCTGGAACGTGCCCCTGCGCAAGGCGCAGCATGAGGGCCTGATCGACTTCGAGACCTTCCAGAAGATCCAGAACCGCCTTCAGGAGAGGGCCAAGGCGCCCGCGCGAAAAGACATCAGCGCGGACTTCCCGCTCAGAAACTTCATCCTCTGCAATGACTGCCAGAAGCCACTGACCTCCTGCTGGTCGAAAAGCAAGACCGGCAAGAAGCATCCATACTATCTGTGCCACACGAAAGGCTGCCCGAGCTATCGCAAGTCGATCCGCCGCGACGAGCTGGAAGGGGCCTTCGCGGACATGCTGCAAACTATGCAACCGACGGACGGACTCTTCGCCCTCGTCCGGCAGATGTTCAAGGACGCCTGGGATCAGCAACTGGCCCGCGTCCAGTCGCAGAGCGGCGAGGCCAAGAGACAGATCAAGGCCATCGAGAAACAGGTCGACGGGCTGATGGACCGGATTGTCGAGGCGAACTCGTCGAGCGTCATCTCCGCCTATGAGGCAAAGATCGATCGTCTTGAGACAGAGAAGCTGTTGCTCACCGAAAAGCTGCGCAAAACCGGCCAGCCCAAACGCAGCTTCGAGGAGATGTTCGAACTCGCCATGGCCTTCCTCGCAAGCCCTTGGAAACTCTGGGCTTCCGGCAACCTACCCCTGCAGAGAACCGTCCTGAAACTGGCCTTCGCAGAGCGTCTGGCCTATTGCCGCAAAGAGGGACTTCGAACCCCGAAAACTACCTTGCCCTTCAAGGCGTTAGAGGCTTTTTCCACAGGTGAAAGGGAAATGGCGCGCTGGGGAGGATTCGAACCCCCGACCCCTTGATTCGTAGTCAAGTACTCTATCCAACTGAGCTACCAGCGCGCAGAGTGTTCGGGAGATAGCGGCGGCGTTCCCGCGGCGCAAGGGTGAATCGACGTCAACTGACGGCGATCGTTACCGCATCCATCTTGGGCAGGCAGATCAGAAAGCGTGACCCATCCGCTCCCGTCTGCCGCAACTCAAGTGTACCACCGTGGCCCCGGATGAGCTCAGCAGCTATAGCGAGGCCAAGCCCTGCGCCGCCCTTTCGGGCACCCCCACGGAATGGGCGAAAGAGATACTCTCGGGCCTTTGGCGGCAGGCCCGGGCCGGTATCGGCGATCTCGATCCACCAGGCTTGGTCGTCCTCCCAGGCCGAGAGCGACACTTCGCCGGGCTTTCCCGTCGCTATAATCGCCTGTCGCGCATTGCGGATGAGATTTGAGATGACCCGGAAGAGTTGCTCTCCATCAGCTCGGATCATCAAACCAGGCGGCACCTCTTCTTTGAAAGCAATCTCGTAGTCGCCCGCAGCCAGCCGCTCGCTGTCGATCACATCCTCAACGATCCGCGCGATCGCGACCCGGTCAAGTGTCGGGGGCGGCTCCTCCGCCTTTCCGAAGGCGAGCGTGCTCTCGCAGAGGGACACCGCGCGCGCGATAGAATTGATGAGCTTCGGCGCCATCCGGCGCACCAAGGGATCCTCTGAAGCTTCGATCCGATCGGTGAAGAGCTGGGCGGAAGTCAGAATGTTGCGCAGGTCGTGACTGACTTTAGCTACAGCCTCTCCCAATTGAGCCAGACGCTCTTTCTGGCGCAGGGCTGAGGTCAATTGCGTCTGAAGCGATTGCAGTGCCTCTTCAGCCTCACGTAACTCCGTCACGCTCGCCTTCGGCTCGATAATGCGGCGGGTGTCCTCTGGTTCGGCGGCGTAGCGCTGCATCGCGCTGACAACCCCCTTTATCGGCGTCACGATGAAGCGGCGCGCAGTAAGAAATAGAAGGATAGCTGTCACGATCGAAATGATTGCAGAAAGGAAAAGAATACGGAGGCCGTATCGGATCATCTCGTGGCGCAAATCCATGGTATGCATGGTGACCTCGATCAGCAGCCCACCCCCTCTCACAGGCTCTCCGATGACGCGCACGACCCGTTCTTCGGTATCAACGAGGCGCTCCAGAGCGTTGCGGATCAGTTGCCATGGCGTCGGAGCCCGCAGGTCGTATGTCGCGTGGATCGGCGCAGGGATCGGAGAAGACAGGATCAGTTGACTGATCTCATCTCGCCGCAATACAACGTTGAAGACGCCTGCGCTCTCCAGCAGTTCCTCTTCCAGGTCACGGTCGATCATGTCGTCGGCCAGTAGCGCAAGCGAGGCGATCTGCGCCCGCTCAAGTCGAAGCAATAGGTAATCCTCGCGGAAGCGGGCAACGGATGGCACGAAGACCATGACCTCGACCAGCATCACGAAGATGGTCGTGAGGATGAGCAATCTGCCGGAGAGGGATTTTATCATGGTTACCAAAAGACCCGGGAACCCACCTAGGGTATTCTTTTCTGAACGAAGCCGACAATGCGCTTAACCATCGTACTGTCAAAGATCTTCGGGCCAAGATACGCGCCCGCCGCCCGTTTGTTGACCTCCATCAGTGTCGGATAGGGCAGAACGGTATTGGAAAGCGCCGTCATTTTCAGACCGTTCGCAATGGCCATGGCCCAGATGCCAATCAGCTCTCCGGCCTGGGCGCCGACGATAGATGCGCCGACAGGTTTGCCGCGCACCACCATGACCTTTACAAGACCTTCCGTCTTGCCCTCGGCGATTGCGCGGTCGTTTTCATCATAAGCGAAGCGGACAACGGAGAGACTGGGGCCATACTTCTTGCGCGCCTGGTCTTCGGTCAAACCAACCTGAGCCAGTTCGGGATCGGTATAAGTCGCCCATGGGATGTGATCCTCCCGCGCCTTCGACGGAAGGCCGAAAAGCATCGACTTGATGACCACGCCAGCGTGATACCCCGCAACATGGGTGAATTGGTACCGGCCCGCGGCATCACCGACGGCATAGACCTTCTTGTTGCTGACTGATCGGAGATCGTCGCCGACCTTCAGCCCGCCACGGTTATAGGCGATACCGCCCTTTTCGAGATCCAGCCGTTCGAGGTTTATCTTACGACCAACAGCCATGAGAAGATGACTGCCTGAGAAGTCGCCTTCGCTAGTATGAACCGTCACGCCAGCTGTAGCGCTTACACGTTCGGCCAGCGCGTCTTCAACGATCTCAACCCCTTCGGCACGAAGGCGGTCAAGTACAACTGACGCTAACTCGGGATCGTCTTTGCCAAGGGCCTTTTGCCCTTCGATGACAGTAACCTTCGACCCGAGGCGGATATGTGCCTGCGCCATCTCCATCCCAATCGGACCGCCGCCTACGATCAACAGATGCTCGGGCTTTTCCCGAAGATCGAAGATCGTCTCGTTCGTGTGGACCTCGACCTCATCCAGACCGTCGATCGGCGGCACGAAGGGGGAGGATCCAGTGGCAACGACAATCCGCCGCGCCTCGATCACGGTATCACCCGCTTGTACCTCAGTCTTTGAGATGAAGCGTCCGTATTCGCGGATCACCTTGACGCCCAAACCTTCGAAGCGCTCCTGGCTGTCGACCGGCGCGATCGTGTCGATCACCTTATGGACGTGATCCTTCGCGGTCGCGTAGTCGACCTGCGGTGTGACCGGCTTCACCCCGAATGATTTGCCACTCCGCATTGCCTGGGCTTTCTTGGCGGCCGCAATGAGCGCCTTGGACGGAACACATCCGTAATTCAGGCAGTCACCGCCCATTTTGTGCCCTTCGAGTAGGACAACGTCTGCCCCCATCTGCACGGCACCCGCTGCGACGGACAACCCGCCTGAGCCAGCTCCGATCACCAGGACGTCCGCCTTGATGCGTTTCGGTGCCTTTTGCGCCACCTCGGGCTCGGTCTGCGTGTTGATCTGGTCCATGGCTCAGATACCTTTCTTGCCGCGGACGGCTTTGAGGATGATCGGGAAAATGGCCAGCACACAGAGGCCGAGGATCGGCAGCAGGATGTGCGTCTCGAAAATGATACCAAGGTTGGGCGTCTCGCCACGGGCGAACACCTCGCCCAAACCTGCGCCGACGGACGTATAGACGACAGCCCCCGGAATGATGCCTAGAAATGTCGTGACAGCGAAGCGATAAAGCGGAACACCAACAAGCGCCGGGACAAGATTTGCCACAAAGAACGGCACGGCCGGGACCAGCCGGATAAGGAACAGCGCCTCCCACTGATTGTCGTCGATGGCCGCTTTGATCTTCCTGACGCCTCCCTCCGAAGCATCCATCCGAGCCGACAGTTTCTCACCAAGGCCCCAGCGAGCAGCGAGAAAGATCAGCACCGCACCGATCGTTGCCGAGAGCACGTTGAAAAGCGCGCCGGGGAACGTTGCGAAAAGGAAACCGCCGGTCAACGTCGCGATCGTCGCCCCAGGGAGAGAGAAACCCACGATGATCACATAGGCCAGCATGAAGACGACAACGGTCAGAAAATAATTGCCATCGCGAAAGGCGATCAGCGCTTCGCGATTGGCTGCCAGTGTCTCGAACGTCAGGTAATCCCTCAGGAAGAAGAAGCCTGCCAAGGCCGCAACTCCGATCGCAATGAGGGGCAGGTTCTTCACAAAGGTCGATTCTGTCTCGGTATCTGGCATATGGGTCATCTCACGCTCCACTCGGGTGTTGCGCAAGAGATGCCCGCATCGGTGCCGTCGCGATAGGCCTCTCACGTGGCGTTGAAGCCGAGGTCACGGTGCGGTGATGGCGGCACCCGCTGCGCGGCGCTCATGTTTCAGAACGGGCGAATCTGCCTTGACGCCTGAAACATTTGTTACGGAACAGGAGCGCTTGTTGTTGCAGAAACCGGGTTCACCCCGTTGACAGGCGCCGCGCAGCCTTCTATGCGACAGCTTCTCGAACACTTTGGGGCTTGAGTTCCGCCGATGGAAGTCGCCCCCTGACCCGGAGAGCGACGATGAAACGGACCTATCAACCTTCGAACCTCGTGCGCAAGCGGCGCCACGGTTTTCGTGCGCGCATGGCGACGAAGGCAGGGCGCAAGATCCTGAACGCCCGCCGCGCCCGCGGCCGCAAGGCGCTCAGCGCCTGATTTCAAACGATCAGCCTGCGTCCGAGATGGCGCATGGCACGCGGATCGACCGCCTTTTGAAGCGCCGGGATTTCCTGGCGCTTAATCGTTCTGTGAGGGTGCCGACAAAGGGATTCCTCCTTCTGGCCAAGGAGCAGCGCCCAGATGGCGCGATACGGGTCGGGTTCACCTGTTCTAAGAAGCTCGGCAACGCCGTGGCGCGCAACCGGGCGAAGCGGCGCTTGCGCGCTGTGGCACGAAAGCTCTTGCCGGATCTCGGCCAGTCGGGTTGGGATTATGTCCTTGTTGGGCGCCCCGGATCGACCGTGAACATGCCTTTTGCAGAGCTTGAGGCAGATCTACGCAGCGCCCTCACCAAGGTTCACGGCTCATGAGCCCGCTGGCCCACATTGTCGCCGCGCCCATCCGGCTTTATAGGCTGATCGGCTCCCCTTGGGTCGGGCACAATTGCCGGTTTCAGCCCACCTGCTCTGCCTATGCCCTCGAAGCGCTGGAAAGGCATGGAGCTGCGCGTGGCACATGGCTGGCGGCCAGGCGGGTCGCGCGCTGCCATCCCTGGGGGAAATCGGGGATCGACAACGTTCCCTAGGAGCGGCGCCCGAGAAACGGCGGCAGGTCCAGATCGTTCACATCGACATAGCGCTGCTCTGATCGTCGCCTGAATCCAAAGCCGCCGAAGACACGCACGGCGGCGTAGATTACGCTTCTCCGGACAAACCCAACCGCGGACGTCTTCATCGCCTCCAGCATAATCCGGTCTGCAAAGTGTCGGTCCTGTTCCAGCGGTCGCCTCCCTTCGATGTCCTGCCAAGCGATGTAAAGGTAGTCATGAACGATCGCCGCCTCGAGCCACGGCCCCACCCGCCCGACGACCCATCGGACGAACTGCGGCACTGATGTCAGGTCGGTGATGAGACCCGGCGGAACTGCAACCTCCCGCTGTTCTCCATCCGCCAATACCCTGATACGAAACTGCGCGCCGACGATATAGTCAGCATCTTGCCCCACCCTCATCTCAACACTGCCCTTGGGCCGAACCAGAACGAGCGCGTCCAGATAGTCTAGGTCCGACAAAAAGCTCCACTCATCCGGATAGGGGTTCGTCACCTCCTCGGGATGATCATAAAGACGCAAGCGCTTCATCTTCCGCTCCATCGGCCAATGGGGTAGCGGTAGTCTATGTTAGACGATATCGACGATATCCACCCCCTGCTGGCGGGGGCACCGAAGACGACGGAGTTCCGCAAGCTACGCAAACGCATCGTGCGCAACGTCCGAGAAGCGATCGACGCCTACGGCATGATCGAACCGGGCGCGCGCTGGCTGGTCTGCCTCTCAGGTGGAAAAGACAGCTACACCCTGCTCGCTGCGCTCTACGAGCTGCAATGGCGTGGTCTTCTGCCGATTGATGTGCTCGCTTGCAATCTCGACCAGGGGCAGCCGGGTTTCCCCGCAACCGTTCTGCCGGAATTCCTCGAACAGATGGGTGTTCCGCACAGGATCGAATACCAAGACACTTACTCGATCGTGGTCGACAAGGTCCCTGAAGGCCGCACCTACTGTGCCCTCTGCTCTCGTCTGCGCCGCGGTAACCTCTACCGTATTGCGAGGGAGGAAGGCTGCAGCGCCATCGTACTCGGTCACCATCGCGACGATATCCTTGAGACGTTCTTTATGAACCTCTTCCACGGCGGTCGGATCGCGACGATGCCGCCGAAGCTATTGAACGAGGAAGGCGACCTCTTAGTCTATCGCCCGCTCGCCCATGTGGCAGAGGTCGACTGCGAGAAATTCGCGGCCGCTATGAGTTACCCCATCATCCCCTGCGACCTCTGTGGCAGCCAGGATGGGCTGCAGCGCCAGCAGATCAAGAAGATGCTCGACGGGTGGGAAGCGAACAGCCCCGGCCGCCGCCAGGTCCTGTTCCGCGCACTGACCAATGTGAGGCCGTCGCACATGCTCGACCCCGCTCTTTTTGACTTCCCTGGTCTCACCGCCACAAGGACTCGCGACGATAGGAACCCCTGAATCGACTTGACCTTTGCAGGTCGCACCTGTTGAACCTGCCTGACCCAAACCCCCTCCACATCAAGCGGCAGATCCATGGACGATCAGAACAAGAACTTCATTCTTGCGACAGCGCTGAGCTTCCTCGTGCTTCTCGCCTGGCTGATCTTCTTTCCGCCGCCAGAGGCACCACAACAGCCAACTGATGCGGCCTTACCCCCGTCTACCGTTGAGCCCGGCGCTGCTGATGTGGTTGTGCCACCTACTGCGGCTCCTGCAGAGGCCACCGGCACCGTCGCGCCATCTTCGGACATCGCGCAAGCGCTGGAGAATGCGCCGCGCGTCACAATCGATTCCGGATCGCTGACGGGTTCCATCTCGCTCCTGGGTGGCCGTATCGACGAACTGTACCTGAAAGATTACCGCGAAACCCTCGATCCTGAGGCACCGATCGTTCAGCTTCTGTCGCCCGTTGGATCGGCTGAACCGTACTATGCGCTGCATGGCTGGGCCGCCCAGGCAGGCGTTGCCGCAGATGACGTTCCGAATGCACGCACGATCTGGCAGATCGAAGCCGGAGAGACACTCGCGCCTCAAGACCCGGTCACGCTTGTCTGGCAGAACGGCAACGGCCTGACGTTCCGCAAGACGTTCTCGATGGATGACAAGTTTCTCTTCACCATCGAACAGAGCGTCGAGAACACTTCCGGCACCGATGTCAGCCTCGCCCCATACGGCATCGTTGCCCGCCACGGCGAGCCGGATGACCTTACCGGCTTCTTCATCATTCACGAAGGCGCGATCCGCATGACGGATGGCGAGCTTGAAGAAACAAGTTACTCCAACATGACGGAGTTGGACGCCGATCCCCGCGGCCGCGGTCTGGTTGACAGCGTCCAGGTCACTGAGAATGGTTGGATCGGTTTCACCGATCACTATTGGATGACCACCCTCATCCCGCCATCTGGAGAGTCATTCCGGTCGATCGCGCGCTACAGCCCCAGCCGGGATCTCTACCAGACCGAAGTGGTGATGCCGGTTCGGACGGTTGCAGCCGGCGAGACACTGACTCAGCAGACACAGCTCTTTGCCGGTGCAAAGGAGTGGGAGGCGATCCAAACCTACCAGAACGAAGGCGGCATCAATCGCTTTATCGACTCGATCGACTGGGGCTGGTTCTTCTTCCTCACCAAACCGATCTTCTGGCTACTGCACGAGTTGAACCTAATCATAGGCAACATGGGCTGGGCGATCATCGTTCTGACCCTGATCATCAAGGCCGTGCTGCTGCCGCTCGCCTACAAGTCCTATGTCTCGATGGCGAAGATGAAAGAGCTCCAGCCGGAGATGGAGAAGCTGAAGGAGAAGGCCGGCGACGACCGCCAGCAGCTTCAACAGGGCATGATGGAACTCTACAAGAAGAACAAGGTGAACCCCGCCTCGGGATGTCTGCCGATCCTTTTGCAGATCCCAATCTTCTTCTCACTCTACAAGGTGATCTTCGTCACGATCGAGCTGCGCCACGCGGAATGGCTTGGATGGATCCGCGACCTTTCCGCCCCCGATCCGTCGTCGATCCTGAACCTCTTCGGGTTGCTGCCTTGGAGCACTCCGGAGCCCGGCTCGCTGTTCTTCATCTTCTCGCTCGGGATCCTCCCCATCTTCCTCGGGATCTCCATGTGGTTGCAGCAGAAGTTGAACCCGGCGCCGACGGATCCGACGCAGAAGATGATCTTCGCTTGGATGCCGTGGGTCTTCATGTTCATGCTCGGCAGCTTTGCGAGCGGCCTCGTCCTTTACTGGATCGCGAACAACGTGATCACCTTTGCACAGCAATACCTGATCATGCGCAGCCAGGGCATGAAGCCGGACCTCTTCGGCAACATCACCGAAGGCTTTCGGAAGAAGGATACGAAGGATCAGTAGCGGTCTCTGGCAGGAAGGCGTCTGGTGAGCGAGATCCGGTTCCCGCTGGCATCGATTGATGATCCGGAGGCAATTGAGGCAGGCAGGAAGCTGTTCGAAGGGCCTGTCGATTTCCTCAAAGGCGTCGTGGCCATGTCAGGCCTGCCGCCTGCCGACCGGGTCGAACTGTGTTTCGCGGGCCGGTCTAATGTCGGCAAGTCATCCCTCATCAATGCGCTGACAGATCGAAAATCGCTCGCCCGTACCTCGAACACGCCGGGTCGCACGCAGGAGATCAACTTCTTCACGCTCGGCACGTCGCACTACATGGTTGATCTGCCCGGATACGGCTACGCGAAGGCGCCGCTTGGTGTGGTAAAGAAATGGCAGGATCTGCTCAAGAGCTACCTCTCTGGTCGACCAAACCTTCGGCGGGCCTTCGTGCTGATCGACGGGCGGCACGGCGTGAAGGCTGTGGATGAGGAGATATTCTCACTTCTCGACAAGTCCGCTGTGACCTTCCAATGCGTCATCACCAAGGCCGACAAGGTCAAGACCACCGCACAGGAAGCCATGCTTGACCAAGTCCGGGAAAGGCTTTCGCGCCATCCCGCCGCCTTTCCTGAGCTGGTCCTGACCTCGTCGAACGACGGCACGGGCATCGCCGACCTGCGTGCGATTATCGCGAACCTCGCCTGATCGCGCTTCACAGCGGCCTGGCACCCGGCTATCCCGGTCGAACTATGAAGATGCAACAGATGCAAAGAGACTGGATCGCGACGGCGCGTACGCTCAGCGAGGCCCTGCCGTTCCTCCAGCGCTACGACGACGCGATCGTGGTCATCAAGCTCGGTGGTCACGCGATGGGCAGCGAAGCGGCGCTCGACAGCTTTGCCCGCGACATCGTCCTGATGCAGCAGGTCGGCGTGAATCCTGTTGTCGTCCATGGCGGCGGGCCGATGGTAACCGATATGCTCGGTCGCCTAGGTATCGAATCGAGTTTTGTAGGCGGCAAGCGCGTAACCTCGGAAGAGATGATCGGTGTCGTCGAGATGGTCCTCTCTGGCTCCGTCAACAAGTCGATTACCCAGGCGATCAATCGCCAGGGGGGACAGGCCGTTGGGCTTTCGGGCAAGGATGGCGGATTGATGACTTGCACCATCACCGACCCTGCGCTTGGTGCTGTAGGCACACCGGAACACGTCGATCCGACCGTTCTGAGGGCGCTGTTCGACAGCGACATGATCCCAGTGATTGCACCGATCGGTGCGGGTGAGAGCGGGGAGACCCTCAACGTCAACGGGGATACGGCCGCAGGAGCCATAGCGGCAGCTCTGGGTGCCGACCGGCTGCTCCTCCTCACCGATGTGGCGGGGGTGAAGAATGCCGAGGGAGAACTCCTGACAGAACTCACGGCGGCGGAAATCGAGGCATTGACGGCAGACGGCGTGATCGCCGGTGGGATGATCCCCAAGACCGAAACGGCGCTGATGGCGATCCGTCAAGGGGTCCGCGCCGCTGTCATCCTCGATGGCCGCGCACCAAATGCCTGCCTGCTCGAGCTCTTCACCGAACACGGCGCAGGCACGATCATCCGCGGGATCGGCCAGTGACTCGCCATCTGATTTTGATCCGCCATGCAAAGTCAGACTGGTCGGACCCAGCGCTCGGCGACTTCGATCGGACACTGACGAAACGCGGCGAGCGCTCGGCGGTGGCTATCGGTCAGTGGCTCGACGCTCAGAGCTTCCGCCTCGATACCGTCCTGATCTCAGCCGCCCGCCGAACACGCGAGACGTGGGAGCTGCTCTCGGGACAGCTCAGCAACACCCCCGAGGCGCACGTCCTCGAAAGCCTCTATCATGCGCCGCCCGGCACCATTCTGCAGGCCATCGCCAAGGTCGAGACGGGAAATGTCGCCATCATAGCTCACAACCCCGGCCTCGCCGCGCTGGCAACTCAGCTTTCATGCGGACAGCACAATCATCCCGATTTCTCCAGGTATCCCACGTGCGCAACAGCTGTCTTTGCGTTCGAGGATTGGAGCGACCTCTCTGAAGGCCGCGCCGTGCTCGAAGACTTCGTGATCCCGCGCGAGTTGCTTAGTGACCAAGGATCTGACTGAGGAACAGCTTGGTCCGGTCGTTCTGCGGATTCTTGAAGAACTCCTCCGGCTCGTTCTGTTCGACGATCTGACCTTCATCCATGAAGATGACCCGGTTCGCCACCTGACGGGCAAACCCCATCTCATGTGTAACGCACAGCATCGTCATTCCCTCTTCCGCCAGCTCGATCATAGTGTCGAGCACCTCTTTGATCATCTCTGGGTCGAGGGCTGAGGTCGGTTCGTCGAACAGCATGATCCGCGGACGCATGCAAAGCGACCGGGCGATGGCAACACGTTGTTGCTGCCCGCCCGAGAGCTGGCCGGGATACTTGTCGGCCTGCTCGGGGATCTTTACCTTCCGCAGGAAATGCATCGCCGTCTCTTCGGCTTCCTTCTTGGGCGTCTTGCGCACCCAGATCGGCGCCAGCGTGCAATTCTCGAGAATCGTCAGATGCGGGAACAGGTTGAAGTGCTGAAACACCATCCCGACTTCCGACCGGATCTTGTCGATGTTCTTCAGGTCCGATGACAGGATCGTCCCGTCTACCTCAATGCTGCCCTGCTGATGCTCTTCCAATGCATTGATGCACCGGATCAGCGTCGACTTACCCGACCCGGACGGACCGCAGATCACGATCCGTTCCCCCCGATAGACGGTCAGGTCGATATCCCGCAGCACGTGGAACGCCCCGTACCACTTGTTCATATTGTTGATCGAAATCGCGACTTCGTCGGAGATCTGCATCTGCGACGTGTCGACATTCATTTCCTCGGTCAGAGCCATTGCCGTATCCTCACCGCTGGTCGGTTGTGAGCCTGCGCTCAAGCCATTGCGAATATTGCGAAATGCCGTAGCAGATCACGAAGAACAGAAGCGCCGCGAATCCCCAGAGCTCCCAATAGACGCCGTTCCAGTCGGTCGATGCCAGGATCGGGCCGCGGATCAGTCCGACTAGATCGAACATCGAGATGATCGAGACCAGCGTGGTGTCCTTGAACAGCCCGACCGCGACATTGACGATTCCGGGGATCGAGATCTTGAGCGCCTGCGGCAGGATGATCAGCCGCATGGCCTGCGCGTAGTCCAGGCCAAGGCTATCGGCCGCCTCGTACTGCCCGCGTGGCAAGGCAGCCAAGCCACCCCGGATCACTTCGGCGATATAGGCAGACGCAAACATCGTGATCATGATGATCACCCGCAGGATCAGATCGAAGTTCGATCCCGGCGGAAGAAAGTAGGCCAGCACCACGTTCGCCACGAAGAGAAGGGTGATAAGGGGCACACCGCGGACGAACTCGATAAAGACGACGCAGAAGCCCTTGATGATCGGCAGCTTCGATTGTCGTCCAAGCGCAAGCACGATGCCGATAGGCAGCGACAGAGACACACAGACTGTGCCGAGGATCATGTTCAGCATGAAGCCACCCATGTCGCGCGACGGCACCTCCGAAAGCGCTAGGAAGCCGCTGGCCTCATCGCTGATAAACCCACCCAGCCACCAGACGACGGCAGCGGCGGCTATCCCTGCCAGCGCACCGCCGGCAAAGCTGCGATCGACGACCTGCGAATAGGCGACGTATCCCGCGACAAATCCCAGGATTGCGACGATGGGCACGACGATCGTGCCACCCCAGATCAGCCAGTAGGCAACAAAGGGATAAAGCGCGGTCAGGATCAAAAGACGACGCGGCAGGTCACTGAACAGGATCGGCGCGACTGCCCCGAACAGCAGAACGAAGGCCAGTGCCGGGCGCCAATACGCATCCGACGGATAGCCGAACCCGAAGAGAAGCTGGTTCCAACGCTCGGTCAGAACGGCGAAACAGGCGCCGCGCGTCCCATCAAGGATCTCGCGGCACTCCGACAGACTGTCGGCATCCCAGACCCCATTGGCGAGCCACGGGGTCAGCCAGATGACAAGATAGTAAACCGCAAGAATACCCAGGACGGTCAGAATGCTGTTGAACCAGTTTGAAAACAGGTTCTCTCGCAGCCACATGACCACGCCAGCCTGAGACGCGGGCGGCGGCGCCGGCGGAATCTCTTCCTTGCGAACGAAGGCAACAGAACGGGCATGGGTGTCGCTCATCTCACCGCTCCTTCAGCCGGACAGAGTTGTTGTAGACGTTCATCACCGCCGAAATCGAAAGAGAGATCGTCAGGTAGAACAGCATCAATAGCAGGATACACTCGATCGCGCGTCCGGTCTGGTTCAGCGTGATACCTCCCAGCGTCGCGGTGATGTCTGCATAGCCCACCGCAATGGCGAGCGACGAGTTCTTGGTGATGTTTAGGTAATGCGAAATCATCGGCGGGATGATGACCCGCAGCGCCTGCGGCAAAATCACCAGGCTCATGATACGGCCCGGTCGTAGCCCAAGTGCCGCCGACGCCTCGGTCTGCCCCTTGGAGACAGCCAGAATGCCCGCGCGCACGTTCTCTGCGATGAAGGCCCCGGTATAGACGGACAGAGCCAGCCACAGCGCGATCAGCGGTCGCTGGATTTGCAGCCCTCCGTCGAAGTTGAACCGCTCGATGGTCGGCACGTCGAGGCCGATCGGGCGGCCAAGCAGGAAAAAGATCAGAAGCGTCGGAAGGAAGAAAATGCCGATCGAGGGCCAGAGCGTCGGCACGACCCGACCATGATCGTAAAGCTGCTTCGTCGCGTAGCGGCGCAGGAAAAAGATCGCCGCGATCGACAGAAGAAAGACCGCGACGACAATCCCCGATCCCGGGCCCCAGACCGGGGCGGGCACATAAACCGCGCGGTTGGTGAAGGCGATGCCGCCAAACAGAAGCTCCAGATCCGCCGGTGTATCGCCACGTGCGCGATAGGCGGCGGGCGCCGGCAGAATCGTGACTATGGTGTTGATGATGATGATCCAGATCAGGACCGGGACGTTGCGGAATGCCTCGACATAGATCGCCATTAGCTTGGCGATCAGCCAGTTCTTCGACAGCCGCAGGACACCCGCAAAGACACCCAGAACGGTCGCCGTCGCGCAGGCCAGGAACGCGACGAGCAGCGTGTTCAGAACCCCGACGACCGCAGCCCGCAGATGGGTGCTCTGACTCGTATACGGCACCAGCGTCTGGTTGATGTCATACCCCGCCGGCTGCCCAAGGAATTCGTAGGACAACACGACACCCTGATCATCAAGGTTCGTAATCAGGTTGTTGACCAGATACCCAATCGCAAAGACGAGCAGAACAAGCGCGATGAACTGAAACGTGAGCCCACGATACCGCGTATCGTTGATCAACATTGACAGTTGGAAGGATTGCTTGGGTGCGTCGGTTACAGCGGTCATCAGCGCGTATCCTTGGCTCTTCGGTTCCTGCGCCTGCCTGTGCGGCGGCTGGCCCGAATGTTCTGTTTATTCTGGATAGGAAAAGGGCGCGGATCCAACCGCGCCCTTTCCAAGGATCACCTTACCGGAACGGCGGCGAGTACAGGAGGCCACCATTGGTCCACTGCGCGTTCAGACCACGCGCCAGACCGATCGGGGTCGCTTCACCGATGTTTCCTTCGAAAATCTCACCATAGTTGCCGCCGGCAAGGATGGCGTTTCGGGCCCAGTCAGGCTCAAGCCCGATCATCGCACCAAGTTCGCCCTCGGTGCCGAGCAGGCGGTTGATTTCCGGGTTGTTGGTGCCGTTCGATGCCAGCTCTTCAACATTGGCAGACGTTACGCCAAGCTCTTCCGCGGCGATCAGCGCGTTGAGCGTCCAGCGAACGATATCACCCCATTCGTGATCACCGTGACGGACAAGCGGCCCGAGCGGCTCTTTCGAGATGATCTCGGGCAGAACCACGTGGTCGCCCGGAGCCTCAAAGGTCGCACGGGTCGCAGCGAGGCCCGAGGCGTCCGTCGTATAGACGTCACAGGCGCCCGCCAGATACTGCTGCTGCGCTTCCGCGTTGGTTTCGATCGGCACCGGCTCGTAGCTGATGTTGTTCGAACGGAAGAAGTCCGCCAGGTTCAGCTCGGTCGTGGTACCGGTCTGGATGCAGACGGTCGCGCCGTCTAGTTCACGCGCCGAGGACACGCCCAACTCACGCGGAACCATGAAGCCCTGACCGTCATAGTAGTTGATGCCGGTGAATTCGAACTTCAGATCCGTGTCGCGGCTGAAGGTCCATGTTGTGTTCCGCGCCAGCATGTCGACTTCGCCCGAAGCAAGCGCGGTGAAGCGCGTCTTGCCGGTCGTCGGAACGAATTCAACAGCCTGCGGGTCGCCCAGAACGGCAGCGGCGACAGCACGGCAGAGCGCGACATCAAAGCCTTCCCATTCACCATTGGCGTTTGGTGCAGCGAAACCAACAAGGCCGGTGGTGACGCCGCAATTCAGCGTTCCGCGGCTTTGGACGTCGTCAAGCGTCGCAGCGGATGCGACACCGGCCGTCAGACCAGCCACGGTCAGTGCGCCGAGAAATACGGATTTTTTCATGTTTACCTCTTCCTGAGTATCCGCCTTTTCGAAGGCGTGTTTGGCGCCCGTCCCACGGACGTCCGCGAAGCAATGAAGGATGAGCCTTCAACGGCGATAAGTTGCGCGGATTTCCGCAAAGACGTCAAGGGTGGATGCTTGTGACCTAACAGGATAGAGAGCGAAGCCTAGCTTGCCCAAACCGTGTGCATCATTCCGGCAAAGCTGTCAGACTTGCACCAATCCGAAGAAATCGACGGCATCGAGAAAGGCCGACCGCTTGATCTCGGCAGCGGCAGTCGCTTCCGCGTCCTCACCCCATTGCTCGATCTGCCAAAGTTCATCGACACGCGATCGCTGCCAAAGATCTCCAGCATCCCAACGCCGCGTCGTCGCCGCAAGACCGAGGACAAGCGACCCGCTCAGCGTCACGAGATCTGCGACCGCCACAAGTTCGAAAGGGGTAAAGCTATCGACTCGGTCATGTAGGTTCCGAAGCGACGATGGCGGCTGCGGAACAGGGATGATCCCTTGCGTCGGGACGAGCCGCGCGTCGAGGTCGGCCTCGGCCCAGCGTAGGATCTCATCCCAAGCCTCCGCTTGCCGCTCAATCAGCGTGTGCGGTCCGTCCGCGCGATAGCAGACAAGATCCGTCTCTGCATAGGCGGCCAGCATCGTAACAACGTCGTTCCGGTTCGGAGCGACCTTGTCGATCGCCGAATTCGCGGCCCGCGTCATCGGCATGGATTGGGGAAGAATCACATCCGTCTGGCTATCCCATTCCCGTGCGACGTGTTCGGCAAGTGGCTGCGATGGCAGCTCGAGCAACACGCCAGCGGGTGTCTTGATCTGCCGCCCGTCCAGCAGGACGGCGAAGCCCTGCCCCCGCTGCTCCACGACGGCTTCTTTCCAGAACCGCTTCTGCTTCCACTCGCTCATTGTATCTTACACCGGATCAGCAAACGGATCGGCGGGCGCATCGCCCGGAACCCAGTCAAGAAAGGCCCATGTCTCTGCCATGTGTTCGGGCAACGGCGCCGTCAAGGTGAGCTTTGCGCCAGTAAAGGGATGCTCCATCATCAACGACCGGGCATGTAGATGCAGTTTCTGGCTGACCGCGCCGCCAAGTCCTGACCCCCAGCCGTCACCGAGGTTCTCCTGCCCGCGTTTGCCGTACTTGCCGTCCCCGATGATCGGATGGCCCAGCGCGGCGATATGAGCCCGCAACTGATGCGTGCGACCCGTTACGGGGCGCATGGCACACCACGAGACCCGGCGCCCCAATGTTGCAAGTACCGTATAATGGGTCTCGGCCGATTTTGCGCCCGGCGTCTTCGAAACTTCGTCCGGATGCACGCAGCGCATCATTTCGTCACCGTCGCGCGCCCGCCCCACGCTGTCCTTGACCAAACCATAGGTGATCCGCCCCATCGCGGGCTGGGGCACACCCGCAACGGCAGCCCAATAGATTTTCACTGTCTCTCGGCTGCGAAACACCTCCCCCAGCTTCGCCGCGGCCTCTCGGCTGCGGGCCAAAAGAAGTACGCCGCTTGTATCCTTGTCCAGCCGGTGGACGAGGCGCGGCTTTTCGTCCGCGCCGAAGCGCAGCGCTTCAGCAAGGCCATCCACATGAGTCGTCTGCTTGCTGCCGCCTTGGCTTGCCAGCCCTGGTGGTTTGTTCAGTGCGATCAGGTGGTCGTCGCGGTAGATCACCATCCTCTGCACCCGCTCCGCCTCCGCATCCGTCAGTTGCGGCGACGCGGCGGCGGCAGACGCGGCAGCGGGAACCGGTGGAATGCGGACTGTCTGCCCCTCTTCCACCCGTGTGGAGCTTTTCACCCGCCCGCCGTCTACGCGCATCTCCCCCTTACGGCACATCTTCTCGATCCGGCCCTGGGTCAGCTGCGGAAAATGGCGCCGGATCCAACGGTCGAGCCGCTGTCCGCCCTCGCCCGCGGCCACTTCGCGCAACTGCACTCCGCTCACGAGACGCCCCGCATCAGGAAGACGCCGGCAAAAAGCGCACCGACCGACAGGCCCACCGACAGAAGAACGTAAAGCGCCGCCTGCCCGAGAAGGCCTTGCTCGTAGAGCGCGAAGACTTCGAGGGAGAAGGCCGAAAACGTCGTGAACCCACCCAGCAGACCGACCTGGAAAAACAGCAGAAGCCCGCCCAGCTCACGCTCTGCCACGTAGGCGAAAGACAGGCCCATCAGAAAAGATCCCACCACGTTGACAGTAAGGACCGCGAGCGGGAACCCGGCCCCTCCGATCAGGGCAAGGCTTACGGCATAGCGCAACGCCGATCCCAAGGCGCCGCCAAGGGCTACAAGCAGAAAAGCATTCATCCCTTCCGCTCCTGCCGAAGCTTGGCGAAGTAGTCCAGCCGCTTGGACAAGTCCCGCTCGAACCCCCTCTCAACCGGTTGGTAGTAGTTCTCCCGCTCCATCTCTTCCGGGAAGTAGTTCTGGCCCGAAAACGCGTCCTCCGCATCGTGGTCATAGGAATAGCCTTTGCCGTATCCCTGATCCTTCATCAGACGCGTCGGCGCATTCAGGATGTGTTTAGGAGGCGCCAGCGACCCATTCTTCCCAGCACTCTTCATAGCCCCCTTGTAGGCGCCGTAGGAGGCGTTCGATTTCGGCGCGAGCGCCAGATAGATCACCGCCTGCGCCAGCGCTAGTTCGCCCTCCGGCGAGCCCAACCTCTCGTAAACCTGCCAGGCATCCAGACACAGCCGCGAGGCCTGCGGATCGGCCAGCCCGATGTCCTCGACCGCCATGCGCGTCACGCGGCGTGCGATGTACCGGGGATCCTCGCCCGCCGACAACATCCGCGCCAGCCAGTAGAGAGAGGCGTCCGGGTCGCTGCCTCGTACGGACTTATGGAGCGCCGAGATCAGATTGTAGTGGGCATCCCCGCTCTTGTCGTAAGCAGAGGCGCGGCGCATCAACCGTTCGGACAGCGCTGCCTTGTCGTAGGTGACATCCGGTGGCCAAGCGGCAACCTGTTCGACAAGGTTCAAGAGAGCGCGCCCATCGCCATCCGCCATCTCGACCAGAGCGCGCCGTCCGGCATCGGCGACCGGTAGCGCCTTGCCCAATTCAGCCTCGGCCCGGGAAATCAGATGGTCGAGCGCGCTTTCATTCAGCCGTTCCAACACCAAAACCTGAGCCCGGCTCAGAAGCGCGGCGTTCAACTCGAATGATGGATTTTCGGTGGTCGCTCCGACCAGAAGGATCGTGCCATCCTCCATATGCGGCAGGAAGCCGTCCTGCTGCGCATTGTTGAAGCGGTGGATCTCGTCGACGAACAGCAGCGTTCCGCGCCCGCCCTGCCGCCGCATCTTTGCTGCCTGGAACACGGCCTTCAGTTCCGGCACGCCCGAAAAGATCGCGCTGATCTGGACGAAATGCAGGTCGGTCTCATCGGCGAGCAGGCGGGCAATCGTCGTCTTGCCGACACCCGGCGGCCCCCAGAAGATCAGCGAACTCAGCGCATTGTTAGCCAGCATCGATGACAGCGGCGCGTCAGGCCCGAGGATCTGATCCTGGCCGATGACGTCTGAAAGGGACTTTGGGCGCAGGCGGTCCGCGAGCGGCCGCATAGGCCCCTCTTCCACACCATCATCCAGTTTGTCGAAGAGATCGGGCATCGGGCCGTATCTACGCCGGCCCGATGAGGTTTTAAAGGATCAGCTCAATGGAACTGCTGAGCGAAGTCGATCCAAACCGCCTGGTAGTCGATCCCACCCATGTTCATGTTGCGACCTGCCGCCTTCATGTCGAGCCTGCAGCGGTTGGCCCAGCGGCCCCAGTTCGATGGCAAGAGCGCGACCATCTTTCCGATCCCCTCCTGCCGGGTCGTCTTGAACATCTCGACAACCAGCTTCATCCGCACCCGCATCCGAATGTTGGCAGGGATGTCATGGGCGACAAAGCCGCGCGTCACCTCCCAGATATGCTCGTCGACGGGCGCCTCGCTATAGAGAAGATCCGAAGGGATCGAGTCGAGCAGTCCGCGCTGCGCATCGCGGATCATGTAGCTGTAGATGCCACAACGGGCTGTCGTGGGTGTCAGACGCACACCCGCCAAGACCTCCCCCAGGTCATTGTGGACGGCGATCCAGCGGCTTTGCGGCGTATCGTACTGATCGAACTCCATCCCCATCGTCTCTGGCAGCTCCCAGCGGTTCTGGACGATGAAGGATTGCCTCCGTGCGCGAAGGACGTTGGCAAGTAACTCGCCATGATTGTGCATGTTGGCGAAAGAAAGAGTGGTGGTTTGCATGGCATTCTGCTCCAGCAAGTTGGTGGGTAAACGGTTCACCCCGCCGGAGCTGCTTCAGGTCGCGTCAGAGCAGTCTGTAATCCTTGGCCCGCTGGATCGCTTCCGCGGTTGTACGAGCAAGTAAACTCTGCCGGGCGGATGCAAGACGCGCCTTGAGCGCACTTTCAGAGATGTTTAGCTTTGCCGCGGCAGCTGCATGACGGTCCCCGTCGGCGATGCACCGCAGGGCTTCGAGTTGGGCATCCGTGAGAGTCGTTGGTGGTTCGGTTATGTCATGCAGCTGACGGATAAGCACCGAGAAGGTCTCGATCTCATCGTCCGTGAACTCCCGGTCTTCCCGCGCCGCCGATGCGATGGTTCTCGATTTCATCGGACCGTAAGAGACCGCAAAGCCATAGATCATACCGAACTCCTTGGCTTGCTCAAGAATGCCAAAGGGATCTGGGATTGTGATCTCGCTCCATCGCGACGTGCCCGTCTGGCTGAACCCCCAGGCAATGATCGGATCACGGAGCGCATAGGCCTCCTCTGTGTAACGGTCGGTCCATCCTTGCGGGTAGGTCTGGTGGTGTAACAGCGGCAGCGCGAACCGGATATGTAAGGCGAAGAAGAAGCCGCCAGGCGCGAGCTTGGACAGACGACGGGTTTGAAGTTCTATTCCCGACCTTAAGGACATGTCTTTTTAGACAAGTTGCCCCAGAGCCGGTCAACCGTAAATTGTACCGCGACGAGCTGGAGACAAGAGGTGAGCTGTGAAACAGGCGGATACCGATATCTACGTCCAGATGCGGAACATGGCCCAGGCCGATCGTGCCCTATTGCTGGAGTTTTTGGGCGGCCAGGACGACGATCTGGAGACGGTTCTTGCCACACTGCGCTCCCATCACAGGGGATATGGTCGCAGCGCGCATAGCAGTCACTGAGATCTTCAGCTACCTGACGAAAGCCCCGCCGGAATGGCGGGGCTTTCTCTTTTTGAACCAATGCGTTACGCATCATCCTCTTCGACGAGGCGCGCCTTGTCGGCAGCGCCCTTCGCCTCGGTGTCGCGATCGACAAATTCGATGATCGCCATCGGGGCCATGTCCCCGTAGCGGAAGCCCGCCTTCATCACCCGGACATAGCCGCCCTGGCGGTCGGCGTAGCGGGGGCCAATCACGTCGAACAGCTTTTCGACATGACCGTCCTGCTTGAGCCGCGCAGCGGCCTGACGGCGGGCATGCAAATCCCCACGTTTTCCGAGGGTTACGAGCTTTTCAACCACCCGCCTCAGCTCTTTTGCCTTGGGCAGGGTCGTCTTGATCTGCTCGTGCTCGATCAGCGATCCGGCCATGTTGGCGAAGAGCGCCTTGCGGTGCTCGTGGGTTCGGTTAAGGCGGCGATAGCCCCTTGCATGACGCATTTTCTTACTCCTTCAGCTTTATGCTTTGTCCGGCGGGGGATGCGTGTCCCCCGCTCTCCTTGGGGCGGGATTGCCCGGGTTTTTGCCTTGCGGCATTTGGTCGGTATCCAGTCGGCATTTGGTCGGAGGGGAACGGACGTTCCTGTCGACCTTTCTTAACCTTTACTGAACACCAAAAACAATCGGCCCCTTTCGGCGCCGATTGTCTCATTTTCAGAACTGATCTTCGAACTTCTTGGCGAGATCCTCGATGTTGTCGGGCGGCCAGTCTTCGACATCCATGCCGAGGTGCAGACCCATGCCCGAGAGCACTTCCTTGATCTCGTTGAGCGACTTCCGGCCGAAATTCGGGGTGCGCAGCATCTCGGCTTCGGTCTTCTGGATGAGATCGCCGATATAGACGATGTTGTCGTTCTTGAGGCAGTTCGCGGACCGGACCGACAATTCCAGTTCATCGACCTTTTTGAGCAGAAGCGGGTTGAACTCCAGCCCGTCATCTTCGGACGACGCCTGGGCGCTTTCCGGTTCATCGAAGTTCACGAAGATCGACAGCTGATCCTGGATGATCCGCGCGGCGAAGGCCACGGCATCGTCCGGGGTGACCGAGCCGTCGGTTTCGATCTTCATCGTCAGCTTGTCGTAGTCGAGCACCTGGCCCTCACGGGTCGGCTGGACATCGTAGCTGACCTTCTTGACCGGGGAATAGATCGCATCGATCGCGATCATGCCAATCGGCGCATCCTCAGGCTTGTTGCGATCAGCCGGGACATAGCCCTTGCCGGTATTGACCGTCAGTTCCATGAACAGATCGGCACCGTCATCGAGGTGGCAGACGACGTGATCCTTGTTCAGGATCTCGATGCCCGCGCTTTCCGAAATGTCGCCGGCGGTTACAACGCCCGGGCCCTTGGCCTGGACCGACAGCCGCTTCGGACCTTCGGTTTCCATCCGGATCGCCACGCCCTTGAGGTTCAGGACGACATCGGTCACGTCCTCGCGGACGCCCGAGATCGACGAGAACTCGTGCAGGACATTGTCGATCTGGACACTGGTGATCGCGCCGCCCTGCAGCGACGACATCAGCACGCGCCGCAGCGCGTTGCCGAGCGTCAGGCCGAAGCCCCGCTCGAGCGGTTCGGCCGTGACCGTCGCCTGACGCGCGGGATCGTTGCCCGGCTTGACGTCGAGCTGCGTCGGCTTGATCAATTCGGCCCAGTTTTTGTGGATCATGCGTCCCTCCATTCCTGTCTGGCGCCCATGTCCCAAGCGGCAGACTCCCGAGGTTTCAAAATGACGAAGCGGGGCCGCGCCGAAGCGCAGCCCCGTAAACGGTGGATGCGGATCAGACCCGGCGACGCTTTGGCGGGCGGCAACCGTTATGGGCGATCGGCGTCACGTCGCGGATCGACGTGATGTTGAAGCCCACGGCCGCCAGAGCGCGCAGCGCACTTTCGCGGCCAGAGCCGGGGCCTTGCACCTCGACCTCGAGGGTGCGGACGCCGTGTTCCTGCGCCTTCTTGCCCGCGTCTTCGGCAGCCATCTGGGCGGCATAGGGCGTCGACTTGCGCGACCCCTTGAAGCCCATCGTGCCGGCCGAGGACCAGGCGATGGCGTTGCCCTGAACGTCGGAGATCAGGATCTTGGTGTTGTTGAACGAAGAGTTCACATGCGCAACGCCGGCGGCGATGTTCTTGGAAACCTTCTTCTTTCCGCGGGTGCGGGTGTCGCGTGCCATATCGGTGCTCTCCCCTTACTTCTTCTTGCCGGCGATGGCCTTTGCGGGGCCTTTGCGCGTGCGAGCATTGGTGTGGGTGCGCTGACCGCGCACGGGGAGGTTGCGGCGATGCCGCAGGCCGCGGTAGCAGCCGAGATCCATCAGACGCTTGATGTTCATCTGCACCTCGCGGCGCAGGTCGCCTTCGACGGTGAAGTTGGCATCGATATGCTCGCGGATCTGGAGCACTTCCGCATCGGAAAGCTCGTTGACGCGACGGCTGGCGTCGATGCCGACAGCCTCGCAGATTTCCTTGGCCGACGAATGGCCGATGCCGGTGATGTAGGTCAGCGCGATCGGAACGCGCTTTGCGGTGGGGATGTTGACCCCTGCGATACGTGCCACGGGTTAGTGGTCCTTCTCTCGTTGCGGGTCCGTAGTTCCAGACCCTTTTTTCACAACGGCAAGCCCGAGGCGGACTGCCTGCGGGCCACTGTCATCTCTGGTAATGAGCGCGGGAGGTGATCGGCCCCCGGCGCGGGCGATTCCCTTTCGGGATGGCACCACCTATGGAGTCTTTAATGGATCGTCAAGAGGGCGGGCGTTGCAGGATCTTCCAGAAGATCCTGAGGGGGCAAAATCTTCTAGAAGATTTTGACTTGGCACGATTTTCTAGAAAATCGTGGGTCTAGGAGAGGATCGTCTGGATCGAGTTGGCGACCTCGTCGATATCCTTCAGGCCGTCGACGCTGCGCAGGTCGCCCTTCGCGTAGTAATAGCCGATGAGCGGCGAGGTTTGCTTGTAATAGGCCAGAAGCCGGGTCCTGAGCGCCTCTTCGGTGTCGTCCGCACGGCGCTTGAACTCGGTCGCCCCGCAATTCGAGCATTTGCCGTCGCCCGGGATCGGCTTGGTGACGTCGTGGTAGACCTCGCCACAATTGGCGCAGGTCGACCGGCCGGTGATGCGCGCGACGAGCGCGTCGTCATCGACCTGCATTTCGACCACGTGATCGAGCGTTTCGTTCAGCTCGCTCAGAAGGTTTGACAACGCGTCGGCCTGGGCAAGCGTCCGCGGGAAGCCGTCGAAGATATAACCACCCTCCGCCTCGCCCAATTGCAGCTTCTCGCGGATCAGGCCAATCACGATCTCGTCCGTCACGAGGTCGCCGCGATCCATAACCTCGGCGACCTTCTTGCCCATCTCGGTGCCGGAGGTCCGCGCCTCGCGCAGCATATCGCCCGTGGAGAGCTGGATCATGTTGCGTGCATCCACCAGACGGCGGGCCTGTGTCCCCTTGCCCGCGCCCGGAGGGCCCAGAAGTATGATGTTCATCGACGTGCGGGCCCTTTGGTCTTCTTCGGCTTTACTCCGCTGCGTCTGCCACGCAGCTGGGATTTCTCAATGAGACCTTCGTATTGGTGGGCCAGCAGGTGGGACTGGATCTGCTGGATCGTGTCCATGCCGACCGACACGATGATGAGGATCGACGTGCCGCCAAAATAGAACGGGATCGCCAGCTGGGACCGCAAGATCTCGGGCAGCAGACAGACAAGCGCCAGGTAGGACGAGCCGAGGACGAGGATCCGGGTCAGCACGTAGTCGAGGTATTCGGCGGTGCGCTGGCCGGGGCGGATGCCAGGGATGAAGCCGTTCTGGCGCTTGAGGTTGTCGGCCACGTCGTCGACCTTGAACGACACTTCCTTGGTGTAGAAGAACGTGAAGAACACGATCATCGCCGTGAAGAAGGCCAGATAGGCCGGCTGGCCCGGGCCGAAATAGGCGAGGATCGTCGACATGACAGGGCCTGTCTGGTTGCCCGAGAAGGTCGAGACCGTCGTCGGCAGAAGCAGCAGCGCCGAGGCGAAGATCGCCGGGATCACGCCCGCCGGGTTCACCTTGATCGGCAGGTGGGATGTGCCGCCATCATAGACCTTCATCCCCACCTGTCGGCGGGGGTACTGAATGTGGATCTTTCGCAGCGCCCGTTCCATGAACACCACGAAGGTCAGGACGACCACGACCATCACCATGACACCGACGACAAGCGCCCAGTTGCCGCTCGACTCCGCCTGGGAGAAGAACTGCGCCAGCGCCGCCGGGATCTCGGCGATGATGCCGACGAAGATGATCAGCGAGATGCCGTTGCCGATGCCGCGCGAGGTGATCTGCTCCCCGATCCACATCAGAAGCATCGTGCCGCCGACCAGCGTGATGACGCAGGAGGCGCGGAAGAAGAGCCCCGGATCAGAGGCAAGCCCGCCTGCCTCGAGGCTGACGGCAAGCCCGTAGGCCTGGAACGTCGCCAGCACCACGGTGCCGTAGCGGGTATACTGGTTGATCTTCTTGCGCCCCTGCTCGCCCTCTTTCTTGAGCTGCTTCAAGGGCTCGTACATCGCCGCCAGAAGCTGCACGATGATCGAGGCCGAGATATAGGGCATGATCCCGAGGGCGAAGATGCCCATCCGGGCGAGCGCCCCGCCGGTGAACATCGACAGCACGCCGCCAAGGCCCGCGGCCGCCCCTTCCATGAAGTTGCGCAGCTCGGCGCCGTCGATGCCGGGAACCGGGATGTAGGTACCGATGCGGTAGACGATCAGAAGGCCGATGGCGAAGAGGATCCGCTGGCGAAGCTCGGTGGCCTTCCCGAAGGCCGACCAGCTCATGTTCGACGCCATTTGCTCTGCTGCTGATGCCATGAACGCTCTCTATCTGGCAGGTCGGCGCCGGCGGAGGGCCCGCGGCGCCGTAAAATCATTGGGCTGATGTAAGCGACGCGGGCGCCGCTCACAACCCGGGATCAGGCGCTCGTGTTCTCGGCGCTTGCGGCGGTGCCTGTCACGGTGACGGAACCACCGGCCTTTTCGACCGCCTCGATCGCGCCCTTCGACGCGCCGGTCACGGTGATGTTGGCCTTCGTTGTCAGATCGCCCTTGGCGAGCAGGCGGACACCGTCGCGCTTGCGGCGCAGGAGGCCGCTTTCGATCAGGCCGTCCTCGGTGATGTCGCCCTTCAGCTTGCCGGCATCGATGAACTTCTGGATCAGGCCCAGATTCACCACGGCAAACTGCTTGCGGTTGGGATTGTTGAAGCCGCGCTTGGGCAGACGCTGGTAGATCGGCATCTGGCCGCCCTCGTAGCCGTTGATGGCCACGCCCGAGCGGGATTTCTGACCCTTGATCCCGCGGCCGGCGGTCTTGCCCATGCCGGAGCCCGGGCCGCGGCCCACGCGCTTGCGCTTCTTCGTTGCGCCGGGATTGTCGCTGAGTTCGTGCAGTTTCATATCGCTTCTCCTACGGCCGGAACACCTCCCCGGAAGCGATATGGGAGGGACACGGCATATCTTGGTTGATGAGGTCGGTATGATCCGACCGGAGGCGTATAGACGGGGGATGGGGCGGGATCAAGGGCTATAGCTCTCGCTTCACGCTTGTCTTGTTGCGCCTGTTGAACGCCATGCTTATCAATTTGTTTAGAGATCGTTCCATACCTTCGAGAGATGCTCAGGCTGATGAACCCGCGTGTTTCAAACCAAGACTTGTTAGGTATCGGCCTCTACACGACGTCAGAGGCCGCCCTTTTGCTTGGTATGGCAACACAGAAGCTCAGACGGTGGGTTCATGGATACTCATACAAGATCTCCTCCGATCGCCGGCACGTCGATCCACTTTGGACAAGCGATGTGTTGCTGGACGACGGAACACCTATCTTGAGCTTTCAGGACCTGATCGAGTTCCGCTTCGTCAAGGCATTTACCGATCAGGGCATAGGCCTGAAGGCGGTACGGAACTGCCTGAACTACGCGCGAGAATGTATCGAGACGGATCGGCCCTTTTCTACGGGTCGTTTTCGGACTGATGGCCAGACTATCTTTCTTCAGAGTCTCGAGAAGTCAGAGGACGGGCCGCTCATAGACCTGCGGAAGAGGCAGTTTGTTTTCAAAGCGATAGTTGAAAAGTCATTCCGAGATCTGGACCTTGAAGATGATATCGTCACACGATGGAGGCCCCATCGCGGCAAAGATACGATTGTGATCGATCCCGGCAGATCATTTGGTCAGCCGATTGCAGAGGCCAGCGGCGTGCCGACAATAACACTGGCGGAGGCTGTTGAAGCCGAGGGATCCGTGACGCGGGTGGCCCGCTTGTTCGAAGTGGCACCCAAAGTCGTGCGCGATGCCGTGCAATACCAAAATGGACTCAAGGCTGCTTGAAGGTCATCGTAGACGAAAATCTTCCGCCAGCATTGGCGCACTCACTCGCAGCCTTGTTTGCCGATCTGCACGTAGTAATCCATCTCCGCGACCGCTTCGGCCCTAAAGTAGAAGATACAGAGTGGATAAGAACTCTCAGTTCGGAAGGCAGGTGGATTGTTATATCCGGTGACCGGCGAATAAGCCGCAACAAGGCCGAACAGCAGGTCTTCAGGTCTTCCAACCTTATCGGCTTTTTCCTCGCGAGATCGCTTCAGAAAAGCTCAATGACGAAACAGATGGAACGTCTTATGGCATTCTGGCCGAATATCGAACAACAAGCCGAACTCGTGAGCGGTGGTTCGATGTTTGAAATTCCCATAAAGACACTGCGTCTGAAAACAATCTAAAAAGGGCGCTCGAAACCGAGCGCCCTATCGTTTCTCACAAGAGGCAGGGATGATTACCCACGCTCCTCCACAATCTCGACCAGATGCGGGATGCTTTCGACCATGCCGCGGACGGAGGGGGTGTCCTCCAGCTCGCGGGTCTTGTGCATCTTGTTCAGGCCGAGGCCGATCAGCGTCTGGCGCTGTTTGGCCGGGCGGCGGATCGGGGAGCCGATCTGTTTGACGACGATGGTTTTTGCCATGATCCAGCCTCCTTACGCATCGGCCGTGGCTTCGGCCACGGGTGCGTTGTGGGCGACATCGGATTGCTCGTCGACACTGTCCCGCTTGGGGAGAATGTCGGCCACCTTCTTGCCGCGGCGCTGAGCGACGGAGCGGGGCGAGGATTCTTTCTGCAGCCCGTCGATCGTCGCGCGGATCATGTTGTAGGGGTTCTGCGACCCGATCGATTTCGCGACCACGTCCTTGATGCCCAGCATCTCGAACACGGCGCGCATCGGACCACCGGCGATGATACCGGTTCCTTCCGGGGCCGTCCGCATCACGACCTTGCCGGCGCCATGGCGGCCCTTCATGTCGTGGTGCAGCGTGCGGCCTTCGCGCAGCGGCACGCGGATCATCGACCGCTTGGCGGCCTCGGTCGCCTTGCGGATCGCCTCGGGCACCTCTTTGGCCTTGCCCTTGCCGAAGCCGACACGGCCCTTCTGGTCGCCCACGACGACGAGGGCTGCAAAGCCGAAGCGCTTGCCGCCCTTGACGGTCTTGCTGACCCGGTTGATCGCAACCAGGCGATCGGCGAATTCGGGGTTCTCGTCGCGGTCGCGACGGCCGCCCCTGCGATTGTCATCTCTGGCCATGTGGCCTCCTTCGTCATGCGGCGCGGTGGCGCCCGTTTTTCCAATCCTGGTGAGCCCCAGTAGGGGGCTCCCGGATCATCGAGAGGGCGGTGGCCGCCCCCTTCAGGTCCCGCGAAACCGCAGGTTAGATCTTCAGACCACCCTCGCGGGCGGCATCGGCAAGCGCCTTGATCTTGCCGTGGAAGAGAAAGCCGCCACGGTCGAAATAGGCTTCTTCCACGCCGGCCTTCTTGGCGCGCTCCGCGATGGCCGCGCCGACCTTCGTCGCCGCGTCCACGTTGTTCTTGCCGACAACGCCCAGATCCTTTTCGAGCGACGAGGCCGACGCGATGGTCACGCCGTTGACGTCGTCGATCAGCTGGGCGCTGATGTTCTTGTTCGAGCGGTGAACGGACAGGCGCGCGCGCCCTGCATTCACCTTGCGAAGCTTGTTCCGAACGCGCAGGCGGCGCTTGAGGAACAGGTCTCTCTTGCTGTTGGCCATCTTGTCCGGTCCTTACTTCTTCTTGCCTTCCTTGCGGAAGATATACTCGTCGAGATACTTGATGCCCTTGCCCTTGTAGGGCTCGGGCTTGCGCCATTCGCGAATGTTCGCCGCGACCTGGCCGACCTGCTGTTCGTCGATGCCTTCGACGATGATCTGGGTCTGCTTCGGCGCGGTGACGGTGACGCCCTGGGGCACTTCGAAGTTCACCTCGTGGCTGAGGCCCAGCGACAGCTTCAGGGTCGTGCCCTGCATCTGCGCGCGGTAGCCGACGCCGTTGATCTCGAGCTCTTTCTTGAACCCGTTCGTCACGCCCTCGACCGCGTTGGCGACCATCGTGCGGGACATGCCCCATTGCTGACGCGCCCGCTTGGACTTGCCGCGCGGAGTGACCGTCACGGCGTTATCCTCGACGGCGAGCGTCACGTCGTCGGTGGCGGTGAAGCTGCGGGTGCCTTTCGGCCCCTTCACCTCGATCGTCTGACCCGAGACCTTGGCCTCGACCCCGGAGGGCAGGTCGACTGGTTTCTTACCAATACGAGACATCTGCGCCCCCTTAGAAGATCGTGCAAAGCACCTCGCCACCAACATTGGCAGCGCGGGCATTTGCATCCGACATCACGCCGCGGGGCGTGCTGACAATCGACACGCCGAGGCCCTGACGGACCTGCGGGATGTCCTTGACGCTCATGTAGACGCGGCGGCCGGGCTTGGAGACCCGCTTGAGCTCGCGAATGACAGGAGTGCCATCGTAGTATTTCAGGCTGATCTCGAAGGCGGGATGGCCGCGTTCGTCGGTCGTCTTCTCGTACCCGCGGATATAGCCTTCGTCGGCCAGCACATCGAGCACCCAGCCGCGCAGCTTGGACGCGGGCGTGTGGACGGTGGACTTGGCGCGCATCTGGCCGTTGCGGATTCGGGTCAGCATATCGCCGATGGGATCGTTCATCATGTTACGCCTCCCTTACCAGCTGGACTTGACGAGACCGGGGATCTCGCCTTTGGAACCAAGCTCGCGCAGCGCGATCCGGCTGATCTTGAGCTTGCGATAATAGGCGTGCGGACGCCCGGTGAGCTGGCAGCGGTTATGCAGCCGGACCGCCGACGAATTGCGCGGCAGCTTGGCGAGCTTGAGGCGCGCCTTGAACCGCTCTTCCATCGGCTTGCTCTCGTCGTTCGCGATTTCCTTCAGCGCAGCGCGCTTCTCGGCATACTTGGCGACGAGGCGTTCGCGCTTCTTCTCGCGCTCGATCATTGCTTTCTTAGCCATGGATCAATCCTCTCAGCTGTTGAAGGGCATGTTGAAATGCTTCAACAGCGCTTTGGCTTCGGCGTCGTTATCAGCGGTGGTGCAGATGACGATGTCCAATCCCCAGTTCTCATCGATCTTGTCGAAGTTCACTTCGGGGAAAACGATGAATTCCTTCAGGCCCATGGCGTAGTTGCCGCGGCCATCGAAGCTTTTGCCGGACACGCCGCGGAAGTCGCGGACGCGGGGCAGCGCGATGGTGACGAGCCGGTCGAGGAAATCGTACATGCGGTCGCCACGCAGGGTGACCTTGGCGCCAAGCGGCATGTCTTCCCGGACGCGGAAGCCGGCGATCGACTTCTTGGCCTTGGTGATGACGGCCTTCTGGCCGGCGATGTTCGTCAGATCCTCGGCAGCCGTCTTGGCTTTCTTGGAATCCTTCACCGCCTCGGAGCCGGCGCCGATATTCAGGACGATCTTGTCCAGGCGCGGGATCTGCATGTCGTTCTTGTAGCCGAATTCTTCCTTCAGCTTCGCGCGGATCTCCTCGCGGTAAAGCGACTTGAGGCGCGGGGTATAGGTTGCTGTGTCGAGCATCAGATCACGTCTCCCGTCGTCTTGGCGAAGCGGACCTTCTTGCCGTCTTCCATGCGGAAGCCGACGCGGCTGGCCTTGCCGTTGGCATCGACGATGGCGAGGTTCGACAGGTCGATGGGCATCGCCTTCGGCTGGCGGCCGCCCTGGCTCGCCTGGGTCTGCCGCTGATGGCGGATCGCGATGTTGACGCCACCGACGACGGCCTTGCCCGCCTTCGGATCGACGCTTTCGATCTCACCGGTCTTGCCCTTGTCCTTGCCGGCCAGGACGATGACCTTGTCACCCTTTTTGATCTTGGCGGCCATCAGAGCACCTCCGGAGCGAGCGAGATGATCTTCATGAAGTTCTTCGCGCGCAGCTCGCGAACCACCGGCCCGAAGATACGGGTGCCGATCGGCTCGTTGTTGTTGTTGAGGATGACGGCGGCATTGCGATCGAAGCGGATCGCGGTGCCGTCTTCGCGGCGGACTTCCTTGGCGGTGCGCACGACGACGGCCTTGCGGACGTCGCCTTTCTTCACACGGCCGCGCGGGATGGCTTCCTTGACCGACACCACGATGATGTCGCCCACGGACGCATACTTGCGCTTGGAACCGCCGAGAACCTTGATGCACTGAACCCGGCGAGCACCGGAATTGTCAGCGACATCCAGATTGGTCTGCATCTGGATCATTTGGTTTCTCCCGACCTTTGGGGGCTGGTCTGGTTGTCTCCCCCAGGGTTTCGATCAAACCGGAATGTGATGGCGTGTGGCAGGTCGCTCGTCGCTCCCGTGCGGGCGCTCCTCGCTGGATCAGCGAAGAGGCCCGTGCGGGCCGATGAGCGGCCGGTCAGTCGGCGATCACCTCCCAGCGCTTGGTCTTCGACTTCGGCGCGCATTCCTGGATGCGAACGCTGTCACCGACGTTAAACTTGTTGTTCTCGTCGTGAGCCCGGTACTTCTTGGACTTACGGACGGTCTTCTGAAGAAGCGGGTGCTTGAACCGGCGCTCGACCGACACGGTGACGGTCTGGGCGTTCTGGTTCGAGGTCACGGTGCCCTGAAGGATACGCTTGGGCATGGGCCTACTCCTCGGTCGCCGCGGTCGCGGCCTTTTCGTTCAGGATCGTCTTCACGCGGGCGACGTCCCGGCGGACGACGCGCATGCGCGCGGTGTTTTCAAGCTGACCGGTGGCCTGCTGGAAGCGGAGGTTGAAGGCCTCCTTCTTGAGGGATGCGAGTTCGTCGCGGAGCTGGTCCGGCGTCTTGTCGCGCAGTTCTGTGGCGTTCATCGCCTTCTTCCTTTCAACATCACGAGAGCGCCCCGGCGTCCGGGTCACGCTGATTCCCGTGGAGTTCGTGAATGAGCGCGCCGTATACGTGCCAAGCGCTCCCATGGCAACAGGCATTTTTTTTTACACGGCGCGGCGAGACTTGCGCGCCCGTTTCTCCGGAGGAGATCGGGCCGTTCTACGGAAGTCCTCAGCGCGATGCCATGACCGCAACCCTTCTGCTTGCGCCTTTGATTCAAGTCAATGCTTTGCACCCCCCTTTTCTGCAAAGGGTGCCCCCCTGTCACGAGGGAGATCGAGTATGGAGAGCGCAGCGACGAAACAGCCAAAAGAGGCGATTGACGAGCGGACGGCAAAGATCCTGAGCTTCGAGCAGGGCGAATACCCTTACCCCACCAAGATGAGCCGCGCCGAGTACGAAGCCGAGAAGGCCGCATTGCAGGTCGAGCTTCTGAAGGTCCAGCTTTGGGTGCAGGAGACCGGCCAGAAACACGTCCTGCTTTTCGAAGGACGCGACGCCGCCGGCAAGGGCGGCACGATCAAGCGGTTCACCGAACACCTGAACCCCCGCGCCGCGCGCGTCGTCGCCCTGAACAAGCCGACCGAGGTGGAACGCGGCCAGTGGTTCTTTCAACGCTACATCAAGCACCTGCCGACCTCGGGCGAGATGGTCCTCTACGACCGGTCCTGGTACAACCGCGCCGGGGTCGAGCGGGTGATGAACTTCTGCGATCCGACCGAATACCTCGAATTCATGCGTGAGACGCCCGAGATCGAGCGGATGCTCGTCCGCAGCGGGGTCAAGCTTTTCAAGTATTGGTTCTCGGTCACCCGGGACGAGCAGAAGCGCCGGTTTGAATCGCGCGAGACCGATCCGCTGAAGCGGTGGAAGCTGTCGCCGATCGATATGGCGAGCCTCGACAAGTGGGACGACTATACCGAGGCGAAAGAGGCGATGTTTTTCTATACCGACACCGCCGATGCGCCGTGGACCGTCGTCCGGTCGGACGACAAGAAGCGGGCGCGGCTCAACTGCATGAAGCATTTCCTGTCGGTGCTCGACTACCCCAACAAGGACGAGACGGTAGCGACGGCGCCGGACCCGAAGATCGTTCTGCACGCCAACCACGTCATCAGCCAATCGGAGCACATCCTGGCCGCGTCGCTGCATCCCAAGACGCGGCGGACGACAGCGCAGGCGGCGGAGTGATCCGACAGCCCTAAAGCGTGAGCTTTACGTCCACTTATAGTTAAAACTCACGCTCACCCGCTCGTCCTCGCTCATGTTCATGGGAACCTCATGGCGCAGCCAGCTTTCCCAGAGCAGGACCTCTCCGACCTGCGGTGTCACGTAGACGAAGGTCCGCTGGTCTTCGGACGCATCGGCACGGCGGGGCGGGGCAGCCATCATCATCGGGTGGCGGGGATCCTCGAACCGGATAGCGCTCGTCCCCTCGGGCATCGCCACGTAGGTCGTGCCGCTGATCACCGAATGGGGGTGCAGGTGGGAGGTGTGGATGCCGCCTTCGGGCAGGATGTTGATCCAGATATCCTCAAGCTCCAGCGCCTTGCCGCCCAGATCGAACTGCAACTCGCCGGCAAAGGCCGCGACATGGGCGTCGAGCGCCTTGACCAGGTCGGCGAAGATCGGGAACCGCCAGGGCAGGTCCGTCAGCGAGGCGTAGCTGGTATAGCCGGGATAGCCGTTCTCTTCGCACCATTCCTGGCCTGCCTCGTCATCCCCGGCGATGGAAAAGCACGACGCCTCAAGCTCGGCGGCATCAACAGCGGGTTTGTGGTCCGACAAGGCTGCCCGGTAGAGGCGGGTGACAAAGAGAGAGCTGATCTGAGACATGCGCCCGGACATAGCCGAGCCGGCCGGGCGTGACGAGAGGGCGTCTCAGCCCTCTTCCTGGATGACGAACCCGCTGTTGCCCGTGTCCGGTATCGTTTCTTCCGGTGCAGTCTCGCCCACAGGCGCCCCCTCGGATGCCGTCCGCTCCAGCAGGAAATAACCCAACGTGACCCCCCCGCCGCCGGTCGAGGCGATCTCGTCTGCGACGAGCGGCAGGAGAGACCCGGCCACCGCGCCGGCCACGGCGGTCGCTGCACTGGTCAGCGACGCCTCCGAGGTCACGGCGGCGATCAGCTGCGGTTCCGAGGTCTCGCCCGCGGCAAGGTCCAGCCCAAACGCGAAGCGCGCCGATCCATCCGGCGACGGCTCCAGCCCAGCGGTCAGGTTATAGATCCCGCCCTTCGTGCTGATGAGGAACAGCCAGACCGGATCGCCATCGGTCCCGGTCAGCGTGCCCGACACCGTGCCGCCCGCCTCGACCCGGCTGGCATCCATCAGAAGGATGGGTCCGGTTCCACCGTCCGCCTGAAGGCGTCGTGCAAAGTTCACCGCAGGGCAATGCCCTTCGGCCACGACCCGTTGAAGCAGGTCGGGACGCGCGCCGAATTCATCCTCGTAGGCATCGCGCAAGCCGCCGAACTGGCCAAGCTCGGTCGCGAAGGTCTCGATCAGGCCGGTATTCGGCCCCGCCCGCACGCGGGTGGCAAAGGTGCAGTCCCCTTCGGCAAACGCAGCGAGGAAGCCCTCGCGCGTCATCGCCGCTGGAGTACCTGAGGCGCTGGCCACCCCTTCACCGCCACCACCTCCTGCACCATTCGCATCCGACGCGAACCACGATCCAGGCAAGATCGACTGCAGCGGCCCCTGCATGGCAGCCAGACCACCGACAATGATGAGCAGAAGCGCCAGAAGCATGGTCCACCGGCTGCCGCTGCGCTTCACATTGCGTTTCTTTCGGGACGGCGGTGGGACGGTCAACGTGCGGGGCGTATGCGGAGCGGGTGAGGTCGGCACAAAGCCCGATCCCGCCGGCGGGGCCGTCGCGCCCGTCAGGACGCCCGCCGCTGCCGGCGGCGGCGCGCCAAACGGGCTGTCCGATCCGGCGCTTTCCTCGCCTGAGGGCGGCTGGGTCTGCGGCGGCGTGGACGGCTCTGCCGTCTTGTCGGCGGGCTGGATGATCGTCTGATCAAGCACCAGCGGTTCGGGCTTCGCGTCGAGCAGCGCGATCACGTCGAGCATCCGGGGCGGCCGATCGTCCGGATCGGGCTCGAGCATCTTGGCCAGAACCGGCTGCAACTCGTCCGGCACCTCGCTCAGATCCGGGACGGAGCGGCGGGCATTGACCGCCTCGACAACCGACCCGCCCATATCAAGCGGCGTGCCGATGACAGCTGCCGCGATCATCAGGCCGAAACCGTAGACATCGGTGCGCGGCCCGATTTCCCCGTCATAATGGCCCAGCTGCTCGGGTGAGATGTACTTGAACTTACCGGCCAACTGCCCGTGCAGCGTGCCTTCCGTCAGCTCGGTCGACTTCGCGATGCCGAAGTCGATCAGCACCGCCTCGTCGATCTTGCCGTCGCGCAGCATCACGTTGTCGGGCGACAGGTCGCGATGGGTCACTTCGCGGCCATGGGCCTCGTCCAGGCCCTGGGCCAGACGCTTCATCAGCCGCTTGGCTTCTTCGACCGAAATCGGGCCGTTCTTCCGGACGTGATCGCTCAGCGAGATCCCGTCGATGAACTCCATGATCAGGCAGAACCGGTCGAGCCCCTCGTCCCGGACGAAGTTGTAATAGCGGACGATCGCCCGGTCCGAGAGCTGGCAGAGGATCCGCGCCTCGCGCTTGAAAAGCGTTGCGACCTTTTCGTCCTGGCTGAGGCTTTCCAGCACGATCTTGATCGCCACCGGATCGCCGGTGAAGGCGTTGACCCCGCGATAGACCTCGCCCATCCCGCCAGAGCTGATCTGGTCGGTGATCTCGTAATTGTTGTTGATCATCGTGCCGATGGGGATCGCGCTGCGCTTCCCCTCGGCGGCTTTGTCGGCCCCCATGACTTACGTCTCCCACAGGCCGGTGGTCTCGTCGACCATGGCCTCGGTCCGGGCGTAGCAATCCACGACGATCGCGGTGGTATTGTCACGCGCCCCTTCGGCAAGCGTGCGCTGGATGATCGCGTCGCTGACCGCCTGCGGGTCGCCGAAGCCGTTCGACAGCATCGCGGCAAGGTCGTGGTCGCGGTTGTGCTCGGTCACGCCGTCCGAACAGAGAAGGAACCGGTCGCCCTCCTGAAGCGTGCCGCTGACCACGTCGCAGGCGGCCGGATCGGTCACGCCGATGGCGCGCGTGATGACGTTACGGCGGGGCCAGTGGATCGCCTCTTCCGGCGTGATGGCGCCCGAGTTGAGCAGCTCCTGAACCTCGGTATGGTCCTGGCTGACCCGCGTCAGCTTGCCCCCGCGCAGCAGGTAGAGACGGCTGTCCCCGGCCCAGACGCAGGCATAGGCATCCTCGAAGATCAGCAGCGCCACCAGCGTCGCGCCGACCGTGCCGCCGCCGATCCGCATCGCGTGTTCGACGATCCGGTGATGCGCCCGGTCGAGCCGTTCCATGAACCGCGCCTGAAGATCGTGGGCCGATCCCGGCATTCCGACCGACCGCAGGTCTTCCACGATCGTCTGGCTCGCGTAGTCCCCGGCCTGGTGTCCGCCCATCCCGTCGGCGACGGCCCAGACGCCCGAACCCGGAAGGCTCAGCAGCGCGTCCTCGTTGTGGTCGCGGACGCAACCGCGATGGGTCGCTTCCCCGGTCTGAAACGTGAAAAAGCCGTTGCTCATTCCCCAAGAGGCTCCCGGCCCGTTTTCAGGCTCTTTGTCGTGCCCGCCCGCACTCTACCCCGTTGCCTCCTGCCTCGAAACGCCTGCTGTCAGCCAATTGAACCCATCCGCGTCCGGCAATCCAGCACAAACCTGCACCGCGGCGGCCCTTAACGGATCGCCCGCGCTCCACCAGTAGGAGCGTCCGCGGGTCGCGCGCAGATGGTCGGTGGCCGCGATGGCGGTCAGAAGCTCCTCCACCGGCGTCTCCGGATTGACCGCCCAGAAGCCGGGCTCGTCGGCCTCGACGGTGCGGTAATCGCCCAGCTCGGCGAGATGCGCGTTGAGCGTCTCAAGTGGCGCCTCCCCCTCCAGCGCGTCGAGCCCGGTGGAAAGCGCGGCGTAGAGCGTCTGGTCCGGGTCGATCACCGGTGGCAGGGGAACCGCGTCCTCTACGATGGCAAGCAGCGGAAAACGGCGGCCGACCTTGTCGCGCGAGGGGCGCAGGATCCCGCAGACCGGCCCGGGCGACAGCACCCCCTGCCCGGCCCAGAACCGCAGCTCCATCCCGCTGTCGAAGATTCCGTCCCACGCTTCCCCCAGCGTGCTTTTGGCCCGCGGCAGGATCGCGTGCAGCCAATTCTCCAGCGCAGCTCCCGTTTCGCCTTTGAGGCCCAACGATATGAAGTCCCCAAACGCCCGGTGTTTGCCGTAGAGTCCCGCCACCGGCGCCCCTAGTTGACCTGCGTCGGGCAGCGGAAATCGTCGATCGCATCCATGAGGAAGGGGACCTGCGCGGAGTTGAACTGCATTTCGATCCTTACGGACAATCCCTGAACCGTATAGATGGAACTCAATACGTTGCCGTCCCGCCGCTGCTGGGTTCCCGCGTTCAGAAAATCGATAATCGACCAGGGTCCGTTCCTGGTGAAATCCCTCTGACCGCCTCCGGCTCCTCCACGGTTATAGATTTCAAGAGTGACGTTGCCGGAGCCGTTTGGCCAGTCGAACTGCACGCCCGGACCGGACCCATTGAACAAGTGGTTTTTGTCACCGATCGTAACGCCGACCGACATCCCAGGCTGCAACTCGGGCCGCACGGTAATACTCACCCGTGGCTCGGACGACCCGGGAGGGAAAAAGGCGTTGCGGATCGCTGCAGCCCGCCCGAATTGGTCGAGCGTGGTCTGCGACAGTTCCTGCGACAGCCTGCTTCTCGGATCCGGGGCGATCTGCCCGTCACCGATCCTTTGAGCATGGGATTCAAGATATTCGGAATAGTAGCGATCCATCACACCACGCTCGCCAAAGAAGCGGCCAAACTCCGAAAGCGACAAGTGCCGCTCATTCTGAGTAAAAGGATAGCTTGTCTCGATACCGCTCCGGCATAACGACGTCACGTCGTTCGTCAGAGCCCGGTTCATCTGATCGATCGTCGCGTCGCGCGACTCGCTGCGTAGGTCTTCCAGTATCTCGCGGATGAACCGATCGATCGGCGGCGGGGTCCGGGACTCCTTGTTTTCGAGAGTACTGAGGACCCCGGGCAGTTCCAGCGCAGCTTGTGTCGGGTTGCTGCGGGAGAGCAGGCGATTTTGATGGATTCCCTGGATGTCCGCAACAAGCTCATTGATCGCCCGTTCACCCTGTTCCCCCTCCATCATGATGTGCCACAGCTCGAAATCGTCTTCGAGCCGTTCGATCGGCAGAAGCGGGCTCTGGCTTTGGGACGCCCCGCCAACGCGTTGCTGGTTCTTCCCACTGCTGTTGTTGGCCGCCGATTCAAGGAAAATCCGGGCGGTGCCGCCCTGCGAGGTGATAAACCGCTGGAGCAGGCGCCGGCTGGCCTCATCGGTCACGCCGTCGAGGTTGCCCGACATGATCGCCTCCTGATCGAGGCTCGCCATCTCGTCGATCAGGCGGCTCAGCCGGGTCTCTCGCGTGACCTCACGGGCCAGCGCATAGAGCGGCGAGGTCAGGCCACTCGCGAGCTCCTCCAGCACCGCATAGCTCGGCGCGTCGGCCGAAACCGAGGCAAGCTCCACCCGTTCGAACATCTCGTCCCAAGCGACAATGAACTCGCTCCGGTACTTCGTCAGAAGCGTGGAGGTCAGCGTGGCAAGCTGGCCTTCGTAATCGACCTCGCCCGCCGCCTCGCCCAGAACCCACTGGTCGTCGCGCAGCCGCTGTTCGGCCTCGTCGAGCGCAGGATAGAAGTAATCCCAGAAGCCCATGAAGGTATAGATCGACGGCACGGTAACGTCCGACAGGTCTGACCCGTCGCGGGTGATAAACACCAGATCACTGCCCCGCCCTGTCGCCTCTTCAAGGCTCCAGTCAGGCATCCCGTTCGTCTCCGCCGCGTCGGCGATCGTGATGTAGGCCTGATCGACCAGCGGCATCCGGATGATCGCATCGCGGGCACGCGCGATCGTCTCGGGATCCAGGCCGATCTCGACGCTGCGCGTGTCGTCGAGCGACAGCATCGCCTCCAGATGGCCGACCAGCGCCTCGCGCTCGTCCAGATCGCTGAGCGACGCGAACTCGCCCCGGCGCCACTGCTCCTCGAACCAGACCTGGATCGCCTCGTCGTCAGAGCGCCCGCCGATCCCGCCAAGCAGCATGTAGACCTTCAGCGCCCGGTAGATCTGCGGCAGGTCATTGTCCTGCAGGAAAAGCGGAATGCGCTGCTCCACATCGAGGATCAGCCGCGGCCGCAGCATCTTTTCCAGCGCGTCCGAGTAGGCCTCGGTCGCCGCGGCATTGACGCGGTTGCGCTGGCCCAGGCCGAAGCCTTCCCAAAGATCGCCGTCTTCTGGATCGCCATAACCCGCGGGCATCGACCGCAGGCTGTTCAGATAGGGCAAGATCGCGCGCAGATCGGTGTCGCTGACGACCTCGCGCTGGATCTCGAACCGGGCGACGTTCTGATAGGTCTGCCGCTCGCCCTCGGCCCGGGCCAGAAGCGTCGCGTTCTGCCAGTAACTGATCCCGAAGGCCGTCAGCAGACCCAGCGTCACGACCCCGATCACACCCATCGCTGCGGCGCGCAGGATCTGGCGCCGGGCAACGGCCTTCTTGTCGAACGACACCCAGTCACGCTCTTCAAAGATCACGCGGCGCAGCAGGTCGTGCAGGAAATAGCTCTTGCCCTTGCCCGACATGAAGGCGGGGGTGAAGGCGCCGCCCTCGTTGCCCCGGCTCATCGCGCCCAGCACCTGATCGATCGGCGTGCCTTCCTGCGTGCCCGAGGTGAAGTAGAACCCCCGCAGGATCGCGTTCGTCTTGTACCGCGTCGGCTCGAACACCCGCTGCAGGAAGTCGCTGACATTGTCGCGCAGCAGCGCCATCTGCCCCGGCAGACCGAAGATCGCGATCCGGCTGATGCCGTCCGGTTCCTCGTTCATCCGGTCGATGATCTCGTCCGACAGGCGGCTGACCAGCTGGTCGAACTCTTGCGGCACCTTGTCGTAGGTCTGTTCCTTGCGGTCCTTCGTCTGGAAGGTCACGCCCCAGACATTCTTGCGCCGGTTCAGGCTGAACGAGCTGAAATATTCCCGGAAGCCCGAGATCAGGTCGCATTTGGTGAAGACGACATAGACCGGGAAGTCGACCCTCAGCGTCTCGTGGATCTCGCCCAGCCGCTCGCGCACGATCTCGGCGTGGCGGGTCAGTTCGGCCTCGTTCGAATTCAGCATATCCTCGACCGAGAAGGCCAGGATGATGCCGTTGATCGGCTGGTCCGACCGGGCCTTTTTCAGCAACTCAAGGAAGGCCGTCCAGCTCTTGCTGTCGGCCTCGGCGTCGCTGTCCTGCGTGGTGTAGCGGCCCGCCGTGTCGATCAGCACCGCCTCTTCCGAGAACCACCAATCGGTGTAGCGCGTGCCGCCGAACCCTTCGATGACGCCGCCCTCGTCCTTGTTCGCCAGCGGAAATTCCAGGCCGGAGTTTTCCAGCGCCGTCGTCTTGCCCGCCCCCGGCGGGCCGATGATGACGTACCATGGCAGGTCGTAGAGATAGCTTGCCCCGCCCGATTTCTTCAGCGTGGCCAGCGCCTTGGTCATCCGCTCGGACAGCTCCTTGGCGTCGCCTTCCACGACCTGCGGGATCATCGCCTCTTCCAGCTCTGCCGCCTTCTTGCGCCGCTTGCGCCAGCGGATCAGGAAGACGACCAGCAGAATGCCGTAAAGCACGCCAAGGACGGTCAGCCGCAGCCAGAGCGACGCGAAGACGCCGCCGATCATCTCGCCGCCGAACCAGATCGCGACGCCAAGGCAGATCAGGCCGATGACGATCAGCGGCCAGCGCATCCACGACTTGTAGCGAGGTCTGGGCAAACGGATCCGCATCTCAGAAGGTCCCTTCCTTGGCGATCAGAACTTCGACTCGGCGGTTCAGGGCGCGTCCCTCCGGCGTTGCGTTATCGGCGATCTCGTCCGCCGGGCCGCGCCCTTCGACCTGTATTCGGTCGGGATCGGAAATGCTGCCCGCCAGCACATCGGCCACGCCCTGCGCCCGCGCCTGGCTCAGATCCAAATTGGTCTTGTAGCGGCCACGACCCGACATCGGGATGTTGTCGGTAAAGCCCAGCACCCGGATCGGGCCGGGCTCGTCGTTGAGGACCTGCGCAATCTCGGCAGCGAGAGTGGCAAACTCCTCCTTGACGGTCGCCTGACCACTGTCGAACAGCAGGAGGTTGCCCACGCGCACGTAGATGTAATCGCCTTTGGTCCCAACCTCGACCTCGCCCGCCGCTATCCGGTCGGCAAGTCGCTCTCGGATCCGCTCAAGCTGCGTGGAATCCGGGGCTTGTGGCACGAATTGCGCCTGCACCAGCCGCTCCAGGCTGACCGCAGGCACCCCCGCATGCAGTTCGTTCAGCGCAACGGCCACCTGCCCGCCATCACGGGCCAGAAGCGTCGAGAGCGTCGCGAAGGCCCCCACCAGCATCACAGCGGCCACCGCCGCGATCACCCAGACCGGGGGTCCGCTGAACCGCCGCTTGCCGGCCAGCGGTACGGCGGACCAGTTGACCGAGATATCCTCGTCCGGCCTCGGGTTCACCCGGCGCAACGTCTCGTAGATCGCGTTGCGGATCCGGGCGAGCTCAACGGCCCCGTTTGGCGCCGTCCGGTACTGCCCTTCGAAACCCAGCGACAGACACATCAGCATCAGCTCGAGCAGCTGATAGCGCTGCCCCGGCGCCTGCATCGCCTTCTCGGCCTCCTGAAAGAAGCCGACCCCGGAATCGCGCTTGCCGAAGAACCGCGCGACCATGGAATACTGGATCCAGATGCCCCGGTCCGCGCCGGGCAGGTTCTGCACGATATCGTCCGCAGTGCCGCAGAGCGCATATTTTGCGATCTCCGCCTCCTGCGGATCGGCGCCTGCGGCGATGGCGTTCGGCGTGTAATTGTCCAGCTCGCGGGTCACGTGTTCCATCAGCGGAACCGCCTGCATCTCCACCAGACCGGTCCGCAACCGGCCCAGCAGGATCAGCAGGTTGGCAGCCGCCGCGACCAGCGGGTTCGACGATCCGCCGGCGCCCAGGCCGGCGCCCTTCAGCGCGTCCTGCAGCGGGATCTTCGGCCCGGTCTGCTGCATCGGCGCCTCTTGCCCGCCGCCGATCTCGGGGAAGAAGCCCTCGTTCGTGGTGCCTGGCCGTCCGATGCCGCCCGGTGTCTGGCTTTGCGGGTAGCCCCCGAAGCTTGGCGCGGGCTGCTGCGGCTGCGGCGCGCGCGGCTGCACAGGCACCGACCCGCCCAGCCACGTGTCGTCGCGCGACGGCTGGAACCCTTGCCCCGTCTGCGCCACCCGTCCCGGCCCCGGCGTGGGCAACGCGCCCCCGATGATCGTCTTGTCGCCATCGGCAGGCTTCGGCGCCTGGCCGGGCTGGGGCAGCTTGCCCCCGAACACCGTCTTTTCGTCGTCCGATCCCATCACGCTTTCTCCGGCACGGCCCACAGCTCCAGCTTAAGCTCCGGCCAGTCGCCCGCAAAATGCATTCCGATCGCCGGCGCCGTCGAAAATTCCTGCCAAAGCGGGGTGTTCTTCTCGAGCAGGAAGTACACGTTCGACGAAATCACCCGGATCTGCCGCGGCGGGTTGGGCAGATGGACCAGCCCGATGCCCGGCAGGTTGTTCTTGACGATCTCGCTCATCCGGGTATTCGGCCCGACCTTGCACAGCTCGGGGAATTGCTGCTGCACCTGCGTCAGCGGCTTGGCGCTTTCCACCTCGATGACGAAGGTCGCGTTGCGGAACAGCGTCCGGTCCGCGACCTGCGCGATGTAGGAGTTCTGGCGCACCTGCCGCAGATCCAGCCGCGTCGCCCGGCCCACATCCCGGCTGAGCAGCCGCTGGATATCCTGCACGACCGGCGTGAACGTCTCCTTCGGGTCGCCATGATCATAAGGCGCGTATTCGGGCGCCGTCCGCTTGCCCTGATCGAAGGTCGACAACTCGCCGGCCAGCCCGATCAGCCGCTCATAGAGCCGTTCGGGATGGATGCTCCGGCTTTCCCGCATGTGGCGCAGCGCCCCGATCTCGCGGTTCAGCGTCATCAGCATCAGGTAATCGGTGGCCTGCATCCCACCGCCCGCGGAGGGATCGGAAGCATAGCGCGCCAGGTTTTCCAGCTTGGCTTCGACCCAGCCGATCACGCGGGTCAGGAACCCCATCATCACCGGATGCACCGTCAGGATCAACGCAGGCGGCGGCACCGTGTCGTCCATCGAGACGACGCCGTCCCGCACCTCGGAAATCCGCGCCAACCGCAGGCACTGATAGCCCGCCTTGGGCGACTTCCGCACCACCAGTTCCAGCCGGGGAACGGCGACTTCCAACGCCTGCTCCATCCGGTTCGGGCTGGAATTGTCGGCCACGACCTGCGGCAGGATCTTGTAGCGCGCCGCCTCGCCCGGATCGTCGCCGCCCACATCCTGCCCGTTCTGGCTGATATCGGGCAGCGTCAGCCAGACATGCAGGCCGGCCGCATCGTCCGGCACCTCGACCGGCAAGGGCAGCTCGTCGATGTTCGGCGCATCGAAGGGCGTCCCGTCCGGCATGATCCCCGTCACGGACCGCAACCCGACACGCCCCTGCTGCGCCATGTCCTTGTCCAGCACCATATCCGAGACGCCCCAGGGATAGGGCGTGGTCACCCCCACGCGCGCCTCGATCAGCCGCTCGGTATAGCGGTCCGCCTGTTGCAGATGCTGTGGCTGAAGAAAAAGGCCCTCCTTCCAGGCGACCTTGCTGAACCAAGACATCAAAATCCCTTTCCGCGCGCGCGGCACGTCCCCAATCGCCGGCGACTCTGGAACCTCAGGGATCGGTGGTCAAGGCAGGTTCACCCGACCTTGACCCTTTGTGGCGCTAGAACTGCAGCCGCACCTGCGCGGTCAGACCGTAGCCTTCGATGAACTCGCCGAACCGCGCATCCGCCCGGACCGAGGCATTCAACTGACGCGCATTCGCGAGATCGCCGGGGTCGAGGATGCGGGTGTAATTCACCCCCGCGCTGAGCTCGCCATAGGTCTCGAGCGTGGTGTATTCCAGCTCGCCCACCGTGCCGCCATCGACGAACCGCGCCTCCTGATCGTCCGCGAAGTCGTTATAGATCGTGGCGGTCCCGAAATAGGTGGTTGCCGACAGGCCGTCCGGCGCGATCTGCGCGCCGGCGATCGTGCCGCCGATGAAGCCCAGATTGCTCTCGGTCTCCCCGATCTCCAACCGGCTGCCATCCTCGAACCCGATATCGTCCGTATCGGTGCGCGAGATGGCGAAACCCGCCGCCGGGATGAAGGCCAGCGTATCGCTGTTGCGGAATGGCACGACATAGCTTGCCGCCCCGCTCAGCGTGTATCCGGTGCTGTCGAACTCGGTGTCGAGGCCAAGGCCCGCGAACCCACTTTTCGGGTCGTTTTCGATATCGAATTCCGCATCCTCGAACCGCAGCTGGATATCAGCTGAGAAGGGCCCGCGATTGGCCACCATGTAGACGCCAAGATAGCGCTGGGTGAAATCGGTCTCGGTCGTGCTCGACTGCGTATCGGTCAGCCCGGTGCCCGACCCGTTCAGTTCGAAAACCGGCTGCTCGGTATCGCCCACATTGACCCCGCCGGTCAGACCGAATGCAAGATCCCAGCCGTTGTAGAACCCGTTGAAGCAGGCATAATCACCGCCCAGCTGGACCCCGTAATAATCCATCTCAAGCTCTGTCGGCAGGGTGACGGACCCGTCGACGGTCGTATCCCCTTCGAGATCCGCAGTGCCGATCGTGCTCCGGCCCCAGACACCCTTGCCGCAATTGTCCTCGTCCTCGAAGGCGAGGCCGACCACGAACGGGCTCGATGGGCGGTTGAAGATCGCGTCGTTCGCCGCCATCGCCATCAGCGACTGGGTGATCGTCACGTTGTTGGTCACACCGGCGATACCCGGTATCCGCGGCTCAAGTATTTGACCATCATCGACGACCTGCGCCGCCGCAGGCAGGGCCGACGCGGCCAGGAAATACAGCGCATAGCGCGTGGATCGATCGAAAAAAATCACCATCACAACCCCCTAAAAACAGGACTTATCAATGGGGATCATGGTGCGGCAAACGGCCTCACCCGTCAAGGTGAGGCCCCGTTGTCGGCGCGATACGGCTCAGAACTGCAGGCGCACCTGCGCGGTCAGGCCGTAGCTTTCGATGTTCTCGCTGAACCGCGCATCGGCCCGAACCGACGCATTGAACTGCCGCGCATTCGCCAGATCGCCGGGGTCGAGGATGCGGACATAGCTCAGCCCCGCGCTCAGCTCGGAATAGCCGCCCAGCTTCTCGGTCGAGGAATCCGTCTCGACCTCGCTGCCATCGGTGTCGATCCGCGTGAAGACGGAATCGAACTGGGCGCCGAAATCGTCGTAATAGGTGAACGTCCCGAAGTAGTTCAGCGCCGACAGGCCGTTCTCGGCGAATTGCGACTTCGAGAGCGTCGCACCGGCAAAACTCACCGTCGCGGTGCTGTCTTCGATCTTCAGGCGTTCGCCATTGTCGAACTCGATCTCGTCCGTCTCGGTCTGGGTAATCGCGAAGCCCGCCGTCGGGATAATGCCGAAGCCGGTATCGCCCACGGGGAAGAAGTAGCTCGCCGAGCCGCTCAGCGTCTGCGCGTTGCTCGAGAAGGTCGAGTCCAGGCCAAGATCGGCAGATCCCGACCGCGCCTCGTTGCGGATATCGAAATCGGTGTTTTCGATCCGGTATTGCAGATCGGCCGAGAAGGGCCCGCGGCTCGCCGTCATGTAGACGCCAAGATAGGTCTGCTCGAACTCGGTGAAGTTCGTGCTGATCCGTGCCCGGCTGCTGCCGTCGACCGATGACAGGAAGACCGGCTGCTCGGTTTCGCCGATATTGATGCCGCCGATCCCGCCGAAGGCCAGATCCCAACCGCGATAGAAGCCGTTGAAGCAGGCATAGTCGCCGCCGAACTGAACGCCGTAGTAATCCGCCGTCAGCTCGGTCGGGCGGCTGATCCCGTCGATCTCGGTCTCGCCTTCCACGTCGGCGGTCCCGCCCAGCGCCCGGGCCCATCCGCCGGGTCCGCAATTATCCTCGTCCTCGTAGGCAAGGCCGCTGACGAACGGGCTCGACGGGCGGTTCACGATCGACCCGATCAGCGATTGCGTCAGGGTGATGTTGCTCGCGATCCCGTCGATCGCGGGGTTGAGCGTATCGCGCAGGGCGATCTGGCTGCCATCCCCGACACGTATCGGTTCGTAAACCAGAAGCCCCGCATTGATCGGCAGGGTCGACCCGAACGAGAAATCGTCGTTGTTCGCATCGAAGACGATCACATCGTCCTCCTGCTGGCCGTAATCCGTTGTCAGGTCGTTGAAGACCAGCGTGATATCGCCCGTGACATCGCCGTTGACCACGACCGTATCGGCCAAGGCACCGCTTTCGCCGGAGCCTGCATCGGTCAGGTTGACGTCCAGAACGTATTCCCCACCACCGCTGACATCGCCGTTTATCGTCACCTCATCGCCGGGCGAACCGTTCGCCATCCCCAGACGGCCTGAATTCGTGAGGCTGCCATTGATGGTCTGAACACTGTCGACGAAGATGACACCGGTATTGGTCACGTCGCCGTTCAGGGTGCCCGACAGTTCGATCCGACCAGAGTTATCGATCGTCGTGGCGGTCAGATCTCCATCGATCTCGGCCAGGCCATCGTTGTCGAGCATGCCCGTGATATTGAACGGATCGGCGCCGGTCATCAGGGTGCCCCCCGACGTGTTCTCGAAGGTCCCGGTCTGGGACCCCGCCATGGTGGCGGTGCCGCTGTTTGTGATGTCGCCGTCGGTCGAGCCTGTGGCGCTCTGGGTCAGTGTGTCCGAGGTGTCGATGCTGCCAGTGACCGAACCATCGTTGGTCATCGTCCCGTCATTCTGGATCGACGTGGCCGTCAGTCCAGAGCCCCCGGTCACCAGAAGGTCGCCGTCATTGGTCACGGACGCAGCACTCGTCGTCCCAGCCGCAACGGTGAAATCGCCCGACGTATCGACGGACCCGGTGATGCCCAGTGTCTCCGTCGCCACGAATGTACCGCCATTCGAGACCGAGCCGCCGATGGTACCCTCGGCATCGACCGTCCCGTCACTCGTGACGTCTCCGGTCACGACATTCAGCAGGGTCGCCGTCGCACCCGCCTCGTTGTCGAGCGACCCGTCAAGCGTCCCCGAGGCCGCAACAGTCACGTCACCATCCAGAAGGTTGTCGACATCCCCCATAAGCGTGCCGTCGACCGAGACCTCCCCTGAATTGTCGACATCGGCATCCAAGGTGCCGTTCACATCAACCTCGCCCGCATTGTCGACGCCGCCTGCGACTGTGAGCGCACCATCGACGATCAGCTCGCTATCGGCATCTTCGTTGGTGAACTCGCCTGTCACGGTCGCGCTCTCGCCGCCCTCGACCGTCGCTATGCCGGAATTGTCGAGATCCCCCTCGACCCGACCGTTCAGGATCATGTCGGCGTCGTTGTCCATCAGCCCCTGGACCGTCCCGGTCGAGGTCAGCGTCATCAGCCCGTCATTCTCGAGCCGGCTGGTGTTGATCCGCCCGGAGATATCGAAGGTTCCGCCACCGTTGATGACCGTGCCGCCGGGCTCGGTCACCAGCGACGTACCCACATTCATCGTCAGAGAGCTGCCACCACCCTGCAAATCAACCAGGTCGACATTCGTCGTCCCGGCCGTAACGACAACGTCGCCCGTTCCAAGCACGGCGCCGCCGATCACCAGATCACCATTGATCGTGGTCAGCCCGGTCCCCTCGGTGGTGACGTCGCCGGTTACGCTGGTCCGGATCGTTGCATCCCCGCTGTTGTCGAGATCGCCGCGGATTGTGCCGGTTGAGTTCAGCGTCCCGCCATCGGCATTTCGCACTTCGGGTGCTTCGATCGTTCCGGCATTCGTCAGCAACGCGGTGGCGTTGTTCTCGATCGCGACGTCGGAGCTCATAAGCTGGCCACCGTTGACGGTGATGTCGCCGTCGTTGCTGATCAGTCCGCCAACGGTCAGATCGCCGGCGTCTACGACAATCGTGATATCGTTATTCAACGCGCCGGTGACGTCCAGCGCACCGGTCAGGTCCGCGGTGCCACCCGTAAGGTTCAGGTTGCCGTCCACGCTGTTTTCGATGTTGAGTGTCCCGTCACTCGTCACGTCCGCGGTCAGTGTACCGGTGCTCGTCAGAGTGCCGGTGTTGTTGATCGCATCCGCTGTGATCCCGACAGAGCCGCCCACGGTCGTGGTGCCTGCGTTGTCCAGCGTATCGACCCCGGTCAGCGACCCTGCAACGACATCCAGCGTCGTCCCTCCGGCGATATCCACATTGCCCGATACATCCAGATCACCCGTCAGGTCGATGTCCGATCCCGCCGATGTCGTGATGTTCCCGTCGATCGAGCCCTCAAGATCGGCATCGCCGGAATTCTCCAGATTGCCGTTCATCGTCCCGTCGAGCGTGAAGGTCGCATTGTTGTCGACCAGCCCGCCGATCGTTCCGGTGACCGTCAGGATGTTGTCGTTTTCCGTCTCGCCAGCCGACATCACCCCGGCGACCGTCACTGTCCCCGCATTGTCGACGCGCCCAAGGCCCGTCAGGGACGAGCCCTCGCGCACGGTGAGGGACGATGCCGCAGCGGCGTTGTTGATGTCGTTGCCCGCACCGTCGATCTGCGCGGTATCGCTCGGATTGCCCGGGCCACCGACGAAGATGTGACCGTTATTGAGGATGTTGCCGGTCAGCGCCTGATCTTCCTCGAAAGTCACTTCACCGTCGTTGTTCATCGCACCCAGAAGGATGACGTCACCGCTGATGACGGAATTTGCGCCGAACTCCAGAACACCGGCTTCGATCGTCAGCGCCGCATCGGCCGTCGTCGAAACCGTGGCATCGGCCGCGATCGTGCCATCGTTGAAGAAGGTGCCCGTGACGTCGATCCTCGATCCGTCCGTGCTCGATGTGATCGTGCTGTTATTCGTCAGATCGCCGGTCACCGACGCGTCACCGGTCACGTTGATCGTGCCATCGTTGATGACGGTCCCATCGACCGTGCCAGCAAAGTCCATCTGGCTGTCATTGTCGACATCGCCATTCACGGTGCCGGTCCCGCCGATATCCAGCGTCCCGGTCGTATTGTTCACGTCACCGTTGAAGGTGCCGTCCACGTTCAGCGAGGCCGTGTTCGTCGTCGGCCCACCTGTGACGGTGACCTCTCCACCGTCCTCCACATTGACAGTCCCGCCATTGTTCAGCGTCGTGGTCGTCAGATCACCGCCAGATATGACATCAAGCGTCGAAGATCCCCCGGTCACGGTCGTCGCACCGGTAACAACCAACGCCCCGTCGACAGCGTTCGTCCCCGATGTCATTTCGAGATCGCCGCCGATGCTCGCCGGATCGCTCGCGTCATCACTGCCCAGCGTGTTGCCGCCGTTGTTGATCGTCACGTCGCCCGTGACGGTGCCGTCCATGTCGAGGTCGTCATTGCTGACGACGTTACCGGTGACCTGCCCCATCTCGCCGACAGTCAACTCGTCCTGGTTCGTGATCGACCCGTTAAATGTCCCATTCTCCACGTTGATGACGCCGTTGTTCGTCGTCGGATTCGCGTCGGTCACGGTGATCACGCCGCCATTCTCGATCGTCGTCGTGGTGCCGCCCTGGTTGGTGAAGGTCTCTGTCGTCAGGGCGCCGTCAGGCCCGTCGACGGTCAGCACTGTCCCGGAATTGTTGACCGATGTGTTATTGGCGACGTTCATCGCCTCATCGATCGTCGTGCTCTCGTTGATGATCAGGTTGCCACCCACGTCCGGCGCCGACTCGAGGATATCCCCGCCCAGCGTGTTCCCGGTCGTATTGATCGTCAGATTGCCGACGATGTCGCCACCCGCCCCCTGATCGATCGTCTGCGCATTGGCGCCGGTGCCGCCGATCACGATGTCGCCGTTGATGACACCATCGTTCTCGATGTTGGTGACATTAAGGTTCGACCCGCCGAAAACCTCTCCGTCATTGTCGAGCGTCGTCGCCTGCAACGTGCCACCCGCCTCCAGCGTCAGCGTCGCGCCAACGGAATTGGCGAACTCGTTGACACCCAGGATCTGACCACCGCTCTCGATCGTCGTGGACGCGTTGTTCGTGAACTCCCCTGTCGTCAGCGCCCCGGTTCCATTGACCGTCAGCACCGTCCCGCCTCCGCCGACGGTGGTTCTGTTGTCGACGTTCAGCGGACCGTCAATCGTAGAACTCACGTTGATGTTCAGGTTGCCGTCCACATCCGGCGCAGTCTCGCGGATACTCCCGGCCAGCGTGCTCCCGGCGGAGTTGATCGTCAGGGTGCCGAAGATCTCTCCGTCCGCCCCCTGATCGATCGTGTCCGCGTTGGCGCCCGGGCCGCCGACGACGACATCGCCCCGAATGATCCCATCATTCAGAAGGCTGCCGACATCGAGGTTTTCGCCCCCGACAACCTCTCCGTCATTGTCGAGCGTCGCCGCCGTCAGCTGAGCCGAAGAGCCATCGCCCTCCAGCGTCAGCGTCGCCCCGCCCGCATTGGTGGCCGTGGTCGTCGCCGCGACCGAGCCGCCTGCTTCCACTGTCGTCGCGGCGTCGGCATTGTTGTCGAACGTGTCCGTCGTCAGCGCACCGTCCGCCGTAACGGTCAGCACCGTACCATCGTTATTGACCGACGTGGCGTTCTCAACATTCATCGCCTCGTCAATCGACGTGCTTTCGTTGATGATAAGGTTGCCGCCACCGCCCGAGGTCGCCACAAGAATATCGCCGCCCAGCGTGCTGCCTGGGCTGTTGATCGTCAGATCGCCCAAGATATCGCCGGTTGCCCCTTGGTCGATCGTCTGCGCGTTGGCACCCGCGCCACCAATCACGATATCGCCGTTGATAATCCCGTTGTTGACGAGATCTTCGGCCTCCAACACCGCCGCGGGATCGCTACCACTCGCCTCTTCGAGCGTCAGTGTCGCATCCGTTTCATTGGTAAACGTCCCAACACCGATCAGCGCTCCGCCCGCACTGATCGTGAACTCTCCCGGCAGATCGCTGATAGGATCACCCTGACGGTTGATCACATCGTAGGGGTCTTCGCCGGCCTCGGTCGCATTCACCTCGGCATTGATCGTGACGGTGTTCTCGTTGGTCAGATCCCCGCGCAGCGTCTCGTCATCGTCGAAGACAAGGTCGGTCTGATTGAAGATCCCGCCATCCAGAAGGACGTTCGTCATATCAACCGTGGATCCGTCCTGAAGCAGGAACTGATTGGCGATAATCGTCAGGCCGCCCTCTGCCCCGCTGACCCGGCCGCCGACAGCGCCTCCGTCTGTACCGGTGATGATAAAGAGGTTGTCTCCGATATTGAGGGTGCTGTCCGTCCCGTTGGCCTGCACAACCCCGCTGACGGAGACCTCCCCGCCAGTGGTCGACACATTGTCCCCCACGACAAGCACACCGCCCTCCGCAACCGTCAGTTCGGCATCCAGATCCGTTCCCGGATCAGCGCCGACGGGCGGTTCCCCATCCAGCAGCGTGACATCTGCATTCAGGTTCAACACACCTCCGTCCTGGACATCGATCGTGTCGATCTCCGACGCGGTATCGATCGTCGCCGTCCCGGTGTTCCCGCTCTCTCCGCTCAGGACAAGGGCTTCGGCCGTCAGCGCACCGGTCACATCCAGGGTCGCATTGCTGGCAGCGGTCGAGGATACCGTCACGGTGCCGCCGACCTCCAGGGCATCATCGATATCCACATCACCGCCGCTCGTGGACAGGCTACCGCCAATCGTGCCGCTCAGCCGCGTACCGTCGACATCATCTGTTCCCGCATAGTCGCCGGTGATGGTGCCGCTGCTGACAACCGTTCCGCCGGTATTCGTAACGGTTCCGCCAATGGCCCCGGCGCTGGTCACCTCGCCGCCGCTGTTGTTCACCACATTGCCGGTGATCTCGGCATTCTCGGCGACGTTCACATCCCCGGAACTGTCCACATCACTGGTCAGCGTGGCGTTATCCTCGACTGCAAGCGTGCCTGCCGCAGCCACTGTGACCCCGCTACCGGAATCGTCAGCCCTCACATCAGTTCTGATCGTCAGCAAGCTGTTGTTTCCGACCGATATCACGTCGATCATGGACTCGTTGTTCTCACTCCCATCGTCGCCATCGGCGTCGATCGTCACAGTCGCAACATTCCCAGCCGTTCCCGCCATAATCAGACCGGCGGTGTCGAGCGTCGCGTCGGCTGTCAGGCTGGCAGCCTCGTCGGTGTCGTTGCCGGTCACCGTGACGGTACCGGTCACATCAAGATCGTCATCGACGGTCAGCGCGCCGCCGGTGGTCGACACGCTGCCGGTCACCGTGCCGGCAAGGGAACTTCCGTCGTCATTCGTACCTACATAGTCGCCCGTAATCGTTCCGCTGCTATCGACGACCCCGCCCGTGTTGGTGACTATCCCGGTGATCGTCCCGGCATTCGTGACCGTGCCGGTGTCGGTGTTGGTCACGTTGCCAGCAATCTCGGCATCCGGGCCCATGACCGTGACGTCCCCGCTGTTCTGGACAACGCCGGTCAGCGTCGCGCTTTCCCGAACAGTTAGCGCACCGGCCTCGGCCACCTCAACCCCGACCCCGTTCGCCGTAACGACGCCCGCGTCCATTCCGGCAGCGCTGGGGTCTGTCGTCACATTCGTCCCGATCGTAAGCGACCCGTTATCCCCGATGGATATTTCATCGATACTGGAGAGGTTGTTCTCGGTCCCGTCCGCCCCATCCGCGTCGATGACGACGGTCCCGGTATCCGTGCCGTTCGCCCCGCTGACCACAAGCCCGGTCGTGTTCAGCGCCGCATCCGCGGTCAGGCTCGCGGCGTTGTCGTCAACCGTGCCTCTCACGGTGACCGTGCCGGTCGCCACGTCGAGTGTATCGTCGACCAGGATCGACCCGCCATCGGTCGACACGTTCCCCCCGACCGTCCCGGTCAGCGTGGTCCCGACAGCGTCGTTCGTTCCGTCGTAATCGCCGGCGATGGTCCCTGAGCTGGTGACGGTCCCACCGTCATTGATCACATCACCATTCACCGTGCCGCTGTTGTTGAACGTCCCCTCCACGGTGACGGTCGTATCGGCGGGCGCGTCGTCTCCCATCGTGCCGGTGTTGACCAGTGTCGCCTCAGACGTCACCAGGAAAGCACCCAGGCTAGGACTGTCTGCGGTGATGGTCAGTTCACCGTCCCCGGTCAGGACGAAAGAGCCGTCGACCGCCGCGCCGTCACCTTCGAGAGGGGCTGCAATTTCAGCCTCGACATCTGCGGCAACGAAGATTTCCAAGACACCGGTATTCGTGCCCGGCGTCGTCGGGTCGGCCAGATTGTAGTCACCCTGCGCCGACCGAATGGCGTCCCCGACAATTCTGTACCCATCAGCCGTAAACGAAATGCTGCTCGGCGCGACCGCCCCGTCGTCGATATTGACTACCGCTGTCCCCGAACCCGAGGTCGGCGGGCCAAAAACGACATTGTCGTCATCGCTGTACAGAATGCGCGGGCCAGCTCCCGCCGCATCGTCCTGCCAGCGCTCATCGACGGTATTCCAGGGATCGTTCTCCAGCTGTATCCCGGGATCAGGAGACCCGTCGAAGAAGAGGGTTTGCTGCGAGATCGCCTCGTAGGGCATCAGAACCAACGCTACCGCGACCCCCGTCAGGGCGCTCGTGGACAGCAGGCGCGACCGATAACCGGCAGCCGAGATCGCTTTCGCGACGGAATCAGAAAAAAGCATTTGAATAAAATCCCAGAGACCTTCCCGCAGGGCAGTTTGCATACGCAGCGTAATCGCGCAACGAGTATCGCGGGTAAGATAAACCATACGTTGACAAGTTGAGGCGCCTTGGCAACGCCGTCAGCCGAGGCGCAAAACCTGCCCGCCGGCGGCCTCCGCATCCTCGGCGTCATGGGTCACAAGCAGCACCGGAAGCGCCCTTGCGCGGGCCAATCCGAAGACCAGATCGCGCACCTGCGCGCGGCGGTCCGCATCGAGGCGCGAGAACGGCTCGTCGAGCAGCAGCGCCGCAGGTTCCGACAGCAGCATCCGCATCAGCGCCACCCGCGCCTTCTGCCCGCCCGAGAGCGTCGCAGGATCACGGTCGGCCATACCGGCCAGCCCCACATCGTCCAACGCCTGGGCCACCCGCACCCGGCGCTCGGCCCGGCTGCCGCCGGGGCGCAGGCCGAAGGCCAGGTTCTCGCCCACGTTCAGATGCGGAAACAGCAGATCGTCCTGGAACAGAAGCCCGATCCGCCGCTCCGCCGTCGGCAGGCCCGTCACGTCGCGCCCGTCGAGGACGATCCGCCCGCGCGCCTCGAAATCCCGCGCCAGCGTGCCGGTCAGAAAGGCCAGAAGTGTCGATTTACCTGACCCGGACGGCCCCATCACCGTCAGCACCTCGCCCGGGGCGATTTCCGCATCCAGCGCGACGATGCACGCGCCGCCCTGCCGGATCTCCACCCCCTCGAAGCACAGACCCCTATCCATGGGCCAGCCCCCGGCGGTTGCGCCAGACCAGCGCCGGGATCAGCACCGCCGCCGCGAACGGCAACAAGGCCGCCGCGGTCTGCGCCAACCCGTAGACGCCGATCGCCCGCCGATCCCCGCCGGAGGCAAGCGCCACCGCCTCGGTCGTCAGCGTCTGCACCCGCCCCCCGCCGATCAGCAGCGTCGGCAGATACTGCCCGACCGACACCGCCAGCCCCACGGCGAGCGCCGTCAGAACCGGCGCCAGCAGCATCGGCAGCCGCACCCGCCAGAGGATCCGCTCCCGCCCGGCTCCAAGCGCCGCGGCGACGGTGGCATAGCGTGGGTCCCACGCCCGGTAGGGATCGCCCAGCGACAGGAAGACATAGGGCAGAACGAAGACCACATGGGCCACGACGACCGCCCAGAGCCCGCTTTTCAGCCCGCCCATCAGCATCAGCGTCTGCAACCCCGGCAGGAACGCCACCTGCGGCACGATCAACGGCAGGTAGAGGATCGTCAGCGCCCGCCCCGACATGCGCAGCCGGTAGCGATGCTCCGCCTCCAGGCAGCCCACCGTCAGCACCAGCGCGATCAGGACCGCGACGCCTGCGATCACCGCCGTCTCCCACGCCGTCATCGCCACCTCGGACCCGTGCCGCATCCAGCTCCGCCCGGTCAGGCCCTCGGGCCAGACCTCGGGAAAGCGCCACGCCCCCGCCACCGACCAGACCGCGAGCGAGGCGAGCCCCAGCGCCACCGCCGCCACGACGACCATGCCGCCCCACAGCCCCGCCTGCCGCAAAACACCCTCGCCCCAGCCACGTGCCCCCGCATTCACCCAGCGCCGCCCCAGCGCCGCCGCCGCGACCTCGCCCACCCGCCAGAGCAGAATGGCCCCCAACACCAGCACCGCCTGCCACAGCGCACCCGCCGCCGCCACCAGCCGCATCGACAGATCCGGGTCGGCCATCCAGCGCACAATCTGCACACTCAAAGTTGGCGGAGTATTCGGCCCCAGCACAATCGCCACATCCACGACCGACATCGCATAGGCCAGCACCACATAGACCGGCAGCCGGATCTGCGCGTAGATCTGCGGAAACACCGTCAGCAGCCAGCCGCGCACCCGGCCGTAGCCCAAGGTCTGCGCCACCGTGACCGCCCGCGCGCCGTTGCTCTGTCCTAAGGCGGCCAGCGTCATCAGCAGAAGGAACGGCACCTCCTTCACGATCAGCCCGGCCATCAGGGCGAGGCCGTAAGGGTCCTGCACGATCAGCAGATCCGGCGGCCTCTCCCATCCCGTGGCCCAGGGCGACAGGGCCCGCACGATCCAGCCCGACGGCGCGATCAGAAAGGCGAGGCCAAAGGCCGCCGCCGCATGGGGCACCGACAGAAGCGGCGACAGGACAGTCCTCAACGCAACGAAGGCCCGCGTCCCCGACCAGCCCGCCACGATCAGGACCACCAGCCCAAGCGACACAAGCGTCGTCCCGATCCCGGTCGTCAAAGACAGAAACGTCGCCCGCCAGATCCCGCCCCAGCCGAACAGCGCCTCGAACGGTGCCAGCGACAGCCGCTCCGCCCCGATCGCCGGGAAATACCCAAGCGCGGGCGCGACCGTTCCGGCCAGTCCCGCCGCGACCGGCCCCAGCATGGCCAGGACCGTCAGCGCGGGGAGCCAGGCCAGGGCCGGCCGGCGCAAAGCCACGTCAGTCGCCGGTGCCGTACCGCTGGACCCAGTCGGCCGCCAGCCGCTCGGCCCAGCTGGGATGCGGCTCTGGCAGGGCGGGGCCTAGCTCGACGGGTGACAGGGTCGCGATGCCCAGATCCAGCGTCTCGAACCCGGCGCGGTCCATCTCGGGCAGCGTCTCCACGTCCAGAACGGTCCCATAGCCCAGGATCTCCGGATCCTGCGCCTGCAGCTGCGCCTCGGGCGAGATCAGGAAGTTGGCCACCACCATGGCCCCCGCCTTCGACCCCGAATTGTAGGGGATCGCGACGAAGCTGGCGTTCCCCAAAGTCCCGCGGTCCAAAACGAAGGTCCGCGCGCTGTCGGGCAGCTGGAAATTGGCGATCGCCGCCGTCGCCTCTCCGGGCGAAAACGAAATGGCCAGATCCACCTCGTCATCGGCGATCAGCTGCAACTGCCGCGGCCCCGTCTGCGGATAGGCCCGCCCTTCGCGCCAGAGGGTCGGCGTCAGCGCCTCCATGAACGCCCACAGCGGCGCGGTCACCCGGGCATAGGCCTCCTCCGTCACAGGCTCGGCCAGCGCATCGACCGGGCCGACCAGATCGATCAGCGCCTGCTTCAGGAACGTCGTGCCCAGGAAATCCGGCGGCTGCGGAAAGGTGAAGCGGCCGGGATTCGCCTGGCTCCAGTCCAGGATCTCCTGCACCGACCCCAGCGGCGCCATATCCGCGCTGTCGTAGATGAAAACGACCTGCGCCATGGCCCAGGGGCTCTCATAGCCCTCGGTCGGCACCGTGAAATCGGTGGTGACGGTCTTGCCCTCGACATCCACGAATTGCCAGTTCGGCAATTGCTCGGCGAAGGGCCCGAACAGCAGATCGGCGCCCTTCATCGCGGCGAAATTCGCGCCGTTGATCCAGATCAGGTCGACGGCGCCGTCATCGTCCTGCCCCGCCTGCTTTTCGGCCAGCACCCGGCTGACCGCCTCGCCCGTATCGGTCAGCTTCACATGTTCCAGCGTCACGCCGTAAAGCTCGTCCACCTGCCGCCCCACCCAGCCGATGAAATCGTTCGTCGTCGTCGACCCGCCCCAGGCGTGCCAATAGACGGTCTGCCCCTGCGCCTCCTGCACGACCGACATCCAGTCGGCCGGATCGGGATCGGCCGCCGCCGTTACCGGGGCGACAGCAAGCAGCGCCAAAAGCAGTCGTTTCATCATCGGTCCTTCCGTGGGCGTGTACTGCCGGGGAACACCCGGCGGGCCAAAAGCAGGCGCGACGTCGCGGTGACGAAGCAGAGCGTTCCAAAGATCCATGAAAGAACCGCAAACGCATCCGGAAAAAGGCAAAGCAGGACAAAGAAGACGATCGTTTCCGTCCCCTCCAGCAGCCCGCCGGTGAAATAGAGCGATTTGACGCCCCGTGCCGACGTCTCCATCTGTGCGCGTTCCGCCAGGATCGCGTAGCCCAGAAACGTCGTGCCGTTGAAGTAAAAGCTCGTCAGCAGGAACGCCCCCGCCGCCCCGTTCGCCGCCGGGTCCATCCAGACGAAGGCCATCGGGATCGCGCCGTAGAACAGGAAATCCGCGCCGATATCCAGGTATCCCCCGAAATCCGTCTTCCGCGTGGCCCGCGCCACCGCGCCATCCAGCCCGTCCGCCAGCCGCGAGGCCAGAAGCGGCACCAGCGCCCAGCCCGGCGCCCCCAGCGCGATCAGCCCGGCGGCGAACAGCCCCAGCGCCAGCCCCGCCAGCGTCACCGCATCCGCGCCGATCCCGCGCGCCGCCAGGCGGTGGCCCAGGCGGTTCAGCGGCGGGTCGATCAGCTTGCGCACGGCGGCGTCCAGCATGGGGGCTCCCTCGAAAACTGCGACCATGTTTCCCACCGGCGGCGCCGTTGCAATCGGCCTGACGGGTTTTTGACCGATATGTCAGGCACCGCTTCCCCTTGGCCCGGCCCCGCTCCGCGCTTAGGCTCGCCCCGACAGACACCTGACAGGACCCGCCGATGAACTGCGTCTTCATCCAGATCCGCTGCCGCCCCGGCACCGGCTACCAGGTCGCCGACGCGATCGCGCTCAGAGAGATCCATTCCGAGCTCTACTCGACCTCCGGGGAATGGGACCTTCTGATGAAGCTCTACATCCCCGAGGAGGACGATATCGGCCATTTCATCGCCGACAACGTCCACGACATCGACGGGATCGAGCGGACGCTGACGACGATGACCTTCAAGGCGTTCTAGGGGCCGATACCCTCACAGCAGAACGCGTGGGGCGGCGCCCGCCCGTGGGGTTTGGGGCGACCGTCGCGCCAGTGGCGCGGCGAAAGCGTTCCAAGCGGTCGGGCGGGACATCTGGCCAGCGTTTCTCTTCACTCAACAATCTCGCCGCCACGACCTTGATTGACTTCGCTGTTGCGTGACCCCCCACCGCACGGTCCGTTACCGAGCCAACCCGCCTGCCAAATGTCCGACGGAATGCCGACAATAATCCGACCGGATGCCGACACGTCCCTTCCGTCGCCATTTCAACGCGTTAACCCCGATTCGTCCCCGTCATCGGGTTGCGCACCGCGCAATCCACCGCGCGCTCCCTTCACAGATGGTCGGAATCCGCCCGCTCATCGCCTCCCACGCAACATGCCGGGAACGGCGGCAAATCGCCTAGAAAAGCGGCGAACGACACGGTGTGCCCTTATATTATTGGAACTTCACACCGTTCCACCTGTTCTCCCCGTACCGCCATAACAGAGACTGCATCCATGCCCGCCGCCATAAACGACGCGCCGAATTCCGACGAGATTCCCGATCTCGATCCGGACCGATCCGCCCTCTTCCTCGATTTCGACGGCACCCTCGTCGATCTTGTCGACACACCCGACGGTGTCTCGGTCCCGCCCGACCTATCAGGCCTCCTCGACCGGCTCCACGCGGCTCTCTCGGGCCGCCTCGCCCTCGTTTCCGGCCGCCCGATCAAGGACTTGGACAGTTTCCTCCCTGGCTTCCCCGGCCCCGTCGTGGGCGGCCACGGGGCCGAGATACGGGTGAACGGAAGCACCGAACGCCACCCTTTCGCGGGCTCCGACGCCTTCACCGACATCCGCATCCGGGCGACCAGGATCGCCGAGGATCACCCCGGCACCCTACTTGAGGAAAAGGCCACCGGTTTCGGCGTCCATTACCGCCGCAACCCTGCCGATCAACCGGCTCTCGAACAGGCCCTCCAGGCCATCATCGCGGATCACGACGACCTCGAGCTACACCAGGCCAAGATGGCGCTCGAGATCAAGCCGGCCTCGGTCAACAAGGGCGCCGCCACGCGAACGCTGATGGATCACTTCAGCGCCAGGCACGGCATCTTCATGGGTGACGACGCCTCCGACGAGGCGGGCATCGAAGAAGTGCAAAGCAACGGCGGCTTCGGCATCAAGATCGGCGACGCCCCGACCGTCGCCCGCCACCGCCTGCCCGATCCCGTCGCCAGCCGCGCGCTTCTCAAGCGCTGGCACATCACGCTCTCCGGGGCGGAAACCCCTTAGGAACAAGGATACCCTCATGTCCGGCCGCCTCATCGTCGTCTCGAACCGTGTCCCGCTCGGCGGGCCGCCGCAGGGCGGGCTCGTCGTCGCGCTGCACGAGTGCCTCGAAGAGATCGGCGGACTCTGGGTCGGCGCTGCGGGAGACACCGCCGAGGCCCCCTCCCAGACGTTCACCGAGCACGACGAAGCCTCTTACCGAAAGCTTACCTTCGAGCTCTCCCAGGAAGATTATGCCAACTATTATCTGGGATACGCCAACGCGGTGCTCTGGCCGCTTTGCCACCGCCGCGGCGATCTGATCGACCTCCAGCCGGAGTACCATGCAGGCTACATGGCGGTGAACGAACGACTGGCCGGGATGCTTGCCGAGATCGTGGAACCCGACGACCGGATCTGGATCCACGACTATCACTTCTTCCCGCTCGCCCACTGCCTGCGCGCGCGGGGCGTTAAGGCCTCGTTAGGGTTTTTCCTGCACATCCCCTTCCCGACGCGCACCGATCTGGACGCACTTCCCAACCGCGACGATTTTCTCGACTGGATCGCGGCCTTCGATCTGGTCGGCCTGCAGACCCAGGCCGATGTCGCCTCCTGCCTCGAGGTCTATCGCGCGATGGGCGAAGGCGAGATGCTGCTCGACGGCACGCTGCGCCACGGCAAGCGGCGATTCGCCGTGCAGTCCTTCCCGATCGGGATCGACGCCCAGGGCTTTGCCGAAACTGCCGTGCGCGGCAACGGGCGCGAGATCCTCAACCTTCGCCCGGCGGAAAAGCTGCTGATCGGGATCGACCGGCTGGATTACTCCAAGGGCCTGCCGAATCGGATGCGCGCCGTCGGCCAATATCTCGACGAGCGCAGCGAGAATGACCCGCGCGCCACGTTCCTGCAAATCGCTCCACCCACGCGTGAGGGGGTCGAGGCCTATGACGATATCCGCGCCGAACTCGAACGAATCTCGGGCCAGGAAAACGGCAAGCACAGCGACCTCGACTGGACGCCGATTCGCTACATCCACCAGATGGTCCCGCGCGAATCACTCGCCCCGATTCTGCGGGCCGCGAATGTCGGCCTCGTCACGCCGATGGCCGACGGGATGAACCTCGTCGCAAAGGAATTCGTCGCCGCGCAGGATGCAGGGGATCCGGGGGTCCTGATCCTATCCCGCTTTGCCGGCGCGGCCGAACAGCTCTCGGAAGCGTTGATCGTCAATCCGTTCGACATGGCCGAAATGGCCGATGCCATTCGCCGGGCACTCGCCATGCCGCAAACAGAACGACGCCAGCGCCATGAGGCGCTGGCGTCATCAGTCTTCTCGGAAAACATAGGCCACTGGACACAAACATATCTCGACGCTTTTCGCCGTGCGGCACCGAGCGTGACCCCGATGCCGCTCTCGGCCTAGGGGTCGAGACCCTAGAGAACCGCGCGCTTGCGCGAAATCTCAGCGATCAAACCAGCGATCGCCGATTTCAGTTTGCCTTGCGGCAAGCGCGCCAAGGCCGAAGCCAGACGGGCGGTTTCGTCGTCAAGAGGTTCGGCACCTTCAGCTTGGCCAAGGCCATCGAAGAAGTAGGCGACCGGTACGCGGCAGATCTGCGCGATCTCATACAGCCGGCTTGCAGAAACACGATTCGCCCCCGTCTCGTATTTCTGCAACTGCTGAAACGAAATCTCCATCTTCTGCGCCAGATCAGCCTGCGACATCGATCGCATCAGCCGGACCTCGCGAATCTTCTTTCCGACATGGATGTCTACAGGATGGGGCATGTGTCTCTCGTTACAGTTGAAGTGTCACCATGCTGAAACACACGGATCGGCTTGGGAACCTGCCATTTTTGGCAGATTTACGCACCGTAATGATCCCTTGATGGATGATAATTGTTCCCGAGGCGGCGCATTTATGCTCCTTTGAGAACAGCGAAAGGTGCAGGCAAGCTATGGCACGACCAAATGGCGAGGCGATTCTGTTCGAGCTTCTGCGCTCGTTCACCACGCTCGCCGAGACGCTGAACCTCACCCGCACGGTCGAACAGCTGGGCACCACGCGGCAGACCGTGCGCCGCCACATGTCCATCCTCGAAGAACATATGGGCGGCCCCCTGTTCGAGCTGAACGAACGGGAATACCGGCTCACCACGCTTGGCCGCAGCGCCCTGCGCGAGGCGCAGGAACTGCTGGCAAGGGGCGAGGCATGGCTGGCCAACCAGTCGAGCCATGTGGGCGGGCTCTTCCATCTGAAGTCCCGCCAAGTGCCGCAGGTGACCTATTACCTCCAGCAGCACCCGCTGCGGCAGGTCTGGACCGCCGACGCCCCTCTCCTGCAGGAAAGCATCCGGTCCTGGGCGCTGGCGGGCGGGGCTCTGGAACATCCCGCCTTCCAGCGGATCCGGCCCTTTGCGATGGTCTTCCGCCTGCATGGCGAAAGCTGGCTCTGCACCGAAGTGGGGCCCAAATCCTCCTTCGCGACATGGTTCGGATGGGAATGGCAGCGCTCGATGATCGGGCGCGAGCTGACCGATCTGCCCGGCGGAACCAGCTTCGCCACCCTGCTCGCCCAGCCCATGCGCGACGTCTACGAAACCGAAGGCATCCGCCTCGATCACGTCTTTACCGAAATCACGCGCGTGGACGGTGAAGCGCCCGAACCCGTCGCCTACCGGAGGTTGCTCTTGGGCTGCCGCTTCCCAGATGGTAGCTTTGCGTTGGTCAGCATTGTCGACCGAACCTACAATGTCGTCATCGACGGAGTCGACCAAACGGAGATCGAGCGGATGTCACCCGATTTGCTAATGTCACCGGATCCAAACGACGTCATAGATTGACCGGGATCCCAGAGCGTGGACAAAGACCCGCCCCCTCCGACGATAGAGACCGTCTATGCGGCGATCCGATTCGCGGCAGACACAAGCACACTCCTCGCCAATCTGGGTGTCGCGATCGAGGTCGGCTCTGATTTCGACTATTACGCGGGCGAGGTGGCGAAAGCCCGCCCAGACCAGCCGATCGGGCCGCCCTTCGACCACCACAAACACTACTTCACGGATCAGAACGCATTCTGGGTCATGGGGCGCGACCGCCACGACAAGGTCGTCCACTGCCAGGCGATGCGGCTGGTGGACCTCGCGGGCGGCACGCTGGCCGGCTACATGATCCGGCGCTTCCGTGACTATTCTCCGGTCGGCTTGACGCTCGACCTGAACCGCTCGCGCTATCGGCCGGGGCCAACGGCGCATCGCATTGCGGGAAAGGTCTGCTATCACGGCGACCTGTGGCTCTCCCGGTCCATCCGCGGGACCGGCGTGACAGCGCTTCTGTCGCGGTTTGCGCTCGTGACCGCCCTTCTGCACCTGCGCCCAAGCTACATCTTCGGTTTCATGGGCGAGGGTCTCGCCTTCCGCGGCCTGACCGAGCGCGAAGGCTACATGCACGCGGAACCCGCGACGCTCACCTGGCAGCTTTCGACCAGCGAAGATGCGCTCGAGGGGTTCATGGTCTCCGTCAGCCGCGAAGACCTGGCACAGCTCCTGCTCGTCCCCCCGAATCGCCTGCTGACGGTCCGGAAATAGGACGGCCTGTCGCCAAGCCAGGATTTTCCAGAAAATCCTGCAAAGTCAAAATCTTCCAGAAGATTTTGCCGCCAAAAATCCTTCTAGAAGGATTTTCCGCCCGACCCCAATGAAAAGGCCCGCGAGAGCGGTCTCTCGCGGGCCCGAAACGGCTTCAGACGGCTTAGTTGACGGCCTTCGCCTCGACCACGTCGGTCTCGACCGACGGCTGCTTGGCGATCTCGATCCGGCGCGGTTTCAGCGCTTCGGGGATCTCGCGCTCCAGGTCGATATGCAGCATGCCATCGGCATGGCTGGCACCCGTCACGCGGACGTAATCGGCCAGGTGGAACCGGCGCTCGAAGGCGCGCGTCGCAATGCCGCGATGCAAGAAGGTGCGGTCGCTGTCTTCGTCATCCGTCTTGCGGGCTGAGACGACAAGCGCCTTTTCCTTCACTTCGACGCCAAGATCTTCTTCCGAAAAACCAGCAACGGCGATCGAGATGCGGTAGGCGTCTTCGCCCAGCTTTTCGATGTTGTAGGGGGGGTAGCTTTGCTGACCCACATCCGAGGTCAGGATCCGGTCCATCAGGTTGGCGATCTGGTCGAAGCCGACCGTCGACCGATAGAGCGGGGCAAAATCATACGTACGCATGGAATCCTCCGTTTGAGCGATACCTTTGGTCTTGCGGCCTTCCCCGAGGGGACAGGCCCGGTGCGCCGGAACCCGTCATTGGCATCCCGACGCTTCCGATATGGGAAGCGGAAAAGCGGGTTCAAGACCCCCTGAAACGACCCTTAAGGACGGACGAATTTCGCCCCGGTATCCTGCCGAGTGCCCGGCTCGATGAAGGTCTGATCGTTGATCGTGACGGACAGGTCGCCGTCATCGAAGGCCGCCCTCAGCTCCGCATAGGGCCGCGACAGCGCGGTGGCGAGCGACACGCGCTGCGCGTCCAGTTCCGCCATCGACGAGACGACCGACACGATCCGCGCCACCCCGTCGCGGAAGACGAAGACGGGCGATCCGCTCGCCCCGTAATCGACCGCACAGGTCATCACCAGGATCCCCGACCGCAGCCCCAGAACCTCGCAGCTTTCCTGCAGCGACGGTGTGTCCTCCCGCCCCTTCGCGTAGGACACGACGCCCACCGCATCGCCCTTGATCGGCTTGGCATCGGTCTCGAACGGCAGAATGCGGCTTGTCTGGATCGGCCGGTCCAGCTGGACCAGTGCCAGGTCGTGCATCATCTGCGGCGGACCCACATCCTCCCCGCCATGGACATAGCTGGGATGGATCACCACGCGCCGCACCCCGCGATAGGCCTGCGCTTGACCACCGCGCAGCCCGGCCAGGAACTGGACCCGCGATCGGTCGATCAGCTCACCCGATTTGGAATAGAAACAATGGGCCGCGGTCAGCACTTCATCGATGGCGATCAGCGCGCCGGTGCAGAACCCCTTGCCCGCGATATCGAGGCGCCCGACCCCTTCCCAGCCGCGGCCGGTATCGGCCGTCTCCAGGCTCCTGAGGTCAGCATCATCGGCCAACATGGCCGCCGGAAACACAAATGCGAAAACGAATGCAGCAATACGCAACATCACAAATCCCCATTCAGCTATGGCCCAGCTTGCCCTGATCTTGGGGCGAAAGTAGGGCGGGTCGATCAAATACCCCCACTGGCACCATCCCGCCCTGCGCTCTGTCATCCAATAACATACCCCCGTCTTTGCCTAGCCTCAGTGCACCCGGCACAACGGCGCAAGGGCTATTCCCTCAATAAACAAAGAGTTTCCCATGCATCTGCGCCTCATTTCCATTCCTGTCCTGTTCATGATCCTGAGTTCCTGTGCCGAGATCACCGATCTCCATTGCGCCAACATCAACTGGTACGATTTCGGCTACCGAACCGGGCTCGACGGCAAGTCATCCTCGGTTGTCACGCGCGAGGCGGGCGTCTGCCGCGCCAGCGCGACCCTGCCTGACGAAGACCGCGCGCTCGAAGGCTACCGGGCGGGCCTGCGGGCCTATTGCACCCCGCGCAACGCCTTCCGGGTCGGCCAGCGCGGCGAAGACCTCTCGACCGCCTGTACGCGCGACGAGCTGTCCGTCATGGAGCAATCCCATCTGGTCGGCCTGCGCGACCGTCGCCTCTGGCAGCAGATCCGGAACCTCGAACGCGACCGCGACGCGCTCCGCGACCGCCGCGACAATGCCGATATCGACGACGACACGCGCCGCGAGATCCGGCGGGACATCCGCGACATCGATCGCCGCATCGACCGGCTGGAGGACCGGCGCCTCCTCCTCCTCGCGCTTCTCGACTAGGCGGACGTCTCCAGCGCGGGCGGCTTCGGGCCGCCCGTCGCCCAGTCGAGCAGTTCCACGGTATGCACCACCGGCACCCCCGTGGCACCGCCGATCTGCATCATGCAGCCGATATTCCCCGCCGCGATCACCTCGGGCTTGACCGCCTCGAGCGTCCGCACCTTCCGCTCTTTCAGCTGGGCCGAGATCGCGGGCTGCATCAGGTTATACGTCCCCGCCGACCCGCAGCAGAGGTGGCTGTCCGACGGCTCCACCACCTCGAACCCGGCGCGCTTCAGCAGCTCCTTCGGGTGGGTCTTGATCTTCTGCCCGTGCTGCAGCGAACAGGCGGCGTGATAGGCCACGCGCAGGCCGCGCCCTTCGCCGTGGCCCGGCGCATAGACCCCACGTCCGTCGGGCGCGTCGATCCCTGCGACCCCGTCCTTCGCTGCGTTCGCACCGGGCTCCGGCGACGTTCCCATCAGCTCGATCAGCACCTCGCTCACGTCTTTCGCCAGAGCCGAGACCCGCGCCGCATCGTCGGCCAAAGCGTCATCCAGCCGGAACATATGCCCGTAATCCTTCACCGTCGTGCCGCAGCCGCTGGTGTTGATGACGACCGCATCCAGCGGATCCCTTGCATCCTCCGCCATCCAGGCCCGGATGTTGCGCGCCGCGGTCCCGTGGCTTTCATCCGTCTTGCCCATGTGATGCACCAGCGCCCCGCAGCAGCCCTGTCCCTCGGCCACGACGACCTCGCAGCCCAGCCGCGTCAGCAGCCGGATCGTGGCATCGTTGATATCCGTGTTCAGCGCCCGCTGCGCGCAGCCCGTCATCAGAACGACACGCTTGCGCCGCGCGCCCTCGGCCGGGAAGACCTGCGGATCGTCGTTCCGGCTTACGGGAGGGATCCGCTTCGGCGCCATGTCCAGCATCGCCCGCAGCCGCGCATCGGGCACCAGCCGCCGGAACGGCCGCGCAATCTTCGCCCCCAGCAGCGCCACCCGGAACCGCCCCGGATAAGGCAGGATCCGCGCCAGCACCCAGCGCAAGGCCCGGTCATGCCAGGGCCGCTGATAATGCTCCTCGATATAGGCCCGCGCGTGATCCACCAGATGCATGTAATGCACCCCCGACGGGCAGGTCGTCATGCAGGCGAGGCACGACAGGCACCGGTCGATATGCGTGACCGTCTTCTCATCCGGCACCCGCTCGTTTTCCAACATGTCCTTGATCAGGTAGATCCGCCCCCGCGGACTATCCAGTTCGTCGCCCAGCACCTGATAGGTTGGGCAGGTCGCCGTGCAGAACCCGCAATGGACACAGGCCCGCAGGATCTCGTTCGACCGCGCGATCCCGGGATCGGCCAGCTGCGTCTCTGTGAATTCCGTTTTCATAAGACGATCTCCAGCCCTAAGTCACTTCCGAATTGCTCAGCAACAACTCGGCAAGTTCTCCGATCAGAGCCAAAAGCCAGTACACCACGAATGGCGCCACGCCGACCAACAGAACCCCCATCAGACCTTTCACGAGCCGGGGAAGGTGCTGCACGTACGGAGCCCGCGCCATAGTCAGCCCAGAGCCCAGCGCTAAACCGTAAGAGAAAAGCCCCACTGCCAAAATGATGTATCCCAGGCCACCATATTCGCCGGTCTGCAGCGTGCCGACGTAAAACAGGAAGGCACCGCCAACGAAAAGAACCGGCAACGTGCCCCAAAGAAGAATCCGAACAGGTCCTGTGGTTACAAGCAGGCTGGAGATAGTCATCGCCCCTCCGATCACAAGAAACCCGGCGCAGACCAAGACAATCATCATCATTTGGCGACACCGCCAAACAGCCCTTTCGGATCGAACCGCTCCCGGAGCCCCCGCTCCAGCGCCGCCACGCCCTCCGGCTGCGGCTCGAAGACAGGCGCCCCCGTCCCGCGCACCAGCGTGGCATGGCCCGCATAAGGCGCGATCTCCGCCCGCAGGTCCGTCCCCTCCGGCACCAAAGCCCAGACGAGACCCCCGCCCCAGTCATAGACCACCCGCACGCCCTCCGGCAGCCGCGCAGCGACCACAGGCCCGTCCGACGGCTTCACCGAAATCCGCCAGACATCGCCGGGCGCCCCATGGAAATCCTCCACATCCCGCACCCGGCGCCACAAGGCGGCGCTGCCCTCACGCTCCAACGTGACCGCGCCGAACCGGTCCAGCAGCGTGGCCAGCTCCCCGGCCCGGTAGTCCACCGACGCCGCAAACCCCTCGATCCGCACCAGCGTCCGCCCCGGCAGATGCGCCGCCCCTGTCACGTCGTAGGGAGAGCCCAAGGCGGCCGTCAGCGCCTCCATCGCCCGGGCATCCTCCAGTCCCTCGATCACCAGCGTGGCCTCGGCCGCCGGCGCCGGCAGCACCTTCAGCGATACCTCGGTCAGCACCCCAAGCGTCCCGTAACTCCCTGCCATCAGCTTCACCAGGTCATAGCCGGTGACGTTCTTCATCACCCGCCCGCCATTCTTCAGCGCCGTCCCCGACCCATCCACGAACCGCGCGCCAAGCAGGAAATCCCGACACGCCCCAACCTGCACACGCCGCGGCCCCGACACCCCGGCAGCGACAACCCCACCGATCGTCGGCTCCCCCTCGGCGCCCAGAAGCCCCCGATGATCCATCGGCTCGAAGGCCAGCCGCTGCCGCTCCGCCGCCAAGGCCGCCTCGACCTCCGCCAAAGCCGTCCCCGCCTGGGCAACCAGCGTCAACGCCCCCGGCTCATACAAAGTGATCCCCGACAGCCCACCGGTCCGCAGCTCCCGCCCGGACCCACCAAAAACCCGCGTCCCGCCCCCAACGATCCGCAACGGCCCATCCGCCCCGCGAACAGCCTCCACGACCTCCGCCTCACTCACAGGCCTTAAACTCTTTGCCTCCGAAATATCCTGGGGGGAGGCCGCAGGCCGGGGGGCAACGCCCCCCTCCACGCCCGAGCTCATTGCGCCGCGATCCGGGCCGCGCGCCGGTCCTCCGACACCGCCAGCGGAAACACCTTCGCGGGGTTCAGCAGCCACGACGGGTCGAACACGTCCTTCACCGCCATCTGAGCCTCCATATCCGCGTCCGAGAACTGCACCCCCATCAGGTCGCGCTTTTCCACGCCCACCCCATGCTCTCCGGTCAGGCAGCCGCCCGCCTCGACGCACAGCTTCAGGATCTCCGCGCCCAGCGCCTCGCAGGTCTCCAGCTGCCCTTCGGTGTTGGAATCGAACAGGATCAGCGGATGCATGTTCCCGTCCCCCGCATGGAACACATTCGCCACGTCCAGCCCGTATTCCTTCGACAGCTCCCCGATCCGCCGCAGGACCATCGGCAGCGACGACACCGGGATCGTCCCGTCGAGGCACATGTAATCGTTGATCTGCCCCATCGCGCCGAAGGCCGACTTGCGCCCCAGCCAGATCCGCCCAGCCTCGTCCGCATCCTTGGCCTCGCGCAGCTCGACCGGGTTATGCTTGCGGGCGATCTGCAGGATCACGCCCAGCTGTTCGTCGATCTCGGCTTCCGACCCCTCGACCTCCACGATCAGCAGGGCCTCGCACATCGGATAGCCCGCGCCGGCGAAGGCTTCGCAGGCCTCGATACACGGCCGGTCCATGAACTCGATCGCCACCGGCAGCACGCCCGCGCGGATGATGTCGCTCACCACCTGCCCGGCCACTTCCGAGCTGTCGTAGCCCATCAGCACCGGCCGTGCGCCCTCGGGCTTGCGCAGGATCCGCAAGGTCGCCTCCGTCACGACGCCCAGCTGCCCTTCCGACCCGCAGATCAGCCCCAGCAGGTCATATCCCGCCGGGTCCAGATGCGCCCCGCCGATCTCCAGCACCGTGCCGTCCATCTGCACCAGCGTCACGCCCAGCAGGTTGTTCGTCGTCACGCCATATTTCAGGCAATGCGCCCCGCCCGAATTCATCGCGATATTTCCAGCGATCGCGCAAGCGAGCTGGGACGACGGGTCCGGCGCGTAGAAGAACCCGTTCTCCTCCACCGCGCCGGTCACCGACAGGTTCGTCCGCCCGGTTTGCACCCGGATCACCCGGTTCGCGTAATCCGTCTCCAGCACCTGGTTCATCCGCGCGACCCCCAGGATCACGCTGTCCTCCGTCGGCAACGCCCCGCCCGCCAGCGACGTCCCCGATCCCCGCGGCACGACCGGCACGCCCATCCGGTGACAGATCCGGAGCGCTGCCGAGACCTCCTCCGTCGATGCAGGCAACACCACGGCCAGCGGCGGGCAGCGATAGGCCGTCAGCGCGTCGCATTCATAGGCCCGCGTCTCCGCCGGGTCCGAGATCACGGCGTCCGCGGGCAGCACGCTCCGCAACTCCGCGACCAAAGCCGCCTTGCGCGACAGCACCGTCGCGTCGGGAACCGGCATCTCCATGGCATATCCTCCCTCGAAGAATTGGTAAGATTATATGACCACTTTCCTGAACCGGCAATTCCTTTCCCCGCGGCCCGCCGCCACACCCTTTTGTGACTGCCCCCGCGCGCTCACCCACTCTAAGGTCGCGCCCATGTTCAGATACCTCATCCCCTTCCTTATCCCCGCCACACTCGCCGCCGAGGCCCCTGTCATCGAAAACGCCACCGCCGAGCGGACGGGCGACACCTGGCGCTTCGACGTCACGATCAGCCACCCCGATACCGGCTGGGACCACTACGCCGACGGGTGGGAGGTGCTGGACGCGAACGGCAACTCACTCGGCCTGCGCACCCTCTTCCACCCCCATGTCGAGGAACAACCCTTCACCCGCTCCCTTACCGGCGTCGAAATCCCAGACGGCACGACATCGGTCTTCATCCGCGCCCGCTGCTCCGTCGACGGCTGGTCCGACGAGAGGGTCGAGGTGTCCTTGACCGGCAGCTGATCTGCGGGCCGGCGCTCCAAGCGCCGGGGAAACAGGCCGACTTGCGACAACGATCATCTTGACAGCCCAGATCGTCGCGAAGGGCATTTGCGCAAATGCTGACCAAAGCGGTCATTGGTCCTCCGCGCTGGCATACCAGGCCTTCGTGGCCCCACACGCATCCAAGGCGCGCCCGTAGGCGCCCCGCCCTCTGATGCGTTCCAGATATGTCTGCACGGCCTTGTCAAAGACCACGCCGCCACCCCTTTCGGCCAGGTTCAGGGCATAGGTCACCGAGATGTCGGACGCCGTGAAGGTCTCGCCCGCAAGATACGGCGTGCGCTCAAGCTGCCGCGTCACCAGATCCATCCGGCTCTCGAACTGCGCAAGCGTATGGGCGGCGGTCGGATTCCGCTGCTCGGCCTCCGTCGGCAACCTGCGAGCATTGACGTAGAAGAACATCGCGGTCGCCAGTCCGGCCTCGCCAAGGTGAAGGAATTGCTGGTAGGCGGGAAAGGCAGGATCCTGCGGGTCCGGCGCGAGCGGCGTCGGCCCGTAACGGGCCATCACGTATTCCATGATGGCGATCGACTCGACCATCGTCACATCGCCGTCCCGGATCGCGGGGATGAAGCCGGCCGGGTTAATGGCGAAGAACTCGGCATCCTCCTCCGCGCCCGCCAGAAGATCGACCGGCCTCAGCCGGTAGGCGAGCGCCATCTCCTCCAGCAGCCAGACAACGCGAAGCCCTCTCCCTTCACCGAAGACGGTGATCATGTCACATGTCCCTCTCCTGCGGGGGCCGATCGGTCGCCCGGCAATGCCGCAAACGCAGCCAGGCTATCGCGCGCCGCGGGGCATGTCATGCGAGCAGGCGGCGTTTTTCTTGAGGCTCGCTTTCCGCGTCAATGCGGCCAAGGCTGAACAGATCCACTCTGGGCTCAACTCGGCAGGCGGCCGCAGCCTTGGAGCGCGCGCCCTTCCGCAAACAGCCCAAGCGCATGGTCGCAAACGCCTCTCACCTTCGCCTTGAATACATACCAACTGTATGGTATGTGAGTCGCATGCCCAGACCCACCAAACAAGCCCCCGAGCGCGGCGATGCGCGCTCCCGCCTTCTGGAGGCAGCCCGGGACGTCATCCGCCAAAAGGGTTTCACTGCCACGACCGTCGACGATCTCTGCAAGGCCGCAGGCGTGACCAAGGGCGCCTATTTCCACCATTTCGACAGCAAGGAGGCGCTCGGCGTCGCCGTTGCCAATTACTGGTCAGAGACGACAGGCGCCCTTTTCGAGAACGCCCCCTACCACAGGCCCGCCAACCCGCTCGACCGGGTGCTGGCCTATATCGACTTCCGCAAATCGCTGATCGCGGGCGATCTGGCGGAATTCACCTGCCTCGTCGGGACCATGGCGCAAGAGACCTATATCTCGCACCCCGCCATCCGCGACGCCTGCGCCGCCAGCATCCTCGGCCACGCCGAAACGCTCGAGGCGGATATCGCCGCAGCCATGGACGCCCGCGCCCTCACCCCCGGCTGGACGCCCAAGGACCTCGCCCACCACATCCAGGCCGTCATCCAGGGCGCCTTCATCCTCGCCAAAGCGACAGACAGCCCTGCGAGCGCCCAATCCAGCCTCGACCATCTGAGCCGCTACATCCGCCTCCTTCTCGCGGCCCCCCGGCCAAAGGTCTGACCATGCCCGACCGTCCCAATGCCCGCACCTGCATCTTCCTCAAGGAAAAGGCCGGCGAAGCCGCCCGCTTCTACGCCGCGACCCTCCCCGACACGCATGTCGACCACATCCAGCCAATCGGACCGGGCATGGAGATGGTCCTCTTCCGGGTCATGGGTACGCCCTTCATGGCGATGGATGGCAACGACAGCTTCACGCCCAAACACGATCACTCGATCTCGGTCGCGACCCTCGACCAGGACGAAACCGACCGCCTCTGGACCGCGCTGACCGACGGGGGGAGCGAGGGGAATTGCGGCTGGCTCTGTGACCGTTACGGGGTCCACTGGCAGGTCGTGCCCACAGCCCTCACCCACATGCTCTCCGACCCCGACAGGGCAGCGGCGGGGCGGGCGCAGGCCGCCATGATGCAGATGAAGAAGATTGATATCGCCGCGATGCGTGCGGCGTTCGACGGACACGACCAGACCAAAGGAGATCGACAATGACCGATATCGTCACCTGCCTGTGGTTCGACCATGGCCAGGCCGCGAAAGCCGCCGCCTTCTATGCCGAGACCTTCCCCGACAGCCATGTGGGCCGGGTCAACACCGCGCCCGCCGACTTCCCCGGCGGGCAGGAAGGGGCGGAGCTGACCGTGGAGTTCACCGTCCTCGGCCGCCGCTTCCTCGGGCTCAATGGCGGGCCGGTCTTCACCCCGAACGAAGCCGTCAGCTTCATGGTCGTGACCGAGGATCAGGCAGAAACCGACCGCTACTGGGACGCCATCATCGGCACTGGCGGGACGGAAAGCGCCTGCGGCTGGTGCAAGGACCGCTGGGGCCATTCCTGGCAGATCACGCCGCGCCTCCTGCTCGATCTGACGGCCGATCCGGATCGCGCCAAGGCCAAGCGCGTCTGCGACGCGATGATGACCATGGGCAAGATCGACATCGCCACGCTTGACCGCGCCGCGACGGGCGAACCGGTGGCATGACCGGCCTCGTCCTCACGACGCTCGCCTGGGTACCGGACTTCCCGCGCGGGTATGTGCGCGACCTGCGCGTCCGGTGGGCGCTGGAAGAGGCCGGGCTGCCCTACAGCGTCAGGACGGTCTCCGGCAAGGATCGCGGGGCCGAACATCTCGCCCGGCAGCCCTTCGGACAGGTCCCGATTCTGACCGACGGCGACATCACCCTTTTCGAAAGCGGCGCCATCCTCGTCCATCTGGGTCTGCAGACCCCCGTGCTGATGCCCGAAGATCCCAAAGGGCGCGCGGAGGTCCTGCAATGGGTCTTCGCCGCCGTGAACTCGGTCGAAACCGCCGCCCTGCCGCGGATCATCTGCGACTTCGCCAAGGATGACACCCGCACCCCCGGACGCGAGGCGCTGGATACCTATCTGACCGGCCGCCTCGACGGGATGGAGGCCGTTCTGGCGACGCGCGACTGGCTGGCCGGCCGCTTTTCCATCGCCGACATTCTCATGGCGGACGCTTTCCGCCTCTTCGACGGAACTGACATCCTGGCGGATCACCCGGCCTGCCAGGGCTATGTGGACCGCGCCACCGCCCGCCCCGCCTTCCAGAAGGCCCTTGCCGACCAGCTGGCGCATTTCGCGGCGGCCGACGCGCAGATCGCCGCACCGGCGGGCGCCATCGACGTCTGAACGGCCAGGCGCCAGGGAGACAAGATCACCACAGCCCAGCCCCAAACCGCAAGACAACAGGAGAGAGAGAAGCAATGACCAACGACCGCGAAAAGATATCAGCCCTCTGCCAAAGGCTCGGCCAGGCGCATCACGACAAGGATGCGGATGCCATCATCGGCTGCTACGCGCCCGATGCGGTGATCTACTCCCTTGCCCCGCCGCTGAGAGACAAGCTCGACCGGGACGGAATTGCCGCCTGGCTTGCCACGTGGGACGGTCCGGTCCTGATCGATGCCGACGATGTGGACCTGGTCGTCAGCGACGGCATCGCCTGGTCGACGGCGCTCAACCGGATCCGCGGGACCAAGATCGACGGGACGGCGGAAGATATCTGGTTCCGCACGACCATGTGCTTCCGCAAGACGGATGGCGACTGGCGGATCGCCCACGACCATTCTTCGACGCCATACTATATGGACGGATCGCTGAAGGCGGCGGTGGATCTATCGCCCGCGGCATAGGCCCAAAGCGGCCCTCGCCGAGGCTGTCGCCTACTGCGCGACAGCCGCCATAACCTCGCCCATCCGGTCGAACGCCTCGTTGCGCAGGGCCGCAACGAAGTAAGCCGCGTCCTGCTGCGACAAGTGCCGCCACTCCGCCGAGAAGATCTCGTTCCCGCCGTCATGCCAGTAGGTCCGGCCATGGTCCGGCGTATCCTCGACGACCAGCCCGTAGCCGTAAAAGCTCGTCCCGTCCCCTTCATCCGCATGCGGCGTCAGCGCCAACGCCACCAGGTCCGATGAGACAAGGCGGCCTTGATAGAACGCGGTCCAGAACGCCAGGAAACCATCGGCCGTCGTCACCGCGCCGCCATTTCCGATCAGGTTCCAGCCCGGCTCCGCCCCGCCCCAGCTCGCCCGGTCGATGGGAAGGCGCCGGAAACCGGTCAGGGCCTGCCGCCCGCTTCTGAGCGACCGGTCTTCGGCATACGCCGCCTGATAGCCGATCGGGACAAGCCCATGCGGCTCGATCAGGGCGCTCTGAAGGTAGGCATCATAGCTCTGCCCCGAAACCGTCTCGATGATCGCGGCCAGCAGGGAATACCCCGCATTCGAATAGGCGTATCCCGCCCCGGGTGCGCGATCCAGCGGAGTGGCCATCAGGCGCGCGACGAAGGCCGCGCGGCCGATCCGCTCACCGTCATCGCCCGTCGAGTCCACCAGGCCGCTGGTATGGGTCAGAAGCTGATGAACGGTGATCCCGCCCTTGTCGCGGGGGACGTCCGGCATCAGCTCCGCCAGGGTCGTGTCGAGGCCCAGCTGCCCGCCATCGACCAGCGTCAGCACCGCAACCGCCGTGACGACCTTCGTGATCGAGCCCAGATCGATCAGCGGCGCCTCAGGGGTCGCCGCGGGAAACCCCGCGATCTCCAACTCGATCGCCGGCGCGCCCTCCCCCGTTGCGGCGACGGCGGCAATCACCGCGTCGTTCCGCTCCACCAGATCGACAATCGGCTTATGGATCCCCTCCGCACTGGCCGCACCAGAAAGGCAGATCGCAGAAAAGGCGGTGAATCCCAGAACCAGACGCATGGTCGCTCCTTCCAAAGCCCCTACGTCCGGGACGCTATCCAAGAGATCGCCGATCAGAAAGCCTGCGCCATGCCCATTGAGCGGGCAAACGCCTTCGCCGCCCAACGGGGTCCCCCCATCCGGGGGGAGGTGCCTGCCTTGACGGAAAGCATCCTGACCGGAACAAATAGTCAAAACCGATTTCACCCAAGACATTGGACGACCGGGGGGACGCGTAATGTCTGCGACAGAAGAGCCTGACGACGCGACGCGCCCGCCCGTGGCAGAGCAGGCGCCGCCGTCCCAGGACGACGAACAGACCCGGCCACCGGCCGAGAACCTGCGCTTCGACACGCCGCAGGACCTCTACGCCGCGATGCCCCAAGTGGCCGAGCTGACCCAGCGCCGCCCGCAAGAGGGCGAGGATATGATCACCTACCTCTACCGCCTGCGATCCTCGACCACCCCGGAAGAGGCGGTGACCTTCACGGCCTTCGCCGCCATCCCCCAGCGCGCGATCTGGTGGGCCCATGAATGCCTGCGCGCGATGCCCGAGAAATTCGATGCCACCGATCACGAGATGATGGCGCGCATCGCCCGCTGGGTCGGCGACCCGACCCAGGACCGCCGCCACCGCATCATGCGCGACGCGCTCTGGGCGCCGCGGCGGTCGCCCGTCATCCTGCTGGCGCTCGCCGTCGGCTGGTCGGGCGGGTCGATCGCCCCGAACGACCCCGCGCCGGTCGCGCCCTACCGCGCGCCGCGCTCGATCAACTCCGCGATCCTGTCCTGCCTCGCGACAGCCCCGCTCAACCGCCGCTCGATCCTGCTTGCGCGCTTTATCGACATGGCGGAATCGGTCCTGAGGGTCTATTGACCCCTGCCGAGACCTCCGGCACCACGGATCCGCCATGACGCTGACGCTCAAGATCGAGAATTACGACCGGCTGGACGATGGCGGCCCGGCCCAGATCACGGTCGACAGCCAGGGCCTGTCGGTCGGACGCAGCCCCAATTCCGACTGGACGCTGCCCGATCCCGCCCGGCATGTGTCGAGCCAGCATTTCACGATCAGCTTCACCGATGGCACCTATTGGCTGACCGATACGTCCACCAACGGGACGTTCCTGATCGGTCAGCCCTACCGGCTGGACGGGGCGCACCGGCTGGCCGAGGGCGACCGCTTCCAGGTGGGGCATTACATCATCGCCGTCTCGCTCGGCGCGGGCGCGTCCGCCGCCGCGGCACCCGACCCGTTCCAGCAACCGGCGCCGGGCAACTTCGCGGCAGAGGCCGATCCCTGGTCGGTCGGCGGATCGAACTTCGACCCGATCGACCCCAACCCGGCCCCGCCCGCCCACCAGTTCGACGATTTCGCCGACGAGTTCATCGCGACCCCCGGCTTCGCCCCCGCGCCGCCCCCCGCCGCCCCGGTCCAGCGCCCGGCCCCGCAGGCCCCGGCTGCCGCGCCCGTTGTCCCGCAGCCGGTGGCGCCCGCCGCCGCGCCCCCGGCCTCCGACAGCCCGTTTGGCGCGCCCGGCATGCCGCAGGCGGCTCCTCCACTTGCGGCCCCCGCCACATCTCCCGCTCAGGCGGCCCCTGCCCCCGTGGCCCCCGGCGGCCAGCTGGCCGCCGCCTTCCGCGAAGGCGCGGGCCTGCCCCCCGCCCCGCCCGGCAGCATCGACGAGGCAGCGCTCGCCCGCGAACTCGGCCGCACCATGCGCGTCATGGCCGAAGAGCTGATGACGCTGCTGCGCGACCGCGCCTCGGCCAAGCAGTTCACCAGGGCGGGCGAACGCACGATGATGGGCGCGACCGCGAACAACCCGCTCAAGTTCATGCCGTCCGCCGATCAGGCGCTTGACGTGATGCTCTTCACCCCGCGCGACGGCTTCCAGCATAGCGCCGAGGCGACACAGGCGGCGCTAGCCGACGTCCGGATGCACCAATCCGCCGTCTTCGCCGCGATCCAGCCTGCCCTCGCCCGGCTGCTGGAGGATCTGGCGCCAGAGGCGATCGAGGAAAGCGCCGGCAGCGGCCTTCTGGGCGCGGGCCGCAAGGGCAAGGCGTGGGATACCTTCGTGCAACGCTGGGATGCCAAGGCGGCCGCGCACGAGAACGGGATGCTCGACGTCTTCCTCGCCTACTTCGCGGAAAGCTACGCCCAGGCGGTCGCGTCGGGCAAAAAGCCCGGCTAACCGCCCCGCTTGACGGGCCAGCGCGAAAGCCCCACGGTCGCGCCCGCGAACGGTTTTGCCAGGGAACACTTTTTCGATGACGCTCGACTTTCTGAAAGACCCGATTTCCGACGACGCACCTTGCGGCCCCAACCTCGAGGAAGACGACCACGACGGCTTCGTCGAATACTTCTACGAGGCCGAGGCGCGGATGCCCGAACGCTACTTCACCCCCGGCATCTCGTCGGGCGGCGAAGGGCGCGGCGATCAGCTCTTCGATCCCGCCTCGGTCGACCTGAAACACGAACGCGAAAAGATCACCGGGCTGCTCAAGGAAAGCCGCGACCTGCGGCTCCTGTCGCTCCTCGCGCGTTTCTCGGCGCTTGCGGGTAATCTCCCCAGCTTCGCCGAAGCGGTCGACGGCATGGCGACGCTCCTGGAAACCTTCCCGCGCGAGGTTCATCCCACCACCGCCGACGGCCCCTCCGACCGGCGCGGGACGCTTGAGGATCTGACGACGATCGCAACGGTCATCATGCCGCTCCAGCACGCCGACATGGCGCCGCCAAACAGCGCGACCCTGCGCTATTACATGGTCGCGAGCGGCGAGGCCTCCCCCCGCGGCGAGAGTGAAGAGAACCTGCAGGCCTCCACCGTCACCTCGGCCCTCGGCGATGCTGGCGCGGCCGCCAAGGTCGAAGAGGTCCACACCAGCCTCGTCACGGCGCGGGGCGCTCTGGCTCGGATCCGCTCCGCCTGCCTGAGCGACGACAACCAGCCCTTCAACGTCAATCTCGAGGCGACGACCCAGGTCCTCGACCGGATGCTCGACCTGATCCACCAGGCCCGCAGCGACCTTGCCGCGGCCGCCGAACCGGCCGCGCCCGCACCGGCGGAAGACGCCGCGCCCGAGGGCGCCGAGGCGACCGTCGATGCCGACGCTCCGGCAGATGCCGCGCCTGCCGCAGCACCGCCGACACCCTCGGTCGGCGCCACCAGCATCGACAGCCAGGCCGCCGCCCGCACCGCGCTCCAGGCGATCGAAGGCTACTTCGCGACGAGAGAGCCGACATCGGCCGCGGTCCTGCTCGTCACCCAGGCCCGCCTCCTGATCGGCAAACCCCTGATCGAGGCGATCGAGACGCTGCTGCCGAACCGGGCGGGCACCGCCACCATCGACTTCGGCGCCGCCACCGGCTTTGCCCTTCCGATGGAGCGGCTGCGCATGCTCTCGGGCGAAGCGCCCAAATCCGGTCCGACCGAAGAGGCCGTCGTGACCCCACCCGCCATCAACAACCGGGCCGATGTCGCGGCCAATCTCAAGGGGGTGGAGGACTACTACAGGATCAACCAGCCAGCGAGTCCGATTCCCCTTCTTCTGGCCCGGGCACGGATCTATCTGGACAAGGATTTCCAGTCCCTCATTACCGAACTGTTACCCAAGGAGACCCCGACGGAATAACCATCCCCCCAAAGGGGTGGAATGCTCCCCCCGAAGGGGTGGGGCAAACCTGCATTGGCACTAAAAAAGCCGCAAAACGCGTTGACTTGACAGGGTTCAAACGCTTTGATCCGCCCAAGCAAGGAGATTTGAGAAATGGCTTCCGACAAGAGCACCGATTTCATCAAACGCAACCGCAAGCCGCGTGTGCATATCTCCTACGAAGACCCCTACGACAGCGAACAGATGGTCGAACTGCCCTTCGTGATGGGCGTCATGTCCGACCTCTCCGGCAACAACTCTCCGGTTGAGAAACCCGCCTTCGACGAGCGTGAATTTACCGATGTCACCTCCGCCTCGCTCGACAGCTACATGGAAAGCGTGGCCCCCGGCGTGACCTTCAATGTCGAGGACAAGCTGAACCCCGATAGCGGCCAGAAGCTGGGCGTCGACCTGCAGTTCCGCAAGATGGACGACCTCAACCCGGCCGAGGTGGCCCGCCAGGTGCCCGCGCTCAAGAAGCTGCTCGAGGCCCGCGAACACCTCGCAAACCTGCAGCGCTACATGAGCTCCAAGCCCAAGGCGCAGGACCAGGTGGCGAAGCTTCTGAATGATCCCGAGCTGCTCAAGGTGCTGGCCGAACGCAGCAAGGAAACCGACGGCGACGACGAGAAAACCGAAGACAACTGATCCCGGCACATGCCGCCCGGACGCGGGCGGCCCGGGATAGTAGGATGGGGTAAAGATGGCAGAAGAAGCGACAGCCCAAGAGGCTCAGGTCCAGGAAGGCGCCCTCAACGAGCTTGAGGAATTTTCCGATATCCTGAAGCAGAACATCAAGCCACGCACCGACGTGGCCGCCCAGGAAGTCGACAACGCGATCGTCACCCTCGTGCAGGAGGCGCTCGGCGATCAGACCGTCATCTCCGACGACGTGATCGACACGATCAACGCGATGATCGCCAAGCTGGACGAAAAGCTGACCACCCAGGTCAACGAGATCATCCACCATGAAGAATTCCAGAAGATCGAAAGCTCCTGGCGCGGTCTGGCCTACACGGTCAACAATTCCGAAACCGATGCCAGCCTGCGGGTGAAGGTCTTCAACGCCTCCAAGGCAGAACTGGCCAAGGACCTGCGCCGCTATCCCGGCGCCAAGTGGGACAAGAGCCCGCTGCACCAGAAGGTCTACGAAAAGGAATTCGGCACGCTGGGCGGCAAGCCCTTCGGCGCCCTGATCGGCGACTACTACTTCACCCAGGGCACCGCTGACGTCTCGCTTCTCCGCTCGCTCGGCCAGATCGCCGCGGCGGCGCACGCGCCCTTCATCTCCGGCGCCGCGCCGGATGTTCTGGGCCTCGACAACTGGAACGAAATCTCCACGCCGCCCGACCTGTCGGAGATCTTCGACACGCCGGACTACGCCGCCTGGAACTCGCTTCGCGACATTGAAAACAGCCGCTATCTGGCCCTCGTCCTGCCCCGCGCCCTGGCGCGCGAACCCTACGGACAGGACAGCACCTCGGTGGTCGAGGAATTCGCCTTCGAGGAAGAGACCGACGGCCACAAGGGCGAGAAGTACGGCTGGATGAACGCGGCGCACGCCATGGCCGCCAACATCAACCGGGCCCACAAGGAGCACGGCTGGACGGTCCAGATCCGCGGCGTGACCTCGGGCGGCGAGGTGACGAACCTGCCGACCCACACCTTCGATACCGGCGACGGCTCGAAAGAGATGAAGTGCCCGACCGAAGTGTCGATCACCGACCGCCGCGAAGCGGAACTCAGCAAGGCAGGCCTCATCGGCCTGATCCACCGCAAGCACACCGACAAGGCAGCCTTCATCGGGGCGCAGACGCTCTACCGCCCGAAGAAGTATGTCGACGAGCTGGCAACCGCCTCCGACAACATGTCGTCGAGGCTGCCCTACATCTTCGCCGTGTCCCGGTTCAGCCACTACCTCAAGTGCATGGTCCGCGACAAAATTGGCCAGAGCCCGGACCGTGTCCAACTGGAGAAAGACCTCCAGACCTGGATCAACACCTACGTCTCTGCCAATCCCGAAAGCGCCACCGAAAAGGAAAAGGCGAAGAAACCCTTGGCCGGCGCGAAGGTCGAGGTCATCGAAGACGAGGAAAATCCTGGCTATTATACCGGGAAATTCTTCCTGAAACCGCACTTCCAGCTGGAAGGCATGGATATCGGAATGAGTTTGGTTTCCAAGCTCCCCGGGGGAAAGTGATCAAGTAATTCGTTCCGGTGTAATCAAACCTAAACTTCATTACCAAGGAGACAGGCTATGGCCGTCGACATCTTTCTAGAACTCTCGAACAACATCAAAGGCGAGTCGCAGGACACCACCCACAAGGACACGATGGATATCCTCGCCTGGTCCTGGAACATGACGAACTCGGGCACCACCCACATGGGCGGCGGCGGCGGCGGCGGCAAAGTCAATGTCGGCGACCTTGCCGTGACCAAGTATGTCGACCTCGCTTCCAACGACCTGATGCGCAAGTGCTGCGACGGCACCCATATCGAAAGCGGTACGCTGACCGTGCGCAAGTCGGGCGGCACGACCCCGGTCGAGTACTTCGTCATGAAGGTCGAAAACATCATGGTCACGTCCTACCAGACGGGTGGCTCCAAGGACGGTCTCGACCGGATCCAGGAAAACCTGATGCTGAACTTCCGCAAGTTCCACATCACCTACACCACCCAGGACGATGCCGGGAACGCCGGTGCCTCCCAGGGCTACGGCTGGGAAATCGCCGAAAACACCGAGTGGAGCGCGTAAGCACTCCTTCCGGTTTTCCGGACTTTCGGGACCGGCGTGTTGCACGCCGGTCCTTTTTTATATTCTGTCTGCTAAGCTCTTGCTGGCAGCGTAGATAGATTCTTTTTGGCTTTATGGTTCAACGTCTTCATTCCGACCGTACCATGCCCCCGAAAGAGGGCAGCCAGCGCGACAAGCGTCAGATGTCGCTCATGCAGGTCTTCCGCGCGGCCCACGCCGCGGGCGACGCGCGCAAACAGGATGCGGCACTCAAGGATGGCGACCGCGACCTGACCAAGCGCTCCCGCCAGCGCCGCGACGGCGTCGACGAACGCACCCTCCGGCGCGAACTCAGCCTCGACCTCGGCAACCTGATGAACACCGTCCGGCTCGACGCGACGATCGACCTCGACGACTGGCCTCATATCCGCAAATCCGTCATCAATTACGGCTTCGACGATCTCAGTTCGCTGTCAAACAACACGATGACGCTCAGCGCCGTGAAAGAGGCGATCCGCAAGACGATCGTCACCTTCGAACCCCGCCTGATCGCCAGCACGGTCGAAATCGTGGTGAACACCGAACACGAGGACGATCCAGAGCAGAAGCTCTGCTTCGACATATCCGCCGATCTCGCCGCCGATCCCGTCGACATCCCGCTTGATTTCGTGGCCGAGGTCGATGTGGGCGCGGGCAAGATGCAGATGAAGCGGATCAAGGGCTGACGCGATGAAAAAGGCCTTCCGCGACGCCTACGAACGCGAGCTTGCCCTGCTCTACGAACGCTCGGCCGAATTCGCCGCCGAATATCCCGGCCTCGCCGACCGTCTGGGCGGGCTGATGAAGGAAAACCTCGACCCCGCCATCGCGGGCCTGCTCGAAGGAACCGCCTTCCTCGCCGCCCGCGTCCAGCTCAAGATGGATGAGGAGTTTCGCACCTTCACCCGCGAATACCTCGACCAGATCTTCCCCGACGCAATCGACCCCACGCCATCCGCCGCGCTCGTCCGGGGCAACCCGCCGCTCGACGACAAGGATATCGTCCACGGCAAATCCTTCCCGGCGGGCAGCTATATCGACGCCCGCTTCGTCGATGCCGACCAGCGCGTCTCCTGCCGCTTCCAGACCTGCGCCCCGCTCACCCTCTGGCCCCTCGCGATCCCAGAGGCCGCCTATCACGACGCGCTCGGCCGCTTCACCGCGCTCGGCCTCGATCCCGCACAGGGCACCAAGGCGGGCCTCCAGATCGACCTCGCCCGCGCCGAAGGCACCGGCGCCCTCGCAGAGGTCGAGGCCGACGAGATCACCCTCCATTTCCTCAACGAATTCTCGGAAGCCATCGCGCTTTACGAGCAAATCCACTGCGGCCTCACCCGCGCGACGCTGCGCTGGCTCGACAAGAACGGCGACCCGGTCTTCCAGCGCCTCGACCCGAAGGCGATCGAGCAGATCAACTTCGACCCGCGCCACCGCGTCTTCCCCCGCCGGTCGGGCCATTTCCACGGCTTCGCGCTGCTGCGCGAGGCCTTCGTCTTCCCCCGCGCGTTCCTCGGCATGAAACTCACCGGTCTGTCCAAGATCCTCCCCCGGATCGACCGGACCGAGTGCCAGCTGCTGCTGGAATTCGACAGTGCCAACCCCGCGCTCGCCGCCCGGCTTGAGGCGAAGGACCTGTCGCTTCACACCGTCCCTGCCGTGAACCTGTTCGAGGAACACTCCGCCTCCGTCCGCATCGACGACAAGCGCCACGAATATGTCGTGACGCCAGACTCTTCGCCCGTCACCCATTACGAATTCCACCGCATCCTTGACGTCTGGGCGCATTATCCCGGCGTCAAATCCAAGGTGCGCGTCCACCGCCTCTATGACCTGCCCGAAGGCGACCTGAACCCGCGCCAGGCGCTCTATTACACCGACCGCAAGAAGCAGCGCCGCCTGACCGAACAGGAACGTCGCTTCGGCCAGCGCCACCGCTACCGCGGCACGGAAACCTTCATCTCGATCTACGAACCCCCCGGCACCCCGGAAGAGGAACGCGCCCAGCGCCTGCAGGTCCGCGGGCTGGCGTCGAACCGCCACCTGCCCGACCACCTGCCGCTAGCAGGCTCCGACACCGATTTCTACATGACCGATGACGTGGCCATCACGCTCGCCTGCGTCGCAGGCCCGACGAAACCACGGGAGTCGATGACCGAGATCGAGAAATCCGGCCCCCACCGCGCGACCCAGGGCGACAATTACTGGCGCCTCATCTCCTATCTCTCGCTCTCGGAATACGGCCTCGACCATCGCGGCGACCGCCTGGGTGCGTCCGCCCTGCGCGAGATGCTGTCGCTTTTCACCGACCTGTCCGACGCCGTGACCGAGGCACAGCTTGTCGGCATCCGCGCCGTCGAAACCCGGCCCATCGTCCGCTCCATCAAACGCGGCACGGGATACCACCCGGCGCGCGGGTTGGAAATTCGGATCACCTTCGACGAAACCGCCTTCGAAGGCTCGGGCATCATGCTCTTGGGTGCGGTGCTTGACCGATTCATGGCCGAACACGCCGCGATCAACTCGTTCACCCAGACGGTGATCGCCTCGGAACAGCGGGGCGACATCCACACCTTCCCGCCGCGCACCGGCACCGGGCCGCTGATATGACAGACGCGACCAAGCTCGGCTATCTCGCCACGCTCCGCCGCCTCGAACGCGACGCGGCGGACAAGCCCCCCATAGGCCGCAACCGCACCCTGAAGGAAGAAATCGTCGCCCTCGGCCAGGATCCGTTCCTCGCCTTCCCGGGCTCCGACGCCTCGAACTTCGAACGGCCCGCAAACGGCAAACCCCGCCTGCGCCTGCAACTCCTCGGCCTTTTCGGCCCGCAAGGGCCGCTGCCGCTCACCACCACCGAAGACGTCCGCCGCTGGTTCGACATGGGCGACGACGCCTTCGTCGCCTTCGCCGACATCTTCGCCGCCCGCTTTCAGGAGCTCTTCTTCCGCGCCTGGTCCGACACCCACGCGATCAGCCAGTTCGACCACCCGTCGCAGGACCGCTTCCAGGACTACATCGCCGCCATCGCGGGCATCGGCACGCCCGCCTTCCACGGCCACAGCCACCTGCCCGACACGTTCAAGCTGCCGCTCGTCGCGCATGCTGGCAATCGCATCAAAAGCCCCGTCCGCCTGCGCCAGATGATCGAACACCTGTTCCACACGCCGGTCGACGTGAACGAACATCTGCTGGGCTGGATGGACTTCGAGCCCGACGCCTATTCCCGCATCGGCCAGCAGGGCGCGACGCTGGGCCAGGATTGCATCATGGGCAGCCGCATCCCGTCGGTGTCGGAAACCATCGGGCTGCACTTCCGCTTCTCGACGCTCGCCCAATACCGCCGCTTCCTGCCGGGCGGGCCCGATCACGCCACGCTTTGCGACCTGATCTTCTGGTATCTGGGCAAGCGCTTCGACATCCGCGTCACGCTTGCCCTTCTCGCCTCCCAGATCCCTCCCGCCAAGCTCGGCGAGACGGTCGAGCTGGGGTATATGGCCTGTATCGCCCCGCCCGATCCGGGCGAGGCCGACGATTTCATCGACAGCACGACCTTTGTACTGGACCCGGAAACACTTCCGGCCGCCGCGTAAAGTATTGAACCCAAGGGGAACGGGGACATGACAGATATTTCGATCGAAACCTATGCCGGCAAAATGAACCGCACGGGCTATGATGCCTTCCTCAAGGCGATGCGCCACGCCCGGTCCGAAGGGAACCGCAATGTCGGCTTGCCCCACTTCATCTTCCACGCGCTGTCGGACAAGGACAGCGACCTCTCCATCACCCTGCGCGAGCTGCAGATCGACCGCGCCCGCGTCCTGAAGGATGCCGATGCCGCCATCGCGGCGCTGTCAAAGAACGTCACCGAAACGCCGGGTATCTCGGAAAACCTCGCCGACGCGCTGAACCATGCCTGGACCTACGCCACCCTCTTTTTCAAAGAGGTCCAGATCCGCACCGGCCACATGCTGGTGGCGCTGCTGAACGACCCGAACCTCAAGCGCGCGCTCCAGGCGATTTCCGCCCCCCTCGCCGAGATCTCCGTCGACCGGCTGGGGAAAGAGGCCCGCACCCTCTGGCGTGACAGCGCCGAGGAGGAGATGCGCCCGATGGACGGCTCGGGCTTCTCCTCCGGCGGCGCGGCCGCGGCGGGTGAGGAAGGCCGCGGCGGCGACACCGCGCTCGCCCGCTTTTCGGTCGACATGACGGCCGATGCCAAGTCCGGCAAGCTCGACCGCGTCGTCGGCCGGGATGAGGAAATCCGCCAGCTGATCGACGTCCTGCTCCGCCGCCGCCAGAACAACCCGATCCTGACGGGCGAGGCGGGCGTCGGCAAAACCGCCGTCGTCGAAGGCTTCGCCCAACGTCTGGCCGATGACGACGTACCGCCCAAGCTCAAGGGCACCCGCCTCCACATGCTCGACATCCAGTCGATGCAGGCGGGCGCGTCGATGAAGGGCGAATTCGAACAGCGGCTGAAGTCCCTCATCGACGAGGTGCAGGCCTCCCCCACCCCGATCATCCTCTTCATCGACGAGGCGCACACCCTCGTCGGCGCAGGCGGCGCCCAGGGCACCGGCGACGCGGCCAACCTGCTGAAACCGGCGCTCGCCCGCGGCACGCTGCGCACCATCGGCGCCACCACCTGGGCCGAATACCGCAACTACTTCGAGAAAGATCCGGCCCTCACCCGCCGCTTCCAGCCCGTCGCGGTGGACGAACCCAGTCCCGAACGCTGCGCCTACATGCTGCGCGGCGTCCTCGGGCCGATGCAGGACCACCACGGCGTCCGCATCTCGGACGAGGCGATCGTCGCCGCCGTCAACCTCTCCGCCCGCTACATCCCCGCGCGCCAGCTGCCCGACAAGGCCGTCTCGCTGCTCGACACCGCCTGCGCCCGCGTCGCCGTCAGCCAGGCCTCCCTCCCCGCCAAGATCGCCGACCTCAAGGACGCGATCTCGGCCCTCGAGACCGAGATCGAAGGCAAGATCGCCCAGCGCGATCTGGGCGAGGCGAATGACGAGCGTCTGGCCGAGGCCGAGAAAGAGGTCGTGACGCTCCGCGAGCAGCTCGAAGCGGCCCAGACGATGTATGACGGCGAGAAGGAAGTCGTTGACAATATCCTAGCCCTCCGTGCGCGCCTCGCGGGCGAAAGTGAAGACGGTGTAAACCCATCGGCGGACACGAATGGATCGGACGACCCATCGTCCGCCACCGATGGGTCGGAAGACGGCGAGGCGGAAAACCTCAATGAGTCCGGTGAATCGGCGGAAAACATGCCCGACGAAATGCCGACGGAAAGCCGACCGGATGCCGACATAAGAAAAGAGCTGTTCGAGCACATGGAAAAGCTCGAGGCAACGAACCCCGACGACCGCATGGTCTACTCCCATGTCGACGAACAGGCGGTCGCTTCCGTCATCTCGGACTGGACCGGAATCCCCGCTGGCCGCATGGTCGCCGACGAGCTTCAGGCCGTCCTGACGCTGGCCGACCGCCTGAAAGAGCGGGTCATCGGCCAGGACCATGGCCTTGAAATGATTGCGAAAAGGATTGAAACCAGCCGCGCCGGCCTCGCCAATCCGCAAAAGCCGATCGGCGTCTTCATGCTCTGCGGCCCGTCCGGCGTCGGCAAGACGGAAACCGCCCTGGCGCTCGCCGAAAGCCTCTACGGCGGCGAGCAGAACATCATCACGATCAATATGTCCGAGTTCCAGGAGGCCCACACCGTATCCCTCCTCAAGGGCGCGCCTCCGGGATATGTCGGATATGGAGAAGGTGGTCGCCTCACGGAAGCCGTCCGCCGCAAGCCCTATTCCGTTGTTTTGCTTGACGAAATCGAGAAGGCGCATTCCGACATCCACGAGCTCTTTTTCCAGGTTTTCGACAAGGGCATCATGGAAGACGGGAACGGCCGCGCCATCGATTTCAAGAACACGCTGATCCTTCTGACCTCCAACGTCGGCACAGACGTCATCATGGAGATGGCCGATCAGGGCAACACGACCCCCGACCAGGAAGAGGTCGAAACGGCCATGAAGCCCTTCCTGACCGACGTCTTCCCGCCCGCCCTTCTGGGTCGGATCGTGACGATTCCCTACTACCCTCTGGGCGGCGAAGTCCTTGGCGGCATTGCAAAACTCAAGCTGGGCTCCGTCACCCGCCGGCTGCGCGACGCCCACGGGGCCACGATGGACTACGACGACGCGGTGATCGCCCACATCGTCGACCAATGCCGCGACCCGGATTCGGGCGGCCGGATGATCGACAACATCATCACCAACTCCATCCTGCCCGAGCTGTCCCGCCAGGTCCTCAACCACATGGTCGCGGGCGACACGATCCGGCATGTTGAGGTGAAAATGGCAGACGGATCATTCGCCTACGAATTCGCATGAGGTTTTTCGCTACCCTCAATCATATCTTAACTCTTACAGGGTAGAGACGGGGCGATCTGTTTTATGGCGGACCATCCCGCCGCAAAACGCCGAAGTGCCTAGCTTGCCTCCTGCAGGATCAGATCGACGATCCGCATGAATTCCCTGTCCTCCGCCGTCAGGCGGGGCGCAGACGCCACGACCGTCGGCGCGGCCTGCCCGCGCCCTCGCATCTTTCGGTCTGCCCAAGCCTCAAGATCGGCGATCTTGTAGCCGCGCAGGAAGGGGTTGGCGTTCACCACCGCGGCGCCCATGATTTCTAGAACGGTCGCCTCGTCCGGTGCTTTCAGGGCCCTGTCGGCCCCCACCGGCCCCAGAAAGTGGGCAAGGTAAAGCCGCCCGGCCGTAACCTGGTGCCCGCGGGTCTTCAGGTAGCTCTCGTTTTCCCGTGCAAGGTTCATCACCATCCGCCGCGACAGCTCCGGATCGGTGCGCAAGGCCAGCAGATCCGCCCGGCTCATCGTCGCGACCAGTTCGGGCTCGTAATCCCGCATCATCCGCAGCCACGTGCTTTCGATGAACTGGCCCAGCCCGGTCGCCGTCGAGCGTGAGTTTCTGGCGGTAGCGATCCCCGCGCTTTCGACCTTGATGATCTGCTCCACCAGCGCATCCACCGCGCGCGATCCGCTGCCTCCACCGCCATAGGTCAGCGGATTAACCGGCTGCCCTCCCGACCAGAGCTCGAAGTGCAAGTGCGGCCCCGTCGACCGCCCGGTCGTTCCCACATAACCAATGAGGTCGCCCGCTGTGACCGGGTTGCCGGGTTTCAGCCCTTCAGCAAAGGCGTTCAAATGTGCATATCGTGTCTCTAAACCGTTCTGATGGCTCAAGATAATGAGGTTGCCGTATCCTCCGCCGACGCCCGCGCTTTTGACCTGCCCGTCGAGTGCTGCCATCACAGGCGTGCCGGTCGGCGCTGCCCAATCGACGCCGTTATGGTTCTTGACCGTCTTGAAGATTGGGTGCCGACGCGGTCCGAATGGCGAAGACATCGTGCCGCTTACCGGCGTCACAAGCCCACCCCCCATGCCGACGCCCATGCCGCCTTGACCGGCGCAGGAATACCCGCCTGCCCGGGTGGCGACAACGTAACAGGACTTGCGGCCAGAAGGTCCATCGATGCCGATGAACAGGATCTGCCCAGCCCCCAGCCGCCCCTCGGGCGCATAGAGGAACGACATCTTGTCGCCATCGCTCGCAAACCCTTCAAGATCGTGGGCTTGCGAGATCAGAGAGATCGCTTCCCCGACCAATGTCGTCGGAATGCCGTTGCGGATCGCGGCACTGTAAAGGGCATCAAGCAGGCGCACCTGAGCGTCGACGGCGTCATCCCCGGTATCGTCGCGCAGGCCAAGCCGTGAAAGATCCTGACCGATCCACGGATCGGCCCCCGCACGAACCCGTCCATCCCTCAGCCGGGTCAGACTGCCGGCAAGGGACCCGTCGACGTAAAGCGAGATCTGCAAGGGCCGCTTGCCGCGCTCCTCATCCAGCCGGATCGCAAGAACGCTGCCGGCGGGAATCGTCTTGAAGACGGGGCGGAGTGCCGATGCGTCCGCTGCCAGCTTGGCAGCAAGTGCGGGGGGAAACCCGTTCGAGGTCAGAACCTCTTCGAATGGCTGATCGACGCGAACCCGTAGGACCAGATCTTCATAGATGGCCCGCCTGCGCTGCTCGGGCCGGACGTAGGAGATGCTCGTCGTGTTCTGGATCAGTGTCTCACGAAAGAAGTCGGCACCATCGCGCCCGGTTTCCAGGCTTTCGCCCCAGCTGTCACCGAAATCCCCGAGGTCTTCGCCCCCGATTGCAGCGGGCTGCGCCGCGCCGATCGACGTATCGAAGGCCGCACTGCGCTGGGCCTGAAAGAACGCGAAATCCTCACGGCTTGACGGGAGGGTCGTCATCAGCCGCTGTTCACGCGCGATCAGATCATCGCCGACGAGCGTCAGCCGGTCCGGGCGCATGGGCCCGACGCGATAGACGGGAAGCGCTTCCGTTCCGGCCACGCGCCGCCCACGGGCCACGGCACCCTCGGCAAAGGTTAGGATCATCGGATCGCCGGGAATGTCGACGAATGCCGTGCTGCCGCGAACCGGCGCCGCGGCGGCGCTTTCGTCGCCCTCAAGCTCGACCTGGACAAGCGCGGACCCGTCGAGGGGCAGGTCTGCCGGATCTCCCCCTTCCCTGACGACGAGAAGCCAGAAGAAGAGCGACAGGACAGCGACGCTGCCTGCACCTGCACCAGCCAGTAAGGCGATACGCTTGTGGCGGCGCTTTCTGGACCGTGCGCTTGACGCTTTGAAACGGGGATCAACCTCAATCATCGGCGATCAGCGGAACACTCCTGTCGATCCGGTCGACCGGATCGTACGACCGCCGGACGATGGCTGCGTTGCTGGCGCCGGCGCTGCGGGGGCGGTCCGCTGCTGGGTGGCGCGCGTCGTGGTTGTCTGGCGGGTGTTTTGCCGGGTGGTGGTCGTTCGGGTGGTCTGCGGCGCAGCCACCTGGACAGCCGGGCAACGCACCTCATCGGCGGCCATCAAGGTCCGAAAAAGCCCGATCGTCGGTTCGTTGCTTTCGGGCGCGCCACCTGCCTCGGCAAAGTAGCGCGCGACAGAGTTGCGGGATCCGGCACCCCAGATGCCATCGATCCCCGCCGTATAGCAGTTGAGCCGGGCAAGCTCCGTCTGGATCGCACGCGGCAATTCCGGCTGGGCCGGGTCGAAGGCGCCCTGATCCAGCAGAGCGGTGAAGAGCGTCGGGTTATCCCGGCGCAGCGCCTCTCGTTCCTGGGGATCGGCGATGCTGAGCTCCGATCCGGAGAGGGCGGAGGTGCCGTCATCCCCGACGACGTCAAAATCCGGATCGTCCTCTTCGATGACGCCGACGATGATTGAGGGTTCGGGCAGGCCCTGCGGCGTCGGCAGGCTTGCCGGGGCGGGTGCGGGCTGGGCGGCAAAAATCAAGACACCATCATCAAGGACCGAGGCCCCCTGGGCCTGCCGGATGACCGGCGCCGTGGCAGAACGGACGTTCACCGGTTGGACTGCAGCCGAAATGACGACCGTATCGTTTTGCACAGCGCCGACAGCGGCCGCGGCGTGAAGCCGTTCGGACGCCCAGATCGTTGCGCCCGGGCCGCTTGACAGCTTGTCGATGGCGCCTTCCAGCGTCACGTCGAACGTCGTCAGGGTGCGGGTCAGCATATCGCTCAGATCAGCGCGGACCGACGTGCAGGTTTCGCTCGGGGCGACGGAATAGACTGACCGCACACGCGGATCATCGGGGGCCGTCACTCGTCCCCCACCGGGGAGGAGACTGTGCCCCTCATGGCAGCTTTCAACGATCAGCGTGATGCGCGGCGCATCGATCGATGCCAAGATCTCGTCGACAGGAACGCCCTGCTGCTCGACCGCCGGGCGATCCGACGGCGCGACATCGACCGGCACGAGGATGGTCCGGCCATCGACCGTCGTGACATGACCAGAAAAGAACAGGACCGCTTCTTCCGCAGTCCCACCAATCGCCCGAAGACCGGCAGCATCGGCATCGGTCAGAACGCTTGTGGAAAAGCCACTGGCCGACAGTCGGTCAGCAACACGCTGTACATCGGCCGCCGGACCATCCAGCGGAGCCTGTCCCGCATAGCTGGCATTGCCGACGATCCACGCAACCCGATCGGCAGAAGCCGACCCAGCCGTAAGGGCCAGAACGCTTGCCGCAAGTCCGATCCGAACGCTGTTGCGTGCCATCCTCATCCTCGACTGGAGGTTCAGCAAAACTTCCCGCATCTTTTATACGCGACGGCGGCTCTTCGCGCTACTGTGGAGTGGCCTTTGTTATGATGGTGTCGGCGCGAGGAAGAGCGTCCATCGCTCCGTGCGCTGGGTGTCAACCTCGATAAAGCGGGCGGGAAGGTAGCCTCGAAGAAGACAATCCGTCTCGCCTCGAATCGTAAACTTTCGGGTCGAGATGCACATCTCGTCCGTCCCGTTAAGGATCTCTTTGCCGAAGACATCCTTTGCGAAGATATAGACGTATCGGGCAGGAAGTGGATCGCGGATGACATTCGCGCATTGGTTAGGCCCGACCGTCCACCAACCGCGGGTGACGAACGTATCTTCTTCAGACTGGCCGACAGCGACATTTATGACGTCGAAGGTTTGATTGCAGACAGCAAACTCTGCCCGGAGAGGTCCGGCAACGAGCGACCAGATTGCCACAAATGCGACGCCGAAAGCTCTTGCACCGGTGACCATACGCGATCCTCCCTTGTTCGATTGTGAAAAATCGCCTCTCGCGGTATAGTTGGAAAGCGGGGCAAATTTTAAGGACCTAAACGTAATGGCCAAAACCATCATTTTGATCGCAGGCGCGGGTATTTTCACCGTCGTCGGCGCAGTCGGCCTGACACAGGTACACAAGATCATTCAACCCAACACCGCCGTGACATCCGCGCCGGTCGCGCAATCCGTCGAACCGCCCAAACGACCCGTTGTCGCCCCGGCGGTTGAAAGCCCGGTTCAGACGGCAACCGATGCCCCGCCTGCAGATCTTTCACCAGCCGAAGACGTCGCACTGACAGAGCCCACAACGGTCAGCCCGACCGCCCCAGACGATAGCATCGCAGTCGCACCTGCCGCGAAAGCTCCGCAAACCCCCTCTGACATCCTGCGTGAGGCCGGTGTGGAGACCTACGTTCCGGGGATCGAGGAAGAACGCAATACATTCGTCGCAGAGCCCTCCGTTTCGCGCGTGCCTTTGGATGCTCCCCAGCAGGAGACGAGTGACCCGGTGACAAGTATCGTGCGCGACGATCGCCCCGCCGATGATCGGCGTATCAAGCGAACGTGGTCAGTTGGGGTCTATCGCTGAGGCATTGTTGCCCAATCCACTGTTGACTTGCGGCCCTGATTGAGGACCAATCCGATCTGTCCGCGGATGTGCCCATGCGCGGCCTTCGACAGTAATCTCGTCATCGCCCTGGGGAAAAAATGTCTTTCCGTGAAATTATCTGCCTGACCGGCATCGCCCTTAACTTGCTTGCAGTTCCGGCCGTCGCACAAGACGACACGTCGTTTCAGCTTGAACTCAACAATGCAGCCGACACCGCCGACGGCAATTGCCGGCTGACATACGTCGCGTCGAACAATTCCGAGGAGGGGCTGGAACAGGTCTCTTACGAGGTCGCAGTGTTCGACGGCGAAGGCACCGTGACCCGCATCCTCGTTCTCGAGTTTGGCGCGCTTCCGGTCGGCAAGACGAAAGTGCTTCAGTTCGACCTGGCCGGGCAGCAATGTTCGGATACGTCACGCATCGTGGTCAATGACGTCGCCGATTGTTCGCTGTCGTCCGGCGATACCGGCGATTTCTGCCTCAGCGGGCTGGCAACAGCGTCACGTACGGCGATCCAGTTCGGTACGTAAAGCGGTATCATAACAGCGGCAGGTGAGATGATCCTTCCCGACCTCTCAGTTTTTGATCCGGTCACACTGGTCGTCTTTGCCGCTTTGGGAGCGCTGTCACTCCTGGCGATCACGGTCGCTTTCTTCAAATCCTTCCAGTTTGCCCGGCTTGGCGTCGGGCAATCCCGTGATGCCGAAAAGATCGTTGAAAGCTGGCTGAATGGCCGGCCGGATGCGGCGCTGCAATCGGCGGCGGATCAGGACACTGTCCTGGCGCGAGTTCTGCAAGCCGTGATGACGGGGCTGCAAGCACGCCCCGACGATCGGACCTATGCTGAAGAGCTGGGGCGTCAGACGGCGCTGATGGAGCTACAGTTGATGTCCACCCGGATGCGCCTGCTCGAGGCGGTCGTGCAGGCGGCACCCATGCTGGGGCTTCTGGGGACCGTGATCGGCATGATCGACGCCTTCGGGACCCTCTCTGCCTCGGAAGGCGCGGTTGATCCCGCGCTGCTGGCGGGCGGTATCTGGACAGCTCTTACAACGACGGCGATCGGCCTTGCCATCGCGCTCGTCACCTACTTCGTTGCCAACTGGCTGGAAGAGCGGATCGACCGCGAACGCCAGCTGATGGAAACGATGATCTCTGCCGCGATCCACGGCCGCGTCGCCCGCGCCGCCGCGGCCTGACCTGCGGGTCCGGCCCGGATGGCCAGCATCATTGGATCTCTCCCCCGACGGCAGCGGGAATACCGCTTCAGGTTGACGCCGCTCGCGGATGCAATGTTTCAGTTGCTGATTTTCTTCATGTTGTCGTCAGGGCTGAACCCCTATTCGATGCTAACGATCGGCTCTGGAGAAGGTGGAGACCCCTCCGCGGCCATCGCCGGCGAGATAGAACAGCCACAACAGACTGCGGTGCTTGGAGATGCGGCCGTCTGGAATGTTGCGCGGGATGCAGTGATGACGGGCGGGCAGCGTTTCGCCTTCGAAGACCTGCCGCGTCTGGCCGAAGCGGCGGCGGGCACAGACGCTTCGCGCGTGATCCTCATCGCTAATAGCGAGGCCCGCGTACAGGACGTTGCGACAGTCCTCGAGGCCCTCACAGTTGCAGGTGTGCTCGCCGTGCAACTCGCGCCAGGGGCGCCATCATGAGGAAGCAACTGCTCCCCCCGCCACCGCCTCGGATCCGGGTCGACGTTTCGCTTGCGATCGTCAACATCGTCCTCCTGCTGATCCTGTTCTTTCTGGCGACGGGTCAGTTGCTGAACCCTTCCGACAGCGATGTCGATGTGGCAGAGACGACGGAACTGCCACTTGATCAGCTGCCTTCTCCGATCCTTGTCGTCGACTCCTCAGGCGCCTGGGAACTGGACGGTCGCCGTATCGACCCCGAACTGCTCGGCGTCGCCGTCGATGAGCTGCCGGAGCCGCGCGTGCTGCATATCCTCATCAACCGAGAGGCGCCTGCGACGCTCCTGCTTGACGTCTCAAGCCGGCCTGAGCTGTCGCAGGTCGCACTTCGGCTCGTCACCTTACACCGGAGGCCCGCGCCATGAGGCGGGAAAGCCCCTTGCGCTGGATCGAGGCCTTCGGTTTCTCGCTGTTGTTTCACGCAGGCATTCTTGCCGCGCTTGTTGGTATCTATCGGCAAGCGATCTTCATCTCCGAAGCGCGCGAAAACGAGGTCGAGATCGTGGTGACGAACGTTGCCTTCGACACAGCGTTTCTGGATGCCGAGGACGGCGCTGGCGGGGATCCGGAAACTGTCGACGGAACGGAACCTGATGGCGCCGATGCGGTGGAAGCGGACGCGCCAGAGGAGGCAGAGGCCGAAGTGGCCGAGACGGTCGAACCCGAGGCGCCCGAGGAGGCGGACGCAGAACCGTCCGAGACCGCGGAAAGCGAAACTGCCGATCCGGTTGAACCGGAGGAGACGCAATCGATCGAGGACCAGATCGCCGGGTTGGAGCCCGAGCCGGTCGCGCCCATTACACCGGAGTCCTCACCGTCGCCAATCCTACCGGACCAGAATCTCATCGCGGTCGCGCCGGTCCAGCCGCAGGCAGAACGCGTTGCTGCGGTGACGGGTACCGGGTCCTCGAACGTCGATGATGGTGGGCCCGGCGCGGGCCGCATAGCCCCCGTCGCGCCACGAACGACAATCGCCGCGCCGAGTGCGATTCCGACGGCCCAGCCCGCCGCGGAACCGTCGCCAGAAGCCCGCACGGTCAATGCGCTGGTGCAGCGCATTCGGGAGCAACTGGCCGATGCCTGCCTCGTCGCCCTCCCCCAGCGGACGGGGGATGGTGGCGCGCGCCTAACGCTCATCGCGCCAGACGAAGAGACGATCCAGTCCTTCTCGCAGGCCGTCTTGCCAGGGCTCGAGCCGCAACCATCTGAACGGGATGTTCTGATCGATACGCGCCAATGCGCCGCGGTACGCTTCATACGAGAGCAGCCCGATTATCCGGTGGGCCGCCTGTCAATCGTGCTGGCCTCCGATCGCGTGGAAAGCGGAGGGCGGCTTATCGGCGCGATCAGCGGCGCTGCGGGCCGGTATGTGACGCTACTTTTGGTCGACGATAACGGGGTGGTTCAGGACTTGAACCGCTTCCTGACATTCGTAGGCGGAGAGACGCGGTTTGACGTACCCGTGACCCGTAGCGGTCCGCCGCGCGATACCGGTCAGATCCTCCTCGCGCTTGCAACCTCCGGCCGCCCCTCGACCATCGAAGAACGCGGAGGGCAATTGGCCGAAGATGTCTTTCCGCCGCTGAGTGAGGAGCTGGGCGAAAACGCCGTGACCGGCATGATCCCGTTTTCGGTGCGCTGAGAAGACTGCTCACGCGCAGAATGCCAAAGGAAAAGGGCGGGGTGAACCCGCCCTACAATCGTTTCAATCTATGAGCGCTCCGGCCCAAACTGGGTTTACCAGTCTTCGCGGACCACAGTCCGTGTCTTGACCGGCAACTTCATCGCAGCAAGGCGCAGAGCCTCGCGGGCGATGCTGTCGTTGACGCCGTCGATCTCGAACATGATGCGACCCGGCTTAACCTTGCAGGCCCAACGGTCGACGGACCCCTTACCCTTACCCATCCGAACTTCGATCGGTTTCGCCGTGACCGGCGTGTCGGGGAAGATACGGATCCAGACGCGGCCCTGACGCTTCATGTGGCGCGTCATGGCACGGCGCGCGGCTTCGATCTGACGGGCGGTGATCCGCTCAGGCTCGACCGCTTTCAGACCATAGGTACCAAAGTTCAGATCAGAGCCGCCTTTGGCTTCACCCCTGATCCGGCCCTTATGCATCTTGCGGAATTTGGTGCGTTTCGGCTGTAGCATACCTTAGTTCCTCCGTCCGCCGCCGGCGCCGCGGGGGGCCGGGCCTTCCTGGAGCTCCTGCTGCTTGCGATCGCGCGCCTGAGGATCATGCTCCATGATCTCGCCTTTGAAGATCCAGACCTTGATCCCGATAATACCGTAAGGCGTCGTCGCCTCGACATTGGCAAAGTCGATATCGGCGCGAAGCGTGTGCAGCGGCACCCGGCCCTCGCGATACCACTCGGTCCGCGCAATCTCGGCACCGCCAAGGCGGCCGGCAAGGTTCACACGAATGCCGAGCGCGCCCATGCGCATGGCGTTTTGCACGGCGCGCTTCATCGCACGGCGGAAGCTGACCCGACGCTCGAGCTGCTGGGCAATGCTTTCGCCGACAAGCTGCGCGTCAAGCTCGGGCTTGCGGACCTCGACGATGTTGAGGTGCAGTTCGCTATCCGTCATCGACGCCAGTTTCTTCCGCAGCGCTTCGATATCGGCGCCTTTCTTGCCGATGATGACGCCCGGACGGGCCGAGTGGATCGTGACGCGGCACTTGCGGTGCGGACGTTCGATGATCACCCGGCTGATGCCGGCCTGTTTGCACTCTTCACGGATGAAGTTGCGGATCTTGATGTCCTCGAGGAGGAGATCACCGTAATCCTTCGTGTCGGCGTACCAGCGACTGTCCCAGGTGCGGTTCACCTGAAGGCGCATACCGATCGGATTGACCTTGTTACCCATTAGGCTTGCTCCTCGACCTGGCGGACCTTGATGGTGAGCTCGGAAAATGGCTTGTGAATCCGGCCGAACCGGCCACGGGCACGCGGACGACCGCGCTTCATCACAAGGTTCTTGCCCACATAGGCCTCGGCGACGACGAGTTCGTCGACATCCAGGTTATGATTGTTCTCGGCATTGGCGATCGCGGATTGCAGGCATTTCTTGACGTCCTGCGCGATACGCTTCTTGGAGAAGGTGAGGTCGGTCAGCGCTTTCTCGACCTTCTTGCCGCGGATCAGCGCGGCCACGAGATTGAGTTTCTGCGGCGAGGTGCGGAGCATGCGCGTCTTGGCCATCGCCTCGTTCTCCGCCACGCGGCGGGGGTTCTTAGCCTTGCTCATTTCCGTTTCGCCTTCTTATCGGCCGCGTGACCGTAATAGGTCCGCGTGGGCGAGTATTCCCCGAATTTCTGGCCGATCATGTCTTCGGAGACGTTCACGGGGATATGTTTTTGCCCGTTATAGACACCGAAGGTGAGGCCCACGAACTGGGGCAGGATGGTCGACCGGCGCGACCAGATCTTGATGACGTCGTTGCGGCCGCTTTCGCGGGCCGCTTCGGCCTTTTTCAGGACATAGGCGTCCACGAAAGGCCCTTTCCAGACAGAACGGCTCATTGCTTAGCGCCTTTTTTTCTTGGCGTGACGCGAGCGGATGATCAGCTTCTGCGACGCCTTGTTCTTGTTGCGGGTGCGGGCACCCTTTGTCGGCTTGCCCCAAGGGCTGACCGGGTGACGGCCGCCCGAGGTTCGGCCTTCACCACCACCGTGCGGGTGGTCGACCGGGTTCATGACGACACCGCGAACCGACGGGCGGATGCCCTTATGACGGTTGCGGCCGGCCTTGCCGAAGTTCTGGTTCGAGTTGTCGGGGTTCGACACCGCACCAACGGTTGCCATGCATTCCTGGCGAACCAGCCGCAGCTCGCCTGAAGACAGGCGGATCTGGGCGTAGCCACCGTCACGGCCGACGAACTGGGCATAGGTGCCCGCGGCGCGCGCGATCTGACCGCCTTTGCCGGGCTTCAGCTCGATATTGTGGACGATGGTGCCGATTGGCATGCCCTGGAACGGCATCGCGTTGCCGGGCTTGATATCCACCTTCTCGCCCGAGACGACCTTGTCGCCGACGGCGAGGCGCTGGGGCGCGAGGATATAGGCCTGCTCGCCGTCCTCGTATTGGATCAGGGCGATGAAGGCGGTGCGGTTCGGGTCATATTCGATCCGGGCGACCACGGCCGAAACGTCGTGTTTGGTGCGCTTGAAGTCGACGATACGGTAGAGGCGCTTTGCCCCGCCGCCACGTCGGCGCATCGTGATCCGTCCGGTATTGTTCCGGCCCCCGTTCTTGGTGAGACCCTCGGTGAGGGCCTTGACGGGACGGCCTTTCCAAAGCTCCGAACGGTCGATCAGCACCAGTCCACGCTGGCCTGGCGTCGTCGGTTTGTACGACTTGAGTGCCATTTAACTGTCTTTCCGTTGCTTTGCAGGCAGGTTGCCTGGCGGTTGAAGGGCCCCGAAGGTCCCCGGTTGGTTGAAAAGCAATGGCCCCCGAGACCGGGGGCCGATGCGATGGGGCTCTCTATTAGAGCCCTGTAGTCACGTCAATCGTATTGCCCTCTTCGAGCGTCACGTAAGCCTTCTTGACGTCGTTGCGACGGCCAAGCTGACCGCGGAAGCGCTTTTGCTTACCCTTGGAAATGGTCGTGTTGACCGACTTCACCTTAACGCCAAAAAGGCTTTCGACGGCCTCCTTGATCGCGGGCTTGTTCGCATCGATCGCAACTTCGAAGACAACGGCGTTGTTCTCGGACGCCATCGTCGCCTTTTCGGTGATCACGGGCTTGCGGATCACGTCGTAATGTTCCGGCTTCACGCTCATTTCAGGCGAGCCTCCAGAGCTTCGACGCCGGCCTTGGTGATGACAAGCGTCTTCGATTTCAGGATGTCGTAGACATTGGCTCCGACCGAAGGCAGCACGTCCACATCCGTGAGGTTGCGCGCGGCGCGGGCGAAGTTCTCATCGACCTGCGGGCCGTCGATCACCAGCGTACGCTTCCAGCCAAGCGACTTCGCGTGCTTGGCCAGCTGCGACGTCTTCGCGTCGCCCAGCTTGGCCTCGTCGATGATGACCAGCTCACCGGCGGCCTGTTTGGCCGACAGCGCATGGCGCAAACCCAGCTTGCGGAACTTCTTGGTCAGTTCATGGCCGTGGCTGCGCGGGGTCGGCCCCTTATAGATCCCACCCTTGCGGAAGATCGGCGCGTTCCGGTCGCCGTGGCGTGCGCCACCGGTGCCCTTCTGGCGATAGATCTTCTTGGTCGAATAACTCGTCTCCGACCGGGTCTTGACCTTATGCGTCCCCTGCTGCGCATTGTTACGTTGCCAGCGCACGACGCGGTGCAGGATATCCGCACGCGGCTCAAGGCCGAAGATGGCATCGTCGAGATCGACGGAGCCAGCCTTCTTGCCGTCCAGTTTGATGGCATCAGCTTTCATCTTTGTCTCCATCGGTCGCGTCTGAGTTATCGTCATCCGACTTCTCGGCAGCGATTTCAGCTTCGGCTTCCTTGAGAGCAGCCTCTTGAGCCGCAGCCTCTTCCGCCAGACGTGCCTCTTCAGCGGCCTTGGCTTCGGCTTCGGCAGCTTCCGCCGCTTCTGCTGCCAGACGCTCAGCCTCTTCGGCAGCCGATTTCAGCGCCGCAGGGTAGATCACGTTCTCGGGCGTCGGCTTCTTGACCGCGTCTTTGATGGTGACCCAGCCGCCTTTGGAGCCGGGAACGGCACCCTTGACCATGATGAGACCACGGTCGGCGTCGGTCTTGACCACCTGCAAGTTTTGGGTGGTGACCTTGGCCGCGCCCATATGTCCGGCCATCTTCTTGCCTTTGAAGACCTTGCCTGGATCCTGACACTGACCGGTGGAGCCATGCGAGCGGTGGCTGATCGACACGCCGTGTGAGGCGCGCAGACCGCCGAAATTGTGCCGCTTCATAGCACCGGCGAAGCCTTTACCGATCGACGTACCGGAGACGTCGACGAACTGGCCTTCGAAATAGTGGTTCGCGGTGATCTCCTCACCCACACCGATCAGATTGTCGGGATGGACACGGAATTCGGCGACCTTGCGCTTGGGCTCGACCTTGGCGGCGGCAAAGTGGCCGCGCATCGGCGCGCTGGTGCGCTTGGCCTTCGCGACGCCCGCCCCGAGTTGAACGGCGCTGTAACCATCCTTTTCGAGCGTGCGCTGGGCGACAACCTGGAGCTTGTCGAGTTGCAGGACAGTAACGGGGATCTGCTTTCCGTCGCCCTGGAAGATTCGGGTCATCCCGACCTTTTTGGCGATGATACCTGAGCGTAGCATGTGTCTCGCGCCTCCCTCAGACTTTGATCTCGACATCGACACCAGCGGCGAGGTCAAGCTTCATTAGCGCGTCGACCGTCTGCGGCGTCGGATCCACGATGTCGAGCAGCCGCTTGTGGGTGCGGATCTCGAACTGATCGCGAGATTTCTTGTCGATATGCGGACCGCGCAGGACGGTGAAACGCTCGATCTTGTTCGGAAGCGGGATTGGCCCGCGTACGGAGGCGCCGGTCCGCTTGGCGGTGTTCACGATTTCCTGCGTGCTGGCGTCCAGTACGCGGTAATCGAACGCCTTGAGGCGAATTCGGATGTTCTGGCTTTGAATGGCCATTTCTCTGCCTTTCGAGGCTCTTATCAGGTTGAGAGAGGTGGAGGGCGCATCATTGCGCCCCCTACGTCGAACCGGTGTGTTGTGCGGGCCGCTTCGCTTGCGCGATGGGCGGCCCGTGAGGGAGCGATGAGCGCCCCTTACTCGATGATCTTCGAGACGACGCCCGCGCCGACCGTCCGGCCGCCTTCGCGGATCGCGAACCGCAGGCCGTCTTCCATCGCGATCGGCGCGATCAGCTCGACCTTGAACGACACGTTGTCGCCCGGCATCACCATCTCCGTGCCTTCGGCCAGCTCCACCGTGCCCGTCACGTCCGTCGTGCGGAAGTAGAACTGCGGACGGTAGTTGGCGAAGAACGGCGTGTGGCGCCCGCCCTCTTCCTTGGTCAGGATGTAGGCTTCGGCCTCGAACTTGGTGTGCGGCGTCACAGAGCCCGGTTTGGCCAGAACCTGACCCCGCTCCACGCCCTCCCGGTCGATGCCGCGCAGCAGCGCACCGATATTGTCGCCCGCCTCGCCGCGGTCCAAGAGCTTGCGGAACATCTCCACGCCCGTGCAGGTCGTCTTCTTGGTGTCGCGGATACCGATGATCTCGATCTCGTCGCCCACGTTGATCACGCCCCGCTCGACCCGGCCGGTCACGACCGTGCCCCGGCCCGAGATCGAGAACACGTCCTCGATCGGCATCAGGAACGGCTGATCCACCGCGCGTTCAGGCGTCGGGATGTACTCGTCGACGGCGGCCAGAA
>NZ_JBFONT020000009.1:0-110359 GCF_040779325.2 Aestuariibius violaceus
GCACCAGCCAAATCCCAACGATAAAGGCCGCGCCGTTTCCGCCGCGGCCGATCTTTATGACGAGGACTGCTCAGTTAAGCGCAGCCTCGGTCACGTCGCTTGTCCATGCCCCTTCAGGCTCTTCGCTGATGACCGGATCGGATCCGCCGGCCAGGAGCGTGTCGACCGTCCGCTGGTAGGCATCCGGGTCGAGTGCCCCTGTCGACCCTTCTACGAGCTTTGCGATCTCGCCCATCATGTTCTTCTGATGGCTCTCGGACTGGGCACCTGTCTGGTCGTAATCGAGCACGATCTCGGCCGCCTCTTCCGGGCTCGCGATCGCCGTCTCCCATCCGCGCATCGACGCGCGCACGAAGCGGACCATCTTGTCCTTGAAAGCGGGGTCCTCGAGGTTCTCCTCAAGAACGTAGATCCCGTCTTCCAACGTTGCGACGCCCTGATCTTCGTATCGGAAAGTGACCAGCTCGTCCTCGCTGACCCCGGCATCAAGGACCTGCAGGTACTCGTTGTAGGTCATGGTCGAGATGCAGTCGGCCTGCCGCTGCAGCAAAGGGTCGACGTTGAATCCCTGCTTCAGGACGGTCACGCCGTCATCCCCACCCTCGGTCGGGATGCCCTCCTGGCTCATCCAGCTCAGGAACGGGTATTCGTTGCCGAAGAACCAAACGCCGATGGTCTTGCCGCGAAAATCCTGCGGGCCGGTGATCCCGGTATCCCGCCAGCAGGTCAGCATCAGCCCCGAGCGCACGAACGGCTGGGCGATGTTCACGACCGGCAAGCCCTTCTCCCGCGCAGCCAAAGCAGAGGGCATCCAGTTCAGCATTACGTCAGCCCCGCCACCGGCCAGAACCTGCGGCGGCGCGATGTCTGGGCCGCCCGGAAGGATCGTGACGTCGAGACCCTCTTCTTCGTAATAGCCGTTCTCCAGTGCCACGTAATAACCCGCGAACTGGGCCTGGGTAACCCATTGCAGCTGCAGGCGCACCTCGTCCTGTGCCTGCGCAGCTCCGCCGAACCCCAGCAGGACAGCGGCAGTCGTCATCAGTTTCTTCATCGTCTTTCTACTCCCCGTTCATGCACGCGACCGTTGCGACGGATGCCAGAAGGTAACCGCCCGCTCAATCAGCGCGACCGCTCCATAGAAGGCCGATCCGGCCAGCGCGGCAACGACAATCTCGGCCCAAACCATGTCGAGCGCCAGTTGGCCGACCGAGATCGAGATGCGGAAGCCCATGCCGACCGTCGGCGAGCCGAAAAATTCAGCGACAATGGCGCCGATCAGGGCAAGGGTGGTGGCGATCTTCAAACCATTGAAAACGAAGGGCATCGCGGCGGGCAGGCGCAGCTTCAGAAGGCCCTGCCCCCACGACGCCCCATAGGTGCGCATCAGGTCGCGCTGCATGGCCGAGGCCTCGCGCAGGCCTGCGACGGTGTTCACGAGAACCGGGAAGAAGACCATGACCACGACGACCGCCGCCTTCGATTCCCAATCGAACCCGTACCAGGCGACGAGGATCGGCGCGGTGCCGACGATGGGCAGGGCGGCGATGAAATTGCCGACGGGCAGCAGGCCCCGGCGAAGGAAATCGCTCCGGTCGACCAGCACTGCCGTCAGGATCGCGGCGGTGCAGCCGATCACATAGCCGGACAACGCGCCCTTTACGAAGGTCTGGACAAAGTCGGCCCAGAGCGTTGGGATCTCCTGCGCGATGGTCGCCGCGATCACGGTCGGCGCAGGCAGGATGACCAGCGGCACCTCAAGGCCCCGGACCAGCAGTTCCCAGACGACCAGCAACGTCAGGCCAAAGATCGCAGGCACCGCAAAGCGCGTGGCCGGATGATCTGCCAACGGCCCCGTCGACAGCCAGACATTCAGCCACCAGGCGGCGCCCCAAATCGTGAAAGCCAACAGAACAAGGATCATTGCAGTCCCATCCGACGCAGCACCGTCCGCTGGATCAGCCCGATCAGCCCGACCAGAAGCGCCGCACAGACGGCGGCCGCAAACAGCGCCGACCAGATCATGATCGTCTGCCCGTAATAGCTCCCCGACAGCATCCGCGCGCCAAACCCGCCCTGCGCGCCCGTCGGCAATTCGCCTACGATGGCACCGACCAGCGCCGCCGCGATCGCGATCTTGAGCGACGTGAAGAGATAGGGCAGCGAGGCCGGCAGACGCAGGTTCCAGAAAACCTGCGCGCGGCTGGCGCTCCATGTCCGCATGAGGTCCAGCTGCATGGCATCCGGGCTGCGCAGGCCCTTCACCATACCGACGACGACGGGAAAGAAGCTCAGATAGGCCGAGATGATCGCCTTCGGCACCAGCCCCGTCAGCCCGATTGAGGCCAGCACCACGATGATCATCGGCGCGATGGCAAGGATCGGGATGGTCTGGGAGGCGATCGCCCAGGGCATCACGCTCATATCCATCGCCCGGTTGTGGACGATCCCGACCGCCAGCAGCAGCCCCAGCCCCGTCCCAATGGCAAAGCCGAGCAGCGTGGCGGAAAGCGTGATCCAGCCATGATAGACAAGGCTCCGCTTCGACGTGACGCGCTTGTCGACCGTGCTGTCCCACAGCTCCGCCGCCATCTGATGCGGTGCCGGCAGCCGTGGCCGCTCTTGCGCGTAGGTCGCGGGGATCGCCTGCGGGTTCAGCCAGAGAAGCCTCAGCCCCCCGGTCTGCCGCCGCTCCGCCGCCTCCTCGGGCAGAACAGTCTCGCCTGCCCGATCCAGATCCGTCAGGGCCGTTTGAATATTCATTGGCGGGACAGCCGCATACCAGATCGCGAAGATCGCCGCGACGACCGTCAGGACGGGCAGCGCCCCGCCCAGAACCCGGCGCAGCGCGACCGCCCCCGACCGCCCGATCCCGGCCCCCGGCGCGGAAAGCGGCGCGTCGGTCAAATCTCGTGCCCCGCCCGCAACCCCTCGCGCACCCGATGGGCGATCTCAATGAATTCCGCGCTGTCGCGGATATCCAGTGGGCGCTCCTTCGGCAGCGAGCTTTCGATGACGTCCGTGATGCGGCCGGGGCGGGGGCTCATCACCACGATTTTGGTCGACAGGAACACCGCCTCGGGGATGGAGTGCGTCACGAACGCGATCGTCTTGCCGGTGCGCCCCCAGAGCCCCAAAAGCTCCTCGTTCAGCCGGTCCCGCACGATCTCATCAAGCGCTCCGAAGGGTTCATCCATCAGCAGGATATCCGCATCGAAAGCCAGCGCCCGCGCGATCGACGCGCGCTGCTGCATCCCGCCCGACAGCTGCCAAGGATATTTGCCGCCGAACCCCTCCAGATCGACGAGCGACAGAACCCGCTCGACCCGCTCCTGCCGCTCAGCCTTGGGAAATCCCATGATCTCAAGCGGCAGCTGGACATTCCCCGCGATCGTCCGCCACGGATAGAGCCCCGCCGCCTGGAACACATATCCATACGCCCGCGCCTGGCGCGCCGCATCCGGGCTCATCCCGTTGACCGTCAGCGTCCCGCCGGTCGGCGTCTCGAGCCCCGCGATGCACCGCAGGAACGTCGTCTTGCCGCAGCCCGACGGACCAATGAAGGAAACGAACTCGCCCTTCTCGATCTCCAGATCGACGTTCCGCAGCGCATGAACCGGCCCGTCGTTGGTCTGAAACGTCAGATCAAGCGCTTTGGCCTCGACAACCGCCGATGCCGCGTCCCGGCCTTGCGCCGGGACTTCGCGTTCCGAAGGGGCGCCGTCCGCCAAGCCTCAGATCCCCGCCGGGATGTTCATCGGGTCGCGCTTCACCTGCTTTGGCGCCGTCAGCTCTTTCCACTGGCTCAGCGCCTTGGCCGCAGACGAAAACGCCGGGCGCGGCACGAACCGGCCTCGGCCCGGCTGTGGTTGAGAGTTCTTGCCCCACGACCAGATGACCTCTCCCCGGCTGAGCGTATGGCGTGCCTGGGCCGTCACCTCCCAACCCTCGAAGACGTTGTAATCCAACACCGAATGGTGGGTCGTAGGCGAGATCGTCTTCGACAACTTCGGATCCCACACGACGATATCCGCGTCTGCCCCTTCGACCAGCGCGCCCTTCTTCGGGTAGATGTTCAGGATCTTCGCCACGTTGGTCGATGTGACGGCCACGAACTCCTCCGGCGTCAGACGGCCCGTCTCGACCCCCTTCGTCCAGAGCACCGCCAGCCGCTCTTCGATCCCGTTCGAGCCGTTGGGGATCTTTGTGAAGTCATCCACGCCCATCCGCTTCTGCTCGGTCGTGAAGGCGGCGTGATCGGTCGCCACCACCTGCAGCGACCCAGCCTGTAGCCCAGCCCAGAGCGAGTCCTGATGGTCCTTCGACCGGAATGGCGGCGACATCACGCGACGGGCTGCATGATCCCAATCCTTGTTGAAATACTCGCTCTCATCCAGCGTCAGAAACTGGATCAGCGGCTCGCCATAGACCCGCATCCCCTTCTGCCGCGCGCGCCGGATCGCCTCATGCGCCTGCTCGCAGGATACGTGAACGATATAAAGCGGCGTCCCCGCCGCATCTGCGATGGTGATGGCCCTGTTCGCGGCCTCCCCTTCGAATTCCGGCGGGCGCGAATAGGCGTGGCCTTCCGGCCCAGTAATGCCCTTGGCGAGCATATCGGCCTGCATGTCGGCCACCAGATCGCCGTTCTCCGCATGGACCATGGGCAGCGCACCCAGCTCTCGGCAGCGCTTGAAAGAGGCGAACATCTCGTCGTCCTCGACCATCAGCGCGCCCTTGTAGGCCATGAAATGCTTGAACGAGTTGACGCCCATATCGACGGCGTCCTTCATCTCGGTAAAGATCGTCTCGTTCCAGCCGGTGATCGCCATGTGATAGCCGATGTCGGAGCAGATCTGCGGCGCCGACTTCCGGTGCCACTCGTTGATCGCATTCTTGATCGACCCATCCTCACCCGGCAGACAGAAATCGACGAGCATCGTTGTGCCACCGGTCGCCGCCGCCCAGGTGCCGCTCTCGAAGGTCTCGGCGGCGGTCGTGCCCATGAATGGCATTTCCAGATGCGTATGCGGATCGATCCCGCCGGGGATGACATAGGCGCCCTCGGCATCGATCACCTCGTCGCCTTTCAGGTTCTCGCCGATCTGCTTGATCGTCTCGCCTTCGATCAGGACGTCGGCTTTCCACTGCCGATCCGCGGTGAGGACGGTGCCGCCCTTGATGACTTTGGTCATTGTTGACTCCAGTAGTCGTAGAATGCTTGAGGTTCTCGCCGCTTGATACGGCCACCCATACTCCCCCAAGACCAATTCCCACCGATCCGGAACGGTCCTGGGACTAGAAATGCGTCGAATTCAAGATAGTACCTGAGGGCTATTGATACCGGTGGCTTCTCTTCGGGTAGCAGTCCCTCCAAAGACTGCTGAACATCAGAGACCTCCTCCGAGGTGAAGAACACGTCGTACGCTTGTCCCTCAAAAAAAATGCTTTCCTTTTCTTCCGCATCCAAGGGAGAGAAATCTTCCACGACGTCGTCCGCAATCTCGCCCTTCTCCCAGCGATACCAGAACAGGTATTCGTCAGGAGAGCGAGACGACAGAAGATCTGGTTCAGCGCAAACTGAGCACAGGTCTATTTTGCGTTTTTGGCCTGTAGATGGTTTGCGGCTCACTCCACAATCTCCGCCGTCTCGACCACTGCGTGGAAGAGCACATTGGCCCCTGCTTCCGCCCAGTCGGGAGAGATCTCCTCGGCCTCGTTGTGGCTTAGCCCGTCGACGCAGGGGCACATGACCATGGCCGTGGGCGCGACGCGGTTGATCCAGCAGGCGTCGTGGCCCGCGCCCGAGATGATGTCGCGGTGGGAATAGCCCAGCCGCTCTGCCGCCTCCCGGATGGCCGTCACGCAGCCCGCGTCGAACTCCACCGGGTCGAACCCGCCGACCTTCTCGAACTCCACCGACAGCCCCACCGCATCGCAGATCGCCTGCGCCTCTTTGCGCAGGCGCGCCTCCATATCCTCGATGACGGCCAACTCGGGTGAGCGGAAATCGACGGTGAAGACCGTCTTGCCCGGGATCACGTTGCGGGAATTCGGGTAGACGTCGATATGCCCCGCCGCGCCGACCGCATGGGGCGCGTGGCTCAGCGCGATCTCGTTCACCTTCTCCAGGATCCGGGCCATGGCGAGGCCCGCATCCTTGCGCATCGGCATGGGGGTAGAGCCCGTGTGGCTGTCCTTCCCCGTCACCGTCACCTGCGTCCACGACAGCCCCTGCCCGTGGGTGACGACGCCGATCTGCTTGTCCTCAGCCTCCAGGATCGGACCCTGTTCGATATGCAGCTCGAAGAAGGCGTGCATCTTGCGCGCGCCGACCTCTTCCTCGCCGCGCCAGCCGATCCGATCGAGCTCATCGCCAAAGCGCTTGCCCGCCGCATCCTCGCGATCCTCGGCCCAATCCTGCGTGTGAACGCCCGCGAAGACGCCCGAGGCCAGCATGGCGGGGGCAAACCGCGTGCCTTCCTCGTTCGTCCAGTTGGTGACGACGATGGGATGCTTGGTCTTGATGTCGAGGTCGTTGAGCGAGCGGAGGATCTCAAGCCCCCCAAGAACCCCCAGCACCCCGTCATACTTCCCGCCCGTCGGCTGCGTGTCGAGGTGAGAGCCCACATAGACCGGCAGAGCGTCGGGGTCCGTCCCCGGCCGCTCGGCGAACATGTTACCGATGCCATCGACCCCCATCGTGCAGCCCGCCGCCTCGCACCAGCCTTGGAAAAGCGCGCGGCCTTCCGCATCCGCATCGGTCAGGGTCTGGCGGTTGTTTCCGCCCGCGACGCCGGGGCCGATCTTGGCCATCTCCATCAGACTGTCCCACAGGCGTTGGCCGTTGATCTTCAGGTTTTCGCCGGGGGCGGGCATGGAAGGGCTCCTTCGGAAATGATCCTTGTCACGCTAACGATGGCCTTCGGGCAGTCAAGCCGAGGGCCGCCTTTCTGAAGGCAAACGCTCAAAGGATGGGCGAGATGATTATTCCGCCGCCTGCGCCGCCGGATTGTTGGGATGGGTCGTCCAGTTGGCGTAGTCCGGCTCCACCACCTTGCCGGTGCGGGGATCGACGGCGCCGGGGGCAAGTTCCTCCATCGTGATGCAGTTCTCGACCGGGCAGACATCGACGCAGAGGTTGCAGGCGACGCATTCCTCGTCGATCACCTCGAAGACGCGCCCCGGTTGGATCGCGATCGCCTGGTGCGAAGTATCCTCGCAGGCCGCATAGCAGCGGCCGCACTTGATGCAGGCATCCTGATCGATCCGCGCCTTGGTGACGTAATTGAGGTTCAGGTATTGCCAGTCCGTCACGTTCGGAACCGCACGCCCGACAAGATCCACAAGACCCATCTCTTTCTCATCCAGATAGCGCGACAGGCCCTCCGTCATCTCTTCGATGATCTTGAAGCCATATGTCATCGCCGCCGTGCAGACCTGCACGTTGCCGGCCCCCAGGGCCATGAACTCCGCCGCATCGCGCCAGGTCGTCACCCCGCCGATGCCCGAGATCGGCAGGCCATGGGTCTCCGGATGACGCGCGATTTCCGAAACCATCGACAGCGCAATCGGCTTCACCGCGGGCCCACAATACCCCCCATGGGACCCCTTGCCGTCGATTGTCGGCTCAGGCGCCATCGTGTCGAGGTCGACGGCAGTGATCGAGTTGATCGTATTGATCAGGCTGACCGCATCCGCCCCGCCGCGCTTGGCCGCCGCGGCGGGCTTACGGATATCGGTGATGTTCGGCGTCAGCTTCACGATCACCGGCATCCGGGTGTTTTCCTTGCACCACCGCGTGACCATCTCGATGTATTCCGGCACTTGCCCCACGGCAGATCCCATGCCGCGCTCGCTCATCCCGTGCGGGCAGCCGAAGTTCAGCTCGATCCCATCAGCCTCGGTCTCTTCCACCCGCGGCAAGATCGCCTTCCAGGCGGCCTCCTCGCAAGGCACCATCAGCGACACGACCATCGCCCGGTCGGGGAAATCCCGCTTGACCGTCTTGATCTCGCGCAGGTTCACCTCAAGCGGACGGTCGGTGATCAGCTCGATATTGTTCAGCCCCAGCACCCGCCGGTCCGCTCCGTAGATCACCCCGTAGCGCGGCCCGTTTACGTTCACGACCGGCGGCCCCTCGGCCCCCAGCGTCTTCCAGACGACCCCACCCCACCCGGCCTCGAACGCCCGGCGGACATTGTATTCCTTGTCGGTCGGCGGCGCTGAGGCCAGCCAGAAGGGGTTGGGGCTCTTGATGCCTACGAAGTCGCTTGTCAGGTCAGCCATTGGGGGCTCCTCTTGGTCTGGCTCAGGCGCCGCGCTAGGGCAGCGCCTGCGGCTTAATGAATATCATCTCCATCGGAATGGTCCGGCCCGCCTCTACGTTGGCGAGGTAGTTCTTGAGCTTCTCCGACGCGGTGTCGCCCATCAGAAGATGAATGCCCACGGGCGGCGGCCCTTCGGCGGCGATCTTGCGGAAGACGCGCGCGAAGTAATCAATGGCGAACTGGTGGCGGTCGCGTTCTGTGACCGGGTGCAGGCCGGCGGCATGTGCGGCACGGCGATAGACGTCCGGCGCATCAACGTTCGAGGTCTCGGGCATCCCTGCCCATGGCAGCGGATACGTCAGGTCCTCGGGATTCTCGCCCCGCATCACGTCAAACAAGGCGAAGTGCCCGCCGGGCTTTAGAACACGCGCCGCCTCCGAAAAAAGTGGCGCCTTGTCGGGCAGGTTCATCCCCACATGGAACATCGTCACGAGGTCGACCTGCCCGTCCTCGACCGGCAATTCCGTGGCCGAGCCCTCATGCAGGTCGATCCCCTCATCAAGGCCCAGTCGATGGTTGATCGCCCGGCCCGTCTCGACGAATTCCGGCGTCAGGTCGACGCCGGTCACGTGCGCGCCGTAGCGGTGCAGGATGTGCCGCGCCGTGCCCCCCAGCCCGCAGCCGACATCCAGCACCTGCATCCCGGGCTCGATCGTCAGCTGATCGAGCAGCGCGGTCGTCGCCTCGATCCCGCCGGTATGGAATTCGTCCACCGGTTTGAGGTCGTCGATGGTCGGGTGGTCCGGGTCGACCCCGGCCTTACGCAGCGCGTCGTCAATACGGGCCAGCAAATCCTCGGACCCGTAATGCCGCGCGACGGTCTGTTCGAGCGTCATGGCAGCCTCCCTCATGTCAAAGGATGCCATCAGCATAGCACAACGGGGCCTCTTTCCGCAGGGTTGCCGCGCATCAGGCGGCCTCCTGATAGTCGGGGCAGAAATAGGCGGTGCGGCCGCCGACTGTCTTCTTGGTGATGGTGCCGCCGCAGCGGGGGCAGTCGGCCCCCTCCTCCCGGTTATGGATCAGCCAGTCGCCGGGCAGCTTTCCGTAATCGGCGTTGACGTCCAGCACCCCCTGCAACGACGCGCGCATCTCCTTGTAAAGCGTCGCGATCCGGTCCGAGCCCAGCTCGGTCCCCTTCACCTCCGGCCCGATCCCGGCGCGGTAAAGCGCCTCGTCCGCCCAGAGGTTACCGACGCCCGCCAGCTTCTTCTGGTCCAGCAGCGCCGATTTCACCGTCCCGCGAGAGCCGCCGATGCGGTCGGCGAACATGTTGTCCCCGATCTCCATCGCGTCCGGCCCCAGATCCTTGTTCGCGATCCAGTCATGGGGATCGTCGATCACCCGCATCCAGCCGAACTTGCGCGGGTTATAGTAGATCAGCCGCCGGTCGCCTTCGAACCGGATGATGAAATGGGCATAATCCGGCAGATCCCGCGGCGCATCGAAGGTCTTGAGCGACCCCGTCATGCCCAGATGCACCGCGATCCACGGCCCAGACTTTGACCCGGCGAATATGTGCTTTCCGTGCCGGTGCGTTTCCGTGAACTGATGCCCTTTCAGCCGATCCCGGTCCTGCGGCCCCGGAAGCTCCAGATGGATCGTGTTATGCTCCTCGAACCCCTCGATCGTCCGGTTCAGCGCTCCCGCCTCCACCGCCTTCCGGCTCGCCTCGCATTCGGGAAGTTCAGGCATGCGATGTCTCCGCCGCATAGTCCTTCATCAGTTCTGGAAACTCGCTGTCAGGCGGGAAACCCGAATAGCTTCGCCCGGCAGGCAAGGTAACCCACGCCAGCTTTTCCGCTGTCGCGGTCTCCAAGAAGGGTGTGAACCAGGTCAGGTCCTCAAAAACAGATGCGCGGACGTTCACGATCTCGTCCATTCCGGTGAAGCGGGTAAAGAGCCAGGCAAGGCAATGGGCGCAGTGATGATGCCGCTGCTCCGGGCCGTGAAGCCCGCCGATCACAGTCTGACCCTCCACGGCCATCGCCTCGGAGAGGAACAGGGCCGACAGCGAGAACGCACTGGCCGTCATCTTCTGACATCCACGACAATGACAAGCCGAGGTCATCAGCGGCGCTGCGCTAGCCTGCAGCGTGACCCGCTCACAGCGGCAGGTGCCGGTCAAGGGGAGGGCCGGGAGTGTCACCCGGCCAGCGCTGCGTGAATGCTCTCCGCCGCGTCGCGCCCTTCCGCGACGGCCGTCACCGTCAGATCGTCGCCCCCCGCGGCACAATCCCCCCCGGCCCAGACACCGTCGAGAGACGTGCGGCCATCGGCATCCACGGCGATCTTGTTCCCGTCGAGCCTCAGCCCGTCGGGCGCCCCGTCCAGCCGCTGGCCGATAGCGCGGAAGACCTGATCGGCGGGCAGGCGCGTGGTCTCTCCCGTCGGCGCCAGCCCATCCTCGCCCTGCACCGTGTATTCCAGCTCGATCTCGCGCACCGCGCTGTTGCCGTGGATCGCCTTGGGCTGGACATTGAACATCAGCCGCACGCCCTTGGACGCCGCCAGATCCTGCTCGTATCGGCTGGCGGACATGGACCCGCGGTCGCGCCTATACGCGATCGTCACGCTTTCGGCGCCCAAAAGCTTCGACTGAACCGCCGCATCGACCGCCGTCATCCCGCCGCCGATCACCACGACATGGCGGCCCACCGGTAGCGCGGTCAGGTCATCGGCCTGCCGTAGTTCGGCGATGAAATCGACCGCGTCGCGCGTGCCGTCCTTGTCCTCGCCCTCCGCCCGCAGCGCATTGACCCCGCCAAGACCGATGCCGAGGAAGACCGCATCGAACTCGTCCCGCAACGCATCAAGGCTGATCTGATCGCCCAGCCGCTGGCCGGTCTTCAACTCGATCCCGCCGATCTGCATAAGCCAATCGACCTCGGCCTGGGCAAAATCGTCCGGCGTCTTGTAGGCGGCGATCCCGTATTCGTTCAGCCCGCCGGGCTGCGGCTTGCCATCGTAAAGCACCACGTCATGCCCATGCATCGCCAGCCTGTGCGCACAGGCCAGACCCGCAGGCCCCGCGCCCACCACGGCCACCCGCTTGCCGGTCAAGGCGGCACGGCTGAACGGATGCACCCCCGCCGCCATCAGCGTATCGGTCGCATAGCGCTGCAACCGCCCGATCTCCACCGGCTTGCCTTCCGCTGCCTCGCGCACGCATGCTTCTTCGCACAGCTGCTCGGTCGGACAGACCCGCGCGCACATGCCGCCAAGGATGTTCGCCTTAAGGATCGTCTCCGCCGCATTCTCGGAATGCCCCGCCTGGATCTGGCGGATGAAGAGCGGGATATCGATCTCTGTCGGGCAGGCCGCGATGCAGGGGGCGTCATAGCAAAAGTAACAGCGATCCGCTGCCACGGCCGCTTCATGCGGCGCAAAGGGCGGATGCAGGTCGGAAAAGTTCTGGGCGGCGTCTTCGGGCGTGATGCGGCCTGGGGCGATACCTGGGGCGCGGGCGGTCATGTCGTCTCCTTCTTTGGAAAGGAAAGACTGGCACAGCCGCCAGAATGTGCAAATGGTAAATATCGGGCAGAACTGAAACGGAGACGACGATGCCGAAAGCCTACTGGATCGCCCATGTGACAGTCACCGATCCCGACCCTTACGCGCTCTACGCCGAAGGCGCGACCGAAGCGTTCCGCCAGTTCGGCGCCAAGGTCCTCGCCCGCGGCGGTCGGATCGAGGGGCTTGAGGGCGAAGCGCGCCCGCGCAACGTCGTGATCGAATTCCCCGACATGGACACCGCGCTCGCCTGCTACAATTCTGATGCGTATCAGTCCGCCAAGGCGCACCGCGAAGGCGCCGGCGACGCGCAGATCATGATCCTCGAAGGGGTCTAGACCCGCGCCAGCCACCCCTGATACCTGACGATCAGGCCCCCCGTGACCGGCGCATAAAGCGCCACGTCAAAGCGGAATGTCCCTTCCATCACCCGTTCCGAGGCGACGCTCCGCGGCAGCAGGAACCCGGGCAGCGGGACAAGGCCGTAAAGCTGCCCGCCACTCACCGGCCAGTCCAGGCCCTCTTCCGTCGCCGTCAGCGGGATGTCGAAGGTCAACGGCCCGAAGCGTTCGCTCAGATGATCATTGCGCCGCGACAGATGAGAGCGGAAAGAGCGATCGCCGAAGGTTCGGATCCAGGTCTCTCCGGTTGCGCCCGGCAGCTTCATCACGGTCACCGCGACATCCTCGCTTGCTGGCGGAAAGCCGACGACCGCCGCAATCAGCCGCGACACCGCGCCCGACCCGCGCGTGACCGTCGCACGACCCGAAAACAGGCGCGGTGCCGGAACCGAATGGCTCTCGGCAACCACTTCCGGAATCCGGTCGATATCCTTCCCCAGAACGCTCGGGATCAGCGAAACAGGCGCACGCTCCGTGACCTCCGTCCGCACCTGCAGATCCGACATCGCGTCGAGATAGTCGTCCAGCGGATGCACTGCCAGCGCTGGCCCCGCCACAGGGGGCAGCCGCCCCGGCGCGCGCAAGGCCGCGCGGATCGGAACCGCCGGAATGAACGGCCCCTCCCCGGCTTCGGCCAGCAGGCCGAATTCTCGGGTGATGAACGCATCCTCTTTCCGGCCCGTGACCGTAACACTCATACCGCCCCGGTCCGTCCCGAACGGCGCCAGCGCCTTTGCCACAACCATCAACCCGTCGAAGACCCAGCGCGGCAGGCGCAGCGGGCCAAGACGCGACAGGACCGCAAGGAAGCGGTTCATGACCGACAGCTCCAGCCCCGCCCGGAACGTCACACTCCGCGCCTTGAAGAACCCCGGAAACAGCACCTGATCGGGCACCGGGACCATCCAGCCCTCGCGGCGTATCCCACCGGGAAGCCTGTACCCCTTCGGACGGCTCCACCCGCGCAGCGTGACCCCGGCACCGTCGATCCGGCTCTCGAACGGTCGCCCGACCCGATCTAGAATGCTCTCGAACACCGCCCGTCCCCGCGGCGCCCGGTTGCCGGGCAGAATCGCGCTCTCGATCGCGTCGACAGCGTCCATCGGTTCCGCCAGATACGCCGCAGCGGCAGAGGTCAGCGCAGGCGTGCTCGACATCCCCGACAGGACGCAGACGCCGCGCGCCACAGCATCGTCATTCAAGCGACTGATCCCGCTGCAAAACTCTGGATCGTCCGACAGATCCAGATAATGGATCCCCGCCGCGATGCAGGCCTCCGCGACGGAAAAGCCCTCTTCCACCCGAAACGGTCCCGCCGCATCGACCAGAACCTCGACGCCCAGACCGTCGAGCGGCGAAAGATCCGGGCTCCTGTGCAGAACGATGGCCTCCGCGCCCAGCCGCGCCGCCACGGCACGTGCGCGGGACAGGTTCCGCCCCGCGATCCAGACGTCATGTCCATCACGCACCAGAAGCTCGGCCAGGCGGCTGCCAAAGACACCGGCTCCTCCGAGGATCACGACTTTCATCACCCAGATCTTTCCCAATAGATCAATACGTTAAATGAGAATTCTCACCTGCCTGTTTTCCGGACCTCGAATTGATCCTTCGCTCTCTTTCGGAACGCGGCCTGTCGGCCAACCCGACGCGCTCCCTTGCGCCCCGCCCAAAGCTGTGGTCGCCTCTGAGAAACTGTTTCCACCGAGAGACATAAAGATGAAAGCCCTTTTCGCCCTTCTCCTGACCGGGTCCGCCGCCTTCGCCGACCCCGCCATCCGCCCGGCCGACATGATCCGCTTTGACCAGCGCGACGCCAATCTGGGCGCCGCCCTCCGGATCGCCTTCGCCGCCGGCGCCGCGCAGGATACCGCGCTCCTGACCGAGGCTCTGTCCGGCCTGCCAAACCAGATCGCCCCCGAGGGCGATTGGAACTGCCGGATCCTCAAGCTCGGCGGCTTGCTGTCACTGACGACATATCCCAATTTCCGGTGCCGCTTCACGCGGACCGGTCCGAATGCCTGGCGCATCGAAAAGCTCACCGGATCGCAAAGGTTCGTGGGCGATGTCCATGGCGGCGACGGCGAAGCGATCTTTCTCGGCGTCGGCCATGTGGGCGATGCACCCGCGACCGACTATGCCGGCCTGCCGCCCGGCGATCAAACCCCGGTCGAGCCGAACCAGACCACAGCCGAGATCGGCGTCTTCGAACAGATGGGGCCGACCCGCGCGCGCCTCCTGCTGCCCGACCCGATCCTCGAAAGCGATTTCGATATCGTCTACTTTACGCGGTAGAGTGGCCTAAGGCAGCGATACACCGTGGACAGAGGACAGAAACGCCCGGATCCGCTCCGGATCCTTCTTGCCCGGCGCGCTTTCCACCCCCGAGGATACATCCAGCTGCCGCGCCCCCGTCAGCCGTGCCGCCTCCGCCGCGTTCTCGGGCGTCAGCCCGCCCGCCAGCATCCATGGCACCGCCCAGCGCCGGCCGCTTAAAAGCGCCCAATCGAAGGCGAGCCCATTTCCGCCAGGCAAGGCCGCGCCCTCTGGCGGTTTGGCATCGATCAGAAGCAGATCGGCGACCGTCGAATAGGTGTCGATACCGGACAGATCCGCAGCGTCCCGCACCCCGACCGCCTTCATCACCGGCAGTCCTGTCCGGTTGGAAACCGCTGTCACCCGCTCCGGGCTCTCCGCCCCGTGCAGTTGCACCATGTCAAGCGGCACCGCCTCCAGAACCTCGTCCAGCAGATCGTCAGACGGATCTACGAACAGACCCACCTTCGCCACCCCTGGCGGGATCTCCGCCGCCAGCAAGGTTGCCTCGGACGGTGCGACATGGCGTGGCGATTTGGGAAAGAACACGAAGCCGATATAGGCCGCCCCACCCCCGACAGCCGCAGCCACGTCGCCGGGATCGGTCAGCCCGCAGATCTTCACCCGAATGTCGGAGCTGGTCACCGGCCCGCCTGCCGTTCCTCTAGGAGCGCCAGAACCTCGTCCTGGCCTTCGTGCTTCTCCTCGCGCATCCGGCTCATCTCCGCTTCGAGGCGGTTCACTTCCTTCTTGCGCTGGCGCATCTCCACGCGGTGCTTGTGCTCCCGTAGCCATTCCCACAGGAATCCGATCAGCACGCCCACAGCGACCCCGGCAAGAATGACGACGAAAAGCGGCAGCGTGATGCTGGCCGATATGCCCAGAATCCCCGCGACCACATCGGGCATCGCCTGAACCTCGACTAAGTCGCGGTTAGCAAGTGCCACCGCCGCGAGGCAGATCGCGAGCAGACCGAGTATCGCGTATTTGAGCGTTCTCACCCGCTCACCCCTCCTTGCCGTTCAGCCGGTCGCGCAACAACTTGCCGGCCTTGAAGAACGGCACGTGCTTCTCTTCCACCTGAACGGCTTCACCCGTCCGCGGGTTCCGGCCTTGGCGTGCCTCACGCCGCTTCACGGAAAATGCGCCAAAGCCCCTAAGTTCCACCCGATCGCCATTGGCCATGGCGTTGGTGATCTCCTCGAAGATCGTATTCACGATCTTCTCGACGTCGCGCTGATAAAGGTGGGGGTTTTCGTCAGCAAGTTTCTGGATCAGTTCGGATCGGATCATTGGCCCCCCCGCGGCGACGGTGTCGTTCGAGATAACTCTTCTTATTCAACACACTATAGGGAAAAGAGTTGCCGCGGGAAACAGTGACAATGCCCTTTGCCGAGCGGAAACAGGGGCTGTCCACAGCCTTTTGCGCGCTTTCCCGCGACCCAACGGCACCTCGCCCACTACAAGCACCGATGCGGCAACGCAGCATCCGACCCGCGATTCGCGGGGTAAAGCGCCGGAAATAGCTCTGGCATTTTCTGCACAGACGTGGGCCCGACGCGCGTTGCGATCCAGTAGACGGAAGAATAGGCAATGCGATGGCCCAGCGGCTAGATTGAATGCGGGACAACGCGGCTTACAAGATGCCTTGAACCAGCTAGAGATTCATTGGCCACCAAACGAAAGCGGCCCCGCCAAAGCGGGGCCGCTTTACCAAATTGATCGATCCTATTCGTCCGAGGACTTCAGTGCCGCACCCAGGATATCGCCCAGCGAAGCCCCGGAATCGGAGGAGCCGTATTGTTGAACCGCTTCCTTCTCTTCCGCGATCTCGCGAGCCTTGATCGACAGGCTCAGACGGCGGGTTTTGCTATCGATATTCGTGACGCGCACGTCCACCTTGTCACCGACTTGGAACCGCTCCGGGCGCTGTTCGGCACGGTCGCGGGACAGGTCCGAGCGGCGAATGAAGGACTTCATGCCCTCATACTCCACCTCGATCCCGCCATCCTCGATCTTCGTGACCTCGACGGTCACGATCGAGCCGCGCTTCACGCCGTCCACGACGCCAGAGAAGCTGTCGTCCATCGCCTTGATGGACAGCGAGATCCGCTCTTTCTCGGTGTCCACCTCGGTGACTTTGGCCTGAACCATGTCGCCCTTTCGGTAGTCGCCAATCACGTCCTCGCCCCGGCCTTCCCAGGTCAAGTCGGACAGGTGAACCATCCCGTCGATATCCCCGTCTAGCCCGACGAAAAGACCGAATTCGGTGATGTTCTTGACCTCGCCTTCGACCTCGGTGCCCACCGGATGGGTTTCCGCAAAGACTTCCCACGGATTGCGCATGGTCTGCTTGAGGCCCAGGGACACCCGGCGCTTAGCCGCGTCGATCTCAAGCACCATGACGTCCACCTCCTGCGAGGTAGAGACGATCTTGCCCGGATGGACGTTCTTCTTGGTCCAGGACATCTCGGAGACGTGGACGAGGCCCTCGACACCCGGCTCCAGCTCCACAAACGCACCGTAATCGGTGATGTTCGTTACCCGGCCCTGATGGGTCGACCCCAGCGCGTACTTGGCGGCAACCACATCCCAGGGATCCTCCTGAAGCTGCTTCATGCCCAGGCTGATACGATGGGTTTCCTTGTTGATCTTGATGACCTGCACCTTGATCGTCTCACCGATCGAGACGATCTCGGACGGGTGGTTGACCCGGCGCCATGCCATATCGGTCACGTGCAGCAGGCCATCGACACCGCCGAGATCGACGAACGCGCCGTATTCGGTGATGTTCTTGACCACGCCGTCGACCGCCTGGCCTTCGGTGAGGTTGCCGATGACCTCGGCGCGCTGTTCCGCACGGCTCTCTTCCAGGATTGCGCGGCGCGAGACGACGATGTTGCCCCGGCGGCGGTCCATCTTGAGGATCTGGAACGGCTGCTTGAGGCCCATGAGCGGGCCGGCATCGCGCACGGGGCGCACGTCAACCTGGCTGCCGGGCAGGAACGCGACGGCACCACCTAGATCGACGGTGAACCCGCCCTTCACGCGGCCAAAGATCGCACCTTCGACGCGCTCTTCCTTGGCATAGGCCTTTTCCAGACGGTCCCAGGCTTCTTCCCGCCGCGCCATTTCGCGGCTGATAACGGCTTCGCCGCGGGCGTTCTCGACCTGACGGAGATAGACCTCGACCTCATCGCCCACATCGATCTTGGGCGCCTCGCCGGGTTCCGCAAATTCCTTGAGTTCGACGCGGCCTTCCATCTTGTAGCCGACATCGATGATGGCCTGTCCTGCCTCGACGGCGATGACCCGGCCTTTGACAACGGACCCTTCGTCGGGCGTGTCGATTTCGAAGCTTTCGTTCAGGAGGGCTTCGAATTCCTCCATGGATGCGTTTTGCGCCATGTGGCTTCTGGTTTCCTTTATCGTGTTTTGACTGGCCGCGCGGTTGTCTCCGCCGGTCTTGCAGTGGATTGGCCGAAGCAATGTCGGGATACGCAAAAACGAAGGGTCGGCGATCACCGACCCCTGCCTCGAACATCCGTCTGCGGCTGTCCCGCCGCTTCGACGGCGTGTGAGATAGCGGCAAAGCCCCGCATGTGCAAGGCCTGCTTTGCCGAGACAGGGCGTCAGATCACGTCGAGCGCGTCCTGCACGGCGGCGAAATAGGCGCCGACCTGCCGTCCATCTACCAAAGCATGATGGACCTCGATCGTCATCGCCATATCCCAGCGCCTATCCACATGGACGAACTTCCCCCAATTGATCCGCGGGACGCAATCGTCCGGGCCCGGCATCGCGTTGTTGATCGAGCTGTAGTCGAGCCACGGCATGCAGGACAGATAGGCGACGCCCAGCCCCCCGGTATTCGCGTTCAGGGCATCCTGCCTGCGTGCCCGATCGATCAGGTCTGCCGCCATCGCATCGAACGCGACGAAATCCGGCTGCCAGGACACATAGGCATAGCGGAACGTTCCGTCCTCTCGCGGCACCGTCATCGACAGATCCAGTCGGTCGAACGCGTAGACCTCATCCCCCTCGAACCGCATGCAAAGCTCCGGCACCGCATGCAAACCGGCACCGATCGCATAAAGACACGCGCGGTAGGCATTCATGCCTTCCGCCTTGCGCTCTGCTAGAAGCCGGGTGACGTCGATCCGCGCCGTCGTCGCGTAATGCGGCCGCTCGAAGCCGCGGAAAAAGCGGAACTGATCCGTCCGCTCCCAGCTGTCCAGATCGATTTTCCGCATCGGCTACCTCTTGTCGAGCGCGGCCGAGACCTCTTTCTCCGCACGCGCGACCGCCGTCTCGATATCCATTTCGGAGGTATCCAGAACAACGGCATCCTCCGCCGCTCGCATCGGCGCATCGGCCCGCTCTGTATCCCGCCGGTCGCGTGCGGCGACATCGGCAAGGACGGAGGGATAATCGGTGTCGATCCCCTTCTCGGACAGTTCCTTGAACCGCCGCTCGGCGCGCACCTCCGCGCTGGCAGTGACAAACAGTTTCACCTCGGCCTCTGGGCAGATCACCGTGCCGATGTCCCGCCCGTCCAGCACCGCACCACCCTCGCGCCGGGCGAAGTCACGCTGGAAATCGACCAAAGCCTGCCGCACCGCCCCGATCGCGGCCACGCGCGACGCCGCCTGCGCCACCTCCGGCGTCCGCAGATCTTCCCGCTCCAGATCCGACGGATCGAGCGCGTTGGCCGCCGCCACCGCGTCCTGCCCCTGCAACTCCAATGCCCCGACCGCCCTGTAGAGCAGCCCGGTATCGAGATGCGCGAAGCCGAACCTTTCCGCCAGACGGCGAGAGATCGTCCCTTTCCCTGCCGCCGCAGGCCCGTCAATGGCAATGGTGAAAATCACTGCTCGATCCTCCGGAACACCTCATAAGTCCCGTCCTCCGCGCCGTCCGAAAAGTCCCGCATCCGCTGCATCGTCATGAGCGCCCCATCCGACGAGGATCTATTGCGGCACATAGGTCGTCAGCTCCGGATCGCTTCCCTGCGCCTGCCGCTCGCTTTCGGCGATCTCGTAATAGTCCCCCTTGTCCGCGCAGAAGATATGCCCCGCCAGCGTCACCCCTGTCTCTCCATCCAGCGTTCCCGCGAAGATCGACATGTTCGCTCCGCCGCCATCCCAGAACAGCTGGCTTCCGCAGATACCGCAGAACCCGCGCCGGGCAGTTTCCGATGACTGATACCAGACCGGGTCGCCCGTCACCGCGATGCTTTCCCGCAGGGCGGAGGTCGCCGCCACATAGTGGCCCGAGGTCTTGCGGCATTGGGTGCAATGGCACGCGACAACCGGTCGGAGCGGGCCGTCAACGGAATATGTCACCGCCCCGCAGAGACATCCGCCCGTCATGCATTGGCCCTCACGAATTGCGCGCCGAGCCCCGTCATCAGCGGCTCGAACACCGGAAAGGATGTGGCGATCGGCCCGGCATCGTCGACGCTCATCCCCTTCTGCGCCCCCAGACCGAGGATCAGGAACGACATCGCGATGCGATGATCGAGCCGCGCCTCGGCCCGCGCCCCGCCCGGCACGCCGCCGGGGCCGCGTCCCTGAACTGACCACCAATCCTCGCCTTCCTCGACCGTCACGCCCGCCGCGCGCAGCCCCTTCGCCATCGCGTCGATCCGGTCGCTTTCCTTCACGCGCAGCTCTTTCACGCCCCGCATCATCGTCTCGCCCCCGGCAAAGGACGCGACCACCGACAGGATGGGATATTCGTCGATCATCGATGCCGCCCGCTCCGGCGGCACCTCGATCCCCTTCATGTCTGGGGAAAACCGCGCCCGCAGGTCCGCCACCGGCTCTCCCGCCTCCTCGCGCTCGTTTTCATAGGTCAGATCCGCCCCCATCTCGCGCAGCGTCTCATAAAGGCCTGCCCGCGTCGGGTTCAGCCCGATCCCGGGCACCAGCACGTCCGACCCGTCCGTGATTAGCGCCGCGCAGACCGGAAACGCGGCGGAAGACGGGTCCCGCGGCACAACAATCTCCTGTGGAGTCAGCTCGGGCTGGCCGGTCAACGTGATAACCGAATGCGCCCCCTCCCGCTCGACCGAGACCTCTGCCCCGAACTGCGTCAGCATCCGTTCCGTATGATCCCGCGTCGCCTCTGTCTCGCGGACGACCGTCTGCCCCGGCGCGTTCAACCCGGCGAGCAGCACGGCGGATTTCACCTGCGCCGACGGCACCGACAGCGTGTGATCCACCGGCACCGGATCCGCCGCCCCAACCAGCGTCAGCGGCAATCGACCACCCGCGCGCCCATACGCTTGCGTGCCGAACCCTTCCAGCGGGCCCGTCACCCGCCCCATCGGGCGGCTGTTCAACGACGCATCCCCGGTGAATGTCGCGGCGATCGGCGTTGTCGCCATCGCCCCCATGATCAGCCGCACACCGGTGCCGGAATTGCCGCAATCGATCACTTGCTCCGGCTCGGCGAACCCGCCGACGCCCACGCCGTAGACCCGCCACATCCCGTCATCATCGCGCGTCACCTCCGCACCGAACGCCCGCATCGCGGCGGCGGTATCCAGAACGTCCTGACCTTCCAGCAGACCCGTCACGCGGGTCTCTCCCACGGCCATCGCCCCAAGGATCAGAGACCGGTGCGAGATCGACTTGTCGCCCGGCACGTCCGCCACACCGGAAAGACCCCGGCTTGGCCGGGCGGTCATCGGTCGGGGGGCACCGTGTGAGGACATGAGATCTCCGCGAAAGTCGTGTCCGCCTCGCTTAGACCAGCGGCGCGGGAGGGTCCACCGCTTCGGAACGCGCGCATGCGAAACGGACAGATGCCTCCGGCGGAGGTATTTACGGCAAGATGAGGAGGGGATGTCAGGCCGTCCTAATGAACGTCAGATAATGCGGCACTCGCCCCTCGCGCAGGGCCTTCTGCTCGTAACGGGTCGACAGCCAGTCGTCCCACGCCTCGCGCCAGTCGGTGGCGCGTTCGGCCGTCCAGACGAACCCGACCTTCGGCACTTCCTCGAGCGTCTGGCGCACATAGTCCGGGATGTCCGTCGCCACCCGCAGCTCCGCGCCCGGTGCCATCACTCTGGCGAGCGGCTCCAAGTGCTCGGGCGTCACGAAGCGCCGGCGGTGATGACGCGCCTTGGGCCACGGGTCGGGATAGAGAAGGAACGCTTTCTTCACCGACCCGTCCGGCAGCACATCCATCAGATCTCGCGCATCACCCGCATGAATTGCGACGTTGTCGAGCTTTGTCCGCCGCAACTTGCCGAGGCAGGAGGCAACCCCGTTCAGATACGGCTCGCACCCGATGATCGCGACTTCTGGGTGGGCTGCTGCCTGATGCACCAGATGCTCTCCCGATCCGAACCCGATTTCGAGCCAGACCGGCTTGCCGCCGAACAACTCCGCAAGATCGAGTGGCACGCGGTCGGGGTTCTCCTCCCAGCCGACTGGTCCCGGCGATAGCCGCCCCAGATCCTCACGCAGGTACCGCTCGTGCGAAGACTTCAGCGCCTTGCCCCGGATGCGTCCATAGAAGTTGCGCCAAGGCGCATCCTGCATCCTAGACAGCCTTCTGAAGCGCCCCTGTCAGGTCGGTACGCTCCCACGAAAAGCCGCCATCATTGTCGGGCGTCCGCCCGAAATGGCCATAGGCCGCCGTCCGTTCGTAAATCGGACGGGCCAGCGACAGGTGATCGCGGATCCCGCTCGGCGTGAGATCCATCACCTCGGCCACGGCGCGCTCTATTTCGGCGGGCGGCACTTCGGACGTGCCGTAGGTGTCAGCATAGATCGACAGCGGCTTCGCCACGCCGATTGCGTAGGACAGCTGGATCAGACAGCGTTCAGCCAGCCCCGCGGCGACAACGTTCTTCGCCAGATAGCGCGCCGCATAGGCGGCCGACCGGTCCACCTTCGTCGGATCCTTGCCGGAAAACGCGCCGCCCCCGTGCGGCGCGGCCCCACCATAGGTGTCGACGATGATCTTGCGGCCCGTCAGCCCGGCATCCCCGTCCGGGCCCCCGATCACGAAGGTGCCGGTCGGGTTGACCCACCATTCGGTGTTCTCGGTCAGCCAGCCATCCGGCAGCACTTCCCGAATGAACGGCTCCACGATCTCGCGGATATCGTCCGAGGTCTGATCGGCGCTCTCATGCTGTGTGGAAAGGACAAGCTGCGTCACCTCCACCGGCTGGCCGTTCTCGTAGCGCAGGGAGATCTGGCTTTTGGCATCGGGCCGCAGGGACGGTGCCTCGCCTGACTTTCGCGCCTCGGCCAGCCGCCGAAGGATCGCGTGGGAATAGAGGATCGGCGCCGGCATCAACGCCTCGGTCTCGGTCGTCGCGTAGCCGAACATGATCCCCTGATCGCCCGCCCCCTCGCGGTTGACCCCCTGGGCGATGTGCGCCGACTGCTCGTGCAGGAAGTTCGACACCTCGCAGGTCGCATGATGGAATTCGTCCTGCTCGTAGCCGATATCCTTGATGCAGGCGCGCACGATATCTTCCACCCGCTCCATCTGGCGGGCCAGGTTCGCCTTATCCGACAGGCCGATCTCGCCCCCAATCACCACGCGGTTCGTGGTTGCGAAGGTCTCGCAGGCCACCCGCGCCAGCGGTTCCTCCCGGATCAGGGCATCAAGGATCGCGTCCGAAATCCGGTCGCAGACCTTGTCTGGGTGACCTTCCGAGACGGATTCGGAGGTGAAGATATAATTCTGACGCGTCATGGGATTGCTCCGGTAGGATGCTGCCCGTTCCGTCAGGAAGCCGTTGGAACGGTGAATGGATTGACGTGGCCTACGCGCCCTCAGAGGCCGGGTCAATCCGATTTCGCTGCATCCGCAACATTCCCGCAACGGCAAGCGTCAGAAGCATCAGCAGCAGCGCCGGAACGTCGCCTGTCCGCGCATAGAGCGTCGGCGGAAGCTCAGGCGGCAAGGCGGCGTCGACGCCCCCGGCTTCTCCCAGTTCCAACGAGGCTGTCATCCGCCCCTTGCCGTCGATCATCGCCGAGACACCCGTCTGCGCGACGCGCACCATCGGCACCCCCTGCTCGATCGCCCGCGCCCGGCCTTGGACGAGATGCTGATAGGGGCCGGAAAAATTGCCGAACCAGGCATCGTTCGTGATCAACACCATCAGCCGCGGCCGGGGGCCCTCGGCCACTTGGGCCGGAAAGATCCCCTCATAGCAGATCAGCGGCAGGATCGGACCGATGCCGGGGATGTCGATCAGCGCCCGCTCGGTCCCGTGGGCAAAACCCGCCCCGACATTCGAGGCGATGGCGGCGATCCCGATCCGCCTGAGAAGCGCATCGAACGGCAGATACTCCCCGAACGGGACGAGGTGGTTCTTGTCATAAACCGCCTCAACCATGCCCTCCTCGCCCAGCGCGACGAGGCTGTTGTAATAGCGTCCGTCCTCGAAGCGCTGGATGCCCGCGATGACGGACCCGCCACGCGCCAGCTCCGCCATCGTCACGAAAAGCGGTCCCGCTTCATCCACCAGATAAGGGATCGCCGCTTCCGACCAGATCGTGAGGTCCGCCGCGGGTCCCGCTCCAGTTGCATCGAGCTGCACGTTCAGAAAGCGGCTGATATTCTCCGGCTTCCATTTCTCATTCTGTTGCGCGCCCGATTGCACCATCCGGATCACCGGTGCCCCCTCTTCAGTCGGCTCCGCCGGGCCTGGCGCCAGCGCGACGGCAGCAATGCCGGGCAACACGGCGAGCGAAAGTGGTGCACCAAGCCGCTCCCCGGTAATCAGCCAGCCCGCAATGCTGGCCGCCAGTGCCAGAGTGACCGCCGTCAACCCATGCGGCCCGATCCAAGCCAGCGCCTGCGAGAGTGGCGTCTCGATCCACACATAGGCGACCATCCCCCAGGGAAATCCAGTCAGGACGATCCCCCTCAGGTATTCGACAAGAACGATCGCTGCCACCAGCACGATCAGCCGCCACCAGACAGGATTCCCCAACCAGGCTGCAACCATTGCCGCCACGCCCCAGAATAGAGCGAGCCCGGCCGACAGGAAGGTGATACCAAAGGGCGCCATCCAACCGTGCTGGGCGACATCGACCAGGAACGGCTCTACGAGCCAGTTCATTCCGATTAGGAAATACCCGAAACCGAAAGCCCAGCCGGACCAGAAAGCAGGCCCACCCGCTTCGACCCGCGCAAGGATCCCGAAGGCGATGATCAGCGCCACGACGGTCAAGAACCATAGATCGAACGGTGCGTGCCCGAGAGCGGCGAGAGCGCCAAGACCAATCAGCGCCCCCAGCCGTGGCCGCCTATGGGCGCACGCCAAAGCCGCCATCCGCGTCTCGACCGGCCGACGCACGATGTCAGGCATCAGCCTGCTTGCCGGACAGCCGCACACGCAACCGCTTGATTCGGCGCGGATCGGCCTCCACGATCTCGAATTCTGGACCATCGGGATGCGGCACGACCTCTCCCCTCGCCGGCACATGCCCCGCGAGCATAAAGACAAGGCCGCCCAGCGTATCGACCTCTTCCTCATCGATCTCCTCGGACGAGGTCAGCGTCATCCCGATCTCCGCCTCGAACTCCTCAAGCGGTGTCTTTGCTTTCGCCATGTAGCAGCCGGGTGCCTCGCGGGTGAAATACACGCCTTCGGCAATGTCGTGCTCGTCCTCGATCTCGCCGATCACCTGCTCGATCAGGTCCTCGATCGTCACCAGCCCGTCGGTGCCGCCATATTCGTCGATCACCAGCGCCATATGCATCCGGTCGGCCTGCATCCGCGTCAGCAGCACCCCGATCGGCATCGACGGCGGAACGAACAGAAGCGGCCGCAGAGTCGCCCGCAGATCAAAGGTGTCGTTTGACCCGTTGAAGCCGTGCTTCAGTGCAAGGTCTTTCAGATGCGCGAACCCGATCGGGGTGTCGAGCGTCCCGTCAAAGACCGGAATACGCGTCAACCCGCTATCTCGAAATACCTCGACCAGTTCATCAAGTGTCGAGGTCAGCGGCACGGCTACGATATCTGCAGTCGGAACCGCGACATCCTCCACCCGCATGTCGCTGAGATTCGCAAGCCCGGGAAGCGGACTGCCCTGCGGCGCATCCCCGTCCGGATCGGTTTCGCCCTCGCCGATCAGCTTGCCAATGAACCGGCGCAAGACGCCCGGTTCCCCCGTTATGTCGTCCTGCTGCGCGCTCCGCGCCGCTGCAGACGACCCTTCTACGGAATCACTCATCTGTCCTTTCCACTCTGCGGCGCCGCGATCGGCAACCGCTCACTCCCGATCATATGGATTCTTCAGACCCATTTTGCCAAGAATTTCGACCTCGATCCCCTCCATAAGGCGGGCATCCGCCTCTCTTATGTGGTCGAAACCCAACAAATGCAGCACACCATGGACGATCAGATGGGTCGCATGGGCGGACAAAGGAAGGCCTGCCGCCTCCGCCTCCCGGGCGCAGGTATCGTAAGAAATCGCGATATCGCCCAGTTCTATCACCCCGTCCAGACCCGCCTCCGGCGGTTCGGGCATCTCGCCCGGCCACGGTGCTCCGCGCTCCTCCGACGGCCAGGACAGCACGTTGGTCGCCCCGAACTTGTCGCGAAACGAAGCGTTCAGTTCAGCGATCCGCGAATCGTTACACGCAAGAAAAGCAATTTCGCAAACCGCCAGATCAAGTGTCATCCTGACAAGCGTCGCCGAAGCTGCCCTTTGCGCGAGCCCTTCGATGCCGACCTCCGCCCAGCGAGAGTCCTCCAACACCGTTTCAATCGTCATGGGATGGGTTTTCACGCAAACAGAAACGCACGATCATTGTCCCTCGTAATGGATGGTGTCGGTAAACGACCAAACGACACTCCCCAGATATGCCCTTCGATCTCATGAGACAGGTCTACTTCTGACATTGCACCATGGCGTACAAGTCAAGGGGGCCGCATTCCCGTTCCACCACGGCGATCTCAGCTCTCAAGCTACCACAGGCAGGCGATATCTAGCGGTCGTCAGGCGAGATAAACTGATTCCCAAGATAGAAGGGCTCTTCGCGCCGGACGGTGATCATGCTTCATTTCAAAGATGATTGGGACCATGCAGCCCTTGAAAGAACCGAGCCAACGCCGGGCAGATTCTACCGCATCCAATACGGAAAAGGCGGACTTCTTACCACGACGGGCCGCGCCTATCGCGTCTCTGCCAAGGATGATCGCCGGCGGCTGGCGAAGAAGATCAACGAACATCCCTATAACCGAAGGTTCTGGAGACCAACCCGAAACGCTTGGGAAAGGAACCACTTTCCCGAAGGCTTGATCGCGTTCAACCCAAACTTCGCGAAGAGTTTCGGGGACCAGTCGAAGACGCGCGGCGTGGCCCCCTCCGGACGATCATTTGCCGTCATCTGGATCCCCCGCCGGTCGGATCCCGTTTATCTCATGGGCGCCGCCGGCACCGTTTATCCGTCCCCGCTTGCCAGGCCAAATGGTCTGGGCAAACGCTGGCGGCAGATGACCTGCACCCCGGAGACCAACGTCCGTGCAGATTGCCGTGGCGCTCCCGAGCCGGTCGAACCGGTCGACGTGTCCGCGCCGCCATTCCGCTGGATCTGCAAGATTATCACGATGCGCAGGCTGTCCGGAACGAATGAATATCATATCGGCGGCGGCACGGGAGCCCTGGTCGGGCGTCATTTGGTTCTGACCTGCGGGCACGTCCTGCGCAACTACATCGCGGTCCCGGACAAGAGGGACGACACGATCTGCGCCAGTGTCGAGATCGTGGAACCCGATTACATCTTCGTCATTCCCGGAAAACGAAATGCAGTTGAAGAGCCGTTCGGAGCATTCGGCATCGATCTCTCGGTGGCACGGGAGAAGAAGATCAGAACGCCGAAGGAGTGGCACATGCAGCTCAAAAAGAAGCTAGGCAAGGCGAGAAGACGCTGCGTGATTGGCAAAAAATTCGATGTAGACGTTGCCGCGCCTTTTGATCTCGGGATGATTGATCTGCGTTCCGCTGCCCGCTTCGGACCGGCCAGGCTTGGCCGCCACTTCGGAAAGCCATTCATCCTAGATGCCCGGGGTAGGCCGGTAATAACGTTCCTCTCCGAACCGGAGGGACGGTTGCGAATAGGGCAGACCGTCCATGTAGGAGGCTATCCTTCCGACCGACCTTGCACGCCCACGCGAAGCGACGGACGGATTGACAACCTCAACCGGACGATGGGCGGGGTTCGCGCATCTCTGGCGTCCGGCAACAGCGGAAGTCCGGTCTGGACATGGCGCAAATCCTCCAACGGAACCCCAATCCTGCACATGGTCGGCATCTACACATCTCACGTGCCAGGATCGGGCTTTTGCGGGCGGTTCGTCCGCCTGTCCAGGGCAAAAAAGACGCTGTCAGAATTGCGGGCAAGTCTGCGCCGCTAGGCCATCAGCTTTCCGCATCCGCGTCATATGCCTTGATGATCGCCGCAACGAGCGGATGTCGCACAACGTCATCCGACGTGAAGTAATTGAAGCTGACCCCATCGATGCCTCCGAGCAGCCGCTCTGCATCCCTCAGCCCCGACTGCACGCCTCGCGGCAGGTCCACCTGGCTGCGATCGCCGGTAATGACCATCCGGCTTCCCTCGCCCAACCGCGTGAGGAACATCTTCATCTGCATCGACGTCGCATTCTGTGCCTCATCCAGCACTACGAACGCGTTGGCCAGGGTCCGGCCCCGCATGAAGGCCAAAGGCGCAATCTCGATCCGCTTCTCTTCGATCAGCTTCGCCGTCTGCTTGCCGGGCAGGAAATCGTTCAGCGCGTCATAGAGCGGCTGCATGTATGGATCGACCTTGTCCTTCATGTCCCCCGGCAGAAAGCCCAGGCGTTCGCCCGCCTCCACCGCGGGACGGCTCAGGATGATCCGGTCCACGTGGCCGCCGATGAACATGTTCACCGCGACCGCGACCGCCAGATAGGTCTTACCCGTCCCCGCAGGCCCGATTCCAAAGGCCAACTCGTTCTCGTACAAGGCCCGTACATAGGCCTTCTGCGCTTCGGTCCGCGGCTCGACCAGCTTCTTTCGCGTCTTGATCTCGACCCGCTCAGCCGGGATCAACTCCATCTGGTCGCCGTCCCGGCTGCCGGTCTCCTCCTCCGACGGGCCCATCCGAATCTCGCGATCGATATCGGCAGGCTCAACCTCGCGGCCCTGTTCCAGCCGCTCATAGAGCGATTGTAGCGCCTGAGCGGCCGCCTCGGCCTGCCCCTCCGACCCGAGCACGCGCAGCACGTTTCCATGCCGCAGGATCTGTACGCCTAAACGGCTCTCGATATCCGACAGGTTGCGGTCGTACTCACCGCAGAGGTCGATCAGCAAACGATTGTTGGGAAACTCAAGCACACGCTCGGTCAAGTCGGGGATATCGGTCGTCGGGGCGAGGGCCAATCACATCTCCTTACCGGAGCCGTGCGAGGGGCGACTCGCCTGCAGCACGGCCTCTTCCGACGACCCTGACAAGCCCCGCCGGGCCGTGCAAGCACCGATCGGCCGTTTCGCCAAGATGTCACGAAAAGACCGCGGGGATTGCGCCCCGCGGTCTCGAATGCCCAATCGGCGCGCTCAGAAGCGGTCGCGGATGTCCTGGCCACGCTTGTAATTGCCCGTTGCGGTGTTCGGCGGCGCGATCCCCGAGCAGACGGGCCGCCCGGATCGGTCGAGTCGCTGCGACAGGTATCCCTCCACACCATCGTCGATGATCCAGTGGTCGCAGCCATTGGGATCGACCCAGATCCCGGCCTGCAGATCCTGCAGCGGACCGACGCCGCGGGCGCCCGCATCGACCGTCTTGTCGCCGCGGTCTCCGCCTTCATTGGTGCAACCGGCCGCCAGAGCAATGGCAGCAAGGGCGAGGAAAGTCTTGAATGTCGTCATTGTTACGCCCTCCTCACCGTGCCGCACTGACTTCGGGTTCGAACACGATCGACCCCTTGGGGCCGACGATGCCGCCGTCGCAGACCGGCCGACCCTGACGATCGAGATGGGGGGACATGTAGCCCTCGTACCCATCGTCCATCACCCAGTGTTGGCAGCCGTCCGGATCGACCCAGATCGTCGCCTCATAGCGTTCCTGAAGCGGCCCCTCGCCCACATCGCCACCGCCGCATCCCGCGACGACCAGCGCCAGGGCGGCAAAGACGCTTCCCCGTGCCAAACTTGTTCTCATCGACTCAAACCCCATTCTCTCTCGCATGGCATCCAACCATCACCAATAGGCAGCCCCCGCATGTTGAGACGAGTGAATGACAGAGAAGGTTTAATCAAGCGTTACGGTGTCTTATGCGCCGCGTTGGAGGGCGCTGCGGCAAAAATGACTCTCAAAACAGGACTTTTTTGCCCACATACGCGCAGAGGTCGAGAGAATCCCAGGGATTCAACGCAGAACCGAACCCGATAGCGAATTCGGCCCACTTGCCGTGACCCGAACCCGGCGCAGATCGCCGATTGCAATCCCGTCCCCTTCCACATGCACCGCCTGCAGGTACTCCGACTTGCCGGCCATCTGACCCGGCATCCGGCCAGCCCGCTCGAACAGGACCGAGACGTCGCGGCCCACCATCGCCTCCTGGGCCGCACGCTGCTGCTCCGACAACAGCGCCTGCAGCCGCTGCAACCGATCCGAGGCCACTCCATCATCGATCTGCGGCTTCTCGGCCGCGGGCGTCCCCGGGCGGGTAGAGTACTTGAACGAATAGGCCTGCCCGTAGCCGACCTCTCGCACCAGCGCCATCGTATCCTCGAAATCGGCCTCGGTCTCGCCGGGAAAACCCACGATGAAATCTCCCGACAGCAGCAGATCGGGCCGCGCCGCCCGGATCCGCTCGATCAGCCGGACATATTGCTCGGCTGTGTGCTTGCGGTTCATCGCCTTTAGGATCCGGTCGCTGCCCGACTGCACCGGTAGATGCAGATAGGGCATCAGCTTCCCGCATTCCCCATGGGCCGCGATCAGCGCGTCGTCCATGTCGTTCGGATGCGACGTGGTGAACCGGATTCGCTCCAGCCCGTCGATCTCAGCCAGAGCCCAGATCAGCCCCGCCAGACCGTCCTCATGCCCGTGGTATGCATTCACGTTCTGGCCCAGCAGCGTGATTTCCCGCACCCCACGCTCCACCAGATCCCGCGCCTCGTCCAACACCTGCCCCGCGGGGCGAGAGACCTCTGCCCCCCGCGTATACGGCACCACACAGAAGGCACAGAACTTGTCGCAGCCCTCCTGCACTGTCAGAAACGCCGTCGGTCCGCGCCCGGCCTTCGGCCGCCGCGCCAGATGGTCGAACTTGTCCTCCTCCGGGAACTCGGTGTCGAGCACCTTGGCCCCCTCCGCGAGGCTCTCGGCCATCTTCGGCAGCCGGTGATAGCTCTGCGGTCCCACGACCAGATCGACCAAAGGCTGCCGCCGCTGGATCTCCGCCCCCTCGGCCTGCGCCACGCAGCCCGCCACCCCGATCTTCAGATCGGGCTTCTCCGCCTTCAACGGCTTCAGCCGCCCGAGTTCGGAATAGACCTTTTCGGCTGCCTTCTCCCGGATATGGCAGGTGTTCAGCAGGATCATGTCCGCCTCATCCGGACTGTCCGTCGTCACATACCCCACCCCGCCCAACGCCTCGGACATGCGTTCGCTGTCATAGACGTTCATCTGGCAGCCATAGGTCTTGACGAAAAGCTTCTTGGGATCGGACATGGGGTGCACACCTTGCGCGGGGACGGTCGTCTCTCTAGTCCTCGCACGCGATCCATGCAACGCGGCAAAAGACCTTCTGATGATGCACGACAGCCTAGACGCCTTCCTCCGCTCGACCGCCAAGCCCTCGAAAGGACCGATCGCGCTGATCCTGGCCGAGGATGCGACAGAAATCCCGTCGACGCTTCAGCATCACATCCAGATTGGCTTCCCCCAGATCCTCCTCCTGACCGATACCGACCACGCCATCCCTGAGGATCTCGCCGACCGCATCCAGCAGATCCGTTACGAGACGAAGGCGGAAAACGCGCTGCCCAACGCCGTAAACGCAGCCATTCCCGCCTTCCCCGGCCAGTGGCTCTACGCCTGTTTCAACGCCGAATACCTCTTCTTCCCGTTCTGCGAGAACCGAACGGTGGGTGAGATGCTGGCCTTCCATACCGAGGAACGCCGCGACGCGATGCTGACCTATGTGGTCGACCTCTACGCGGGCAACCTCGATGCCCATCCCGATGCGGTCTCGCTCGAGGACGCCCATCTCGACCGTTCGGGCTACTACGCCCTCGGACGGCGCGCCCGCGCCGACGCCTTCCATGACCGCCAGCTCGACTTCTACGGCGGTCTCCGCTGGCGGTTCGAGGAACACGTGCCAAAGGCCCGCCGCCGCATCGACCGGATCGCGATCTTCCGCGCCAGACCAAGCCTCGAGATGCGCCCCGACCAGACCTTCACCGACGAGGAATACAACACCTATTCCTGCCCCTGGCACCACAATCTGACGGCCGCCATCTGTTCGTTCCGCACCGCCAAGGCCTTGCGCAAGAACCCCGGCAGCCGCCACGACATCCACACCTTCCAATGGCGGAACTCCGCCCCGTTCGAATGGCGCTCCCAGCAGCTCCTCGACTTGGGCCTGATGGAGCCCGGCCAGTGGTTCTGATCAGGCGCTGACGACCCGCCGGTCGAACAAGGTCGCCACCGCGCAGGCCGCAATCGCCACCGCTCCAAGCACCGCGCAGACAGGCCAGCCATAGGCCGCATAGACCGGCCCGAACCCCAGCGTTCCGACGAAGACACAAAGATAGGTCACTGCGCTGTTCAGCCCCAGGATCGCCCCCCGCCGCTCCGGCGCGATCGCCGTCAGCCGCGCCACAATCAGGTTCAGCGCCAGATGGTTTACGAACCCCCAAAGCGCGCAGGCCGCGATCAGCGTCGCTAATCCACCCGCAGCAACCGACAGCACCAGGTAAATGCCGCTCAGGATGCTGAACAGAACCGGCCCGACGCGCCCCGCTCCGATCCGGTCGATCTGCCGCGCCACCATCGCAGCCGCCCCGAACCCGACCCCATAGGCGAGCGTCGCGAGCCCCGCCCAGCCCGCGGAATAGCCCAAGGCGCCTGCGATATGCGCGCCGAGATACCCATAGAGCCCATAGAACGCGATCATGAACCCGGCGCACAGGAACAACCCGCGCGATACCCCCGGAATGCCCAAAGCCCGCAGCGGCGACAGCGCGGCCATGGTCGAAACGCCACCCGAGGGCAGCCCCCGCGCCACCGCGAAAGCGGCGAGCGTAGCGAAAGCCAGCACTGCAAAGATCGCCCGCCAATGGACGAGATCGGCCAGCACCGCCGACAGGCTCACCCCCGCCACCATGCTGATCGTCCACCCGGTCAGCACATAGCCCAAAACCTCGCTTTCCCGCCCCTTCGGCGCGATCTGCGCGGCCAGGGTGTAACACGCGGGCAGGATCACCCCCGCCGCGACCCCCGCCACGGCCTGCGCTCCCCAGACCACCCAAAGCGCGGGAGCCAAGCCCGTCACCACCAGCGCCAAAGCCATCAGTCCCAGCGCGCGACCCAAGGCTCGCCGCGCTCCGATCCGGTCGACCTGAGGGGCCAGCACCAGCGCGCTCAGCGCCGTGCCCAACCCAAACAGGGCGGCGGACACCATCACATCCTCCGCCGACGCCCCGGCAAAGGCCGCCGCAATGGGCTTCGAGACCGGGCTGAATACCAGCGAATTGGATCCCACGACCGCCACACAGGCGGTCAATGTCAGAATGGCAGCGCGGTCGAGCATCTCTTGATCCGGGTCCCTGTTTCGGAACAGAGTTATGCCCAAAGCCCAAACCACGAAATGGAAAACATGCCTAACGATAAAAATACCGACACCATTCGGCAAAACGCTGGTCCTGCCCGCCCGATCGACCCCACGGACCGAAGGATATTAGCCGCCCTCACCACCCGCGCCGATCTCAGCTACGCGGAACTCGGACAAGAAGTCGGCCTCTCCGCCCCGGCGGTCCACGAACGGGTCAAGCGCCTGAAAGCCTCGGGCGTCATCGAGGCCACCGTCGCCCGCATCGACGGCGCGGCCATCGGCAAACCGCTCCTCGCCTTCATCCACGTGAACACGGTCGGCTGGGGCAAGACGCCCGAGCTGATGGCCCTCTGCGACCTGCCCGAGGTGGAAGAGATGCATTCCGTCACCGGCGATGCCTGCGTCCTGATCAAGGCCCGCCTCGCCGACAGCGCAGCCCTCGAAGGCTTCCTCGCCCGCCTCTACGACCTGCCGGGCGTCAGCAGCACGCAGACCTACGTCGCCCTCTCCTCATTCACCGAGAGGGTCCCGCAGGCCGGCATCACCGAAAGCCTCAGCGCGCCGCTTCCGATCCGACGGCGCTAGACGGCCCGCCCGAATGCGCGGCAGCGGCCCTGATAGGGGCCACCCCCTCTTACCGTCCCGGCCCGGAGAAGGTGGTCCGCGGATCGGGCCCAAGCCCCAGCCAGCCGCGCGTCACGACCGCAATATGCCCGGTGATCCGCGCCTTCTGGGTCTGTCCCCGCGCCGCCGCTGCTTGCGCCGATTCGCCGACAAAAGCGGGCAGATCCGCCTGCACGACGTCCGGCCCCGCCAGCACCGTGCCGCTCCGCGCATCGATCACCTGCAGCGTGTAGGTGATATTATGCACCGCACCCGGCGCATTCGCCACGGCCCGCGGGGTGACAGCATGGAACTCCTGCAATGTTGCCTGCAGCACCACCGGCTGCCCACCGCGCATCCGCGATGCGCCCTGGGTGATCCCCGCATCGAGGATCGCGCCCACCTGCGCCCGCCGGTCGCCCGGCACGTCCCCGTGCCACACGATATCCGCATCCGGCGCAAAGAGGTTCCGCTCCGACACGCTCAGCGTCTCGGGCACCGTCACTTCGACCGCCCGCAGGCTCCACGCATTCGACGTCGCCGCCGCCACCGGCGCCTCATAGGACGTCGCCCAATTGCCCGAACACCCCGCCAGAACCAGCGCGGCCCCGACCAGAAGGCCAAACTTCGTTGTCATGAAAGATCTCCTCAACCGATACAGGGCGGAGCCCCCGAACCGCCATCGGACGACATCTTCCCCGCGCCGCAGGCGAAAGTAAGGCGCCTTACCGGCACCTCTGAGATCATTGCCGGGCAAAGGCGGCTAAAGCAACGTCCCCTGCTCCGGCGTCTCATCCCGCTTCTTTGTCCGGCGCGGCGTCCCGCCGATCCGCACGCGCCCGTCGGCGAATTCCAGCTCCAGCGCCTGCGCCGCCTCAGCCGCCGCCTTGCCCGTAACCACCGTTTGCCCGTCGCGCACAACCGCATAGCCGCGCTGCAGGGTCGCCTTATAGCCCAGCGTCTCCCGCACCCGGTCAAGCGCTTCCAGCCGCCGGGCCCGCTCCGCCAGGTCCCGCTGGCCTACCTCCGACAGGCGGCGCCCGACGCCGTCCAACCGCTCCCGCTGCCGCGCCAGATCCGCTTCCAACGCTCGCAGGCGCAACCCGTCGGCCCGCCGCGCCAGCCGCTCCCGCGCAACTTCGATCCGCCGCGACAGGGCCGGCTCCAGCCGCTCCGCAGCGGCCCCCAGCCGCCGGCGGTCCACCTCCACGCCCCGCCGCAAGAGCCCAGGCCGCAGCGATCCCGCCGCCTCGCTCAGCCGCAACTGCTTGACCGACACCGCGCGGCGCAGCGCCTCCGGCAGCCGTGCCTCCCACAGATCGAACCGCTGCCGCGCCGCGCCTACCAGCGCATCCCCCCGCGGCAAGGCCCGCGACAGATCTCTCAGCCGCTGCCCCCGCTGTTCCAAGCCCGAGCTCATCGCACGGGCCAGCCGCGCTTCCTGCTCCCCTGTCCAGGCCAACAACTCATGCCGCACCGGCACCGCCAGCTCCGCAGCCGCCGTCGGTGTCGGCGCCCGCCGGTCGGCGACGAAGTCGATCAGCGTCGTGTCCGTCTCATGCCCCACAGCCGAAATCAGCGGAATGCCGGAGGCCGCTGCCGCCCGCGCCACGATCTCTTCGTTGAACCCCCACAGATCCTCCAGCGACCCACCACCGCGCGCCACGATCAACAGATCAGGCCGCGGCAGCGACCCGCCCGGCGTCATCGCGTTGAACCCCTCGATCGCGGCCGCCACCTCTAGCGCGCACTTCGCCCCCTGCACCGCCACTGGCCAGACCACCACCTTGCGCGGAAACCGGTCGCGCAGGCGGTGCAGGATATCCCGGATCACCGCGCCCGAGGGTGAGGTCACCACCCCGATCACCTCCGGCAGATAGGGCAGCGCCTTCTTCCGCTCCGGCGCGAACAGCCCCTCGGCAGCCAACTGCGCCTTCCGCTTCTCCAGCATCGCCATCAGCGCGCCGACGCCCGCCGGCGCAATCTCCTCGATCACGATCTGGTATTTCGACTGGCCGTGAAAGGTCGTCAGCCGTCCGGTCGCCACGACCTCCATCCCCTCCTCCGGCTGGGTGGCCAGCGCCTGCGCCCGCCCCTTCCAGATGACGCCCGACAGCACCGCACGGTCGTCCTTGAGGTCCAGATAGACATGCCCCGACCGCGGCCGCGACACGCGCCCCACCTCACCGCGGATCCGGATGTGAGAGAACTCGCCCTCGATCACCCGCTTCACCGCACCCGAGATCTCGCTGACGGTGAATTCCGGCGCATTGCCCGTAGGTCCCCCATCAAATCCATCGTCGATCAGATCCATCAGGGGCCTCCTTGCTCCGCTCGTCCGACGACCCTAGAACGCGCAGGCGGCAAGGCCAAGGAGAGCCCATGAACATCCTCATCCTCGGTGCAGGCGGACGCGAACACGCGATGGCCTGGGCGGTACGCCAGAATCCGAAATGCGACCGCCTGATCGTGGCGCCGGGCAATGCTGGCACGGCGCAGGTCGCAGAAAACCACGCGCTCAACATCCTCGACGGCGCCGCCGTCACCGCCTTCGCCCAGGACCACGCCATCGACCTCGTCCTGATCGGCCCCGAGGCGCCGCTCGCTGCGGGCGTGGCCGATGCGCTGCGCGCCGCAAACATCCCCACACTCGGCCCGACCCAGGCCGCCGCCCAGCTCGAAGCCTCCAAGACCTTCACCAAGGAAATCTGCGACGCCGCGAACATTCCCACCGCCGGCTGGTCCGGCTTTACCGATGCCGCCGAAGCCCACGCCTACGTCGACGCAAACGGCGCGCCGATCGTCGTCAAGGCCGACGGCCTCGCCGCCGGCAAAGGTGTCACCGTCGCCGAAACGGCAGACGCTGCCCACGCCGCCATCGACGCCCTCTTCACCGAACCGGGTGCCGCCTGCGTTCTGGAAGAGATGCTGACAGGCGAAGAAGCCTCCTTCTTCGTCCTCTGCGATGGCGATACCGCGCTGCCCATCGGCACCGCGCAGGACCACAAGCGCGCCTATGACGGCGACGAGGGGCCCAATACCGGCGGCATGGGCGCCTACTCCCCGGCCCCCGTCCTCACCGATACCACAGCCAACCGCGTGATGGAGGAAATCATCCACCCCACCCTCGCCGAGATGACCCGCCGCGGCACACCCTTCCAGGGCATCCTCTACGCCGGCCTCATGATCGAAAACGGCGCCCCGAAGCTCATCGAATACAACACCCGCCTCGGCGACCCCGAGGCGCAGGTCCTGATGATGCGCCTCGGCGCTCAAGCGCTTGATCTATTCCAGGCCGCCGCCGAAGGCCGTCTCTTAGACGCCAAGGTCAACTGGGCCGACGATCGCGCCCTCTGCGTCGTCCTTGCCGCCGAAGGCTATCCTGGCGCCTACGACAAGGGCACCCAGATCCGGGGCCTCGAAACCTGCCCCGACACCAGTACCGAAACCGTCTTCCACGCCGGCACGACCGCCGAAGGCGACCGCATCCTCGCCACCGGAGGCCGTGTCCTCACCGCCACCGCCCGCGCGTCAACCCTCCAAGAGGCCCACGACCGCGCCTACGCGCTCGCCGAAAAGATCGACTGGCCCGAAGGCCGCTACCGCACCGATATCGGCCACCGCGCGCTCTGACCCTTCATCTGGCTAAAAATATGCAAATCCCGCCCTGTCGACTGGCCCCGCAGCCAGACCCGAAGGGCTCACACCCGTCACGCATCCCGTAAAAAGAACGAAGGCCGCGGCGTCAGCCGCGGCCTTCTCAATCTGACACCCAGACAGACTTACGCCGCGCGGCTCACCAGCACATCGCCGATCTCGCGCGCCGCATCCTGCTCGTCGCCCCCAGCGACGGCAGCGATCTCGCGCGTCAACCGCTCCAGCGCAGCTTCATACAGCTGGCGCTCGGAATAGCTCTGCTCACGCTGATCATCGGCCCGGTGCAGGTCGCGCACGACCTCGGCAATCGCGATCAGGTCGCCGGAATTGATCTTCTGTTCGTATTCCTGCGCCCGGCGCGACCACATGGCCTTCTTGACCTTGGCCTTGCCTTTCAGCGTCTTCATCGCCGCCGACACGATATCAGGCGATGACAAGGACCGCATCCCGACCTCGGTCGCCTTGTGGGTCGGCACGCGCAGCGTCATCTTGTCCTTCTCGAACGAGATCACGAACAGTTCCAGCGTCATGCCCGCGACTTCCTGCTCTTCGATCGACACGATCTTGCCGACGCCGTGGGCGGGATAGACGACGAAATCGTTCGGGCGGAATTCGTTGTTGTTCTTGGCTTTGCTCATGGCAGTCCTTTTCCTGAGACCCATCGGGGGCCCAATCGCTTGCGCTGAAGGCCGGCGACACAAAAACCGGCGGTGGCGATAACCCCCGTCGGTCCCCCCTTTGCGCGGGATCCCCCGCGCCCGTCATGTCACTTGGCAAACAGCATTGCAGGTATGTATACCACAAAATAGCCCGTCCCGCCAGCGCGCGCCGCGCCCATCGCCGTGGGCGCGTTACAAATCTGCGTTTTCCGCGGCGTCAGATCCCCCGCAGCCCGGACAAGGCCCCGAATCAGCCGCCTTCGCCCGGGTTCTCTGAAAACAGCTCCATCTTGCCCTCTTTCCCGTCCATCTCTTCGGCGGTGGGCAGCGGATCCTTCTTTGTGATGATGACCGGCCAGATCTCGGAATACTTCCGGTTGAACTCGACCCATTTCTCCATATCCGGCTCGGTATCTGGTCGGATCGCATCGGCCGGGCATTCCGGCTCGCAGACCCCGCAATCGATGCATTCGTCGGGATGGATCACCAGCATGTTCTCGCCTTCGTAAAAGCAATCCACCGGGCAAACCTCGACGCAGTCGGTGTATTTGCAGGCGATGCAATTGTCGTTGACGATATAGGTCATGGTCGCTTCCGTATCCGGTCCTCTAAGCGACCTACCCATAGGTTTCAGGTCATTCAAGATCCCGATCGCCGATATCGCCCTTCTGCTGCGCCATGCCGCGGCGTTCCTTCTTGCCAGGCCGCCCTTTCCCCTCGAACCGCGGGTTCTTCGGCGGCGCCTGAGCGGCCGGTGGCGTCAGATCCTCGTAAAGCCCCTGTGCCTCCGCAGCCGGCCCCCGCCGGTCGCCCACGGCCACGATCTTCACCACCCGGATGACCCGGCCTTGCGCAAAGGTCAGCACATTCCCCGGTCCGACAGTCCGCGCCGGTTTTGAGATCGGCGTGCCGTCCACCCGCACCTTGCCGTCGCCCACAACCCGCGTCGCCAGACCGCGCGTCTTGAAAAAACGCGCGTGCCACAACCATTTGTCGACGCGGATCGTCTCCGGCGTCTCGTCCGTCACTCGGTCTTGAAGCCCTGCAGGGCGGCGGCGAAGGGGTTATCGGGATCGATTGCCTTCTCACGCTTGGGCGGCTTGGCGGCAAAGGTCTTGGGCTTGTGATCCCCCTTGCCTTTCCCGCGCGGCGCACCCTTGCCCCGCGGCTTGCCCTTCGCCCCCTGGCGCGGGCGCTGACCTTGCCGCGCGGGCCGGTTGCCGCCCCAGGTGAAGGTGTAGAACACCTCCATCTCCGGCTCCTCTGTGCCATCGGCCTCCGGCACGGCCTCGGCCGCGCTCTCGCCCTCGGGATCGGGTGCAACGACTGTCTCGGTGTCCGGCGGCGCGGCCGCGGCCGACATCGTGGGCGTCTGCGGCGGCACGCCACCGGGCAAATCACCGGGGCTGCCCGGTGGCTGCGGAACCTCGGCCGGGATATCCGGCTGCGGATCCTCCGTCGGTGGGCTCGGCGGCGGCGCGTCGGGTGTCTCCGGCGGGGCCTCCTCGGGCGTCTCGGGCGGCGTCTCGTCCGGCTGATCCGGCCGTGCAGGGTCGCCCTGCGCCGCTTTCACCTTCACCCGCTCGCCCTTTTCGGCCTTGTAGCCCAGACCTTCCATCAGGTTCGCGAACTGCTCCAGCGTCATCCCGGTGATCGACAGCATGTCGGGGTTCGTCTCGAACCCGCCGCGCGTGTCCTGCGCGCGCACCAGATCGGCGAGCCGTTCCAGCATGTCGATCCGGATCGCCCGCTCTCCGGCGGCGCGATAGCCCGCCATCGGCCAATAGCCCTCGGGCACCTCCCCCATCGGAACGGTCACCAGACCGGGCGGCGGACTTTCGGGAAACTCATCCAGCCCCTTCGACAAGGACCACAGAACCAGCCGCAGCCGCGTCGGCGCGGGCTTCAGCAAAAGCGGCATGAAAATCGTGAACTGCCCGAACCGGATCCCGTGCTTGCGAAGCGCGGCCCGCGCCTCCTGATCCAGCGCCTTTACGTCCTGCGCGACATCGGCCCGCGGCAACACGCCCAATGCCTCTGTCAGTTGAAAGGCAAAACCCTTGGCCAGCCCGGTCAGCGTCTCGTCACGCCCCATCGCCAGCATCGGCTCGAATAGGGTCGCGATCTTGCGATCGATGAAATGCTGCAGCCGTCGCTGCACCTTCTCGGCGATCTCCGCGCCTGCCTCGTCATCGACAAACGGCACGACCTGCGGCTTCAGCGCCTCGGACCCGGGCGCCAGCCGACCCACGGCCATCTCGCCCCACATCAACCCGCCCTGTTCGGTAAAGTCGATCTCGGTATCGGGCGCGTTGTAGAACCGGTCGGCCCGCAGATGCATCTGCGGCTGGATCGCCTGCAACGACGCCTGACGCAGGGTTTTCGCCTCGTCCGGTGATCCGCTCTTGTCCTGGCAGAACCGGAATCCGTCCAGCTTGCCGACGAACTCCCCCTCGACGGTCACCTCGCCCTTGTCGTTGACCTCGGCCATGAGGCGCTCCTTCTGCTTGAGCCGCCGGAGAAGCACGCTTGTCCGCCGGTCCACGAATCTCTGTGTCAGCGCACCGTGTAGGGCGTCCGACAGGCGGTCTTCTACAGCGCGTGTTTCCTCGCGCCAATGATCTTCGTCATCCACCCAGCCTTTCCGCTGGGCGACATAGGTCCATGTGCGGATATACGCCAAACGCTTCGACAGCGTGTCGATATCCCCCTCGGTCCGGTCGATGCGACGCACCTGCGCGCCCAGCCATTCGTTCGGCACCCGCCCATGCTCGTGCAGGAAGGTATAGATCTGGGTCAGCATCGACGCATGCTCGGCGGGAGAGATCCCGCGGAAATCCGGCACCCGGCAGACGTCCCAGAGGAGCCGCACGGAATTCACGTCGCTCGCCCGCGCCATCACCTCCACGTCCGCTGAAAGCGCCTTCAGCGCGGCCAGGTCATCGCTTTCTCGCACTCGGGTCAGCCAGTCGTCGTCCGTCTTCTCCTCGAGTGATCCGATCAACGCTCCGACCGACCCGAACCGCAACCGCCCGTTGCGCCACTGCAGCTTGCGCACCGGGGCAAAGCTGTGGTTCGTGATCGCCTCGACGGCGGTCGGGTCGATCTCCGTCACCTCGCCGGTCACCCCGAATGTGCCGTCGCTCATTCCGCGCCCGGCCCGGCCCGCGATCTGCGCCAGTTCATGGGGCATCAGCGGCCGCATCCGCCGCCCGTCGAACTTCGCCAGCGATGAAAAGGCGACGTGATTGATGTCCAGGTTTAGGCCCATCCCGATGGCGTCCGTCGCCACCAGATAATCGACGTCGCCATTCTGATAGAGCTCCACCTGCGCGTTCCGCGTCCGCGGGCTCAAGGCCCCCATCACGACCGCGGCCCCGCCCTTCTGGCGCCGCAGCAGCTCGGCGATGGCATAGACATTATCGACCGAAAAGCCGACGATCGCGCTCCTCGGCTTTAACCTGCTTGTCTTTTTCGAACCCGTATAGGTCAGCGTCGACATCCGCTCCCGGCCCATGAACTGCACACCGGGCACCATCGCGGCAATCGCCCCGCGCATCGTGTTCGAGCCCAGAAACAGCGTCTCGTGCAGGCCCCGCGCGTTCAATAACCGGTCGGTAAAGACATGCCCCCGCTCGGCATCCGCACACAGCTGGATCTCGTCGATGGCCAGAAAATCGCAGCCCATCCCATCGGGCATCGCCTCGACCGTGCAGACCCAATACTGCGTCCGCTCCGGCACGATCCGCTCTTCGCCCGTGACCAGCGCAACCACCGACGGCCCCCGCGCCGCGACGATCCGGTCATACACCTCGCGCGCGAGCAGCCGCAAAGGCAGCCCGATGATGCCGGTCCGGTGGGCCAGCATCCGCTCCAGCGCATAGGTGGTCTTGCCGGTATTGGTCGGCCCCAGAACGGCCGTGATCCGTGATGCCATAAGGCCTCCCGCGCGCACCCCGCGCGTGGCTCACATAATGTCAGATGTCGACGCCGTCGATGCTACCTTCAAGCCGCTCGATCGAGGCCGCGATGTTGGGCTCCTGCGGATGCACCATCGAGGCCGCGCGATAGGCATCCAGCGCATCGGCCTCCATCCCCATGCTCTCCAGCATCACGCCAAGCCCGGCCATCGCCCCGAAATGCCGCGGCTCCAGAACCAGAACCTGTCGCAGATCGTCCAAAGCCGGCCCGAACAGACCCGACTGGAAATAGGCCTGCGCCCGGCCCGCATAGCCTTCGAAATACTCCGGCGCATGGTCGACCAGAGCCGTGAAATGCTCGACTGCCGCCTCCGAATCGCCCGTCGCCAGCGCCTCCCGCCCGCGGCGCACCAGAAGATCCAATGCTGGAGAACCTGACTTGCCCCACTCCTCCACTATCTGCTCTTCAATGGCGGTATAGGTTTCGGGCGTCGCCTCGGCGAGGCGGGCATAAAGCGCATCCAGGCGGTCGGTCTCCGCCAGCGCGCCCTGCGAAAGCCCGCCGGCCAACAGAAATGCCGTCACGATACGTTTGATCTGATGTGATGCGGAATACATGGTAGATATATTAGCCGAACCGAGAGCCATGACCACCCTCGGCGCGGTCACGAAAAACGGAAAGGATCGAAGACGGATGAGTGATGTTGTGACAGAGGCGGTTGCCGCCCTGAACGCAAAGATGGACGGTGGCTTTGACGGCACGGCCAAGTTCGTGATCGAGGACGAAGGCGCGATCATGATCGATGACAAGGGCGCCCATGCCGGTGACGAAGAGGCCGACGTGACGCTGACCGCCACTGCCGAGACGTTCAAGGCGATCCTCGACGGTGAGGAAAACCCGACGACCGCCTTCATGACCGGCAAGCTCTCGGTCGATGGCGATATGGGCCAGGCGATGAAGCTCGCAGGAGTGCTGGGCTGATGGACCGCGCGCCCTTCTTCACCGAGGTCTCCCGCGGGCCGGAGGGGGGCGCGGCGTACTGGCTGACGACTGAAGACGGTCTCAAGATCCGTATCGGTGTCTGGGCTCCGGAAGACCCGAAGGGCACCTTCCTCGTCTTCCCCGGCCGCACCGAATATGTCGAGAAGTACGGCGTCACCGCAGCGATGCTCGCCAAGTGCGGTTATGCCTCAGTCGCCGTCGACTGGCGCGGCCAGGGCCTCGCCGAACGCATGCTGCAGAACCGGGCCACCGGGCACGTCCTCAGCTTCGCCGACTACCAGAAAGACATCACAGCGATCCTCGCAGCGGTCGAGGAGCTTGGCCTGCCAAAGCCGCTCGGCCTCGTCGCTCACTCCATGGGCGGCTGCATCGGCATGCGCGCCCTGCACCAGGGGCTCCCGGTCCAGGCCGTCACCTTCACCGGCCCGATGTGGGGCATCCGCATCACCCCGCCGCTCCGCCCCGTCGCCTGGGGCCTCTCCACCCTCTCGCGCCCCCTGCGTTTCGGTCACATCTATCCGCCGGGCCAAGTGGCCGAGACCTACGTCCTCCGGGCACCTTTCGAAGACAACACGCTGACATCCGACCCCGAGATGTTCCAGTTGATGAAGGACCAGCTCGAAGCGCATCCTGATCTCGCCCTTGGCGGCCCGTCGCTCCACTGGCTGAACGAAGCGCTTTATGAGATGCGCAGCCTCGCTGCCCTCCCCTCGCCCTCGGTTCCCGCACTCACCTTCGTCGGTTCGAACGAGCGCATCGTCGACGTCCCGCGTATCCACGCCCGCATGGCAGCCTGGCCCAACGGCCGGCTGGAGGTGATCGACGGCGGCGAACACGAGCTCCTCGTCGAACGCAAAGACCTCCGCGAGCGCGTCATCGAGGGCGCCGTCGCCCTCCTCGAACACGTCCCCGAAGATCTCGCCACTGTCGCCTAGAGGGGCGGCGGTCGGCCCGACCGGCCCCTCAGGCAACTACAGCAGTCCGTTGCTTGCCCGAAAGGCTTACCCCTGCGGCCGGCAAGCTCGTCGTTTTTACCAAGTTTAGGAACTGTGCCCAGGGTCTGGTTTCATTGGATTTTCAGCGAGAAGATGCCAGTGGCCGCGAGGGTGCTTGCAGAGAGGGCGCCTTTGCCGCAGGATGTCAGGCCAGCGATGCAGGCCGCGATCCCCGACCCTGTCAGCTGCCCTCGCAGCCACTTGCAATCGCTTACCTGGCCCGCCGTGATGAAGAACCGGATCGGGCGCCCGATACTGTTGGTCACGGCTTACACCTTGGTGCCCATGCTGCCTTTCGTGCGGCCGATCAGGCGTCATTCGCTATTGTCTTGGGACCAATGGCGAACAAGGTCTCTTTGTTGAGCGTGCGGAAGGCTTTCCGCCATCGGTTAGAGGACAATGAATAAATGAAGTTTCCCTCCGCGCTTCGACTACTTGTCAGCTACTTCGATCCTGCTTTTTCCTAAACTTAGCCGAGAACCATCTCGGCCGGGGACGATTAGCCGTTCAGAGACCAGCAATCACGACGACACTTCGCTCAACGATTATCGATCGTCCGGGAACCCTGTTTCGATCAGTCCGTCGAATATGACGTAAGCGGTGCAACGTTCCGTTACGCAGTTCGCAGCATGAAGGAGATCCGCAGGCTGGTAAACATAGGATCCGGGAAGCAGGACAGGTGCCGTTTCCTCGCTACCATTCTCATCCCAATGCTTCAGCGTGTCCTCGATAAGCCAGAGGTGGTAGTCGTGGGTATGGAAGTGAAGGTTGCCACTTCTGTCGTAATTGCGGCCATAGCGAAACAGGGGCAGAGACGGCCCAGTGCCGGGATCACCTTCCAGCACGAGGAGGTTAGGACCGGTTGGCCTTGCGTCGTAGAGCGGTCGGAATGGGCGATCGAGTGCATCGCCTATCGGTATTACCATCATCGTGTCGCCGCTTTCCGGAACTGCCATACCCTCATTCGATTGGGCACACGCCAAAGGAGGTGAACAGGCCAGAAGACAGGCGATGATAAAACAGGAAACGATAGGTCTTCACATGATAGGTCTCTCCTCAGTGAATGGGCGGGTCGAGATAGCCCGCGGTTTGAATATCCGAGATCAGCCCGGCCTCGCGCGGCACCCATCCGACGGTTTTGCGCGTCCATTGGCTGGACGTTGGGTTGTCGATTGCGGCGAACATCGCCAACCAGCCGAAATGGGCTTCGGCCTGGTCGGCCGGGACGCTCTCAGCCGCCACCCCCAAGCCGTCACCTATGGCTTCAGCGATGTCGCGAAACGGGATGCCGTCTTCGGCGACCGCATGATAGCGCGTTCCGGCCCGGTGTTGTTCGACGGCGTCGCAGAAGAGCCGCGCCGCATCGTAGCGATGGACTGCAGGCCAGCGGTTCCCTCCAGTTTCAATGTAAGCTGACACTCCACGCTCTCGCGCCAGGGCGATTAGCGCGGGAATGAAGGCTTTGTCTCCGCTGCCGTGAACGGTCGGTGGAAGGCGCACGACCCCCGTCTGAACACCCCCTTCGAAGTGGCCCAGAAATGCTTCCGACGCGCTGCGCGGGATCTGTTCCACAGCACCGTCCTGTTCCGTTGTAGGATCACTTCCCCCCGCAACGACGGTGGCCGAGGTTGCGATAAGCGGCTTGTTGGTGCCCTCAAGCGCCGTCGCCAGCGCATCGAGCAACCGGCGGTCGGCCATGCAATTCTCCTCATATCGGGAGAAATCGTGGTCGAAAGCCGTATGGATAGCCGCATCCACCTGATCAAGTGCGGGGATGAGGCTCTCAGGATCGGCGATGTCACCAAGATGAACCTCCAGCCCGGCTTCTCGAAGCACATTGGCTGACCGTTCGCTCCGCGCCAGGCCCAGGACGTCATGCCCGCGATATTGTAATTCAACAGCGACCGCCGAGCCGACGAACCCCGTCGCGCCGGTTACGAACACCTTCATCGATCACCCTCCAGATTGCTAACGGGGGTAATCTGGTAGATGACTTCATCCTGTTAAAGACAAAGATTTATACGGGTATAATAACTAACAGGATCGGAGATATGGCAGAGGAAAATCGCCTCAGCGCCTTTCTGAAAGATCGCCGAAAGCGGCTTGATCCGGCGGCTTTTGGTTTTTCTGGACGGCGGCGCACCCCCGGCCTGCGGCGCGAAGAAGTCGCCGCTCGTGCCAATATCAGCACCACTTGGTACACGTGGCTGGAACAGGGCCGAGGCGGCCCGCCCTCGCCACGGGTTCTGGAAAGTCTCGCCGATGCGCTGATGCTCACCGACGTCGAGCGAGAGCACCTCTTCCTCGTCGGTGTCGGGCGGCCACCCAAGGCACAACCGGCATCATCTGACGGGGTCACACCGCGGCTGCAGAGGTTTCTGGACGCACTCACGTTCAATCCTGCGACCATAGTGACCCCGCACTGGGATGTTATCGCCTGGAACGATGCGGCGCGTGTCGCCTTGACGGACTACGCCGCCCTCTCGAAAGACGAACGGAACGTCTTGTACCGGATGTTCCTTGATCCCGATACGCGCGCGGCTCAGGAGGATTGGGAAGACATCGCACGCTTCTTGGTAGCGACGTTCCGCGCAGAGACAGCTCGCGCTGGAGAGGATGACCGGGCGGCGGAACTGCGCGCTGAGCTTACGGGCAGAAGCTCCGAATTCGCCGCGATGTGGGCAGACAACGATGTCAGATCGACGGGAGAGGGCATCAAACGGATCCGGCACCCATCGGCAGGGCCGATCGCGTTCGAGTTTTCCTCCTTCGCCGTCGATGGCCGTCCCGACCTCAAGCTGGTCGCCTATACCCCAGCGGACAAGGCGGATGCAGAAAAATTGCGACACCTCTGCCAAGGGTCAAAAGCGTAAGGTTCATGATCATCAGGGTCGATCACACTTCCTGTGCGACCACAAAGGACCAGGTCGCATTGATCCGAAGACGGTCTTTCTCAAAAAGCCAGCCACTGCGAGCTGTCGGAGCTCGAACGTCAAACAGTAAGTCCTCCTTCTTCTTGGTATCGGTACGACTAAGCTTCAGCTCGCCAAAAGGAACGCGCACCAAGAAATGGATTGACTGATCGATCAGTCAGTGTCTTTGCTAGGGAATGACACAGGCAAAATCCGGGATCGAAGGCCGCACAGATGGCCGCCAGGACATCCTCGATGCGGCCGAAGCGGCATTCTCGGAAGCAGGGTTTGCCGGCGCTAGTATGAAAGCCATCTCGCTTCGGGCCGAGGTCGCCCAGGGGCTGATCCACTATCACTTCCAAACGAAGGAAGGTCTCTATGCCGCGGTGATCGAACGGCGCGCCCACTGGATCACAACAGCGCGCCTGACACTTCTAGACCGGATCGACCTCGGTATTCCCGACGCTACCGCACAGATTTTCGAAGCGTTCTTTCGCCCTCCTCTGGGTCCGGAAGGCGGGGGGCGGGTGTTTGCCCGGATATTCGCACTGCTCGCGGTTGGCGATGCACGGGATCAGGCACTGGTGGAGCGGCTGTATGATCCGTCCGCGAGGCTCTTTATCGATGCGCTTTCCAGTGCGCGGCCCGACGTATCACGGGAAACCTGCGTCTGGGGTTACTCGATGGCCCTTGGACTTCTTGTCGGGGCCGTGGGCCGGTCCGGCCGCACGGAGCGGCTGGCTCAGCTGCCGCCCGATAGCGCCGACGATACCGAAGCGCTGATCGCCCGCCTGACATGCCACGCCACCGGCGGCTTTGAGGCTCTGTGTGAGGAGGCTCGAGCCTGATCCATTCGCCGTGCCCCAAAAAGAGGGTGCTTACCAAAGGGAGGAAAGTCCATGGGAGGACTCAAGTTTACGACAGCAGCGCTGATTGCTGCCACCCCGCTACCGGCCGTATCGGAGACCTATTCAGCGACGGTCGTTGCGGGCCATCCGCCGGTATTCCGTTGGGTCCGGATGCTCGACGAGGCGTTTTATCCGGCAGTCAACCAAGCATTGGTAGAACACGGTCACGAGATGGTTTTCGATGGCCAATATGGCGGCACGATCGCGGCCGTCGGCGAAGAGCTCGAAACCATCGAGGCGGGCCTCGCCGAACTCGGCACCTGCGAGTCGCTGTTCGATCCGGCGAAACTCGGACCTCAAAATGTCACCTACTATACCCCGTTCGTCAGCTCCGACGTGCGTCAGGTAGGAGAATTGATGGACAGACTGCACCGCGAAGACCCGCGAATGCAGCAGGCCTATCTTGATAACGGCAATACCTATCTCGGCGGCCCGATCATCATTGATGATTACCTGCTGATGACAGACTTCCCGGTCGCGTCGCTGTCCGATCTGGACGGCCGCAGGATCGCCGCACCCGGTGCTGCAACCAACTGGCTATCCGGAACCGGTGCCGTCGGTGTGTCGGGCAACCTGACGACCTACTACAACGAGCTGCGCACAGGCGTCTATGAAGGCGTGATCGTGTTCGCATCGGCTGCGCTTCCTGGCAATCTGCATGAGGTCGCCCCCTACATCACGCGCGCGGGCCTGGGCGCACAGTTCGCCGCCGGCATCTGCGCCAATACGGACTGGTACGAGGGCCTGCCCCCTGAAGTGCAGGACGCTCTGGGCATTGGCGCGGACACCGCGCGCGACTGGTATCTCGCGGAACTGGAAAGCGCGGTTGAGAACGCATTTGCCGCCATGGCCGAAGCAGGGGCGACGATTTTCGATGCCCCGCCCGAGATGCGGCAGGCCTGGGCAGATGGTATGGATAATGCCGCAGCGACCTGGGCCGCCGAATTGGATGCGCGGGGCGAGCCGGGCACCGAGATCCTGACGACCTACATGGACGCCATGCGCGAAGCAGGCGCCACGCCACTGCGCGATTGGGACCGCGAATGAGCGACAAGATCGGAGCGGCGGAAGACCCGCTGCCGCTCCGGTGGCTCGACCACGTCGCCACGGCCATGAACGTTACGGGATCATCGTTGATCCTTGCCCTGATGGTCCTGATCGGGCTCGACGTTGCCGGGCGCAACCTCCTTGGCGCCCCGCTTCCCGGTGTGCCCGAGATGGTCTCGCTCTCCATCGTCGCAATCGTCTTTCTTCAATCGCCGCAGACCTTGCGGGCGGGGCGGATGCCCAGATCCACCGCACTTTTGGATATGCTGACCAAGCGCAGCCCGCGGCTCGCGGCTGCAATTGAAGACGTCTGGGATATGATCGGCATCGGGGTCTTGGCCACCGTCGCCTGGGCAACCTGGCCACGGCTGGTACGTGATTGGGAACGTGGGACATTTATTGGCGCGATCGGAGACTTTACCGCCCCGACATGGCCGGTGAAAGCCACCATTGTCGCCGGAAGCGTGGTGCTCGTCCTTCAGTTTCTCGCCCGGATATGGCGGCGCCATCGGATACCTGACGGCAAAGCGCAATGACACCCTTCGATATAGGCCTTATCGCCTTGGCGGTGATGATCGTTCTTGTCCTCTGCGGACTAACGGTTCCCGTCGCACTCATGGCCTGTTCGTTTGTCGGTGTTTGGGCAATCCGGGGATCGCCCGAGCTTGCCGCAAACATGATGACCCTCGCTGCCTCCGACACGATCGCCAGCTACTTTTTCGGCGTTGTGCCGCTCTTTGTTCTGATGGGGTTTCTCGTCTCTGAGTCCGGTATGGGGCGTGATGCGTTCGACGTGGCGAACCACGCATTCCGCCGCATCAAGGGCGGGCTCGGTGTCGGCACAGTTGGGGCCAACGCCATCTTCGCCGCAATCACCGGCATCTCCATCGCGTCGGCCGCAGTCTTTACGAAAATCGCCGTGCCGCAGATGATGCGCAACGGCTATTCGCCGCGTTTCGCGACCGGCGTCGTGGCGGGATCGTCGGTCCTCGGGATGCTCATCCCACCATCGCTGCTGCTTATCCTCTACGGGGTGCTCACCGAACAAAGCATCGGCGATCTGTTCATCGCGGGCATCGGGCCGGGACTGGTCCTGTCGGTCGCATTCGGCATCGGCATCGTCGCGACCGCCGCCTTCGCCCCGCGCTGGCTCGGCCAGCCGCGCGTCCCGCAAGAAGGGGAGCTCAGCCGGGGCCAGATCCTCGCCAAAGGGTTGCCGATCGTCATTTTGATCGTCCTCGTCCTCGGCGGGATCTACGGCGGGGTCTTCACACCGGTCGAGGCGGGTGCGATCGGCGCGATCGGTGCGCTCATCCTCGGGATCGCGAAGGGCACCTTGAGCTTACGCGGCATCGGTCGGGTCCTGATCGAGACCGGCCTTGTAACGGCGTCGATCTGTTTTCTGATCATTGCGGCGCAGATGTATTCTAGGATGCTCTCCTTCTCGGGCCTCCCCGCTGGGTTCGGCGCTTTCGTCGTGGACGCGGAGCTCGGCCTCTTGGCTGTCCTTGCGCTTTACTGCGCTGTGGTCATCGCGATGGGCATGATCCTCGACAGCTCGTCGATCATGCTGATCCTGGTTCCGTTGATGCTACCGGTGATGACCGACTTCGGCGTTGATCTCATCTGGTTTGGGATCGTGACCGTCATCGCCGTCGAGATCGGGCTCCTGACGCCACCGTTCGGCATCTCGGTCTACGTCATAAAGTCGACGCTCGACGATCCAAGGATAACCCTGGGCGACATCTTCATCGGGGCGGCCCCGTTCGCGCTTGCCATGCTCGCGGTGCTGATCCTCGTCATCGCTTTTCCCGTCATCGCGACGGGCCTTGTCCCTTAGGAGAAACCGCCATGTCCCGCCGCCTCATCGATATCTCCGTTGCCCTTGAAGAAGGGATTCCATCCGATCCGCCGATGATGCTGCCGAAGATCGACTACCAGTCGCACGCGGAAACGGCAGCCCAAGTCGCGTCCTTCTTTCCCGGGCTCACCGCGGCCGACCTTCCGGGCGGGGAAGGCTGGGCCGTCGAGACACTGACGGTGTCGACCCACAATGGGACCCATCTCGACGCGCCCTACCACCATCACTCGACGATGGATGGCGGCAAGCCCTCCGCGACGATCGATGAAGTTCCGCTGGAATGGTGCCTGAACCGGGGGGTCAAGCTCGACTTTCGCAATCTCCCCGACGGCCACATTGTCAGCCCAGAGGAGGTGGCGGTGGAACTGGACCGGATCGGTCATGATTTGCAGCCTCTCGATATCGTCGTGGTGAACACCTCCGCCGGTGCCCGCTATGGGCAGGAGGACTACCTGACCTCCGGGTGCGGCATGGGGCGTGCAGCAACGCTCTGGCTGCTCGATCACGGCGTACGCGTCACGGGAACCGATGCGTGGTCTTGGGACGCACCCTTTGCCCATACCGCAGCGCGGTGGCGCGAGACGCGCGACCCCTCGATCATCTGGGAAGGGCACAGAGCGTCGATGGTCACCGGCTATTGCCACATGGAAAAGCTGTCGAACCTCGATCTCCTGCCGCCCACCGGGTTCGAGATCTCGTGTTTCCCGATCAAGATCAAACGCGCCTCCGCGGGCTTCACCCGCGCCGTCGCCATTTTGGAGGAGACCCCATGAAACTGGGCACCCTAGCATATCAGGGGAAAGAGCGGCTTGTCGCCCAGCTGGACGACAACCGCGCGCTGGACCTCTTTACCGCTTCCGGAAGTGCCGCATGGTTCAAGGATATGCTCACCATGATCGAAGCGGGGCCAGAGGCGCTGAACGAGGCGCGCCTCCTCATCGGTCAGGCAGAGCTCGCATCTGTAATCGCTCTTGAAGACGCGGAGTTTCGCGTCCCCCTTCGACCCGTTCAATATCGCGATTGCTTGGTCTTCGAGGAACACCTCCTCAACAGCTTCTCCCAGGCCGAAAAGATGACGGGCCGCTCCTTCGCGATCCCACCGGTCTGGTACGAGCAACCGATTTACTACAAGGGCAACCGGATGTCCTTTATCGGTCACGGGCAGACCGTGCGCTGGCCGCGATACTCCGATCATCTGGATTTGGAACTGGAACTCGCCATCGTGGTCGGCAAAGGTGGCGTCGATATCCCGCCTGACACCGCACCTGATCACATCTGGGGCTATACCATCCTGAACGACGTCTCCGCCCGCGACGCGCAGATGCGCGAAATGGCCGGACAATTGGGGCCGGCCAAAGGTAAGGATTTCGATACCGGCAACGTTCTGGGCCCGTGGGTCGTGACGGCCGATGAGATACCGCACCCCGCTGCACTCAAGATGGACGTCCAGGTGAATGGCGAACGATGGGGCGGCGGAAACTCCCGAGATATGCAGCATCATTTCGGAGAGATCCTGGCGCACATCTCCGCCTCCGAGGCGATTTATCCCGGAGAAGTCGTCGGCTCCGGCACGGTCGGCACGGGCTGCGGATTGGAGATCGGCAAACGCCTCGCCGATGGCGACGAGATGGCACTGACCATCGAAGGGATCGGAACGCTCTGCAACATGATCCGCAAGGAACCTTAAGATAGGAACGACCTCCGAACAGATGCCCGCGCGGGCCGAGGTGGCTTTCATCTGCCGCGGCAAGGCAACAGGCAGGATGCGAAACGAACTGGACGTCACCATGGTCAAACCGTTCGAAGAACGGTTTACGCTTGCTTCGGACGAAGGCGCCTTCCATGGCGGCGACGGCTCGGCCCCGCCGCCTTTGGCGCTCTTCATCGCCGGATTGACCGGCTGTCTGATGACCCAGATCCGGGCCTTCGCGAAACGGCTCGGGGTGACGGTGACTGCGCTCGACGTGGAATGCCGCGTGGTGTGGGACTGGGCGAAGTCAGGCCGGATCTACGAAACCAGACCGAAGAGTTTCGACATCGACGTGCTGCTCGACAGCCCCGATCCCCTCGAAAATCAACGTGCTCTCATTGAAGCGGCCAAGAAAGGCTGTTTCCTTGAACAGACGCTTGGGCAGGCGAATACGATTCGGCATCGTCTCAAGGTCGACAGCGGCTTCATCGACGCCTAGCCAGCTCGCCAGGCAAATCGGTCAAAGCCGGCATAGGATACGATGCGCCTGATCTTTCGATGGGTCTTCAATTCCATGTGTCGTTCATCTGCAGTGAATACCTCCGTCGACTTGCCACGCCGAAGCGACCTGTTCAGCGGTCAGCTAGCTTGTTTCAAGCGCAAGCTTGTGCGGTCGATGAATCCCGTGGTTCGATCAGATAGCGCCGTAGCAAGTCTGGCGCGAGCCAGTGTTCGATCCCTGATCCTCCCCCACTGAAGTGTTCGGCCGCCATATCTTGGAGGACTGAGGATCAGGATCGCTGCGAAGCGGCACAAGCTGGAAGAGGTTGTCACGAAGCTTCAGCAGGTTGAGGTGCTTGTTAGGAAAGGGCTGGCGCAGGTGAACGACAAGCGGGTCGAGCGGGTGTGGCGGCGGGAGGGACTGAGACACGGGAGGCGCTGCGCCAATGTAACCCACCGTTCGCGACCTTCGAACGCTTGCCGCCCGCCGCCCATCCCTCTAGAACGCCTCTCAAAACAGCTCTGAGTCCGATCTCTGGAGCGACTAGGGACAGTTCAGATCTAAGGAGCGCCCATATGGCTGACGCTGCCGTTCACGGCCACGACCACGAGGATGACCGCGGGTTCTTCACACGCTGGTTCATGTCGACAAATCATAAGGATATCGGCATCCTCTACCTTTGGACCGCAGGGGTCCTTGGCTTCATCTCCGTGGCTTTCACGGTCTACATGCGGATGGAGCTTATGCATCCGGATGTGCAGTATATGTGCCTCGAGGGCATGCGCTTCCTGCCGGCCGATCCTGCGGACTGTACGCCGAACGGCCATCTCTGGAACGTCTTGATCACCTATCACGGCGTGCTGATGATGTTCTTCGTGGTGATCCCGGCGCTCTTCGGCGGCTTCGGCAACTACTTCATGCCGCTGCAGATCGGTGCTCCGGACATGGCGTTCCCGCGCCTCAACAACCTGTCCTACTGGCTCTTCGTCGCGGGTTCCGCCCTCGGCGTTGCATCGATGCTGTCGCCTGGCGGCAACGGCCAGCTCGGCTCGGGCGTGGGCTGGGTGCTCTACCCGCCGCTCTCGACGTCAGAGGCGGGCATGTCGATGGACCTCGCGATCTTCGCCGTCCACGTCTCGGGCGCGTCCTCGATCCTCGGCGCGATCAACATGATCACAACCTTCCTGAACATGCGCGCGCCGGGCATGACGCTGCACAAGGTGCCGCTCTTCTCCTGGTCGATCTTCGTCACAGCCTGGCTTATTCTGCTGGCCCTTCCGGTGCTTGCCGGCGCCATCACCATGCTGCTGACCGACCGGAACTTCGGCACGACCTTCTTCGATCCGGCAGGCGGCGGGGACCCGGTGCTCTACCAGCACATCCTGTGGTTCTTCGGCCATCCGGAGGTCTACATCATCATCCTGCCCGCCTTCGGCATCATCAGCCACGTCATCGCGACCTTCTCGAAAAAGCCGATCTTCGGCTATCTCCCGATGGTCTACGCGATGGTGGCGATCGGTGCGCTGGGCTTCGTCGTCTGGGCGCACCACATGTACACGGTGGGCATGACGCTGACCCAGCAGAGCTATTTCATGCTGGCGACCATGGTGATCGCGGTGCCCACGGGGGTGAAGATCTTCAGCTGGATCGCCACGATGTGGGGTGGCTCGGTCGAGTTCAAGACACCCATGCTCTGGGCGTTCGGCTTCCTCTTCCTCTTCACCGTGGGGGGTGTCACCGGCATCGTGCTCAGCCAAGCGGGCGTCGACCGCGTCTATCACGACACCTACTACGTCGTGGCCCACTTCCACTATGTGATGAGCCTCGGCGCCGTCTTCGGCATCTTCGCGGGGATCTACTTCTACTTCCCCAAGATGACAGGGAAATTCCTGCCCGAATGGGCCGGCAAGCTGCACTTCTGGGCGATGTTCATCGGTGCGAACATCACCTTCTTCCCGCAGCACTTCCTGGGCCGTCAGGGAATGCCGCGCCGCTATATCGACTACCCCGAGGCCTTCGCCCTCTGGAACTACGTGTCCAGCTGGGGGGCCTTTCTGTCCTTCGCCTCGTTCGTATTCTTCATCGGCGTTGTGTTCTGGACGCTGTTCCGCGTGCCGCGCACGGCGCCTGCGAACCCATGGAACGAATGGGCCGATACGCTGGAATGGACCCTCCCCTCGCCCCCGCCGGAGCACACGTTCGAACAGCTCCCCAAGCGCGAGGATTGGGACAAGAAGCACGCGCACTGAACCGCGCTATCTTCAGGGGGCCTCGCATTGCGGGGCCCCTTCGCGTTTCAGAACCCGCTTTTCTGCAACCGAGTTAAGGGTATCTTCATTCCCATGCCCTATGAGTGGATCGAACCGGCGAATCAGGATCGCGACGCAACGCCTCCGGTGGCAGAGCTTCACTGCTGGCCCTACCGCTCGCTCCCGCGCCGCGACATGGTGCTCTTCATCGGCGCCACGGCAACGCTCGTTGCGCTGCCGCTTCTGACCGTGATCGGCTCCCCCGTCCTCTGGGGGCTCCTGCCGTTCTTCCTGCTGATGCTGGCAGCCGTCTGGTACGCCCTCGAACGCTCCTACCGGGACGGAGAGATCCTGGAAGAACTTCGCCTCACCCCGGACGAGATCAGCATCGACCGCCACAACCCCCGTGGCCCCGACCAGCACTGGCAGGCCAACCCCTATTGGGTGCAGGTGGCGCTGGATGAAAAGGACGGCCCGGTCGAAAACTACGTCACCCTCAGCGGCAACGGGCGCGAGGTCGAACTCGGCGCCTTCCTGACCCCCGAAGAACGCGCAAACCTCTATGGAGAGCTGCGCGACCGTCTCTCCGCCGCCCGGCAGTGACCCAGGTCCCCGCGACGCCCAAGCTCCGGCGGTTCCTTCTCAGGCAGGCGACAGGCGGCCTCGGCGCCGAATGGGCCCTGCGCCGCATCCGCCTCACCGCGTCCGAACGCGCCGCGATCCGCCTCCGCCGCCTCGGGCGATTGCCAAAACCCCCGAAAAACCCGCCCTTTACCTTCCTCATCCCCCTTGTCGGCCCTAAGGATGTGACGGATTGGGACGGCGTCACCCAGCGCCTCGCCCGCACCGTCGAAAGCCTCAAACGCCAGGACTACACGAACTGGACCGCCTATATCTGCTGTCAGGAACGCCCCAGCATCCCCTGGTCCGCCCGTGTCAGATATCTTCCCTTCAGGGAGGAGGTCGACGGCAATGACAAATGGGCCAAACTCCGCCGTCTGACCCAAGCACTGCTGGAACAGCGCGACGACGCCCCCGACGGCTACGCGATGAGCTTCGATGCCGACGACCTCCTCGCCGATGGCCAGCTCTCTCTAATGGCCAAGCAGCGCAAGCGCGGCGGCTATCTCGTCACGCGCGGCTATGTCGCCGATATCGGCGCGGGACGCGTCGCACTAGCCGAGCCACAAAGCCTTGGAAATCCCGGTCAAAAAGCGTTCTGGAAGCTCTGCGGCAGCTGCACCGCCTTTCGCTACGATCTCAAGAACGGCCCCGAGCAGGAGATCGACTTCCTCGCCCAGACGCTCAGCCACGAACACCGCATGTTCCCCTACCTCGCCGACCTCTCAGGCCGCCCGCTGACGCCGCTGGAGGATCCCGCGGTGATGTATCTGCTGAACCACGGAGACAATTTCGGCGCCCGCCGCGGCCGGACCAGCTTCAAATCCCGCTTCGCCCAGCGGTTCGAGGTCAGGGATGAAGAACAGCTGGCCGAGATCAGAGCGCGGTTTCCAGCTTTCTAGACAAACAAGCGGCGAAAGGTTCGGAGCGAAGAACCACGCTGCCCAAAGCGCCCGCCCGGCAGCACCGCCGGGCATCGCCGCCCCCCAGGAGGGCGATGACCTCAGCACTTAAACGGCTTGCCTCTAGCGCTTCGCGCGTTCGCGGCTGAAATCGTCCACTGGACGATCTCCGGGACGCCGCTCACCCTAGCTCAACCGATCCTTCACCATCGGCCCGACCTGCCCGAAATCCATCTGGCCGGTATATTTCGCCTTCAGCGCGGCCATCACCTTGCCCATGTCGCGGATGCTCTCGGCCCCCGTCTCGGCGATCGCAGCATCGACGGCCTTCTCGCTTTCCTCGTCATCAAGCTGACGGGGCAGGAACTCCTCGATCACCTTGATTTCCTTACGCTCTTCCTCGGCCAGCTCCAGCCGCCCGCCTTCTTCGTAGGCCCGTGCGCTTTCCTGCCGCTGCTTGACCATCTTGCCGAGGATCGACAGCACGTCGCCATCCCTAATCTCCGCCGGCTCACCCTCGGCCGCGTCGCCCCGCATGGCGATCTCGCGATCCTTGATGGCCGCGTTGATGAGCCTGAGCGTCGACACCCGCCCCATCTCCTTGGCGCGCATCGCGTCTTTCAACGCCCCGCTGACCCGTGTTTTCATATCCATGACCAGTCCCGTCCGGCTGCTCCCCCGAGATCCCGGAACGTAGTCTCAACCGTCGGCACTGACAACAGCCGACCCCGCGTCGCCCACGGCTTGACCGCCCCGCCGCGCCTGCCTAAACCCAGCGGGATTTGCCAAACCCGTTGGAGCCTTCGATGCCCCAGATCGCCCATCCCACCGCCTGCCTCGCCCTGGCAGACGGTACGATCTTCTACGGCCAGGGCTTCGGCGCCACCGGCCAGACGGTGGCGGAGCTTTGCTTCAACACCGCGATGACCGGCTATCAGGAGATCATGACCGACCCGTCCTATGCGGGCCAGGTCGTGACCTTCACCTTCCCCCATATCGGCAATACCGGCATCACGCCCGAGGATGACGAGACTGCCGACCCGGTCGCCGAGGGGATGATCGTCAAATGGGACCCGACCGAGCCGTCGAACTGGCGCGCCATGGGCCGCCTGCCCGATTGGCTCGCCGCCCGCGGCCGCATCGGCATGGGCGGCCTCGACACCCGCCGCCTCACCCGCGCCATCCGGCATCAGGGCGCCCCGCACGTGGCGCTTGCCCATAATCCCGACGGCAAATTCGATGTCGAGGCGCTCGTCGCCGCCGCGCGCGCCTTTCCGGGCCTCATCGGCCTCGACCTCGCCAAGGATGTCACCTGCGCCCAGTCCTACCGCTGGTTCGAAACCCGCTGGGCCTGGCCCGAGGGCTATACGGACAAGGCGCCGGGCGGCCCCAAGGTCGTGGCCATCGATTACGGCGCCAAGCGCAACATCCTGCGCTGCCTGGCCTCCGCCGGCTGCGACGTGACGGTCCTCCCCGCCACCGCAACGGCCGAGGATGTGCTGGCCCAAAGCCCCGACGGCCTCTTCCTCTCCAACGGGCCGGGGGACCCGGCGGCTACCGGCGCATACGCCGTCCCGATGATCCAGGAAGTGCTCGACAAGACCCAAATCCCCGTCTTCGGCATCTGTCTCGGCCACCAGATGCTGGCCCTCGCCCTCGGCGCCAAGACGATCAAGATGAACCACGGCCATCATGGCGCGAACCATCCCGTCAAGGACATGGAAACCGGCAAGGTCGAGATCACGTCGATGAACCACGGCTTCACCGTCGACAGCCAGACCCTGCCCGCGGGCGTGGCCGAAACGCACATCTCGCTCTTCGACGGCTCCAATTGCGGGATCCGCATGAAAGACCGGCCCGTCTTCTCGGTCCAGTACCATCCAGAGGCAAGCCCGGGCCCGCAGGACAGCTACTACCTCTTCGAACGCTTCGCCAAGGCGATCGCCGAGCGTCAGGGCGCCGCTTAAACCTTCCTTAAGCCTGATGGCGCAAGCTGAGCCCGACGCAAATGCGCCAGGGCGAAGCCATGAACGACATGACGGCAGGACGCGACACAGCGCCCTTGGACCACCGGAAAGAGGTCCCGGCACCGTCCGGCCCGCTCGGTCGCATTTCGGGCGCCCCCCGCGATCCCCTCTCGGTCATTCGTGCGGCGCGGGACAAGGCACGGGCCGCCCTCCCCTCCCCCACGGCAGAGGAGAAAACCGCAAAAGCCGCCGCCATCGCCCACGGCGCCGCACTCATCGACCCTCTGGGAACCTTGCCCGACGAGGCGCTCATTGCCCGCTTCGGCGCCCACCGGGCCGCCCGCCTCGGCCTTCTGCCCTGGCGGCAGGCCGGCGGGGCCGTCATCGTGCTAACCCCCTGGCCCGACAGCTTCGCCCGTCACCGGGACGCGCTACAAAAGACCTTCGGCCGCATCCGGATGGCCGTAACGACCCAATCGGCGCTGGAGGGCGCGTTGCGTCGCGCGGCGGGTCACAGCCTGCGCCACCGGGCCGAAACCCGGGTCGCCGCCTCCGAAAGCTGCCGCGACTGGAAGGCAGGCCGGGCCGCGCTCGTCCTCGGCCTCGCTCTGGCGAGCCTCCTGACTGCCTTGGTACTCGCCCCCGCCACAACGGTCGTCGCCATCTGCGGCTGGACGATCCTCGCCCTCATCGCCTCGACAACCGTCAAGGCGCTGGCAGCCTGGCAGGTCATCCGCGACCGCGCTCCGGACCACGCCGAACCCGCGGCCGTCCCCCATAGCCTGCCAGTGATCTCCGTCATCGTGCCCCTCCTGCGGGAGAAGCGGATCGCCGAACACCTGCTGGCCCGCCTCGGCGCGATCGACTACCCCCGCGACCGCCTCGAAATCCGCTTCGCGCTGGAAGAGGATGACGAGACCACCCGCAAGACCCTCCTCAAGACCCCCCTGCCGCCTTGGATCCGCACGATCGCCGTCCCCCGCGGCACGCTCAAGACCAAGCCAAGGGCGCTGAACTTCGCGCTCGACTTCTGCCAGGGCAGCATCATCGGGATCTACGACGCCGAGGACGCGCCTGCCCCTGACCAGTTGCGCAAGGTGGCCGCCCGCTTCGCAGCCTTCGGCCCTGATGTTGCCTGCCTTCAGGGGGCGCTCGACTACTACAACCCTCACGTCAACTGGCTGACCCGCTGCTTCACCATCGAATACGCCGCCTGGTCCCGGATGATCCTGCCCGGCTTCCGCAAGCTGGGCCTGCCGATCCCGCTGGGCGGCACGACGCTGTTCTTCCGCCGAGAAATCCTCGAGGAACTCGGCGGCTGGGACGCCCACAACGTGACCGAAGATGCCGATCTCGGCATCCGGCTCGCCCGCCGGGGCTACCGGACAGAGCTCCTGGACAGCGTCACGGGGGAAGAGGCGAATGGCCGCGCGTGGCCCTGGGTCAAGCAGCGGTCCCGCTGGCTGAAGGGCTACGCGATCACCTATGCGGTTCATATGCGCCGCCCCGTCCAGCTCTGGCGGGAGCTCGGGCCGCGGGGCTTTTTCGCGGTTCAGGTGATCTTCCTCGGCACCCTCACGCAATTCACGCTCGCTCCGGTCTTCTGGTCGTTCTGGCTGATCCCCTTCGGCGGGCTAGCCGCGACGCGCGAGCTGCTGGGCAGCGCGCTCTGGCCGATCATCAGCCTCTTCCTCCTCTCGGAGCTGGTCAATCTCATCATCGGCCTCCTTGCTCTTCGCAGGACGACCCATCGCGGCCTCGCCTGGTGGCTGCCAATGATGCACCTTTACTTCCCGCTGGCCGCGCTCGCCTCCTACAAGGCGCTGTGGGAGCTCGCCTGCCGTCCCTTCTACTGGGACAAGACCGCCCATGGCCTGCTCCTCGGCCCGGCGGCATCGGTCACTCCGCCGCCTCCACAGCCTCCGCATCCAGCCTGAGCCGGGTCATGTAGGCCTTCGACAAATGATCCCGCAGGGCCGCATAAGCGCCGTCCGGATCGCGCGCCGCGATGGCCTCGACGATCGCCTCATGTTCTTCCAGCGCATCGGCGCCGCGCCCCTCGGCGGCCAGCGATGTGGTCGCCAACAGCGCCATGGACCGGTGAACAAGGTCCAGCTGCTGCACCAGAAACCGGTTGTGGGAGGCAAGATGGATCTGCCGGTGGAACCGCCGGTTCGCCCGGCTCAGCGCCTTCGGATCGCCCACAAGCGCGCGGTCGGCCAGCGCCATATCCCGCAGAACCGCGATCTCTTCGTCCGTCGCGTGGGTCGCCGCCAGCCGCGCGGCCAGCCCCTCAAGCTCTCCCCGAACTATGTAAAGCTCGGCCAGCTGCGAATGATCGAGCGACGCGACGATCAACGACCGCCCATCCCGCGTCAAAAGCGACTGCGTCTCAAGCCGCTGCAACGCCTCACGGATCGGCGTCCGCGACACGCCAAACCGTTCGGCCAGCTCGCTTTCCACCAGCCGGTCGCCGGGGCGGTAGATCCCCACATCGATCGCTTCCAGGATCATGTCATAAGCGTCTTTCAACGGCATTTTCGCGTCGACCATGGCAGCCTCTCCCTGCGGGCCACCCTATCCTAATCCGCTCCGCCACCGATTGCACCCCGGCGCCCGCACCGATAGCGTCCCGATCATGCCACGCACCGCCTTCGCCCCGATCCGCCACTGGGTCTTCGACCTCGACAATACGCTCTATACTCCCGATGCCCGCCTCTTCGACCAGATCGAAGAAAGGATGGCGGACTGGATTATGGAGAGCCTGGACCTCGGCCGACAGGACGCCCATGCCCTTCGCCGCACCTACTGGCAGCGCTACGGCACAACGCTGGCGGGCCTGATGGCAGAACACCGTATCGACCCCGACGGCTTCCTCGACCATGTGCACGACATCGACCTCGCCGCGCTCGCGCCGGATCCCGGCCTCCGCCGCGCAATCGACGCCCTGCCCGGCCGCCGTATCGTCTTCACCAATGGTAGCCGCGGCCACGCCGCGCGCATCCTCGCCGCCCGTGGCCTGACCGACCTGTTCGAAGCGATCTACGGCGTCGAAGATGCCGACTACGTCCCGAAGCCCCAGCGCGCCGCCTTCGACGCGATCTTCGACAGCGACAACCTGACCCCCGACCGCTCTGCCATGTTCGAGGATGACATCCGCAACCTCGAAACTCCCTTCGCCCTCGGCCTGCGCACGGTCCACGTCGCGGGCGAACCCGATCCGGCGCCGCATATCCACCATCACACCGACGACCTCGCGGGCTTTCTGTCGCAGATCGTGTGACCTGATCGCTGGATCGCCTAGATCATGACTATGGACATCGAACGCACCGACATCCTCATCTCCGGCGGCGGGATCGCCGGGCTGACGGCCGCCATCGCCTTCGGCAACGAGGGCTTCAGCGTCCTCTGCGTGGACCCGGCCCCGCCCGTGACAGAGGCGGACACGGACGGCGCGGATACCCGAACGACCGCCTTTCTCCAGCCCGCCCGCGCCCTGCTGGAGGAGGTCGGCCTCTGGCCGCGCCTCGACCCCCACGCCATGCCGCTCCAGATCATGCGCATCGCCGATGAAGGCGGCGCCAGCCGGGATTTCGATGCCGCCGACATCTCCGATCGTCCCTTCGCCTGGAACCTGACGAACTGGCTGATCCGGCGTGAGGCTCTGGCCAGGATCGATGAGATGCCCAACGTCACGCTCCGCACCGGTTTCGCCACGACACACATCCTCACGCGAGAGGCCGAGGCGCGCATCACTCTCTCCGACGGCGCTCGCATCGCCGCCCGGCTGCTCATCGCCGCCGACGGCAAGGGCTCCCCGGTGCGCGGGATGCTGGGCATCGGCACAAGGCAGGTCCGCTACCCCCAGAAAGCCCTCAGCTTCGCCGTCACCCATCCCGTGCCCCACAACAATGTCTCGACCGAGATCCACCAAAGCGGCGGCCCCTTCACCCTCGTCCCCCTCCCCGACCAGGACGGCACCCCGTGCTCTGCCATCGTCTGGATGGAGGCGACGGAAGAGGCCGACCGCATGCTGGCCCTCGACGACGCCGCCTTCGCGGAAGAGGCGACCGCCCGCAGCAAGGCGCTCTTCGGGCCTCTCACCCCCGTCACCCGCCCCACCGCCTGGCCCATGTCCAGCCTCATCGCCCAGCGGTTCGCGGCGGAACGGACGGCCCTCATCGCTGAAGCCGCCCATGCGGTGCCGCCCATCGGCGCGCAGGGCCTCAACATGAGCCTCGCCGACATAGTCTGCCTCCGCGACCTCGCCCGCGCCGCCCCCGATCAGCTGGGCAGCCGCGCGATGCTCGACCGCTACGACCGAAAGCGCCGGTTGGAGGTCGGCCTCCGCGTCGCTGGCGTCGATCTTCTCAACCGGGCCTCGATGGCGAGCCACCCGGCGGTCCGGCAGGTTCGCTCCATCGCCATGCGCGCCCTCCACGACATCCCGCCGATCCGACGCGGCCTGATGCGGCTCGGGCTCGGTGGGTGACCTGCCGCAGTGACAAGGGGCGGCTCCTCGGGCTATCCTGACCAACGGGAGGCGCGCGCATGGGTCTGTTTCCGAAAGTCGACCTCAAGGTCATCGCCTGGGATTTCGACGGCGTGCTGAATCGGGCCGACCCGGCCGATTCCATCGACTTGGACGACAGCCTCCTCTTCTGGGCCGAGGTCCTGGCCCAGAAATCCCTGCGGCACGTTGCGTTGGCGGATGCCGATGCGGAACGCGCAACCCTGATCGAAACGCATCTCGGCGATTGGCCGTCCATCGAACAGGTCTTCGCCTCGGGGCTCCTCGGCTCATCCCGCCCGGACCCCGCCTTCTTCGATGCCGTGACCGATACGCTCGCAATCAAGCCGGGCGAGGCGATGCTGATCGACGCCTCTGGCACCAACGTCAACGCCGCCGCCGGGCAGGGCTGGCGCAGCTTCCGCTACTCCCCCCTCGCAAAGGACGCGCTCAAGCGCAGTCTCGGCCTCTGACGGCGGATTGCGCTCGCGGGCAAAACCGCTAGAAGGCTCCGGACGCAAGAATGATGCCCGGGGACGGGCCAGCGGAGGGACAAAGATGCGCGTTTATTACGATCGCGATTGCGATGTGAATCTCATCAAGGACAAGAAGGTCGCGATCCTTGGCTACGGCTCCCAGGGCCATGCCCACGCGCTGAACCTGCGCGACAGCGGCGCCAAGAACCTGGCCGTCGCCCTGCGCGAAGGCTCGGCCTCTGCCAAGAAGGCCGAAGGCGAAGGGCTGCAGGTCATGGGCATCGCCGAGGCCGCCGCCTGGTGCGACCTGATCATGTTCACCATGCCCGACGAATTGCAGGCCGAAACCTACAAGAAATATGTCCACGACAACATCCGCGAAGGCGCCGCCATCGCCTTTGCCCACGGCCTGAACGTGCATTTCGGCCTGATCGAACCGAAGCCCGGCATCGACGTCATCATGATGGCCCCAAAGGGCCCCGGCCACACCGTGCGTGGCGAATACACCAAGGGCGGCGGCGTGCCCTGCCTCGTGGCCGTCGACACCGACGCTTCGGGGAAAGCCCTCGAACTGGGGCTGTCCTACTGCTCGGCCATCGGCGGCGGGCGCTCGGGCATCATCGAAACGAATTTCCGCGAAGAATGCGAAACCGACCTCTTCGGCGAACAGGCCGTGCTTTGCGGCGGCCTGGTCGAGCTGATCCGCTGCGGCTTCGAAACCCTGGTCGAGGCGGGCTACGCCCCCGAGATGGCCTATTTCGAATGCCTCCACGAGGTGAAGCTGATCGTCGACCTGATCTATGAGGGCGGCATCGCGAACATGAACTACTCGATCTCGAACACCGCCGAATACGGCGAATATGTCAGCGGCCCCCGCGTCCTGCCCTATGAAGAGACCAAGGCGCGGATGAAAGGCATTCTGACCGACATCCAGCGCGGCGCCTTCGTGCGCGACTTCATGTCGGAAAACGCCGTGGGCCAGCCTTTCTTCAAGGCGACCCGGCGCCTGAACGACGAACACCAGATCGAAGAGGTCGGCAAGAAGCTTCGGGGCATGATGCCGTGGATCTCCGCCGGCAAGCTGGTGGATCAGGAAAAGAACTAACGCCGACAGGCGCCTTTGACACATCGGTGCGGCGTCCGGGAAACCGGGCGCCGTCTTTCATTAGGGATCGTTCGACGGGCAGCGAAGCGTCGGCAATTGCCTGCACCCACCCGACCTGCCATTGACCCTCCCATGACCCAACCCTCCGCCCCAACCCTCGCCTCTTGGGCGATGATCGTCACGCTCGGCCTCGTCTGGGGCGCGACCTTCATCGGCGTGGCACTGGCGCTCGAGGGGTTCAGCCCGCTCTGGGTCGCGGCGGGGCGGCTGACGCTCGCCGCGGCCTTGATGCTCGCCATCGTGCAAGTCGTTCCAAATAGGGTGGAGACGGACGGGCGCGCACGGTGGCCCTACATGCTCTTCATTGGCGCCATGGGCGCGGCCCTGCCCTTCTTCCTGCTCAGCTGGGGTCAGGTGCGCGTCGCCTCGGGCTTTGCCGGCGTCTCGATGGCGATGATCGCCCTCCTTGTCCTACCGCTGAGCCACCTCTTCGTCCCCGGCGAGACCATGACCCTGCGCAAGACCATCGGCGTGCTCCTCGGCGTCGGCGGGGTCGCTGCGCTCTTCTGGGGCCGGTTCGACGGGGGCGCTGACGGGCTGGCCGAGGTCTGGGGCCAGGCCGCCTGCCTCTGCGCGGCAGCCTGCTATGCCACGGCATCGATCGCCACCCGCCTCTGCCCGCCGATCGAGCCGATCCGGCTCGCCGCCGCTCAGCTCACCGTGGGCGCCGCCATCGTGCTGCCCATCGCACTGATCCGCGAGGGCCTGCCCGCTATCGAAACGTCGACCGCGCTCACCGCCCTTGTCGTCCTCGCCCTGATCCCGACCGCAGGCGCAAATCTCCTCCGCGTCCTCGTCATCCGCAGCGCCGGGCCGCAATTCATGTCGCTCACGAACTTTCAGGTGCCCGTCTGGGCGGTGATCTTCGGCGCGCTCGTCCTCGGCGAACCCGTCCCGCCGCAGCTGGCACTGGCCCTGCTGCTGATCCTCGGCGGGATCACCGTCACGCAGTGGCCGACCCTGAGACGGCTAATCCGCCGCAAGACATGAAAAACCCGGCCTCGAAAGGCCGGGCTTTTGCATCCTGTAGCACACCGTCACTCTGCGGGCGTGTCGTCGGCCAATCGCGATCTTGGCGCGGTTGGATCTTCAAGTTTCTCTTCCGTCCTGCGTTTGCTCATGAGCGCGAAGGCAATGACGATACCAAAGGTCACGAGCGCAAGAAGGGCGATCAGTGGAAAGCTCTCCATCTTGTACTCCAGTGTTTCGAACCAGTTTCTAAGCGTTAAACTAGTTCAAAGTCCGGAAGGTTCCTCAGACCGCCGCTTCTACCTCTGCGACAATCTCTCCCACCACTTGCTGCAGCAGATCCGGGTCCTCGCATTCGGCCATGACCCGGATCAGCGGCTCCGTCCCCGACTTGCGGATCAGCAGCCGCCCCTTGCCATTCAGCCGCACCTCCGCATCGTCAATTCGTGCCTTGACCGACGCCACCAAAAGCGGATCACCGCCCGAATACCGCACGTTCCGCAGAAGCTGCGGCACGGGGGTAAAGACCTGCGACAGCGCGCTCGCAGGCTGACCCGACCGGATCATTTCGGCCAGGAATTGCAGCCCCGCGACCAGACCGTCGCCGGTCGTCCCGTAATCCGTCATCACGATATGGCCGGATTGCTCGCCGCCCAGGTTCCAGCCGTTCTGACGCATCGCTTCGACCACGTAGCGGTCCCCGACCTTGGTCCGCTCCAGCCGCATCCCCTGCGCATCGAGGAACCGCTCCAGCCCCAGATTCGACATCACCGTCGCCACCAGCGTCCCGTCCTTGAGCCGCTCTTCCTCCGCCCAGCGCCGGGCCAGCAGCGCCATGATCTGATCGCCATCGGCGGCCCGGCCCGTCTCGTCGAGGATGATGATCCGGTCCGCATCCCCGTCGAGGCACAGGCCCACATCGGCGCCATGGCTCACCACCGCCTCGGCCGCAGCTTGCGGCGCGGTCGATCCGCAATCCTTGTTGATGTTGGTTCCGTTCGGGCTGGTGCCGACCGGAATCACCTCCGCCCCGAGCTCCCACAGCACCTCCGGCGCGGTCTTGTAGGCCGCCCCGTTGGCGCAATCGACGACGACCTTCATTCCGTCCAGCCGCATGCCCGCAGGAAAAGTCGACTTCACCCGTTCCTGATACCGGAATCGCCCGTCATCGATCCGCTTCGCCCGCCCGATATTCGCGGCCAGCGTCGGCTCAGTCCCCGCCTCGACCAGCGCCTCGATCTCGGCCTCCGCCTCGTCGGACAGCTTGAAGCCATCGGGCCCGAAGAACTTGATGCCGTTATCCTCGTGCGGGTTGTGGCTGGCCGAGATCATGATCCCCAGATCCGCCCGCATCGACGGCGTCAGCAGCCCCACCGCCGGCGTCGGCACCGGCCCGAGCAGAAGCACGTTCATCCCGGTCGAGGTCAGGCCCGCCGTCAGCGCATTCTCGAACATGTATCCCGACAGCCGCGTGTCCTTGCCGATCACCACCCGGTGCACGTTCGACCCGTCGCGTCGGAAGTATCGCCCCGCCGCCGCGCCCAAAGCCAAGGCCATCTCGGCCGTCATCGGATGCACGTTTGCCTGCCCGCGCACCCCGTCAGTTCCAAAAAGTTTCCGCATCGCCTGTCCTCGCTCTGCGGCGCGCCTCGGACCCTTATCCCTGCAAGGCCCGTTCCAGCGCCACCGCCTGCCGTGTCGCAGCCATATCATGCACACGGGAAATCTGCACCCCTTGGCGGATGCCGTGCAGCGCAACGGCAACCGATCCGTGCACCCGGTCAGCGGGGCTTTCCGCCGACCCAATCACGCCAATGAAACGTTTCCGCGACGCGCCCAGCAGCAGAACGCAGCCCAACCCGTGAAACAGCGACAGCCCCCGCAGAAGCGCCAGATTATGCTCCAACGTCTTCCCGAACCCGATCCCGGGGTCCAGCACGATGCGCGCCCGCGCGATCCCCGCCGCCTCCGCCGCATCCCGGCGCGCCTCCAGCGCGTCGTAGACGTCCAGCAGCACGTCCTCATAGCGCGGATCGTCCTGCATGACCTTCGGGTCTCCCGCCGCGTGCATCAAACAGACCGACGCCCCCGCCGCCGCGACGACCGCCGCCATCTCGGGGTCATAGGTCATTGCCGATACGTCGTTGACCAGACCGGCCCCCGCTTCCAGCGCCGTCTTGGCCACCGCCGCCTTCCGCGTGTCGATTGAGATCGGCACAGTCCCAACCAGCCCCTCGATCACCGGAACGACCCGGCGGACCTCCTCCTCCACCGGCACCGCCTCGGCTCCGGGCCGGGTGCTCTCCCCACCGATATCCAACCAATCCGCGCCGTCGTCGATCAACCGGCGCCCCTGCGCAATCGCCGCCTCCGCTGTCTCGTAGAGCCCCCCGTCCGAGAAGCTGTCCGGCGTCGCATTCACGATCCCCATCAGCCGCGGCGCGTCCCATGCCATCCCGGCAATCGCCGGACGCGGCGCCGTCAGCGCCTCCAGCCGGTCGTCCGGGATCTCCCAGATCGGCACGATCTCGGCCGGGCGACCGCGCTCCAGCCGTTCCGCATGCAGAAACCGCTCCCAGCCCCCAGCCAAAGGCAACGCGTTGCCATAGGCGTGGCTGATCACCGGGATCGGTCGGTAATAGACGCTCACACCAGGCTCGCCGCCGCCACGTCAACCGCCCGCACCGGCACATCCGCCGCCAGAGCCGTCACGCCGACGCAGACCAGTTCCCGCGCCGCCATCTGCCCGGCGAACCATCCGGCCAGCGCAACCGGCTCGCCCGGCCCCGGCGGATGGGCATGGGCCATGTCCAGCACCAGCTTCGACGGCGCCCAGACGCTGATCTGCCCGTTCTTCATCCCCCAATCCAGCTCGGTCGCCGTCTCGACTACCACACATCGCCGGTCGCGCCCGGCCAGAACCCAAGCGGCCTGCTCCAGCGCCAGAAGATCAATCCGCCGCTGCGCCATCGATGCGGCGGCAACTGGCGCCGCGACCTCGGGCGGGCAAACGCACAGGATCGCAGGCACCGGATCCGCCGCCAGCCCGTCGATCCAGGCCGTCAGATGCTCCGACGCGACAGCCTCCTGCGACAGCAGCACCACCCGCGGATGCGGCGCACGGTCCTCCGCCCGGTCGACCAGCCGCAGACCGTCCCGCCGGCTCCGCACGATCTCGACCCCCAAGGCTCCCGGCCCCCGGTCGAGTTTCTCGATCCGCACAAAAGCCCGCATCGCCTGCGGTTCCATCAGGATGCGCTCCGCCACCCGCTCGGCCAGCGTCTCCAGAAGGTTGATCCGCTCCGCCCCGATCTCCGCCGCGATCGCCTCGGTCACCCGGTCGTAAGAGAGGATACGGTCCACATCATCGTCGACCGGCCCCTCGATCCGGCGCACCTCGACCACGATGTTGAAACGGATCCGCTGCCGGACACCACGCTCTGCCTGAAACGCGCCAATCTCCACCTCAACCACGTGGTCGCGCAGGGAAATCCGGTCGCGCGGCCCATCCGCCGTGGCGGCCGCGCGTTCGTCGGGATGGGCAAAGGCCAGATGGATCTCGTCAGACATCATCAGCCGCTCCTCTCCCGGCGCGGCTGCCTTAGCGAAGCGCGCGGCGCGCGTCCAGCGTCAGCCGGTCGAGGCGGCCCTCGACGCCGTGCGTGACGGCTGGCGATAGAACAGATGCGCGCCGATCGCGGCGACCTTCGGATAGACCTGCGCCCAGTTCGGGTTCACCGCGCGCGTGTGATAATGGGTGGCCCCTTTTGCCAGCTTCCGCGGCGCACCATCCATCAGCAAACGCGCGACCTTGCCCACGCGGTCCCACGACCGTGGCTCGTTCACCACCTCGGGAATGCCGTCGCAGGTATAGCTGAACTGACAGGCATATTTCCGACCCGTCCCCTGATTGACGACGCCGCAGATCGTGTCCGGATAGCGCGCACTGTCGACCCGGTTGAGGATCACCTCGGCCACCGCGAACATGCCGCGCACACTCTCGCCCCGGGCCTCGAAATACAGCGCCTCGGTCAGGCACTCCCATTGTTCGCCGCCATCGGCCTTGGGCAGCTCCGCCAGGAAATCGCGGTCATAGCGAACTTCTGGCACATCGTTGTTCATCGCCTCTGCGATCGCATCGGCATGGGCGGCGATATCAGGCAGATCAAGCTCTGGCACAGCGGCGATCGCGCCGTGATCCTCGTCAAGAAGATCGGACATACGGTCGTCGTAGACGGCGTTATCGGCAAGAGCGACCCCGGAAAACAAAGCAAAGGCTGCCGCCGCCGCAGCGCGGATCCTGGTCTTGTTCACAAACATCAGCAAACGTCCCCTCTAGGCGGGCCCCTAACCCGCGGACAGCGGGCTACCTAAAGAAAGGCGACGCGCAGGTAAACCCCCGGACTGTGACCAATCCGCCGCACCCTGGAACCAAACCGAAATCCGGCAAAAATCACTGATAGATCAGCACCTTGCCTGGCTTGAGCGGTGGCTCTGCAAAGCCCATCCGCTCCGAAATCGCGAGCCGGGCGGCGGAAAGCCGCGCACCGGGCACCCGGAAAGGAGAGCATGAGACGTAGTCGAATCCGTAGGCGCGACAGAAGGCGATCGCCGCCTGGCTGCCCCCATGTTCGCCGCAGACCGACAGGACGATATCGGGCCGCATGGCCCGCCCCCGCTCCGCCCCCATCGCCAGAAGCTCGCCCACCCCTTCCAGGTCAAGCGTGTGGAACGGATCCTCGCGATAGACGCCCTTCTGCACGTAATCCGACATGAACCGCCCCGCATCGTCGCGCGACAGGCCGTAGGTCATCTGCGTCAGGTCGTTCGTCCCGAAGCTCAGGAAGGTCGTCGATTCCGCGATATCGCCCGCCCGCAACGCCGCCCGCGGCGTCTCGACCATCACGCCCAGCTTGTAGGGGATCTCGGCCCGCTTCTCGGCCCGCACAGCCGCGGCGACCGCGTCCATCCGGCCGCGCACAAGCTCCACCTCGCGCCGGGCGCTGACAAGCGGGATCATGATCTCCGGGATCACCGGATCCCCATGGCGGGCGACATCCGCCGCCGCCTCAAAGATGGCGCGGGCCTGCATATCATAGATTTCCGGCACCGTGATGCCCAGCCGCACGCCCCTCAGCCCCAGCATGGGGTTGTATTCCGACATCTCGCGCGCCCGGTGGGTGACGTCCGACAAGGGGCGGTCCAGCGCCTCGGCCAGTTCGCGCAGGCCCGCCTTGTCGGTCGGCAGGAACTCGTGCAGCGGCGGATCGAACAGCCGGATACAGACCGGAAGCCCGCGCATGATCTTGAACAGATCCGCGAAATCCGCCCGCTGCATCGGCAGCAGCCGGTCAAGCGCCGCGGCCCGGTCCGCCGGGCTTTCGGCAAAGATCATCTCCCGCATGACCGTCAGCCGCTCGCCTTCGAAGAACATATGCTCCGTCCGGCAGAGCCCGATCCCCTCGGCGTTGAAGATCCGCGCCGTCTCGGCATCCGCCGGCGTGTCCGCATTGGCGCGCACGCCGATATCGCGCACCGCATCCGCCCAGTCGAGCAGCGTCTGGAACGCCTCGCCCAAGGCAGGCTCTACCATCTCGGGCTGGCCCACCAGCAGCTCGCCCGTATGCCCGTCGACCGTCACCAGATCGCCCTCGGCCAGCACCTGCCCGCTCGCGGTCACCGTCCGCGACTTGGGATCGATCGCAAGCGCCGACACTCCAACGATGCACGGCAGCCCCAGCCCCCGGCCGATCACCGCCGCATGGCTGGTGATCCCGCCCCGCGCCGTCACGACCGCACTCGCCGCATGCATCCCGCGAATGTCCTCCGGCGTGGTCTCCCGGCGCACCAGCACGCTCGGCTCGCCGCGGGCCGCGCTCGCCTGCGCCTCCGATGACGAGAAGACCAGCCGCCCCGACGCCGCCCCCGGGCTCGCCGCGATCCCGCGGGCGAACACATCCCGATCCGCCCCGGGCGCCACCTGCCGGTGCAACAGATCGTTCAGCGTCGCAGGCGGGATCCGCAGGATCGCCTCCTCCCGCGGGATGATCTTGTCCTCCGCCAGAGCCACAGCGATCCGCACCGCCGCCCGGCTCGACCGGGGCACGCGCACCGCATCGAGCACGAACAGCGCGTCGTTCTCGATGGTGAACTCGATCTGCATCTCCTCGCGCAGCTTCTGGCGTGCGAGCGTCCCGAACCGCACGAGGTCCGCATAGATCGCCGGGCACAGCTCCTCCAGCGACGGCCCCCGCGCATCCTTGGTCAGGTAAATCGCGCCGTTCCCCTTCAGCGCATCGCGCCCCTGACTCTGGCTCTTGTAGCGGCCCTTGATCTGCGGCGCACCGGTCGCCTCGTCCGCGAACTGGATCACGCCCGCGCCGCTCTCCGGCGCGCCGACACCCAAAGCCATCGCCTGCACGACCAGCCCCAGCCCCGCATCCGCGGGCGCCCCCTTGGCCTCGCGCAGAATCCGCGCCGTCGTCCCGTCCCAGGCGCGCGCCATGAACCGCAACACCTCCGACAGCTGCTGCGCGGGGTCCTGCGGGAACGGCTCGTCCGTCTCTTCCTCGTAGGCCGCCAGCATCGCGTCAAGGTCGCCTTCGGCATGGCGGAACGGCTCCGCATCCAGCCGCGCGACGTTCACCGCATAGGACTGGATGAACCGCAGATACAGCGCCGTCGCCGCCGCGTCCCCGATCTGCGCGGCCAGCGTCTTATGGCGCACCCCGTTCATCCCGATATTCAGCACCGCCCCGGGCCCGCCCCAATCGGGGTCGAGTGACGAGGGCCGCACCGACAAAAGCGGATCCTCCCCGAACGGTGCCAGCAGCGCCTCCATATCCGGGGTCCAGCCATGGGCGATCCGGCGCACCGCATCAAAGCTCAGCGCCACCGTCGTCGGCACCGGCATGTCCAGGCGGATCAGCCGCTGCAGGCACTTCGCGCGGCCCCCATGCACCTCGGCCGCCATCCTGGCGGTCGGCGTGATCAGGGTGATCGGGCTATAGGGCTCATGTTTCTGCACTGCGGCATATCTCCTGCCGCAACAGCATAGTTTTTAGGCGCTTTGCATCAAGCAAACCTTAGTCGAACGTCGCGTCTTAACCCTCGAGGCGCGACAGATCGGCTACAGAGGTGCAAAGCTGCCGGATCCGGCTGAGCAAATTCAAGCGGTTACGCCGAAGGATCTCATTGTCTGCATTGACCTGTACCGCCTCGAAAAACGCATCGATCGGCCCGCGAAGGGCCGCCATCGCCGCCATTGCCTTGGGAAAGTCCTGCGCCTCAAGCGCCGGAGCGATCTCCTTCTCCGCCGCATCGAGGGCGGAAAACAGCGCCTTTTCCTCCGCCGTCTCGGCGAATTTCGGATCGGCGCCATAGGAATACTCGACCCCGTCCTTCTCCTCCGCCTGCGTCAGGATGTTGTTGGCCCGCTTGAACCCCTGCACGAGGTTCTCGCCATCTTCGGTCTGCAAAACCGCCTGCAGAGCCTCCGCCCGCTTGACCAGCAAGGTGAGGTCGTCGTTGCCGGGCATCGCGATACAGGCGTCGATGACGTCGTGCCGGATGCCCTCCGAGCGGAGATGGACCTTCAGGCGGTCATGGATGAAGGAGAGGAGGTCATCGAAACGAGTCTTCGAGATATCGGCCCGTCGACCAGTTAAAAGTTCCAGTTCTTCGGCAGTGAAGGCACCGTTAAGGCTTTCAAAGTCAAGCTTAGCAGCTGCAGCTGCTATAAGTGGCCGAAGATCTATAGGTTTCTGATCACTTAAAGTGATCCGAATAACCCCCAACGCCGCCCTTCTCAGCGCGTAAGGATCCTTCGACCCCGTCGGCTTCTCATCAATCGCCCAGAACCCGGTCAGCGTGTCGATCTTGTCGGCCAGCGCCACGGCCACCGACACCGCCCCCGTCGGCACGTCATCGGACGGCCCCAGCGGCGCGTAATGCTCCTCGCAGGCCTCCGGCACGCCGTCGTCATGGCCCGCCGCCTTGGCGTAATACCGCCCCATGATCCCCTGCAGTTCCGGGAACTCATAGACCATCTCCGACGCCAGATCGGCCTTGCAAATCCGCGCCGCCTCCGCCGCCAGATCCGGCTTGGCGCCCACCATCGGCGCGATCTCCCGCGCCAGCGCCTCGATCCGGGCCACCCGATCCGCCTGCGAGCCCAGCTTGGCGTGGAAGGTCACGTTGGCCAACGGCTCCGCCATCCCTTCCAGACCGATCCGCTCGACCGTCCGTAGATCGTTCTCCCAGAAGAACTTCGCATCCGACAGCCGCGCGGCCAGCACCTTCTGGTTGCCCGCAAGGATCGTCGCCCCGCCATCCGGCGCCTCGATATTGGCGACCGTCACGAACCGCTCGATCCGGCCCGTCTTGGGGTTCCGCACCGAAAAGAACTTCTGGTGCTCCTTCATCGAGGTCTGCAGCACCTCCGGCGGCAGGTCGAGGAAATCGGCCCCGATCTCTCCCATCAGCACAACCGGCCATTCGACCAGCCCCGCGACCTCGGCCAACAGCCCCTTGTCCTCGACCATCTCCAGTCCCTGCGCGAAGGCCAGTTGCGAGGCCTCGTTGCGGATCGCCTCGGCCCGCTCGGCCGGATCGAGCACCACATGCGCCCGCTTCAGCTTGGCCACGTAATCATCCCAGCCCGTCACGCGGATATCGCCCGCCGCCATGAACCGGTGGCCCCGCGTCACGTCGCCCGCGCGGATCCCGTCCACCTCGACCGGCACGACCTCCGCCCCATCCTCCCGCGTCATCAGGCACAGGATCGATTGCAAGGGCCGCACCCATCGCAAGGACCCGCCCCCCCAGCGCATCGACTTGGGCCAGGGGAAATCCCGCACGGTCTTCTCCAGCACCTCCGCGATGATCTCCGCCGCCGGGCGCCCCGGCACCTCCATCACCGCGAAATAGGCCTCCGCCTTGCCCGCCGCGCGAACCTCCAGCTGTTCCATCGTCAGCCCGGTCGACCGCAGGAACCCCTCGACCGCCTTCTCCGGCGCGCCGACCTTCGGCCCCTTCCGCTCTTCCCGCCGGTCCGGCGACCGCTCGGTCAGGCCCTCCACATGCAGCGCCAGCCGCCGCGGCGTCGCGAACGCCCCGGCCGAACCATAGGTCAACCCCGCCTCGACCAACCCGTCGGTCATCAGCTTCTTCAGGTCCTCACAGGCCTTCGCCTGCATCCGCGCCGGGATCTCCTCGGACAGCAGTTCGATCAGAAGGTCAGCCATCACTCTGCTCCACAGGGAAATCGTCGGGGTCGGGGCAATCCTCCGGCACCGGCTGGCCGTCGAACACGACCTCCCCGCAGGCATTGATCTCGTGCCAACCATAGCCGCGCCCGTCTGGGAAGATGGCAAAGACCCGGTCGACCCCGTAGACGATGTTCTCGGTCCCCAGAAACACCACCGCCTCGCCGCTTTCCACCGCCGCCCCGATGGCCTCGGCATCGAAGCACCCGAACCAGCCGGGCGCGTTCCGCGGCGCGGCATCGTCGCGGATCACATGGGTCTCGGTCAGCATGGCCAGGCTCTGCGGCGTCTCGAAACAGGCCCGGTAGCGCAGCGGAGAGCTCTCGGAATCGATCCCCGCGAACCCGTCCGCCAGGATCGGCTCCTCCACCCCGCCGACGGTGGTCAGAACGACCTCGCCCTCGGGCAATTCCTCGTAGAAGGCATAGACCTGAAAGTAATACATCGCCGCCCCCGCTATGGCGGCGGTCAGAACAATGGCCAAGACGGCGATCCTCGCTGTCACGCCGCGGCCCCACCGGCAGGCGTCTCAAGAAACGCATCCGCACAGGCCTTCGCCAGCGCCCGGACCCGGCCGATATAGGCCTGCCGCTCGGTGACAGAGATCACGCCGCGCGCATCCAGCAGGTTGAAGATGTGGCTCGCCTTGATGCACTGGTCATAGGCCGGCTGGGCCATCACGATCTCCCGCCCCGTCTTGGGGTCGGTCGCAGGGGCTGCGAGGATCCGGTGGCACTCCTCCTCCGCATCGACGAAGTGGCGCAGCAGCACGTCGGTCTCGGCCACGTCGAAATTCCAGCGGGAATACTGCGCCTCCGCGTCGCGGAACACGTCGCCATAGCTCAAAGCGATGGGCGTCTGCGGATCGTTGAACGGCATGTCCATCACGTGATCCACGCCCAGCACATACATCGCCAGCCGCTCCAGCCCATAGGTCAGCTCCCCCGAAACGGGGCGGCAATCATGCCCACCGACCTGCTGGAAATAGGTGTATTGCGACACTTCCATCCCGTCGCACCAGACTTCCCAGCCCAGCCCCCAGGCGCCCAGCGTCGGGCTTTCCCAATCGTCCTCGACAAAGCGGATGTCGTGCATCCCCATATCGATCCCGATTGCCTCCAAGGACCCCAGATAAAGCTCCTGCAGATCCGGCGGCGACGGCTTTATCAGCACCTGAAACTGGTAATAATGCTGCAGCCGGTTCGGGTTCTCCCCGTACCGCCCATCCGTCGGGCGCCGCGACGGCTGCACATAGGCCGCGGCCCATTCCTTCGGCCCCAGCGCGCGCAAGGTCGTCGCCGGATGGAACGTCCCCGCCCCTACCTCCATGTCGTAGGGCTGCAACACAGCACAGCCCCGGCCCGCCCAATAGGTCTGCAGCCGCAGGATGATCTCCTGAAAAGACTTCGATTTTTCCGCCATCGGGCCCCTCGCGTCGCGCGCGCCCTCCATAGGCAGGCGCACCGATAGGGTCAATTGTGCCACGCCGCGATCTTTCGCCATCGGCTTACGGGAATTTGAGCGTGCAGCCGCCCGGCACGCTGATAATGTCCCGCGAGCTATTACATCGAAGGGCAGAACGCGCATCCTGCCCCCTATTAAAATCGCCTCGGAGCTCTTCATGCGACCTGTGTTTTACGGCTATTTTCTTGCGTTTCTTCTCGGTGTGACCGGACTTGCACGCCCAGCAGCCGCCCAGGACGCCTGGATCCAGATCGAAGCCCGCCCCAGCCTGGCCGAGGCGACCGACCGCGCCCGCTTCTACGCCAACCGCCTGAACGACGTCAGCGGCTTCTCCCTGCGTTCCGGCTGGTACAGCATCGTCCTCGGCCCCTACGCGGAGGCCGATGCCGAGGCGCTGGCCCGCCAGCTCCTCCGCGACGGTCTGATCCCGCGCGACAGCTTCATCGCCACCGGGACCGCCTTCGAACGCCGCTTCTGGCCCGCGGGCGCCGGTGCCCAGGTGCAGGTCACCCCGATCCCGCTCGTCATCGAAGAGGCGCCATCGGTCCCGGCCGTGCTGCCGGACGAACAGTTCCCGATCGAACCCGAAGAAACCGTCTCCCAGGCCCGCGCGGGCGAGGCGCAGCTGACCCGCCCCGAACGGGAGCGTCTGCAGCGGGCGCTCGAATGGGCGGGCACCTACAACGGCGCGATCGACGGCCTCTTCGGTCGCGGCACCCGCGACGCGATGGCGGTCTGGCAGGAACAGAACCGCTACCGCGTCACCGGTGTGCTCACGACCGCCCAGCGCACAGCCCTCCTCGAAGGGTACGACGCGGTCCTCGACGGCCTCGGCCTCCGCATGGTCGCCGAAGACCGCGCGGGCATCGAGATGATGATGCCGACCGAGGCTGTCCGCTTCGACGCCTACGCGCCCCCCTTCGCCCGCTACACCGCCGACGGCGTCGAGGGCGCCCAACTCCTCCTGATCTCGCAGGCGGGCGACAGCGCGCGCATGGCGGGCCTCTACGAGATCCTGCAAACCCTCGCGATCATTCCGCCAGACGGCGACCGGCGCCGCACCGATACCGCGTTCCGCATCGAAGGTGCGAACGACCGCATCTCGACCTTCGCCCTGGGCGAATTGCGCGACGGCACGATCAAGGGCTTCATCCTCGTCTGGCCCGCCGGCGACGAGGCCCGCCGCACCCGCCTCGTCACCGAAATGCGCGCCAGCTTCCGCTTCCTGCCGGGCGTGCTCGAAGACGCCGTCCCGAACCCGGATGACCAGCAACTGGGCGAAATCTCGGGCCTCGAAATCCGCAAACCCCTCCGCGCCCGCACCGGCGCCTATATCACCGAAGAGGGGCACGTTCTGACCGCCAGCGAAGCCGTCGACGGCTGCAGCCGCATCACGATCGACGACAGCCATGAGGCGACCGTGGCGCTGACCGACGACGCGCTCGGCCTCACCGTCCTCGCGCCCGCCACGCCCGTCTCGCCGCCCGGCATCGCGCGCTTCCAGACCCGCACGCCCCGGATCGAAAGCGAACTCGCGGTCTCCGGCTACCCGTATGAGGGGCTCCTGAACGCCCCCTCGATGACCTTCGGCACGCTGGCCGATATCCAGGGGCTCGGCGGCGAACGCCACCTCATGCGCCTCGACCTGCCGACCGAGGCCGGCGATGCGGGCGGTCCCGTCCTCGACCTCGGCGGCAACGTCGTCGGCATGGCGCTGCCCGCCAGCGAAAGCCGTCGCCAGCTGCCCGACGGCGTCAGCTTCATGGTCGATGCCGACGCGATCGCCAGCCGCCTGACCGAGGCGGGCTACACGCTCGCCGCCGCCAATGATGAGGCCCGCACCACCCCCGAACGCCTGACGAAAGACGCCGCCCGCATCACCGTCCTCGTCGGCTGCTGGGACTGACACCAGCCACCCCGCGCAAACGAAGGCCGGGTCTGGGGTGAGCCAGCTTCCCGGAAACCGTCCAGTGGACGGTTTCGCTGGCGAACGGGCGAAGCCCAGTATCGTGACGCGCAGCGGCACGCAGTCGCCCCGCCCGGCTCTTACGCCCGCCAGAATTGCCAGGTCAGGATCGTGTAAACGGCCATCACCTCCAACCGCCCGATCAGCATCGCGATCGCCAGGATCCACTTCGCCGCGGGCTCCAGCCCCGCGAAGTTCCCCGCCGGTCCGATCTCCGGCCCCAGCCCCGGCCCGATATTGCCCAACGCCGTCGCCGCCCCCGAGACCGAGGTGATGAAGTCGAGCCCCGTCATCCCCAGAACCACCGCAATCGCGCCCAGCGTGACGGTGAAGAACACGAAGAACGACATCACCGAATTCAGAACGTCGTCCCCCACCGGCCGCCCGTCATAGCGCGGCACGAACACGCCCGACGGCGAATGGATCCGCCGGATCTGGGCCTTGATCGACGCGAACAGCAGCTGGTAGCGGAAGATCTTGATCGAACACGCCGTCGATCCAGCGCACCCCCCGATCAGGCCGATGAAAAAGAACATCACCACCGGAAACGCGCCCCAGCGCATGTAATCGTCGCTCGCATAGCCCGTCCCGGTCAGGATCGACACGACATTGAACAGCGACTTGCGGAACGCCTCCTCCCCCGTGCCAGGGGACCGCGACAGCTGCCACAGCGTGATCGCCAGAACCAGCACCCCCGCCGTCATGAAGAACCCCCGCACCTGGGGATCGCGCCACAGCGGCAGGGCACTCCCCGCAAGCAGCTGGACGTACCGGACGAAGGGCAGCGCGGCGAGCATCATGAAGACCACCGCGACATATTCCACAGCCGGCGGAAACCCACCGAAGGACGCGTCGTAATTGGCAAACCCGCCCGTCGCCACCGTGGTCATCGCATGGGTCGCCGCATCCAGCGTCCCCATCCCGGCGATGCTGTAGGCCATCGCGCAGGCCAGCGTCAGCGTCACATAGATGACCGAGATCTGGCGCGCGATCTCACCCGCCCGCGGCAGGATCTTCCCCATCGTGTCGAAGGCCTCGGTGCGGAAGATCTGCATCCCCCCCACCCGCAGCTCGGGCAGGAACACCATGGCCACGACGATGATCCCGACGCCCCCCAGCCATTGCAGCAGGCCCCGCCACAGCTTGATCCCGTCGGGCAGATCCTCGATCCCCTCCAGCACCGTCGATCCCGTGGTGGTCAATCCCGACATCGCCTCGAAAAACGCGTCGGTGAACCCCATCGCGCTTGCCCCCAGCATCAGCGGCAGCGCCCCGAAAACCGGCAGAACCAGCCAGACCGTCGTCGTGATCAGAAAGGTCTGCCGGATGGTCAGCCCCTCGCCCACCCCATTGGCGCAGGCCAAGGCGATCAGCGCCCCCGACAGCACGGTCACGATCCCCGATTGCAGAAAGACCGGCCACTCCCCGTTGCCCGCCAGCAGGTCGGCAAACAAAGGCACGGCCATGGTCAGACCCAAAGCCGCCACGAGAAGGCCGATTACGTATCCCACCGGGCGCAGGTCGAACATGGCCTCAGGCTTGGCCCCCCGCCCCGCGCCTGTCAAGCAACCGAAACGTTCAGACCAGGTCGCGCCACGCGATCACGAGGCCCACGAGAACCCCGATCACGATCAGGCTCAGCACCATCCCCGCCAGCCAGTTCAGAAGCCGCGTCACCCGCGCCTCCGACGCGTTCACGCCGTCCAGCCAACCCGCCAGATCCCGATAGGCCCCCTCGATCCCGGCCTGATCCACCTGCCGGAAAAGCTTGGGATGCGCCGTCAGCTTCTCCGCCTCGATGATCCGCGCCGCATTCCGCCGCTGCCGGCGCGGCAGCAGCCGCCCGACCTTGCGCACCTGCCGTTCCAGATCCGGGGCGCGCAGCCCGAACGCCGCCGCGAGCTTCTCCTGAAGCGCGTCGCTCATCTCCCTGATCCGGCGGTGGTTTTCCATGGCGCCGCCCATATAGTGGGCCGCAGGAGGGCTCAATGCTGAACGCAACGACTCAAGGACAAGGCGACAAAGTTGTCATCGCCCATGGCCTTTATGGCTCGGGCCGCAACTGGGGCGTGATCGCCAAGCGGCTCTCCGACGCCTTCACCGTGATCACCCCCGACATGCGCAATCACGGCGACAGCCCGAATCTCGATACCCATTCCTATCAGGATCTGGCCGAAGACCTCGCCGCCTTCGGCCCCGCACACTATGTCGGCCACTCCATGGGTGGAAAGGCCGTCATGACGCTGGCGCTCACCCAGCCCGCCCTCGTCCAAAGCCTCGCCATCCTCGACATCGCGCCGGTGGCCTACAGCCACTCCCAGATGGAACCGCTCGAGGCGATGCGCCGCGCCGACCTATCCACCCTCACCCGCCGGTCCGAGCTCGACCTCGGCCTCGACCCCGCCACCACCGCCTTCCTCGCCCAAAGCCTCGACGTGGCGGGCCAACGCTGGCGCCTCAACCTCGACACGCTGGCGGATGAGATGCCCAAAATCATGGGCTTCCCCGACCCCGACGGCGCCTATACCGGCCGGACGCTCGTCCTGCGCGGCGAAACCTCCGATTACGTCCGCCCCGATCACGAAGAAAAGATCCGCGCCCTCTTCCCGAAGGCACGGATCGAAACCATCCCAGGCGCCGGCCACTGGCTCCACGCCGACAACCCCCGCGAGGTCGAGGCAGCATTGCGAGGGTTCCTGTCCCCCTAAAGGTCAGGAAATCGCAAAAAACGGCCTAGCTGACCGCCTGCAGGAATTCCGCCTCGATCAGGATCTCCACCTCCTGCCCGATCGCCGGAGAGAGGTTCTCCAGCCCGAACTCCGTCCGGTCAACCGTTCCAACCGCCGAGAAGCCAAGCGCCGCGCGATCGCTGATCATCGGATGCGCCTCCATCGCCGCGTTCATCGTCACCTCGAACGTCACCGGCAGCGTCGTGCCCATCATCGTCAGATCGCCGGTCATCGTCCCGGTATTGTCCCCGGTCACCTCGATCCCGGTCGTCGTGAACGTAATCTCCGGATGCTCGCCCGACGCGAACCACTCGGGCCCGGCAAGCTTGCCATCGAAATCCTCCTGCTCCGGGAACGGAAACCCGGTCGAGATCGAGGCCGGGTCGACCGTCACCGTCACGACGCTCTCTGCCGGGCTCTCGGCATCAAGCTCGAGCAAGCCGGAAATCGTCTCGAACCGGCCCGTATAGTTCGACAGACCGAAATGGCTGACCTTCCACACGACGCTCGTATGCGTGGGGTCGAGCGTGTAGGTCCCGGACGGAACCTGCAGCTCCTGCGCGGCGGCAGGCAGAGCAAGGGTCATAGCAGTCAAAGCAGCGGCAAGGCGCATCGGAGTCATCTCCCTAAGGTTGCGATACTGGGGAGATATGGCGCGATGCCGCGCCGCAACATCACGAAACCGCGCACGTTCCGTGTGCGGCATGTGTCGGCGGAACCCCGCCGTCCTGCGGAGACGGCACCGACCACTCAACCCCATGGGCCCGCAGCTGGCGGTCAAGGTAAGACCCTTCCGGCACCCGGCCGCCATACCGCTCTGCCAGCAGCAGTTTCAGCCGCGATGTGAACAGGTGCACCGCGTGGCTTTCCCTGGGCAGCGTGCCGGGGTCGAACCCGCCGGGCTCGATCAGTCGCGCGCAATCGGCGAAGAGCACCGGATAGAACGTCTCGGACGGCAAGGCATGGCGGGCCTCCCCCGTCTCCCAAAGCTTGCGGGAGAAATGCAAGGGCGCGCGGCCATACCGCCAGTTCTCGATCGGATAGCGCAGCCGCAGATGGATCCGCATCCAGCGCAAGCGCTTTGCGCGCGGCCAGTCCGGTGGAAAGCCATAGCCCGTGCGGTAGGGCCGCGCGATCTTCCGCAAGGCAGGCGACGTGGCGGGCAACCGGAAGACGGCATTTCCGAACACGCCATCTTTCTCTTCGGCGAAGATGTAGGGACTGTCGAAGGCAAAGGTCCTGTGGGCCACGATATCGGTATCGACCCAGACCGCATCGGTCTTGCTCAAAAGCTCCACCCGGAACGCATTGGAATGCAGCGCCTGCGAAACGCCCTTGCGATACTGCAGGATCCGGGTCGCGGGCAGGATCTCGGCTGCATCCCGGCATTCCACCCCGTCCGGCACCCCCTCGACCGGATTGTAACTGTAGAGGATGACGGGGTTCCCCCGCGCAACGAAGGAGGCAAGCGACAGCTGCTCGATCGGCGACAAGCACGCACCGATCCAAAGCGACGCTACGGTATTCGGCCGAACCATGACAACACCACCTTCCCCCAGGGCCGGTATGGCAAGCCGTGACACTCGCGACAAGCGCGCAGGCGTTGGGATTACCCCCGAAAGGGCACGGCGTCACGCCTCCAGATATCCCTGAAACAGCGCGCAATAATGATCGTACGCTTCCTTGTCCGTCGACCACAGCTTCTGGTAGGTCTCTCGCATGGGCGGCTTCCGCCCTTCCCGCATGTGCAGGATGTTCGCGGGCTTGGGCCCGTGGAAATGGATGATCCGCGCATCTTTGTTGACGCCCCAGTAAGGCTTCCAGTTCATCGCATGGGCCAGGGGCTGACGGCGGCTCTTGAAGAAGTTGTTGTAGCTCACCTGGTCATGCCCCGCCTCGGTCCAGCCGCCCTCCATCCGCTTGGCGATCGTCGCGGCGAACGCGTCATAGACCGCCCGCATCCGCGGCAGGTTCAGCACCATCACGCCGCTGTTGAAATGCGGCCACCGCCAGCGATAGCGCTCCGGCGCGGCCGCCAGATAGACCGGCCGCAGCCAGACCCGCGGCTGGCGCAGGAACATCACGTCGATGTCGGTATAGAGGATCACATCCTCCTCCTGCTCGATCCACGGGATATCGACGCGCAGCCAGTGGCCTGAGAAGACGTCGTACTTGTCGCCGTAGCCCTTGCGCAGATGCGCCTCCAGCCGGCTTGTATGGCGCACCACCCGCGCGCCCCACGCCTCAAGCTGCGCCACATGCGCCTCGTCGGCGCCGTTATAAAGGCAGATCGGCTCCAGACCCGTATTCGCCAGGGCCGAGCCCACGGCCACGCGCATCAGCGGGCTGCTCGACCGGAACCCCTTCTCGTTGACCGCGAAATACCACTTGCGGAGCATTTGCCTCATCCCGGATACGCAGACGCGCCGGGGGCGTCGTCCTTCCCTGCCTGCCTGATCGCTCATTCCGCCGCCGGTGCCAAGCCCACCCACACGTCACAGTTGCCCGGACGCCGCGCTTTCCCGCCAAAACGCCCCCGCCCGCTGGCCCCTTGCCCGCCGCGCACGGTACTCTCCGCCAGCACCACCTGGAGAGAGACATATGACACGCATCCTACTGCTGGCCCTGACGCTCACGGCGCTTAGCGGAACCCTCTCGGGCTGCGTCCTCGCGCTCGGGGCGGGCGCGGCGATCGGCGCCGACCACATCGCGGAAGAGCGCGGCGGCAACCTCTTCTAAGCGCGCGGGCGGGCGGGCCCTTCGACAATCTGGGGATCTTCGACCCGGCGGGCCTCCGCCGGGCCCGGGAACCTTTTCCGTCAGGGCGCCATTCTCCCTGCGACCTGACAGAGGAGAGACCGCCATGCCCCGCAAAGCCCTTCTGATCGCTGCCCTCCTGCTTGCCGCGCCCCTGCTGCAGGGCTGCGCCGCCGCCGTGGGGGCCGGGGCCGCCGTCGGCGCCGACGCGATTGCCGAGGATCAGGGCGGCAACCTCTTCTAGGGTCCCGACCCGAAGCGCCCTCAGATCTGCCGGGCGCAGGTCCGGCAGACCGGCGTCGCGGGCACGACGGCCAGCCGTTCGGCGCTGATCTCGCTGCCGCAGCGGACGCAATAGCCATAGCTGCCATCCTCGATCCGGGCGAGCGCGGCGTCGATCTGGCGCATTTCGGCGGCATCGTGAGAGCCCAGAGCCTCCAGCACCTCATCCCCCTGCCGCTCCGACGCGCTGTCCTCCCAATCCTTCGGGACCGGATCGTCCAGCTCGTCCGCAATCTTCGCGATCTCCCCCTCCAACTCCGCCCGCCGCGCGCGGAGCTTTTCGGCCATGGCAACAAGATCAGGCATCGATGCCTCCTTCTGGTCGTGTTCCGGAGGAGACTGCCCCGGATCCCAACGGGCGGCCTTGATTTGGGGCAAGTCGGAGCGCTGACCAAGGGTCAACAGAGACAAGGGCAGCGCCCGACCCCACAGGCGTCAACATGCGCCGCATCGGATCAAGAGAGGAGAGGGCTGCGCCCGACCCGACGGGGCGCCTCTGAGCTAATCGCACCATCCTCCCAAAGCCCTACCGGCGTGCTGCTTGAGCCGTTGCAACAACACGCATTTACCAATAGGAGCTGAGCCTCTAAAACGAGATATAAGAGATCACTCAGAACAATCGGTCGAGAAATCTCTATACATTATACTATCTACTCTCTCATGGGGCACCGCATATGAGGTCGTCCGCCATCTGTTGGTTACAAAGATATGTGTGTTGCTTCTACCAACAACGATCAAGCAGTTCCCCATCCCTTCAATCGAAGCAAAATGACTTGGACTCAGCGCTATGTTTCTTCCAGTTTCGTGTCCCAACTCATACATGAAGAATGAAACTCCGATCCAAAGTATTGTTAGGCTTCGAACACCCCATGCGGTGCGTCGAGAACTAATGAAATCGATCCAATTCCCATCAGCTGCAGAAGAACTCCGGCGAGCGATATGGAAAATATCTCGCGGAACGAAGAACATAATCAAAAAATAAAACATGATGAAAATCGAAATCGAGAAAATCGAAGCGGTAGGAATTGCAGTTGTAATAAACGGAGTCAGAAATAGTGGCATAAACCAAGATACAGGCCCCAGATCTATCGCAAGGATGTATATGGCCTTTCTAATATATCGGAGTTTTCTTGCTCCTAAAATTTTTAGGGGCAATCTTAAATTTCGCGGGGAAGTCAAAATGAATATCGGCGCCAGAAGAACAGAAAAGTACAGCCTTAACGTTACCAATGAAGACAGAAAGTCAAGAAAAATACTTCGAAATACAGAGAAGGACGCTGAGAATGTCCAATAATCACGACCACTAAATCCAAAGGCCTCCAAGTACCCTCTTACGAAAAAGCTCAAAGACAGCAGAAAAAGAAATGCCCAAATTATGTTTGACCAACTAAGCTTCATGCCCATCGATTAAAGAACGCCAAGACGGGTCTACTAACGCAATCTCTGTCCATATTCAAAGTCGAGATAAACACCCCCAACTGGATATCGATCCTCCAGAGCCGCCCCGACCTCAAGCCGCCACCTACCCCGCCTTCCCCTCCAGAAGCGCAGGCACCGAGATATCCTCGTCCAGCGCCTCCCAATGCAGCCCGAACGCACTTATCTTAACCTGCGCGAGCGCCGCCGCATCCGCCGCCATCAGCCGCGGAAACCACGCCAACGGCACGCCCAGCGTCCGGCCATCCTCCAGCGACACCCACATCGTGTCTGCGTCGAACTCAACCTTCGTCGCTGAAATGGTCATGCCATGCCTCCTCGATCTCGGCCCGCCGCTCTGCGACGACCCCTGCCAGCCGCCGCAAGGTCCGCGCATCGAACCCGGATGACCGGGCGACCCGCACCACCGGCGTTAGCCAGAACTTCGCTTCGCCGCCGTCCTTCATCACATGGACATGCACCGGTTCGCGCGGATCGCCTTCGTTCGAATAAAAGAAGAACCGGAACCCGTGCTGTCGAAAGATCGTCGGCATTGCAGGATGTTATACCGGACAGGCCGCAAAAATCACCCAAAAGGTGACCGGTCAGGAATCCATCTTCAGCGCCGAAATAAACGCCTCCTGAGGGATATCCACCTTCCCGAACTGGCGCATCTTCTTCTTACCGGCCTTCTGCTTCTCCAGCAGCTTCTTCTTCCGTGTGGCATCCCCGCCATAGCACTTGGCCGTCACGTCCTTGCGCAAGGCCGCCAGCGTCTCCCGCGCAATCACGCGGCCGCCGATCGCCGCCTGGATCGGGATCTTGAACATGTGCCGCGGGATCAGGTCCTTGAGCTTTTCGCACATCGCCCGCCCCCGCGCCTCGGCCCGGTCGCGGTGGACCATGATCGACAGCGCATCCACCGGCTCTTCGTTCACCAGGATCTGCATCTTCACCAGATGATCCTCGCGATACCCCTCCATCTGGTAATCGAAGGACGCATAGCCCTTCGTCACCGATTTCAGCCGGTCGTAGAAGTCGAACACCACCTCGTTCAGCGGCAGGTCATAGACCACCATCGCGCGGCTGCCCGCATAGGTCAGGTCCAGCTGGATCCCCCGCCGGTCCTGGCAGAGCTTCAGCACGTCGCCCAGGAACTCGTCCGGCACCAGGATCGTCGCCTTGATCCGCGGCTCCTCCAGATGGTCGACCAGCGTCAGGTCCGGCATGTCGGCGGGGTTGTGCAACTCCACCATCGTGCCGTCGCGCATATAGACGTGGTAGATCACCGACGGCGCCGTGGTGATCAGCTCGATATCGTATTCCCGCTCGATCCGGTCGCGGATCACCTCCAGATGCAACAGCCCCAGGAACCCGCAGCGAAAGCCGAAGCCCAGCGCGGCCGAGGTCTCCATCTCAAAGGAAAACGACGCATCGTTCAGCGCCAGCTTCTCAATCGCGTCCCGCAGATCCTCGAACTCCGCCGAATCCACGGGGAAGAGGCCACAAAACACCACCGGCTGCGACGGCTTGAAACCCGGCAGCGCCTCGGTCGCGCCCTTCTTCTCATGGGTGATCGTGTCGCCGACGCGGGTATCCCGCACCTGCTTGATCGAGGCCGTCAGGAACCCGATCTCTCCCGGCCCCAGCTGATCCACATTGGTGAGCGCCGGCTTGAACACCCCCACCCGGTCCACCGGATGGACCGTGCCGTTCGACATGAACTTCACCCGGTCGCCCTTCTTGAGCACCCCGTCGATCACGCGCACCAGAACGATCACGCCCAGATAGGCGTCGTACCAGCTGTCGACCAGCATCGCCTTCAGCGGCGCGTCCCGCTCGCCCTTGGGCGCGGGCAGATGCGCCACGATCGCCTCCAGCACGTCGCGGATCCCCTGCCCCGTCTTGGCTGAAACGGGGATGGCGCCGGACGCATCGATCCCGATCACATCCTCCACCTGCTCGGCCACCCGGTCGATATCGCTGGCCGGCAGGTCGATCTTGTTGAAGACCGGCACGATCTCATGATCCGCGTCGATCGCCTGATAGACATTGGCCAGCGTCTGCGCCTCGACCCCCTGCGTCGAGTCCACGACCAGCAGAGAGCCCTCCACCGCCCGCATCGACCGCGACACCTCGTAGGCGAAATCCACATGCCCCGGCGTGTCGATCAGGTTCAGCACATACTGCTCGCCGTTCTTGGCCGTATAGTCCAGCCGCACGGTGTTCGCCTTGATCGTGATCCCCCGCTCCCGCTCGATATCCATCGCGTCGAGCAGCTGCTCCTTCATGTCACGATCCTGCACCGTGCCGGTCTCCTGGATCAGCCGGTCGGCCAGCGTGGACTTCCCATGGTCGATATGGGCGACGATGGAGAAATTGCGGATATGGGCAAGGTCGGTCATCAGGGGGATATGCGGGGGAACAGACAGCCGGTCAATGGGGCAGACGTGCCGCGGGTCTTTATCGAACTTTAAGCACCACATTGTATATTATAAAGTATACGGTGTTGCACAAATCTATATGCAATATATATTGGCGATACCCCGAGGAGGCGCACATGACCCGGCTACTGACCAACGAAATCGCCACGATGACCGAACTGCGCGAACCGCAGAAGGTGCTCGACCGCGCCCGGGGCAAGCCGGTGGCGATCATGAAGAACTCCAAGCCTGTTGGATATTTCGTTCCGGTTGAAGCCGTGTCTGACCCCGGAGAGCACCGGGTCGCGACGATGGAAGAGGTGATGGAGAGCCTCCAGCGCCGCCGTCATATCAATCAGCCGGTGCTGGATTACCTCCGCGACAAGTAAATGGCCTACGTTTTTCTGACGACCGAACTGGTCGTCGCCGTTCATGACGCGGTTCTCAACCCCGGCGAACTGGAAGGACTGGCGCGGGACAAGTCGTTGGATGGCGCCTTGGCTCGCGTCCAGAACAAGCTCGCCTACGGCATGATCCGCGATGTCTTCGATCTCGCTGCCGCCTATGCCGAAGCGATTGCAACGGGCCATTGCTTTAACGACGCCAACAAGCGGACAGCGCATCAGTCGATGGACGTCTGCCTCGACCTGAACGGCGTGCAGATTGCGTGGACAGTAGACGACATCGGCCCTCTCATCATCGAACTGGCCCAGCGCAAGCTCGAAGGCGAAGACCTCGCCGACTGGCTTCGCGATCAAGCCTCCAGATAACGCTCCATCCGGCGGATCGTGGCGGGCAGGTCGCGGGCCAGGCCGTCGGCGCCGGTGAGCCGCAGAAGGGCGGGTTCCGTCTCCACCAAATTGCCGCCGACCAGAACGAAGGCTTCCGGATTGGCATAGCGCAGGGCGATGACCAGCCGGATCAGCGCCGGAAGGCTTCGCTCTCCGCTGGCCGACAGGCCGATCAGGCCGCATTCCTCGATCACGGGGTCGTTGACCAGGTTCTCATGGTCCAGCCCGACGCGGATCGTCACCTCCCACCCGTGCTGACGGAACAGATCGGCCGCCATCTGCACGCCCAGAACGTGATCCTCTCCCGGCGCCGCGGCGAACACCGCATGCCGTCCCTTCAGGCCGGCCGCGCGCGCATGGACCCGCCGCAGCAGCATCATGATGCCGTAGATCCGGCTGGTCCCGACCGTCACGTCGGCAAAGCTCAGGCGGCTCTCTTCCCAGGCCACGCCAAGGCGCCGCGCCGCGGGGGCCAGATAATCGAGATAGAGCCGCTCCATTCCCGCGCCCGATGCCATCAGCCCCCGGGCGATCCGCATCGCCTCGTACTGGCCCGGGGCGACCAGCGCTTCGGTCAGCGCGTCCAGGATCTCCGGATCGGCGGCTCCGGCGCCACCGGCCGGGGTGCCGCCCGACAGCCGCTCCAGCGCCTCCCGCGCCAGACTTTCCAGCCGGTCGTCCGACAAACGCTCCCGCAGAATGCGCGCAGGGCCATGCTGCGCGCCGGGTGTCTCTTTGGGTTTCTTGAGGTGCATGATGCCGAGCCTCCCAACTCTGCCTGCCCTACGTGCAACCAGCGGACACTCGTCTCCCCCGCAGCGTCAAGGCTACCACGTTTGGGCAAACGCGCAAGGTGGATCGGCCAGAGGTAGAAACGGGCCGCCTTTCGACAACCCGTTCCGTCCTGTCTTGAGGGATCAGACGGCGATCTTGCCGCCGCCCTCCTTCGTGACGACGACGACCGACGGGCGCGGCGGCATCCCGTCCTGGAAGTCCGGCCAGCGGGTCGCCGGATCCTCGAAGGTCGAATCGCGCTCGAACCCTTCGAAGTTCCGGGTGCCGTCCGTTCCCGGATGCTGGACCGCCAGGAACAGCGTCTCGTCATTGTCGGCGAAGTACGGCCCGCACAGCTCGCCGCCCACCGGGCAGCGGAAGAACAGCTTCGAATGCCCGCGCAGATCGCCCTCGGTTTCCAGCGCATAAAGGCCGTCCGACTTGCCCGTATTGGCCCAGCCCGACCCCTGGTCGGTCGAGATCCAGAGCCGCCCCTCCGCATCGATCGCGCAGTTGTCGGGCGAGCCGAACCAGCCGTTCTCGCTCGTCTCGGGGTTCCACTGGGCCCCGATCCCGGCCAGTTCCGGATCGCCGCAGCGCACGAGGATGTCCCAGGTGCCGCGGGTCGCCGCATGATCGCCGCCATCTTCCTTGATCTCGATGATGTGGCCGAAGGCGTTATCGGGCCGCGGGTTCGCCGCATTGCCGGTCTCGCGCCGGGTATTGTTGGTCAGCATGATATAGGCCGTCCCGTCGCCGCGCGGCTGCGCGTCTTCCGGCCGGTCCATCGGCGTGGCCCCCAGCAGGTCGGCGGCCAGACGCGCGTCGATCACCACGTCGCCCTGATCGTTGAACCCGTTCTCGGCCGTCAGCGGGCCTTCCCCGTGGACAAGCGGCAGCCAGTCGACGGTGCCGTCATCGTTGAACCGCGCCACATAAAGCGTGCCGTCCGACAGAAGCTGGCTGTTCGCCGCCCGGTCGTCCGAGACCGTCCCGGCCGAGACATACTTGTACTGATAGTCGAACCGGTTGTCGTCGCCGGAATAGATCACCAGCTGACCGCCCGACGACACCGTCGTCTCGGCCCCCTCATGCCGGAACCGGCCCAGTGCCGTATGCTTGACGGGGACCGAATCCGGATCCATCGGATCGACCTCGACGATCCAGCCGTATTTGTTCGGCATCCGCGGCTCGGCATCGATGTTGAACCGGTCGTAATACCGGCCCCAGGCATACCACGCCCCCGGCACACCGTAGCGCCCGTAAGAGGTCGTCTCGGGATTGCCGCTGTCCATCACCGGATCGCCCGCGGCGTCCAGATTGTCGGTCCAGAAATAGCCGTGGAAATTCTCCTCGGCCATCAGGTAGGTGCCCCAGGGCGTCATGCCGCCGGCGCAGTTGTTGATCGTGCCGATCACGCGCATCCCCTCGGGGTCGTCGTTCGTCTGCAGCCGCACATGGCCTGCCGCCGGGCCCGAGAACGTCATCTCGGTATCCAGCGGGGTGATCCGCCGGTTCCGCGGGCTCTCCAGATCGACCGCCCACAGGCCGTCCTCGCCCTTCGCGATCTCGACAACGGTGCCGCCATGGGCCGCCATCTCGATATCGACCAGCTCTTTCGTCATCCCCTGGAACCCGTCGCGGTCCTGACGGCCCAGGCCGGGGAACATCACCTCCTCGTTGGTGTATTCGTGGTTGACGCACAGCATCCCCCGGCCCGGCTCGATCTCGGCATAGCCCACGTAATCGTTGTTGTAGCCGAATTGCTGCAGCTGCGCCTCGGCGCTCTGGTTCAGCGGATCGAAGGCGGGCGCGTCCGCGGTGATCGGGTCGCCCCAGCGCAGCAGCACGTCGGCGCGATAGCCCTCGGCGATATGGTGGGTCTCGTCGTTGCCCCAGGCCAGCTCGTCAAAGACATAGCGGCTCTCGGCGGCGGATTGCGCGGCGGCCTGACGCGGCGCGACCATGGCGGAGGTGCCGAACAGGGCGGTCGTCGCCGTCACGCCAAGCATCCCGCGCATCACGTCGCGGCGACCGTAGCGGCGGTTGATGACGTCGCCGATCGTGTTGCCGAGGTTCGGGTTCGTCGGAATATCGTCATAGGCTTCGAACGCTTCGGCCTTGTTGCCGTATTCCTGGCTCTCGATGATCTCCTTACGGGACATCTGTCTCTCCTGCTGGGTTAGTAGGAGTCCCGTATAACACAAATCATCATCATAGCTTTGTGACACTCCGGTGCACGGGATGTCGCAGCCGCCTGCCGACCCCGCCACAAAGGCCCGACATCACGGGCATGGAACAGTCTCACCGCATCCCCGCCCTCCTGCTCCGGCCGACGAATGCCGCCATCGCCCCCAATCCGATCACGGCGAAGGGCAGGCACGCCGCAAAGACCCAGGCCGCCACCCGCGCCGCATCCTCCGCCCCCGCCATCGAAAGAAATCCGGACGCGTTCGCGACAATCCCCATCACCGCCGCCCCCAGCGCGTAGCCCGACCGCTGCACGGTCGGCAGCGCGCCAGAGATCCGCTGCGCCTCCGCCGCCGCCACACCCGCAATCGCCTGCCGCAGGATGAACGTCCAGGCCAGCCCGAAGCCGCCCCCTTCGACAGCCGCAAAGACGGCGATCAGCCAGACAGGCCCGGCGGGCACCGCATAGAGGAAACCCGCGATGCTCAGCGCCACCAGCCCCATCCCGACCGCGATCCAGAGCCGGTCGAACCGCTCCGGCGCGCCGCTTACCAACACCGCCGTCACCGTCCAGCCGATCGACGAACAGGCCACGACATATCCCGCCGTCAGGGCCGAGATCCCGTGGATCGCCACCATCAGAAGCGGCCCGAACGCCAGGATCGGGATCGTCGCCACCGACAGCGCGAGGATCATCAACAGCGCCGCACCCGCGCGCCGTCTTGGATCGAACGGCCGCTGCGGCAAAAGCCGCGTCGCCTCCGCCTGGCCGTCCAGCAACAGGAACCCGGCCAGGCACGCGATCCCGCCCGCCACGAACAGCCCGGTCCGCAAAGGCGCGACCTCCACGCCTCCCAGCGACACCAGCACCACCCCGAGGCACAGAAGGCCCAGCCGCCCCACCGGGAACCCGGTGCCGCCGTCCACCGGGCGCACCGGCCCCGCCGCGCTCCGCACCAGGATCCAGAGGGCAAGCAGGAACGCCTGCGCGCCGAAAAAGGCGAACCCCCAGCGCCAGGTCGCGAATTCCACGAACAACCCGCCGATCAGCGGCCCGGTAAAGGCCGATACGCCCCAAAGCCCCGAGATCACGGCCATCGCCCGCGCCGTATAGCGCCGCGGAAACAGCACGCTGACGGCCACGAATCCCATCGCGACCAGCCCACCTCCGCCCAGCCCCTGCATCGCCCGCCCGGTCAGGACCAGCGGCATGGTCGGGCTGACCGCGCTCAACAGGCACCCCGCCCCGAACAGCAGCGCCGCCAGCCCCATCGGGCCCCGCAGCCCGTACCGCATCGTCAAAAGCGCACTCGCCGCCCCCGCGACGATCGACCCGATCTCGTAAAGCGACACCGACCAGCCGACCAGCGCCGCTCCACCAACCTCGGCCACGATCGCGGGCAGCATCGTCGCCACCATCAGGCTGTCGGCGGCATGGAGCCACACGGCCAGGCAAACCAAGGCCAGCGACGCGGCATGAGGGCTCCCCAGAAACTCCCGCCACGAGACGAAGGTCTCCGCCTCCGGTGTGCTCTGCACGTCCGCCATGACCGTCCTCCTGCTGAGGATCACAGCGGTACGATCTCAACCTAACTTGAGATCAAGCTCTATCTGCTACCCTATGGAAAAATGGCATCGGTCGCAGAGCGCTGACTGGCCCGGACTCAAGCCGAAGGCGCCGGGCCAGCGCCGGCCCGCCCCGAGGGCTGGCGCTTTGCCACCCGCGCCCTGACCTCAGAGGGAAGATGAACACAGCACCATAGAAGCGCGCCGCGCAACCGGTGTAGCGCCACCCCACGGGCCGCCACTGGCCCGGCTCGTGTTGCGCACGAGATGGAAGGCCATTCAGCGGGACAAAGTGTGAATTCGCTGCGGCTTAACGAACGGCGGCTTCTCAAATTGCACTTAAAACTGTCAGGCTTCATCCTAGCGACGTGAAATCTGTAGAGATCATACTTGCGCCGTATCATGGCGGTGTACGGGAGGATCGCGTTGGCGCCGGTCCAATCCGCCTGATGGAAATGGGTCTAGCGGATGACCTGAAACGCGTTGGAGTCGAAACCAGCTTATCCGACCTCGGCCATATTCCCGAGTGCGACGGCGAGGTGGGGCGGGCATTCGAAGTTAAGAGACGGGTTGCACACGCCGTTTCTGAGGCCGTTCGCACAGGTCGCTTCCCGCTGGTCCTGTCGGGTAATTGCAACGTAGAAGTTGGTACTTATGCCGGTCTCGGCAGCCCTGATGTGCCACTGATCTGGTTCGATGGTCACACCGACTTCTACACGCCCGAGGACATCGAGCATGGTTACTTCGACAGCATGGGGGCTGCGACCCTAACTGGGCAGTGCTGGCGGCGCTTTGCAATGACTGTTCCGGGGTTCAGTCCGCTGGAACCTCATCGGCTCCTTTATTGCGGATCACGCAATCTGGAGGGCGGCCTTCTCCATCGTCTCTCGGCTGCGGCTGTCTCAATGGTTCAGGGCGGTCGTCACCGGCCCCAGTCCTTCGCCGACGCGCTCAACAGCCTTTTGCCAATAGACACTGACGCAGTGCTCATCCATCTAGACATGGATTGCATTGATACATCGGAGGGGATGGCTAACGAGTATGCCGAAACAGGCGGGCTTTCTGGAAACGACCTTCTAGCGTGCCTCGATAGAATCCTGGCTCGGTGTAATGTGCTTGGATTGACCGTCGCCTAATACGATCCGAGTCAGCCGGGAGCCGAACGAATTGGCGAGATCGCCATCGACGCGATCAATCGAGTTATAGGACACAATAATTAGGAGTTCCCGAGCCACTCTCTGAAGCAGCCATTCATTGCGGGAGCAGCATCCGTCAAATTGGGGCTCAATCCAGACATTGGAGGAGTTAGCATCACGCCCGGAATCAAGCGGCCCCGCCGCTGCCCGAGCGAGCGCCTGACTGGGTGAGGAGGATCAGCAAAAGGTCCAGTGGACCTTTTGCCCGACGAACGCGGTCTGGCGCTTTGGGGACGGAGCGCTGCCCGCCCGATCTGTGGCACGAGCTTGGCTGCCATAAAGCGCGCCGTTCCTCCGTTAGCGGCGCCAGCCCCCGGTCAGGCGCTCGCCCGGCGATCAGGATGTGGCATAGTCATATCAGTTTGAATGCTGCGCTGCCTCTGCGCTGGACCGTCCAGCGATTTTCAACAATCCCCCTCTGCCACCCCCGAACCGTTTCCACCCGTTGCGCACCAAAATCACCGCGCGCTCCGTTAACACCGCCAGTGTTGCGTTCGGCCCTCCGACGTGATGCCGACCATTTGCCGCCCGGATGCCGCACCCTCATTTTCCCGGATTAACCTTGTTTTTCTGGCGATTCGCCGAAGGGCGCCGGAAAGACCCATAAGCCGCCACCAATAGGTTCAGGTCTGTGTTGCCTCGGCCCGTTCCATCAGCTCCAGCCACTCCTCCTCGGCCGCGCCCAGCTTGGCCTGCCGCTCGGTCAGGGCCTCCGTCGCCTTGGCGAACTTCACCGGCTCCCGCCCGTACAAATCCGGGTCCGACAACAGCCCTTCCAGCTTGCCAATCTCGGCCTCCAGCCGGGCGATCTCCCCCGGCAACGCCTCCAGCCGATGCTTCTCGGTAAAGCTCAACCCCTCCGGCTTCGCCTCTTCCTTGGCCGCCGCCCTGGCCTTCGAACCCTTTGCTTTCGCGGAACTTTCCGCGGCCCGCTCCCCCCGCTGGGACACGTAATCGCTCCACCCGCCGGCATAGACGACAGCCTGCCCGTTCCCCTCCATCGCCACGGTCGTCGTCGCCACCCGGTCGAGGAAATCCCGGTCGTGCGACACCAGCAGGACCGTCCCGTCATACTCCCCGATCAACTCCTGCAGCAGGTCCAGCGTCTCCACATCCAGGTCGTTCGTCGGCTCGTCGAGGACCAGCAGATTGCTCTCCCGCGCCATGATCTTGGCCAGCAGCAGCCGGGCCTTCTCGCCCCCGGACAGCGACCGAACCGGGGCTCGCGCCTGCGCCTCGGAAAACAGGAAATCCTTAAGATAACCAACGACATGCCGGGGCTGGCCCCGGACCAGAACCTGATCCGCCGCCCCCGAAACCCGCATGTCCCTGTCGCCCGTCAGGCTCTCCCACAGCGACATGTCCGGATCCAGCTGGGCGCGCGCCTGATCGAACACCACGACCTCGAGGTTCGTGCCCAGAACCACCTCCCCCGCATCGGGCGGCACCTCCCCGAGCAACATCTTGAGAAGGCTGGTTTTTCCCACCCCGTTCGGCCCGACAAAGGCAATCCGCTCCCCACGCCCGACCCGCAGGGAAAAGTCCGTCACGATGGCCTTCCCGCCCAGCGTCTTGGCCAGCCCCCGCGCCTCGATCACCCGCTTTCCGCTCTTCGGTCCAGCTTCCAGCGCCATCGCCGCGGCCCCCTGCCGCCGGATCATATCCGCCCGCTCGGCCCGCAGATCGGCCAGCGCCCGCACCCGCCCCTGATTGCGCTTCCGCCGGGCCGAGATCCCCTCAACCGCCCACCGCGCCTCCGCCTTGATCTTGCGGTCCAGCTTGTGGCGCGCGCTGTCTTCCTCCTCCCAGATCTTGTCCCGCCAGGCCTCGAAGGCGGCAAACCCTTCTTCCTGACGGCGCACTTTTCCCCTGTCGATCCAAAGGGTTGCCCGGGTCAGCGCCCGCAGAAACGCCCGGTCGTGCGAGATCAGGACATAGCCCGCCCTTGCCGCCTTCAGCTCGCCCTCCAGCCAGCCGATCGCCTCGATATCCAGATGGTTCGTGGGCTCGTCCAGCAGCATCAGTTCCGGCGCCTCGGCCATGATCTTGGCGAGGGCCGCGCGGCGCCGCTCCCCGCCCGAGGCCACCTCGACGGCGCGGGCAGGATCGAACTTCAGCCCCTCAGCCACCATCTCGACCCGGTAGGCCTCCCCCGGCTCCAGCCCGCTCGCCGCATAGTCACCCAAGGTCGCGCAGCCCGCCATCTCCGGGTCCTGCTCCATATAGCCGACCGACACGCCCGGTGGCACCACGACCTCCCCCGCATCCGGCTCCACCAGACCCGCCATCACCTTGAGAAGCGTGGATTTTCCCGACCCGTTCCGCCCCACCAGCGCCACCCTGTCCCCCGGCTGCACCACCAGATCGAGCCCAGAAAACACCGGATCGCCGCCGAAAGTCAGCGAGATGTCGGAGAGTTGCAGAAGGGGTGCACGCGCCATGGCGCGTCAGCTAAGCCGCAAGCCCGAAAGGATCAACCGGCGATGGCCCTCAGCGACCGCTTCCGCCCCCCGGGCACCCGGTCGACCTCGACCCCCGTGAACACATGCAGTGTGCCCATCGCCTTGTCGATCACCGCGTGGTCGCTCACCCAGCCGCCCATCCTCAGATAGGTGCGCAGCAAGGGCGGCATCGCCCGCGTCGCATTCGCGATCCGCGCCGGGATCAGGGCCTTGCCCAGCGACACGACCTGCCGCGCCCGACGCCCCGGTCGCCAGCGCTTGGGCGCCACGTGCCGACCCGCCAGCAACCCGAAGGTTTCCGCGTAAGGCGTTGGATCCGTTCCCTGAAACGACGAACAGCCGAACAGCATCCCGTGCCCGCCCTCGTCCACGATCCGCGTCATCGCGCCCCAAGCCACGCGCAGCACATCAGGGTCACGCACGTCCGGGTCGATGCAAAATCGCCCCATCTCGATCATCGGCCGGTCGAATGCCTCAAGCGCTTTCAGATCATAGAACTGCGCCGAGTAGCTCCGCCCGATCTCGGCCCCATGGGCCAGGGGCAGAACCCGGTAACAGCAGACAAGGCGCCCCTCGTCTTCCACCAGAACATGGCGGCAGATCGCATCGAACGCGTCCGCATCGACGCCCTCGCGCCCGAAAAACGCCCGGTGGCGCAGCGCCTGCGCCGCCGCGATATCGGCCTCCGTCTCGGCCAGACGGGCGGCATAGCGCCCTTTTTCCAGAAGGATCATCCGAACATCCCTCAGTCTTGGCGTCCCCACCTGACCTTCTACATAAGGGGGGAACACGACACAGGATGTCACAAATGCTGAACAAGATCGAAAAATCCGAAGCTGAGTGGAAAGAGCAACTATCGCCCGAGGCATTTCGCATAATGCGTAAGCACGGGACAGAACGCGCGGGCACCCACGACAACTTCCCGAAAGAGCCGGGGACGTATCTCTGCAAAGGCTGCGGCCTGCCGCTTTTCGATGCGGAGACCAAGTTCGAAAGCGGCACCGGCTGGCCCAGCTTCTACGCCCCCATCGGCGAGGAAAACGTGGGAGAGCAGGAGGATCGCTCGTTCTTCATGCGCCGCACCGAGGTGCACTGCAACCGCTGCGGCGGGCACCTCGGCCACGTCTTCCCCGACGGCCCTCAGCCCACGGGCCTGCGCTACTGTATCAACGGCGTGGCATTGGACTTCGAGCCCGAGGAAGAGGGGCAGGCGGCCGCAGAGGGCTAGAGAGCCACGCCGCTCAAATGTCCCGCCCGGCGGCACCGCCGGGCATCGCCCGACCTCCCCCAGGAGGGCGATTTTGCAACGTCTCAAGCAGCCTAACGCCTGAACCTCTGGCAATGCGGGACGCGGCAGGAGCGTCGGAACGCCCTCCAGGTCGGGCGATGCCCTCATCTCTCCGCATTAGCCGCGTGCCGCCCTGAGCACCTCGTCCTCCGACAGCCCATAGCGCGGCGCAAACCGCTCCCGCGCGGCGATCAGGCGTGGATCGTCGGGCCGCAGACCCAGCGTCCGGATGAACTCGATCCGCTGCTGCGCCTTCAGGCTCTCCCGGTCGATGGCCGTCCCCATCACCCGGTCCACGATGGCCCCGCCCGGCGTGACGTGGAACCATTTCGAGAAGTCGCGGAAATGGTGCTGGTTGTGCAGCCGCGTCACATGCCGCTCGGCCCGCATCTTGGGCACGTCCAGATGGGCGGTCATGTGAAACCATTCGTAGCCCAGGAATGTCGCCGTCCCGCCGATCAGCACGACCGCAGCCGCGATCGGCAAAGCATACACCACCCCAAGCGTCGCCAACACCCCGAAAAGCAAAACAAAATTCCCCACCAGAACCGGCACCGTCACCCAGATCGGCGCGAAGAACAGCTTCCGGTTCGTCGGAAAATCATGGTGCCCGTAATGCGCCTGATAGAGCAGATCGAACGCCCATTGCCGGCGCGGCGGCGGCAGGTGAAAGACGAAGCGGTGCAGCGCGTATTCGTTGCCCATCTGCGCCAGCACGCCCAACGGCACGAACAGCCAGACCCAGGCCGGCCCGCCCGCCGCCAGACCAATACCCAAGGGCACCGCCGCCGCCATGACGAGGATGCTCGGATGCGCCAGCATCAACCGGATCCGCTCCATGATCTCTCCTCCCGGAAAGCAGCCTAGCACGCAGCTGACGACCCCCGCCAGAATGACCTGGGCGGTTGACCCGCACGCGCGCATCCATCACTTCCCTGCCCCATGGGAACCGGACTGCTCACGATAGATCCTGCGGCGATTGCCGAGAATTGGCGGCACCTCGACGCGATGACGACCTGCGAGACCGGGGCCGTGGTCAAAGCCGACGCCTACGGGCTAGGCATCGACCTCGCCGCCCCTGCGCTGGCCTCAGCCGGCGCCCGCACCTTCTTCGTGGCCCAGGCCGAAGAGGGCGCTGCCGTCCGTCAGGCCCTCGGACCGGGACCCGAAATCTACGTTTTCTCGGGCCATATGGAGGCCGACGCCGGGCTGATCGAAACCCTGAACCTCATCCCGCTGCTCAACTCGCTCGAACAGGTCGTCCGCCACCTCGAGGCGCTGCCGACCCACCCGTTCGGCCTGCAATTCGACACCGGGATGAATCGCCTCGGGATCGAGCCTGCAGACTGGGCCGCGATCCGCCAGATCATCCCGCCCGAAGCCGCGCGGCTTGCCATCAGCCACCTCGCCTGCGCCGACGAACCCGACCACCCGCAAAACAAGGCCCAACTGCACACCTTCCTGCAAATGGTCGAGGGCGTCGCCACCCGCCGCTCCCTCGCCGCGACCGGCGGCATCCTCCTCGGGGCCGAGTACCACTTCGACCTCACCCGCCCCGGCATCGGCCTCTACGGCGGCGCGCCCTACACGGATGCCCAACCCGTGGTGCAACTCGACCTCCCCGTCATCCAGATCCGCGATCTCACCCCCGGCGAAACCGTCGGCTACGGCGCCGCTTGGACGGCGGAACGGCCCAGCGTCATCGCCACCCTCTCGGCCGGTTATGCCGACGGGCTGATCCGCGCGCTCTCGAACGGCGCGACACTTTGGCACGGCGAAACCCCGTGCCCGCTGGCCGGGCGCGTCTCAATGGACCTCCTCACCGTCGATGTGACCGACCTCGAGGAACCGCCCGAAACCCTAACGATCATTGGCCCCCACCAGGGCATCGACGCGCTGGCCAAGGCGGCAGGCACCATCGGCTATGAAATCCTCACCTCCCTCGGCCCCCGCTACCGCCGCGAAACAAGGCGGGAATCTCTTACCTGATCCGCAGACCGAAATGTGTTAAGAAGAAATTATCGAGCGGTCAAAAAATGGGAACGAATCCCGTGTGTTGGGTATTCCCGTTCTGAAGTGGCAATTTTTCAACTTCAGACCGGTGGGGGTGAAGGAGTTCTTGACCAATGGATTTAATGGCACGCTCGGCGACTGCCTGGCTGCAAGCGATCGCTCTATTCGTACTGGCGGCAATCGCCCTGGCAGCTCTAACCTATACGATCGCTGCGTCGATGGGCGCGGCGCCTTGGCTGGTGGCACCGCTAGCCTTCGGTGACACGATCATTCCCGCTGGCGGGATGTATTTGCAGATCACAGTCACCGCACTGCTGGTGGGGCTCATGTTTTTCGTGCCCAGCGCAATGCGTACGATGCGGCTCGAGACGAGCCACCGCAATTTCGCGCTCAAAATGGAAGACGTGGCACGCGCCTATCATCATGTTCATGCCGCCGACCGTGCGGGGATCTTCACGCTGTCTTCCGAATTTGATGCCGTCCGCGAACGCATCGCCTTCCTGCGCGACCATCCCGACCTGCAGGAGCTCGAGGCCGACGTGATCGAGGTTGCCGCCCAGATGGGTCAGACCTCGCGTCACCTGGCTGAGGTCTACAGCGATGACAAGATCGCCCGCGCGAAAGCTTTCCTCGCCGAACGCCAGGAAGAGATCGAGCGCCAGCAGGAGATGATCGTCAAGGCTCAGCAGACGGCCCGCGAACTGCGCCGCTGGGGCGACCAGATCCATCTCGAAGAAAGCGTCGTCGCCTCGCAACTTGAACGGCTCACCGCCGAACTGGACGAGATCCTGCCAGAACTCGGCCTCATCCGCGACGGAAGCGAGACCAATGTCGTGCGGATGGCGAAACCTGCCGAATAGCCGATTTGCCACATATGTCGCCTGAACTCAGCGCCCGCTCTTGCGGGCGCTTTTTTCATTTCCGACATGAGGCAGATCCCATCGACAGTTCCGGACAGTGCCAGTGACAATCCTTCGTATCGCAAACCTCGCCCTCCTGATCCTTTTCCCCGTCGCCTGGTTCGCGCCGCTTTTGCGCGCCGGCCTTCTGCCGCTCTTCGGGCTGAGCGAAATCAGCGTCGTCTCGGGCCTCCAGTCGCTCTGGCAGACCGATGTCTTCCTCGCGCTGATCGTCACCGCCTTCGCGCTCTTCGCGCCGTATCTCAAGACGATCGGCCTCGCGATGGTCCATTTCGGCCTGATGCGCCGCAAGGTGCTGCCGGTCCTGTCCTGGCTGGGCAAGCTCGCCATGGCCGACATCTTCCTGATCGCGCTCTACATCGTGGTGATCAAGGGCATCGGCGTCGGCCGCGTCGAAACCGGCTGGGGCCTCTACCTTTTCACAAGCTGCATCCTCGCCAGCATCGCGATCTCGATCCTGACCGCGCGCCACATCGCGCGCGACCGCACACCGACCGACGCAGCCCCGTCCCTGCCGTAACAGCCCCATTGCGCGCGGCGCCCAGCCGCGCCAAACCTCTCCCATGCCGAAAGACACCGCCTTCCGCTGCACCGCCTGCGGCGCCAGCCATTCCAAATGGTCCGGCCAATGCGAGACCTGCGGCGCCTGGAACACCATCGAAGAGGCCCAGCCCCTCTCAGAGCGCCCCAAGGCGCTCTCAGGCCGCGGTAAGGCCATCCCCCTCACCGACCTTGCGACAAAGGCCGAAGCGCCGCCCCGCACGATCTCGGGCGTCGAGGAACTCGACCGTGTCCTCGGCGGCGGCCTGACGGCGGCGTCAGCGACCCTCCTCGGCGGCGATCCCGGCATCGGCAAGTCCACCCTTCTCCTCCAGGCGGCGGCCCGCTTCGCCCGGGGCGGGCTCAAGACCCTCTATATCTCGGGCGAGGAAGCCACCGCCCAGGTCCAGATGCGGGCCGAACGGCTCGGCCTTACCGAAAGCCCCGTCGCGCTCGCCTCGGAAACCAACCTGCGGGACATCCTGACGACCCTCGATCAGGAACGCCCGCAACTCGCCGTGATCGATTCGATTCAAACGATGTGGCTCGACACGCTCGATGCTGCGCCCGGTTCCGTGTCCCAGGTCAGGGCCGCCGCGCATGAGCTGACGAATTTTGCCAAGACCCGTGGCATTTCGGTCATATTGGTCGGCCACGTCACCAAGGACGGCCAGATCGCGGGCCCCCGGGTGGTCGAACACATGGTCGATACCGTCCTCTATTTCGAGGGCGACAGGGGCCACCAGTTCCGCCTCCTCCGGTCGGTCAAGAACCGCTTCGGACCGGCCAGCGAAATCGGCGTGTTCGAGATGACGGGGCGAGGGCTTGCCGAGGTCAAAAACCCCTCCGCCCTCTTCCTCTCCCACCGCGGAACACCCGCCCCAGGATCGGCCGTTTTTGCAGGCATAGAAGGCACCCGGCCCGTCCTGTGCGAGTTCCAGGCGCTCGTCGCCCCCTCCCCCCATGCAAACCCCCGCCGCACCGTCGTCGGCTGGGACGGGTCGCGGCTTGCCATGATCCTCGCGGTGCTCGAAGCCCGCGCCGGGGTGCCCTTCACCGGGCTCGATGTCTACCTCAACGTGGCGGGCGGGATGCGGGTCACCGAACCCGCCGCCGACCTCGCCGTGGCCGCCGCACTGATCTCCGCGCGGGAGGATGCGGCGCTGCCCGCCACCCACGTCATCTGGGGGGAAATCAGCCTATCCGGCGCCCTCCGCCCGGCCCCTCAAACCGAAAACCGGTTGAAAGAAGCGCAGAAACTTGGTTTCTCCACAGCGATCGCGCCGGAGACGAAAAAACCGGTGCAGACGGGTCTGAAGATGCGTCAGATGGCGGATGTTTCAGACTTCGTGGAGGCGATATTTGGCAGCCGCGAACCCACCCGCGGCTGACCGGGGACAAAAAGGGCAGGCCATGGAAGGCTTCACACTCGTCGACGCAGGCGTTGCCGTCATCGTACTTCTCTCGGGCATCCTCGCCTATTCGCGCGGCTTCGTGCGCGAGGCTATGGCGATTGCCGGCTGGATCGGTGCGGCGATCCTTGCCTTCTTCTTCGCGGGCGAAGTGCGCCCGCTGATTGCCCAGATCCCGATCGTCAGCGACTTTATCGGCGACAGCTGCGAATTGTCGATCATCATCGCCTTCGCAGGCGTCTTCGCCATCGCGCTTGTCGTCTTCTCGCTCTTCACGCCGCTCTTCTCGTCGGTCGTTCAGCGCTCCGCGCTCGGCACGGTCGACCAGGCCCTCGGCTTCATCTTCGGCGTCCTGCGCGGTGTCCTGATCGTCGCTATCGGCTTCTTCGTCTACGAAACGGTCCTGACAGCCCAGGAAATCCAGATGGTCGACGAAAGCCGCTCGGCCCAGGTCTTCGCCCAGGTCACCGAGCAGATCGAGGGTCAGGATCCCGAGGCCGCCATCGGCTGGTTCACCGAGCAGTACCAGCAGCTTGTCGGCGATTGCGGCCCGGAAAGCGGCGTCACCACGCCCACGACCGCGCCCACGCCAACCGATACCACCACGCCCACGCCGACCGAGTGATCCTGGACGGGCCGCCGATGGCGGCCCCGCAATCCTCCGGACAACCCGAACTGGCGCGATCGCGGCCTGCTCAGGCAGCCGCATCGCTGCCAGCCGATCATTGGTCTGATCGCCCAACGCTCCGTTATCCATATGACGACGGGCTAAAGCTGCGGCCAAACCGCCACGCTGCGTCACGCAGACGCGGTTTTCCGTGACACCGGCGCCCGCAGCCCTTATCTCGATTCATCGTAGTCTTTACCGGGACCAGACCCACCTGATGTCCGACCAGACCGCGCCGCGCTGGCACGCCCACCCCCTTGACGAGGACAAGCTCCGCGAAGAATGCGGTGTCTTTGGGATCATCGGCACCTCGGATGCCGCGAATTTCGTGGCCCTCGGTCTCCACGCCCTCCAGCATCGCGGGCAAGAGGCGGGCGGCATCGTCTCCTACGACCCGCAAGTGGGGTTCCAGTCCGCCCGCCGCTTCGGCTATGTCCGCGACACCTTCACCTCCGCCTCGCTGATGGAGGCGCTGCCGGGTTCGCTCGCCATCGGCCATGTCCGCTACTCCACCGCCGGATCGAAGGGGCAGACCGCGATCCGCGATGTCCAGCCCTTCTTCGGCGAGTTTTCGATGGGCGGGGCGGCCATCGCCCATAACGGCAACATCACCAATGCCGACGCGCTGCGCCGCGAGCTGATCGAACGCGGCTCGATCTTCCAGTCGTCCTCCGACAGCGAATGCATCATCCACCTGATGGCCCGCTCGCTCCAGCGCGACATCCCCTCCCGGATGGAGGATGCCCTGCGCCGCGTCGAAGGCGCCTTCTCGGTTGTCGCCATGACGCGCACCAAGCTCATCGGCGTGCGCGACCCCTTGGGCGTGCGCCCGCTGGTTCTCGGTAAACTCGGCGACAGTCACGTCCTGTCGTCCGAGACCTGCGCGCTCGATATCATCGGCGCCGAATTCATCCGCGAAATCGAACCGGGCGAAATGGTCGTGATCACCAAGGCCGGCATCGAAAGCCACCATCCCTTCCGGCCCAAGCGACCGCGCTTCTGTATCTTCGAACACGTCTATTTCAGCCGGCCCGACAGCATCCTCGGCGGCCGCTCCGTCTACGAGACGCGCGAGGCGATCGGCAAGGAACTGGCCAAGGAGGCCCCGGTCGAGGCCGACCTGGTCTGCCCGGTACCCGACAGTGGCACCCCCGCGGCCATCGGCTACGCCGCCCAAAGCGGCATTCCCTACGGCATGGGGATCATCCGCAACCAGTATATGGGCCGCACCTTCATCGAACCGACCGAGCAGATCCGGAACATGGGCGTCCGCCTCAAGCTCAACGTCAACCGGGCGCTGATCCGCGGCAAGCGCGTCGTCCTCGTCGACGACAGCGTCGTGCGCGGCACGACCAGCCAGAAGATCAAGGAAATGATCCTCGACGCCGGCGCGAAAGAGGTGCACTTCCGCATCGCCTCGCCCCCCACCGCCTGGCCCTGCTTCTACGGCGTCGACACGCCGAACCGCGAAAAACTCCTTGCCGCGACGATGAGCGAGGACGAAATGCGCGACCACCTCGGCGTCGATTCCCTGCGCTTCATCTCCCTTGACGGCCTCTACCGCGCCGTGGGCGAAGCCAAGGGCCGCGACCCGAACCATCCGCAATATTGCGACGCCTGCTTCTCCGGCGAATACCCGGTCGAACCCGCCGACATGATCGAGAAAGGCTTCCGACTGAAAGCTGCCGAGTAACAGGAGCGCACGCGATGAATAACGTCTTCGTTCTCTGCACCGGCCACTGCGGCTCCACGCCACTGGCTCGGGCGTGCCTACACATGCCGAACTTACCGCCGGGCGCGAGGCGCGATCCCACCCGACCGGCGCGGCCCGCTTCGACTACCCCAAAGGGCAGATCGAGGTCGACAACCGCCTCAGTTGGCTCCTCGGCAGGCTCGACAGCCATGACGGTGCCGCTCCCCTTTAGGTCCACCTGACACGCAACCGGGATCAGGTCGCACAATCTTTCTTCGAGCGTCGGAACAGGCGCATCGCCAATGCCTCCAAGTCCGATATTCCCCGGCTTTCGGGTGCGAGGTACCAATCCGCCACCGCAATGGATTTCTGCTACGACCTGATCGATAGGGTGACAGCCAATATCGAAAGCTTTCTTGCGGACAAACCGAACCAGACGGCCTTCGAACCTGAAAAGGCCTTGGACCACCGCGCGGAGCTTTGGTCACGCATCGGTGCCCAAGGCGACTGCGTCAAAGCGCTGGCAGAGTTCAATATCCGTCACAACGCCACCGGGCCAGCCCAGACGCAAGCCTGACAGCCGTCTTCAGGTTCGCCCGTCCGAGCACCTCAGAACGTTTGGTCAGACGTCAATCTAAGCACCAAAACAATCGGGGTGAGCGTAGTCCTGCCGCCCCGAAACGACGTCGCGGCACGGGACTTTTCAAGCCCCCGCCGCCATGGCATCGACAAGCTCCACTCACACCTCATGAGCCGGGCATATCTTCCAATTTCGAAGACAGTCGCCCGGTCGGAGCAACTGACTTTGACAACCACGACACCTCCCAGGGTTGCGCGGAGCGCCACCACATCTGTCCGCATTTCCCGCCGTGATCTGACACTGCTTGGCACATCGGGCGGGTCCGCCAGCCCGCAGGCGCTTCTGCGCCGTCCGGGCGGTCGCACCTTCACCGTCCGCCGCGGCGACCGCATCGGTCAGGATATCGTCGCCGCAATCGAACCGGGCCGCGTGATCCTTCAGCGCAATGGGCGCACCGTCGAACTGACGACCCCCGGGCCATGACGCAGACGGGCTGGCGAATTGCGTTCTATCAAAGAGTTGCGGATGGGAACCGCTACTCTGCGGGAAAGATCACGTTGCGGAGGTTCCCGTCATGACACGCCTTGCGTCTCTCGCCCTTATCGTCCTGCTTGCCGCCTGCGCGCAACCGGAAGAGCAGTATCCGATCTCCGGCGAGCAATGCGGCCCGGAGGATGCCGTGCAGGATCTGCGCCCGCCGAACTGCCTGCCCTGAGCGCTGTGTCGCCGCCTGTCATTGACGCCACAACCCGCCGCGGCTAATCCGCCGCGATGACCGACCGCACCGCCCTAATCACCGGCGCCTCGCGCGGCCTCGGCGCCGCCCTGGCCGAGGCGCTGGCCCCCGGCTATCACATCATCGCCGTCGCCCGAACCACCGGCGCGCTGGAAGAGCTTGACGACCGCATCAAGGCCAAAGGCGGCGCGGCGACGCTTGCTCCGATGGACGTCGCCCTGCCAGAAGCCATGCAGCAGCTCTGCCGGTCCATCTACGACCGCTGGGGCGGGCTTGACCTGTGGCTTCATACGGCCGCCCATGCAGCGCCCCTCTCGGTCACGAGCCATGCGGCCGAAAAGGACCTCACCAAAAGCATCGATGTCAACGTCACGGCAACCGGGCGACTGATCCCCTATGTCGCCCCGCTCCTCGGCCAGTCGGGGCGCGCAGTCTTCTTCGACGACCCCCATGCGGGCGAGAAGTTCTTCTCCCATTACGGAGCGACCAAAGCCGCCCAGATCGCCTTCGCCCGCTCCTGGCAGGCCGAGACGGCCCGCACCGGCCCCCACATCGATATCGTGGAACCACGCCCCATGCCCACAGCCATCCGCGCCCGGTTCTTCCCGGGCGAAGATCGTACGGCGTTGACACCGTGCCAGGAGGAGGCGCAAAGGATCGTCGGCGCGCTCGGTTTGGCGGATTGAACGCGCTAGAGACCTCACAGTCCGGAGGTGAAAAATCCTTCTAGAAGGATTTTAAAGCCAAATTCTTCTAGAAGAATTTGCCCTTTCAGAATTTTCTAGAAAATTCTGACCGCAGAACGCCTACCAACAGCGCCACCCTCCACCCGGCATTCCTGCCGATTTTCAACCTCATCTTGCCGCTCACGCACCCTTGGGCTAACCCCTCTCCGACCCCCTGGCGGCGAGACAAACCCCATGCGCATCCTTGTGACCAATGACGACGGCATCAACGCCCCCGGCCTCAAGGTGCTGGAGGCTATCGCGGCCGACATCGCGGGCGACAGCGGCGAGGTCTGGACCGTCGCCCCCGCCTTCGAACAATCGGGTGTCGCCCACAAGATCAGCTACACCCACCCTTTCCTGATGTCCCAGATGTCAGAACGGCGCTACGCCGCCGAAGGCAGCCCCGCCGATTGCGTCCTTGCCGGCCTTTACGAGGTGATGGCGGACGCCAAGCCCGATCTCGTCCTCTCCGGCGTCAATCGCGGCAACAATTCGGGCGAGAACGCACTCTATTCCGGCACTCTCGGCGGCGCGATGGAAGGCGCCCTCCACGGCATCCCGTCGATCGCGCTCTCCCAGTTCTACGGGCCGAAGAACGCGCGCCTCGATGACCCGTTCGAGGCGTCCCGCCAGCACGGGGCCGACACGGTCCGCCGCATTCTCGACACGACCCCGGAGGAGCAGGAAGACTATCGCCTCTTCTACAACGTCAACTTCCCGCCCGTTCCCGCCGCCGATGTCCTCGGCCTCAAGGCCGCGGCGCAGGGCTACCGACGCGGCATCTCCTTCGGCCTCGAACCCCATCTCTCCCCCTCGGGGCGCAAGTTCCTCTGGATCAAGGGCGGCCAGCAGAACATCACCTCCGCCCCCGGCACCGACGTCGCCGTCAATCTCGATGGCTACATCTCGGTCACGCCGATGCGCGCCGACCTCACCTGCACCCGCACGCTGGAGGATTTCTCCCGTGCCTTCGGCTGAGAACCAGCGGTGACAAGCGACGACGCCACCCGCAAGATGCAGTTCCTCTACACGCTGCGCTCCCGCGGCGTGACCGACAAGCGCGTGCTGACGGCCATGGAAAAGATCGACCGCGCGCCGTTCGTCACGGATACCTTCTCGGACCGCGCCTATGACGACACGCCGCTGCCGATCGCCTGCGGCCAGACGATCAGTCAGCCGACGATCGTGGGCCTCATGACCCAGGCGCTCGAGATCGAACCGCGCCACAAGGTGCTCGAAATCGGGACCGGCTCCGGCTATCAGGCCGCGATCCTCAGCCAGCTCGCCCGCCGCGTCTACACGATCGACCGCCATCCCCGGCTCGTCCGCGCTGCCCGCAAGCTTTTCGAAGGGATGGATCTGACCAACATCACGGCGATTTCCGGCGATGGCAGCTTCGGGCTGCCCGAACAGGCCCCCTTCGACCGGATTCTCGTCACGGCAGCCGCGGAAGACCCCCCAGGTCCGCTCTTGGCGCAACTCGCCGTTGGCGGTATCATGGTCCTGCCGGTGGGACAGTCCGACACGGTCCAGAGCCTCATTCGCGTGCGCCGCACCGAAGACGGGCTGGATTACGAGGAACTGCTGCCCGTCCGGTTCGTCCCGCTCATCGAAGGGCTGGGACAAGAGTAGAGCGGTATCAGGAGCCCGGAAAACCGGGCCCGAATGGACAGATTGAGGCGGACGGACCCATGACGGCACTCTCCCCCATGCGTATGCTCGGCTGCGCGGCTTCGCTTCTGGCGCTGACAGCCTGCAACGAACCCCTGGATTTTGATCTCCGAAGCATCGGCAACGGCTTCGACACGACCAACTCGGTCCAGACGCTGGCCCCCCGGCCCGAACCCGACAATCGCGGCGTCATCTCCTATCCCGGCTATCAGGTCGCCATCGCCCAGCGCGGCGACACGGTGGAAGAGCTTTCGCGCCGCCTGCGCGTCGATGCCCGCGAGGTCGCCCGCTTCAACGGCCTGGCCCCGAACGACCGCCTGCGGGCAGGAGAGGTCGTGGCCCTGCCCACCCGCGTCGCCGAACCTTCGCCCTCGACCGGCGCCATCGGCACCGGCCCGATCCAGCCGCCCTCGGTCGACGTCACGACACTGGCGGGCGACGCGATCGACCGCGCCGCACCCGATACGCCCGCGCCTGCCGCGGCGCAGCCCCAGACCGGCTTTCAGCCGACCCGCCACCGGGTCGCGTCGGGTGAGACGGCCTTCTCCATCTCGCGCCTCTACAATGTCCCGATCCAGAGCCTTGCCGAATGGAACGCCCTCGGCAACGATTTCGCCATCCGCGAAGGCCAGATCCTTCTGATCCCGGTCGGCGCCCGCGAAGCCCCGTCCGAGACGACGGCCCCCGGCACAGGCTCCCCCCCCCCCGGCCCCCCCCGCCCCTCCCCCCCCCCCCCCCGGGGGGGCCCCGGGGGTCTGGGCCCCCCGCCCCCGCCCCCCCCCCTTTTTTCCCCCCCCCCCCGGTTCCCCGTTAAAAGGCTTCGTGGGATTTCGCGGGATTCCGTT
>NZ_JBFONT020000010.1:0-109395 GCF_040779325.2 Aestuariibius violaceus
GATAGCAAGACCAACGATGTGATGGTGTACCCGTCAGCCGCAAGGATCAGGACACTCCGCCGAATGCCCCGGCCGCTGTTGCCCGCAAAGCAGTTAGGAACCTGATCTGCGGATCCCATCAGGGCCAACGGTCAAGACCGCGCGAACAAGCCGGACACAAGACCGCGTCTGAAAAGATACACGCAATCCCATTTCACTCTTGCTACGCCGGCGACATCAACAAAAGACATCCGCTTGTGGATATCAAAAAGAAGTAAATCTCGTCACCTGGTCATTGCTTAGATCAAAGTGCTGCATGAGGTAAAGGCAGGTTAAACCGCCTGGGGTGAAACGCATGGATGCCGATTTCGTACAAAGCATGCTGCCGGTAGCAGATCTGAAAACAAAGCTATCTTGACCTGGTTGGCGAAGCCGAGGCCAGACGACGGTTCATCCGGACCGACGTGTCGCCGATTCCCTTGTTGACTGAACCTCTTATCAGAGTTGATGCAGCGTCACTGCCAAGGATTGTTTTGGTCAGACAGGGATGCAGCGGTCGTGATCTGTGGATGTTGGCCTTGGGCTGAGCGAGAGCTTGCTGAATTTCTGAGCGCTTTGCGAACCGCCGCGAATCCGCTACATTCTTCCATATAACGGAAGTTAATTCCGCATAGTGAAAATGGGAGGAAAAGAGATGGGATGGTTCAAGCCAGTTTGTACGGCTGCAGTGTTGGCAGGGTTCGGGGTCGCCGTCTCTGCGGAGACAGTGCTTATCCATGGTGAAGCCGGGCCCAACCGGGGCGCCAGGGCGGCCGCGTTGCAATGGTTCGCCGATCAGGTGGGCGAACGCTCGGGCGGGGATATGAGCATCGAAATCCAATGGGGGGGCGCGCTGTTCAAAGCCAATGCGGCGATGCAATCAGTGCGCGATGGAGTGGCCGATCTGGGCACGGTGATTGCCGTCTACTACCCGCAGGAACTGGTCAGCTACGGCATCTCGGACCTGCCGCTTGAAAATCCGGATGCTTGGATCGGCATGCGCGCGACCGACGAGCTGATGCGCACTTCCGACGTGGTTCAGAGCGATCTGGCCGATAAGGGGCTGGTCTATATCGGCACCTTCACCACCTCGGCCGTCAATATCGGCTGCAAGGGGGCCGCGATCCGCACCGCCGACGATGTCGATGGCCTGAAGGTGCGCGGCGTGGGGGCCTATGGCAAGGTCTTTGGCGAGCTTGGCGCGACCATGGTCAACATGTCGATTTATGACGCCTATCAGGGCCTCGACACCGGGTTGATCGATTGCTCGCAAGGCTACAGCTACGCCGTCTCGGCGTTGAAACAGGCCGAGGTGATGGACAGCTACACCCTACTTGACTGGGGCCAGGTCGGCGGTGTTGGCATCTTCATGAATGCCATCAGTTATGACAGCCTAAGCGCGGATCAGCAGATGCTGATCCAAGAGGTCGGGTCGGATATGGCCGATGAGTTCGGGCGGCTGATCATCGCGGCCAACGAACAGGCGATCGAGGACATGAAGGCGCAAGGCGTCGAGGTGATCGAACTGGACGCGGCAGAGCGCGCGAAGCTGGTTGAACGGGGTCAGCCCTTTGTCGGTGCCTGGGTCGAGACCGCCGACAGCGTCGGCCTGCCGGGTGAGGCGCTTCTGGGTGAGTACCGTGCGTTGATCGCGAAATACACCGAGATGCGTGATACCGAGGGCTATCCTTGGGCTGAGTGAGCCGGATGCTGGGCAAGCTTGAAAACATACTGCTCAGCCTTGGCGCCGTCGCGGTGATGGCGCTGGGGCTGATGATCGCGGTCAATGTCGCTGCACGGGCGGTCTTGGATGTATCGCTGCCCGACACGGTGATCCTGGTGCGCGAGCTGATGGTGGCAGCGATCCTCTTTCCGCTGGCGGCGGCTACAGCAGCCCGGGCGCATGTGGCGGTGGAGTTCATTACCAACCGTTTCAATGCCCGCCTCAGGTCGTGGCTGATCGTCCTCGGCTCCTTGATGGGCCTCTTCGCGCTTTCTCCACTGCTTTATGCGGGCACTCGGGAACTGATCAGCAACTGGTCGTCCGGCGGATTCTTCTACGGCGATCTGAACCTGCCAAGATGGCCGGGCCGTCTGTTCTTTGTGATAGGCATCTTCGCCTGTTGCCTGCGCTTGGCCGAATTGGCCGTTCGCGATACCCGAACCATCCTGCGTGGCGGCATCGTCGACGACACCCACCAGATGACCGAGGCCGAGTGATGGACCCCGCAATCGTCGGCATGGTCGCGTTCTCGGCGGTTCTGGTGCTGCTGGCCCTGCGCGTCCCGATCGCCTTCGCGCTGGCGGGCGTGGCGGTGGTGTCGGCCTTCATCATATTCGCCTTTCGCACCGGCACCTTCATGCCCGAGCGTGCATTTCGCGCGACGACTTCGATGGTCTTCTCGAACTCGTTCGATCTGATCCATTCCTACGATCTCAGCATGATCCCGCTTTTTGTGGCTCTGGGCCATATCGCCTATCGGGCACAGATCACCACGAAAATCTACGACGCCGCCAAGGTCTGGCTGACGCGGCTGCCGGGCGGGGTCGCCATGGCCTCGGTCATGGGATGCGGCGGGTTTTCGGCGATCACCGGATCGTCCATCGCCTGCGCCTCAACCATGGGGCGGATCTGCGTGCCCGAGATGCTGCGCATGGGCTACGACCCGCGCCTGGCCACATCAAGCGTGGCGGCAGGTGGCACGCTGGGCTCGCTCATCCCGCCCTCGGTTTTGTTCATCATCTACGGCATCTTCACCGAAACCTCGATCAGTCGTCTCTTTCTGGCCGGCGTTCTGCCGGGGCTTCTGACGCTGGCGGGGTTCCTGCTGGTCATCGCGGTCTGGGTCTGGCGCAGCCCGGGCATTGCGCCCTTGGGCGATGAGGCGCCGACAGGGCGCGAGCGGATGAAAGCCGCCATCGCGGCCTGGCCCGCGCTGATGCTGTTCGTCGTGATCGTCGGAGGCATCTATGGCGGCATCTTCACCGCGACCGAGGCGGCGGCGGTCTGCGTGGTCGTCACCGCGATGATCGGCTTCGCGCAACGCACGCTTGATTGGGCGGGCCTCTGGGCCAGCCTGCGCGAGACCTGCGTGCAGACGGCGGCGATCTTCTTCATCGCCGCTGGCGCCAAGATCTTTGTGGCCTTCATCGCGCTGACCGGCGTGGCGCCCGCCATCGTCAACACGGTCACGGCCTACGAGCCGTCGGTCTTCCAACTGATGCTGGCGATTGCGGTGATCTACCTGCTTTTGGGCATGTTCCTCGACCCCATCGGCATCATGGTGCTGACACTGCCGCTGATGATCCCGCTGGTCGAAAGCTACGGGCTGAACCTGATCTGGTTTGGTGTCGTGGTGATCAAGCTGCTTGAGATCGGGCTGATCACGCCGCCTGTGGGCCTGAACGTCTTCGTCATCTCGAACGTGGTGGGCAACAAGGCCCCGATCGACAAGATCTTCGCAGGCATCGCGCGGTTCCTCAGCGTCGACGTGATCGTGCTGATCCTGATCATCGCCTTCCCCGCGATCTCGCTTTTGCTGCCGATGGGGATGCGATGAACGCGGCCCCGCAAGACAGACGGTTCGCCAATACGCTGGCCCGCGGCCTCAGCATTTTGCGGGCCTTCCGCGCCAGTGACGATGGGCTGACCCACAGCGAACTGGCCGCGCGGACCGGTTTGCCCAACAGCACCGTCTCGCGCCTGACCTACACGCTCAGCACGCTGGGGTTTCTCAGCCATGCCGGCCGCAAGGACCGGTATCGGCTGGGGCCTGCGGCCTTTGGTCTGGGCAATGTCGCGGCCGCCTCGGTGTCATTCGTTGAGGTGGGGCGCGGCATCTTGCAACAGCTGGCCGATGACACGGGCACGCTGGTTTCGCTGGCCGTGCGCGATGGCGATCGGGTGATGCTGGCCAAGACCTGGCGGCCGGTCGGCACGGCCTCGATCTGGCTGGAACCCGGGCATCGCATCCCCGTCTTCGGGTCGTCATCGGGCCGCGCGATCATCGCGGCGCTGGACGAGGCGGTTTTCCGCGCCAGCAACCCCGAGGATAGACTGGTCGCCTTTCGCGCCGGTGGCTACGATGATCTGATCGCGCAAGGCTTCACCATCGCGCCGGCCGAGACGCGGTTTTCGACCAGCGTCAACGCGGTGGCCGTGCCGTTTCACGCCGATGAATTCGGCGAACCGGTAGCGTTTTCCTGCGGGGCTTTGCCCCAGATGCTGAGCGAGGAGCGGATGCGCGAAACGGTGGGGCCGGCCTTGCAGAAGACGGTGCGCGCATTGGAACAGATGACAGGGCGCAGCCCGGCGCTGGCGCGGCGCGGATAGGAGGGACGCATGGATGCGGTGAAGTACGACCTGGATGGCGACGTGGCCGTGGTGACAATTCAGAACCCGCCGGTGAACGCCGCCTCGCATGCGGTGCGGGCGGGTCTGGTCGAGGCCGTTCAGCGCGCCGAGGTCGAGGCGAAGGCCGCCCTGATCATCGGCGACGGGCGCACCTTCATCGCAGGCGCCGATATCCGCGAGTTTGGCAAGCCGCCGAAAGATCCCTGGCTGCCCGAGGTCTGTAACCGGATCGAGGCCTGCAAGATCCCCGTGGTCGCTGCGCTGCACGGCACGGCGCTGGGCGGCGGGCTTGAAGTGGCACTGGCCGCGCATTACCGCGTGGCTGTTCCCGATGCCAAGCTGGGCCTGCCAGAGGTGACGCTGGGCATTCTGCCGGGCGCGGGCGGGACCCAGCGCCTGCCGCGTCTGACAGGCGCCGAGGCCGCATTAGAGATGATCACGACCGGCCGCCCCGTCAGCGCCGCCGAGGCGTTGGAGATTGGCATTCTGGACGCCGTGCAAGACGGGACACCGCGCCAGATCGGGCTGGATATGGCGCGCGAGGCCATCGCGAAGGGCCCACGCCCCACGGGCGATCTGCCCGCGCCTGAGGCCGTCGATTTCGATGCCTGGCACGCCAAGGCCCTGGCCCGCGGCAAGGGTCAGATCGCGCCCGCAACAGCTGTGCGCGCCGTGCAGGCCGCCAGCGAGCTGCCGTTCACCGACGGGCTGGCGCGCGAGCGGGAATTGTTTGGCGACCTGATGGCCTCGCCCCAGCGCGAGGGCCTGATCCATGCCTTCTTCGCCGAGCGGGCGGTGGCGAAGCTGCCCGAGCTTGAGGGCGTCGCGCCACGCGATCTGGCCGAGATCGGGGTGGTCGGCGGCGGCACGATGGGCGCGGGCATCGCGGCCGCCTGCCTTCTGGCGGGCCTGAAGGTGGTGCTGGTCGACCGCGATGCCGATGCGGCGGACAAGGCCAAAGCCCGCGTCGCGAGCATGCTGGACAGCGCCGCCAAGCGCGGCAAGCTTTTGCCCGAGCGCCGGTCCGAGATCGACAGCGGCGGGTTCCGCGCGGCGGACACCTATGATGCGCTTGATGCGTCCGATCTGGTGATCGAGGCGGTGTTCGAAGACATGGACGTCAAGCGCGAGGTCTTTGCGACGCTCGACAAGGTCTGCAAAGAGGGCGCGGTGCTGGCCACCAACACCTCCTACCTCGACATCAACGCCATCGCCGGGGCCACCGGCCGCCCCTCGGATGTGATCGGCCTGCATTTCTTCTCGCCCGCCCATATCATGAAGCTGCTCGAGGTGGTCGTGGCCGATGCCACCGCGCCCGATGTGGTGGTGACGGGCTTTGCGCTGGCCAAGAGGTTGCGCAAGATCGCGGTGCGCGCGGGCGTTTGCGATGGGTTTATCGGCAACCGCATTCTGGCGCATTACCGCATGGCGATCGACAACATGGTGCTGGACGGCGCCGACCCCTATCAGGTGGATGCTGCCCTTGAGGCCTTCGGCATGGCGATGGGCCCCTATGCGGTGTCGGACCTGGCGGGCCTCGACATCGGCTGGGCCACGCGCAAGCGCAAGGCCGCGACCCGCGATCCCCGCGAGCGTGTGCCCGGTTTCGCCGATACGCTCTGCGAGATGGGCCGGTTCGGGCAGAAGACGGGCCGGGGCTATTACCTCTACCCCGACGGCGCGCGAAGGGGGGAACCTGACCCGGAGGTGCAGCAGATCCTCGCGGACGAGCGTGCCCAACAGGGCCTCACCCCCCGCAGCTTCACCGACGATGAAATCCAGCGCCGCTTCATGGCCGCCATGGTGAACGAGGCCGCCCGCGTGGTGGGCGACGGCATCGCGCGGCGGCCCTTGGATGTGGATGTCACGATGCTGTCGGGTTACGGCTTTCCCCGCTGGCGGGGCGGGCCGATGAAATGGGCCGACATGACCGGGCTGGACCTTGTCCTGGCCGATCTGAAACGTTTTGCCAAGGACGACCCCTGGTTCTGGCAACCCGCGCCACTGCTGCAAAAACTGGTCGATGAAGGCCGCACATTCGAAGATCTGAACAAGGAGGCACAGCCATGAGGCAAGCCGTCATCGTCTCGGCCGCCCGCACGGGCCTGGCCAAATCGCATCGCGGGTCGCTGAACCGCACCCATGGCGCCACGATGGGCGGCCATGTCATTGCTGCGGCGGTGGAGCGCGCGGGCATCGACCCCGGCCTGATCGATGATTGCTATTTCGGCTGCGGCTATCCCGAAGGCGCCACGGGCCGCAATATCGCCCGCCAAAGCGCGGTGCGCGCCGGGCTGCCGGTGACAATCGGGGGCGCGACCGTCAACCGCTTCTGCGCCTCGGGGCTGCAGGCCGTTGCCATGGCAGGCCATGCGATTGTCATGGACGGGGCCGACGCGATGATCGCGGGCGGTGTGGAAAGCATCTCGCTGACCCAGCCGCCGCCGCGCGAGGTGCCCGAGCCCTGGATCATGGAGCATAAGCCCGACCTCTACCTGCCGATGATCGACACCGCCGATATCGTGGCCGAGCGCTATGGCATCACCCGCGAGGCGCAGGACGCCTACGGGCTGCGCAGCCAGGAGCGGATCGCCGCGGCGCAGGAGGCAGGCCTTTTCGCCGATGAGATCGTGGCGATGGACGTGACCATGGCCCGGAAGGACCGCGAGACGGGCGAGGTCAGCGAAGTTGCCGCCACGCTGGACCGCGACGAATGCAACCGCCCCGGCACGACGCTGGACGGCCTGGCCAAGCTTGAGCCCGTCAAAGGGCCGGACAAGTTCATCACCGCCGGCAATGCCAGCCAATTGGCCGACGGCGCCGCCGCCCTGGTGATGATGGAAGCGTCAGCCGCCGAAAAGGCGGGCCTGACACCCATGGGCGCCTTCCGGGGCTTTGCGGTGGCGGGGTGCGAGCCTGACGAGATGGGCATCGGCCCGGTCTTCGCGGTGCCGCGCCTGCTGGAACGCCAGGGCCTGACGGTCAGCGATATCGACCTTTGGGAGCTGAACGAGGCCTTTGCCAGCCAGGCGCTCTATTGCCGCGACCGTCTCGGCATCCCTGATGAGATCTGCAACGTCAATGGCGGCTCGATCGCCATCGGCCACCCGTTCGGCATGACCGGCGCGCGGATGGTCGGCCACCTTCTGCGCGAGGGCAAACGGCGCGGCGCCAAGCTGGGTGTCGTCACGATGTGTGTCGGCGGTGGCATGGGGGCGGCTGGCCTTTTCGAGATTTTCTGAAGGGAGCGCGACGATGGACCTCAGCTATACGCCGGAAGAAGAGGCGTTTCGCGCCGATGTGCGGGATTTCCTGTCAGAAAAGCTGCCCAAGGCGCTGTCCGACAAGGTGCGCGATGGCCGGGCGCTGACCAAGGACGAACACGAAGAGTGGCACGCGATCCTGAACGCGCGGGGCTGGCTGGCCGGGAACTGGCCCGAGGAATACGGCGGCACCGGTTGGGACGCGGTTCAGCGCCATATCTTTGAGGAGGAATGCGCTCTGGCCCATGCCTCGCGCATCGTGCCGTTCGGGCTGACCATGCTGGGCCCCGTCTTGCAGAAATTCGGCAATGACGCGCAAAAGGCCCATTGGCTGCCGCGCATCCTGAATGGCGACGATTGGTGGTGCCAGGGCTATTCGGAACCCGGCGCGGGGTCGGATCTGGCCTCGGTCAAGACCCGCGCTGTGCGTGATGGCGACCATTACATCGTCAACGGCCAGAAAACCTGGACCACCCTTGGCCAGCACGCCAACATGATCTTCTGCCTGGTGCGCACCGATCCGGATGCCAAGGCGCAGGAGGGGATCAGCTTTCTTCTGGTCGATATGGAAAGCCCCGGGGTTGAGGTGCGCCCCATTGTGCTGCTGGACGGCTCGGCCGAGGTGAACGAGGTCTGGTTCACGGATGTTCGCGTACCGGCTGAAAACCTGGTCGGCGAAGAGAACAAGGGCTGGACCTACGCCAAGTACCTTCTGACGCATGAGCGCACGAACATCGCGGGCGTGGGCTTTTCCACCGCCGCCCTGGCCGCCGTCAAACGCATCGCGCGGGCCGAGATGGCGGGCGGCCGACCCCTGATCGAAAATGCGTTTTTCGCCGCCCGGTTGGCGCGGGTCGAGATTGATCTGATGGCCATGGCCACGACCAACCTGCGCGTGATCTCGCAAGCGGCCAAGGGGCAGGCGCCGGGCGTGGAAAGCTCGATGCTGAAGGTCAAGGGCACGATCATCCGGCAGGAGATCAACGATCTTGCCCGCCGCGCGGCTGGCCCCTACGCGCTGCCCTTCGCCAGCGAAGCGTTGGACGGCGGTAATGACCCGATCGGCCCGGACTACGCCCGCCCGGTCGCGGCGCAATACTTCAACAACCGCAAGCTCTCGATCTATGGCGGCTCGAACGAGGTTCAGCGCCAGATCATCGCCAAGACCGCTCTGGGGGCGCTGAAATGAATTTTGAGCTGACCGAAGAACGCCAGATGCTGCAGGACATGCTGCGCCGCTATCTGCGCGAGAATTACGGGGCGGAGGCGCGCAACAAGATCATCGAGAGCGAGGCGGGCTTCAGCGCCGAGGTCTGGGCCGGTCTGGCCGAGCTTGGGGTGCTGGGTGCGCTTTTCACCGAGGATCAGGGCGGGTTCGGCGGCGCGGGCTTCGACATCGCGATTGTCTTCGAGGAGCTTGGCCGCGCGGGCGTGATGGAACCCGTGGCCGAGACCTGCGTGCTTGGCGGGCGGATCTTGGCCGCCGCAGGCCGGGCCGATCTGGTCGAACAGGTGATCGCGGGCGGGCTGCATCTGGCGCTGGCCCATGGGGAGCCCGCCAGCCGCTATGACCTGACGCAGGTCGCCACGACTGCCACGGCCAAGGGCGATGGCGTTATCCTGAATGGCCGCAAGGCGGTTGTGAGCAACGCTGAAGCGGCCGATCATCTGATCGTTTCGGCGCGTGAGGCAGATGGCCTCTCGCTGTTTCTGGTGCCGAAGGATGCGGGCGGGGTGAGCTTGCAAGGCTATCCCCAGATCGGCGGCGGGCGGGCGGCTGAGGTTACGCTGAACGATGTGAATGTGCCGGATGACGCGCGCCTGGGCGCGCCCGGCGAGGCGCTGGCATTGCTGGAACCCGCCGTTGCGGCAGGCACGGTTGCCATCTGTGCCGAGGCCTTAGGCGGCATGGAAACCGCCCTGCGGCTGACCACCGACTATCTCGGCATGCGCAAGCAATTCGGCAGGCCGATCGGCACGTTCCAGGCCTTGCAGCACCGTCTGGCCGATATGTTGATCGAGCTGGAGCAGGCGCGCTCAATCGTTATTCTGGCGGCAGGCCATCTTGAGGCGGCACCCGATAGGCGCGACCGCCATGTCAGCGCCGCCAAGCATCTGATCGGGCGGGTGGGGCGCATGATTGCCGAAGAAAGCATCCAGATGCATGGCGGCATCGCCATGACCCAGGAATATGAGCTGGCCCATATCGCAAAGCGGATCGTCATGGCCGATCACCGGCTGGGCGATACCGATCACCATCTGGAGCGGTTCATTGCCCTCGGCGCCTGAAAGCGGACTGATCCGGGACGAGACCGGCACCCAGCGCCTGCTGGGCTACGTGCTGGATGTGGGGCAGGGCGATGGCGCGGCGCGCTGCTGGCTCGACATCGCGCCCGCGCATCTGAACCGCCATGGCGTGTTGCATGGCGGGGTCGCGGCAGCGCTGCTGGATAATGCCAGCGGCGCGACGGCCAGCCTGAGCGTGGATGAGACGGGCCGCGCGCCGTTTCTGACCGTCTCGCTGTCGATCGCGTTCGTGGCCCCGGCCGAGGGCGGCCGGGTCATGGCCACCGGCCGGAAGACCGGCGGCGGGCGCGGGTTGGTCTTCGTCGAGGCGCGGCTTGAGCACGAGGATGGTCGCCTCATCGCCACCGCCAGCGGCGTTTTCAAGCGGGTCCGGCAATGACGTTCGACACAGCCCTGACCCGTCGGTTCGGCCTGCGCCTGCCGGTTGTCGCGGGCGGGCTGATGTGGCTGGGCGACGCCGATTATGCCGCCGCCGCGGCGCGGTCGGGCATCCTGGGTTTCATTACGGCGGCCAGCTTTCCCGATCCGGCGGATCTGAAAGCCGAGATCGCGAAAGCCCGGCGGCTCTGCGGGCAGGCACCCTTCGGCGTCAATGTCTCGATGCTGCCCAAGCTGGTACCGGGCGAAAAGACCGAGGAGGTGTTTCGCATCATCGCCGGCGAGGGGGTCGAGGTGATCGAAACCTCTGGCCGCAACCCCGAGGCCTATATGCCGCTTCTGCGTGACCTTGGCCTGACGGTGATCCACAAGGTGCCCTCGGTCCGCTTCGCGGTCACGGCCGAGCGCATCGGAGTGGATATGGTGGCCATCGTGGGCGCCGAATGCGGTGGCCATCCCGGCATGGACATGGTGGGCAGCTTGGTGAATGGGGCTCTGGCCGAGACGCGGCTGACGATCCCCTATCTGATCGGCGGCGGTGTCGGCCACGGCGCGCAACTGGTGGCTGCCTTGGCCATGGGCGCGGCGGGCGTGGTGATGGGCACGCGCCTTCTGGTGGCTGAGGAGTTGAACGCGCATCGCGGTTACAAAGACGCGCTGGTCGCGGCGACTGAGCGGGACACCACGCTGAGCATGCAGAGCGTGCGCAACACCATCCGCACGCTGGCCAATGAGACGACGCGGGTGGTGCAGCAGATGGAAGCTGAAGACCCGAATATCGGGATCGAAGCGCTGATGCCCCATGTCTCGGGCAAGATCGGGCGTCAGGCTTACCGAACCGGTGATGTCTCAAAAGGCCTTCTGTCGGCGGGGCAATCGCTGGGGCTGACCGACCGGGTTCAGCCGATGGTCGAGATCATCGCCCGGATCGAGGCTGAAGCCATGACAGCGCGGGACCGTATCGCGGCGGTGATGCCGCTGGAGGAGGTCTGAGAATGGAAACGATCTGCGGCTATCTGGACGATAGCATCGCCCGCTGGCCGGATGCGCCCGCCATCCGCGGTGCCGATGGTCGCAGATGGACCTATCGCGATCTTGGAGATGCTGCCCGGGCGGCAGAGGACATGTTGAAGGCGGAAGGTACCCAGCCGGGCGACCGCGTGATGATCGTTGCCGAAAACTGCGCAGAAGCGGTCGCCTTCCTGTTCGGGGCGACGCGTCTGGGAGCCTGGGCGGTGCCCGTCAATGCTCGCCAGACTCAAGGCGAGATCGACCGCATCATCGCCCATGCCGAACCCCGTGCCGTCATTCTGACCACTGGGGCGTCAAACGACGCCGCGACCCATGCCGATCGCCTGAACGCAAGGCGTGTCGAAGATACCTTTGGCCAAGTCGCCATCGCTGCAACTTTTGCCAGCGCACCCGAACCCGACCGCGCGGTTGCGGTCCTGCTTTATACCACCGGCACGACAGGCGATCCGAAGGGCGTCATGCTGACCCATGCCAACTTGCGGTTTGCCGGCCATGCCTCGGCCACGCTGCGGGGCATGTCTCATGACGACACGGTCTATGGCGTTCTGCCGATGACCCATGTATTTGGCCTGGCCTCGATGATCATCGCGGCGACCTATGCCGGCGCCACGATCCGGCTCGAGCCGCGCTTTTCGGCTGAGAAGCTTTATCGGGCCCTGATGGACGACGTCACGATTCTACCCGCTGTGCCGCAGATGCACGCGCTTTTGATGCAATACACCAGCGATCAGGAGCTTGAGCGGCTGACAGGCTCGGGCCTGCGTTACGTATCGTCCGGAGCCGCGCCGCTGGATCCGATCTGGAAGAAAAAGGCGGAAAGCTTTTACGGTATCGCCCTGCAAAACGGCTACGGGATGACCGAAAGCACTGCTGGCATCTGTGCGACACGCCATCAGAAAGGCGATCCGGATATCTCCGTCGGCCGCCCACTCGACGGGGTCGAGGTGTGCATCGACGAGGCAGCGCAAGGCGGCGGCGATGGCATAGGCGAGGTCCAGACCCGCGGACCCCATGTGATGTGCGGTTACTACAAGGCCCCGGGCGAGACGGAAAAGATCCTCGGCGAGGGCGGCTGGTTGCACACCGGCGATCTTGGCCGGATCGACGGTGAGGGGCGGTTGCATATCCTCGGCCGCTCGAAAGAGCTGATTATTCATGGCGGTTTCAATGTCTATCCGCCTGAGGTCGAGGCCGCGTTGAACGATCATCCCGCCGTCGTGCAATCAGCCGTGATCGGACAGGTCGCAGACGGGGACGAGCAGGTTCTGGCATTCGTTCAGGTCGGTGAAAGGGCCGGCGTTCATGAGGCCGAATTGAAAGCCTATGTCGCCGAAAGGCTGGCAGGCTACAAGAGACCGTCCAGAATAATCATTGCAAGATCGCTGCCCGCCGCACCAACCGGCAAGATCCTGAAGCATCGCTTGCTTGAATGCTTCAAGGCTGAGCTGGGAGTCTAAAACCCCCGCCAGGAACCGGATCGCAAAGTTCGTCGATCTTGTCGCGCCCTTCCCGTAGCACATGTCTCCGGATCCCGAGGCACGTAAGGAAGAGGTCGATCTGCTGCCCCATGCGTCCCGCACTTGGACATTCCGTCGGTGCCGGGGCTGATCGGTACTCTCCGGAGGGGTGCTCCAATGCATAGGATCCGTGTGGCGCCTCACACACACCAGGCAATTTGCGCAGGCGCCTCAAGGCCGAGATCGTTGGTTTTCTTCCGAGGCTGACTATCTAGACTATGATTTAGAGACAGAGATACTCTTGTGGATTATGAGCGCAGCGGACAGTAACTCCAGTGGATCAGGCAAGGTTTTCCCGCGACGGACATTCGTTGCGGGTGGTCTTTCGGCGCTTGTCGCTGGCGGTGCAGTGACGCTGGGCACCCTTGGATACGCGACCCGGCCGCAGACGGAGAGTTTTCGCTTTGCACGCTCAACCACCCTTGCTGCCGGAGAAGACGCGCGGCTTCGGGGGTTCTTGGCGCAGGCCCTGCCTGATGACCGTATGCAGGTTGTGATCATCGGCCATACGGGGGATGCAGGCAATGCGGACGCCAACCTGGCCCTGAGTGCGGAGCGGGCCGACGTCGCCGCGGCGATGGCCCGAGCGCTGGGTATCTTACCGAACAGGATCACTGTTACTGGTGTCGGCGGCGCCTCGCCCCTGCCCAAACTGGAGGGAGAGCGCGCCCGCGCGCACCAATCGCGGCTGGCGCGGGTCGAGGTTTCTCTCCAGATGCGGCGATGAGCCCACGGGCAACCCCGTGGATCGCCGCCGGCATTGCCGCACTGGCAAGTGCGGGCTTTGCGTGGTTCGTACGTTTGCCCCTGCCGTTTCCGGGGTTCTCAGCTCTTGCCGCCGCCTTTCTGGCGCTCGTAGGGACCCTTGCCTTGATGGCGTGCATGCCGCGCCAGTGGGTCTGGACGGAGGCAGAGCGTTTGCGGATGGCGTTCCAAGCGCGTCATGGGGTGTCGGATTCCGCGGCAGGTATGGCGCTGGGCGCAATCACGACAACCCATGCCCGGGCCGAAAGCCTCCGCCGTTCTGCAGCCGTCATGCAGGACGATATCGCCGAAGAGGTCGAACGCCTCGCCGATCGGCTCGACACCGCGGCGCGGGAGATTTTCTATGCCCCCGACCGCCAGCGGGGGCTACGCAACGTCCTTGTCCGTTCCGAACTGATCGAGGAAGCCGCCGCAGCTCATGCTGCACTGCGCCGCCGCAAGCATGCGCCGACGGAGGATCTGTCGCGCGACAAGCTCTCAGCTGCGCTGGTAGCCCTCGATGCCGCCTTCGATCAAACCGATCTCCTAGCGGCCCGCGGGCTACTGCAAGAGGTCGAGGTCGCCTCCGACGTGGCCGAGCGCCTGCTCACGCCACGGCGCCAACGCGACGCCACCCTGATTTCCAAACCCTCAACGTAGATGGGAGTTTTCCGTTCATGAGGTCCTTTACGTACGCATTGACACTTGCCCTGGCCGTGACTGGCCCCGCTGCCTTTGCCGATCCCGGCGACAGGCTGGCAGAGGTCGTCACCGATCCGGTGCGCGACTGCCAGGCCGGATGGAACGAAAACATGCCGCTGATCGCGTGGGGTGCCGACGGGGTGGTGGCCTATGCCAACGGCGCGTCTCTTGAAAACGATGGCGGGCGGCTTGGTGATGCGGGCCTGCCCCTGTCGCTGACTGTCGAGGACAGTTTCGAGGCGCAGCTTCAGTCGTACCTCGCCTGCGAGACGCCCTATCTGCGCGGCACGCTGGGAATGCTCGCCGCCGCTGCACCTGTGACGGAGTTCGATCCGCGGACCGAGCAGATCGTGTTCTTCAAGCACTCCTTCTCCGCCGGGGACGGAATCGTCGCGGGAGAAGGGATTTCCCGCATCAGTGACCTTGCCGGGCAGCGGATCGCTATTCAGGCCAATGGTCCGCACGTGGACTTCGTCGGCCGCATTCTTGCCGATGGGGGCTTGTCGTTTGAAGATGTAGAGATCGTCTGGGTCGCCGACCTGACGGGAGACGGCGACACTCCATCCGCGGCTCTGGCGGACGGCCGCGCCGATGCGGCCGCCGTCATCCTGCCCGACGCACGCTTCCTCACCTCGGGCGGCAATGTGGGCACCGGCGCCGAAGGCTCTGTCCGTGGGGCAACGATTCTGATCTCCACGCAGGAGGCCGCCTCGGTCATCGGCGACTACATCGCCGTCAGGGCCGACTACTTCGACGCCCATCGCGATGACATCGCGCGCATGGTCAACATCTTCTTCCAGGCCGAAGAGGAGATGCGCAGCTTCATGGCACAGGAAGGCGACTCCCGCCGCGCCGCGATGGCGACGCTGATGGCCGACGAATTCCTCGGCGGTCTGCCCCAGGAAGAGGGGGTGTTTCTTTGGCAGGATGCCATCACCGACGGCTGGGCGGGCAACGCACGCCATTTTGGTGACCCGAGTGAGCCGCGCCGCTTCGACGCGCTGCTGGAAGAGGTCAATGTGGCCCTGCGCGGCGCCGACCGGCTGGATGCGCCCGCCAATCTCAACACTGCGGAGTGGGATTATTCGGCGCTGACCGACGGACTCAGCAACCTCGACGAACGTCAGATCGCTGCGTTCGACCCCGAGGTCGCAGCGGCCGCCGTGCAGAGGCTGCGCCGCACCGGCCAGCTCGACGCCAACACCAAGATCGATTTCGAGGTTTACTTCGAGCCAGACAGCACGTCCTTCCCGCTGGCGCTCTATGCCGAGGATTTCGAAGAGATTCTGCGACTTGCCTCGACCTATTCCGGTGCGATCATTACAGTTGAGGGGCATTCCGATCCGCTTCACTTCCTGCGCCGCGAACAGGCGGGCGCCGAAAATGCGGAGCTGCGCGCGATCCGCACCTCGACCCAGAACCTATCGCTCGACCGGGCGATAGCCGTGGTCGACGCGCTGACGGACTATGCGGGGGATCTGGACGTTCGGATGAACCGCGACCAGTTCACGGTCGATGGCGTGGGCATATCCAGCCCGCTCCACAACCCGCCCCAGACCGAGGCTGAGTGGCGCGAGAACATGCGCGTCGTCTTCCGTGTGCTGACGGTCCAGGCCGAAGCCACCACCTTCTCGCCGCTGCAATAGAGGGGAGAGGGCACATGAAGGCTAAGGATTTTCTCATCCCCATCGTCCTCGCCGGCGCTGCCGGCTGGTTCATTCTGCAGCAGACGGACACCAGCATTGTCGCGCCCCAGCACGAACCGGTCGCGCCCAACTGGGTCGCCATCGCGGCCTGGCCCGAGGCCGAGATCGCCGCGGTCGAGGCGCAGCCCGATCCCAACCGGCGGGTGACGGCCATCGTCCTCGACGACAGCGGCTCCATGGGTGGTGATATGGAGGCGGCCAAACAGGCGGTCGTCGACGCGCTTGCCGCGATGCAGGACAGCGACCGCGTGTCGGTTGTCGCTCTGAATTCCGGCATCGTGATGCCCTTCACGTCGGTTGCCGATGCGCGCGGCACGCTGCCGAACTCCTTGCGCCCGATCATCAGCGACGGTGGCACACCTCTGACCCAGGCGCTCGGCAGCGCTCAGACCCTGCTGGAGGAAGAGGCCGGCAGCGTGCGCGGCTTTGGCACCTTCCGCATGATCGTCACGACCGACGGTGTGGCCGATGACAGCGAGGCGCTCAATCGGGCAGTCGAACAGTTGGCCGCAACGACACCGATCCAGCTGACGACCATCGGCATCGGAATCTCGGGTAACCACGTCCTGCGCCGGTCCGACCTTGGCAGTTTCGTGGATGTCGACAACGTCGATGCACTCGAGGCGGCGCTTCAGGCTGCTGTGGCCGAGAACACCGATTTCACCGCCATCACCGACTTTTCCGAAAGCGAGGGCTGAGCCATGGGACGCCGCATCGATCTGAACTGGGACGAATGGAGTCCCGGGCTCGACACCGACGACATGACCATCGCCGAGGTTCTGGCGACGATGCCCGCCGCGGCGGCCGAGGACGTGCCCGAAATCATTCGCCGCTACGAGAACCCGGAAAGCCCCGACGCGCTTCCCGGGGCGATCACATTGGCGCGCCATGATTGCATCCACGTCCTGCTTGGCCGGGGTCTGCATGTCCAGGATGAAGCCTTCGTGATCGGCGCCACGATGGGCGCGGCCTCAGACATCACGAGTGACGTGGTCGATTTCTTCGTCAAGGTGTCCACGACGGAGTACCCCGAACACTGGCGCTTCAAGGAGGAGCATATTGCCTCCTACCTCCTCGGCGTCGGCTTTGCTGTCGACAATCTGCCCAACAAGGATCTGCACCTCATCCCTCTGGAAGAAGAGCCTTGGCAGTCCAAGTCCGTACGCGAGGCGCGGCGCGCCCTCGGCATCACGAAAGAAGAGCTGCGCGCCTATTTCAGGAAAGCCGAACTGCTGGTGCCCGGCACGCCCGCATCGCGCCGCTTGGACACATCGGCGCAGCGGCCTGATACTCATCTGCGGCAGCCGGAGTAGCGGCGGCACGGCAAGCAAATACCGTAACTGACGGGGGCCTTTTCTCAATGCCGTTCAAGGCGTGCTCAGTTCCGCACTTTGATCTCAAGCCAGTTGGCCGCTTTCAGAGCGACCCGTCAGTACCATTGACCGGATCCCTTTTACTTGCCTGCCCCGGTGCCGTGTTACGCTGAAGGCAAGGCGCACTTGTCGCTTTAGCTTTACCCTCGAATACAGCTCTGAGAGTGAACGGGCTTGCGACTGCATCGCTCGGGTCGACCGGGACGAACCACTCGCGGGCGGGAGTGAAGCCGCTGATGGAGCGAGGCCACCTGAGGCCCGCCGCTGCAACATGACAGGAATCGCATAGCGCTTGCCAGGAATCGCGCCTGTTTGGGGGCCTGTCGCCCCGTATCTCTCTGTCATCGAAACCGCGGCCCCGCCGCCAGAGACACGGAGATGAGAGATGAAGACCTTCGCCCTGATCGCCACCCTGACGCTGCCGGTTGCCGCGCTCACCCTCGCCGCGCCCCAGGAGAACACGAAGTTCCCGCCAGAGCGGCACGCCGAAATCACCGCGCTGCTCGCGGCCGATTGATCCCCGACAAACAGGAGACCGACCATGACAACCCTGACTCTCGCCACCGCCACTGCCGCCCTGATGGGCACCACCGCTCTGGCCGACGTGACCACCCAGACGCTCAGTTTCGAAAGCACCGGGGAGACCCTGACCGGCACGCTCTACCTGCCCTCGGGCTTCGACGGCACGCCGACCGACGCGGTGATTGTCACCGGCGCCTGGACCTCGGTCGAGGAACAGATGCCCGCTACCTACGCCCGCGAGATGGCCGAACGCGGCCTGATCGCCGTGACCTTCGACTTCCGCGGTTGGGGCAAGTCCGGCGACCTGCCGAACGGGCAGCGCTTCATCGAGGATCCCGCCGCCAAGACCGCCGATATCCGCGCCGCGATCGACTACGTGGCGGCGCTGCCGCAGGTCGCGGGCCTCCACGGCCTCGGCATCTGCGCCTCCGCCGGCTATATGGTCGACGCCACGCGCGGGGACGACCGCATCGCGTCTGTCGGGCTCGTCGCGCCCTGGCTGCAAGACCGCGAGATCGTCGAGGCCGTCTATGGCGGCCCGGACGGTGTCGCCGGCTTGATGCAGGTCGCCGCCGATGCGGAAGCCGCCGGTGGCCAGATCATCCCCGCTGCAGGCCCCGAAGGCGCAGAGGGCGTGCTGATGCCCATGGGCGGCTACTATTATGAACCATCTCGCGGGGCGATCCCCGAATATGACGACGCCTGGAACAACGCTGGCTGGGACGATTGGCTCAGCTACCATCCGGTGAACGAGGCCGAGAGCTTCGACCGCCCGCTGGCCATCGTTCATTCCGACGCCGCGGCTATCCCGCAAGGCGTGCGCAGCTTCGTCGACCGCATGACGGGCGAGGCAACGCAGGCCTGGCTGCAAGACGTGACGCAGTTCGACTTCTACGACGACCCGGCCGCTGTCCAAGAGGCGTCCGACACCGTCGCCGCCCACTTCCGCGCCTACGGCGCCTGATCCCGCAGCCCGGGGCAGACCGCCCCGGGCCCCTCATCGAAAGGAGACGACCCATGACCCGCATTCTTTCCGCCACCACCTTCGCCCTTCTGCTGGCCGGTTCGGCCTCTGCCCAGATCGGCGGCGATCCCGTCACCCAAGAGACGCTGGTCGACCGGGCCGAGATGATGCGCATCGCCGATGCCATCGACGCCGCCGTCGACGCCAAGGATTGGGACGCCGCGCGCAGCTTCTTCACCGACACGATCGACGTCGACTTCACCTCGCTCGTCGGTGGGGAACCCGCCACGATCCCGGCAGACGCGCTGATCGACGGCTGGTCGGCCAACCTCGCCGGTGAGAAGGACAGCTTCCACCTGCGCGGAAATCACCGGATCACCTTCGACGGGCCGGATGCTGCCACCATGACGTCCCACGGGTATGCCTGGAACCGTATGCCCTCGGGCGACCTGCCGGAAAACGGGGGCGAAGATCTTTGGGAGGTCTGGGGCACCTACGAACACGGCTTCACCCGGACCGAAGACGGCTGGCGCGTCGATGCCATGACCTTCACCGCGACGGCCCAGCGGGGCAGTGAGTATGTGCGCGACACGCCCGGATCGTGACATCACCGGCGTTCAGGCCTGGGGTCGCCCCTTTGACCGGACGCCCTATATTTCCGGCGATGCCTGGATTGATCGCCCAGACGACCGCACTCCCCGCCGGTGGCGGGGGGTTTGCGCTTCCGGCTCTGACGATCGGCGTCTTCGGTGCCGACCAGCCCGGCCATCGCCTAGCCGTCGGTGGCGATCGCGCTCAGGACGCGCCGCTGACCCGCCATCAGGGCTGGATCCTGCCCGCGGGGGCTGAGGGGACCTGCCTGTACGACGCACCGATGGACGTCACGATGGTTTCACTTGAAACGTCGGTGCTGGAAGAGGCGGGGCTGCAGCCGGGGGCGGCGCTTGCTCCCGTGGTCGGCGACCTCGACCCGGTGCTGTTGCACCTCGCCCTCCGGGCCGAGACGTTCGGGGCGGGCGGTACGCTCTACCGCGAAACCATGCACCGCGCCGTGGCCGCGCAGATCGTGCAGGTGATGCAGCCGGTCGAAGCCCCCTTCGCGGCGATCGACGACATCCGCCTGCGCCGCGTCGCCGAATGGATCGAGGATAACCTGGCCGAAGACATATCCATTAAGGGCATGGCCGACCTCGCCGCGATGTCCTCCACCCATTTCGCCAAGGCGTTCAAGACAGCGACCGGTGCGTCGCCCTTGCAATATGTCATCGCCCGCCGGTGCGAGCGGGCCCTCGTCCTCCTACGCAGCACATCCCTGCCCGTGGCCGAGATCGCCTATCGCGTCGGCTATAACGACGTCCCGCGCTTCGGGCAGCATTTCAAGCGGCGCTTCGGGCACACCCCCGGACAGGCCCGGGCGGGTTAGGTCACTGCGCCAGCGTTGTCTCCAGCGCGCGGCCCAGCTTGGCGACCAGTTCGTCGATCTGCGCGTCCTCGATGATAAAGGGCGGGGCGATCAGGATGTGGTCGCCGTCGCGCCCGTTCACCGTGCCGCCCGCGGGGTAGACGATCAGGCCTTCCTTCATCGCCGCCGACTTGACCTTCGCGTGCAGCTTGCGGGCGGGATCGAAGGGGCGCTTGGTCTCGCGGTCCTCGACCAGCTCGACCCCGCGGAACAGGCCACGGCCCCGGATATCACCCACATTGGCATGCTGCCCGAACGCATCGCACAGGGTGCCATTCAGCGTCTCGCCCTGCCGCTGGACCCTGTCCACAAGGCTGCGTCCGAGGATCGCCTGCACGACCGCATGACCCGCCGCCGCCGATAGGGGATGCGCGTGGTAGGTGTGCCCGTGCTGGAAACTGCCAGAGCCCTGTGCGATGGCGTCATGGATCGCTCCGGAACACAGCATCGCCCCGATCGGCATGTAGCCGGCCCCCAGCCCCTTTGCGACGGTCACGATGTCGGGCGCGATCCCGTCCTGTTCGCAGGCAAAGAACGACCCCGTCCGCCCGATGCCGCACATCACCTCGTCGAGGATCAGCAGGACGCCGTACCGATCACAGATCTCCCGGATCCGCTTGAAATAACCGGGCACCGCCGGAACGGCCCCTGCGGTGGCACCCACGACCGGCTCGGCGATGAAGGCCATGACCGTCTCCGGCCCCAGCCGCTCGATCTCGGCCTCCAGCTCGTTCGCGGCGCGCTGGCCGTAGGCCTCGGGGCTCTCGTTGTCCCGCCGCTCGCGATATTCGAAGCACGGCGCGATATGGGAGGTCTCGACCAGCAGCGGCGCGTATTTCTCGCGCCGCCAGGCATTCCCGCCAGCCGCCAGCGCCCCCAACGTGTTGCCGTGATAGCTTTGCCGCCGGGCGATCAGCCGATGTCGCCCTGGCTCCCCGATCTCGAGGAAATACTGCCGCGCCAGCTTGATCGCAGCCTCCACCGCCTCGGACCCGCCGGACAGCAGGTAGACCTTGTCGATCCCCTCCGGCGCCTGGTTCACCAGCAGATCCGCCAGCGCCTCCGCCGGTTCGGAGGTGAAGAAGCCGGTATGGGCAAACGCCACCTTGTCCAGCTGCGCGTGGATCGCCGCGCGGACCTCTGGATCGGAATGGCCCAAGCACGACACCGCCGCGCCGCCCGACCCGTCCAGATAGGCGCGCCCGTCCGCATCGTAGAGGTAACAGCCGTCCCCCCGTACCGCGGTGGGCAGCGCCCCCGTCCCGCGCCCGAAGACATGGCTCACCCCGCTACTCCGCCCGGACCACAAAGACCGACTGCTTGGCATGCCGCACCACCCGCGCCGCATTGGGGCCGAGCAAATAATCGGTCAGCTCCGGCCGGTGCGAGCCCATGACGATCGCATCGACCGACAGTTTGTCGGCGGCGGTGATGATCTGGTCGTAAACTCGGCCGTGCATCACATGGGGATGCACCTCCGTTCCGTCGGGCACATTCTCGTCGACCCACCGGGTCAGGGCCTCGCCGACCTTGTGCATCGCCTTTTCCTCGAAGCCCGCCTCGAAATAGGTGCCGACAACCGACATGCCGAAATCGGGAACGACCACGAGAACGTGGAGAATGCCGCCGTCCTCGGCCTGACACAGCCCCAGCGCCGCGGGCAGCGCCCTTTCCCAGCTGCTGGGCGCCGACAGGTCGATGGGCAGAAGAACCGTTTTGAACATCTCTCTTCCCTCCTCAGAAGGCCGGTTTGGTCTGGCGCCGGCGCTGCAACAAGATGATCAGCCCCAGAAGCAGAAGCGCCGGGATGAAGAAAACCTGTTCGGGCAGCCGGTCCCGCGCGACCTGCACGGCGGCCAGTTGCACCGGCTCGTCGGCGTAGAAGTCGAAATCGATCAGCGCCTCCGCCGTCTCGGTGCCGAACATCGGCTCATCAAGGCGCATCGCCTCGCCTTCGGGCATCAAGAGAAGGCCGGTATTGGCCAGCCGCTCCTCGGCCGTGGCGCCGCTGGCGTTGACGACCAGCGTCGTCTCGGCCGTCTCGCCGGTGTTGAAGTCAGGCCCCCGGATCAGCAACCGCAACTGCTCGTCCTCCGCGGCTTCGCCCAAAGCCGTCTCGAACTGCGCCGGTTCAACCTGGCGGAATGGGTTCTGCACCATGTCGAGCCAGACATTTGGCACGAAAAGCGTGAAGGCCACCAGAAGTAGCGCCGCGCTTTCGTAGATCCGCGACCGCGCCAGGAAATAGCCCTGCGTGGCCGCCGCGAAGAGCAGCATCGCGAAGGTCGCCACCACGAAGACGAAGACCGCCTGCAGCACCCCCTGCCACGTCCCCAGATCCACGCCATAGAGGATCAGCGTCGGGTTGAAGATGAAGAGGAACGGCAGCGCGACCGTCCTCAGCGAATAGAAGAAGGCGGTGAACCCCGTCTTGATCGGATCGCCACCCGACACAGCGGCGGCCGCGAAACTCGCGAGCCCCACGGGCGGCGTCACATCCGCCATGATCCCGAAGTAGAACACGAAGAGGTGCGCCGCGATCAGCGGCACGATCAGCCCCTCCTGCGCGCCCAGCGTCACGACGACCGACGCCATCAGCGACGACACGACGATATAGTTGGCTGTCGTCGGCAGCCCCATCCCCAGGATCAACGAGAAAAGCCCGATCAGAACCAGCATCACGAACAGGATCCCGCCCGACAGCTGTTCGACCAGCCCGGCCAGCTCCGTCCCGATGGGGGTGCGGGTGACGGTCGCCACGATGATGCCCGCCGCCGCCGTCGCGACACCGATGCCGATCATGTTGCGCGCCCCTGCGATCAGCCCGTCACGCAGGTCGAGCAATCCGGCGCTGAACTCCGCCGCCATTTGCCCGCCTTCGCCGCGGAACACCGCCTTCAAGGGTCGCTGGGTCGCGATGATCCCGATCATCAGGGCGGTGGCGAAAAAGGCCGACCGCGCCGGGCTCTGCCGTTCGACCATCAGGAACCAGACAAGGACGATGATGGGCAGGATGTAATGCAGGCCGGTGGCGTAGATGTCCTTGACCTGCGGCAGCTTGATCTCTTCCGCGTTCGGATCGTCGACCTCGAGGTCGGGCTTGCGGGCCGCGATGGACACCAGCCAGATATAGATCGCCGCCAACGCCAGCATCATGATCGGGCCGGTCAGGTCGGGCAGCACCGATCGCAGGGCACCGACCCCGTAGATCAACGCGGTAAAGCCCGCGCCCGCCACCGCGAACCCCACGAAGAATTTCACGATCATCCCGAGGAAGCTCTTGCTTTCCCCCAGCGCCGGCATGTCCTTCTTCAGCGCCTCCAGGTGCACGATGTAGACCAGCGCGATGTAGCTGATCACGGCCGGGATGAAGGCGTGCTTGATGACCTCGACGTAGGAGATCCCGATGAATTCGACCATCAGGAAGGCCGCTGCCCCCATGACGGGCGGCATGATCTGCCCGTTGACCGACGAGGCGACCTCGACCGAGCCGGCCTGTTCGTTGGTAAAGCCCACCCGCTTCATCAGCGGGATCGTGAAGGTGCCGGTGGTCACCACATTGGCGATGGACGACCCCGAGATCAGGCCCGTCATGGCCGACCCCACGACGGCGGCCTTTGCCGGCCCGCCGCGTAGGTGACCCAGCCCGGCAAAGGCCAGCTTTATGAAGTAATTCCCCGCTCCCGCCTTATCCAGCAGCGACCCGAACAGCACGAACAGGAACACAAACGCCGTCGACACGCCCAGCGGGATGCCAAAGACGCCGCCGGTATCCAGCCATTGCGCGTTGATCAGCGCCGTGAAGCTCAAGCCCTCGTGTTCGATCAGATCGGGGATCAGCCAGCCGGTGCCCATATAGGCGTAAAGAAGGAAGATCGATCCGACGACGGTCAGGGCCGGGCCCAGTGCCCGACGGCTCGCCTCCAGCAGAATGACGATGCCGACAGCGCCGATGATGACCTGCGTCTCGGTCGGCAGGCCCGACCGGGCGGTCAGCGCCAGCTCGTCGGCGAACCAGAAGATGTAGAAGGTACAGAAGCCGCCGATGGCCATCAGCACCCAATCGATGATCGGCACGCGGTCGCGCGGCGAGCCCTTGAAGGCCGGATAGGCCAGAAACGCCAGAACGATGGCAAAGAACAGGTGCAGCGGCCGGGTCTGGGACGAGTTCATGACCGGCAGGTATTCCCCGAACCAAAGCATAGGCTGGGCGATCCAAAGCTGGAACAGCGACCAGACGAAGGCCAGCCCCGCGATCAGCAGCACGACCGTCCGGTTCGTGGGTGCACGTCCGCCGCTATCGGTGCTCGCGACGAGGTCCTGAAGCTCCTCGTCCGAGAATTGCCGCCCTTCGCGCCCCTCGCGCCCGTCCTGATCGGTCATCGGCCCGTCCCCCTGAAACTCGTTCTTATTCCCGCGATGGGTGGCCCGGGCGACGTGGCAGGCGCCGCCCGGGATGGGTCTTTCACATCGTCAAGGACGGCCGATCACTCGATCAGGCCGGCCTCGCGGAAATAGCGCTCCGCCCCGGGATGCAGGGGGGCCGACAGGCCGTCATTGGCCATCTCCGCCGCGTCGAGATTGGCGAAGGCCGGGTGCAGGCTGCGGAACTGGTCGATATTCTCGAACACAGCCGAAACCACCACATAGACGACCTCTTCCGGCACATCCGCGCTTGTCACGAAGGTCGCGCCGACACCGAAGGTCTGCACATCCTCGTCGTTGCCGCGATACATCCCGGCTGGGATCGTCGCCGTCCGGTAGAAGCTGTTTTCCTCCACCAGCTGGGCCACGGCATCGTTGTCGACCGTTACCAGCACCGAGTCGCAGGCGGTCGTCGCCTCCTGGATCGATCCCGACGGGTGGCCCACCGTGTAGATCATCGCGTCGATATTGTTGTCGCACAGCGCCTGGGACTGCTCGGCCGCCTGAAGCTCGGACGCGACGGTGAAATCGTCCATCGTCCAGCCCATCGCCTCCATCAGCACTTCCATCGTACCGCGCTGGCCAGATCCCGGGTTGCCGACATTCACCCGCTTGCCCTGCAGATCCTCGAATGTCGAAATCCCCGCATCGGCGCGTGCCACGACGGTGAACGGCTCCGGATGGACCGAGAAGACGGCCCGCAGCTCTTCGAACGGACCCTGCTCCTCAAAGCGTGAGGTGCCGTTGAACGCGTGAAACTGCCAGTCCGACTGTGCCACGCCGAATTCCAACTCGCCGCCACGGATGGCGTTGATGTTGAAGACGGACCCACCCGTCGATTCTACGCCACAGCGAACGCCATGGTCAGACCGATCCCTGTTCACCAGACGGCAGATTGCGCCGCCCGTCGGATAATAGACGCCGGTCACTCCGCCGGTGCCGATAGCGATGAAAGTATCCTGCGCCGAAGCCGCGCCAGCGCCAACGACGGTCGTAGCCGCGACAACCGCGCCGACCAAATGCTTGTTCATGATGTTCTCCCTGTTAATCCGAGCGAACGGATTTTCCCACGATGAGACAAAGAGTTGAAACTCGTCAAGGAGTCGGGTCATGTCTTTCGCCGCACCGATACGACCCCTGTCGGTCTTCTTCCCCCGGGCTGAGCGGACCGGTCTGCGCGGCGCGGCCTGACTTGAAGACGCCGCCGAGGCCGCGTCGGGCTCAGCGGGGCAGGGGCCTCCACGGAAGATCACGCTCCACGCGGCTCTTAACTCTGCGGCGCTTTCGGACCCGTTCAGAGGGCGCCATGGCTGGCGCGACACTTTCTGGACAGTGGCCTCCACGAAGGAAGAGGCGCCAGCCGACGGCATCCGATCGAGGTGGGAAAGAGAATCATTTCCGCCCGAAAAGGCGGCTTTGTCGGGCGACCGGCGGCAAGCCGTCGGCTTCTCCCGAGCAATGGCTTGAAACCGGTGGCCGCTTTGTGCTCCAGTTTACGCGCTGCCCCACGCTCACCACAGGGTTAGAGCCGCAGACCGGGATCGGCAGCACCTCATTCCTCCATGATTGCCAAAGGCGCCCATCGTGGCCCGCCCTTTTCCGTTGCGACCCGAAAGGACCAATTCATGTCACCAACCGCACGAGCCGCCGACACCATTCACCCCGCCGCCAGGGCCTACGCACGGGAACACGGGGACGGCACGATGGACCGGCGCGAATTCCTCGTCCGCGCCACATCGCTTGGCGTGACCACGGCGGCGGCCTATGGTCTGATCGGGCTCAAGGCCCCGGTACGGGCAGAGGCGCACATGCAGCAGGGCGGGACGCTGCGCATCGAAAGCACCGTCAAAGCGCTGCGCGACCCGCGGACCTATGACTGGCCGCAGATGTCGAACTTCACCCGCGGCTGGTTGGAGTACCTCGTCGAATACCAGCGCGATGGCAGCATCACCGGCATGTTGCTGGAAAGCTGGGAGATCAATGAGGATGCCACCGAATACATTCTCAACATCCGCCCGGGCGTGACCTGGAACGACGGCACCCCCTTCACGGCGGCCGATGTCGCCTTTAACATCGGCCGCTGGTGTGAGCGCGAGGTCGAAGGCAACTCGATGGCCAGCCGCATGGCCTCCCTCATCGACGACGCCACCGGACGGGCGCGCGACAGCGCGATCACCGTGGTCAGCGATGCTCAACTGCGTCTGTCGCTGGAGACGCCTGATATCACCCTGATCGCGGGTTTTTCCGATTATCCCGCCGCGATCGTGCCTCAGGATTTCGGCGGCGATCCCCTGACGGCGCCCAAAGGAACCGGGCCCTACCTGCCTGAACAGTTCGAGGTCGGCATCAGGGCGGTCCTCGTCAAGAACCCGGATCACGCCTGGTGGGGCCAGGGCGTTGTCGGTGAAGCCGCGCTCGACCGGATCGAATACATCGATTTTGGAACCGACAAGGCCTCCATCACGGCCGCCGCCGATGCCGACGAGGTCGACATGCTCTACGAAAGCCTGGGCGAATTCGTCGAGATCCTGGACGCCATCGGCTGGGAAAAGTCCGAGGCGATCACCGCCAACACCCTCGTCACCCGCCCCAATCAACAGGCCGAAGTCGATGGCATGACCCCGTACGCCGACGTCCGCGTACGGCGGGCGCTCGCGATGGCCGTCGACAATTCGGTCTGCTTGTCGCTCGGCTACGCCGATCAGGGCACCGTCGCCGCAAACGACCATGTCTGCCCGATCCACCCCGAATACGCCGAGCTCGACCCGCCGGTCTTCGATCCCGAAGGCGCCCTGGCGCTGATGCAGGAAGCGGGGATGGCGGACTACGAGTTCGAAATCGTCTCGATCGAGGATGATTGGCGGCGCAACACCTCTGACATCATCGCGGCACAGCTACGCGATGCGGGGTTCACCGTCACCCGCACCATCCTGCCGGGCGGAACCTTCTGGAACGATTGGGCAAAATACCCGCTCTCGACGACGGATTGGGGCCACCGCCCGCTCGGCGTGCAGGTCCTCGCTCTGGCCTATCGGTCGGGCGAAGCCTGGAACGAATCCGGCTTCGCCAATGCGGAATTCGATGCCGCTCTGGCCGAGGCGCTGTCGATCGCCGACGCCGATCAGCGGCGCGAGGTCTCGCGGCGCCTGCAAACGATCATGCGGGACGAGGGCGTTGTGATCCAACCTTACTGGCGGTCGACCTACCGCCACTACAAGCCAGGCATCGTCGGGGCTGAGATGCACCCGACCTTCGAGATCCATGTCTACAAGCTAGGCTGGGCCGCGTAGACGGAACGTCTCTGTCTGGAAATGAACCTGAAGGCTCGTTCAGGGTCTTCAGGCCCTCATCTTAACGCCGATCCCGTTAAAGAGCATGTCGAGATGCGCGGTCAGGTAGCTTTCCACCTCGAGCTCTTCCAGATCGCCAAACACCATCTTGTGGATCAGGAAGAACAACGCAGGGGCGATCAGAAGCTGTGGCACCGTGGTCGCCGCGGATTTCCGTACCTCGCCCCGTTCGATCCCCCGCGCGACAATCTTTTCCAGGGCCACATGCCCTTTACGGATGACCAGGGCATGATAGCGCCGAACAAGCTCGGGGCGGCTTGGCCCCTCGGCGATCAGGATCCGCATCATGGCACTGTTCTTGGTCGTCAGTATCATGTCGTAAAAGCGCTCTAGCAGTTGCCGGACAAGCTCTTCAGTGGTGCCGGTGAAGCTGATGGTGCTTTCCGCGATCTCATCGACAAAGGTGCCCATGGCCTTCTCTGCGACGGCTTCGAACAGGGCATCCTTGTTGTCGAAATAAAGGTAGAGTGTGCTGCGCGATACCCCTGCGCGCTTGGCGATGCGATCAGGTTTCGCGCCCGCATATCCATGGGCATGAAACTCTTCCAAAGCGGCCTGAAGGATCTCGACAGGGCGGTCCGCCTTTCGCCGCTGGTAGGCCGGTATGTGCTCTTTCGTCTCGGTCATTTGCTTCGCGCTGTGCCCATCGTCGCACCCTAACGCCCAGAATCTGAACGGGAAAGGTGCCGTCAGGCCACGATCTGGCGCAAGAAAACGTGATCGGCCCGCAAATCAGGACCTCAAAGCTTGATTTTGTCAGCGGATCCCTAATTGCTGACACACTTGTCAGTAAAAGGCGTTGCCTGGATATGAAGAAAGTTACCCTCTTCGTCGGCCGACTGCTCCGCGAAACCTTTTGGATCGCTGTCGCAGTCGGCCTTGTTGCTGGCGGTGTGATCGGGTTCCGATATCTGGGCGAGAACCGCCAGATCGTCGAAGCTCAGCCAGCCGCGCGGCCCGTCGCGCTTGTCGAGACTGTGCAGCTTGAACCGCTGGACGGTCCACTGCCGATCCGCGGCGAAGGCTTTGTCGCCCCTCTCCGGCAGCTCTCGGTCTCCTCCCAGGTGAGCGGGCGGGTGATCGAGATCCATCCCGCAATTGCCGAGCGCGGTCGCTTCACGAAGGGCGACGTGCTGATCCGGCTCGACGACCGGGCGCAGGTTGCAGCGCTCACCCAGGCCGAGGCGAATATCGCCGCAACCGAAACCAGACTTGCCCAGAACGTCCAGGACCTCGATCGGACGCGCGCCCTTCTGGAGCGGGGGGTGGCGACGCAGACCCAGCTGGACGATCTCGTCAGCGCCCGCGATGAACTGGAAGCCAATCTCGACGGGTTCGAGGCGGCAAAGCTTTCCGCCGAGATCAGCCTGTCGGATCAGGTGATCGAAGCGCCTTTCGACGGCGCCGTTCTGTCCAAATCGGTCGAGGTCGGCGATGTCGTCAGCCCCGGTCAGGCGCTTGCCGAGGTCTTCACCGAAGGCGAGCTCGAAATCGATGTACCCGTTCGGCAGGTCGACGCCGCTCTGATCCCCGGGCTGTTCTCATCGAGCCAGGCGGCGGCGACGGTCGACATCCCCTTTGCCGACTATGTCTTCCGCTGGAATGCCAGCGTATCGCGCGTAGAGCCGCAGGTCGATCAGATCACCCGGACGCTGACGGTCACACTTCGCCTGAACGAGCTGGAAAATGTCGAAGGCCGCACGGTCGGCGGTCATACCCTCGCCTCCGGCGCGCCGCCCGCCCTGATCAACGCCTATGCCACAGTCGTAATCGACGGGATCGAACCGGAAGACACCTATCGCGTTCCATCGACGGCCCTGCGCGGCGGGGCGAACTTGTGGATCTACGACAATGGCGTGCTTGCCGTCGCAGAGGTCGACCCGATCCACGTCGATGGTGAAGATACTTATGTTCAGGTCACCGACCTGCCTGAAGACACACAGGTCATCTTCACCGCGCTCGCCGCGCCGGTTCCCGGAATGCAGTTGCGTGACGTAAATGAAAAAGTTCAGGCCGCGCTGACGGGATCGGCCCAGTGAACGGCGCGATCAAATGGATGGCCGAACACCCGGTCGCCGCCATGCTGACTATGGTGCTCGTCGTGGCTCTCGGCGCCCTGTCGATCATGGCAATCCCGCAAAAGACCTTTCCCGAGATCACGCTCGACAGCATTAGCATTTCGGTCAACTACACCGGCGCCGCACCGGAAGAGATCGAGGACAGCATCGTCCGGCCGATCGAGGATGCGCTATCAGGCGTCGACGGGATTGACGAGATCACCGCCTCGATCTCCGAAGGCCGGGGCAGCGTGACCGTGACCTTCCTGCTGGGCGAGGAGGTCCAGGAAAAGCTCAACGAGATCCAGACCGAGGTCGACGGCATCGACGTCTTCCCCGAAGACGCCGACGATCCGGTCATCGTTGAAGGCTCGAGCAACACCCGCGTCCTCGAGATCGCCATCCACGGCGCGGCCAGTGAACGTGTCCTGACCGAAGAGGCAGAGCGACTGCGCGACGAACTGATCCTCTTGCCGTCGATCTCCTTCGTCGAGGTTTCGAATAGGCGGGCCTACGAGGTGACGGTCGAGGTCGACCGCGACACCCTGCGCGCCTACGACATGACGATCGGCGAGATCGCACAGGCGATCCGCCAGAACTCCCTCGAACTGCCCGGCGGTGCGATCGATACCGAAACGGTCAGCATCCCGATCCGCACGACAGGGCGGAATTACACGCAATCGGATTTCGAGAACATCATCGTGCGGACCGGGGCCGATGGGGGCCGCGTCTACTTGCGCGACATCGCAACGGTGATCGACGGATTCGAGGATACGGATCTGTCCGCCACCTTCAACGGCGAACGCTCGGTCGCCGTCAATGTCTTCCGGGTGGGTGACGAACAGGTGCTCGGCATCGTCGACGAGGCGCAGGCCTATCTGACCGACACCTTCCGGCCGAGCCTCCAGGAGGGCATCTCAGCCACCGTCTGGCAAAACGACGCGCGAGAGCTGCAAAGCCGTCTCGACCTTCTGACGTCCAACGCGATCATCGGCTTGACGCTGGTGGTGATCTGCCTTGCCCTGTTCCTCGACTTCCGTCTCGCCGCCTGGTCCGCAATCGGGATCGGCGTCTCCTTCGCCGCAGCGCTCGCCGTCATGAGCTTCGTGGGCATGTCGATCAACATGATCTCGCTCTTTGGCTTCATCCTGGCCATCGGCATCATCGTCGACAACGCAATTGTCGTATCTGAAAACATCTATACCAACGGCGAACGTGGCCTGACCCCGATCGAGGCCGCGGTAAAAGGCACCCAGCGGATCGCCGTGCCCGTCGTTTTCTCGACCATCACGACGCTCGTCGCCTTCTGGCCGCTGCTGCAACTGCCCGGCACGCTGGGCAAGTTCCTCTCGGACATCCCGCTGGTCGTGATGATCGTCCTGTCCCTGTCACTCTTGCAGGCGCTCTTCATCCTGCCGCGGAACCTCTCCCGGCTCGACGTGTCGGAAAACTATCGGCCCAACATCGTGTTGCGGGCCCTTCGCGCGGTCCGGGGCGCGATCAACAGCGGTCTGCAATGGTTCATCGCAGGTCCTCTCGACGCCACGCTGCGCTTCACGACAAGGCGGGTCCTGATCCCCATTGGCGGCATGATCGGGCTGATGATCGTGACCATCGGGCTGCTCGCCCACGGCTACGTGAAATTCAACTTCTTCCCCTCGATCGACGGCACCTTCGTGACCGCGAATATCGAGATGAGCGATGGCACCACCTTCACCATGACCGAACGGGTCGCCGAAGACGTGCGCTTCGCCGCCATCGAGGCTGCCGAAGGTATCCAGGATCGTCTACCAAACTCCGCCCCGCCGGTGCTTGCCGGCATGAACGTCGTTGTGGGGCAGGGGGCTGCCGAAGGCGGCCCCGGCGGCGGGTCGGCCGCGTCCGGGGCGACGGTGGCCAACGTGATCGCCGAGATCACGGACCCCGAACTGCGCGACTGGCCAACTCGCGAATTCGAAGCCGCCTGGATCGAGGCCATCGGCGATATCCCTGGCGTGAATAGCCTGACGGTCTCGGCCCAACTGGTCGGCGCAGGCGATCCCATCGCGGTCGAGCTGTCCCTTCCCGACGGGCAGGACATCACCCCCGTCGTCGATGAATTGCGCGAGGGTCTGCGCGGCATCCCCGGCGTCTTCTCGATCCGCGACGACAATTCCGCGGGCCGTGCCGAATACCGCCTTGCCCTCAGGGACGAGGCCCGCGTCTACGGCGTAACACTAGAGGATCTGGCGACCCAAACCCGGTCCGGCTTCTTCGGGCTTGAAGCCACGACGGTGCAGCGCGGCGCCGACAACATTGCCGTCATGGTCCGTTTCCCGGCGGAGGAACGCGACAGCCTCTCGGACCTGCTCGATACGTGGATCGCGACGCCTGCGGGCGAAACCATTCCGCTTTCCACAGTCGCCCGGATCGAGGAAGGGCTGGCGCCGACAGAGATCCAGCGGCGGAACGGCCGCACGATCACGACGGTCACGGCGGATGTCGACAGCACGGTGATCACCTCGCAAGAGGCCAATACGATCATCGAAGACGTGCTGCTGCCGCCCCTGCGGGCCCAGTATGATGGCCTGATCGTCGATTTCGGCGGCGAACAGCGCACCCAGGGCGATGCCGCCGCCGCCCTTGGCCAGGCCGTCGGGATCGCGCTCTTCGCGATCTTTGCCCTGCTGGCGCTGGTCTTCCGCTCCTACGTGCAACCCATCGTCGTCATGCTCGCCATCCCGCTCGGCCTGATAGGGGCGGTCGCCGGGCATCTGATCATGGGTCTGCCGCTGACGCTGCTGTCGATCTTCGGGATCATCGGACTGGCGGGCGTCGTCATCAACAACTCCCTCGTCATGGTGGATCTCTACAACGAGTATCTGGGCGAGGGCATGGAATTGCGCGAGGCGGTGATCCGCGGCACCAAGGAACGCTTCCGCCCGATCCTGCTGACCTCCCTGACCACATTTCTCGGGGTCTATCCGCTGATCCTGGAAACCTCCCTCCAGGCCCAGTTCCTGATCCCGCTCGCGGTCTCGATCGGCTACGGCGTTCTCTTCGGCACGGTCATCGTGATCCTCTGCGTTCCGGCGATCTTCGTCCTGCAGGCGCGCGTGACGACGCTGGTTACCAGGATCCTATCCTTGGGATCCGACGCGGAATCCGCCAAGCCGGACCTGCGCACCGTCGCCGAGGTGCCGCAATCAGATACCCCGGCCCGACCCCTCGCGGCAGAGTAGCGGGCGGCTGATAGCAGAAGCTTCACGGCCTTTCGTTCGCGGCAACCCGGGCGATGGTCTGAAAGCGTTCATAGATGTCGAACCGATGCGCGTGAAGCTCGGCGATGCCGCCGCCGGTTGGCCGATGCGCGTCCGACACGCGGGACATCGCCGTCATGCAGTCTGAAAGGGTCCCATACGTTCCCGAGGCGCAGGCGCCGAGCATGGCGGCACCAAGCAGGACAGGCTCTTCCGTCTCAGGACCGATGACAGGCCGTCCGGCGGCATCGGCCAGCACCTGCCGCACGGCCGCATTGCGCCCGGCACCGCCGGAGATCACGATGTTGCTGATCGGCGCCCCATGGTGCGCCTGAGCCTCGATGATCTGGCGCAGGCCGTAGCCCAACCCGCAAAGCCCGGCGACGTACAAGGCGACAAGGCTGTCGAGTGACGTATCCATCCCGAGGCCAGCGATCACCGCACCGGTGCGTGGGTCGGCGTGTGGGGCGCGGTTGCCGAGGAACTCGGGAACGACATGAAGATCGCCAGCCACGCGGGCCAGATCGCCCGCAGATCCGGCGCTGGACAAGGCCTTCTCCAGCAGCCAGTCGGGGAGCGATTTGCCGTCCTGTTTCGCCAGCCCGGACGCCTCGGCCGTCGCCGGGTGCAGGCCGATCAGCCGGTCAATGGCCGCCCCGGCGGCCGACTGCCCCCCTTCGTTCAGCCACATGCCCGGCAGCATCGCGGAGTAGTAGGGGCCCCAGACGCCAGGCACGAAAACCGGGCCGGCGGTTGTCGTCATCGTGCAGGAGGAGGTGCCGAAGACATACGCCATGTTCTCAGCCGCGGGGCCAAGGCCCTCGGCGCCGACGGTTCCGACCCCGCCCGCATGGGCGTCGATCAGCCCGGCCGCGACAGCCGTTCCGGGGGCGAGGCCCAGCGCCTCTGCCGCCTGCGGGGTCAGCCCGCCCCCGAGCGGCTTTCCGGGGTCGGCGATCTCGGTCCCGATGCGGCGAAACCCTTCATCGGCCAGTTCCTCAAGGCCGATCTGCCGGAAGTAACTCTCGTCCCACCCGCCGTCGCCGGCAACGTAGGTCCACTTGCAGGTGACCGTGCAACTCGACCGCGCCAGGGAGCCGGTGGCCTTCCATGTCAGGAAGTCGGTGAGATCGAAGAAATGGCCGGCCCGCGCGAACACATCGGGCCGGTGGCGTTTCAGCCAGAGCAGCTTTGGCGTTTGCATCTCGGGCGAGATGACACCGCCGACATAGGCCAGCACCGGATGACCGGTCGCGTTGATCTCGCCGGCCTCTTCCATCGCACGGTGATCCATCCAGACGATGATGTCCCGCGCCGGATCCCCGCTCGGCCCGACAGGCAACGGGGCCCCATCCGCGCCCAGGACGACCAGCGAACAGGTTGCGTCGAACCCCACGCCAGCGACGTCCGAGGGACCTACGCCCGCGGCCGCGATCGCTCCGCGCGACGCGTCCCCCACGGCGGACCAGATCTGCGCCGACGATTGTTCGACGATGTCGCTGCCGTCTCTAAAGGTCGTGACGTCCGACGACCCCCGACCAAGCAGCTTGCCGTCGACGTCAAAGATACCCGCCCGCGCGCTTCCCGTTCCGACATCGATCCCCAGGAAACACGGCATGGTCTCAGTCCTCCATCGGGGGCGTCATATCAAACGATACTGGGCCGCCTTGTTGCGCAGGAAGGGCAGGCCCTTGTCCATCACCTCTTCGAAGGACTCCGCAACCGGCCGCCATACGGCAAGGCCGTAAGCGACCTGCGGCGGCATGTTGATGAAGCTCTCCATCGCCAGCCCGCCCTTGAAACCGATCGCCGCAAGCGTGGCATAGATCTCGTCCCAGTCGCAGGTGCCTTCGCCCGGCGTCCCCCGGTCGCTTTCCGACAGGTGGATGTAGCGCAGGTGCTTGCGCGCATCGAGGATGCCGTTGCCAGCGCCCTTCTCTTCGATGTTCATGTGGTAGGTGTCGAGATGGATGAAGATGTTGTCCGCACCGACCTTCTCGATCATCTGCTTCGCCTGCCAGCCGGTATTGATCAGATGGTTCTCGTAGCGGTTTACCGGCTCGATCCCGAAGGCGATGCCGAGCCTCTTGGCGTGTTTCGCCGCTGCCTCCAGCGCCCGGGCGATGTTGTCGTACTCCTCCTCGGTCGGGGGCACGCCCGTGCGCTCGCCGATACCGCCATAGGTCACGCCTGACAGCGCCTCTGCCCCCATCTCCTTGGCCGTGTTCATAGCGTCGACAAGATGCTCGATCGCGCCGTCGGGATTGACCGACGCCCAGCTTTCCTTCGGCAGACCAAGGGAGCAGACGGCCCGCATCTCGTGCCTCTCCAGCAGGTCGCGGGTATGCGCCGCGTCGACGATGGCGGTGTCGAGCAGAGCGATCTCGATGAAATCCATCTTGTAGGAAGCGGCGGCCGGAACCGTCCGCTCCGCGCCCGCGCGGTCCCAGTGCATGGTCCACATGCTTGTATGGACGCCAAAACCTTCCATCGTCACGCTCCTTTTCGTCGTCGGTCCCGCCGCCAGCCCCCCGCCCGCCTCAGCGCCATGACGGCGATCAGGAACAGGCCCCAGACGGCGACGGACAGGTGCTGGTTCGCGCCGATCAGATTCAGCCCCGATGACAGCGCCTGCAGGATGATGAGGGCGAGGACCACCGGCAGAACGCGCCCGAAACCGCCGAACGGATCGATCCCGCCAAGGAAACAGGCCAGCACCGTGACCAGCAGTAGCGCTTCCCCATGGCCCACGCGGACCGAGTTGAAGCGCGCGGCCATGACGATCCCGGCAATCGCGCAGATGATGCCCGAAATGGCGTAGATCATGACCAGCGTTCTGCGGGTGTTGAGGCCCGAATATTCCGACGCCCGGATGTTCGAGCCGACCATGTAGACCGAAAACCCGTGCCGGGTTCGTTTGAGCATCACGTGCCACACGATCGCGGCAAGCAGGAAGACGATCATCGGAACGGGAATGCCGACGAGGCTCCCGTGGCCGAGGACGTTCATGAAATCCGGAAAGCCGGAGATATCACCGCCGCGGGTCAGAAACTCGCCCAGACCCTGCAGGAAGATCATCATGGCGAGCGAAACAAGGATCGGGTGCGCGCCCACATACGCGACGACCGCGCCCATGACCGCGCCCGACGCGGCTCCGGCCAGCATGGCGAGCGCAGCGCCGAGAACGAAGGCGCCAATGCCCGCGTCCGGCCCGCCGAACTGGATCAGCACCCAGGCAAGCGCCAGCCCCGAGATGTTGGCCTGATAGATGATGGCCAGGTTCAGCCCGCCCGACAGGATCGGCACCAGCATGGCCAGCGTCAGAAGCCCCAGCACCGGCAGCTGGAACGCCATCGACCGCAGGTTTGCTCCGGTCAGAAACAGCGGCGTCGCCAGCGAAAACGCCAGAAAGACGAGGGCCAGGAAGGCAAGAAGCGGCAGCGTCTCGGCACCGAATACGGCGTTGATCCGGTCCCGCAGGGTCATGCCGCACCTTCCTTTAGCTGCGCCTCGGTGGGGGCCTTGGCGCGGCGGGTGAAGGTCAGGTTCGAGGATGAGATCGCGATCAGGATCGCGGCCCCGATAATCATCTGGAAGGCAAAGGGCGAGATGCCCAGCAGGTTCAGCCCGTTCTGGGTGATCGCCACGAACATCACGCCCAGGATGCAGCCCACCACCGTGCCGCGCCCGCCGCCCAGCCGCGCCCCGCCCAGGACCACGGCCGCCAGCACCTCCAGCTCGCGGCCGTAAAGCGCGTTGGGCACGACCTCCTGCGCGATGTTGACCTGCATCAGCCCGCCGATGCCCGCCATCATCCCGCACCAGCCGAAGGCGACGATCTGCATCTGCCAGATATTGACCCCCGCCCGCCGCGCGCCCTCGGGATTGTCGCCGAACGCGTAAAGCTGGCGGCCCAGCGTCGTCAGGCGGATCAGCACCCAGGTGGCCAGGACGCAGACGATCATCACCGCGACGGACAGGTTCAGCTCGGACCACGTGCCGTTCGCCGCCTGACGCTCGAAGATGAAAATGCGGTCGGTCCACCAGTCCGGCAGATTGTAGATGTTCCGCCCCCGGGTGAAGAACATCAGAAGCCCGAAGAACGCATTGAACGTGGCGATCGTGATGACGATCGAGATCACGCGAAAGCCGTGGATCAGGGCCGCGTTGATCATCCCCAGCCCGATCCCGACCGAGGCGGCAACCACGAACCCGATCACCCAGTTCCCGCCGCCGAGACCAAAGAATACCTGCGCCGCGACGTATTGCACGACCGACGCCGCGACAGCGAAAGAGATGTCGATGCCCCCCGCGATCAGCACCACCAGAAGGCCCACCGCCCAGATCAGGTTGACCGCGTTATTGTTGAGAAGCGAGGTGACGTTGCCCAGCGTCAGGAACGTGTCCGTCGTCAGCGACAGCCCCACGATCATCATCAGCAGCACGACCGACAGGCGCGCCTCCACCGGGTGGGTGTGGAAGACGTCACGCATAGATGCGCGCCTCAAGATCGGTCACCTCAGTCGCGTGGGGATCGTATTCGCCGACGATCCGTCCGTCCGCCATATGCAGCACCCGGTCCGCGTTGAACAGAACCTCGGTCACCTCGTCCGAGATCAGCAGGATCGCGAGCCCTTCTTCCGCCAGCTGCCGCACGATGCGGAAGATGCCCGCTCGCGCACCCACGTCGACGCCAACGGTCGGGCTGTCGAGGATCAGAAGCCGCGGTTCGGTCGCCAGCCACTTGGCCAGGACGACCCGCTGCTGATTGCCGCCCGAGAGCGTCGAAACCGCATCCGCGGGCGTGCCGATCTTGACCGCCAGTTCGCTGATCCAGTGGCGTACAAGCTCCGACTGGCGGGACGGCGAGATCATCCCCAAGCCGCCAAGGATCCGGTCGAGCACGGAGATTACCGTGTTGTCCGCAATGGATTGCGGCTGGATCAGGCCAAGCGACAGCCGGTCCTCCGACACATAGGCCACCCCGCGCGCGATGGCGTCCCGGATCGAGCCGAACCGCACGGGCACGCCTTCCAGCCGGATCTTGCCCGCATCCGGCGCGCTCATCCCGATCAGCGCATGGGCAAGCTCCGTCCGTCCGGCACCGATCAGCCCGGTCAGGCCCAGAACCTCGCCGCGGCGGATTGTCAGGCTCACATCTTCGAACTCGCCATGGCGCGAAAATCCCTCGACCTCCAGCACTGGCTCCGCCCCAGACCGGTCCTGGGCTGCCACAACACTCTCCAGCTTGTCGCCCGTCATCAGTTCGCCCAGCCGGGATTGCGTCATCCCCTCGGTCGGGTAGACGCCGACCAGCTTGCCGTCCCTTAGAACGGTCACGCGTTCCGAGATATCGATCACCTCCGCCAGCCGGTGGCTGACGAAGACCACCGCGATCCCCTGTTCGGACAGCGTCCGCACGACGCCCAGTAGCGCGTCCGTCTCGCTCTGCGTCAGCGATGCGGTGGGTTCGTCCATGAACACAAGCCGCGCGTCGCCCATCAGCGCCCGCGCGATGGCCACGATCTGGCGTTGCGCAATGGGCAGATCTCCCAGCCGCGTCTCCAGATCCAGCGGCACGTTCAGCCGGTCCAGCATCGCCTGCACCCGCCCCTTGTACCGGCCCCCGAAGGCCAGGCGCGGGATCACGCCCACCATCTCGTCGAAGGCGATGTTCTCGGCCACGCTCATATGCGGAAACAGCGCAAGATCCTGCCAGATCACGGCAATCCCCAGTGCGCGCGCCTTGTTCGGCGAAATCGCGGCGATCTTCTCCCCGAAGATCTCGATCTCGGCCCCGGGATCGGGGGTGTAGACGCCGGTCACGATCTTGATCAGCGTCGATTTTCCACAGCCGTTTTCCCCGGCAAGGCAATGCACCTCGCCCGCGCGGACTTCGAAGTCGACGGCCTGCAGCGCCTTCACGCCGCCGAAGGTTTTCGAGACGCTTGTCAGTCGCAGCGCCGGGATGGGATCGGATGTCATGGATGCCTGTGTCCGGGTTGGGGACCCGCGGACGGGTCCCCAAAGGTGATATCAGAGCCCTTTCGCGGCCAGATCGTCCACGGTCTCTTTGTTGATCTCCAGCAGGTTGTCCGTGATGATGTTGCGCGTCGCCGCATCGGGCTGGACGACGCCCAGACCCTCGATCTCGGTCCCGTCGGTGATCTCTTCGCCGTTGACCAGCATCTCGCCCAGCGTCACGAAGACCCGCCCCGCCTCTGCCGGGTTCCACATGAACCCGCCCGAGATGACGTCCTCTTTCAGCAGCTTCTGGCCCTGACCGGGCGAAAACGGCCCCATCACATGGACCTGCCCGCCAAGGCGACGCTCCTCGATCGCGCGGCCCGCACCGATGGGCCCTTGACTGCCGAAGGCGAGGAAACCGCGCAGATCCGGGTTCGCCGCGATCAGGTCAAGCGCGGTCGACCGGCTGTCATCGACGCTTTCCGCCACGCCGTAGCGGTCGCCCACCGGCTGAAGCTTGTCCGCGCAGTTCTCTTCGATCCACGCGATGCCGGCATCGGCCCAGGCATTGTGCAGCGGCACGGTAAGTGAGCCTACATAGACGGCATAGGTCCCCGGCTCTTCCGTCTTCTCGCACAGCAGCTGCGCATGGGCCTCTCCGAACCCGTCGGCCGAGGCCAGTTCGAAGTTCCAGTCGACATTCTCGAGGCCGGGCCCCTCATGGGCGATCACCTTGATGCCCGCCTCCATCGCCTTCTGCAGAACCGGCTCCAGCGCGGCCTCGTCGTTCGGCACAACGCCGATCACGTCGACACCCTTGGCAATGAGGTCCTCGATAGCGCGCACCTGCAGCGCCGGGTCGGCCGAGGTCGGCCCGATCATCTCGGCGCTGACGCCAAGCTCCGCGGCGCGCTCGGCAATCCCCTCCTCCATGGCGTTGAACCAGGGAATGCCGCCGATCTTGACGACGATACCCATCGTGGTTTCGGCATTGGCGGTGCCCGCACAGGCCACGAGTGCGACCGCAGCGGTCGCGTTCAGAAGCTTCTTCATCTTTTCCTCCCTTGCGCGGCGCTTTAGCACCGCTTCGCCTTCCGGCCCGTTTGGGGCCGGGGATCGATTCGCCCTCGAAAGGCTTGCTCAATCGATGTAGCAAGGCTAGGCAGAACCCAAAAACCAGTCAAGCGGCGCTTGGGGCAATGACCTTGAGCGATATTGTCTCATGAAGTCAGGGCAGAAGAGCACGATCTACGACATCGCGCAGAAGGCGGGGTCGTCGCCGTCCGCCGTCTCTGCCGCCTTGAACGGCAAGTGGAAGCAACGGCGCCTGAAGCCCGAAACGGTGGAGCGGATCAAGCGCGTCGCGCGGGAGGAAGGCTATACCGCCAACCTGCAGGCCCGCGGCCTACGGAAAGCTGAATCCGGGCTGGCGGGCATGGTCCTGCCCGATCACGAAAACCGGTTCTTCGCCGAACTCAGCCAGCAATTCGCGCGAGAGGCCCATGCCCGCGGCCTTTGCCCCGCGATCGTCCATGCGGGCCGCGATGCAGAAGCGCAGCTGACCTCGGTCGACAGCCTGATCGCTTATTCGGTCGACCTCCTGGTGATCGCCGGGGCGACCAGATCGCCGGAATTGGCCCAGGCCTGCCGCAGCGCGAACGTGCCGCATGTCTTCGTCGACCACCCCTGCGCCGAGGCGCCCTCGGTCGTAACCGACAATACCGGCGGCGCCTCCGTGCTGGCGAAAACCCTCCTCGAAGACATGCCGCAGCCGGAGGAGAGCGATCCGGCAACATGGCTCTACTTTCTGGGCGGCGAGCGGCACTTGCCCGCCTCGGCAGAGCGCATTCAGGGCTTCCGCCAGCAATGCGACGCGGCGGATGCTTTCTTCAGCGACGACCAGATCCTCGCCTGCGGCTACGGAAGCGCCCAGGCCGAACAGGCGCTCTCCGCCCTGCATCAGCGGCTCGGGCGGCTGCCTGCAGGTCTGTTCGTCAACTCCATCGACTGTTTCGAAGGAGTGCTGAGCGTCCTCTCGCACCTGCCCGAAACCGAACTCGCCCGATCCACCTTCGGCTGCTACGACTACGACCCCTTCGCCGCCTTCTCGCGCTTTCCGCTGCGCATGATCCGCCAGCGCGCCGACCTCATGGTCGAAGAGGCGTTCCGCCAGCTCGACGCCGGAACCGCCGGGCCCAGGCTGATCCAGGTCAGCCCGGAACTGGTCTGACGACGACAACCCAATCTTTGCGAGGCCGCTGTTGCGGTCAGGCTGCCGTTCTGCGCTATCCTGTCAGCCAAGCCGGGCCTTGCGCCCTCATGAGGCTCTCGCTTCCGCTATGAACGACGCCAAAGACCAAAAGCCGAAACCGGCGCGGGAACTCACCGTGATCGGCTGGATGGAAATGATCGACCTGCCCGATCTCGGGTTGGAAGATCTGAAGACCAAGATCGACACCGGCGCGCGCACCTCCGCGCTGCACGCGACCGATATCCGCACCTTCACCCGCGACGGTGCACCCTGGATCGCCTTCATGGCGGATTCGGGCCACGGCCTGTGCGACAGGCCGATCGAGGCACCGATCCACGAACAGCGCGAGATCAAGAACACCTCCGGCATCCCGGAAGAACGCTACATCATCCGCACCAAGATGGGGCTCGGAAAGCGGCGCTGGACGATCGACCTGTCGCTCAGCGACCGCACCAACATGACGTTTCCGATGATCGTCGGCCGCGCCGCGCTCAAGAACCACGCTATCGCCGTGCACACCCGGCGGGCCTACCTCGTGACCGACCGGCCCGAGAAAACCTAGGGAAAGGACTTTTCCATGAAGATCGCCATGCTCGCCCGCAATGCCAGCCTCTATTCCCACCGGCGTCTCAAGGAAGCGGCCGAGGAACGGGGTCACGAACTCGACATCATCGACACCCTGCGCTGCTACATGAACATCGCCTCGCGCCGGCCCGAGATCTATTACAACGGCGAAAAGCTGAAAGGCTACGATGCGGTCATCCCCCGCATCGGCGCCTCGGTCACGTTCTACGGCACTGCGGTGCTGCGCCAGTTCGAGATGATGGGCGTCTACCCCCTCAATGAAAGCGTCGCCATCGGCCGCTCGCGCGACAAGCTGCGCTCGATGCAGCTTCTGGCCCGCGACGGGATCGGCCTGCCGGTTACCACCTTCGCCCACGACGCCAAGCAGACCGAAGAAGTGCTCAAGATGGCGGGCGGCGCGCCGCTCGTCATCAAGCTCTTGGAAGGGACCCAGGGCCTCGGCGTCGTCCTCGCCGATACCGACCGCTCCGCCAAATCGGTGATCGAGGCGTTTCGCGCCACGAACACCAACATCCTGATCCAGGAATTCATCAAAGAGGCCGGCGGCACCGACATCCGGGCCATCGTGATCGGCGGTAAGGTCGTGGCCGCCATGAAGCGCACGGGCGCCGAAGGCGAATTCCGCTCGAACCTGCACCGCGGCGGCTCCGCCCAGGTCGTCAAGCTCAGCACCGAAGAACGCGCGACCGCCGTCCGCGCGGCCAAATCCATGGGGCTCAACGCCTGCGGCGTCGACATGCTGCGCGCCAACCACGGACCGGTCATCATGGAGGTGAACTCCTCCCCCGGCCTCGAAGGGGTGGAAAAGGCATCCGGCCTCGATATCGCGGGCAAGATGATCGAATACCTCGAAAAGAACGCCAAGCCCGGCGCGACGAAGACCAAGGGCAAGGGTTGATGCCGAACCGCACGGCCTTCGCCATCGGGGCGGAGGAGATCGAACCGGGTACGCGGCGCACCATCGACCTGCCGGTCAGCGTCCTGTCCGACCACACGCCGGTCAACATGTCGGTCCACGTCGTCCACGGGCGGCGCGCCGGGCCGGTGATCTTCGTCAGCGCGGGCATCCACGGGGACGAGGTGATCGGGGTCGAAATCATCCGGCGGCTCCTGCGCACCCCCTCGCTCAAGTCGTTGCGCGGCACGCTGATCGCGATCCCCATCGTCAACGCTTTCGGCTTCATCAGCCGCTCCCGCTACCTGCCCGACCGGCGGGACCTCAACCGGGTCTTCCCGGGCGGCAAGACCGGTCCGCTGGCCTCCCGCCTCGCCCACCTCTTCGTGGAAGAGATCGTGGCCAAATCCGACCTCGGCATCGACCTGCATTCCGCCGCGATCCACCGCACGAATTACCCCCAGATCCGCATCTCCCCCGACAGCCCCGAGATGGAGGCGCTGGCGACCGTCTTCGGCGCCCCGATCGTCATCGAATCCCCGCTGCGTGAAGGGTCCCTGCGCCAGGCGGCCAAGGATGCGGGCAGGGACGTTCTGCTCTACGAGGCGGGCGAGGGGCTGCGCTTCGACGAAGTGTCGGTCCGCGCCGGCCTCGCGGGCATCCTGCGGGTGATGAACCACCTCGACATGATCCCGGCCAAGGGCGTCTCGCGTGCCAAGGCCGAGCCGCAATTCTGCAAATCCAGCAAATGGCTCCGCGCCCCCATCGGCGGCCTCCTGCGCGTCTTCCGCGCGGACGGGGACCTCGTGCGCAAGGGCGACATCCTCGCCGCCGTCTCCGACCCGTTCGGCGAGCAGGAGGAAACCGTCACAGCCCCCTTCAGCGGCATCGTCATCGGCCGCGCTGTCATGCCCGTCGTCAACGAAGGCGACGCCGTCTTCCACCTCGGCCGCGTCCGGTCCTTCGCCAAGGCAGGCGACGCGGTGGACGATCTCAACAGCCAATTGGAAGACGATCCAATGTTCTACGAGGACGAGATCATTTGACGGCAGCGCCCCGTCCAGACGGCCGGACAGGATGACTGCAGCGCCTTCAAAAAAACTCAATCGTAACCTTGTCTCGCCTGTTCGAAGGGGTAGGGCTGCACTCACGAAAAAGGCTCGACACCAGGGCCAAAGGCACGATAATGCGACGAGTTTTTGAACCAAATCTATTCAGGACGTTGATTTGAGCGCGGCAGATACCAACCCAGCAGGCGAAGCGCTGCCCAGCGGCATCTGCATGCCCTGCAGCATCGTTAACATCCATGTCGACGCCGATCGTGACGGAACCGTTGACGACCAACCCGGCGGCGCCGCATGGACCCCGGGCCAGACGGGGCGTGGCGCGATCATCTGCGTCAACTGCGATAACGATGACGGCAAGGGAAATGCAAACGCGATCGACAATGTCGACACGGCCGATGCAACGATAAACGGCGGCACGGATCTGCGGGAAATCGCACCGCTCGACCTCCGCAAACGGTCCGAGCTGCCTCTCGAAAACGCCCGGGTGGTGCTATCGGTCGAGACCGCGCCACTGGAGTTTCGCAACTTCATCCGCATCTTCGACGGCCGCGCGGCTGGCTCATCCGAGATCATCGGCCCCGGAACCGCCGCCGAAAAGGTCTTCACCCAAGCCGATTTCGGTGAAGCCGGCCGGATCGAACTGGGGATGGAGGCCCTCCGCTTCCCCAGCCGCCCCGTCGGCGGCGCCGGCGTGAACTTCGACGGCTATATCCGGCTCAACCTGCGCGTGGAGGCGACTGACGGCACCGCCATCCACCGCGAAACTGTCCCGGTTCGTGTGGCCCCGTGGATCGTGTTCAACCATACAGATGTGACCGAGAAGGTCTATGTGGCTGAGATTACAACGGGACATCCAGATTACGACAACGACAAAGTCTTCATTCCTGCGTTGGAGGCTATCGTCGGTGGCAAGCTGCAAAAGATCCCTTACTCAGAAACCCAAGCTGACAGGTGGGTTCAGGACATTATGGAGCCCGGCTACAGCAGCCTGCCCGGCGACCACGATCTGGTCAGCGTTGTCCGAACACCTAACCTGCGCGACCAAGCGCGCGCAAACGCGGACTGGGACTACTTCGGCAAGTACCCGGGCAGAGGATTGCTTGGACCCGACTACGGATACTATGAAACAAATGTTCCGGAAGAAAACTCAAGCCTCGACTCTTTTGGAAATCTTGAGTGCTCTCCCCCGATCCCCGGCCACCCCTTTGGACGCATCGTATACGGTGAGCCAGCCACGAAGGCGGGCTTGGACCCGAGCTCTGCTCATCAACCAATGAAGCAAGAGATGCGCAGTCTTCTTGAAGGGCAAAATCTGCAATCTCCCATTCGTCTCGATACAGGATGGCTTGTTGTTGGCCACGTCGATGAATTCATGAGTTTCATTCCGGATCCATCAGGAACGCATGGATTCAAGGTTGCGTTTGCGAGCCCAGCTCTCGCGGAGCAACTCGTACGTGCTGCTCATGCCGCGAACAGGCGATCTAAGCTCTTTCAAGGAATAAAGAACAACGACGGTAGGGTCATGCCCGTTTCTGGTCTAAGAGGGCTATACTCCAACTATGACAAGGCAAGAAAGATACTTGCTGACCAGGATTTCTTGGATACGCAGACCCGCGTTCAACAGATTTTAGACTCGCAGAAAGCTATCCTAAAACGAGACTTGGGATTGGCTGATTCAGACTTCGTAGATCTCCCGATACTGTTTCAAGAACCGGATCCGGCAGGGGCGCCTGGTTTCCACATTGCACTTACCGCCGGTTCGGTGAACATGCTTGTCGTTACAAATTCACCCTCAAACGTAGATCTTGTTATTCCAAAACCGTTTGGGCCGGAAGTCGGTGGCGTCTGTCAATTCGAACAGGCAATTCGCACCGCCTTTGGTAGTAACTCGATTGTTACGCCACATTTTGTTGATTGCTTCATGACGTACCATCTTCTTGCGGGCGAGATTCACTGCGGGACGAATACCAAGCGCATACCACCTGCGCGAAAGTGGTGGGTGTAGCCAATGGTGAACAAACATTGGAAGGACAGCAGATGGACTTTCGAAAAGTATGGCAACTTCTTTGCTTGTTCGGCTTTTTCATCCTTGGGACAGCAGCTTGCACACAAACGGAACAGGGGGTTGCCCCAATGATCGAAGACGAGATCAGAGAACTTTCCGCCCTCAAGGGTTCCGACTACACGACGCGCAGGGATGCCTTTCTCGCCTCCGCTCCGCAGCTGCCGGAATACCCATATGAGCTTGCCGACCAGGATCCACGCTATCGGGCGCAATACCTGATCCTCCGGGGGTGGCAGCAAAGCCCAGACGTCTATCGAGAAGTGCAGGAGCGGATCGAAAGCACAGATGCCGAATTCATGGGAAGAAGCGCTGCGGGCTTTTTTCCCCTCTGGAACGGCTCCCGCGGCTTGTCGGCCAGCAAGTGGCGCTACGATGGCCTCGCATTCGCCTGGGAGGACATCCTGAAGTTCAGCGAGACCAAACCAAGATGGCAGATCAGCAATAGCCTGTTCATCATCGAGGGCTTCCCACATGAGGACTCCATCGACCCGTTGTTAATCGCAATGCATCTGGAGAACGACCGCTCAGCCTATGCACGGCGTCTTACCGTCTTGAGCAAAATGCCCAAACCAGCCCTTGAGGACCGCCTTGAGATCGACCGGAACTTCTACACCCACGTCCGGCCCATCCTGAACGAGGCTCTGGGCCGGAACTAGATGACGGATGCCGAACCTGTCCTGAGCGTCGAGGCGCTCGAGATCCCGCCGCTTCCCCCGCAGGCGGACCTCCCGTTCTGGGCAAAGGACTGGATCGTCCCGGAACTGCACGACCTTCTCTTCGGCGATCCCGCCCCGCGCACCTATCTCGTTGTCGATGCCACCCTGCGCAGCAACGTCACCGGGCTTTTCGATCTCGATACCGTCGATGTTCCGATCCGCTGCCTGTTCCAGGGCGCGGCAGAGGTCCAGTTCGCCGAAAGCGCCCCCTACCTGATCGACCTCACACGCCCCGACGACGCGGTGCCGGATTTCCACCGGGATTTCTTCCCCAATCACTGGGACAAGGGCACCGGCATCCTGCTGACGACCGACGCCACGATGGACGAGCTTTGGCGGCATCTGCGCAAGTTCACCAAATCCCATAGCGAAGAGGGCCCGCACCGCTTCTTCCGCTTCTGGGAGCCGAATGTCACCCGCGACTATTTCGAAGCGGTGGCCCGGATGCCCTCCCGCGCCAAGGACCTGTTCCAGCTGAAGACCGGAAAATGGATCGGCCGGATCGTCAGCTATGCGCGGGCCGTGGACCAGGCCTGCCAGGTCGTCCCCGACCGGAACCTGATCGGGCAGGCTGTCTATTCCGGCGGGCCGTTCCGGCTCACGGCGGAGGAGGAGGCCGCACTGCTCAAAGGTGTGCTGCGCGGTCACGCCAAGGCGCTCGAGCTCAAGATCACGGACGACGCGGCACAGGTCCCGCCCATGGAACGCGAGAGAGTGGTCTTGGACACCGTGCTTGACCATCACCGGGCGGGCATCCGCGATCTGGGCCGGATCCGTGCCGAGGCACTGGCGCGGCTACAGGCGGGCTAGGGCCGCTACCGCCCGGTCTCGTCCTGCGCCGTCACCTGGGCCTGATGGGCGCGTTCGCGTTCGGGCCACTGGGTCTTGATCCATTCCAGCACGTCGCGCAGCTCGGCCTCGGAATAGGTCTCGCCGAAGCCCGGCATGTTGCTCTGATACCCGCGGCCCACCACCGCCGCCGTCCCCCGCATCGTGATGTCGAGCAGGACGCGGTCGGCATGGTGCCACGTATGGCCGGTCTCGTCATGGGGCGGGGCGGGCAGGCGGCCGTCGGGCCCCCGCATCCGCCAGTCGGGCTCTCCCTCCAGATCGGCACCGTGGCACGACGCGCAGGCCTCGGCATAGATCGCCGCGCCCCGCGCCAGATCGGGAACATAGCCTCCGCGCCCGTCGCCCGCCGCCAGCCAGACCCCCGCCCCGGCCAGCACCATGACAGCCGCGCCAAGCACCGCACCCCTCACAGCTTCACCTTCCGCAGCCGCAGGGAGTTCCCGATGACCGACACCGACGACAGGCTCATCGCCGCCGCCGCGATCATCGGCGACAGAAGCACCCCGAAGATGGGATAGAGGATGCCCGCCGCCACTGGCACGCCCGCGCTGTTATAGACGAAGGCGAAGAACAGGTTCTGCTTGATGTTCCGCATCGTCGCCTGCGCCAGATGACGCGCCCGCACGATCCCCCGCAGATCGCCCTTTACCAGCGTCACGCCCGCGCTTTCCACGGCGACATCGGCGCCGGTGCCCATCGCGATCCCCACGTCCGCCGCCGCGAGTGCTGGGGCGTCGTTCACCCCGTCGCCCGCCATGGCGACGGCATGACCCTCGGCTTTCAATTCACCGACCAGCGCCGCCTTGTCTTCGGGAGAGACCTCTGCCCGCACCTCATCGATTTCCAGCACCCGCGCGACCGCCTGCGCCGTGCCGCGGCTGTCGCCGGTCGCCATCACGATCCGCAAGCCGGCCTCCTGCAAGTCGCGGATCGCGCCCGCCGTCGTCTCCTTGATCCGGTCCTGCACCGCGACGATCCCGGCCAGCTGCCCGCCCACGGCCAGCAGCATCGCCGTCTTCCCGGCCTCCTGCAGTTCCGCGACCTGCCCCTCGACCGCAGACAGATCCACGCCGAGATCGGCCATCAGCGCCGCGTTGCCAAGCGCCACGCTCTGCCCGTCGACCGCGCCGCGCACGCCCTCGCCAGTCACCGCCTCGAACTCGCCTGCCTCCAGCCGGGCCGCCCCGCGTTCCTCGGCGCCCGACAGGATCGCCTCGGCCAGCGGATGCTCCGACCCGCGCTCCAGCGCCGCGGCCAGGGCCAGCACCCGCTCCTCCGAAGCCTCCCCAACGGCCACGAAATCCGTCAAACTCGGCCGCCCCTCCGTCAGCGTCCCGGTCTTGTCCAGCACCAGCACGTCGACCTTCGCGAACCGCTCCAAAGCCTCCGCATCGCGGATCAGCACACCGGCCTGCGCCCCGCGCCCCGTGGCCACCATGATCGACATCGGCGTCGCCAGACCCAACGCGCAGGGGCAGGCGATGATCAGCACGCTCACCGCCGCCACGACCGCATAGCCCAAGGCAGGCACCGGCCCGACGACCAGCCACACGAGAAATGCCAAAGCCGCGATCCCGATCACCGTCGGCACGAAATAGCCAGCCACCCGGTCCGCCAGCGCCTGGATCGGCGCGCGCGACCGCTGGGCCGCCGCCACCATGGCGACGATCCGCGACAGCACCGTGTCGCTGCCCACCGCCTGCGCCTCCATTACGAAAGAGCCCGTCTTGTTCAGCGTCCCGCCCGTCACCGCGTCGCCTTCCGCCTTCTCGACCGGCACCGGCTCCCCGGTAATCATGCTCTCATCGACCGACGACCGCCCCTCGACGACCGCCCCGTCGACCGGCACCGCCTCTCCCGGCCGCACGCGCAGCCGGTCGCCCGTCTGCACCGCCTCCAGCGGCACGTCCTCCTCGCCCGCCTCTGTCACCCGCCGCGCCGTCTTGGGCGACAGGTCCATCAGCGCGCGGATCGCGTCGCCCGTCCGGTCGCGCGCCGTCAGCTCCATGACCTGACCGACCAGCACGAGGATCAGGATCACCGCCGCCGCCTCGAAATAAAGCGGCGGCCCATGCATTCCCTGCAGGCTGTCCGGAAAGATCCCCGGCACCAGCAGCGACACCAGGCTGAACCCGTAAGCCGCTCCGGTGCCGATCGCGATCAACGTCCACATGTTCAGGTTGCCCGTGACGATCGACGACCAGCCGCGTTTGAAGAAGGGCTGCGCGATCCACACGACCACCGGCGTCGCGAAAAGGAACTGCAGCCACCGCACCGTCTCGGCCCCGAACCAGTCCCCCCAGGGCACGCCCAGCATGCCCCCCATCTCCAGCGCCAGAACGGCCAGCGCCAGAGGCGCCCCGATCCACAGGCGGCGCCGGAAATCCACCAGTTCCGGGTTCGGCCCGGCATCGGCGCTGGGCATCATCGGCTCCAGCGCCATCCCGCAGATCGGGCAATCGCTTGGCCCCTCCCGCACGATCTCCGGGTCCATCGGGCAGGTATAAAGCGTCCCCTCCGGCATCGGCTCCGGCGCGGGCCGGTCGCCCAGATAGTCTTCCGGGGCCGCCTCGAACTTCTCCTGACAGCGGCCAGAGCAGAAATAGAACCGCTGGCCCTGATGCTTGGCCATGTGCCGCGCCGTGGCCCGGGTCACGCGCATCCCGCAAACGGGATCCTCCGCCTCAAGATAGGCGTCCGGATCCGCCTCGAACTTCGCCCGGCAGCCGTCGTGGCAGAAGTGGTAGACATGCCCCTCATGCTCCAGCCGAGGCTTCCCGGCATCCGGGTCGACACTCATCCCGCAAACCGGGTCTCGGGTGACGGTTTCGGGGGCTAGGGCGGTCTCGGCCATGGTCTGATCCTCCATCGACCGCAGATCTAGTCCTTCCAGTCACTGGAAGGTCAAGCCCGCATCCCCTACCTCTTCGGTGAAGGAGGCCCCACCATGAACATCTCCGACGCCGCCCGCACCAGCGGCCTGCCCGCCAAGACCATCCGCTATTACGAAGAGATCGGCCTGATCCGCCCCGCCCGCGGCCCCAACGGCTACCGCGACTTCAGCGATCAGGACGCGCACAAGCTCGCCTTCCTGGGCCGCGCGCGGTCCCTTGGCTTCTCGATCGAGGAATGCCGGACGCTCCTCTCCCTCTACGAGGATCGCGAGAGGGCCAGCGCCGATGTCCGCCAGATCGCCCGCGACCATCTGGGACGGATCACCCGCAAGATCGAGGAACTCCAGGCGCTCCACGGCATGCTGGAGGTGCTCGTCGCCCGCTGCCACGGCGACGACCGGCCCGATTGTCCGATCCTCGACGACCTCGCCGGGGCCGAGCCGGGCTGAAACGATTGTCCGCGGACCAAGGACAATTCCGGAAATCTCCGGAATCGTTTCCGCCCGTTGCGCAGGCCCCCTGCGTGCGGGCCGTTAACCGGCCAAATCCGGGCAAAAGTGTCCGACAGAATGCCGACGGAATGCCGACCGAACGCCGACACACCGCGGAGTTCTGAAAACACTGCCGTTAACGGCCGATTCGCGCTCAAGGGCCGTTTCCGCCGAAATCGTCGCCGCCCGCACCCCTTACGATCCGTTCAGACCTATGGCGGCCTAGCCCGCCGCGGCGGAAAAACAGGCCGTCGTCTGGGCGATCTGCTCGGCCGTCGCCTCCCGCCGGAAGAACTCCACGAAGCCGTGTTCGGGCAGCACCAGGTACGTCTGTGTCGAGTGATCCACCAGGTAATAGGGATCGTCCGCAGGCTCGGCCCGGTAATAGGTCCGATAGGCCCGGCTCGCCGCCGCCACCTGCTCTTCGCTGCCTGTCAGGCCGATCATGTCGTCGTGGAAGACGTCGGTGAAATCGCGCACCACCTCCGGCGTATCCCGTTGAGGATCCACGGAAATGAACACGGCCTGCGCATCGACGCCCTGTTCCTCCAGCAGATAGATCGCCTCCGCATTCCGCGCGGAATCCAGCGGGCAGACATCCGGGCAGAACGTGTAGCCGAAGTAAACCAGCGACGGCTTGGTGATGACATCCGCATCCGTCACCGTCTCGCCGGTCTCGCTCACCAGTTCGAACGGCCCGCCGATATCGCCGCCTGCCACGGCCGACCCGGTGCATTGCGCGAATTGCTCGTCCACGGTGGGACGCATCAACCATGCGGCCCCCGTGATCGCGGCAAGCGTCCCGACGCCTACCGCCACAAGAAGAAGGGATTTCATCGCGTCCTCCTCAATTTCCGTGTCCGGAATGGTCCATGTCGCCATGGCCGGAATGGTCCATCCCCTCGCCCATTCGGGCCTCGACGTTGAAGATCACCTCGACCTCGCCGGCCTCTTCGAAGGTCAGAGTGACAGGGATTTCCTCACCGATTTCAAAGGGATCGCCGTTCAGCCCCATGAACATCACATGCAGCCCGCCGGGCTCCAGCGTCACGGTCTCGCCCGCCGGGATCTCGATCCCATCTTCCTGTTCAGCCATCCGCATCACGCCGTCCTCCTCAAAGCTTCGGTGAAGCTCCACGCGGGGGAAATCGGCACGCGCCGCGACCAGGCGATCGGCAGTGTCGCCGGTATTGGTGATCGCCATATAGCCACCGCCCGCCATCGCCGTCGGCGCGCTTTCGAAGATGAAGGGATGGTCGATCGTCAGATCGCCTGCGGTAAATTCATGCGCCATTGCCAGCGACGGAAGACCGGCCAGAACGGCCACGCTAAGGATATGTTTCATTGGTGTTTCTCCGGGTCGGCGGCACTCCGAAGCCGCCTGTCAGTTCATGTCGGTGAGTGTCAGACGTGAACGGCTCCCGGCGGCGCGCGTGCCGCGAAGGCCCGATCAGGACGGCGCTCGACCGCGGCTGCCGCGTTCCAAAGACGCTCCACCACGCGGCCCGGCGCCACCAGGCCCGGCACCACCTCCGGCACCAGCGCCTCGCCCACCAGCCGGCAGGCCTCACAGCCCCGATCCTGATGCGCGGGCCCGTCGCCGCAGATGTCAGAAAAATCTCCGCCGCCAAGGACATAGGCCGCAATCCGCGCCTCGTCCTCAGCCGCGGCCAACCGATGCCCGCCGCCCAAAGCGGCCAAGGCCACGGCGACGAGGCAGACGATCAGGCGGGACGCAATCAGGCGCATGACCCCCACATATCCCCGGCCCGATCCCGGCGCCAGTCCGCGCAACGCGTCAAAACGCCCGAAACGTGCCGATATCAACGGGTTGCATTCTGCCGCCAAAGGCTCTTCCCTTTGCTATAATATAACATTGAGGGAGAGCCCGAATGCGCCGCCAAAATCCGATTGCGGACGTTAAAGTTTTCTTCGGACTTGCCCGCTATTGTTCGGCCGAATCGCCAGCATTCACCGCGCGCGCCTGACCCATGGGCCTGGCGCTGACGATCGAGGGCCTGACGGTCCGGGGCGATGACGGGCGCACGCTGCTCGATATCCCGTCCTTTTCCATGGCGGGGGGAGAGGCGCTTGCCATCCGCGGCCCCTCCGGCGCGGGCAAGACAACGTTCCTGATGGCGCTCGCCGGGCTTGTCCCCTGCAGCGGTCGGCTCCTCTGGGGCGACACCGACATTGCCGCGCTTTCGGATGCCGCTCGCGCCCGCCTGCGGCGCGACACGCTCGGCCTCGTGTTCCAGGACCCCAACCTGTTCGAGGAACTCGGCCCCCTCGACAACGCCGCCCTCGCCGCCAGCTTCGGCCCGCGCAACACCCGCGCAACACTCAGAACCCGCGCAGAAAGCCTGCTCGACCGCTTCGGCATCAAGGCCGACAATCGTGCCGCAGGCAGCCATTCCGGCGGTGAACGCCAGCGCATCGCCGTCGCCCGCGCTCTGGCCACGAACCCCCTTGTTTTACTGGCCGATGAACCCACGGCGAGCCTCGACCGCGCCACCGGTGAGGCCCTGATCGAGGATCTCTTTACCGAGGCCTCCACCGCAGGCCGCACCCTCGTCGCCGTCAGCCATGACGAGGCGCTGCTGGCCCGCGCGCCCCGCGTCATCACCCTCATCGGCGGCCGCATCGCCGAGGCCGCCCGTGCGTGACCTCTGGCGCGACCTGCCGGTACTGACGCAGGATTTGTTAATCCTCGCAGGCCTCCTTATCCCCTTGATCCTCATCGGATTTATCCTCACCCGCGGCACCCGCCCCTGGACCATCGCTCGCGGCATCCTGCGCGCCTATCCCGGCGTCTCCGCCGTCTTCGTGGCCCTCATCGCCGTCTCCATCGCCGTCGGCACCGCGATCCTCGCGCAGGAACGCGGCCTGCGCATCGGCAGCGCCCAGGCCGCCGATCCCTTCACTTTGATCGTGGCGGCCCCCGGCAGCGACATCACCGCCATGCTCGCCGCCGTTTACCTGCAGCCCTCCGCCATCGAGCTGCTCGACGGCGCCGCCTACGACCGCATCGCCTCGCACGAGCGCGTGACCATCGCCGCCCCCATCGCCTTCGGCGACAGCTGGGAGGGGCACCCGGTCGTCGGCACCATCGCCCCCTTCGTTAATCATTTGACAGGAGATCTCGCCGAAGGTCGCATCTTCCAGACCTCGGAAGAGGCCATCGCGGGCGCCTTTGTCCCCATCGGGATCGGCGAGGCTTTCGAACCCGCCCACGGCCACGGCGCCGAGGCCGAAGACGGCGCCCATGCCGGGTTCGAATACACCGTCACCGGCCGCATGGCGCCCACTGGCAGCCCGTGGGACAAGGCGATCCTTGTCCCTGTCGAGGGCGTCTGGCAGGTCCACGGCCTCGCCGACGGCCATGCAGAGCCGGGGCGCATCGGCCCCCCCTTCGTGCCGGAGCTCTTCCCCGGCACGCCGGCGGTTCTGGTCGTTCCCGACACGCCCTTCGCCGCCTATCCGCTCAGGTCGGAATTCACCGACAGCACGATGATGGGCATCCTCCCCGGCGCCGTCCTCTCCCGCCTGCACGGCCTGCTCGGAGATGTCCGGCAAGCGCTTTCCATCATGGCAACGGCCAGTCAGGCCCTCGTCGCGACAGGCGTCATGGCGGGCCTCTTCATCCTCACCCGCCTGCTGGGCCGCCGCCTCGCCCTCCTGCGCGCCCTCGGCGCCCCGCGCCGCTTTGCCGTCGCTGTGCTCTGGACCCATGCGATGGGCCTGATCGTCGCGGGCGCGCTGATCGGCCTCGCCCTGGGCTGGATCGCGGCCCGCATCCTCGGCCAGGTCCTCACCGGCATGACCGACATCGCCATCGATGCGCCGCTCGGCTGGGGCGAGGTTCACCTGACCGCCGTCTTCCTCAGCCTCGCGGGGTTCATCGCGCTTCTTCCCGCCTGGCTCGGAACGCGGCGGATCCGCATCACCGATCTGCGCGCCTGATCCGTACCGCATGGACGAATCACCCCGACGCCACACATAATTCCGCACGAAGGCAACAGGCGGGACAGACCGGCAAACGGCACCCGCGCAAGACGGTACAGGCAAACCCTTTCGAAAGGATGCGAGCGGTGCGTTCCTCCCTTATCGCGTTGACGATTCTCCTCACACTTGCGGCTTGCGGCGGCAGCCGCGTCTCCGGAAATATCGGCCAGGCCTGCGCGACCTCCGACCGGCGCGCGGCCAACCCCGAGCTTTGTCGCTGCGTGCAAAGCGCCGCCGACCGCTCGCTCAGCCGGTCCGAGCAGCGTCGCGCGGCGGAATTCTTCACCAACCCACAGCTCGCCCAGGACACCCGCCAGTCCGACAACCCAAGAGACGAGGAATTCTGGCAGCGTTACCGCCAGTTCCTCGACACGGCCGAGGCGAGCTGCCGCTCCTACGCGTGACCGACCGGATCGTCATCCTGACGGGCGCGGGTCTCTCCGCGGAAAGCGGCCTCGACACGTTTCGGTCAGCCGGCGGCGTCTGGAGCCAGGTGCGGCTGGAAGACGTCGCCACGCCAGAGGCGTTCGCCCGCGACCCGGCCCGCGTTCACGCCTTCTACAACGCCCGCAGGCAGGGCGCCGCGGCGGTGGACCCCAACGCCGCCCACAAGGCCTTGGCCCGCCTGCAAAAGAACCACCCCGGCGCGGTGACCATCGTCACCCAGAACGTCGACAGCCTGCACGAAGCGGCCGGCGCCCAGGTCATCCATATGCACGGCCAGCTCGACCAGGCGCTCTGCGCCGCCTGCAACCACCGCTGGCCCGCGCCGATCGAGATGCAGCCGCACCAAACCTGCCCCAATTGCGGCCAACAGACGACCCGCCCCGACATCGTCTGGTTCGGCGAAATCCCCTACCATATGGAGCGGATCGACGCGGTGTTGTCCGACGCCACCCTCTTCGCAGCCATCGGCACCTCTGGTCAGGTCTACCCCGCCGCCGGCTTCGTCGAGATCGCCGCCGCCGCAGGCGCCCGCACCATCGAGCTGACGCTGGAGCCCTCCGCCGTCAGCCAACTCTTCGACGAAACCGATCACCGCAAGGCCACCGAAGCCGTGCCTGCTTGGGTCGACCGGTTGCTCGCTGGATAGCAGGGGCCTCTCAGGGCCCGGTCAGATCGTCAAACCCCTGCTCCAACCGCCAGAGATCCAGAACTCTCTGTGCGGTTCGTGCCCGCAGGCACGTCTGTCGCCACCGCTCTGCCGGGGCGCCTGTCGCCCCCGAAGCTGCCCCAAGACCGCAATCGGCATCCCGCATGGCGATCCATCCCCGTTGCGCAACGCGCAAGCCGTCCCGAAATGCCGCAGGCCGTGTCGGCGCCCGCAGCCTTGCGTAGACCTCGTTCAGCCTCTCATCCCAAACCGCATGATCCGCCTCGGCACAAAGGGCAATGCCAGAGGTCGTCGGTGCCTCCGCAGCGCAGTCGGCAAACCCGGTGAAGGACGCCATGCAGGTCGCAGCCTCCCGTCCGTTCCGGTCACAATAGGTCAGCCCGTTCCAGAAAGCGGCGGAGTCCTGATAAGCCTCGCGCGCGCGCAGATCATCGAATTTCGCCTCTTCGTAATGCCCGCAATAGGCATCGAGCATCGCCTCGCTTGCCAAGGTGTCCACCGGTGCCCGCGCATAACGTGGATGCGGCCGCAGCATCCCCGGCGCCGCGCTCATTTTGCAGAAGTCTCCGTCCGGATCCGTCGGCTCCACAGACATCTCGAACTGCGGAACCAGCGTGTTCCCGTCTAACGCAAAGAACTCGTATCCCCAGGCACAGCAACTCGACCGACCGCCAGAAACGATCAGACCGTCTACATCCCGGTAGGCCCAGTTGGACAACTCGCCGAGAGAGACAAACCTCTGCGTGTCGACGTCAAAGCGATGCATGTCGAAGGTGGAATTCACCATACCGGCGATCATCAGCATCCCCACATCCCGCCATCCGTCACCGTCGATATCCACGATCCAGGCCGGATACTCGAAACCGGTGAATGTCTGGGCGATACCGCTTCCGACCCTCGAAAGACGCCAGGAGGCCCCCTGATCCCCGTCCTCGAAAGGAATGTAGTCCAGGTAGAACGTCTCTCCGAAATCCGTCCACTCGTATCTGCAAGCTGGTTCCGGACCGGGCTCCTCGGCTGAAAACGCCTTCCCGCCTTTATCGCAGGGCGGCAATGCGGATTCTGTATCGGCCAGGGCGTGAAATGGCAGCGCGGTAAAGCAGAGGGCCAGAATCAATCTCGACAGCATGCGGTATCTCCAATGCGGGAAAGATGGACCGTTCGGGTCCCCAACTCAATCGCGGCAGGCCCCAATGCTCCGAGAATCGGCGCCAGGCCGGTCCGTTGGGGCGATCAGGTCAGCTGCTGCCGCTCGGTGATCTCCTCTGCAATCGAAGAGCTGGGCATGGGCGACAGCAACGAAAAGGGGCGCTCCCCGCATGGAAAGCGCCCGAACCGATGAGGGTGCTGTTTCTTCGCAAAGTCCCCTTCGGACCCTTTCCTGAGTCGATTACTCTTCCGCGCCGCTCTCCTCTGCCGACTCTTCGTAGATCCCGAGCAACTTCTGGACGGCGATCTCGACCTCGTCCGTCACCTCCTTGTTGGCAGCCGCCTCCAAAGCGGCGCGCTGGGTCTCGGGCTGGGTCTCCAGCCGCTCCTCCAGATCGGCGACCGTTGCTTCGGCCTCGGCATAGTCTTCGGCGGCGTCGCGTTCTTCGGTCAGTCCGGCGATCTCTTCATCCACGGCGTCGATCTGCGCTTCGGTTTCGGCGATCCGGCTTTCAATCTCCGCATCGCTGCCGTCTGCATCCTCGAGCCGCTGTTCCAGATCGGCAAGCTGGTCATCCAGCGCCGTCCGCTCATCCGCCGCCGAGGTCAGTGCGTCGTCGATCTCACCGATCGGGCGGTCCGGCGGGTCAAGGCTGTCGAGCGCATCGCGGGCCGCGGCCAGGTCGGCCTCCAGCTCACGCCCCCCCAGAACGGCCTCGGCATAGGCATTGATCCGGCCGACCCGCGAATTGGGGGAGGCATTGGCCCGCGCCGTTGCCGACGCGTTCGCCGCGTTCAGTGCCCCCAGTTCGGACGGATGGACGCCCAGCTCCTGGGCCATCCGGTTGCCCCGTCCGACACCCCGGTGCACCGGGCGCGGGACCTCGCCGCTGGGGGCCGCCTCGGTCGGCGCCGTGCTTCGGCGGGCGGGCTGGTTACTGGCACGGGCGGGCCGCGCCTGCTGCCGATTCGGCTGGGCGGTTGCGGTTTCCCTCCGGTCCACGCCAAGAATCCGGTCGAGGAAGTTGTTGCCGTTCCCGCGACCGGCCGAACGGTTGGCGCCGCCGCGCCGATCCGATGCGTGGGCGCCGCCGCGCCGGTCAGAGGAGGCACCGCGGCCATTTCCGCCGCCATTGCCGCGATTGTCGGCCCCGTGGCCGCCGCCGTTGCCACCCCCGTTGCCGTTTCCACCCCCGTTTCCATTACCACCACCATTGCCTTTGCCCTCTTTCGCCCACGCGATATCGGGAGCAAAGGCGAGCGTGGCGACGGCAGTGCCGCCCAGCAGCGCGAGGGAAAGGGTTGTCGCCTTGAGCAGGGAAGACGCCAGTTTCATTTCGAAATACTCCAGTCCAAGCCCGCGGCGATATCGCCGGGACGGGTTGCGTATTCCGTCCAGTCTGGCAGGTCTGCGTGAACGAGGGCGGAACCGGCCATTCATCTTCGGTTCAAGTGCGACGAGGTAACTATGATCCTGATGAATGCGCGGAACACCATGATCGGGATCCTGTGCGCCGGGCTTTTTGCGTCTTCGGCCGAGGCCCAGATGCGCGAGATCGGCCAGGCAGAGTTGCGCTCCGGCGTCCAAACCGGGCAGGTGCTCAGCCTGTCGCGCGTATTGTCCATCGTCGATGCCCGCGTCGATGGTGAACTGATCGACGTGCGCGCCTTCGAGGGCGGCGGCGTCTATTATCGCGTGCTTCTGAAACGCTCGAACGGACAGCTCGTCGCCGCGATTCTTGATGCCAGGTCTGGACAGTTCATGAGCTCGAATTCGACGGCCGGCCGGCAGGTGATGGAGGCCGCCAAGACAGGCGGCAATCGCGGCAGCCTCGTCAGCAGCACTGTGAGGGCTGGAAATTCCGGCAACCAGGGAAATGGGGGCGGAGGCGGAAACAACGGCAACAACGGTGGCGGCAACGGCGGCGGAAACAACGGCAATAACGGCGGTGGGAACGGTGGCGGAAGTGGCGGCGGCGGCGGGAACGGTGGCGGAAATGGCGGCGGCGGTGGCAACGGTGGCGGAAATGGCGGCGGCGGTGGCAACGGTGGCGGAAATGGCGGCGGCGGTGGCAACGGTGGCGGAAATGGCGGCGGCAACGGTGGTGGCGGCGGAAATGGTGGCGGGAACGGCGGCGGAAAGGGCCGCAAGTAGCGCCAAAATCGCCATGATATGGTCCTGAACGACACCTATCCCCGCAGCATGAGGATTCTTGTTGCGGAAGACGACGCGGCGTTGAGATCGCAGATCAAGTCCGCCCTCTCGGAAGAGGGGCGGGCCGTCGACACTGCCGCCGACGGGGAAGAGGCGATGTTTCTCGGCTCGACCGAACCCTACGACCTCGTCATCCTCGATATCGGCCTGCCGGAACGCGATGGGATCTCGGTCCTCAAGCATTGGCGCAAGAACGACGTGAAGACCCCCGTCATCATCCTCACCGCCCGCGACGGCTGGTCCGACCGCGTGGACGGCCTCGATGCCGGCGCCGACGATTACCTGACCAAGCCCTTCCACATGCCAGAGCTTTCTGCCCGGATCCGCGCGATGCTGCGCCGGCAGGCGGGCCGCTCCGACCCGGTCTTCGAGAAGGGGACGGTGATCTTCGACACCCGCACCAACCGCGTCCTGAAGGATGGGATGCCGGTCAGCCTCACGGCGGGCGAACTCGCCGTCCTGTCCTATCTCCTGCACAATGTCGGCCGGTCGGTATCGCGGACCGAGCTGTCCGAACATATCTACGAATATGACGGTGATCGCGACTCCAACACCATCGCCGTCTTCATCAACCGGCTGCGGAAAAAGCTCGGGCCTGACCTGATCGAAACGTCGCGCGGCCAGGGCTACATGATCGCCGCGGACTGATGCGCTCTCTCCAGAGACGGGCGATCATGGGCGGTCTGGTCTGGACCGTGATCGCCGTGGCGATCGGCAGCCTCGCGCTCTTCTCGATCTTCGAAGCGATCGCCCAGCGCCGGTTCGACGCCGCCTTGCAGGACCGCCATCTTCAGGTGGTCGCGGCCCTTGGCAATGCGGGATCGGGCGAAGCGGCAGAGCGGTTCCTGACCGATCCGGCCTACAACCGCCCCTATTCCGGCCGCTACTGGCAGATCGACGGGGCAGGGGGCGTGCTTGCCTCCCGGTCGCTCTTCGATTTCCAGTTCGCGCTTCCCGACGAGGTACCCGGCGATTACCACCAATGGTCGGGTAGGGGGCCGAACGGGCCGGTGCGCGGCGCGCGGCAGGTGATCACGCTGGATGACGGGTCGGTCTGGACGGTGTCGGTCGCCGAAAGCCTGTCGGCCCTGATCGGTGAGCGGCGCGAGGTTCGGCGCAATGTGGCGATCGCCTTCGGGTTGGTGGGCGCATTGATGATCCTAGGGGCGGCGCTCCAGACCTCGATCATCCTTCGGCCCATCCGCAAGCTGCGCGAGGATGTCGTCCATCGCTGGGATGCGGGCAAGGCGCTCGAGGCCGACGACTACCCCTCCGAAGTCGCCCCGCTGGTCGAGGACATCAACGCGCTGCTCAGGCGCAATCGGGAGATCGTGGATCGCGGACGCCGCCAGGCCGCCGATCTGGCCCATGCGCTGAAGACGCCGTCGGCGGTGCTGCGGAACGGGCTCGAAGGGCTCGGGCAGGCGACCGACGTGGCCGAACCGATGGCGGCGCTCGACCGGATCGACGCGCAGATCGGGCGGTCGCTGGCGCGGATCCGGGCCGAAAGCGCCTCCAAAGGCGTGAACCTGCGGACTGATCTTGAAACGGCCATCGCCCGGCTCGAGCGTCTCTTCAGAACCATGCCAGACACGCGGGAGACGGCGCTTGCCGTTGATGTCACGGGCGAAATCGTGGTCCCCGTCGACCAGCAGGACCTCGAGGAAATGCTGGGCAACGTCTTGGAAAACGCATTCAAATGGGCCGCTGGCCGGGTCTCTCTCGCAGCCTATGTGCAGGACCGGTCGGCGGTGATCGAGATCGAGGATGACGGCCCGGGGATCGCGCGCCGCAAGCGGGATCTGGCGCTCGCGCCTGGCGCGCGGCTCGACACCACTGTGCCGGGCACGGGCCTTGGCCTTGCCATCACCCACGATCTGGCACAGGCCTATGGCGGCACGCTGCAACTCGAAAGATCCGAGCGGCTGGGCGGTCTGAAAGTCGTTATCGGGTTGCCGCTGACGATCGCCGGTCTGGCCATTCTTGCCGAGGGGTAGGTCCCGGCGCGCCTGGATCAGGCCTTCGCGACCCGTTCGGCGGTGACGAACAGGCGTTCGATCGTATCGTCGATGGCCTGGAAAGGGATCACCTGACACTCGTTCTTTGCGGCGACATCCCCGCTGCAGTCGCGAGGGGGAAGGACATGGCCGGTCGTAGAGGGCTGCGGAGTGGCACCGGCAGAAGCAGACCGCCGCGCCTTGCGCGCCAGTAGTGCGATGGCGTTTCGCGGGCGATGTTCTTCCATACTGTCCTTCCCCTTCAATCCGCCCCGTCAATGCTCCAGCAAGCGTCTTCGGGGCGGGGCTTCGTGACTGCGAGAATCGTTCTCGCATAAGGGAGGTGAATTACCCGCGAACACTGCGTTAATCTTCCGTTCATGCTTTGCGGGGCAGCCGGTCCCGACCGGATGCGGCAAAGAAAAAGGGCCCCGAATCCGGAGCCCCTCGAAATCCGCCAAAGCTTGGCTCAGGCGGTCGCTTTGGCGATCTCTTTCTTCACCTTCAGCGCGGCAGACGACAGTTCGTCGTCCTTCGCACGCGCCATGAAGGCGTCCAGGCCGCCGCGGTGGTCCACCGTCCGCAGGGCGGCGGAGGAGACGCGGAACTTGAAGCTCCGGCCCAGCACGTCGGATTGCAGCGTGACGTCCTGCAGATTCGGCAGGAAACGGCGCTTGGTCTTGTTGTTGGCGTGGCTGACATTGTTGCCGGCCATCGGCCCTTTTCCGGTCAGTTCGCAGCGGCGCGACATCTCTTCATCCTCGAACGATTGAGGGGCCGCGCACACGATCGGGGCAGCCCGCATGAAAATCAGTTCGGCGCGCATAAGCCCATTCGGCCCGCCCGTCAACAGTCCTCACCCGGATTCCGTGCCACTCGCCCCCAGGATCGGCGCCAAAACCGCCTCCGCTGCCGCGGCGGGCGCGATCTCGCCCGCGCCGACGGCTTCTTCCAGCTCTTCCAGACGGGCGCGCAATGCGGCGTCCCCCGTCAACCGCTGCATCAGGCCGTGGCGCACCTCCTCGCGGAACCAGAACCGCGCCTGCCGGGCGCGCGCGGCGGCCCAATGGCCTTTGTCCCGGCGCCAGCGCGCCAGCGCCTCCATCTCGGCCCAGGCGCCCTCAAGCCCCGTCCCCTCGGCGGCAGAGACCGTCAAAGCCTTCGGAAACCCGTCCGGATCCTGCGGCCGCTTCCGCAAGAGCCGCAACGCCCCGGCATAATCCGCGCAGGTCCGCATTGCCTGCGCCTTCAGCGCTCCGTCCGCCTTGTTCACTAGGATCAAGTCCGCCATCTCCATGATGCCCCGCTTGACCCCCTGCAACTCGTCGCCCCCGGCAGGGGCCAGCAGCAACACGAAGAGATCGGCCATCTCGGCCACCATCGTCTCGGACTGCCCGACGCCCACCGTCTCGATCAGCACAACGTCGAACCCCGCCGCCTCGCAAAGCGCCACCGCCTCCCGCGTGCGCCGCGCGACGCCGCCAAGTTCCGTCTGCGACGGCGAGGGCCGGATGAAGGCCGCCGGATCGCGGCTCAGCCGCTCCATCCGCGTCTTGTCTCCTAAAATCGACCCGCCCGATCGCGCCGACGACGGATCGACGGCCAGCACCGCCACGCGCTTGCCAAGCCCCGTCAGCATCAGCCCGAACGCCTCGATGAAAGACGACTTGCCGACCCCCGGCGTGCCCGACAGCCCGATCCTGAGCGCCTCCCGGTCGCGCCCTAGAGCATCGAGCAGCATCACCGCCTGCGCCCGGTGATCGGCGCGCCCGCTTTCGATCAGCGTGATCGCCCGGGCCAGCGCCCGGCGGTCTCCGGCGCGGATGCGGTCAGGAAGGTCGTTGTCCATCCCGGGACTTTTGGAACCCCGCGCACGCCATGTCCAGTGGACAGACTGGTTGCACCGGCAGGACGCCTCCGGCGGAGGTATTTATGGCAAGATGAGAACAGGCGCTCCGCGTTGCGCCGACCCGTCCCGCACACGATAAGGCACCCATGCGCCTGCCCATCGACGATATCCTGCCAGAGGTCGTGACCGCGATCCGCACCCACGGACGCGCCGTTCTCCAGGCGCCACCGGGGGCGGGCAAGACGACGCGCGTGCCGCTGGCGCTGCTTGAGGCGGTCGCTGGCAGGATCATCATGCTCGAACCCCGCCGCCTTGCCGCCCGCGCCGCGGCGGAGCGGCTGGCCGAACAAATGGGCGAGGCGCCCGGTCAGACCGTCGGCTACCGGATGCGCGGCGCGACCAAGCCGGGCCGCCGGATCGAGGTCGTGACCGAAGGCATCCTGACCCGCATGATCCAGTCCGACCCCGAGCTGACCGGCATCGGCGCCGTCATCTTCGACGAGTTTCACGAACGCTCCCTCCAGGCCGATCTGGGCCTTGCGTTGTGCCTGGAGATCCGCGCGGCGCTTCGCCCCGACCTCGCGCTTGTCGCCATGTCCGCCACGCTCGACGCAGCACCCGTCGCCGCCCTGATGGACGACGCCCCGATCCTAACAAGCGAGGGCCGCAGCTTCCCGGTGGAGGAGATCTGGCTCGATCGACCGAACAAGCTGAGGTTGGCTGAGGCGACCGCCGATTTGATCGTCCGCGCCTCGGAGGAGCGCGACGGCTCCATCCTCGCCTTCCTCCCCGGTGCACCCGAGATCCGCCGCACCGAGGCCGCGCTGGCCGGGCGCCTTTCCGGCACCGACATCCGCCCTCTCTACGGTGGCCTCCCCTTCGCGGCCCAGCGTGCAGCGATCGCTCCCGGACGGCGCCGCAAGGTGGTGCTCGCGACTTCCATCGCCGAGACGTCCCTGACCATCGAGGATATCCGCATCGTCGTCGACGCAGGCCGCGCCCGCCGCGCGCGCTTCGATCCCGGCTCCGGCATGTCGCGCCTCGTGACAGAACGCGTGACCCGCGCCGAAGCGATCCAGCGTGCAGGCCGGGCGGGCCGGGTCGCGCCGGGCGCCGCCTACAAGCTCTGGACGAAGGGCGAAGACGGCGCGCTCGCCGCCGCACCCCCGCCCGAGATCGCCGCGGCCGACCTCGCGCCGCTGGCGCTCGACCTCGCGCTTTGGGGCAGCGCCGACCTTCCGTTCCTGACGGCCCCGCCCGAAGTCGCGCTGGGCGAGGCCCGCGCGCTTCTTCGCGACCTCGGCGCACTCGACCACGCGGACCGGATCACCGATCACGGGCGCACACTTGCCGCCATGCCGCTCCACCCGCGGCTGGCCCACATGCTGGCCATGGGCGGGCCCTCCGCCGCCCCGCTCGCCGCGCTCCTCTCCGACCGCGACCCGATGCAGGGCGCAGGCAGCGACCTCGCCCTGCGTCTCAAGGCGCTGCCCAAGGACCCTGCCTTCGCCGCCATCCGCACCGAGGCCAAGCGCCTCGCCAAGACGGCCCCCAAGGCCGAGCCGCTCACCCCCGCCGAACAGGCCGCGCTCGCCTATCCCGACCGTATCGCGCTGCGCCGTCCGGGCGACGCCCCGCGCTATCTCCTCTCTGGCGGCAAGGGCGCCTACCTCGCCGAGGACGACCCCCTCGCGGGCCAGCGCCTGCTCGTCGCCTGCGACCTCGACGGTGACGCGCGAGAGGCGCGGATCCGCCTTGCCGCACCGCTTTCCGAAGGCGCCCTGCGTGCCCTCTACGGTGACCGCATCGTCTGGTACGACGTCTGCGAATGGTCCCGCCGCGAGGGCCGCGTCATCGCCCGCAGGCAGGAGCGTTTCGGCGCCATCACCCTCGACGACCGCGTCTGGAAAGACGCGCCGACCGAGGCCATCGCCCGCGCCATGCTAGACGGCGTTCGCGAGCTCGGTCTGCGCCTGGACGGCCCCGCCGTGCTCTTCCGCGCGCGGGTCGAGGCTGTCCGCGCCGCAGGCAAGCCCCTGCCGCCCATGGACGACGCGCACCTCACGGAGACGCTCGACGACTGGCTCCTCCCCCACCTCACCGGCGTGAAGACGGCCGGCGATTGGCGCCGGTTCGACACCGCTCCGGCCCTGCGCGCGATGCTCAGCTGGGACCAGACCCAGACCCTCGACCGCTTCGCCCCGGCGCAGTTTCGAACACCCACGGGCCGCACCGTCCCCGTCGACTATTCCGGGGAGACACCCGCCATCGCCGTCAAACTGCAGGAGATGTTCGGCCAATCCGCCCATCCCCGCATCGCGGGCCAACCGCTGCAGATCACCTTGCTCTCACCCGCGGGCCGCCCACTCCAGGTCACGTCCGACCTGCCGGGCTTCTGGACGGGGGCCTATGTCGATGTCAGGAAGGATATGCGCGGGCGGTATCCGAAGCACCCTTGGCCCGAGGATCCACTCGCTGCGGAACCAACATTGAGGGTAAAGCGACGCGGATGAATTGGAGGTGAGACGTTTGCCTTGCCGGATAAAACGATCGTTCGAAATGAAGTTAAGCTAGGTCAGTTTTTCATAAGCCTGGTCACGATAATCGTTCGGATCGATACCGATCTTGAACGCCCTAGGTTTCATGAAGGCAGTATTCACCTCTTCCCAGCTAAGCGGGCGAACAAAGACGCCGAGGCGAGCAAATGCATCAACCAACCAGGAAAATTCCTCCTCATCTTCCGAGTTGTAGAGGTGCCAATAGCAAAGCGCCTCAGCGAGGTTGTCGGCATACGTGGCCTCGTATTGGCCTTCCGTATCATGGACGATGATGTCCGCCTCATCCGAGTTTACCTCATCCGGACCATGCCAAAACCCAAGCAATTCACCTCCAGCGTACTCGAAAACAAACGTGCAGAGTGCATTTGTTCGCTCCAATGCTTGAACATGAGCCATAAGATCTTCGTCTCTGCGCTGCTCTTCGGTCAGATGGCTATGTGAAAGAATCTCGACGGCACTATGATCTTTGAGAATGGAACAACCGAGTAGATCAAGAATACCGTTTTGATCTCTCTCTAGATCCGATTTGAATTTCTCCAGGTCCACCTCTACCTCCAGATCCTATATTCTTGAAAACCAATCAATTGTTCGAATTTGAAAACGTCAATGTGTCTTGGGCGCGGACATTTTCAGCGCCTCAGCGGGTTCCAGCGCTCTGGTCCAGTCACCCCCACCACGGCCCGTGCTGCCCCTCGTTCCCATCGAGGTCAACGAACCCGTGCCGCCCGAAGAAATCCCGCTGCGCCTGGATCAGGTCCGCCGTTCCGCGCGCCTGACGGAACCCGTCATACCAGGACAGCGCCGCCGAAAATGCGGGCACCGGATGCCCCGCGCCGGTCGCGGCGCAGACCAGCGTCCGCATCGCCGCCGTCCCTTCGTGCAGCGTGTCCGTGAAGGACGGGGCGAACAGCAACCGCCCGTGCGGCAGATCCCCCCGGAACGCCTCGGAGATATCGTCGAGCAAGGCCGAGCGGATGATGCAGCCCGCCCGCCAGATCTCGGCGATCCGGGCGTGACCGAGGTCCCAGTCGTTCTCCTCCGACGCAGCTGCCAGAATGTCGAACCCCTGCGCATAGGCGATGATGCGCGCCGCAAGAAAGGCACGTTCGTAGATGCCGTAATCCAGATCGACCGCGTCGCGCTGGCGGCCCAGTACCTCGGCCCCCGTCTGCCGCTCGTCCTTTAGCGCCGACAGAACCCGGCCACCCACAGCCGCCTCGATGGCCGAGGCATGGCTGCCCAGCTTGACCGCCTCGATCACCGTCCAGCGGCCCGTGCCCTTCTGCCCGGCGCTGTCGAGGATCCGGTCCACCGCCGGTTTCCCGTCCCACTCGTATCCGAGGATCTTCCCGGTGATCTCCACCAGGAACGACGCCAGCCGCCCCTCGTTCCAGGCGGTGAACTTCTCTCCGATCTCGGCGGGCGCCATCCCGTTGCCGTATCGCATGAGCCCGTAAAGCTCTGCGATCAGCTCCATATCCGCGTACTCGATACCGTTATGGACGGTCTTGACGAAATGCCCCGCGCCGTCCGGACCCAGATGTGCAGCGCAGGGAGAGCCTTCGAAATCCGCCGCGATCGCCTCGATCACTCCGCGCATCCCTTCCCACGCTTCCGGCGTGCCGCCGACCATGATCGACGGGCCATTGCGCGCGCCGTCCTCCCCGCCCGAGACGCCCATGCCGATGAAGTTGAGCCCCCGCTCCTCCATCTCCTTCGTGCGCCGGATCGTCTCGGTATAGTCGGTGTTGCCCGCATCGATCACCGTATCGCCTTTGTCGAGATGGGGCGTCATCGCTTCGATGACGCTGTCGATGACCGCGGCAGGCACCATCACGATCACCGCCCGCGGCGACGCCATGCCCTTCAGCATCTCCTCAATCGTGTCATAAGCCGTCAGCTTCTCTGCCAGATCGCCCGCCTCGGTCACGAAGTCCCGCGTCACATCCTCCGACCGGTTCGACACTGACAGCGCAAACCCGTTGTCGAGGATGTTCAGCGCCAGGGCCGAGCCCATCGTGCCGAGCCCGTAAAGGCCAAGGTTCGCCGTCTCTGCCATCTCTCTCTCCCTTCGACCTATGATTTGCGCGCCTGCGCCCCTCCAACGGAAACGAGCGCGATCCCCGCGGCGATCAAGGCGGCGCCAAGGAACAATCCGCCGGGTGGAGCCTCGTCCAGCAGCAGGATCGCGACAGGCACGGCGACCAGGGCGCCGACACCGCCAAGCAGGCTCAGCAAAACCGGCCCGCCCGACCGCTGCAGGATGAAAAGAAGCAGGAACTGCGCCGCAAAAACGACGGTCTGCGCCCCGATCAGGACAAACGGCATCACCCGGTCGGCCGGCACGACAACAGAAAATCCCGGCAAGAGGGCGAGGGCAAAGAACATCGCCGCACTCGCGCCCAGAAGACCCGGCGCCAGCGCTTCGGCACTCTCGCCCGGCGGCCAGCGCAGGCTGCGGTAAAGGTTGCCGATCGCCAGAAAGACCGGCCCGACTAGGGTCAGGATCACCCAGAGGGCCGGCGCGTCCGGCGTGCGGAACTGTTCGACCGCCAGGACCCCCGCCCCGATCAGCGCGGCCAGCACGCCCGCGGCGCGCAGGGTGTTGAACCGCTCCATCCGGAAGCAGAGCGCGCCGAGATAGGTCAGAAGCGGCGGCAGGGTGATCGCCAGGGCCACGAAGCTCGCACCGACATGGGGCACGGCGGAAAAGAAGGTCAGGTTCGAACCCGCCAGTGTGAAGAAGGCGGCGATAACGAAGTATTCCGCTGTGCGCCCGTTGACCGCCGGACGCTGACCGCGTGCCGCGGCGACCCCGCCGAGGATCACCGTCGCGCCAAGGACCGACCAGGCCAGAAGCGGCAGGGGGGCGAGCCCGGTGTCAGAGGCGATCTTCGCGATATTGGTCGACAGGCCCAGACACGCGCCCGCGCCGATCAAACTCGCAAGCGCGACGAGCCGCTGTTTGCCCGCGCCCTAGTCTGTCGTCGTTGTCGTCACCCGCCCGCCTTTCGCCCGTCACGGGCATAAGTCCCGGCCCTCGGGATCGTTCCCGGCTCACCCGCCCGACGGATCCATCGGCGCGCCGGTCCAGATATGGGCGAGCACCTCGATGAAGCGATCGGCCCCGAGATCTTGGCGCCGGTAGATCTGCCCGTGCAGCGGCAAGACCGCCGCAACGGGTCGCCGCTTCAGCAGATCGGGCCAGGCCGCGCAAAAGATCTTGTCGTCGTCCTCGTCCATCTTCGGCCGCTCCAGCCGTGGCGGGTCCGCGGGTTGCTCCGGTCCCGGCCCGACGGCGCTGTCGCCGGCCAGAAGGATCCCATCCGCCTCCGCCAGATAGAGCAGGATCGATCCCGGCGTATGCCCAGGCATCTCGATCACCTCGATCCCGTCCTTCTTGAGAAGCGGATGGTCCACCGGATCCTCGAAAGCGAGCCTCGTCTCGACCGCCTCTGGCGCGTCCTGATCGGCCGGATGAAGAAGGACCGACAGGTCGTAGCGACGGGTCAACTCCTCGAACGCATCGCCAGAGGCGCAGAGATCCTTGTGGCTGAGAACAAGTGCGCCGGGCCCGTATCCCCCCGCTGCCAGATCGGCAATCCCATCAAGGCACCAGGAAAACGGCGCATCGACCAGGATCGAATGCCCGTCCCGCAAGATCGCATAAGAGTTCACCGGCCGCCCCGTTCCGCCGGAAACCGAGCCCTTCTGCGGCAAGATCCGGACCGGGCCGGCGATGGTCTGGATATCCGGGCTGTAGAACTCCATCTCAAGTCTCCTTCCCTGGGCGCGGCTGGTACATGGCATAATTTTCCAGAAAATTATGCACCCCAAAATCTTCTAGAAGATTTTGGGCAGGAAAATCCTTCGAGAAGGATTTTACCCCGGCGACATCCCGCGAAGCCGTTCCGACCGTCGCCTCAGCATCTCCAGGATCGTCAGAAGCACGATCGAGACCGAGACGAGGATCGTCGCCGCCGCCAGGATCGTGGGTGAGATCTGTTCGCGCAGACCGGTGAACATCTGCCAGGGCAGGGTGGTCTGTCCGGCCGATCCGACGAAGAGCACCACGACCACCTCGTCAAACGACGTGATGAAGGCGAAAAGCCCGCCAGAGACGACCCCCGGCAGGATCAGCGGCATCTGCACCTTGAAGAAGGTGCGCACCGGCCCGGCCCCAAGATTGGCCGCCGCCCGCGTCAGCGACCGGTCGAAACCCACCAGCGTCGCCGTCACCGTGATGATCACGAACGGGATCCCCAAGGCCGCATGGGCCAGCACGACGCCGGTATACGTCCCCTGCAGGCCGATCCGGCTGTAGAAAAAATACATCCCCGCGGCCGAGATGATCAGCGGCACGATCATCGGCGAGATCAGCATCGCCATGATCGCCCCCCGGAAGGGCACATGGCTCTGGCTTAGCCCGATCGCCGCCAGCGTGCCCAGCGCCACCGCGATCAGGGTCGCCATCGGCGCAATCTTCAGCGAATTCCACAGCGCGCTCTGCCATTCGTTATTCGTGAAGAAATCCTCGTAATGCTTCAGCGAATAGCCGTCCGGATCCAGCGCCAGCATCTCCGGCGTGAAGGTGAAGAAGTCCTGCGCATTGAAGCTCAGCGGGATGATGACGAGGATCGGCGCGATCAGGAAAAAGAAGATCAGCCCGCAGATCACCCGGAAGCCGTAGAACCAGATCTTCTGGGGCGTCGTCGCATATGGCGGCAAGGCGCTCATCTCAGCCTCCCAGCTTCACGTTGTCGATACCGACCAGCCGGTCATAAAGCCAGTAGAGCAGCAGCACGACCGCCAAGAGGATCGTTCCCAAAGCGGCCGCCAGGCCCCAGTTCAGCGAGCTGGAGATATGGAAGGCGATCCGGTTCGAGATGAAGACGCCCTTCGTCCCGCCGACCAGTTCCGGCGTGATGTAGTACCCGATGGCCAGGATGAAGACGAGGATCGACCCCGCCCCGATCCCCGGTACGCTCAAGGGGAAATAGACCCGCCAGAAAGCGGTGGTGTTCGTGGCGCCCAGTGATTTCGCCGCACGCAGATAGGACGGATCGATCGTCTTCATCACCGAATAGAGCGGCAGGATCATGAAGGGCAGCAGGATATGCGTCATCGCGATTATCGTCCCCGTCGCGTTGTTGATCATCACCAGCCGGTTGCCGTCGCTCAGAAGCCCCGACCAGACGAGGATGTCGTTGATCACCCCCTGCTGCTGCAACAGCACCTTCCAAGCGCTGGTCCGCACCAGAAGCGAGGTCCAGAACGGCAGCAGAACCAGGATCATCAGCACGTTCGCGGTCCGCATCGGCAGGTTCGCCAGCAGCCACGCCACCGGATATCCCAGAAGGATGCACGAGCCGGTGATCAGAAGGCTCATCCAGAGCGTCCGCAGGAACAGCGTGCCATAGATCCGCTGATCCTCCGGCTGGCGTTCGATCCCCTGCGGGGTCAGCTGCAGGTCGGCAGCGGCCAGGAAATAGCCCGCCGTCAGCGGGTCTGAGAACGCCTCGATCGTCCCCCAGACCTCCAGGTCGCCCCAATCTTCGTTGAGATCGAGGAAGGCGGCCCGCACGTCCTCGGGCGTGAACCCGGCGATGGCATCGCGTGCCTGCGACAACAGGCGCGCGGTATCCGCCGGCAGATCCTCGGGCAGCGCCTCCAATGCAGCCAGATCGCTCGCCAGCGCCTGATAGACAACCGGCCAGGGCTCTTCTTCCGTAGGGCTGTCCTCATCCTCGACCTGTGCCGTCCGGGCGAAGGCGCCGTAGATATCCGCCGTTTGCGGCAAGGCCGCCTCGACCGCCCCGTTCAGCCGGAACCGCGGCTCTGCCCCGCGATCCTCCGCTGCGGCCCATTCCGCCTGCCGTTCGATCCAGTCGGGATCGGCCATCAGCGCGACCCAGGTTGCGGGCTCTTCCCAGGCCGCGTCCAATGCGATGAACTGCTCCATCGTGGGTTCACCGATCTCGTCCATCCCGCGCCCTGACCGGCGAAAGAGCGACGACATCCCCGTCGTCTCGTAATTCAAACGCGTGCCCAGCCGCGTGTGGTTCTTGCGCTCGACCGCGACGTTCATGTCACGTGCCAGGGCGACGAAGACCTCCTCGCCAGGAAGGTCCTCCCCCTCCCACCCGTCCAGCGCCACGACCGTGCGCGGCAGCGTCTCGGACACGATATCGTTCTCGACCGACCGCCAGAGCATATCGACGATCGGCGCGATGAACGTCACCAGAACGAAGACCAGAAGCGGCAGAACCAGCAGGAACGCCCGGATCTTCTGCCTTCTGAGCGACCGCGCCAAGGACGCCTTCAGCGGCGTGCCGTCCGCGGCCAGCATCGGCCCGTCGGCCCGCTCGGCATTGCGAAGCGCGTTGTCGGGCGTCGCGCCCGTGAACTGGTCCGGCCCTGCGGCGGTCTCGGCCATTCAGACCCCTTCCACGAGGATGATCGTGCTGTCCGCGCTCGCCCTGCGGATATCGGCGACGGCCTGATAGTCCGGATCCTCATAGGCCGCCTTGGCCGCCTCGAAGCTGTCGAACTCGATCACCACATGGCGCTCGCCCGCCGTGCCCTCGCGCAGCTCGGACTTGCCACCGCGCACGATGAATCTGGCACCGTGGGCCTCAAGGATCGGCGTGTCTTTGGCGACGTAGTCCGGATAGCGTTCCGGATCGGTCACGGTGATATGTCCGATGATGTAGCCCTTCGGCATCGCAGCCTCCGTTATGAGGAGGGCGGCCCGAAGGCCGCCCCGCTTTGCCTTATTGGGCGAGCCAGGCCTGGAACCGCGAATCCAGATCATCGCGGTAATCGGCCCACCATTCGTAGTTGAACAGGAAGGTGTTCTGCGCATTCGCCGGATCGGTCGGCATATGCGGCGCCATGTCGATGCCAAGCTCCGCATGCTGCCCCACAAGCGGGGCCGACGACTGGCGCGCCGGGCCGTACGAGATGTATTTCGCTTGATCGGCCAGACGCTGCGTGTCGGTGGCGAACCGCACGAAGTCCAGCGCGCGCGCCTCCCGCTCCGGCGGAAGACCGGCGGGGATGATCCAGCCGTCCAGGTCGAACATCTGCCAGTCCCACAGCATCGCGATCGGCTGGTCCTGCTCCTCGATGGCCGAAAAGAGGCGGCCGTTATAGGTCGACCCGATCACCACTTCGCCATCGGCCAGAAGCTGCGGCGTCTCGGCGCCCGCTGTCCACCAGATCACGCTGTCCTTGATGGTGTCGAGCTTGGCGAAGGCGCGGTCCTGCCCTTCTTCCGTTTCCAGCACCTCGTAGACCTCCTCGATCGGTACACCGTCGCAGATCAGGGCCCATTCCAGGTTCGCGATCGGACGCTGCTCGAGCGACCTCTGGCCGGGGAAGGTCTCCAGATCGAAGACGGCGCAGACATCCTCAGGCACAGCCCCGCCCCATTCCTCGACATCCGTGCGGTAGCCGAAGGTTGTCGAATAGACGATCTGCGGGATGAAGCAGTCGCTGACGATCAGCTCGCCGAAATCCTCGCTGGCGCTCGATCCGTCGTCGCCCGGTGCCAGCATCTCGTCATGGTCGATCTCCATGGCGAGGCCCTCGTCGCAAAGCCGGATCGCGTCCGACGCGACGACATCGACGACGTCCCAGGTGATGTTGCCCGCTTCGGCCATGGCGCGCATCTTGGCGGTGGCCTCGGCCGAGCTTTCGTCCCAGGTGATGCTCACACCGGTATCGGCGGCATAAGGTTCGGAATAGGCCTTCTGCTGGCTCGCCTGATAGGCGCCGCCCCAGCTGACGATCGTCATCTCGTCGGCCATGTGGCCTTCCGCGAAGGCGGTCCCGGCCAGGCCGAGCGCCGTGGTGGTCATCGCGATGGTCTTGAGTTTCATACTTGTCTCCCAGTTGTTTCCCCGGTCATTCCTCCCGGCCCGCGTCGGGGGTCGCGGCACCGGCATCTCTCAGCCGCTCATCGGTCCTTGCAGACCTCTTCGCTCCCAACGAGGAGCGCCCGTGAGGGAGCGACGAGTGCGCGCTCAAGCATCAAGCGCCCGCGCATCCTCGGCCAGCCAGCCGATCTCCACCGTCTCGCCCGGCTTCAAGCGGTCCTGCCCTTGGGCATTTCGGCTCTTCATGATGAAGTCATCCTGCCCGGCGACGCGCAGGCGCGTCCGGAACTGATCGCCCATATAGATGAACTCCAGGACCTCGGCCCTCAGGGTATGCGCCTCCGGGCTCAGCCGCTCGCGCTTGAACTCCACCCGCTCGGGCCGGATCGACACCTTGGTCCGCTCGCCCACGCCGCCCACATTCACCGGCACCGCGTCGATCAGCCCGCCATCGTCCAGCCGTACCAGCGCCAGCCCGTCCTTCATCTCCTCGATCACGCCTTCCAGCGTGTTGTTCTCACCGATGAACTGGGCGACAAAACTGTTCTGCGGGCTCTCGTACAGCTCATCGGGCGGGGCCAGTTGCTGGATCCGCCCGTCATCGAAGACCGCGACCCGGTCCGACATCGTCAGCGCCTCGGTCTGGTCATGCGTCACGTAGACCGTCGTAATCCCCAGCTCATGGGCGAGGTTCGTGATCTCGAACTGCAGGCTTTCCCGCAGCTGCTTGTCCAAAGCCCCCAGCGGCTCGTCCATCAGCACCAGCTCCGGCTCGAAGACCAAAGCCCGCGCCAACGCCACCCGCTGCTGCTGCCCGCCCGACAATTGCGCCGGGCGGCGGCCCTTGAAGGCCTGCATCTGCACCATGCCCAGCGCCCGGTCGATCTTCTCTTCCCGTTCGGCCTTGCCCAGATCGCGGACCTCCAGCGGGAAGGCGAGGTTCTCGGCCACGCTCATATGCGGAAACAGCGCGTAGTTCTGGAACACCATCCCGATCCCGCGCTTGTGCGGCGGGATGTTGTTGATCGGCCGTCCGTCCAGCCGGATCTCTCCATATGTGGCGGTCTCGAACCCCGCCAGCATCATCAGGCAGGTCGTCTTGCCCGACCCCGAGGGGCCTAGCATCGTCAGAAACTCGCCCTTCGGCATGGAAAGGTTGAGGTCTTTGACGACGAGCGTTTCGCCGTCATAGCTTTTCTGGACCCGCTCGAACTCTACAAAGGCGTCCGGTCCGCTTCCATCCAAGATGGCATTCCCCTCATATCACTCCGACGGCAAACACGTCTCTCCGTCGGTTGCCGAACAAAGCAAAGGCCCCGGCGCATTGCAAGCGGCAACCCTCGTCCTGCGCAAACCGGTCACAGGAACGCCTGCCGCGCAGGCAGAAGATTGACAGAACCGGGCCGGGCCGGGCTTCCTGCGCCCCGTGACAGATCTTCCAAAGCTCCAGGGCCGCGTCACCTCGCTCGCCATCCTCGATTACGGGCTCTTCGAGGTGCGCGAGGACGAGCGCCGGATCGGCCTCCCCGGCTACCTGATCCGCACCGATGCGGGCGAGGCGATCCTGGTCGATCTGGGCCTGCCGCCGAAATACATCGCCGATCCCGAAGGGGCAGGGCAGGGCGATGGCCTCGACGCCTTCGGCCGGGTCGTCTCCGTTACCGAGGCCAACAGCCCCGCCGCGCAGCTCGCGCTTCTCGGCCTGACCGCGGCGGATATCGACCTTCTCGTCCTGACCCACAGCCATATCGACCATATCGGCGACCTCGCTTTCGCTCCGCAGGCTCCGCTCCTCCTTTCGGCGGCGGAGCGGGCGCTCGACCGCCCGGTCTACTGGCAGACGGCGCAGCCTCTCGCCTGGCCCGACCGCAAGACGGTGACGATCACCGGCGACACCGAGCTCTGCCCCGGCCTCACCCTCCTCGACGCGCCGGGCCACACACCCGGCCAGCTCGCGCTCTGGCTCGACCTGCCCGAAACCGGCCCGGTTCTGCTGACATCGGATGCGATCTCAAGACCCGGCGAGGCCTTCGCCACCGAGGCTGCAAGCAAAACCGCCGCAAACCTGTTGGCGCGTGCCAAGGCCGCAGGGGCCTTCGTCATCTACGGCCACTGGCAGGATCAGTGGCCCAGGCTCCGGAAGGCGCCCGACCTCTACTGCTGAAAGCTCACTCCGCCGCGTGCCGCAGCACGAGCGGCGCCTGCACCACCTCGGGCGCCGCTTCGGTCTTGGCCCTCACCTTCCGGCGATGCAGCAGGGCGAACATCGGCGGCGTGAAGTAGAACGACACGACCGATGACAGCAGCACGCCACCCGCAATCGCCACCGCGAAGGGGGGCCAGAACCCGCCACCCGCCAGGATCAGGGGCAGGAACCCCCCGAAGGTCGTGATGGTGGTCGACACGATATGCCGGCTCGACCCCGACACGACCCGCGCCATCGCCGCCCGGTCGCCTGCCGCCGCCTCCGGATCGCCCTGCAGCCCTGTCAGGATGATGATTGCGGCATTGATCGACACCCCGATCGACCCGATCACCCCGATGATCGCGTTGATCCCGAACGGGTACTGCATGATGGCGAGCGACAGCATCGACAGCCCCGCCGACAGCACGCAGACCACCAGCGCCACGCCGGTCAGCCGGAACGAGTTGAAGGTCAACGCGATCGTCGCGATCGTCAGCGTCACGATCAGCCCGACCGAGGCCAACAGGTTCCCCACTGTATTCGACCGCGCGTCCGAATCGCCGCCCAGCTCCATCCGGTAGCCCTGCGGCAGCGCAAAGTCGCGCGCGTCCAGCGCCGCCAGCACCGATTGCAACGCCTCCTCCGGCAGAACGCCCGGCACGATGAAGGCCTGCACCGTGTTCGACCGCTCGCCGTTCCGGCGGGTGATCACGCTTTCGGCCGGTTCCAGTACCGGCCGGGCCAGCTCCGACAGCGGCACCGCCGGGAACGCGCCGGTGGCCGAAACGGTGGCCGCCCCCGGCAGCAGGATCGGCAGATCCGAAATCGCCGCCAGATCGCCGCGCAGCCCGTCGCCCAGCCGCACGCGCACGGGCAACTGCTCCGTCCCCTCGACCAGCGATCCGCCGGTGACGCCGACCAAGCCGGATTCCAGCTGGCGCGCCACATCGGTGACGTCCATCCCCAGAAGCCGCGCCGACACCTCGTCGATCTCGAACCGGATCTGCGGCGCGCCGCCGGTGACGCCTGCGCGGACCTGCGTCACCAGATCCAGATCGGCCATGATCGCGCGGGCCTCTTCGCCAAGCCGCCGCAACTCGTCCAGATCCGGGCCTACCAGCCGCACTTCGACCGGGGCGGCGACGGGCGGCCCCTGAACAAGCCCCCGCACGATGATCCGCGCCTCGGGGAAGTCGACGTCCAGCCGCTCCTGCAACTCGGGCACCAGCCGCGCCGAGGCTTCGGGCGAGGCCGAGTTGATCATCGCCTGTGCATAACCCGGCTCGCGCGACCGCCCGCCGGTAATGTTGTAATAGAAGGCCGGCCCGGACGTCCCGATCGACCAATAGGCGGACACGATGCCCTCTTCCGCGCCGAGCAAGGCATCGATCTCCCGCACCACGGCTTCGGTCTCCGCGATCGCGGTTCCGGGCGGCATGTCGATTTCCAGATAGAACTGATCGCGATCCACCCCGGGAAAGAACTGCGCCGTCAATGTCGGGAAGGCCGCGAAGCCGAGAACGGGCAAAACCAGCGACAGGGCGATGGACTTGATCGGGTTCTCCACCGCCCAGCGGATCGACCGCTCGAACAGTCGCGCGACCCCCGGCAGGCTGATCCCGCGGCCCAGGAACGTGCCGTCGCGACCCTGCGGCAGGAACCATCCCGCAAGCGCGGGTGTCACGGTCAGCGCGACGAACAGCGACCAGATCAGCATCAGCACCACCGCGATCGCGATCGCCCCCACGAAATCCCCCGCCGGTCCCGGCAGCAGGATCATTGGCGTGAACGACAGCGCCGTCGTCACGGTCGACGCCAGAAGCGGCGCCGCCAGCCGCTTGACCGCATCGCCCACCGCATCGATCCGCGCCACACCACGTTGCAGTCTCTGACGGATCTCGTCCGACATCACGATCGCCGCGTCGACCAGCAGGCCCAGGGCCACGATCAGGCCCGTCACCGACATTTGGTGGATCGGCAGGCCGATGAAGTTCATCGTGGCCAGCGTCGACAGCGACACGACCGGCAGCACCAGCGCCACGATCGCCGCCGCGCGCACGCCCAGCGTGATGAACAGAACCGCGACGACCAGCCCCACGCCGATCGCCATGTTCGTGCCGACCTCGGCCAGCCGCGCCGCCGTATAGGTGCTCTGATCGAACAGCAATTGCTCCGACAACCCCGCCGGGATCGCCGCGGACCCGCTCTCCAGTTCCTCGCGCACGAACCCCATCCAGCGGTCAATCTGCACGCCATCCTGCGCCAGAACGCCGACCAGCACCGCGGGTCGCCCGTTCGCCAGCGCCAGCTCCTCCGCCGGATCCCGCGCGCCGCGGGTGATCTCGGCAATGTCGCCCAGCATCACGCTCGCGCCGTCCTCATTCTCGCGCAGCACCACCTCGCGCAGGCGGTCGAGCGTCTCGATCTCGCCCGAGATGTTGATCGTCAGATCGCTCGCAGCCCCCTGCAGCCGCCCCGCCTGCACCTTGCCGTCCGCCGCCGCGATCCGGGCCGAGATCTCCTGCGCCGTCAGCCCCAACGCCGCCGCCTCCACCGGATCGACCCTGACCAGAACCTCCTCCTCGGGCTCGCCGAACAGATCGACCGCCCGGGTCGACGGAATGGACCGCAGCCGGTCGGCCAGCGTCTCCGCATGGCGCTGCGCCAGCGTGATCGGCACGCCGTCATGGTCCGCCGTCACCGCAACGACCGCCGAATAGGCCGAAATCCCCTCGGCATTGAATTCCGGCGGCTGCACGCCAGCAGGGAAGTCCCGCCGCGCATCCTCGACCGCATCCCGCGCCTCGGACCAGACCTGTTCGATCGTCGTCTCGTCCAGCGTCTCCAGTAGCTCGACCGAAACCACCGAAACCCCGCTGCGCGACACCGACTCGATCGTGTCGACCTCCGCGATCTCGCGCAGTTCCTCCTCGATCTCCGCCGTCACCAGTGCCTCGACCCGCGCCGGATCGGCGCCGGGAAAGCTCGTGGTGATCGTCGCGAAAAGGTTGGTGATCGTCGGATCCTCCTGCCGCCCCAGCGACAGGAACGACGAGGCCCCGGCCGAGATCAGGACCAGCAGGATCAGCGCCACCAGCCGCGGCTGCCGGAAGGGGAGGGTCTCCATCTCAGCTCTCCCCGGTCAGGCGGACCGACTGGCCCGGCGTCACCCGATGCGCCCCCGACCGGATCAGCCGGGCGCCATCCTCGAAACTGCCGCGCACGAAGGCCCGCTCGCTTTCCGCATGAAGGATCTCGACCGCCGCATTCCGCACCACCCCGTGGTCGTCGACGATCAGAACCGTCCAGACGCTCCCCGTCCCCTCCTGCAGCGCATCCATCGCCACCCACGCCCCGGGCTGCGCCACCCGCTCCCGCATCAGAAGCGTCGCCGTCTGGCCAAAGGCGGGCGGCGTCTCGGTCTCCAGAACGAACAGCGCCGTACGGGTCCGCGTCACCGGATCGATATCCGGCCGCAGGTTGATCAGCGTCGCCTCATGCCGGGCGCCACCCACAAGGGCCTCGACAGCCTCCAGATCCTCAATGGACACACTCAACGGCAACCCCACCCGGATCTGAGGTTCCGCCACATCGATCAGCGTCAGGATGGTCTGCCCTGCCGCCAGCGTCTCCCCGCCATCGACATTGCGCGCCCCGATCCGCCCCGCAAACGGTGCCCTCAGAACCGACTTCTCGATCCGGATCTCGACAGCGTCCAGCGCCGCCTCCGTCTCGATGATCCGCGCCGTCAGCTCGTCGCGCGTCGCCACCGCCTGATCCAGCCGCTCCTGGCTCGTGAACCCCTGACCGACCAGCGTCTCGTTCCGACCGACCTGGCTTTCCGCAAAGATCAGCTGCGCCGACAACGCATCGCGCGAGGCGACAAGGCGGTCCCGATCCGCCTCCAGCAGATCCGTGTCGAGCCGGGCCAGCACCGCCCCCGCCTCCACAGGATCGCCTTCATCCACCTCGATCGCGTCCAGCCGCCCGCCCAGTTCGAACGACAGCGCCGCCCGATACCGCGCCTCGACCTGACCGACAAAGCGCCGCTCCAGATCAAATGCGCTCTCGATCACCAACCGCTCCGTCGCGACCGGGGTCAGCGCCGCCGTCACGGGCGGCTCCGTCGCTTCGGCCCGGCTGGTCAGGACAGTGCTGCCGGTCGCGACCGCGCCGACAGCCAGGCCGACGACCAGGAGCGTCGCCGTGATCGACAGGAGTTTCAGGGCAAATCGGCGAAGGCGGGTCTGCGGGCGGTGTGCGGTCATCGGTCCAATCCTCGCAAAGTTAGCGTCTCTTACATATGTTAGAGTCTCTCACTTTGACAAGTCTTACGTGGTCTGAGAAAGGTTGGATCATGAGCCGTGACCAAGAAATCAAGAAAAGAGGCAGCTACCACCACGGCGACCTTCGCGCCCAACTGGTCGAGGCGACGCGCCAGCTGGTCGAGGAAAAAGGCCCCGACCATTTCACCGTGTCCGAGGCGTGCCGCGTCGCCGGTGTCTCCACCGCCGCGCCCTACAAGCACTTCAAGGACAAGGAGGAGTTGCTGAACGCCGTCACGCTCGAAGGGATGCTGCGCTCCCAAAAGATGATGACGGACGAACTGGCCAAGTATCCCGAAGGCAGCCTCGACCGCATCGTTGCCCTCGGCCGCGTCTACATCCGTTTCGCCTTGCAGGAGCCCGGCGTCTTTCGGCTCATCTTTGGCCTGGCCGAAGATCACGCCGACCAGACCGACCTCGTCGCCCAAGGCCACCAGAAATTCGGCATCGTCCAGCACGAGGTCGCCAGCTGCCTCGGCCAATCAGAGGTTGGCCCCGAAGAGGCCCGCCGCGCCTTCCTCCTCTGGAGCTTCGTCCACGGCCTGTCGTTCCTGCTGATCGACGGCAAGGTCGACAAGATCGGCTATCCGCTGGATCAGGAGGCGATCCTGAAAGAGATCGCCGTCCGCGTCATGGGCGACATGCCCGACGCGCAGGGCTAGAAGACGTCAGGCCCGAACCGGATCCAGATCGACCGACCAAAGCTCTGCGTCGGCCACATCCATCAATCGCACGGTCATCACGCCGGTATCGGCCGCGATATCCACCTTGCCGAAGAATTGCAGCCCCTCCGACGGCGGCAGGTTCCGCTGCCCCTCGTCGGGATGCTTGCTGAACCGCACTTCAGGCCCGAACGTGTTGTCATAGTCGCTCGGCCCGAACGTACCTGCATGCAGCGGCCCCGAGACGAACTCCCAGAACGGCTCGAAATCCTGAAACTCGGCGCGGTCGGGGCTGTAGTGATGCGCGGCGGTGTAATGCACATCGGCCGTCAGCCAGACCGTGTTGCGAACGCCGCCATGCTTGATGAAGGCCAGGATCTCTGCGATGTCCTGCTCGCGACCCAGCGGCGGGCCGTCGCCGTTGGCCATGTTCTCGAACGCCTCGTCCCCGTCGCGCACCATCATCCCCAGCGGCATGTCCGACGCGATCACCTTCCACAAGGCATCGCTGTTGGCCAGTTCCCGCTTCAACCAGTCGATCTGATCGCGCCCAAGAAATGCGGCGCCCTCTTCCTGACGATTGGCAGAGTTCGGGCCGCGATAGGTCCGCATATCCAGAAAGAACATATCCAGCAGCGGCCCGTAGGCGATCTTGCGGTAGACCCGGTAGGGCTCCTCCAGGCTGGTCCGCGTCGGCATCATCTCGTGAAATGCCCGCGCGCCACGGGCGGCCAGGACAGAGGCCGACTTCTCCGTATACCGGTCGTCCGAGATCAGCATCTCGGTCGGATACCAATTGTTCGTCACCTCGTGGTCGTCCCACTGCGCCAGGATCGGCACTTGTGCCGAAAACGCCCGGTGGTTCGCATCCATCAGATTGTAGAGGTATTGGTGCCGGAACTCGTCCAGCGTCTCGGCCACCGTGGCCTTCTCCTCGATCATCACGTTGCGCCAGACCGATCCGTCCTCCAGCGCCACCTCCGACTCCATCGGATTGTCCGCATAGATCGTGTCGCCCGAATGGATGAAGAAATCCGGCTGGTGCTGCTCCATCGTGGTATAGATCGTCATCCCGCCCCGATCCTCATCGATCCCCCAGCCTTGCCCGGCGGTATCCCCCGACCAGACAAAGCTGATATCCCGCAGCGCCGTCGGTGCCGTGCGGAAGCGGCCCACAACAGGCTCCGACGCGCTGTTGGTGTCCGTCAGATCCTCCATCGTTACGCGATAAAAGATATCCTGATCTGCAGGCAGCCCGGTCAGCGCCATCTTGCCCGAATTGCTGGTCGGCCCGCCCAAAGGCAGCGCGGGCATCCGCCGCGCATTAGAGAAGCTCTCGGTCGTGGACCATTCCACGACCATCTGCGCCTCGCGATCGGCCCGCGCCCAGATGATCGCGCCATCATGGGCGATATCGCCCGACTGCACCCCGTGGGTGATGGTAGCGCGGGACTGCGCGCGGCTGATGCTCGGCATGAAGAGCGCGCCGCCCAAGGCAGCGGACCCGGCAAGTGTCTGGCGGCGGGAGGGGCGAAGGATCGGCATCGTCTGACCTCGTGGCTGGATGAGTATTTACCCAGCATCCAGGACGCCCGAATCCGGCACACGTCACCTCTGTGACAGCCCCGTCAAATTTCGATGACGGGCGGTCTGTCGCCGATACGGCAGATCAACAATGGCCGCGTGATCGACTAATTGTTTCCTCAAGATGTTGCGGCGCGAATCTGCGTTCGCCGCATTAACCCGGCTCATCGCCGGAAGAATGTCCGACAGAATGCCGACGTTATGCCGACGGAACGCCGACCGGCCAAATCGCCCTTAAAACCAAGGTTAACAGCCGATTCGCAGCAGACCCCGCGTTGCCCGCCCGATCCGCCCCGTTCGCGCTGCTTACATCCGGGTAAGACCTGAGGTAGCCTCAGCCCTCCATCGCCTCCAGCTCGTCGATGAACCCGCCGATCATTCCCAGCCCCTTGTCCCAGAAGGCCGGGTCCGACGCGTCGAGCCCGAACGGCGCCAGAAGCTCCTTGTGGTGCTTCGACCCGCCCGCCTTGAGCATGTCGAAATACTTCTCCTGGAAGTCCGGATCCCCTTCCTCATAGGCCGCATAAAGCGCGTTCACGAGGCCGTCCCCAAAGGCGTAAGCGTAGACGTAGAAAGGAGAATGCACGAAATGCGGAATGTAGGACCAGAAGGTCTCGTAGCCCTCCATGAACTCGAAGGCCGGCCCCAGGCTCTCGCCCTGCACCGACATCCAGATCGCGTTGATCTGGTCCGGCGTCAGCTCGCCGCCCTTGCGCGCATCGTGCAGCTTCACCTCGAAATCGTAGAACGCGATCTGGCGGATCACCGTGTTGATCATGTCCTCGACCTTGCCCGCCAGCAGCACCTTCCGCTCCGCCTGATCCTTGGCCTGCGCCAGCAGCTTGCGGAAGGTCAGCATCTCCCCAAAAACGCTCGCGGTCTCGGCGAGCGTCAGAGGCGTCGAGGACAGGAACTCCCCCTGTCCCGCCGCCAGCCGCTGGTGCACGCCATGCCCCAGCTCGTGGGCTAAGGTCATGACATCACGCGGTTTTCCAAGATAGTTCAGCATCACATACGGATGCACATCTGTCACCGTCGGGTGCGCGAACGCCCCCGGCGCCTTGCCCGGCGTCACGCCCGCATCGATCCACCCATCGGTGAAGAACGGCTGCGCCAGATCGGCCATCCGCGGATCGAATCCCGCATAGGCGTCCAGCACCGTCTCCCGCGCCTCATCCCAGTGGATCTTGCGGTCCGCTTCCATCGGCAGCGGCGCGTTGCGGTCCCAGACCTGCAAGATATCCAGATCCAGCCACTTCGCCTTCAGCTGATAATACCGGTGCGACAGCCGCGGATAGGCGGCGACCACCGCGTTCCGCAACGCCTCGACCACCTCGGGCTCCACCTGGTTCGACAGGTGCCGGTAGGTCTGCGGTGTCGGAAAGCCACGCCAGCGGTCTTGGATTTCTCCCATCTTCGTCAGGGTGTTATGGATCCGCGCCGTCAGCTGGACGTTCTCTCCCAGCACCCGCGCGATCTCCCGCGCCGCTGCCTCGCGCACCGCCCGGTCCTTCTCGGTCAGCAGCGTCGTCGCCGCCTCGATCCCCAGCTCGTCCCCGTTCACGGTAAAGACCAGAGCCGCCATCGTCTCATCAAACAGCTTGTTCCAGGCAGAGCCCGTGACCGGCGAATTGTCATGCTCATACCGTTCCAGCTCATCCGACAACTGGTAGGGCTTCATCGCACGCAGCTTGTCGAACACCGGCTTGTACCGCGCCAGCCCCTCGCTCGCCGCGAACAGCCCCGCGATATGATCATCCTCCAGCCGGTTCAGCTCCAGCGACCAGAAGACCAGCGGCGCCGTGTAATCGGTGATCTTCTCCTGGCAATCCGAGAAAAATTTCGCCCGCTCAGGATCGGTCGTCTTCTGGTAATAGCGCAGCCCCGCAAACGACATGATCCGCCCTGCGATCATGTCGATCTTCTCGTTCCGCTCCACGGCTTCGAGCATCCCGGCCCCGTCGAGCGTCTCCAGCTTGCCTTCGTAGTCAGCAGCAAAGTCCTTGCAGGCGCCCTCCAGCCAATCCAGATCGCGCTTCACCTCCGGCGCGTCGGGGGCGGGGTAAAGATGCGTCAGATCCCACACGGGCAGGTCCCCGAACGGGCTGTTACCGGTGGTCGCGTTGGCGTCGAAAACACGGGTCATGGGCAGATCTCCTTCACGCCCCTGACTACGGCAGCGCACGGAGAAGGAAAACCGGACAACGAGGCGCTCCGGGCAAAAAAAGTGCGCGCAACGCCTTCTTTAAACGCACCATTCATCCCCGGTTAAGCAGGGCACAGCTAAAGATACTTTCGTGCGCTGCAATTCCGATAGCAGTCCGGTGTAGCGGAGTACGAGTGACAGAGAGACGGACCGCCCAACCACGGTTCGTCTCTCTTTTTTACCTTCTGTTAAGATCTCCCTTTACCTTTTGTTAAGGCCGTAGAGCGCCTCCGGGGCCGTCACAAGGATCGTCCGCCGCGCGGCCTCGGATGGGACGGCGTCGTAGAACGCATCGAAGAGGCGGGCCGCCTCCGGCTTTCCAGCGTTGCCCAGCATCAGATGCGGCCAGTCCGAGCCCCAGAGGCAGCGCTCCGGCGCGGCCTCCGCGAGGGCTGACACGAGCGGGATGACATCATCGTAAGGCGCTGACGAAAAACGATAGACGGCGCTCAGCTTTACATAGGCGTGGCCGTCGCTAATCAGCCGCAGCAACGTCTGAAACCCCGGCTCCTCCACCCCGCGCGCCACATCTGGCCAACCCAAGTGATCGATCACCACGGGCACCGGCATCGCCTGGATGTCCTCTGCGATCTCCGCCAGATGCTCATGGGTATGGAGCAGCATCTCCACATGCAATCCCCGCTCTGCCAAAGCGGGCGCCAGCCGCCGCGCTGCCGGCCACGACAGCAGCGACCCGTGCACGAGGTTCAGCCGCACGCCTCTCAGCCGCCATTCCACGAACCGGTCGAGCACCTCCTCGTCCACGTCATCCGACACCAGCCCGATCCCGGCAAAGCTCGGCCCCAACTGCCGCAACGCCTCCACCGTCACCGAATTGTCCGTCCCGTAGAGGATCGAGTGCACCAGCACCCCGCGCGAAAATCCAAGCCTTTCCAGATGCTTGCGATAGGCCGTCAGTGCCTCTCCCAGATCCCAGTCCGGCGGCCGCTCCACCGCGGAAGGCGCCAGCGCAAAGTCCGTCGCCACCATATGCGCATGGGCATCGACAGCTCGCAAAGGCACCACCCCGCTCAAGCGAGCAGAGCCGGAAGGCTCGCCCGAGCGCCCCGCCTACCCATAGACCGCCAGCATCTCTTGCAGATCCCCAAGCGTATTCGCCTCCTCGATCTTCTTATCATGCCGCCACCGCGCCATCCGGGGAAAACGCAGCGCCAGCCCCGACTTGTGCCGCGTGCTCGCCTGGATCCCCTCGAAGGCGATCTCGAACACATGCTCCGGCGTCACCTGCCGCACCGGCCCGAACCGCTGCAATGTATTGCGCCGCACCCATTGCGTGATCTTCCGGAATTCCTCATCGGTCAGCCCGGAATAAGCCTTTGTAAACGGGACCAGATCCGTCTCATCCCAGACCGCGAAGGTAAAATCCGTGAACAGGTTCGCCCGCCGTCCAGAACCCTGCTGCGCATAGATCATCACCGCATCCACGGTCAGCGGATCGACCTTCCACTTCCACCAATCCCCCTTCTTCCGCCCCGAGAGATAGGGCGACGCCCCCCGCTTCAGCATCAGCCCCTCGGCCCCGATATCGCGCGAGCCTTCCCGGATCCCCGCCAACTCCTCCCAGCTGCCGAAAGCCACCCCCTCCGACAACCGCATCGGCGCATCCTCCGGCAATCCACGCACCAGATCCTTCAGCAAATCCCGCCGCTTATCGAACGCCTCCGCCCGAATATCCCGGCCCTCCCATTCCAGCAGATCGTAGGCCTTCAGGATGACCGGCGCCTCCGCCAGCAGCTTCTTCGGCACCGTCTTGCGCCCGATCCGCTTTTGCAATGCGTTGAACGACATCGGCGCATTGCCCGCCCAGGCCAGCACCTCGCCATCGATCACCGTCCCCTCGGGCACGAAATCCCTGAGCCGCGCCAGCTCCGGAAACCGGTCGGTCATCAGCTCCTCGCCCCGCGACCACAGGTGATGCTCTCCGCCGCGCAGGATCAGCTGCCCGCGGATCCCGTCCCACTTGTGCTCCGCCCGCCACTCCTCTGCCGGTCCCAAATCCTCAACGTCGTCAAGCTGATAGGCCAGATAGAACGGATAGGGTTTCGACAGATCCGCCGTCGGGTCGTCGGCCAGAACAAGGCTCTCGAACGTCACCGCGTCCGGGCTCCAGTCCCCCATCAGCTTGTGCGTCACCTCCGCCTCGTCCTGCTCCGTCGCCCGCGCCAGCGCCCGCGTCACCAGTTTGGCCGACACGCCGATCCGAAAGCCCCCGGTGATGAGCTTGTTGAACAGAAACCGCTCCACCGTCGCCAGCCGGTCCCAGGCCTCGAGTACCCCCTCCTTCTTCCCCACCTCGTCCCGCGTCCCGAGCGCCCGCACATAGTCAATCCAGTAGGATAAAGGCCGGTCCTCCTCCCGCGACGCCTCCGGCAGGACCAATGCGATCGTCTCAGCCAGATCCCCCACGATCGGATAGGCTTCCTCGAACAGCCACAACGGAATCCCCGCCCGCTCCGCCGCCCATTGCCTCAACAGCGTCGTATTGACCGACCGCCGCGGCCGCCGATGGGTGAAGAGCGCCACGGTCCACAGCTTGTCCGCATCTGGCGCCTCCCGGAAATACGCGGTCAGCGCCTCTACCTTCCGCGTCGTCTTCGTCGTCTGGTCGACGGCGGTGAAAAGCTGCGCGAAGCGTCTCACTCCACCACCTCGCCGCTATCGGCATCCGCCTCGCCCTCATACTCCGTCTCGACGATCTGCGCGTCGTATCCCTGATCCTCCAGCCAGCGCCGAAAGATCGAGGTATACCCGTGCGTTACAAAGATCCGCTCCGCCCCCGTCGCCCCGATCGCCTCGTTCAGCCCGGTCCAGTCCGCATGGTCCGAGATCACGAAGCCCCGATCCGCCGCCCGCCGCCGCCGTACCCCGCGCAACGCCATCCAGCCCGAGGCAAACGCCGTCGAGGCCTGCCCGAACCGCCGCGCCCAGGGCGTCGCCAGCCCTGATGGTGTCGACAGAACCAGCGCCCCCGGATAAGCCTTCACATCCAGATCCGGCGTGACCCGCACGGTCTCGGGCAACGCGATCCCCTGCGCCCTGAGCACCTCGTTCGTGTTCTCGACCGCCCCGTGGGTCAGGATCGGCCCGATCGAGGCATCGACCAGCGACAAGAGCCGCTGCGCTTTGCCTAGCGCATAGGCCCCGAGAAGCGAAAACCGCCCCTCCGCCGCATTCGCCGCCCACCAGCCATTCACCTGCTCCCGCAGAACCTTTTGATCGGTCCACTTGAAGACCGGCAGCCCGAAGGTGCATTCCGTGATGAAAGCGTGGCACCGCACGGGTTCGAACGGCTCTGACAGCCCGTCGGCGACGGTCTTGTAGTCACCCGACACGACCCAGACCTCTCCATCCCGCTCGACCCGGATCTGCGCCGATCCGGGCACATGGCCAGCCGGATGAAAGGACACGTCGACCTCCCCGATCCGCTGCACCTCGCCATAGCGTACCGTGTCCAGCAGGATCTCCCCCAACCGGTGCCGCATCACCGGCGCCGCGGCTTCCGTCGCGAGGTAGGACTGCATCCCATCCCGCGCATGATCCGCATGCCCATGGGTGATCAGCGCCCGCTCCACCGGCCGCCAGGGATCGACATAAAAGTCACCACCCGGGCAATAAATCCCCTTGTCTGTAAAGGTCAGAACCGGATCACGCGCCATGCGCCAGAGGATAGCCCACTGATCTTGAAGGAAAACCCGTTCCTTCATCTGGCCAAAAATACTCATCTGCCCTCGGGGTCTGCGACGGACAGGCCGGAAAGTCCCGTCCGCCCGCCGCCTGCGTCGAAGAAAGATCTGCCGCGGAACGCGGCGCGATTTGGTTGCGTCCCGCGGCACCAGCCTCGAGACTGCGCAGAAAAGGGAGGGCGCCATGGGCGACAGAATATCCGGCTTCCGGCAAAAGCTCCGCCAGGGCGACCGCCTGACCGGCACTTTCGTTAAAACCCCGGCTCATGAAATCGTCGAGGTCCTGGCCCGCACCGGGCTCGACTTCCTCTGCCTCGACGCAGAACACGCCCCGTTCGACCGCGCCCGCCTCGACGCTTGTCTCGCTGTGTCCTGCGCCCTCGACATGCCGACCCTCGTCCGTATTCCGGAAAGCAGCCCATCCCGCATCCTCACGACGCTCGATGCAGGCGCGACCGGCATCGTCGTTCCGCATGTGGATAGTGCCGCAAAGGCGCAGGCTATAGCGAAGGCCGCCCGTTTCGGGGCAGGGGGGCGTGGCTTTGCCGGCTCGACGCGTTGGGCAGGTTTCGCAACCCGATCGATGAGCGAAGTCCTCAAACAGACAGAAGAAACGGCTGTCATCGCCCAGATCGAAGAACCAGCCGGGGTCGACGCGGCCAGCGCCATCGCTGCGACGGATGGGGTCGACGCTCTCTTCATCGGGCCTGCCGATCTGTCCGTCGCCTATGGGCACGAGACTCTCGACAACCCCGATCTCGACGCTGCGTTTGGAACGGTCAGAACGGTTTGCCGAGAGCAAAACAAGGGGTTTATGACCTGGGTCCCGTCGGCCGGCGCCGCGGCTGCGTGGCGCAAGCACGGCCTCACCGCTTTCGTTGTCGGGTCAGAACATGCGTGGATCGCCGCCGGAGCCCGGGGCGCGGCGCAGGACGTATGGGCGGATTAGAAGAGACTCCAACGTTTGACGGCCTCCTATCTGTATAATCCCCGTCTCAAACCCGCCTAAGGCGAGCGAGCCATCGCCGATGCGAGTTTTGCTTGTTTCTCGGCTTCCTATATCAATCTCATTCGTACGGAGATAACGACATGATCACTGTCCGTTTTAGCCCCGGCACCTCTCCTGGCAGGCGAGAGGTCTTTCAAAGAGCCGCCGAGCGTTGGGATGGCGTCTTGGAGACCGGATTCTCCCCGATTGAGGTCGATGGCGAGACACTGGAGGGTCTTCTGATTGACGCCGCGATTGAGCCTATTGATGGTCCCGAAGGTACACTTGGCCAGGCGGGCCCGACTCACCTGATGCCAGGCTCCGAGCTTCCGGTAAAAGGGATCATGCAGTTCGACGATGCCGATATCGCCCGGCTTGAGGCCGAAGGAAGCTTCGAGGATGTGATCCTGCACGAGATGGCCCATGTGCTTGGGTTCGGCACGCTCTGGGCTCGGCAGGGATTGATCGAAGGATCCGGCACCATGGACCCTCGTTTCACCGGACCGCTTGCGACGGCGGAGTACACTGCCCTGATCCCGACAGGAGCGGAGCCGGTGCCGATCGCCAATACCGGTGGTGCAGGAACACGCGAGGGTCACTGGCGGGAGCTGATATTCGGTGATGAGTTGCTGACGGGGTTCCTGTCAGGGCAGGCACGTCCATTAAGCCGACTCTCCGTCGCCTCCTTCGCGGATCTCGGCTACGAGGTCGATCTGGTGGCCGCCGATTCCTACGAACTGCCCAGCTTCCAGGACCTCGCGCTCATGGGGATCACCGAAGCCGTCCGGATCTGCGCCCTCTGCAAGGTCAGCCGGCCGATACCGATCGTTGTGGGGCAGCGTTGAAGACCTGATCAAAAGTTTTCTGGAGCGCGACGTCGAGATCCGCCATCGTCACCGGTAGCCCAAGATCGACGAGGCTCGTGACGCCGTGCCCGTCGATCCCGCAGGGCACGATACCGTCATAGTGTGCGAGATCCGGATCCACATTGATCGAGAGGCCATGGAAGCTGACCCATTTCCTCAGACGGATACCAAGCGCGGCAATCTTGTCGTCCCTTATCATGCCATCCGGTAAGCGGGGCTTGTCAGGCCGCTCGATCCACACGCCGACCCGACCGGGCCGGGTCAGGCCAGTGACGTTGAATTCGGCGAGCGCCGCGATCACCCATCCTTCAAGGGTCTGAACGAACTGCCGCACATCGCGTCCACGCGCGGCAACATCGAGCATGACGTAAACGACGCGCTGTCCTGGGCCGTGATAGGTGTACTGCCCCCCCCGATGCGTCTGATGCACGGGAAAGAGGGGTGCCTTCAAATCACGCGGGTCGGCCGACGTGCCTGCTGTGTAGAGCGGTGGATGTTCGACAAGCCAAACCGCTTCCGACATTCGACCATCGCGAATGCCTGCCGCGCGCTTTTCCATCACATCGACCGCATCCGCATAATCCGCCAGTCCGTCAGAGATGATCCACTCCACCATGGCGTCGATTTGGTCACAGTGGATGAAGATGTCAAAGGGGTGACTGTCATGTTCAATTGTCCCCAAAGACCCTCTTCACAACCACGAAGGCTTCGTCTAAAGAGCCGCGACTACCTGATCACGTGCGGTCGTGGCGGAATTGGTAGACGCGCAGCGTTGAGGTCGCTGTGGGGTAACTCCCGTGGAAGTTCGAGTCTTCTCGACCGCACCATTCCTTTGGCAAGTCTTAGTCTAGCGGTGTTGGCTTTGTGCCAAAGCACTCATCTTGTCTCGCGCGTTTAGGTTCCAATCGCGGCCAGAGCCTTCTCCACAAGATAGCATTGAAAGCGTCGTCCGTTGGAGTGGGCAGCGAGCGAGATAGCTTCGGGGCCGACAGCTATCCGTGAATTAGTATGTCAATACTATGCAGTTATTGGATGTGTACCAGTTGAAGGGGCGGTTACTTCAACTGATCGGAGCTATGTACTGAATTCAAGTAAACTCGTTTGATTCCTTGAGAAGATCTAACAACGATCTCAATAATACTGCCATTCTTAGCCGAAGCCCTACTTCCAGGTTCGTTGAGAATACCCAGCCGGATTATAATCTACGTTTGAGAAGGCGCATTTTCCGCCATCGCTGCGATGCATGCGCTCGATTAGGCGACGTCTGAGCGATTAACTCCGAGGAGGCGATTTCTTAGCTTCTACTCACCAGGGAAAGGAACTGGTCACGCAAACTTAACCAAGGGTTGTTTCAAATGAAAAAGTTCATCGTTTCCGCCATCGCTATCATGTCTGCTTCGGCTGCCTTTGCCGGCAATCTGTCTGTGGTCGATCAGATCGGCGCGGGCAACGCGCAGGGCACGTTCCAGGCTGGCGACTTCAACAGCGCTTTCACTGGGCAGCTCGGTGTCGCCAACGGCAGCATCACGATCCAGGACGGTCTGGGCAACGGCGCTTCGACTGTTCAGATCGGCGCTGGCAACACGTCGCTCACCGACCAGCTTGGCGCTCTCAACAGCGCGTCGACCACGCAGGCGGGCGTAAATGGGCATGTCTCCGACACCCAGCAGGCCGGCGTTGGTAATGTCTCCGTCACGGTGCAGACCGACTAATCTTCGGTTTCTTGCGCTGGGGCGGCAGTTCTTAGTATCTGCTCGCCCCGCGCTTCCGAAAAGATCAGCTCTTTCGACGTCCTCAAACTATCGGCTCGGACGAAGGGAAGTTCACCTGCGGATCTTTTCATTGAATTAGAAAGATTTCACGGGACCGGTTCTTACGCTGTAGGCCGTAGTCCCGGTGAGGAGAGGATCATGCGCTTTGTATTTGTTGCGGTAGTCTGTGCCTTCTGCCCCATGACGGGCTATGCACAGAATGTTTCAGTCACCCATCAATATGGTCATGCAAACTCAGCCTTTACGAGCCAAGGCGGACGCAGCTTCTCAATGACCAACCAGATCGGCGCAAACAATACGGCTCGGCAAGAGCAATCCGGGCGCATGAACATCTCGGTCATCAATCAGTTCGGGACGGGTCACGACGAGGTGACGCAGCAACTGGGTGACTTCTCCGTCTCGTCAACGACCCAGGTTACGTCGGATGTCACGGGGTCTGTTCAGATTTCACGCAGCGCTGGGAACGGGATGGTGTCTGCGACGGTGGACATCGAATTTGACTAAGCGCCGCTCGGTGAGCGCGAGTTGCAAGGTAAAGGGCAACGAAATGCTTAAGAGCATCTTCGACAAGACAGACAGGCGGCGACCCCTGCAATTTGGGTGGCTGGCTCTCGTGGCAATTCTTTTTGGTGGGCAGGCTACTGCCATGACGGACATAAAATGTGAGATCGAACGAAAGGCCGTTAGGAACGGCATTGAGCTGCGCGGCTTTGTCTGGGCAGACCACCAAGTCGACGCAAGCTATAGTCTTTTCGTAATCAAGGAAGGCCCTAGCGGGCGTTCGAGCGTCTCGCAGCGGGGTCTTTTCAGGGTAACTTCAGGTGATCCGACGCCTGTCGGCTTTGTGGCGTTGAATGCCGGCCGGGCCGACCGCTATACCGCACAGCTGATCGTCGAGAGCGGCGGTATCGAGATCTGCCGTTCCGAGATTTAGACAGTTTAGGTGATGGTCTGTCGCCTCTCACAACATCACGTTCTCTGCCCATCTCAGACGGCCGCGCGCCGGGTTCTCCGCTCCGTGTGTTTCATTCAAGAGACGGTATGGTTTCCATAACTGGCGAATCATCGCGCTTTGGGGCATATTGTTACTCAGGTGGGGTCAATGGGGACATTTTTGGGCAGCGTCTGCTGTCCAAGTGATCTATCCTGATATTGTACCTGCCTAGGGTGGGGTGCCATTTTTCCTGGTACTAATTTTTTGTTGTTTTTTATGGGTGTGGGTAATGAAATTGGCTTTCTCGAGTGGTGTTTCCGTCTCTGAGCCGGGTGAATTGGGTCTGATTTACGAGGCCTCTATTCGTGGCAATCTTTTCGAGGCCATCGTCGATGTCATCTCTTTGAAGATGCCATCATGCGTTGTGCTTCTGCATGGGCATGATAGCGTTCATCCGGCGGGAAACTTCCTTTTTCATAGGGGTTTGGGCGCCGATGCGTTGAGATCATATGCCGTCGATCTGGCTCAGCATGATGCATGGTCCGAGCAACATTGGTCAAGGAAGGTCGGGCACATCTACTATCCGGATGAGTTCTCACCGGAAGATGGAGAAGAAGATAAATACGAGGCTTGGTTAAAGAATCAGGGTGGTTGCGACTGTGGCGTCGGCCTTGTCTTGAGCCGCCAGGCGACACGCCAACTTATACTTGAGGTTCGGTTTTCCAAAGCTTCCGAGGACAAGTTTCGTGGCCAAGCGCGCCGGATGCTGGAGGAGCTTGTACCGCATATGGAGCGAGCGCTGCGGATTGCCGAACTTCAGCGGCATGCTTCCGCACTTGGCGACGAGATTTCCAGTCTGCTCGATATGTTCTTCTTCCCAGCATTCGTGATCGATGAGCATTGCCAGGTTCATCGTATGAACCCGCGTGCTGAGACCTTACTGCGTGATATGAACCCAGCGTTTCTTGGAAGTGACAACACGCTTCATATCGTCGAACCGGAGGCGGAGGCGCTGCTTAGGGGTACGCTGGAACGGATGGGCCGCGGGTCCAACCGTCGGACGTCACTTGTCCCTCTGAGAGAAACACAGCGTCAAAGGCGTCTGTTCCTTTCAGTGACGGAGATCAGCCCGACACATATGACCACAGGCTGCTTCTCGCGGATCAAGAGCGATACGCTCTTCTTGGTAATTGCTCAGGACGGGTCGGAGCATCCGGAACTGTCGCAAGACGTGCTCTGGGAAGCGTTTGGCCTAACCGCAAAGGAAGCAGAGCTTGCCGGATCGCTGCTGTCCGGCGCGACGTTGGGCGAGTTCGCGCAACGACGCGAGGTGTCCAAGCAGACGCTCCGCAATCAGCTTGTTTCGATCATGCGCAAGACCGGAACGAAGCGGCAAACTCAGCTGGTGACGCTCCTGTCTCATCTCGCGCTTTCAATGCCAGCGTGAACGACGATGAATAAACTGTTCTTGAACTTGAGTCTTATCGTTCGCGCTTGCACCGCCTATGGTCATCTTATGTGGAAAGGAACGGGTCAGAGTCTCGCATTTCTTGCGGCTATGGCGGTACATCCTGCGTATGCCCAAGACAATGTACTCGGGGCGTTCGACTGGTTGGCCGATCTTGAGAGCGGTGGTGTCACGGCTGGGGCTGGATTTGAAGCCTACTGGTACGAGGCCCCATTCGCCTTTCCCATTGATCCAGGTGGAAGTGAAGACGAGGAGATCACCCTAAGTGGTCCATCTCTCTCGTTTGAACACACGCGTGTCCCTTTGCCTGATACCGGCGGTCTTTTTGTCGAGTTCGGTGGATCTTTTGCATCCTTGGAGGGAGACGACACAACGCGCGTCAGACTGAACGATGGCGGATTTTCACTGGCGAGTGGGACCGTACCTGCAGGAAGCCTTGATATTAGCACGTCAGGTGCATCGGCTACATGGTCTTATGATATCGAAGATGGCCCCTCGGCATTTGGCTCAGGCACGTCAGGCCCCGATGGGTCAATCACCGATTTAGCCTTTAGTCCATCGGAGAATGGCAGCGCGCTCGTTACGATAACAACAGATGGAGCGGCGGAGTCCGCCGGAGCGTTGGCATTGCTAGTTGGGGCAGAGGGATACGCTCTGATCGGTGCAGGTGATGATCTATCTGATTCCGAGGCTCTAGCTTACCGTGAGGTATCCGTCGATACTGGCGAACTGCGAATGCTGTTCGGTCGAACTCTGGAACGAGAAAACGGCTGGACGGTCACACCACGTTTCGGACCGGTTTTCGGGCGTACGCAGAGCGACAGTCATCAATCGCTCCGTTTCGATATCGCTGAGGCGCCTGGTGCGGTTCGCCCTTTGCCTACGATCAGTATTACGGATCAGGATGAACTTGACACAAAGAGCATTGGCATTGTTGCGGCCGCCGCTTTCGAACGGCAAATTGCTGATCGCTGGTCGATGCAGATCGGCTTGGAAGCTGCTGTGAAACACAACCACAGCGATCTTGTCAGTCGTACACGCGTATCAATCCCGGACCTGTCAGATACGCGTATGCCAGCAACGAAGGACGATGCCAGCGGGGTGTCTGTGGAGGCGCTTACATCGCTTGATTTCTCCTACCAACTCGACCGAGGAGGCGTTCTCACAGTTGGAGTGTTCGGGAGCTATACATCGGGATATCCGACTGTCGAGCGGCATGGATCAAGTGGCAGCGGAAGCAGCGGCGGCGGATCGGCCAGCTATGTGTCTGATGGAAGTGGCTCGATCGAAAGCAGAGTTGGCGAAACCGATCTCTGGAATTATGGGGTTCACACAGGCTTTACCTTTTTCTTTTAGCACCCGTGATCTGGTGGGGCAGAGAGGAAGGCCCTAGGTTCTCGCCATCTGTGAGGTCTCCAGAAACCCCTCCAGCACATTGACAGTGTTGATACCGATCGCCTCGATCGCGTAGCCGCCTTCGAGGCAAAACACTGTCGGTAGCTTGCATTTGCCGATCCTTCGTCCGGCATCTTTGAAGTCGTCCGACTTGAGTTTGAAGAAGCTGATCGGATCCTCTTCGAAGGCGTCGACCCCGAGAGATACGATCAATGCGTCGGCACTGAACCGGTGTATTCCCCCGAGCAAAGTTTCGAGGGCCTCTGACCAGACCGGGTAGCCTGTTCTTGGGGGCAGCGGGATATTGAGCGTGGCGCCCTCGCCGGCACCCTGGCCAATTTCATCGGCGAAGCCGGAGTAATACGGAAAGGCATCTTCGGGTGCGCCGTGGATCGATCCGAAGAAGACATCGCCGCGGCCGTAGAAGATGTCCTGTGTCCCGTTACCGTGGTGGAAGTCGATGTCGAGGATGGCAATTCTGGCTGCCCCGCCTTCGCGTAACCGCTCCGCCGCGAGCGCTGCGTTGTTCAAGAAGCAATAGCCGCCAAACATGTCTGCAGTTGCATGGTGTCCGGGCGGGCGGCAAAGGGCGAAGGCAGATCCGGCACCGTCAGCCACATGATTTGCAGCAGATTGAGCACAAGCCGCAGATGAAAGCGCAGCCTCCCAGGTGCCCTGAGTGATCGCCGTTTCAGAGGCAAGTGCGTAGTAGCCTGCCAAGCCTTCTATGTCGCGCGGGGGGCGATTGGTTTGCATCCGCCGCGCCGGGTAAGAACTGGCTATGACTTCCCCGCGATGCCCTGCTGCGATCCAGGCATCCCATGCCGTTTCGAGAAATCTGAGGTATCCAGCGTCGCAGAGGGCGTGGAGCGCAACTGGGTCGATTGGAAGAGGCTCCTCGACATCGCTGAAGCCCCTCTCTGTGAGGCGCCGCAGGATGTATTCGACACGGCTTGGACGTTCATAGGGCGTAATCAGTTCGCCGCCCGACAATTCACCTTGAGGAAAGTGTAAGCGGTGCTGTTCGCTGAAGAACACGCGCATCCGAACCGCGCCTCTATCCGGTTTTCGACCAGTCGATCTGCGACTGGCTTCCGTCTTTCAACATAGCACATCCCCAGAGCGGTACGCCTGTTCGGATTGCTGCACGACCGATCATGTGGCTGCCGATCGGTGCCGTCAGAAGCAAGAAGACAATGATTGCGATGACCCGTACGGTGATCGAGGTCTCGTAGAAATAGAGCGCAACACCAAGCATGATCAGGCCGGTGCTTAGCGTACCAACCTTGGTTGAGGCGTGCATGCGGATAAGGATGTCAGGAAGGCGGAGAACGCCGATGGCTGCAATGACCGCAAGAAGGCCGCCAAGAAGCAGAAGAACTCCGATCACATACTCCATCACGAGTTTTCCCGTTGGTTTGCGCGATTCTGGCGCCGCTCGGCAAAACGGGCGAGGGCGACTGTGGCGAGAAATCCTACCAACGCGAGCGCGAGTGCAACATCGAGGAAGGCGCGTGCTTCTGATTGAAGCGCGAAGAGGCCACAAAATGCCAGGATCGACACTGTCATCATATCAAGTGCGACGACCCGGTCTGGTAGGGACGGACCGCGTGCCAGGCGGATGAAGGCAATGCCAATAGCAAGGATGATCATCGCGAAGCTGGCGTTGATGCAGAAGGCGAGAAATTCCGGGCCAGACATCATGTTTCCACAGCCTCCTTGACCCAGCGCTCCATACCATTCTTCAGGTCGTTTCGGATCTTGTCAGGATCCTCCGCGAACATGGCATGGACGAGCAGAGTTTTGCGATCGGGCGCGACATCGAGGCTCAGCGTTCCAGGTGTGAGCGAGATCAGATTGGTCACAAGCAAGATGCCTGCATCCGTAGTGACGTCGAGGGGAACCTCGATGACATCCGGTTTCGCGCGGTGACGTGGAGTGACGATGTCCCAGACCACCGACAGGCTCGAGACGATCAGTTCGTAGTGGAACATCACGATCAAGCGGATCCAATGGTAGGTCCGAAGAAAGTATCCGGGCGCTCCTCCGATCAGAGGCTGTAGGAGCCAAAGGATCAAGAAGCCCAGAACGAATCCGACGAGTAGAGAAAAGACCGAGAAGCTGCCGCTGAGCGCGGCCCAGCATCCAGCGAGAAGCAGGTTGGTGACAAACTTGTTCATTCAGGCACTCCCAACACGGCGGTGACGTAGGCAGTGGGATCGAGAAGCTGTTCGGACGCGGCTTCAGCCAAGGCTACGAAAGGCTGCGGAAAGAAGCCAATGATCATCGTCAGGGTTGCAAGCGCACCGATGGGCAGAAGCAAAGAGATTTGAGCCGATCTTTGCAGACGGCCGAGCGTCGGCTCGATCCCATCCGGGTGAGCTTTCCAGAAGACCTCTGCCCATATCTTCGTCATGGAGTAGATCGTTAGAAGACCGACAAGCAGCGCGACACCCGCTATGATCCAGCCTTGGACGTCAAGCGCCGCTTTAACGAGGATGTACTTCGCCCAGAAGCCGGAGAGCGGTGGAAACCCCGCAAGTGAGAAGGCTGGAATAAAGAAAAGAACGGCCAAAAGTGGCGCTGATTTGTATATCCCGCCGATCCGGTAGACTTCGGTCGATCCGGTCAGGCGTTCAGCGACGCCCGAAACCAGAAAGAGGTTCGCTTTCACGATGATGTGGTGGACCAAGTAGAAGACAGCGCCAACGATAGCCAATGGCGTAAGCAATGCCAGACCTAGGATCATGTATCCGATCTGGCTGACGATATGGAATGACAGGATCTTTCGGAAATCGCTTTGCGCGGCTGCTCCGAGGACGCCGGTGAGCATTGTGAATCCTGCAATCCAGAGCAAAATCGTATGAGTAAAATCAACGTCGTGATCGAAGACGAGCGTGAACATCCGGATCAGCGCATAGACGCCCACCTTGGTGAGCAAGCCTGCGAAGACTGCTGATACTGCGAACGCAGGCGTATGATAGGATGCGGGCAGCCAGAAGAAGAGAGGAAATACTGCCGCCTTGATCCCGAACGCGATCATGAACATAACGGCGACGGTCGTCAGAAGTCCTTGGTTCTCCACAGTGTCGACCGCTTGGGAAAGGTCGGCCAAGTTGAGCGTGCCGGTCATCCCATATAGCAGACCGACCCCACTCAGAAAAAAGATAGTCGAGACGAGATTGAGGGTGACGTATTTGATGCCGCCATCAATCTGCTCTGCTCGTCCGCCCAAGACGAGAAGTCCAAACGAAGATATTAGCATAACCTCGAACCAGACGTAGAGGTTAAAGAGATCTCCCGTCAGAAAGGCGCCCGTAACGCCTGCGATCAGCACGTTAAAGAGTGCATGATAGCCAAGTCGTTCTTTTGCTTCGTTGATATCTGCGAGCGCGTAAACAGAAACAGCTAACGCGGTAATCGCCGTGATCACCACCATCATGGCGCTGAGCAGATCTGCGACAAGCGTGATCCCGAAGGGCGCCGGCCAACCGCCCATCTGCCCGGCGACAACACCATGACGAATGGTTGCCGCCATCAGGAAAGCCGAAGCGACAAGAAGGGCTACTGATCCGGCAACACTTATCCAGCCGCCCCACCGGCTCCGGCGCGCAATGAAAGCAAAAACTGCCGACAGGAACGGGATTGCGAGAGGGATCGTCAGAAGCCAACTCACGCCAGGTGATCCTCGCGCGGTTCAGCAACGCGCATCTCATCGCTGTTGAGCGTTCCAAGCGAACTATAGGCGCGGAAAACAAGGACCAGGGCGAAGGCAAAAAGCCCAAAGCCGATGACGATCGCTGTCAGAACCAAAGCTTGTGGTAGAGCGTTGGCGGCCCCTTCGGCCGGAAGATCAGAACCATAAGCGATAAGGGGAGGGGTGCCTTCAGTCAGTCGCCCGGCAGTGAAGATCGTCAAGTTGGCCGCGTTTGAGATCAGGACGAGCCCGAAGATGAAGCGCAGCACGTTCCGCGCGAGCATCAGGTAGACTGAGCACGCGACAACAATGCCGATCGTGAAGGCAAGAATGGTTTCCATATTCAGATTTCCTCTTCCATCGCGAAGACGAGAGAGAGGATCGAGCCGAAGACGACCAGATAGACGCCGATATCGAAAACGAGAATCGTCGAAATCGGGATGTAATCGCCGCTTTCCCTGTCGCCGAGGAAAAGCCACTGACCGGTGAAGAGCGCATCTCCGAAGAGGCCTGCGGTAAGACCCGCGAGCAGCGCGATGCCGAGACCGCACATAGCAATAGTCTGAGGCAGGACACGGAGGGCTGCGCGCGCTTCGGACGTGCCGCATCCGAGTGTATATAGAACGAAGCCAGTAGCGCCAATCAAGCCGCCAATAAACCCGCCGCCGGGTTCGTTGTGCCCCCGCAGAAGCATGTAGATCGAGAAAAGCAGAAGCAGCGCGACGAGGTAACGTGTCCCTGCCCGCAGGATGATGGAGTTCATCGTGAAATACTCCGGTCAGTCGTGCGCAGAAGCGCGTATGCAGAGAGAGCTGCGATCACAACAACGGCGATTTCGCCGAACGTGTCGAGCGCTCGGAAGTCCACGAGGATGACGTTCACGATGTTCCGGCCGAAGGCTTCGGTCCAACTCGCGCTTTCGAAATACTCAGTCAGTCGAAGGTCAAGCGGTCCTTGCAACACGCCAAGAAGGATGACTGTGACGACTGCGCCCACCCCGATCGACAGAAGGGCATCAAGTGGACGATGATCGCTTTCTCCGCGACGGTCGAGGAACGGAAGTCGCAGCATCGCGACAGCAACAAGAACGACAACAAGAACCTCGACCATGAGCTGAGTGATCGCAACATCTGGCGCGCTGTAGACAATAAAGATCAAGGCGATACCGATGCCCACAACACCGAGCGCAGCGACTGCGGCAATTCGCGATCGAGTAACTGCGGCAAGCAGCGAGCCAGCGATCAGAAGTGCTGCGAGAGACCAGTGCCACCAAAGGACACCGGAGAAGTCCAAACTCATCTGCCAGACATCCCTGACCCAGATCGTGCCTCCAAGCGCGATGAAGATCGTTGCGAAGGTTGTCAGCATATAGGTCCGCAATCGGCCCGATTGTATGATGCGGGTTTGCCAGCCTGCGAATGCACGAAACCCGTCCAGGAAACCGTCCCATTTCTCATCGAGGGTCAGCGTCGCAGCGTCGATCCGGGCAAGGCGGGTTCGCAGCGGTCGGTGCCAAGCATAGAGCACAAGGCCGATAACAAAGGTCGCTATGCTGAGGAACAGTGGCATGTTCACTCCAGCCCAAAGCTTGAGTTCTTCAGCCTGATCCGGTGAGCCCAAGAACGTTGCGACTGTTGGATTGACGAGACTATCTTGAATGAGCTCCGGATAGATCCCGAGCACTGCTCCGAGAGCTGCGAGGACTATCGGTCCAGCCAGCATTGGCCAGGGTGCTTCGTGGGGTTTCTTGGGCAAATCTCCTCCAGCAGGTCGCCAGAACGGTTTGAACGCGACAATCCCTGCCACGGCAAACATTAGGGCATTGGCCAGGAGAACAGCGCCTGCAACCAAAACAGGTTCAGAGGCGACCGCCAGGGCCCCCGCATACTTCAGCTCCTTCCCGATGAAACCAAGAAAGGGCGGAAATCCCGCCATCGAGAGTGCGGCGATCGCAGCAGCAATTGCCGTGAACGGCATTGCGCGACCGAGCCCGCCGAGGACATCGGCCTCGCGTGTGCCTGTTTCATGGTCGATGCATCCGACAACAAGAAACAGTGCAGCCTTATAGAAAGAGTGAACGATGAGAAACGTCACGAATGCAGTGATCGCATAGCCAGATTGCTGTCCCAGAAAGAGCGTGAGCGTGCCGAGTGCCATAAGCGTCGTGTAGGCGAGCGCTTGTTTCAGATCGGTCTGGCGCAGTGCGAGGATGCTGGCGAAGACTGCTGTAACCGCTCCAAAGATTGTAAGCGTCCAAAGCCAGACATCCGTTCCAGAAAACGCGGGGTGAAAGCGGGCCAGGAGATAAATGCCGGCCTTCACCATCGTTGCGGAATGGAGGAAGGCACTCACCGGTGTTGGTGCGGCCATAGCGTTGGGCAGCCAGAAGTGAAATGGCACTTGCGCCGATTTTGTGAAGGCCCCGGCGAGAAGGAGGATCAGGATTGGCAAATAGAGTTCATGGGCGCGGATCGTCTCAGCCTGCGCGAGGATTTCAGAGATCTCGAAGGTGCCGGCGGTGATACCCAGTAGGATCAGGCCTGCCAGGAGGGCAAGCGCCCCCGCACCTGTAACGAACAGCGCCTGGAGTGCGGAGCGGCGGCCCTTCTCTGTCTCATGCCCGTAGCCGATCAGCAGGTAGGATGTGATTGTGGTTAGCTCCCAAAAAACGAAGAGAGCAATCAGGTTATCGGCCAGGACAAGCCCAAGCATGGCGAGCATGAACGCGGTCAGGAAAAAGGCAAAGCGGCCGTATTGAGGGTCTCCGGCGAGATAACTGTTCGAATAAAGCAGAACCAGCGTGCCGATCCCGGAGATCAGCAGCGCAAAGGTCAAGCTGAGCCCATCTATCAAGAAAGAAAGGCTTATCCCGAGCGATGGAACCCATTCATAGGTGATTCGAAGGGTTTGGCCGCCAGCGATTTCTGGCAGCAGCGAGAAGAACCAGACGAAGAGCGCACCAGCGATCAGGATGGGAATGATGCCGGCCACACCGTTCCCGCGTGCATCCGAGTTAGAAGATGCCATATCGCTCTGCCTCGGCTGACACGACCTGGCCTGGCCGCACTAGTGGTTGAGCCACAGTAGGTTGCGGCGGTCTGGTCGTAGTCGCGATGTTCATTAAGAGAGTGTCTTAGCTCTAATCGGCTCGGCCGCAACTGGTGAGATGAAATTCGGCGGCTTGACGGTCAAAACCGAGCATCGGACACGATTCAGGATCGTTTCAGCCGTGTTGCCTATAAATACGCCGGGTATGCCGGTTCGTCCAACCGTTCCCATGGTGATGGTGTCGATACCTTCCGCGGACACGAGTTGAGGGACCACGTCTTCGGCTATGCCTTTGACATGAAGGACGTCTACGTTTCCTATCTTGTCGGCGAAGTCTGCCATTAAAAGATCAAGACGCTGCCCGCTTTGACGTCGCTCCGTCTCGATGATAAGTTGAGCATCCTCTCGCGAGATATTCAGCCGACTGTGTGAAAGAACAGTTTCTTCTTGAACTCTCCAGACGTTAAGGACTGTCAGTTTTGCGCCATCGCGTTCGGCCAGCGATGTCGCGAGTTCCATGATCGTGTGGTTCAGTTTATCACGAGTGGCGTCGTCCGGATCGGGATCAACCGCTGCCAAGATGTGCTTTGTCTCAACGCTTTGCCCCGATTTGATGACCCAAACGGGACAAGGGCATTTGCGCATAAGGTGCATGTCTAGGCTGAGAAAAGGACCAGTCGTTCCGTTCTCAGCGATACCCTTTAGGACTAGGTCATGGCCGTTCGAGAGAACCCGCTTGATAACTTCGACAAAGCCTGTTCCCTGCTCGACAGCTGTCTGAATGGGAATGCCTTCATCTTTGAAGGCCTGTGCAAGGCCCTCAAGCCGCTCGCGGTGAACGTCGAGGATTTGATCCTCGATCTTGTCGCCAGCCACCCCCGGGAGCGCTGTAAACAGACGACGAAGAGTTCCGGGTTCCGCCTCGAGGACGTCTATCAAGGTCACTGAGGCTTCGTTACGCTTTGCGACGTTGATTGCCCGGTGCAGTGCTGAGTCTACTGCGATGCCTTCATCACAGACTACAAGGATGTTCTTGAAACGCTTCATAGGTCGTTGGACTCGGTACTTCTGGCCATTCGCCGATAGTTGCGGAGCCGGCGATGCCTCGCTGGCTCTGTTTGAGAACAGATCAGTTTGCGCGAAGCGTGCTGCGCGAAAGTGTCTTAAGGATGCCTTGGTGCGATGTGATTTCGTCCTTCAATCTCAGTTTCGCGCGCTTGAAGCTTCGGAGTTTATAAAGATCGGGAAGTGGCCGCCGACTCTCCTCGGCAATAGCTTGGTCGAGACGGTCGTGGCGATCGCTAAGCGCTGCGATTCGAGCTGCGAGCGATCCGCGACGCGAGATGCGTTGGACGGTGGGCATTCTGGGTTCCTCCCGTGTTCGGACCGGTTCGGATAGCCCCGTGAACCTGATTGCGTCAGGAAGGCCTTCCGTCATCTTGAGTTGGCGCCGGGAAGAGATCATTGAAAGTCTATCACTTGCGATACTTCAATAGGAATTTCCTATCGAGAGGTGCTATGAACGAGCTGCCCAGCATGAAGCATCTGCTTTACTTCTCAGTCCTTGCGGATACCGGCCACTATCGTAAGGCGGCCGAACGTATCGGAATCAGCCAACCATCGTTGAGCCAGCAAATTAGCAACATGGAAGCCTTGCTCGGCGTACGCCTCGTCGAGCGTGGGCGAACCAAGGTTACGCTGACCCCGGCAGGCCGCGACGTGCTGGACCGTACCCGGCGGGTTCTCGATGGGGTCACGGGGATCGTGGATGCATGCAAGGGCCTCAAAGGCGGACAACTGGGGACGATCCGACTCGGGTCCTCCCCGACGCTTGGTCCTTACATCCTTCCCCATCTGGTGCGTCGTCTACATGCTCAGCATCCCGACCTGAGGCTTTTCATTAGGGATGCGGCACCGCGGGATCTCCAGATCGACCTACTGAATGGGACGTACGATCTGATTCTCACCCAGCTTCCCGTACGATCTGCAGATGTCGTGACGCGCCGTCTCTTCCGGGAGCCTTTTCAATTAGCGGTCGCTCGCGATCACGCGTTAGCAAGTCGTAAGAAAGCAACGGATGAAGACCTCGCCGGCCAGGAGGTGCTTACCCTTGGTTCGGCCTTTGCTCTCCACACGCAGATCGCACGTCTATGCGACGATGTCGGTGCCGTCCTTCGGCTCGATTATGAGGGGACAAGCCTCGACGCACTACGCCAAATGACGGCAATGAATATGGGGGTCACACTTCTGCCAGCGTTGTACATCGCCTCTGAAATCAGGGATCCTGACCCCGAAGTCCACACACTCACCTTCCGACGCAACACATTTTGCCGATCCGTTGGTTTTGTCTGGAGAAAATCGTCGGGACGTCAGGAGGCGTTCGATCTTTTTGCTGACTTGATCCGAGATGTTGCCTCCTCGGAGTTCCGTTCTCTAGTTTACCTCGACGGTTGAGATCTTCATTCCCAACGTAGCTCTGTCGGTACTTGATTTGTTGCGCGAAGAGGCAGAGGCTCTGCGGTCGTTGGATGACTTGATGTCGCTGATCTTGGAAGTCCTGGCTGTATAGGTGCTCCGAAATGTTTGGTGTGTTCCTTAGCCGTGTTATGAAGTTAGGCAGTATTGATCTTTCCGCATGATGGGCTTGGTTGGGTATGGCGACGCGTATAGATGAGGAGAGTTTGAAGGCCCGGCTTGCCGCGTTGCGCTCCGGTGCAAGATCCCTTGTCGCGATTGCCGGTCCACCGGGTTCAGGAAAATCCACTCTCGCCGAGACACTTGAAAGCTGGTTGAATGAACGTGAGCCTGGTCGCGCCGCAGTTTTGGGTATGGACGGCTACCACTACGATGACCGGGTACTGGAACTATTGGACCGCAAGTCGCGGAAAGGCTCTCCCGACACCTTCGATGTTTCAGGTCTCGCGCATATGCTGTCCCGCCTGAAGACCAACGACGAATGGGGGGTCGCAGTGCCCGTCTTTGATCGTGACATTGAGATCGCCCGCGCTGCCGCGCGGATCATCCCGCGCGAAGTTGAGATTCTATTGATTGAAGGCAACTATTTGCTTTCTGGGGAGCCACCTTGGAGCGACCTGGCCTCGCTATTTGATCTTCGCATCCTTATTGAGGTCGCACCTCCGACGCTTGCGACACGGCTTCGCCGCCGCTGGGAAGGTTACGGTCTGAGTGAGCCTGCAATCCGCACCAAGTTGGACCAAAATGATCTCCCCAATGGGCAATACGTCATCGCCCATAGCCGCAACCCAGACTTCATCCTTCGCCAGTAAGGTGTGGCTTAAGACCTGAGCTGCTCTGGCTTATCGGGTCATCAACTTGCGGATCGTTCTGGCGAAGTGCCACGCGGTGCATCTTATGAGGCACAAACGCGCGCCGTTTGCTCAAAAAACTGGCGTTTCAACTGGTGCAAGATAGGATTGCCTCTCGTGGCCGTGACGCGGACGGCAAGACGTGAGCAGTTCGCGCGAAAGGTGCCCGATAAAGGAGGACTAACTGTGTTTTCGCGCTCTGTATTCTCTGCCGGTTTCATCGCGCTCGCTACGATGGCGACCGCTCAAACTGAAGTTCCCTTCGCTCTTGACTGGAAATTCGAGGGGCCAGCTGCGCCCTATTTCGTTGCGATCGACAACGGGCATTTTGCCGAAGCAGGGCTTGAGGTCGAGATTGCGGCGGGCGCGGGCTCCCTCGATGCAATTCCCAAAGTCGCGACGGGTGCGTTTCCGGTTGGGTTTGCCGACATCAACAGTCTGATCAAGTTTCTGGATCAGAATCCCGGCGCACCGGTAACCGCAGTCATGATGATCTACGACAAACCACCTTTCGCGGTCATCGGCCGCAAGTCCCTTGGCGTCGAAGAGCCCGCAGACCTTGTGGGGAAGGTTCTTGGGGCGCCGCCACCGGATGGCGCCTGGGCGCAGTTTCCAATCTTCGCTGCGGAGAATGGGCTCAACATAGATGAGATCACGGTGGAACCGGTCGGCTTCCCGACGCGTGAGCCGATGCTCGCCGAAGGTGAAGTTGCGGCCATTACCGGTTTTTCCTTCTCGTCTTTTCTAAATCTCGTGCGCCTCGGTATCCCCGAGGATGACATCGCGACCATCCTTATGGCCGACCACGGGGTCGAACTTTATGGCAACGCGATAATCGTAAACACCGACTATGCTTCCGAAAATCCGGAGATTATCGAAGGTTTCCTGGCTGCAGTCGCAAATGGCTGGGTCGATGCGATTGCCGACCCGGCGACCGCCATCGAAAGCCTTGTCGAGCGCAATCCTGCTGCGGATGCAGAGCTGGAACAGCGCCGCCTGCAACTCGCTATCGATGCTAATGTCGTGACAGAGTACGCACTTGAGAACGGTATGGGAGATATCGACGAGGCGCGCCTTGCCAACGCAATCGAACAGATAGCAACCACCTATGACTTTCAGGCGGAACCTGATGCCGACCTTTACTTCACGGATGCGTATCTGCCTGACAGTGGCTTTCCGCTGAACCAGTGAGTATCCAGCCTTTGATCCAGCTGCCCGGCAGTTTCACCGGGCAGCAATCGGCGCCGTCGGGCAGTATAGCTTTTCGGGTATGCCGCCCCTGATGACCCCACTCATCGATATAAAGGGCGTCCGCTACGCTTACGATACTGCGACCGGCAAACTACCGGTTTTGGAGCGTCTCGATATCTCTGTTTCTCAAGGCGGCTTTGTTGCTGTCGTGGGTCCATCAGGTTGCGGGAAGTCTACCCTTACTCGTCTCATCTCTGGTCTTATCCGTCCGGATGAGGGTGAGGTCTGGCTTCACGGTGAGCAGGTCACCTCTCCCAAGCCGACCGTTGGGATGGCGTTCCAGAATCCGGTGTTGCTCGAGTGGCGGTCGATTCTGAAGAACGTTCTCCTCCCTCTCGAGATCGTTCCGACAAAGCTATCGAGGACAGATCAAGAGGCGCGCGCTCGTGATCTGCTTGCTCTCGTTGGTCTCGACGGGTTCGAAGACAAGCGTCCATCGGAACTCTCGGGCGGTATGCGCCAACGTGCTTCGCTCTGTCGCGCTTTGATCCACCAGCCCGAAGTGCTGATCCTTGATGAGCCATTTGGGGCACTCGACGCGTTCACCCGGGAAGACCTTTGGCAAATCATGCATCGGATCAAGGCTAAGGAACCATTTACCGGCGTCCTCATAACGCACGACTTGCGTGAGGCAATCTATCTCGCCGATCAGGTTGTCGTTCTATCAGGCCGTCCCGCCCGTACTCAGTATGTCATGGACCTTGATCCGAACCGACCCCGTGACCTTGATCACCTATATACATCTGAGGCGGCGGAGCAGTTGGGAGTGCTTCGTCACCAGATTGAGATCGCTCAGGGACGCGCTTTGGCGAACCATGCATCTCCCTCAGGTGGTTCCACTGTCGTCCAGCCCGCTGTCTCAGAAACCGTTCCATGACGCTTCGCAAGGTGACCGTCCCGCTGATCGCGATCTTGGTTTTCCTCCTCTTATGGGAGGCGCTGGTTTGGCTAAACGACTGGCCAAACTACAAGATGGCATCACCTTCGGATCTGTTGCCCGCCTACACCCGCTATTGGGAGCTTTTCCTGACTATGGGCTGGCAGACGCTTTGGCGCACGATCCTGGGCCTGATCCTTGCCGTCATTGTCGGGACCGCCATTGGGATGGTCATGGGGTTTTCGCGAACCATGCGCGACGCGCTTTATCCGCTTCTGGTGGGCTTCAATGCGATCCCAAAGGCGACTGTCGTACCCATTGTGGCGCTGATCTTCGTCGGTGCACATGACTTCAATACTGTGCTCATCGCCTTCATGATCTCCTTCTTCCCGATCGCGGTGTCGATTTCTATCGGTCTGTCCACCCTGGAGCCCGAGTACCGCGACATCTTACGGGCGCTTGGAGCCTCCAAGGCGACGATTTTCTGGAAGATTGCCTTGCCGAAGACGCTTCCCGAGTTCTTTGGGGCGCTCAAGGTTGCCGTGACACTTGCTTTTATCGGGACAAATCTGATGGAGATCGTTTCTCCCCACGGCCGGGGTCTTGGTGCCTTGTTCGACAGTGGGAAAACAAACTCTGACTATCCATTGATGTTCGCGGTTCTTATCGCACTCGCAGTGCTCGGCATCCTGCTCTACTACGTCGTCGTCGCGCTCGAGCGCATCTTTGCTGGATGGGCGGAGAGGTCGGCAACCTGAGCAGTTCGCTACCTTATACTACGATCGGAAGTCCACGCGACCGCGGCACACGGTCCGATGCCAATTACCCGCCATGTGTAGCATCTTCTCGCGTCCGGCATGGTGGCCGAGTTCTAGGGGGATGGACGGCTTGCGCCGCGATGTTTTTGGTGGTCCCGACGCATTTCAAGTTATGAAGCCCTCGAAGTCACCGCTCTTGACCAAAGCGTCGCCGACGATTTTCAGCTGATCTGTCATGCGAAGCTGGGAGGAAAATGGCAGCCCGTAGGGGACAGCTTTCGCCATTGATTTCAAAGGACTTCTTTTGCAAATCTCCCGATTGTCGGCCTTTGTAAAACAATGACTTACAAGTCGGTTGCAAAATTCATCAGCGGCTCAATTGGAGC
>NZ_JBFONT020000011.1:0-84533 GCF_040779325.2 Aestuariibius violaceus
GTTTGCCGGAGCCGGTCGCGGCGAAAGCGCGGTTTTGGTTTAGGTAAATTCCTAGCCCGCGAACGACCGCTCTCACGACTCAGATGCGGTGCAGCGTTTGTTGTGCCGCAGGCTCGAAGGAATGCTGTGGCAGCAAAGCTCAAAAAGTGAATGGCGGCATGGTCCCGCGACCTGGCCATTGCCGATTTCAAGATGCTGCGGATGGCCGCCAATGTCCTGTGTGGATGGCTCCCGCATAGCAAGAGTTAAATGGAGTTTCGTGTACCTATTCAGAAGCGGTCTTGTGTCCGGCCTGTTTGCGCGGTTTTGACCGCTGGCCCTGATGGGATCCGCAGATCAGGTTCCTAACTGCTTTGCGGACTATTACGCCCGGGACATTGGGCGGAGCGTCCTGATCTTTGCGGCTGAAGGGTACACCATCACATCGTCGGTCTTGCTATCTCTTTGTTTCTTTCGCTTTCAGGCTGCGTGCGGTCTGTAGGGTTCGTTCCTGGTCAGCACGGCCCACATGATCCGAGCCGTTTTGTTCGCCATGGCGACTGTCGCGAGGCGCGCAGGCTTTCGTTGCAAGAGATCGGCAAGCCATGGATCGGCTCGGTCCGGATGATTGGCAACCTGCCTGACCCGTGATGTCATGCCGACCACGATGAGCTGGCGCAGATACCTGTCACCCATCTTTGTGATCTTTCCCAACCGCTCTTTGCCACCACTGGAATGGTTGCGTGGCGTGAGCCCCAGCCAGGCGGCAAACTCGCGACCGCTTCGGAACTGGTGACCCGAACCGATCGTCGCGGCTACAGCCGACGCTGTGACTGGCCCAACACCCGGAATGGACTGCAGAAGCTGCGCTTGTCTGCTGAGGCGCGCCTGAATGCGCATCGTGATCTCGTACCAGCCAAGGCGATTGTGGAGTTGCACAAGCTGCCGACTGAGGACGCGCAGGACGTCCAGCGCAAGCTCGGGCAGATCGGCCTGTCGTCCTTCTATTATCCCTTTTGCGAAATCGATGGCTCGCGAAACGCCGCGCGCAATGATGACGCCGAATTCCGCCGCCAAGCTGCGAAGCATGTTGATCAGCTGAGTGCGCTGGCGGACCACAAAGTCCCGTGCCCGATGCAGGGACAACAGTGCCTGCTGCTCCTCGGATTTGATCTCAACGAACCGCATCGTCGGGCGCGTCACCGCCTCGCAGATGGCTTCTGCGTCGACCGCATCAGACTTGCCGCGCTTCACATAGGGTTTGACATACATCGGTGGCATCAACCTGACGGTGTGACCCAGCTTGGACAGCTCACGAGCCCAGTAGTGGCTCGATGCGCAGGCTTCGATGCCGACGAGGCAGGGCGCGAGACGCTCGAAGAATGCAAGCAACTGAACTCGGCGCAAAGGCCGATTGAATGCAACCTCTCCGGTCTCAGTAACTCCGTGCACGTGAAAGATGGTCTTGGCCAAATCCAGGCCAACGGTGGTAACTTGCATGGGGTGGCTCCTATCTATCGCAGATTCTGACACCTGCAGTATGGCGCATTGCGACGCCGGGGAGCGGGAGCCATGCACCCCATCTGCAATGCGGAATGCAAATGCAGCAATTCTAGGTTAGATCGAGTGACCGGTTTGGGCCGCGAGGTGCTGGTTCCCACCCTCAGCCGACAGATCGACCATGCGGCATCGCCGCCTAGGTCTGCTGGGAGCCCTTACTTCACGTTGGCGCAATTGCGGCGCATGTCCGATTTCCCGATGGATCGTGTATACTGCGTCACATGCAGTCAGGCGTTGCCAAGCACAGCATAAGGTCCAATATCCAATATATGGAGGAAGGATTTATGACACATTCAGGCGCGAAAACCTCCTATGATACAATCGTTGCACAGTGTTTGAAGGATGCCGATGTTTCGCTTGGCAAAATGCTTAACGCGCAGAGTCTTCGTGTCAAAGGCAAGAGTTTCGCCTATCTCGGGACCGACGGCCTGGTTGTGAAACTGCCTGCCAGTGACGTTTCCGACTTGGAAAGGCGCGACCTCGGAAAGCGTCTTGTTGTCGGGAAACGGGTGATGAAGGAATGGTTGGTCGTATCTAATGCTCATTTTGACATGTGGTCAGAGCTTGTCGCTCAGGCGCAGGCATTTGTTGGCCGGTAGTACGCTTGAGATCTGGTTCTGTATAACGCTTACGCATTACGCGGTGATCCGTGTTGCAGGTACTCAATCGGCACGGAATTGTAACCTCCAATGCCATCGTCCGCCTGTCCCAATACACGCACTTCGAGGCTGGGTGGGTCGAGCCCATATAGAGCGCTCCAAAGCGTGCCACCAAAAACATCCGCCTGCGCATCAAAAGCATTAAGTCGGACCAACGTCGCTGCCTTCCAAGCGGCGTCACGATCATGGGGCGCGTCTTGCAGTGTATGTGACAGTTGTTCGTAGCGTTCGACAGAGCCAGTGTTGTCTGATTGCCGTGTGGTCTTGATCCCTGCATCAGGCGTCGCCACGCAATGATTTGTGCAGACCAATCTGCCACCGCGTGTGCCTTGGAAGATATGAGCGCCCTTGTCATCCCATTCCAAGATGGCGCTATCGCTATGACGGTCCGCGACGATGTAATGGCAAGGCAAAAACACGGTATACTTTGGCAAATCGCGAAAGAGTTCAACGGCTTCGGAAACAGAAGCACACTGCTCAATAAGAATCCGAACGATCGACAGCTCATCGAACCGATCAAACCGTGGTGTCTTTGGGATCGCGTTTTCGTTGGTGAGCGACAGAAGCGCCGCGCAAAAACCTGCATCGTTGATTCCATCAATCGCGCCAACAAATAGATCCATGCTGACCATCGAAATAGTCTGGCGACCGACATCGGGCGCGATCTTCATCAGCACAACCGGGTCCACCATCGGTCGCGTTTGTGCTGCTGGCATACCGACAAGCTCTGCAAGTGAACGCAATGTGAAATCAAAATTGCGGATCAACATCGGACTTGGTGGGCTTGCAAAAGATGCGGCCGAACACGCGAAGGGCGGTGGCTGGTCAGCTATGGAAAGTGAGTACCTGTTTCCCTTTAATCCGCGGTCTGCAAACAGCGCGGCCACGCCCTCTGCACGTTGGGATAGTGTCGAACAATAGGTTTTGAAGATATCATCCAGCGACCGTTCTTCGGCGGCGGATAACTCATCTTCCCCTTGCGGCGGCATTGAGAGCGTCTTGAGCGCGAACTCTGCAAGCTGCTGTCCGATTTCAAACTGTGACCCGGTCAAGCTCAGCCTCCAAAAGTCGAAGGGACATGTCGGCCTGCTTTGAAGCTTTTTTGTCGAGATGCTCACCGCAAAACGCTCCGAAAAAATCTCACTCAAGTTATTGGAGACCGGCGGGTTCGATTCAATACTAAGAAAGTCGCGACCCGCTTGATCTCCCAAACTGGTCATTGCGTGGAGTATGGCTAACGGCGGCAAAGTCCCGCCTTGCCGTCATCCGTAGACTGTGCAGCTAAGGTCGGCAGAGAGCCCCTTTTTACCGATGCTGCGGATTGAACGAATGGCGGCTTCGGTTGAAATGTGATGCGATGCGTGAATAGTTGCTCTGATGCTAGAGCCGTTGAACAGGAGAACTCAACGAGGTTTCCACCCTGATCTGCGGATATCAGGGTGGCATGCCGTTGCAGGGATCATGCTATTTCAGATGGCATCTGCTGTCGTGGCATAGACGATGAGCGGGACAATCAGGAGACTGAAGATAGCCGTTACGATCGCCTTGGTGCCGACTGCGCCTGCGGGGGTGAGGATGCCGTCTCCGATCAGTGGCAGAAGCAATGACAACGGCAAAGCGAAAGCAATTGCACAGAGTGCGGCGGCAACGACCGACCGTGTCAGTATCCTGCGTGGTAGTTGTCGCAGTATCGGATGAGGCCTGCGCCCGGCGTCGCGCAACATGGTCCCGTCAGCGAACGCCTTCCGGATAAAGAAGGTTCCAAGCAGCACAGATAGCAGGCCAATCCAGATCGGAGTCATGACCAAATCGGCGCGGATATCTCCAAGCATTAGCTGCGGTTCATTGCGCCAAAGGAACGACGTATAGGCTGAATTGATGGCAATGTTGAAGGCCGTGATGCCAAAGGCTTGGGCAAGCAGGAAGGTGCGGAAGGTCATTGGAGAAATCCTTTCCATTTGGGACAGCCAATCCAGCCCGAAGAACTGGAACGGGTGCAGATCAGGCTGTGAGGCTGATCGATGACGGTGACGTCTCGGCGAGGCAGCCCATGTTGATGAGCGTATGCTCAATTGCGGTCGCAATTGGGGTCCGCGGTTCCTGACCGAGCAGTTCGACGAGCCGCCCGTTATCGGGCCGCATTGGATGACGCCAAACGGGTTCGATCTCGAGCGCTTCCTTGGGAAAGCCGCCGAATGGAGCCAGCAAACGCATCAGCCACCAGGGAAAGGCTTTCTGCGGGAGATCGCGGCCGACGACCTTGCGGATTGTGTCCAGCATTGTTCGCCCGTCTGCGTCCCAGGTTCCTTCGAACTGAACAACTTCGTGTGGGCGCAGGCTGTCAGACCTATCAAGCAGCTGCGCGAAGCTCTCAGCGAGATCTGGGAGATACGCATAGGCATGCGGCACCCCGGCTGCCATGCTTGTGACCTTTCTTACGGGTTTTCCAGGGGTGATCATGGCTTGCGCGAACCAACTGGCTCGTGTGTTGGGGCCGTAGAAATCACCGGCGCGGACGATCACGCTCGGAACCTCCGACGTCGCGTCGGCGAGGCGCTTCTCTAGCGCGATGCGGATTTTCCCTTTGCGGGTGATCGCGTTCTGCGGTGTCGTCTCGTCGATCACCGGCGTATCGACGGGGTTGTAATTGTAGACCGTGCCGGGCAGCAAGATGCGCGCACCTTCGGCGGCGCTGGCCGCGGCGATGGTATTGTCGATCATCGGCAGCACGACCTTGTCCCAGTTCCGGTAGCCCGGTGGATTGACGGCGTGGACGATCACGTCAACAGCGCCACCGTTCGTGGCAGCTTGGATGACGTCTTCACGCTTCATGGCGTCACCGGCGACGAATTCTGGGATGACCGGTGTCTTCCAGGCAGCTTTGGCCTTGGCGATGTCGCGCACCATGGCACGGACAGTCCAGCCGTGATCGGCAAGTGCGCGGGCAATCGCCCCGCCAACACCACCTGTCGCGCCCAACACCAGCACCGTTCGGCTTTGATTGGAGGCATCTGTCATGTCTTTCTCCTCGGTTTGACAAGGTAGAGGTGGTGTTGAGGATGAATGAAAGTAATTGCTTAATTATTTTATTCAGTACATAAAAAACTTATGGGCACTCCAACGCACGCCGAAGCCGAATGGAACGATCAACGCGCCTTTCTTGCAGTGATAGAGGAGGGAAGTCTCTCGGCTGCGGCGCGGCGCCTGAAACTCTCGCAGCCGACTGTTCGGGCCAGAATTTCCGCGCTCGAACACGCGCTTGGCACCGCACTTTTCGTGCGTTCGGTTAATGGCATGGTGCCTACAGGTCAGGCCATGTCGCTTGCGGATCATGTCCGTCCCATGCAACGGGCGTCAGAGGCGATGATGCGGGCCGCATCTGCTGCGTCCGACAGGGTCGCCGGCGTTGTACGTTTGAGCGTTTCGGAATTCATTGGCATTGAGGTCATGCCAGCAATGCTGGCGTCGCTGCGCGCGCGGCACCCGGAACTTCGTGTCGAACTCGTCCTGTCCAACATCAGCGCGAATCTGCTTGAACAGGAGGTGGACATCGCGCTGCGGATGACCGACCCGAAGCAAAAGGCATTGGTCGCGCGGAAGGTCGCCATGATACCGCTTGGGCTGTTTGCGCATCGGGACTACCTGAGCCGTCGCGGAACACCCAAGACGGTCGAAGATCTCGCAAAACACGATGTCATAGGCCCGGACCGGTCTCAGTCGGACCTGACCCTGGCGGCCAAGGTTCTGCCGAGTGTACCGCCCGCTAAATTCGTACTCAGAACTGACAGCCACCCGGCGCAATTTGCCGCCATGAGGGCGGGCTTGGGGATCGCGGCGGTTCAGGTGCCCGTGGCCGAACAAGACCCGGCGCTTGTTCGCATTCTTCCGGATTTGCAGATCAACGTCTTGGAAACCTGGGTCGTCACACATGAGGATTTGCGACACGTCCCACGCGTGCGCGCCGTGACGGACCACTTGGCAGAGATGTTCAAGGGCTGAGGCTCCGATAAGACGGGCTTTCGCCCCAACGGAGGACAGCCCCTTCGGAGCGCCTGATCACAAAGCAACGTCAGAGCCGCTTCGCGCTACCCTGCGGCTTTCAATGCCATGGCAAGGACATGAGCCTGCCGGTGCAGCTCGGTCAAGGATATCCGCCTCTGGTTCACGATCATGCGCCAGTATAACGGCGATGGAAGCAGATCCAGGGCGAGCTCGCGGTCGAGGTCGACAGGAAGTTCGTCGCGGGCGATCGCCCGATCGAGCAGATCTTTGGCCCGACTGCGGCGCGCCATCGCGATCGTCTCGAGCAACGACGCCAATTCGTCCGACCGGGCCCGCTCGGCCAAGAGGTCCGGCAGGATGCGGCGGATCTGAGGGTGACGAAAAAGGATCGCGAGCGACCGCAGGAAGGCGGCGATATCCGCTTCGAGGCTATCCTCGTCAGGGATGGGTGTCACGGCCAACGCGACATCTTCTATCGCCTCGTTGGCAAACTCGCGCTTTGATGACCAACGGCGGTAGATTGCAGCTTTGCCTGCCCCTGCTTTCTTGGCAACACGTTCGAGGCTAATTGCAGCGTAGCCTCGCTCGGCCCATTCGTCGAAGAAAGCGCGATAGAGGGCTTGCGTCAGCTCGGGCCTTTGAACAGCTGCGCCGGATGGTTTTTGCGGCTGTTGGTTGGAGCTCGAGTGTGCCATCCGCATCCAGTGTTTTCACGTCAATACGTTAGCGTTCCACTCTTGCCAGAGAAACCGGAAATGGCCGGTAAGACCAATCCAGGGACCTTGCCAGGTTTTCGTCTCTCATATGCATCGGAGCAGATGTCGCAACAGTTTTTCGTCGGAACGATTGCGTTCCAACGATTGCTCCCCACCTTCTTTTCCAGAGCACCGTGAAGAAAGGAGCACTTCGATGCCTGACACCGATCCATTACCCGCCCTCACGAAATTGCTTAAAGAAAGCTTGGGTGATCTTCTCGACCCGGCTGACAGCTTTCCGGAGATGTGCGCCGAGGATGTAGTATTTGAGGCGCCATATGCTCCGGCTGGATCCAATTTCCTCAAGGGCCAGGCCGCCGTATCCGACTACCTCCCGGTGGTTCGTGAACACTATGACATTCAGGAACTGGCTGAGACCGCATTCTACCGAACTACCGATCCGGAAGTCGTGATCCTTGAATTCGAGGCACGGAACAGTACTGGCCGGAAAACCGGCCTGCCGTACGATCAAAGATACATCAACGTCATCCGGGTTCGGGACGGCAAGATCGTCGACTACCGGGACTACTGGAACCCCGTAGTGGCCCTGTCAGCTGCTGGCGGCGTTGATGGCATGCCTGACGTCGTGAAGGGCAGTGTGGCCTGAGCTGCAAAGAGCGACTTCCTGGGCGGCGTTGTCGCCTCGGATTTCGCCAAGGATGAGCATGTCAATTCGGCAAGCATTACGTCTTAAAATCAAAGACCAAGACGATGACAACCACTCTCACGCGAATGAACCCTCCCACTCTGCCTGACGCGGGAAGAGTGGGTACTCTCATATGATTCCTTGCGGTATTGTCGTGATGGAACGAACAAATCAAATACCTAGTGTCTTCGTTTTGCCGACGCACCGTCCGAGTCCGCGTAGAGGTGTCCGATACTGCTTGAAAGATGCGGCTAGTGTGAAGGCACCGTCGACACACTGCTCTCAGCGGAGTGGCTATCCTTGATCGACATCATGATCTTGGCAGGCAAGCGCCCACGTCCGGGAACTGTACTTGAGGTTGTTACTAGGATTCTTGTGGCCGGTGGCGCAAAGCTCCAAGTTGAGTGGAGGGACCCGTTAGGCGCCATCGCGGCGGAGGCATCACAGCTTCTCGTACATCGCGGTGTCGGTTTGGATGTCTTGGCCGAGATTGCTGTCCGCCGTCCGGAACGGATCGTCAACCCGCCAAGCGCCTGTTTGCGCGTTGCCGATCGTGCTGCGCTTGAGAGGGTCTTGCGAGAGGTGGGACTGCCTGTCCCCGTTTCGGCAACCGATTATGACTGGTGTAGTGTCCAAGAAAGAGCGGCGTCGGTACCGGTCTTTCTCAAGGCGATGTCAGGAGCCGAGGGGCGCGGGGCAGGCGTGCTGGCCTGTCCGAACGGCGCCCCAAAAGAGCCGCCCTTTCCCGGTCCGTGGCATGTCGAGGCGCAGCTGGCCAATGATGGGTTCGACCGAAAACTCTACGTTGCGGGTGAGCGGGTCTTTGGCCTGTTGAAAGCGTGGCCACGGGAGGAGAATGCCTCGCCCATGCCATTCGAGCCGCCTGAGAAGATGGTGGATCTGGCGCTGCGCGTCGGACGCGCGGTTGATCTGGAGATCTACGGGGTGGATCTGGTCGGGCGCGACGGCGTGTTCGGCATCGTCGATGTGAACCCGTTCCCTGGTTTTCGCGGTATCCCGGAGGCGGGGCAGGCCATTGCGGATCACATCGCAGCGCGTTTGAGCGAAGCGGGCTGAGCGCCGAGCCGGTCCCGGCACAGATCCGCGATGATCGGGATGGTATGGCGCCGCTCTTCGAAGCCGCCGGCGATGGCGATGTGGCGGGCCAGGGACAGCCATTTGAGCGTATCAATCCGGTCCTGCGGCGGCAGTGGCCGCGTGGCGCTATAGCCCCGAAGGAAGGTGGCACCGAGCGGTTCGAGGAGGGTCCAGTCGCCGCCCCCGCGCAGCGCAAGTTCGATCAGGTGCGCAAGGAAGTTGGCGATATCGATCGCCGGATCGCCGCTTGCGTGCAGGTCAAGGTCGACAAGCCAGATGACGTCCGTGTCCACGATTACCTGATCGAAGTAGAAATCGCGGTGAAGTCCCGAAGGTGCGGCCTGTGGCAAAGCCTCGATGGCCTGCCTGGCCGGGCTCAGGAGGTCGGCATAGGGCCCGTGGCCTATGGCGCGCCGGAGCACGTCCATCTCGTCGGTCAATGTCCAGCGCGTTCGGGTTTGTGGTGGTGTGTCGTGGAGTACGGCAAGGGCCCGCCCCGTTCTGTGGAGCGCGGACGCGGCATCGCCGCTCTGCAGGAGCAGGCCGAGGGGTGTGCCGGGGACTTCGGTCTGGAGCCAAAGAGCTGGGTGCCCAAGCGCGCCCCTGACGGTTGGGACACCGACACCTGACGAGCCATCAAGACCGGCCACGCGCAGGTCAGCCTGTATGCTGGCGGCCCTTTGATCCAGGCCTTTGGCGCGCAGCTTGCCCAGCACGGCCTGTCCCCCCGGCAATGCGTAGCGGATCAGCGCGCGACGGCCCGGTTTGAGGCGCACGAGTTCAGGCTTGAGGCGCTGCGGATCCTTTCCGATCGATGGGGCTATCTTAGGGCCCATGAGTTGACCATTCAGGGCGTCGGACAGGCCGGGAATGATCCGACGCTTGGAGATCGATAGAAGCGCGCGCGTCCTGTCGAGGACGGCGTTTGCCTCGGCCCTCCAGTTTGGTCGCCTGTCGCGGAACCCCTCCTGTGCAAGCGCGAACAGAGCATGGGCCTGATGGCGCCGGAGGGCCTGTTCATCGATTGCGCCGCTGGCGGCCTCGTAGCCGGACAGGAATGCCTCGACTGCAGCTTCCGTGGGTGTGCCGCGTATGTTCGACAGGTCGAGAGCGGCGAGAAAGCTGCCGAGATCGCGCGCGAGATCTCCGTGCGCGGCACGGTCCCAATCCACGATTTGCGCAGTGTTCGGACCGGTCAGAACTTGATCGGGACTGAAATCTCCGTGCAGCGGGACGGATCTGTCCACGTCCGGGAGGGATAGGTTGTTAGCAAGATCATGGGCCGCGGTTTTCAGGTGAGGGAGGATTTGCCCGAGAGATGTAGCAAGGGCGATCGGGTCCTGGGCTTTCCAAGTGGCGAGCGCATCGGTGGTTGGAGCCTTGTGAGCCTTGGCTAGAGCTTCGCCCGCGCGCATGAAGCGGGAGACGCCGCCTCGTGGTGTCAGGACTTCGCCGGCCAACCAGCCCACCGCGATGGCGTGGTGGGTGCGAGACTGGCCGAGCAGGGGCGGCCCATCGACAGCGGCACTGTGTCGGGCCCCGTCATATGCAGCCTCGAACGCATCTGCATCGGTGTGCAGCTTTATAACAGCGCGGGGGCCAGACGGCCCGTCAGCGCGCAGAACGATCCGGCGGCCGGGCTTGTAGCGCAGGATACGAAGCATGGTGCCCGCCAGGCCGAGCGCTTCCAGCAGTATCGCCTGCTGGGTTGGATCGGTCAGGGCCCGGGCCACGCGCAGCCTCCGCTCCAGCCGAAGCGGCACCAGAACGGTTTGAATGTCATCGAAAAAAAGCGCACTGGCCCAGGACGGGCGCGCCCTGACCTCCGCATAGCGATCGGCGGGGTAGCACAGCGCACTCCACGCAGTTTGGCCGTCTTCGGCAATCAATCCGGCAACACAGCTCGTGCCGGGTTTGTGGCGCAGATAGGAGTGCCGCATAGGCGGGAGGCCGGCACGATGTGCCAGTGTCGGCGCCTCCAGCACCGATGCCAGCCCCGGCAGATCGGGGTCGCGCGTGCAGAGCGCGGCGTCGTCAGCCTGCGACGGCACGCGGAGGCTTTCCCGTCTGGGCGGCATGGGCGGCCGCAAACCAGCCACTGGACGCCAAAAGCGCTTCTGGCGTGCCGTCCTGTATTAGGCCGTCTTCGCCCAAGACAATTACCCTTTCGCACCGTGTGGCCAGTGCGAGATCATGGGTCACCATCAATGTGGTTCGCTCTTGCGCCGCAGCTTCGATAGCTGCCGCGACCTGCGCCTCGCTGTTTCCGTCGAGCCCCGTTGTTGGTTCGTCGAGCACGAGAATGGGTGTTTCGCGCAGCAATGCCCGGGCCAGGCTGAGCCGTTGCCGCTGCCCGCCTGAGAGAGAGGCGCCACGCTCCGCCACTTCGGCCTGAAGCCCGCCTTCCATTCCGGCGACAAAGTCTTCGGCGCCGACGACGCGCAAGGCCCAGTCCGCCTCGGCATCGGATGGTGTGCGGGTGAGCCCTAGAGCGAGGTTTTCGAGGATCGTTCCGGACACTAGGAGCGACTCTTGCGGCACCAGCGCGATCTGCTGGCGCAGAGAGGAAAGGGTGACGTCGCGCAGGTCGATGCCATCGATGCAGACCTGACCGTCGTCCGGGTCATGCAGCCGCATCAGCAGGGCGACGAGCGTTGACTTGCCTGAACCCGAGGGCCCGACGATGGCGACGCGTTGCTGCGCCGGAATGTCGATGTCGAGGTCGTCGAAGACACCATTGCGATCGGCGTGAGAGAAGCTGACGGACCGGAAGCTGAGCGCACCGTCAAAGGCGGGGGCAGGCCGCGCATCCTCGCGGTCGCGTACCGCATCTTCCTCGTCCATGAGCGCTACGACACGCTCGCCTGCGGCGAGGGCCTTGGCGAGGCGGGCCACGTATTTTGCATAGCCGCGCACTGGCCTGAACGTGTGTTTGAGGTAGCTGACAAAGATCAGCAGATCGCCGGGCGTGATCCGCCCAGAGAGCACTTGCAACGTGCCGAACCACAGGATCAGGACGAGGCCGACCCCCGCCAGAAGATCGACCGACCGTTCGAGGCCTGCCGCCATGCGGGCCGCTTTGATGCCCGCGGCCATATCCTTGTCGTTGGCACCGCCGAAGAGCTTCGCATTGCTGTCCTCCAGCCCGAGGGCCTGAACGGAACGGATGCCCGCCAGCGTTTCGGTCGAGGTTGCTGCAAGCTGGCCCTGCCGCTTGCGCTGGGTGCGGCTGATGTTTCTGATGCGCCTAGTCAGGATGCGTGAGAGCAGGAACAGGATCGGCAGGGGAACCAGAGCGACGAGCGCAAGCTGCCAGTTGAGCCACAGCATGACGCTGACCATGCCGACAAAGATCAGGATGTTGGCCGCCAGCGGCATCGCGGCGGTCACCAGTGTTTCTTTCAGCATCCCGACGTCGCCGATCAGGCGCATGGTCAGATCGCCGGCACGGGAGCGGGCGTGAAAGCCGACAGACAGTGATTGCAGATGCGCAAAAAGATCGGCGCGGACCTTGGTCAGAACACGGTTTCCGACAAGCGCAAAGCCCATAGTGGCAAGGTACTGGAACCCCGCCCGGGTCAGCACTGCCAACAGCAGCCCACCGGCACAAAGCGCGAGGAGGCGCATCGGGTCGATCGCCGCCAACGCCGGTTCGCCGGATGCGGCGGGGACCACGGCATCGATGACAAACTTCAAAGGCCACGGCTCTGCCAGTTTCGCGGCGGTGGCCAGGAGCAGGGCCAGCACCGATGCGACAAGCATCCGCCAGTGGCCGCGCAGATAGGGGGAGAGGCGGCGCACGATCCGGCCCAGACCGGGCAGCGTTTCGGTCAGGTGGCTGGCGCGGCTCATGCAGCGGTGGGTTTGGTCGTGATGCGCGCCAGGATATGGGCGGCTGTCCCGGCCCATGTGTGGTGGGTCAGGACCCTGGCCCGCCCTGCGGCGCCAAGGCGACGGCCAAGGGCGGCGTCACCGGCGAGGCGCATCAGACCTGCGGCAAGTGCAGCGGGGTCGTCCGGTGGTACGATAAGCCCGGTTGAGCCGTGAGTGACGATCTCGGGCAGGTGGCCTGTGTCACTGGTGACGACGGGCAGGCCCGCTGCCATGTATTCGTAGATCTTGAGCGGCGAGAAATAGAACGCTTCCGTCGCGCCATAGGGGGCTGTGCCGACATCCAGCCGCGCAAGCGCGGCGGGCACAGCGGAGGCGGGCAGGAGCCCTGTGAACTCAGCGGAGTCGCGCAGGCCCGCGCGCCCAAGCGCATCTTCGATTGCGCTACGTTCCGGCCCGTCCCCGATGATGAGCAGGCGCGCCTCGGGCCGGGCCGCGTGGACGCGCGTGAAGGCCTCCACCAGCGTCGGCAGGCCATGCCACGGTTTGAGCGATCCGAGAAACCCGATCGTAAATGGCGCCGCTGCGAGCGGTGCAGACGTGGGAAAACGTTCTGGGTCCACGGCGTTGGGCACCACGATCACATCCTTGGCGCCCATCGCCCGGGCATGAGCGGCGACGGGTTCGGTGACGGCGGTGATCAGACCAGCCGCGTCCATGGCGCGTCGAACGCCAGCCTCGGCCTCGGCAGCGAGTGCCAGGGTGCGATGCGTAGCATGTTCGGCCAACAGGGGGGCGTTTACCTCCAATACCGAGGCGATTCCCGCCTGGGCAGCCCATTCCATCGCAGCGAAGGCATAGAGGGCGTGGCGCTCATAGACCATATCAGGGGTAAGCGCCTGTAACTCCTTTTGGGCGACCGCATTTGCCGCGAGGAGTTGCCGCGCACGCATTGCCGGTTCTCCCTTCGGGGCCGGTGGCAGAGGCAGGACCGCGACTTGTGACAGGTCGTCGGGCTGCGTGCCTTCCACGCGCGGTGTCAGCACTGTCAGACCGTGACCGGCGCGGGTGAGGGCGCGCAGCATTTCCTGCACATGCACCGAAGCGCCTTTGGATCCCCAGATGGGGATGCCGGGATCAGCACTGACATAGGCGATGCGCATCAGGCAGCGCTCCGCTCGGACTGATCGCGGCGCGCCGACGCTTCGGCCCAGAGACCGCGCAGCGTCGAGGCGGACTTCGTGACGTCATACTCGGTCTCGATCAGCGCGCGGGCCCGTGCCGAGAGCGCTGCGCGCAGATCCGCGTCGCGCGTGGCGCGCTGCAGCGCGTCGGCCAGGGCCTGGGGATCCGCATCGGGCACCAGAAGGCCTGTCTCGCCGTCCCGCACCAGCTCCGGAATTCCGACCATATCGGTCGCGATCACGGGCAGGCCGAGGGCCATCGCCTCGATCAGCACCGTGGGCATGCCGTCGCGGTTGCCGTCCGAGCCGATCACGCAAGGGCAGGCTAGGACCGCTGCATTGCGCATCGCCTCCATGACCTGGGATTGGGGGCGGGGGCCTTCGAGGCGGATATGGGCGCCCATGCCGCTGTCGGCGATCTGGGCGGCGAGATCGTCGTGTTCCTCACCGGATCCGATGATGGTGCAGGACGGCACATCGCCTGCCTCTGCCATCAGGCGGACGGCTTCGATCAGGATGTGAAAGCCCTTCTTCTCGACCAGCCGCCCCACGGCCAGTATCTCGGTGGCATTTCTTCGGGGTCTGGCGTGCTGAAATCGCGTGAGATCGAGGCCGTTATAGACGCGCGCCAGCCGTTCGGCGCCATATGTCTTGCGCAGATGGGCGAGGTTGTAATCCGATACCGTGATCGTCACGTCCGCGTCGCGTAGTTTCAGATCCAGATGCTGAGGCTCCTCATAGCGGTGATAGATGTCCTTGGCGTGCGCGGTGAAGCTCCAGCTGACGCCCGACATCGCGGCGGCCAGTCGTGTGACACTTGCCGAAACGGTTCCGAAATGCGCGTGGAGATGGACAATCCCGCGGGTGCGGACCTCGACCGCGAGGTCAATCGCCTGGGCCACGTCCTGCCCGCCTGTCACCCCGTCCAGCGCGGCCAGAGCATCCCACGCGCCAGGCAGAAGATCACGCGCGCGCGTCAAGCGATCCCATATGGCATCGGGGCCTGTGAACCGGTCTTTGATCCGGGTGACCGGGGCACGTACGCGGCCCAGAATGTCCTGGTAATGCGTCTCTTCGACCGGGCGCAGGGCGAAGATCTCGATCTCCTGACCGACGGCTTCGTGGGCGAGGATCTCGTTGATCACGAAGGTTTCGGAGAAACGCGGATATCTTTTGAGCACATAGCCGATGCGGCCGATCGGGGGATGAATATCGGGCACGATAACTCTCCTTACGCAGCGGTCGGGATCGGGGTCGCGGCGGATCTGACCAGGGCCTGGACGCTGGAAAGGCCCGTCATGTCCAGCTGGTAGCCTGGCGTTGGAACCGGCGCCGCCATCCAGTCGCCCAACGTGGCTGGCGTCAGATCACCGGGCAACAGCATCGACACAAGGCCGCGGGCCGCCAACCGCTCGGTGCGCATGACCTGTTCGCGCCGGGGGACGCAGCGCGGCACAATGAGAGAGGCCCTGCGCAGGGCAAGTATCTCGATCGTCGTGTTGTAGCCTCCCATTCCGACGATCCGGGCGGCCCGGTTCATCACGTCGATCGGTTCGCGCAGGAAGGGCAGGACCAGCAGATCGTCGCGGCCTTTGGATAGTGCAGCGATGCGCGTTTTTTGAGCCTCGGGCATCTGGGTTCCGGTCACCAGAACGCCGCGATGCCCATCGGGAAGCGGCGCGGCTGCAAAGGCTTCGCACAGGGCTACACCATCGCGCCCGCCACCAACCGCGCAGTAGATATATGGCCTGGGATCGCATCCAATGACCTGAGCCAGATCCGCAGCCGCCTGAACGGAATCGCGACGCCCCGTCGGGTCCAGATAGCCGACAAAACGGCAATGCGCGCCGATGGGGCCCGACATCCCGCAATCCGTTAGAATGTCGTAGATGTCGGGGTCGCCATAAATCCAGACTTCGTCATAGTGGCGCCGCACGGTTTCGAAATTGCGTTGCCGCAACCACTGGCGGCGTGTGACGGCACTTTCGTCGATCACGTCCCGGAGGCCCAGAACGACGCGGCAGCGCTTCTGATGGCTTAGCATGGCCAGCGCTTGGTCCAGTTCGTACTGCGCGCCGCGAGGCACGTTGTCGACGATCATCAGTTCGGGGTCGAACCCCTCAACGGCGCTGCGGATCATCTGGCTGCGAAGTGCGGTCAAACGCGTCAGATCGGTTCCAAGATCACGCGGTCGGTAGCTGCCATCGCCTTGCTTGGCGTAGGCGGGCAGGGTCACGCAATCGACACCGGCTGGCAGGACGAATGCGCCGGCCTCTCTCATACCGCCGATCAGCAGGATTTCGGGGCGCGGCGTCATCTCGGAAAGAGCGGCAGCGATCAGCAGATTTCGCCGCAGGTGACCGTAGCCCAGCGTGTCATGGGAATAGAGTACAATCCTCTGAGGGCGAGACTGCGTGTCTTTCGCAATGCGGGACATAAGGTTTCTCTTCCTGTGCGCGTCGCTCTGTCATCAAACTGTCGTATTACTGTAGTGTGCGAGGCGCAGATCCCTGCATTAGAATTCTGTTAGAGATGTTTGGTGCCGCTGGCGCAGGCACAAAGTCGCTGTAAATTGTGGGATATGCTGACGGCATATTGCCGGGATGGCATTGTTCAGCGACTTCGGCGGGGGGCGATGTGCGCTTCAAGACCAAGATCGGGATCGCGCAAGCGGGGCTTGCTACCGGGCTTGGTTTGCTGCTGGCAGCAATGCTCATGTCACTGACGGCCGGTGGCGATGCCGCGCGCGAGATCAGCAATTCCTACGAACAAACACTGGCTGTCACCTCCATTGCGAAGGCGGCAGACGACTATTCCGAGCAGATTGCCGAAATGTTCATTCTAGGCCCGAGCCCGAGCGAGGCCGAAGCTGCGCGCGATGATCTTTTGCGGGTTGTCACGACAATGGAGAACGAGGTCGAGGATGAGCTGGACGGCCTGACCGCACGGCGTCACGCGGCCGAACGTGTTTTGGAAATGGAGGAGCTTGAGCGGATACAGGTGATGCGCATCCTCATCGAAAGGATCGAGGCCGCGCGCACGCGCATCGAAACACATCTGCGCGATGGCCGCTTAAACGACGCAATGGTGATCTATCGTGACGAGATCGAGGGCAATCTTGACCAGACCCTGGATCGGCTCGTCGGCGAAGCGATCACGCGAGAGACAGGCGAGGTTGTCGAGGCATTGGGCGAGACGGCGGTCGTCGCGCATAGGATGCGCATGGTGACGTTCGCGCTTGCACTGGCCGCTCTTGCGGCGCTCGTTGCCCTGTCGATCTTTCTTTACCGCAGTGTCTTGCGACCGGTGAAAGCGTTGGCACGCGGGGCTGAACTTGTCGCGGCTGGAAACCTCGATCATGTCGTTGCGGAAGTGGAACGCGGGGATGAACTGAGTGAGCTCACCCGCCGTTTCAATCGGATGACGGCTCAGATCAAGGCGCAGCGCACCGCATTGCTCGGGGCCAAGGCCGATCTTGAGCATGAGGTGGATGCCCGTACAGAGGAGCTGCGTGACGCCTTGGAGAGCCTCGAGGTTCAGTCGGAAGGGCGCGCCCGCTTCCTGGCCGATATCAGTCATGAATTGCGGACGCCGCTGACGGTGGTGCGCGGCAAGGCCGAAGTCGCGCTGCGCGATCCGTCGACCAGCCCTGAACAATTGCGCAACGCGCTGGAACGCATCGTGCGCAAGTCCGCCGACATGAGCAGGCTGGTCGATGATTTGCTTTTCCTCGCCCGCAGCGAGTCGGGGACCATACCCATCCAGCGGGGCCCTGTCGTGATGCAGGAGGTTCTGGATGATACGATCCTGGACAGCCGGACTCTTGCACTGCCAAAGCGCGTCTCTGTCCTGCCGCGACACCCGGCAGATCCGGTCGTCATCCATGGCGATGCCGACAGGTTGCGCCAGGCGATCCTGATCGTACTCGATAATGCGATACATGCCGCGCCTCCCGGCAGTAACGTGCATGTTGCCTTGGCCGTCGAAGGGGAGATGGCACGGGTCACGATCACGGATGAAGGCACCGGCTTTACCGAAAAAGAGATCGGCGAGGCGACACGACGGTTCTATCATGGGCGTTCGGGGGGAGCGGGCTTGGGGCTTTCAATAGGGCATTGGATCGTAGAGGGGCATGACGGCCTCATCCGCCTGGCTAATTCGGACAGTGGTGGAGCGGAGGTCTCTCTCCTCGTCCCGGTGGGTAGGAGCGCATGAGTTCCGCCAAGATTCTCGTCGTGGAAGACGATCCGGAGATCTGCGAGGTCGTCAGCGACGCGCTCACGATGGAAGGCTACATCGTCAATATTGTGAATGCCGGGTTGGGTGTCGCCGAACGCCTGGCCGAGGAGCATCACGATCTGGTGGTTCTGGATCGGATGCTGCCGGATGTGGAAGGTGCGGACTTATGCCGGGAGTTGAGGGCGGTCGGGAACGATGTCCTGATCCTGATGCTGACGGCGCGGGATGCACTTGGGGAGAAAGTCGAGGGGCTCGAGGCAGGCTCTGACGATTATCTGACCAAGCCTTTTGCGGTGTCCGAGCTCGTGGCGCGCGTTCAGAGCCTTTTACGGCGCGCTGGCCGCGGCACGCCGAGACCGAACCTTCTGCACCTGGGACCGCTCACGCTGGATCGCGGCCGGGCGAGTGCGATGGTTGACGGGCGCCCGCTGATGCTGACGGCGACCGAGTTCTCACTTCTTGAGACGTTGATTACAAATGGCGAGCGCGTTTTGAGCAGGACCGAACTGCTGAAAGAGGTGTGGGGCTACGACTTCGATCCACAAACGAACAACGTTGAAGTGTACGTTTCTTACCTCAGGCGTAAACTCGGGGCGGTGACGAGCTCTGTCGTACTCCGCAACGTCCGTGGCTTCGGCTATACTGTGGAACTGCGCGATGAGGGGGGCGGTTGAGTCTTTGACGCCAGGCAGGTTTTCTGGTCGGCGTGTCCCAATTCATCTGACGACGGACAGGAGACAATCGGTCAAGTCTGCATCGCTCGCCTCAACGGAAAACCAACCAAACGGGCACTCTTAGTCTAGAATTGCGGTGGCAAGGCTTTGCCAAAAGAGCATGGCCCAACGCCTTCCAGATGGCCTTTTGGCCGCAATTCAGAGACAGTTAGACCGTGCCGCCTATGCGCGAAGCTCCACCAAGATCGGTCTGCGCGATGAATTCGACAGATTTCCATATGAGAGAAGAGCTATGGTACGCTATCTTCCGATATTGATTATCCTTCCCGGCCTTTGCCTCGCCGATCAGCAGCAAGAAGTGTGGCGTGCCGATGACCTTCTATCGTCCTTTCTCGAAACCTCGGACAAAGACAACGAGGCGTGCTTTGAGGAGATCGGTGATCTGGAAGGCGTTGGACCGCCAGCGATCTTTCAGGCCGCTGAAAATGCGCCTCCGGTGCCGTTGCGACGCCTAATGATCGCCGTAGACGCATCTGGGTCCATGGCGGGTAGTCTGGGCCGCCAAACGAAGATGACCCATGCCCGAGAAGCAACAGATGCGTTTTTGGCTTCGGTCCCAGATGATGTTGAAACGGGCCTCGTCGCCTTCGGTCATCGCGGGACAAATGATGACGCGGGCCGGCAGGCGAGCTGTCAGGCGGTCGAAACGCTGGTTCCCTTGACGACTGACCGCGCCACCGTCCAAGCCCAGATAGACACATTGTCACCCCGCGGCTGGACGCCGCTTGCGGATGCTCTGACTCATGCGGGAGCTGCCTTTCAGCCAAGCGAAACGCCTGGCGAGCAAGTAATCTATGTCGTATCCGATGGCGAAGAAACCTGCGGCGGAGACCCGGTGCAAGCTGCAGCTGTTCTGCGTGACGGTGACACCAAGGCGGTCATTAACATCATTGGATTTGACCTGGCGCCTGACGACCGCACACAACTTGAAGCGGTGGCCGAGGCGGGTGGCGGGATCTTCACGGAAGTGAGCGATGCGGACGAAGCCCGGTCATGGTTGAACGAATTGCGCCGGACCAATGCCAACAACATCGAGATTTTGCAGAAACGCAATCAGGTACGCATACGGCAGCTGCGCAACAGTAATCAGGTTTCCATTCAACTGCTGAAAATGGAGAACTGTATCTCAGGCAACGAGGTGCGCGAGAAAAACGGACTCTACGCCTATGCCCGGCAATCAGATGTGCCCTTCGACGTGACCGAGCAGGCCATCCTTCTGCTCGAAGCCAGATATGACCGGTATCGCTCGGATCCGCGAAGAGGCGGAAGCGGCCTTGGACCAGGTCAACGAGGCATTGCAAGAGGATCTCGAGGGCGCTGAGGATGACTACGAACAGTCGCAATAGACATGAAGGTCCTGCCCAGGGCAGGGGACACTTGTCCAGTTTGGTGAAGAGACAGAGCGGCGATTGGTCTTCGAGAACAGAGGACAGCCCCGAGGATACATCTGTCTCGCGCCGGTCATCATGGCCGCTCCATGTTTCCTGAGGGCCAAACATCGAAGGTACTTAAACAGATGCTCGTCACGATCTCGCGCTTAGCCTCGGCCTCGCTCACCGTCCTGTTTCTGTTTGGCGCGACAGCGCAGACTGTGAGCAGCCAGTCTTTGCCGATGACCAGCGCCGAGGCCAAGGCATCTCTGCCGGACCCCACCCGGTTTCGCGTGACAATCAATGCTGCCGACCTTTCGCCGGACGACCAGCAGGCCCTTGGACAAATGGTCTTGGACTCAGTCATTGATCAACACTTCTTTGGATCGGTCGTGGCCTTCTTCCCGAAGAATTCAAACCAGATGTCCATCAGTACAAGCTTGGGTCTTCATACCCCGGAAGCAGCGCGTGCGGTCGCGACAACCCAATGTGAAACGCGCCGACGCCCCGAAGACTCATCATGTCGTGAAATCGGTCAGATCCTGCCCGAAAACTGGGAGCCAACAGAAGGGCCAATCCTGTCCGCAGAGGCGATCGCCGCATTCGTGCAGCTGTCAGACGACGCCCCTGGAGCCGTGGTTGTCGTGCGTTCGGCAGCAACCACCGTATGGGAGATGATGGGTGGTGAAGGCGTTCGCGACAAAGCTGTCGAGCATTGTAACGCCCGTGTGGAAGAGGCTGGTCTTTCACCAGATTGCGACGTCGTGATCGCGGACTGATCCAAGTCAGTCATATTTTGGAAAGAATGATCTTGGATCGGTAGAGATCTACAGCCGATTATCCGCAGCTCTTCGTATTCGATTCTATCCTCGGATTCTCAAGCCCAACGGTAACGATAATTGAGCCCCCTATCGTGACGCCGACTCCTACAATTTCTCTAGGGCAGAGCGACCACAACCGTTCGCCAAGTTCAGATTGGGTGTTTGGTTATAAACTGTTGGGCGTCGAGCCAAGATTCGCTCCGCGGGCTAGCGAAGTTCGCGGAACGTGTTTGGCGACTTCGAAGCCGAACTATCAGAGCCAGTCCCGCCGGTGATTAAGGGTGGGCATTCTTGCGCGGACATCTTTGGTGCGTTCGGGATCAATCGTCGCTGTCACATGTCCGGTGCCGTCGCTTGCCTGTGCGACCGTCGTGCCCCAAGGATCGACAACCAGTGAGCGTCCGTACATCTGGCGCGTGCCATCCGGCACGGGAAAGCTTCCCCACTGCGCGGCGGCGATAAGCCAGCTTTGCGTCTCGATCGCGCGGGCTGAAAGGAGCGTGTGCCAATGGTCGCGGCCGGTCTGCATCGTGAAGGCTGCGGGGACGAAAAGCAGAGTCACACCGTCGCGGGCCAGCGCCGCATAAAGTTCCGAGAAGCGTATGTCGTAGCAGATCGTGAGACCAGCCCGAAACCCCATCAGGTCGAATGCCACAACACTCTCGCCGGGTTCGTTTACTTCGCTCTCGCAATAGACCTGCCCATCGGGGGTGGTCATGTCGAACATGTGTATCTTCGAGTAGCGGGCAGCGATTTCGCCGTTGGGATCGAAGACGACGGTGGTGTTGCGGTTCCGCGTTTCCTCCGGTGCGCGCTCAGGGATCGTGCCGGCATGGACCCAGAGACCGTTTCCTTTCGCAAGGCGGCGGCAGAGCGCATAAGTCGGCCCGTCCTCGATCTGTTCTGCTGCGGCAAGCCGGTCGGTGACGCTGCCGCCGCACCAGCTCATATTTTCTGGAAACGAGATCAGGTCTGGCCGGTCCGCGTCGATTGCGGCGCAGGCGAGCGACTCCGCCTGCTCGATATTGGCGGCCTTGTCGTTGACCGAGTTCATTTGAATGACGCTTGCGCGCATCTTCTCATCTCCAAAAAAGGAGCGCGCGCGGGGGAAACGCGCCCCCGAATATTGCGGTCAGTTCGTGGCTGCGAGAGCGTGGATCTGATCGATCAGACCCGCTGGGAGGACTTTGCCGTCGAATTCGGCTGCAACCTGTGCGCGAACGGAGTCGCGGAACACTGCGACTTCCTCGTCGGTGAGCTCGACGATCTCCATGCCGCGTTCGACCAGATCGGATTCGAGGCTTTCGGTGAAAGTGATCATCGTTTCTTCGGCGACCGTGACGGCGTGATCGGCGGCCTCTTGGACGGCTGCCTGTTGGTCCGGCGTCAGACCCTGCCAGGCGGTCTCGTTGATAAGGAAGGGCAGGGCGGACATCTGGTGGCCGGTCTTGATGAGAAAACCCTGCACTTCATAGAACTTGGCCGCGTGCAGGACCGGGGTCGGGTTCTCCTGACCGTCAACGATGCCTTGGCGCAGCGCCTGGAATGTCTCCGGCCAGGCGACCGGTGTTGGGGATGCGCCGAGACCCGTCACCGTGGCGAGCGACATGGCATTTGGGACGGCGCGCAGCTTGAGCCCATTCAGGTCGGTGGGGCTTTGTACAGGCGTCTCCTTGGTCGTGACGTTTCGTGTGCCGTAGTGAAAGCTTGCGAGAATGCGCAGACCACCGTCTTCGAGCAAGCGCTCGCCCCAGGCCTGGCCGAACTCTTCGCCGTCAAGCACCATGCGCTGGTGCTCGATGGACTCAAACATGTATCCGCCAGTTATCGTGGCGAATTCCGGCACGATGTCGGAGAGCATGTTGAAGGGCGTGTAGGCCATGTCGATGGCGCCGGACTGGATCTGGGTAAAGAGCTTGCGGTTGTTACCAAGCTGGCCAGCCGGAAAAATTTGGACCGAGACGCTCCCGCCGCTTGTTTCCTCTACCCGCTCCTTGAACGCCTCGGCAGCGATGTAGCCTGGATCGCCTTCGCGCACGACATGGGCGAACCGGAGCGTCACGTCTTGGGCGGCGGCGATTGATGGCAGCGTGGTGAGCGCTGCGGCAAGGGCGATGAAGCTTCTTCTGGCGATACTCATGGTGTCCTCCTTGGATTAGATCAGAACCCCGCGGCGTGCGGGATGGCGGTGACGACCCACGGGACGTAGGCCATGATGAAGAGCGAGATGAGGAGCGGGAAAAGAAACGGCAGGACCGCAAAGAAAACGCGTCCGAGCCGGAAACCGGTGATGTCCCGCATGACGAAGAGCGACAGGCCGATGGGCGGCGTGAACTGTCCAATCATAATGTTGAAGACCATTACCACCCCGAAGTGGATCGGATCGAGCCCATAGGTCTGCTCGGCGATTGGCGCCAGCATCGGCGCGAGTATCAGGAGCGGGATCGCATTTTCCAGGATCGCGCCGAGGATCAGGTTGACGATGATGCAGACGAGCAGGAAGACAGCCACGGACTGAATGTTGCTCTCGATGGCCTCTGCCAGCATTTGTGGCACTTGGCCGAACGTAGCAACCCAGCCGAATAGAAAAGCCGACGCAATCACGAAAAGAAGGCGAGAGGACGAAAGAGCAACGTCCTTGAGGACCTCGATAAAGGCGGCGAGCTCGAGCGTCCGGTAGACCACGATCGAGATGAAAAGCGCCCAGAGAACTGCGATCGTCGCAGCCTCCGTCGGCGAGAACCATCCGAAGGCCATGCCGCCGACGATGATGAAGGGCGTCATCAGCGGTGGCGTCGCGCGCAGAAATGAGCTCCAGAGCGCCCCCCATCCGGCCCAGACATCGATGCGGTATCCCTTGGCGAGGCCGACGAAAAAGACATAGACCATTAGCATAAAGGCGATCAGAAAGCCCGGCAGAATGCCTCCGAGGAAGAGGCCCGAGATCGAGGTGCCGGCGGCCACACCGTAGAGCACCATCGGCAGGGAAGGCGGCAGAATCGGCCCGATTGCAGCCGATGACAGCGTCACGCCCATCGTGAAATCGGGATCGTAGCCCTTGCGGGTCATGGCCTTGTATTCAATTTCGCCAAGCCCCGCGACATCGGCGACGGTCGAGCCGGACATGCCGGCGAAGACGAGGCTTGATGTGACGTTCACGTGGCCGAGGCCACCCGGGATGCGTCCGACGAGATTGTTGGCAAAATCAAAGATACGGTCGGAAATGCCGCTCGCCGTCATCAGCTTGCCCGCAAACATGAAGAGTGGGATCGCGATCATGGTAAAGCTGTTGAGCGAGAGCCCGAGTTCGTGGACGAGGAGCGACACGGGCAGCCCGTTCACGACGATGTAGACGAGCGAGCAGAGAATCATCGCGTAGGCGATCGGATAGCCCGCGATGATGATGACTATCGACACGCCGATCATGGTGAGCGTGAGCGGGTCCATTCTCTAGCTCCAGGCCTTGCGGAAACGGCCAATCATGTTCCTGAGCACAATGACGAAGAGCGCCACAGACGCCGCCGGAACAACCCCGATGAGCGCATTGATCGGAATGCCGAGGGCAGGGGTCTTTTGAAACGACGTCTCGTGCAGCGTTTCCCATCCACCCCAGATCATCGCGGCGAGGCAGGCGAGGATCGTCAGATCGAAGACGCCATACACGATAGCGAGCGGCTTTGGCGGCAGCATCTCGTCAAGAAGCTCGACCCGGATATGGGTCTGACGCCGTTCGACGGCGATCACACCAAGAAAGGTCATCCAGATGACCGAGGCTGAGACGAGTTCCTCGGTCCAGGAGAACGGGATCGGCAGCAGGAACCTGACGACGACCTGGAGCGAGCAGAGGATAACGAAGCTCAGTAGCAGCAGCATCGAGAGCGACAGGTCGGGCTGGCGGAGATATACTGACAGCTTCATCGCAGGACCATCCTGGACTGCTTCTCTGCGGCCACGGCGCCGTCGCGGAGATAGAGCGCATCGGACCCGAAGGTCAGCAGGCGATATCCGCGCGCGACCTTCTCCTCGGCGTCCTCGGCACCGGACGCAAGTCCGCCGAGCATGACGGTGGACAACGCGACGCGGCCTTCGATGTCGCGGATCGCGTCACGGACCTCTTTGTGGTCCATCTGGTCGACATGACCCATGTCGCAGGCGAGATCGACCGCGCCGACGAAAACGCAGTCGAGCCCCTCGACAGTGAGGATGTCATCGAGATTGTGGTGCCCGCCGCGCGTCTCGATCAGGCCGATGACCACCGGCGCCGCGCCGGTCCCGCGCCGGTAACTGTCCCATCCGAGTCCATAGTCGCTCGCCCGGCTCAGACGCTGGATGCCGCGCGTCCCGCGGGGGGTGTAGCGCGTGGCGCGGACAAGTGCTGCCGCGTCCTCCTGCGAAGCCAGGTTCGAGAGTGCGATTCCGGCCGCACCGGCGTCGAGCGCGAGCTTGATCGCGTCCGCATCCGGCGACGCGACACGGACGATCACGGGAACCCGCGAGGCGCGGAGTTGATGATAGAGAGTGTCGAGATCACCAGGCGAATGCTCCCGGTCGAGGATGAGAAAATCAAAGCCGACAAGCGAGAGAATTTCCGTCGTCGACGGACTGCCGAGAAAGAGCCAACTCGCCCGAAGCGCGTTCCCGCTTTTGAACCGGTGCCGCAGATTCTCGGCGGATGAGACGGAATCCTTCATGCGCCAAGCATTGGAAACTAAGTTCCCCTGGTCAAAATCAAAAAATTTCTGATTGTTATAAGAAAAATGTATCATAGTGTCGTTATGAACCTGAAACACGTCGAGGCTTTTTACTGGCTTTGCCAACTCGGAACGTATCAGCGCGTGGCAGATCGCTTGCTCGTTACCCAGCCAGCCATTTCGTCACGCGTGCGTGCGCTTGAGGATTTTCTGCGGACCGATCTCGTGGACCGATCGCAATCGCGTTTCGCTCTGACAGAGAGGGGACAGGAGATGGCAATCCTTGCCGAGCGAATGCTGGATCTGAAAGCACGCATGGTCGGTGGCGACAGCGCGACGTCCGAGAGCGAGCGTATCCGGATCGCCGCGGTTTCGCTGATGCTCAAGACATGGATGCCGGGCCTACTGGCGCGGCTCGAGGACCTTTGGCCAGGCCTGCCGGTAGATGTGGTCAGCGCCTCCGACCATCAATTGACCAGGTATCTGCCGACGGCGGAGATCGACGTCGCGTTCTTGTCGAATGTCGCGCCGCGCGTCCAACTACCGCGTCATTTCACCGTGAACTACGCGGTTCGGTGGATCGCCTCGGCATCGCTTGTCGGAAAAGAGGGCCAGATGCTGACTGAGGCTGATCTCGCGTCGTTGCCGCTTTTGCATTATCCGCGGACGTCACCACTGTTCTCGCTGACCGCCGGTCTCGACCGGAGCCCAACCGCCGTATCACACAGCGCAAATTCGCTCGGGACGCTCATCTGGATGCTGCAGGAAGGCATGGGAATAGCGGCCATTCCGGCAATCGCGGTGGCCGAAGATATTGCAACCGGGCGATTGGTCGTCTTACCGACAGAGATCGTCCCTCGTGTATTGAAGGTCCGCTGCGTGTACGCGAACCTCCCGAAGCGCGATCTGGTTTCCGATCTCTTGGAAGCAGCGTTCGAGAGTGCTCGGGACATTGAAATGCAACATCCTGAGTGGTGCACAGTTTCGGAGGGGGAATGATAGTTCTCGGTTATCGTTACCGACGTGACCACGGTCGGGTGTGAGAGCTTTCATGGTGACAAGGGGCATTCTCAAGGAGAGCTGCACCACAGCGTGCAGCGCACTGCTAGACGGCGGCTTTGGGCCGATGGGAGCTGGTCGATCCGTTTCACTAGCATCTAGACCGACTATGAAGGGTGTTACGATAGACCGCGATGAACCCTCCTGAAACATCCAGATTGTTTCAGCGAACCGTCTCGGATTGGTGCACTCTAACGAACCAGCCCACGTATTGAATGCAGCTCGGCCCTACAGCGATTTGCAGCCATCGTCACTCACTCGGCGGGGTCCGGTTATCGGGTGAAGGTCGGTTGCCGCGCGGCGGTCGATCACCGCGCCCGCCGGTGAAGTCACTCGACACCGTTCCTTTGAAGCAGCGCGGGAAGAACGGGTAGGTGTCGGTTGCGAAGTAGACATACTGCCCGTCGAGCAGTGCCCCGTTGCATTCGTCCAGAGTGCCGGAGCCCGCAACGAATTCGTAATCCTGAACATAGGTGCCGTCGTGGGCGCCACCGGGGCCGGAGGCGCGCTCTCCTGGTTTCAATTGCCAGGACGATTGTGCCTGGGCGCCCACGTAGTGGATTTCGAACCCGTCCGCGGCATAGCCGAAGAGCGTACCGTAGAGCGCGCCCGTCACCGCGGAGGGGATGCCGTGGTAGTGATACATCCCGTCACCGTCCACATGCGCATTCTGTGCGTCCATGATCAGCCCGCCGATCCCTTCGACGTTCCATCCCGAAGACGGTTCACGCGAGTAGCCGCTTTCAGACGACGGATCGTAGTATTCTGCAGTACCCGGGCGCAGGGGGATGCCGGTCACCGTGATACCCGAGATACGAGCCCTATGGGTGACGGTGCCTGTCAGCTCTGGCGTCGCATCCATGCAAAACCGGTGGTCCTGTTCTTGCACCGTGGCCCCGGCCCGCCAGGGGCCGGTTTCGTGATCGGGCACGCCATCGGATGTGATACAGCGCTGGTCGCCGTCGACGGTGATCGTCACGTGCGCCTGAGCCGCGCTAACGGCCAAAAGCGTCAGAGCAAGCGTGATACCAAGTGTTTTCATGCTGACCTCCGGGCGCTTGGAAGCCCGTCCGCCGAGCGCAAAGTCTTGATGGGTCTGTTCGTTCATTGAAGTCGCCTCCTGTTTTTTGCTCTCGTCCGATTTGGATCGCTGTCGGGGGTCGTATGCCCAGTACTCGAGGTCAGCGGCGGCGTGTCAGGTCGATGCTGATCGCCTAAGTCTTCCCCATTTGAAGGCCGTTACCGAAGCACAGGGAAACGTGCCTCCACTACGCTGTCTCCATAGGCCGTGACTCGGCGACGACCGCCTCCCGGCCCGCGCCGCGCGCTTCAGATTGCAGGCGCCTTTCGGCCCGTCCGGGCTCGGCGCCAAGGATCGCGATGCGGCGGTAAAGAACGGGTGTCAGGGAAAGCGTGAAAAGCGTTGCGAAGCCGAGTCCGCCGACGATCACCCATCCCACGGCAATCCGCGCCTCAGCGCCGCCGCCCGTGCTCAGGATCAGTGGTAGTCCGCCAAAAACGGTCGAGACCATCGTCATCATCACCGGACGGATCCGTAGTCGCATCGCGTCGCGGATCGCGCTGTCGATGTCTTGCCCCTTAGCCCGCAGCTGGTTCGCAAATTCCACGATGAGGATGCCGTTCTTGGCCATCACTCCAATCAGCATGACCATCCCGATCTGGCTGTAGTAGTTGAGCGAGCCACCGCTGAGCTGGATTGCCATGACCGCTGCGGCAAGGCCGAAGGGTACGGTGAGCATGATCACGACGGCACTGGCGAAGCTTTCGAATTGCGCGGAGAGCACCAGGAACACGACAAGCATCGCCGCACCGAAGACAAGGATCATGCCGCTCTCACTCTCCTGTAGCGAAGCGGCTTCGCTGAGCAGCGTGATCCCCGTGCCCGAAGGGAGCACGTCCACGGCGATTTCCTGCATAACGGCGACCGCGTCGCCAAGATCGAGATCCGCGCCCAGATTGGCCTGGATCGTCACGGCAAGCGCCCCATCTTCGCGCGAGATTGAGGTCGGATCGACCACTGTGCTCAGGGACGCAGCGGCGGAAAGGGGCACGAATTCGCCTGCATCAGTGGTCACGAAGATCGATGCGAGGTCGGTCGGATCATCGATCGGTGGTCCACCGCCAGGCACGATGCGCAGCGCCACCTCGGTGTCATCTAGGAAGACCGATATCGCTTCGAGACCACCGATCATTTCGCCGACGGTTGCGATTATCTCCTGCGGGGTGAGGCCGAGCACGCTTGCCATATCGGCGTCGACCTCGACCTGCATCTGCGCCTCGACCGTCTCAGCCGAAAGCTGCGGGTTCACGAAGGTCGCGTTGCCCGACATCGCCTCGACCAGCGTGCCGGCGGCGGCCGTCACCTCGTCGATGTCTGTCCCGGTGACCGCGAATTGTAGTCCCCGCCCACCACCCCGGATGTTCAGGCTGTTGGGCGAGCGGGTCGAGACAGTCACGAGCGGCATGTCCGAGAGGACGTCGCCTAGCTCCGCCATGAGCGCCTGCTGTGGGCGGTCACGCTCAACCCAGTCTGCCAAGCGTACGACGATGAAGGCGTTGTTGGTTCCGCCTCGCCCAATCAGGCTTTGCACCGCTGCGATCTCGCCTGTCTCCAGATAAGGGACGAGCCGTGCCTCAATCTCGGTGACCTGCTCCTGCATGAGGGAAAGGGTTGCGTCGTTCGGGCCGCGCGCGGCCACGAGAAAGAAGCCGCGATCTTCGTCAGGCGTGATTGCCGATGGCAGGGTCGTGAAGGACCCCGTGGCGATCACTGCGAAGCCAACGGCGATGCCCATGATGATGAGTGGGGCGCGGATCGCAGCGTCTACCACTCGGTCGAAACCCCTCTCGAAACGGGAAGGCGCAGGTCTGGACCCGCGCACCTTCTTCGCGCGAGCCGCGCCAGGATCCAAGGTGGCCGCCATGATCGGTGTCAGCGTCAGCGCCGTCGCCGACGAGATGGCGACGCTGAAGGCCAGGACATAACCGAACTCACTAAAGACACCGCCAGCCTGGCCCGGCAGGAACGAGATGGGAACGAACACGGCCGCCAGTGTCGCGGTCGTCGAGATGACGGCGAAGAAGACCTCGTTCGCCCCAGCGACAGCGGCGGAGAGTGGTCCCATACCCTCCCTCCGCTTGCGCACGATGTTCTCGGTCACGACGATGGCGTCATCCACAACCATGCCAGTGGCAAGCACCAGCGCAAGCAGGCTGATCGTGTTCACCGAGAAGCCTGTCAGCCAGATCGCCGCCACCGTCCCGATCAGCGCGATCGGGATCGTGACCGCCGGGATCATCGTTGCACGGGCGGAGCGCAGGAAGAGGAAGATGACGAAGACAACAACAAGCGTCGCGATCCCGATCGATCGCGCCACCTCGGTGATCGAAGCCTCGATGTATATGCCGTCATCCGAGGTCACGATCAGCTCGATCCCGTCCGGCAGGACGGGTCGAAGGTCGTCCAGAGCGGTATTGACCGCGCGTGAGATTGCAAGCGTATTGCCGACCGACTGCCGGGTGATCTCTACCCCGACGGAGGTCTCTCCGTTGACGCGGCTGGCTGAGTCAGCGTCTTCGGGAACGTACTGGACGAGAGCGATATCCCCAATGCGCGTGGTCGCATCGACGGGGAGTTGCTCAATCGTTTCGCTCGTGACTTCGGGGCTGGCTGGCCGCACCGTGATCGATTGGGCGCTGTTCTCAACGTCACCCAGGGGCGTGTCGTCGCGCAAGACTTCCAGCGCGTCGGCGAGGTCTTCGAAGGTTAGCCCCCGCGCAAGTAGTGAGGGCATCGTGGCCACGATGCGGAACTCGTAGTTTTGCGCACCCCGAACCGTGACCTCCGCCACGCCGTCTATTTCGGAGAGCCGGTCGTAGAGCGTTCCTTCGGCGAACTCCGTCATGTCCGCGATACTCGCGTCGCCTGACAGGGCGAGGCGAATGATGGGATCGGAATTGCTGTCGCTCTTGGTCACAATCGGATCGTCGATATCCTCCGGCAGCGACCGAACTGTCTCGGACACGATTTCGCGCGCCTCGTTGGCAGCTACATCGATGTCCGTCCCTTCGCTGAGATCGATGGTGATGCGGCTCGACCCCGTGCTTGAGGTGGCCGAGATATCGGAGAGGCCATCGAGGCTGCGCAGCGCGTCTTCCAGCACCTGCGTCACCTCCTGATCGACGATAGCGGGGGCGGCGCCGTCATAGTCGGTTCGCACCGACAGAACCGGCTGGTCGACATCCGGCATCTCGCGCACATCCACCGCCGTTAGGGCGGCGAAGCCCGCAATCACGATCAGCAGATTAAGCACGATCCCTAGGATTGGCCGCGCGACGAAGAGGCGGGCGATGCCGCGTTGCCCTTGATCGTGTTGGAAATTGGAGTTGGCGACTGTCACAAACTTGCCCCCCGTTCCGCTAGGTCGGGGCGCACCGCAGACGACTCTTCGGAAGGCTCAGACATCACCCTAGGGGCAGCTGGATCCTCTGGTTCGGAGGGCACGATCGCCACCCGGCTACCCGAGCGCAGCTTGTGCGCTCCTTCGGTCACGACGATGAGATCCTCCGCCGCAACGTCTGCCTCGATCCAGACCAAGTCGCCCTGACGATGGCGGATCGTCACCGGAACAGCCTCAACCGTATCGTCCTGGACCGCCCAGATATTCGGGCCGGTCCGGTTCCAGATCAGCGCGGTGCCTGGCGCCACGGCAAAAGGGTCCGAGATGTGCTCGACGCGAATGGCGAAGGTCATTCCAGGCCAGAAGACGCCATCCGTATTCTCGATACGCGCTTCGACGGTCACGCTGCGGGTCGTCTCGTCGAGCCTGTTGTCATGGGTTGTGATGAGCCCTTCGAACACGCGGCCCGGTAAGGATGGTGTGCTGGCGAGGACGGTCTCTTCGATCGCGAGGAGGGGGATAGCCCGCTCCGGCAGTTCGAACACGACGAGTATAGCCGCAGTGTCTTCGACACGCGCCACGGTGTCACCTGTCGACAGCATATCACCAACGGAGACATCGGATAGGCCGAGCCGTCCTGAGATCGGTGCCCTGATGGTCCGTTCGTCCAGTTCTGCCTGCGCCTGTCGCAGTTCAGCTTCGGCGATAGCCATGTCCGTGCTGGCCTCGGCTAGGGTGACATCGGTGACTACCGAGTTCCCGGAGCTACGCAGGCTTTCGTAGCGCGCAAAGGTGTTCTGCGCCTCCGCGAGCGCAAGCTCTGCCGTCTCGACGTCGATCTCCTCGGTTCGCGCTTCCAGTCGAACGAGGGCCTCTCCCACCGCGACAGTCGTGTTCGCAGTGAGATGGATCTCGACGACGCGCCCGGACACCTCGCTTATCACCGTGCTGCTGTGCAGCGCGTCGCCGGTTCCGATGGCGTGCAACATGTCGGTGTACGGCTCCACCGAAAGGGGACCAGCGACGACGGTTGTCTCGGCCTGCCGCCTGTCACGGGTTCCACCAGGAGCGCGACCTGATCTTTCTGAGTCAATTTCTGCTGACTGATCGATCTCGCCAAGCCGCAACGCATCGGGGACGCCAAACGCGTAGACCCAAGCGCTGACGAGGATCGCAGCGGCGAATATGCCCTGCATGAGCGTCCTAATTACCGTCGTCATCCGTATCGCCTCCGTTGGCCGAGTGTCGGGGCCGCCCGTGCACTTTCTGCACGCGTGGCGCCTATGCGAGAGACAGCAAAACTGCGTCATCCGAAGTGGTGAGGTGGTAGTCGGGGATGGGCAGGTATTCGTCCTCCGAAGCGCCCGCGATGCCGCGACCCGTCGGGTCGAAGAAGGAGGAATGGCGGTCGCGCAGGTCGGTGCAGGCGAAGGGCGTCTCGGGGTTTCCGGTCAGGCCGATGGCGCTTCCGCGATGGGTGCAGAGGAGGGTGACTACTAAGTAGCGTGGGTCCTGCACGGTGCCCGCGCGGTCGTTGATCTCGCCGAAGGCAATCTGCTCGTTGGTTCTGTAGTGGACGGCGACATACTGGATCATTCCCGTCTCGGAATAGGCCGGGTCGTCGGTTGGGCGCGCGATGACAGCGACTTCACCGGGTTCCAGCTCGGAGATGTCGACCTCGACCGTACCGCCGTCGACTTCGATCAGTCGGTCCTCGCCGATAGGGCGGTCTGTCGGGATGCCTTCCCAATCGACGAGCGTGACGGGTTGCGCATTCAGGAGCGCGGGGCAGAACACACCGGTGGAAGAGGCGCCGACGGTGGCAATGACGTGGATGACATGGCGACGCGTCAGTTTATGCATTCTCTTTCTCCTTTCGAGGTTGGAATGTCATCCGGGACAGCGTGCCGTCCCGGCCTTGCAGGGCGTGCTTGAGCACACCGGCGAGATGCAGGCCCACGAGCGCGAGCAGGACCCATTTTAGGGCGAAGTGGGCGAATAGCAGGGCCTCGCCGGCATCTGATCGTGCAAAGCTCTGGCTCACCGGCAGTGCTAACGCTGTGTGGCCGAGTGCCGAAGCCGCGACATAGCCGGTCGCTGCCATGGCGATCAGCGTCACGTAGAGCCCGAGATGGGTGAAGGCCGCGAGGCGCCGCTCCCATACCGCGTGGTCCGGGTCGGCCGGGAGAGGCGACGCGAAGAAGCGGACGACAAACCGCAGGGCCACGACGAGGATCAGGATCTGGCCCGATACTTGGTGGACCCAGATCGCGGCCCGTTCGGCGAGGTCCGCAGAATAGGCGAGACCGGAGCCGACCAGGGCGACCAACAGTGCCGCCGTGAGCCAGTGCAGCGTGATCTGCAGCGGTGTGTACCTCGCCGACGCGTGTGAGGGTTCGGTCTCGTCGGCAGGCGGCATACCCCACTTCTCCCTCAAAGGGACGACCCGTCTGGGAACTCCGCGGCTCACCGGCAGTACTCCCCGCTCACGACCTGGCCGCCATTGGTGACGGTGCGCGTCGTGAAGTCGTAGCAGCCGGGGCTCTCAGAGGGGGCGTAGCGGATGTAGTAGTCTTCGCCCTCGTAGGTGTAATCCATACTCCGGCTTCCGTCGGCGCTCTCGGTGAAGACGAGACCCTCGACACCGCCACGCGGAGGCCGGCCCGGGTCGACGCCACCGCCGTCCGCCGTCGTCAGGGCCCGCACCCGTGGCAGCGCGTCGAAGGCGGCGACCTCGCCCATGAGGCATTGCACGATGTAGGGCGCGCCTTCGGAGGTGTGGTAGCGATATCCGAACGTCTCGTCCGGCTGGCCGTTGCAGATGTCGAGGGCGCCGTCCGGGATCGCGGTTCCGTCGGGGTTCAGGCGACCGTAGATCGGATAGCCGTCGAAGGCCCAGCCGATGATCGCGTCGGGACCGGCATTCTCCATCTGTGCGATCATGCACACCGGCTCGGCGTGATAGTGATAGTCGTCGCCGCGCCCCTCATGGCCGCCGCAGGCATCGAGCTGGCCGGTCTGGACGGTGTCGTGATGCGCCTGGTGGTGGGCCAGGTCCGTTTGGCTCATCTCACCGCCGGCCGTGTAATCGAAGATGGGCACGCCGTTCACCGCGACGCCGAGCGCTGAGTCCCGGGTCAGTGGCACGGTTCCCGGCACCGGATCTAGCAGGACTGGAACCGCGTAGTCGGCGGGGACAGGCACCTGCTCGTTCGTGCCGGTGATGCCGGTCATCATCTCGTGGTCAGGATAGGTGTCCGATCGAAGGACGGCATGCGCGTCGCTGCAGGTGACGGTGACGCTGTCGTCAAATCCCGCGTCAGCGACGGAGGCAGCGATTGCCTCGCAATGCTCACCATGGGCCTGGGCTTCACCGGTAAGGGCGAGGCCGCCGAGCATAACGGTCAGGAGGTGGCGATAGATCATTGCGTGCTCCTTCATCAGTTGCGGTTCTGGTTTCCCGAAGCGATCTCATTCGACGGTGAGGCGGCAGAGGATCGTATTGTCTCGCTTCAGATCCGGTCCCCAGATGAACTGAGCTTCGGGAGACCAGGCGATCCGGTCGTAGCCGTCCTTCGGATCGACGGCGGCCGGGGAATAGATCGTGGCCTGGGGCCAGTCCGAAGCGTCGGAGCCGGGCAAGTCCCATCCGTCCGGCTCCTCTGCGATGTCGAAGCCACACGCCCCTTCCCCTGCGACAGGGCTGGCCTCGGCTGCGCAGGCCGGGTCGAGCGGGGCGGCGTGGATGACTTGGCACAGCCAGTCCGCGCCGGACAGGGCGACGGGGCGACCGGCAGCATCGACGATCTGAAGGATAACCCCACCATCGCCCATCTGCTGACGGCGCGTGCCGATGTATTCGAGTCCGGTATCGTCCTCGATGAAGTCGCGGGCGACGAGGCCGATCGTAAAGGGTCGTTCTGCCTCGAAAGCAAAGCTCTCGGCGTTGAAAGACCGTTCGGTAGTGATCGGCACGCTGTCCTCGGCGATCGGGATGCCGTCGATCCGCATCTCGAACCAGTTGTCGGCCCAGACGTCGGCCTGGAAGGTCTCGGCGCGCAACGTGGTCGGACCGAGGGCGGTGAGACACATGGCAATCGGAATGAGGCGCATGGGTTATCCTTCCTTGTCGAAGCTGAGATCAGTTCAGTCGCGGACTCGTCGTGAGGCGCGGTCCTCTAACGTCAGAGCGTTGTCACCGTCCCGGTCTAGGCGGGACACGGTATCGCCGAAGCGGGTATCGATCTCGTCTGCGGTGATCGCGCCGGAGCCATCGGCATCGAGGTCTTGGAACCGATCGACGATCCGCTCCCGGATGCGGGCGATGTAGATCGGCTCAAACTCTGTAAGGGAGAGGCTGCCGTCGCCGTCTGTATCGGCATCCGCGACCTCGGACGCGAGAAAAGCGTCGATCTCGTCCTGCGAGACGGTCTCGCTTCCGTCGGCATCGAGTTCTGCAAAGAGCGTGCGGAGGTTGCCAGGGCCGAACACACCAACCAGACCGCTCCGTTGCGCCCGGCTGCGGCGGCTATGTCTAACGTCGCCGGCACGTTCGCCGCGAGCCTGCGCGGGCGCCAGCCGCTCGTTTGCAGACGGTCCCGCAGGTTCTGCGGCCGGAGCGTCTGGACCGGGCACGCCCTGGGCAACGGCGAGCATCGCGCCCCCGGCCGCGAGTGTGGCAGCGATGAAGATGGATCGTGTGAGGGTTCTCATGGATGTCTCCTGTCTGAAGCGGAACGGTCTGCGATTGCTGCAACCGGCATGCTTGATCTGAGACTGGCCTGCCATGCATCGAAGACCTTTCCGAGCATGGCTTTGTCGCCAATCGTCGCGGGGGCGGGGGCCTGACACACTTCGCGACAAAACACCTGTCCGTAGCGCCGCGCCCTCCGCTAGATTGAGGCCGTGACCGAAGCCGAACCGCACATCCTCATCGTCGACGATGCCCGTGATATCCGAGAGCCACTCGGCCTCTACCTGCGCCGACACGGCTACCGCACGACGCTCGCCGCAGACGCTAGCGGAGCTCGGCGCGCGGTCGAGAAACGGGCGGTCGATCTGGCGGTGGTCGACGTGATGATGCCGGGTGAGGACGGGCTGTCGCTGACGCGCTGGCTGGTCGATCGGGGAGGACCGCCGGTCGTCCTGCTGACGGCGATGACCGAGGACGCTGACCGCGTTCTGGGCCTTGAACTCGGTGCCGACGACTATGTCGTGAAGCCGTTCTCGCCGCGTGAGTTACTCGCGCGCATCCGGGCTGTCCTGCGCCGGGCACAGCCACCCGGGGCCGAGGTCACGCTGGAGAAACGAGACTTCGGGGGCTGGTCGTTCGATTCTGCAGCCCGCACGCTTGCACACCAGAATGGGCGCACCGCCGCGCTGACCTCTGGCGAGGCCCGCCTGCTCGCCGTTTTCCTCGACAATCCCCGCACTGTCCTCTCACGCGAACGTTTGCTCGACCTCACACAGGGACGCGAGGCGAAAGCATATGATCGGGCCATCGACAACGCGGTCGTACGTCTGCGCCGAAAGCTGGAGGACGACCCCGCGCACCCGCGACTGCTGGTGACCGAATGGGGCGGCGGTTATGCCCTGGCGGCCGATGTCACTGTACCCTAGTTAATCAGAATCTACGGAGAGACCGTTCAATTCTATGGGGTCACGCCGCCTCAGCGATCTTGAACAGCGGGAGCTTTGGGCTGATGAAAGCTGCCAGGTTCCCTTGGACGGGATGTTTCGGCAGATCGTATCGCGTGCTTTCGGACAGGTCTCCATTGAGCACCGCCGCGCGCGTTTTCAGCAGGTAGTGCGCTCCTGCGCGAGATCATCGCATCTGCTGCTTCTTGATGAAGCGCTTTGCGACGAGCCTGTTGACAGTTGCCTCCGCTGGGGACGTCGCGATCCGCGCGCCCGAGCGATACCGTGTGCCATAGTTGACGACCGAGCCCGTGTTCCTGCGGATGTAGGTCTGAAGCGTTTCAAGGCTTTTGTCCGTGCGTCTCTCCCAGATCGATACCATCTCTTGTTCACGCAAGTCCCGGCGCAACTCTTTCATGAGTGAGAGCGCTCGCCCCGCTTGCCCATTCCAAAGCCGCCACTTGATCCTTTCTATGCTTTCGCCAAGTGAGGCCAAAGCCTCCGGCGCTGTGGCCGCAAGCTGGGCGAGAGGCTGGATCTTCATTGCGATATAAAACCAGTCCAGGATGTGCATCACAGGCTGTGGGAGCATACCGGATAGTCGTTTCAAACACTCCTCGCCATCGGAAATCACCGTGATGGTGCCGCGATCCGCGTAGCCTTGTCTTTTCAGGGCCGGGGTTGCGACGGCCTTCAGCTCTTTCGGTCGGGTCCCCTCGAACGCGAAGACCGGACCGGGAGAGCTGCTCCGCGCGCCACTGCCACAATGTCCAACAACGGCCTCGAAGGTGGGACCGAACTCATGTCTGACCAAGGGGATGTGGGCCGTGTCGACGTTGAAGACGAACTCGCTGGCCGGATCGTCTGACATGTCCAACTCGAGCTGCTTCCTGTTTTGGTAGTCCAATGTCTCATGCCAATGTTGATGCCTTTCGGTGGTTTCAATGCGCTTTCCGACCGCCAACGTGCGATGGCGCAGTGTGGTGAAACGGGACGCTTTCTGGCCTGGCAAGAAGGTCGCCAACACCTCTGAAGCCTCTCTGTACGAGAACCGCGCGCCCATCTTGGCGGACAGTTCGAGCAGCTCAAGTGTCGCACGATCCGGGCAGATATCCGCCACTGGTGAAAAGCCGAAACATGTCCCGGGGTGGCAGGTCTGGCAGACAACCAGACGCGGAACGCTCAGCGATACCGGGCCAAACACGGTGAGCAGAGTGCGCTTGTTGTAGTCCTTGATCGGGAGCCGACCTTCATAAGTTGGGCAGGCGCGGCAGTACCGGACCCAGAGGTCCAGCTCACGCTCGACAACGATCTGCTAGATCTGCGCCATGATGATCGACTTTCCGTCGTCGATCCTGCAGCCCACGCAGCCCCTTGTCAGACCATCGAGGTCCTTCGTGACCATAAATTCCTTGCGATAGTCGTCGCCGGCCGGGCCGACCGCTTCCAGTGTGATGCGCCAGTCCATGTGTGCCTCCGTTCTGAAACCTGGCGCGCGTGGTGGGGCAGGGGGTCTCGGTCGATCTGCTCATCGAGGATTTGGGCGCCGATCTGGAGGGGCGATCTTTCGAAGTGGCGAAGGTTGGCGGTGGTTGGATGCTGCGCACCCGGTCCGCCTTCGCACCGGCGATCCGCGCAGCGGCGGATCTCGGCGAACACGCCCTCGATCTGCGCGAGTGTGATGTCGCGGTCCTCGCCGCGATCACTTATCACCAGCCAATCACGCGGGACGGGCTAAAGGACATCTTTGGGAAGGAGATCAGCCGCGACCTGATCGGGCGGTTGCACGCGCGTGGGCTGATCGGGACCGGACCAAGGTCGCCACGGGGTGGGGCACCCTACATCTATATGACGACCGAGCAGTTCCTGGTGGCGTTTGATCTGCAGTCGCTGCAGGACTTGCCAGATCGTGAACAGTTGGAGGAGGCTGGGTTATGAAGGGCTGAATTCTTGCGCCCTATGGGTCAATCTACGAACTTAATAGTGGGCAATTCGTGATTTCTCTGTTGGACATTTCGTGAGACCTTAAGTAGGCATCCCGTGACATGACACAAAACGGTGATTATCTGCCACGGCATCTGACGTCGGAGCTCCGCGATGCCCTGCGCGCAGCTCGGGTGGTCAACTTGATTGGGCCGAGACAGGTCGGTAAGACGACCCTCGTGCGCGATCTCTTTGATCAAGGGCGTTTCATCACTCTGGACGATGAGAACATTCTGGCCGCCATCGAAGCAGATCCACGCGGGCAGCTTTCCAGCCTTGCGGATGATCAAGAAAGCGGACCGATCGTTATCGATGAGGCGCAAAGGTCGCGTAAACTCGCCCTCGCGATGAAGGCGATTGTCGACCAGGACCGGCGCAAGGGACAGTTTGTCCTGACGGGATCGTCGAACGTCTTCACCACGGCCGAAGTGGCGGATTCATTGGCGGGCAGGATGCGAACACTCAAGCTCTGGCCCTTGACGATGTCCGAAGTCAGTCGGGTACAGCCAAGCCGGCTGATCGATTGGGCCATGCAGGATAACCCGTCGCTTGCGCAACTCTCGCCTGCCCGAGCACTCAGCCGCAAGGACTACATCGAACTTCTCCTTGCCGGTGGGTTCCCCGAGATTCGCGAACTCCCACTGAGGGCGCGGCAGCGGCAGTATCGCGACTACATCGATGCCGTCGTGGATCGCGACGTGGCAGATGTCATGCCGATCCGTAAGCCGGACGCGCTGCGGTTTTTGATTGATCAGATGGCGGCGCGGACAGCTCAGGAGATCAACACCTCTGAATTGGCGAAGCTTGCTAAGCTCAAGCGCGAAACGGTCGATCAATATCTCGATATTCTACTGCGGCTATCGATGGTCAGTAAAATAAGCGCCTGGACGCCGGGCGAGGGCAAGCGAGACATCAAGCAGCCGAAGTTCCATTTCGTCGATACTGGAATTGCTGCGGCCCTTCGAAGGCTGAATGATCGCTCTTTCGAGATCGGCAACAGCCCGCAAGCTCTGGGCGGGCTGCTTGAGAGCTTTGTCGTCGGCGAGTTGCAAAGGACCCTCCCGCTTCAGGAGGGCGATTACCGATTGTATCATTGGCGAAGTGCGGACCGGCGAGAGATCGACGTTGTGATTGACGGCGGGCATCGGCTCGTTAGTGTCGAGGTCAAGTCAGCCGCCACTGTGGCGGCGGATGACTTCCGGCATCTGAGATGGTTTGCGACCGAAGGACCGGGGAGGGGGCGCTCGATGGTAGGTCTCGTGTTCTACCTCGGTGAGCAGGTTCTGACATTTGGCGATGGCAACTTTGCGCTGCCGGTGAGTTCTTTGACAAGCGAAGTCGAGCTTTAGGAACCAGGTTAGGCCTGATCCAGTGACCGGACCCTTTGCTGACTAGAGCGGCGATAGACCGTATGGCGACTGTCGCGATCCTGAGTGCGTCTTGACCCCTGAAACTGATCCGAACTGAAAGCGAATTTTCGGGCACATTTCCGGAAGGAGAGGAGTGCCCAGATCCCGAAAAAACGATTCACGGATGAGCAGATCGCCTTTGCGCCGAACCGCAGGCTTCCATGCCGACCACACATCTCGGCAGCGTCTCGAAGAATGCCATAAGCTTTGCGCGCTTGATCTTCTTGTTAATGATCCTGCGCTCGGTTGCCGAAACGCAGTGCACCTGAAAAACATCCTTGGCCAGATCAAGGCCGACGGTCTTTACTGTCATTGGGTGGCTCCTTTCCTAGCAGTCTTTGACAACTGCACTTTGGCACATTCGATGCCGGTGGAGCAGGAGCCATCCACCTCATCCGGTTCGGGCCGTCCTCATCGGAAACAGCTAGCCGGGCGATCAGATGCTGCGTTCGCTGTCTAGCCCCCGATCGCTGGGCCACTTCTTCGTAGGGTCTCTGGCACAGGGGTCGCGTGTTGAGCGCCTGGTGCGGGCGGATGTCGATCTATATTTGGCCCTTTGCGTTTGTGCGAGCTGATCGAAAAGGCAGGGACGGGAGTGCTGTTTTGGGCTGCCCAGCAAGAAACTAACCCGTCGTTAACGACATGTTAGATATATGCAGCCTATGTATATCTCTAGCCGCGAATCTCTGCTTCCTCCTTCCTTACCGCGGCGTTGCACCGTCCTGTCCCTTAGGCGGTTTGGTCCGTTCCCAGGTGATCTTCTCTACTCGAATAACTCACCTGGGAACGCCAATTCCAACATGGTCGCTCCATCTCTGTGTACTCTGTGGGTTCAGTCGCTCCAAAGTCTTGTTTTGGATCCACTGCGATAGGAAGAGGCGCTACTGGATCAGATAGTCATCGAGGGTTTTGCCATCGGCGAGCGCATCCTTGATCCATTTCGGCTGCCGTCCGCGGCCAGACCAGGTCATTTCGGGGTTTTCCGGATGACGATATTTCGGCGCTGCAGGTGTCTTGGGCTTGGCCGTCTTCTTTGAGGACCCGCCCATCAATTCGTCCAGCGAATAGCCATGCTCTTTTGCGGCGGCCTGAATGGCGGCGAGCGCGTCATCCCGCTGGCGTTTTTCAAAACTGGTAATCGCCTGCGCGACCTCTTTCTGAAGGTTTTTCAACTCATCGAGCGAGAGTTTATCGAGTCTGATCTTTGCCACTGATCCTGCTCCTGTTCTGGCGCCAAAGGCCCGTTTTATGGTCTCTTGATAGGCGAGGCCAATCCATAAAACCATACTAGTTCAGAAATTAAGGCGCTACGACTGCTGGGTGGCTATTTGTGCGGCTCCCGCTTGGCGTTTAACGGCTTCGCATAAGCGGACTTATCCGATCATTCTCTTAAGTGCCGATGATCTCTAATCCAAGCCCCCGTACATTCTCTGCGTGTCCTTCCGCCTTAAAACCGTGCCATTACGATGGTCGAGAAACGGGGTGAGTTCCACAGCACCAAAGACCCTACGAGGAAATGGCCCAGCCGCACGGGTTTAGACAGGAACAGTGCCAGCTCACCGTGGGGGACTGTTCAGGCCGGATTTCGGGCGGTCAGCGAAGCTCGATTGAGGTCTTGGCGGTCCGCCCCTGGGCGTCGATGACAGTGAGTGACGAGAAGCCGCTGCCGAGGCCGCCGATGTCGAGCTGGAGCCGGTGGGTGCGCCCGACCGGGCGACCGTTGGCGAGCCAGACGTAAGGCGCCCGGCCGTCGCGAACCTTGACTGCCAAACGGGCGCCTTCGAGGACGGCGCCGTCCGGCGGGAAGAGGATTACCGGACCAGGTGCGGCCTCGTGCGCGGGCGGGCCGAAGCGGCGAAGATGTTCGGGCAGGCGGGCGGTCGGAAGCAAAAGCGCCTCGTGCGGGGGTGGGGTGATAGGGTCTGCCTTTGGCTTGAGGCGCGCGAAGGCGTCGAAGAGGACCGGGGCTGCGAGGTCCCCGCCAAAGGCACCAGGAACGGGAGTGCCGTCGGCGCGCCCCATCCAGACGCCGATCACGTGGCGGCCGTCGAACCCGATCGCCCAGGCGTCGCGGTGCCCATAGGAGGTGCCGGTCTTGAAAGCGATGCCAGTGCCCATCACGCCTGCTGGGCGCGGCGTCTGGACCAAGATGTCGGCGAGGTGCCACGCGGCGGCGCGATTCATCACCGGGGCGGGTGCGAAGCCGGGCGTGGCTCCTGTGTGCCAGCGCAGGTCGATGGCGCGGCCTTCGTTGGCGATGGCGCCGTAGAGGCGGACGAGGTCGTCGAGGGTCACGCCGACCCCGCCGAGCGCGACGGCGAGGCCGGGTCTGCCGCCCGGCACCTGCGGGTCGGCTCCAGCGCGGCGGAGGCCCGCGATCAGGTGATGGGGGCCGAGCTTTTGCGTCACAGCGACGGCGGGGATGTTGAGCGACTGCTGGAGGGCGCGGCGGATGCGCAGGTCTCCGCGGAAAGCGCCGTCGAAGTTCTGCGGGCGGTAGCCGCCGAAATCGGTCGGTCGGTCGGCGATCAGGGTTTCGGGATGGATCAGGCCCCGGTCGAAGCCGAGGCCGTAGACCAGCGGCTTGAGCGTCGATCCCGGCGAGCGGACGGCCCGGGTGAGGTCGAGGAACCCGGCGCGGCCATCGGCGCGGTAGGCGGCGGAGCCGATGCTGGCGAGGATCTCACCGCTGTGGTGGTCGGCGGCGAGGATCGCGACCTGCACGCGGTCGGAGCGGTGGGCGACGGTCTGGGACGCGAGGCGTTCGAGGGCGGTCTGGAGTTGGCCGTCGATGGTCAGCACGTGACGCTGGCCGGAAGGGTCGGCGGCCACGGCGCGGTCGGCGAGGTGCGGCGCGCGGGCGGGAAAGGCGTGACGCACCGGGCGGACGGGATCGTGGGTAGCCGCTGTAAGGGCCGCGTCGTCGATCAGTCCGGCGGCACGGGCGCGGGCGAGGACAGTGTTGCGCGCGGCCGTGGCGGCCCGGGGCGCACGGTCGGGGCGGCGGGTTTCAGGGGACTGGGGCAACGCGACCAGAAGCGCCGCCTGTGCCGGGGTGAGGCGCCGCGGCGGGCGGTCGAAATAGGCGTAAGAGGCAGCGCGGACGCCTTCGATATTGCCGCCAAAGGGGGCGTGGTTAAGGTATAGGACGAGGATCTCATCCTTGGTCAGCTGCCGTTCCAGGGCAAGGGCGACGCGGATCTGGCGGAGCTTACCGCCCCAGTGCCCGGTCGAACCGTCCTCAAGCAGACGGGCGACCTGCATGGTCAACGTCGACCCGCCCGAAACCACACGGCCGTGGCGGAGTGCCTGGGCGCCCGCGCGGAGTATGGCGATCGGGTCGATGCCGGGATGGTGGTAGAAGCGCTTGTCCTCGTAGCGGATCAGCATGTCCAGATAGGCGGGGTCGACCTGATCCAGCGTGACGGGCAGGCGCCAGCGGCCATCCTCCATCGTGTAGGCGCGCAGGAGGGTGCCGGTGCGGTCAGTCACTTCGGCGCTGGCAGCGGGGTCGAGCGGCGGCCGGTCCGTCGCGGCGATCCAGCTGTCGAGCTCGGCCAGGGCAGTGGCGACACCCCAGAGGCCGAGCGCGAGGGTGACGAGCCAGCGCATCAGGGCGAGATGAGAACCCGGCCGGGCGCAGTGCGGGCGCGCATTTGCGGGCGATACATATCCTCGACCGACGCAGCGGGGTGGTGGAAGTCGCCCGGAGAAATGGCGCGGACGATATAGGCGAGCTGGAAGGTCTCGTTCGAGCGCCAGTCGACGGCAGCCAGAAACCTGTCGGCCCGGAACTCGGTCGTTCGGGTGGCGGCGAGCTTGAGCCAGGGGAGCGCGTCGATGTCGCCCGCCCTGATCAGGTTGGGGTTGTCGATTTCGAACCCGGCGGGGAGAGGGTCGTCGACCATCAGCCGCGCCTCCTGCCGTCCGAAGGGGCGGACGGTGAGGATGGTAACGAGCCGCGTGCCGACGGCGACATCAGCAAGGTTCACCTGCTGGCCGTCGAGCGTCGTGTAGATACGGTCGATGGCATAGCCGTTGCCGCCGGCCGGTTCCGGCTCGGTCGGGACGCCGAAGGTGGTCACGGTGAGTTCGGTCGGGCGGGTGCCGGTATTGGCGATGGTGACGGGCGCGGCGGCGGTTCGGTCGTCGCGGAGCTGAACGACGGGGCCGTCGGGTGGCGTGCCGTCGATGGTTAGGCTGGTGCTTTGCAGGTCGTTGACCAGCGCGTTGGCGGCGAGGAGTGTCCAGGCAGCCTCTTGCGTGGAGGCGCGGCTGGTATTGGTGCCGATCCGGGTCAGCAGGCGGTCGCGGTCGAGCGCGATGCTGCCCGCCTCGACGGCGAGCGTGAGGACAGCGGCGGTGTCGCGGCGGATGGTGCCGTAATCATGGCGCCAGCTGTTCGCCTCGGTGCGCGCGATTTCGCGATCGAGGGCTTGGCCCGCGCGGCGGAACATGGCGTCGGCGCGGGGCTGGTCGCCGTATTGGGCCAGCGCGGCGCCGATCTGGGCAAGGGCCAGCGGGGAGCTGAAGGCCTCGGCCTTCTGATCGGCGTAGTAGCGCAGGTCGCTGACGGCGGCGTTGCCTTGACGGGCGAGGACGAAGAGCGCGTAGGCGAGGTCGCGGCCACCATTGTCGAAGTCGGGATAGTAGTTCACCGCGTTGCGCAGGTTCGAGACGGCGTTGTCAAAGGCCACCTGCGGGACATCGTGGCCCGCCGTCCGGGCGCGGGAGAGGAAATCGGTGACATAGGCGTCGAGCCAGAGGTCGCCCGAGACCGGCCGCCAGAGCCCGAAGGCGCCGTTGGCGGCCTGGTTGGCGGTGACTTCGGCGATCGCCTCGTCGATGCGTTTGGCGATCTGGTCGCGGGTGGCGAGGCCCATCGCCGTCGCGACCCCGTCGAGATAGAGGAGGGGCAGGGCCCGGGACGTGATCTGTTCGGTACAGCCGTAGGGATAGCGGTCGAGCGCGTTGAGAAGCCCCGGCGCGTCGAAGCGGGCGAGCGGCCCGGCCGAGAGCGTCGCCTTGCCGGTGCCCGTAGCGAGGCCGGCAAAGACGTTGTCGTCGAAGGTGAAGGTGCTGCCCGCGGCGAGGGTGAAGCGGCTGATACGGCTGACCTCGGGGTCGTTGACGACGACGGGCATGCGCAGTGTCTTGGTCAGGGTGCGGTCTCCGGGCGCAGTCAGGGTGACGGTCAGGTCGTGAGTGCCGGGATCGCGAGCGGTGACGGGGATCTCGAAGACCTCCTTGCCGCCCTCGGCCAGGGTGAAGGTGTACGGACCGCTCGCGTCGAGAGTGACGCCGGTTGCGGCGACGTCGAGGCGTATCTCTCCGGCCGGGCCGTCGGCGTGGACGATCTCGAGAAGCATGCGGCTTTGGTCCCCCGGCGCGAGGAAGCGGGGCAGGCTGGCGGTCACGACGACCGGGTCGCGTACGATGACGTCGTGATCGGCCTGGCCGATGCCGGTCTCGGACCAGGCAATGGCCATCAGGCGGATCGTGCCGTTGAAGGCCGGCACGTCGAAGCTCACCTCGGCCCGGCCATCGGCGCCGACGGTCACGGGGCCGGTGAAGAAGGTCACGAGATCCTCGGTGGGTGGCGGGCTTTGCAGACCCGCCTGCGCCATCGCGTCGCCGCCGGAGCGGACAGTGCCCGTGGCGCCGTTCAGCCCGTCGATGAGGCGGCCGTAGACGTCGCGCAGTTCGACGCCGAGCTTGCGCTGGCCGAAATAGTGGCCCTGGGGGTCGGGCGTGGCAAAGGCGGTGAGGTTGAGGATGCCGACATCGACGGCGGCGAGCGTGACATAGGCAGTTTCGCCCTGTGCTATGCCGTCGACCGTCATGCCGACGGTGAGAGGGCCGCGCGGCTCCATCTTCTCGGGTGCGTCGAGGGTGACGGACAGCGCCTTGTCGCCGGGATCGACCTGAGCGTAGCCGAGGCCGAGCGCGCGGGCCGGATTGCGTTTGGCGGCGGCGTCCATCGGGCGGATGACCGAGGCGCTGACGTAGGCGCCCGCGCCCCATTCCGCGGTCACGGGAAGGTCGATCAGGTTTTCGCCTTCGGTGACGGCGACCGATTGCATCGAGATCACGCGGTCTGACATCACGGTCACGACGGCGGTGCCCGCATAGCGTGGCACGATCCGGAAGGTCGCGGTGTCGCCAAGGGCGTAGCGGTCGGCGTCGAGCGACGCGTCGAGGAGGTCGGGGGTATCGGTGGCGGAGGCGGGCGCGTACCAGCCCGCGTAGAAATCGGTAGAGGCCGCGGCGTAGACCGGGCCGGTCGCCTCGACCAGGATCTCGTGGCGGCCCCAGTCGACGACGCCGTCGACGGCAACGGGTGCTGTGCCGAGGGTAGCGGTGCCGCTGGCGACACGGGTGCGGGTCGTGACCGGCTCCCAATCCCAGCTGCCGTTGACCGAGTACCACTGGTAGCGGGTCGTGACCTTGTTGATCGTCCATTGCACGTCGAGATCGGCCGCGGCAAGGTCGGGCGTGAGCGCGATGAGGTCGAAGCCCGCGGCGGTGTTTTCCGCCATCACGCCGTCGAAGCGGGGCTTGATGCCGATCATCGGCCGGTCGGGGAGGACCGGAACGGTTTCGGTGCGTTCGACCGGGCGGCCGGAGCCTTCCTTGACGCGGGCCGTCACGCGCAGCTCGAGCGGCTGTGCCGCCGTGACGTCTGGCAGCGCGACCGGGAGCGTGGCGGCGCCGGACGCATCGGTGGTCGCCGTGTCAAGGTAGCTGCGCTGGGCGTCGAACGCCGCGTCGTATTCGCCGAAACGGTAGCCGGGGAAGCCGTCGAGCGCCGTGGCGGAGCGGAGGAGCGCGCTGCCCTCGACACCGAGGTCGGCGCCCGGAGCGCCGAAGAGGTAGCGCGCGTCGATGCGGAGCGTGGGGCTGTCGCCGAGGTGGATCCGGTCGGGGAGGTCCATATCGAAGTCGATGCGCTCTGGCAGAAAATCCTCGACCAGGACGGTGGTAGTGGCGAGCGGTGCCGCGTCTTCGTCGGCAAGCAGGTTGATCCGCCAGGTGCCGCGCGGGGCGGAGGCGGCCACGGGCAGGGTGAAGACATGGCCGCCCGCGCGGTCGGCGGTCGCCGTGGTACGGATGTATTCGACGCCGTCGGGGCGGACGAGGATCGCGGTCAGCGGGATACCGGGCAAGGCGGTCGCGACCTCGTTGCGCATGAGCGCGGTGAGGTGGATCGTGTCGCCCGCGCGATAGGCGCCGCGGTCGGTGGCGGCGAAGACGTCGATTGGCGGGCTGGGCTCGCGCCCCTCGACCCCGCGGTCGGACAGGTCGAAGGCCGGATCTGTGAGCGACAGGTAGGTGAGGTCGCCGTCCCTTTCCACGGTAACGAGAGCCGGAGCGTTGCCGCCGGTGCCACGGGTGAGGCCCCCGGCAAAGCGGGCAGTGCCGTCCGCGTCGGTCGTGGTGTCGCCGAGGACGGTATTGGCGCGCGAGATCAGGGTGACTGTCGCGTCGGCCATGGCGGAGGCGTCGGCGAGGGAGCGCACGGCGACGGTAAGGCCATCATTGCCGAGATAGGTGGCGACGCCGAGATCGGAGAGCACGAACCATTGCCGCGCCGAGGGCGTGTCGTTCGCCTCGCTCGCGACGGAAGCGGTCAGCGCGTAGAGGCCGGCGGGCTGGCCGGCGAGCGCCTCGGTCAGGGGCAGGCGGGTCAGCATGTCGCGGTTGAGCTCCATCGCGACCTCGGCCGTACCGGACCAGATTTCCGCCCCGATTTCGTCGGAGAGGTATCCGGCACCCCAGCCGCCGGTTTCTCCGACCAGGCCCTGCTGGATGGCGCGCATAAGGTTGCGGTCATCGATCCGGTGGAGGGTGAGTTCAAGGTCCGTTGTATTCACTGTCTCGATCGGGAGGGCAACGTCGCCGAGGCGGGGCAGGACATAGGCGCGGCCCACGGCGCGGACGGCCGGAGAGCGGTCGCGGACATAAAGCGTGAGCTCGATCGGTCGGTTCACCGTTTCGCCACTGGCGGCGGGCAGGCCCTCGCGGACGACGAAGCGGTAACGCTCGCCATGTGTGACGCCGTCGATGCAGAGCTGATCGCCCTTGGCCGAGACGACGAGCTGGGGATCGGGAAGCTGGACGAAGGGGGCGTAGTCGGTCCCGGCCTGGATGAGATCCTCTTTGAAAGTGGCGCAGATGCGAGGCGTTGCGCTGTCCCTATCGACCTGGGTGTTGATGACGCGGAAACCGTATTTGCCGATCGCCTCTTCAAGGCGCTCTTCGATCACGTCGGTGAAGCGGATCGACTGGGCCAGGCGGAGGGCGGGGATCATGCGGCGGCCGCGCCCCTCTCTTTCCAGCGCGAAGGCCATGGCGACAGCGGCGGAGCGGCGGTCTTCGAGATCGATGGCACGCAGGTAGGCGGCGATTGTGGCGGGCAGTTCGTTGCGGCGGATGCGGCTGTTCTCGCGCCCTGCGCGCCGGGCATATTCGAGCCAGGCGGCGGACAGGTCGGAGGTCAGCGCCCTTTGACCCGCCTCGCGCTGATTGGTGGTCGCCCCGCGCTGGGGCCAGTTGGTGCCGCGGACCAGGTCGCGCGCCCGGTCGAAGTCGGTTTCGGTCAGGAAGGACAGCTCGGCGGTGCGTGCGTCGAGCCCGGCGAGCACCTCGGGCCTGGCCCGGACCATGCGGCCCGAGACGGCGCCGTCGAACGGGATGATGTCGCGGATATCGGTTTTGGGAAAGCAGGCATTGCTGCGCTGGTTGAAAGTGAAGGCGGTGCATTCGGCGTCGGCAGCGCAGGCGGCCTCGCAAGCCTCGAGCGTGGTGTCGAAGATGTTGGCGAGGTCGGTGCCGACGAGATCGGTATTCGGATCGTAGACGGCCCGGGCGTCGGGAACGGCCCGTTGTGCAGGGGCGACGGCGCCAGAGATCGACAGGACAAGTGCGCCAAGACAGGCGTAGAGAATGCGAGGCATAAAAAACTCCGTGTCAAATGCATGGGCAGGCTGACACGGAAAGTGAGTCCCGGCAACGGGTATCGGGGGACACTGTTGTATAGAACTGGTGACGGGCGAGAGTTCCCATACCCGGACGGATCTATCAGAACTTGGCGCTTGCAAATGAGGACCGACTGATCACGTAAGGGTCAGGAATGTTTTGCGAGACAAGGCGCGCTTTTAGTATCGTCGAATAGAGCGACCAGTTTCTACAACAGGCTTATGCGCATTGTTTTGCTCAATGGAAAAGACTGATACCATTTTCTGAACAGCGACTGGTCGCGTCCAGCATTAACAATAACGGGACCCATTACTCAAACTCTGAAGCGATCCAATCAACGATCCGCTTGATGCGAGTTTGGCCAAAATGGTCCTTTGCCCACGAGATATAGAGCCCATCATCAGAGGGGTCGGGATCGACCCAAATCTCCACCAGTTTCTTTGACCGAAGATCGTGCTCCACCATATAGGTCGGCGCGATTGTAACGCCGTGACCACCGATGGCAGCATCGAGAGCCAAGGCAGAACGGTCGAAGTTGAGCAACTTGTGCGTGTTTCCATACCCGTTTTCCTGGATCAGCTTTTCCCACCGCCGGTGAGCATCCTGGAGGAGTGGCAGCGTCAGCAATGTCTCTAGCCCCATTGGCCAGTCTGGTCGCAGGAAATCAGGACTGCATACGGCAACAAGGCGGATGTCGGTCAAGCGGCGCGAACCGTGGGCCGTATTCGTGTCATGTGCTTTGCCAGGCCAGATTGCGATCTCGTTGCGGCCCAGACTGCGCGCCAGGATTTGCTCGTGGACCTGCGTGGTCAGGGATACGTTCGGAAACTTGGCCGCGAAAGCGTCCATCCGGGGCATCAGCCACTTCGTTGCGGTGGAAGACCCAAGGTGTAGCGTGACGCGATTATCGTCCTCGCCGAAGCTCACTAACGCAGTATCAATGATCGCGATGGCTTCTTGCATGGCTGCATGGCAGCGCTCGCCTTCCGGTGTCATCGAGACACCGCGTGCGCCACGCACGAGAAGAACCGCCCCCAGCTCGATTTCGAGCTGCTTGATCCGCTGGGAGACTGCGCCACGCGAGAGGTTCAACTCCTCAGCAGCGCGTTGCAGGTTTCCGTGCGATGCGACGACAGAGAACACCCGGAGCGCGTTGAGGTTCACGTTTTTCATTCGACACCTTGGAGGCGATAGTTTTTCTAAACGCTGATGGAATTATCCTGCTTTGTCAATTTGGTGCAGTTGGCCGATACAAACGGGCAAGCCGCACTCAGAGATAGCTACAAGAGACCGAGCGATGACCCAGACAACCCGACCAGCGACACCCGATGACATGCCGCGCCTGGTCGAGCTCCTCATGCTGGATGCCGAGGCGCGCCAGGCAGAGGATGCCATCCTCTGGAAGTTGGCAGATGACGCGCCCGCGCAGATCGAGAAGGCGCTGACATTTGCGCTGACGGCCGATGGGCAACCCTTTCGACAGTTTTGGCATGTCGCGGAGGATGGGGATCAGATCACGGGCGTCATCCATGCGATGATGTTTCCAGTGCCCCCAATTTACGCGGGCTCGTTCGGGGAGCCGGGACTGATCCTGCCGGACTCTTTCTTAGCAACCGATGCTCCAAGCGGCACGGCAGAGGGCCTGTTGGCCGCAGCCGAGAACGCCCTTCACGAAGCCGGTGCAAGGATCAAACTGGCATCCCATGTCGCAGGCGAAGTCTGGCGAACTGCATTCGAGGCAAACGGGTATGAACCTCTCACGCTTTATCTGTCACGCAGTGAGCTTGGCGACCAAGGAATGCCGCCCGGTGTACGGCAAGCAACGGAAGACGATGTTCCAGGTGTCGTTGCACGCAGCGTCGAGAACCGGCAGGTACTTTTCGACATCGATCCGTTCTGGGAAACCCATCCTGACGCAGATCCCCGGTTTTCAGCATGGATGACGCGGAGCCTGACGCTCCGGGATCGGGACATGATGGTCCTGGGCGCGTCCGAGGATTTGCAGGGCTACATCATCGCACAGCCCGCCTCACGGCTGCACTTTCCCCCGGCCCATGACATCACCGAGACGGGTGTGATTGACGACTACTACCACCCCGAGCTGGCCAACCCGGCGGAGCTTGACCAAGGAAGTGAGGGTTCCCATGCACTGTTGCGCGCGGCCGAGGCGGCGTTCGTCAACCGCGGTATGGGAGCCGCCTTTGTCGTCTGCCCGGCTGGATGGACGTCCAAGATCGAGGTGCTGGAAGCTGCTGGCTACGAGATCGCGATGGTCTGGTCCATCAAACGGTAGCATCCGCCATACAGCCTCCGGTCGCAGCGCGCCTCAACGGCTTTTCACGTCCCTGAAGTGCGAATCCGTATGCCAAGTGAAAGGAAGAGTTCATGAAGTCAGAGCGTGTCATAGATACGATCAGCAACGCGCTATGCGATCATTCTGCCGTTCGCGGCCTTTTCCTGAGCGGCAGTTTCGGCAACGGACGGGCAGACGCCTATAGTGACATCGACTTCGTTCTGGTGTCGGAAGACGGGCCTACCGACAAGGTTGCCGGAGCGTGGAAGACCGCCATCGCACGCACCGGCGACATCGTGATGTGGTGGGATCGGAATGTTCGTCCTGCGCTGATCAATGCCATCACCGCAGACTGGACACGCACGGATGTGATCATCCTGAAGCCCGAACAGTTCGCAGCACACAATCAGACAAGCCTTCGACCTCTCTTCGATCATGACGGTCTTTACGACCAGTTACCGAAAGAGCAACCACAACCGCAGGCTTCACCGGCGCGCCTGTTCCGTCAGATCGAGGAGTTCATTCGCATATTGGGGCTTCTGCATCTTGCGGCAGGTCGCGAAGAATACATCAACGGTGTCGCGGGTATCTTCCACCTGCGCACCAAACTGATCGACCTCATGGTTGAAGAAACCGCTGCGCCGGATCGAGGCGGAGCACTTCACTTGAACCGCCTGCTGACCGAAGAGCAGAAGGCGTTGATTACCGCCTTGCCCGCGCCTGTCGCAGAGCGGGAGGCGATGATCGCAACACACCTCGCCTATGCGAAGGCCTATTTGCCGCGCGCCCGCAAGCTCGCGAAACAGCGTGGCGTGGACTGGCCGGAGCGGTTCGAAGTCGCAACCTGGGACAAGCTGCAAGAGGCTTTGGGTGTTGAGCGGCCCTACGAGGTGTAGAGTTGGGTTTCCTCAGAAGGTAGCTTGCGAAAGCAATTGGGAAAACAGGGTCATTGTGGAATCGGCAGTATTTGGAATGAGATTAGATTTGGCAGAGCGATGACTGATATTGAAACGGACACTATTGTTTATAATGGCCCCGGTGGACCATTTGAGGGAGTTCGGTTTCGCCCTGTCGGCACCGACGGCCCCAGACCAGGCGTTATGGTCTGTCATGCATTCGGCGGCCAGTCCGATATCGATGTAGGGTACGCCGAACGACTTGCCCGTCTGAGCTACGTGGGATTTGCAGTGGATGTTTACGGCCAAGGACGGCGTGCGGCGAATGCAGAAGAAGCCAATGCCCTTATGGGCGAGATGAATGCAGACCGCGCCAAGTTACTCGAAAGACTAAGGATCGCTCATACGACAATGATCGCAATGGATGGCGTCGACGCTCAGCGGACAGCCGCGATTGGCTTTTGCTTTGGCGGCAAATGCGTGATCGACGCGGCGCGAGCGAACATCGGGATAAAAGCTGCGGTCTCGTTTCACGGCCTCTTCAATAAGCCGGATTGGCTCCCTGAGTCTCCCGCCGCGATTGAAGCAGCTATCCTTATTCTTCATGGATGGGACGACCCCTTGGCGCAGCCCTCAGATGTGTTGAGCCTTGCTGCTGAATTGACCGCGGCCAGGGCGGACTGGCAGCTCCTCGCCTTTGGCCATACCGGTCATGCATTTACACATCCAAGGGCCAACTCTCCAGAAACCGGGATGGCTTATGATGAGCGTTCCGCCAACAGGGCATGGAAGGCCGCTGAAGCGTTCATGGCGGAAAGGCTCAGCTAACGAAGGACCAGAGGCGTGGAGGACCAGCGCACCCTTCCCTCTTGAATAAGAACACCAGGCATTGTTTTGCGAGGTTCAGACATGGCGCTTTTCAAAGCCTCTCCTCCACTTCAGTCCGGTTGGTTGCCGAAGGAGGACGGCCACGAAGTCTGGTGGCAAACATTCGGGGACGTATCGCGGCCTGCGGTTGTCCTCCTGCATGGCGGTCCAGGGGCAGGCACGTCAGAGCGGCTTCCGCGCCTCTTTGATCCGGAGCGATGGCACATCGTGACGCTCGATCAGCGCGGGTCCGGCCGCTCGCGCCCGCATGCAGGCGAAAACCTTCGTGCGCTCCACGCCAACACGACCGATTGCCTCGTCTCCGACCTTGAACGCCTGCGTTCCTTGATTGGGGTCGAGCGTTGGACAGTCTACGGAGCATCGTGGGGAACGACGCTCGCGCAGGCCTACGCCCATGCCCATAAGGATCGCGTCACTGGTCTGATACTCGCTGCCGTCACAACGACGGGGCAGGTCGAACTGGACCAGCTCTACGGTGGCGCAGGGATGTTTCTTCCCGAGGCATTTGAGGCCTTTCGCGCAGGTGCCCCGGACAGTGCGCCGGGCGTCGGCATGGCGGAGGCCCACGCGACACGTCTCGCGAGCGATGATCCGGGCATCGCCTTCGAGGCCGCGCGCGCGTGGTGCCGATGGGAGGAGGCCGTGCTTCAGGTGGACCCGCGCGCGGAGCCATCGGGACGCTTCGACGATCCCGTCTTCCGTTTGGGCTTTGCACGCATCGTGACGCATTACTTCCGACATCTGGCATGGCTCGATCCGCCGCTTCTGGACCGCGCAGGGTACCTGGCGGGCCTTCCGGTGACGCTCATCAACAGCCGACTTGATTTGTCCTGCCCGCTCTCGACCGCATGGTCTCTCCATCGCGCGCTTCCCGGTTCGGTCCTGAAGATCATCCCCGGATCGCTGCACGGAACCCTCTATGGACCGCTCGCTGCCGCCATCATTGAAGCGGGCGGCGCGCACGCTGAAGCCGTCTAGGATCGCAGCTAGAAGGCCATTTCGCGAGCGCAGACCATCGGAAGCCTTGTCTCCTCTGTGATAGCGGCCAGCGCAAAATCGGTGGATTCTGTCCGAGCTCCTAAGCCTCGGAGGATCATCGACTCCGCCCGGCCGGAACCTTTCGGTAGAGGCGGCGCGGTTCTGGACGGTTTCTGAGCAGCTCTGGCCGCGCGCAACCGCTCCTTTGTGCAACAGTCGCCATGTGCGAGCCGGTCTAGCCGCCGAGGTGGGTAACCCTGCATGGTGATCAGCCACTTTTGTTCAATAGACGCCCCTTGGTTGGCAGCTTCAGATGACCTGTGACGATGGCAACACCTGCAAAGATCATCACAAGGCCAGCGATGAGCGTCGGTGACAAAGCTTCGCCGAGTAGTGCAACACCCAAGACCACACTGAATCCAGCCCGTATATAGCTGCCTGTCGTGACACCCAAAGGTCCGAGTGTGCGGACAAGCCGAAAGTAGATCGCCATGGCGATTGCCGTCGAAAATACGCCCATGGCAATGACGGCGGCGATTGCGGGCGCAGTGGGCTCGAGGCTTAGAGGATCACCAACCCAAAAGGATACAGGCCCCATGAGGAGCGCCGCGAACGCCATCGAGCACGCAGCGGTCAGGACCGGGGGTTGATCTGAGAACCGCTTCGCGTAGATCGCCGCAACCGCGTAGCTGAGACTTGCTCCCGTTACGGCCAACTGTCCGAGGACAGAACTGCCCTCACCGGCAAATGCCGCTGGACCCATGATCACAAGAACGCCCGCGAAACCCAATGAAATACCGAGAACTTGCCTGGTCCCCGCGCTGCGATCTTTAAGGAGGAAAAATCCAATCAGAAAGACGAATAGCGGCGGCGTCGTGTTCAGCAACCCTGCGAGCCCGCTGTCGATGTGTTTCTGGCCCCAGCTTATCAGAGTGAACGGAAGTGCGCTCTGAAGGATGCCCTGGATCAATAGCGCGCCCCAGCGTGTCATTGACCTTGGAAAGGCAACGCCGCTCCAAAGGGCGAGAACCACAAGCAGTGCAGCACCGATGACGAGCCGACCAAACACAATTGTGGCAGGCGGAATCGTGTCGATGGCGACTTCGATCAGCGTGAAGGACGCACCCCACAGGAAAGACAATAAGACGAGCAGAGCGATTTCGAGTACGGGGTTTTGAGGCGATTGCGACATGGGAGACCTTTGAATTTCCCGCGTTATCACCCGCACTGGGCAGCTCCGCTGGCTGGAATCAGATGTCATCCCCCGATGGAGTCCGATTCCAGCTAGACCGCGATCACGGCTTCGGGCGAAGTTCAGGTATGGAAGACGTCTCACCTTTGTTCCCCGATCCTGAAACGTGCGACAAAGCTCGGCTTGCACGCGATCCATCCTTCGATGGGCTGTTCTTTTCTGGTGTCCGGTCCACCAAAATCTACTGTCGTCCTGTCTGCCCGGTGCGCCCGGCCAAATCGGCCAACGTCACGTTTTATCCGACAGCAGCGGCCGCCGAGCGGGCTGGGTTCCGCCCCTGTTTGCGGTGTCGCCCAGAGACAGCGCCCGGAAGCCCGGCTTGGCGCGGCACCGCGACCACTGTTGGTCGCGCCATGCGGCTTATCGAAGACGGCTTTCTCGACACGCGAAGCGTGGATGAGTTGGCAGCATCTCTCGGCATTGGATCACGGCATCTGTCGCGCCTGTTTGCCAAACACACAGGAGCTAGCCCGTCGCAAGTTGCAGCGACGGCGAGAGTGCAGCGCGCTAAACGGATGATTGATGCCGGTGACCTAGCTCTTTCAGAGATCGCATTTGCGGCGGGCTTTCAAAGCGTCCGGCGCTTCAACGACGTGTTCAAGGCGCTCTACGGAAGGCCGCCATCTTCGCTTCGCAGGAAGCAGAGGGTCTGACGGCCGTTCCAGATCGGACATGGCTAGAATGGCAGAAAGGCCGTGCACAAACGTCCTTTTACGCCACGCCGCGAGGCGCGGTCGACCTCATGCAAACCATTGTTGTAGAATGTTTTCTAGGATTTCTTCGGCTTTGCCCGTTGTTGTTCTTTCAACTCGCCGTGTCTCGCAAACCTGTTGCAAAATGAAATTGATTTGCAACCGAATTACGCAACACATCTCGGTTCACTGATCCGGGCGGAAAAAAAGTCGGGCAAGTTAGTGGACTGGAACAAGACCTCGACGTCGAAGGTGACGATAGTTCTCGGTTATCCGTACCCTGGTGAGCTCATCGCGCAAAGAAGACGTTTGACTGCGGATCGCCAGATCTGCGCATTCTCTTCCAACTAGGTCCAACTCATGATTAAAGAACGATTATCCGCGCATCCCAAGGACTGACCCAGTGGCTCTTCCCAAGATCGACAAGCTTTCCCTCGACGAACTGAAAACGCTCCAAAAGCAGGTGGCCAAGGCCATCGACGATTTCGAGGAGAACCAGCGCAAAGAGGCCCTCGCTGCAGTCGAGGCAAAGGCGAAAGAGTTCGGCTACTCGCTGGCCGATCTGACGGGCAAGGCGAAGGGGAAAGCAAAGGCCTCACCGCCGAAGTACCGCCATCCGGAGAACCCTGCACTGACCTGGAGCGGGCGCGGTCGTCAGCCTGCCTGGATCAAGGAAGGTCTCGAGGCGGGCAAGTCGCTCGAGGACTACGCGATCAAGTAGGGCCTGTTCCCTCCGGAGCTCCTCGGTCTGCGGGTCCTCTCCTGTCCTTCGAAAGTGAAAGTGCCCTTACTATTTGGGTACTGACGGAACTGGCAGTTGGGGGGTGTCTCTGACGGGTCCGGTCGGAGTTCGGCCTGTCGGTCAGGATCAACGATCTCCCCCTGAACTCTGCTGACAGGCATTGTCTGCCCGTGACCGCCGTCGCACGATGGCGGCAGGTCGTTTAGGCCAACACGCCCGCCCCGGAAGTCTTTCTATCCTCGTAAAGCGATCCGCTCGTGCCGCTCGGCGCGCGGATCCGTGGCGACGCGCGGCCATGCTGCGCGTCCCGACATCGTCCCCAATCGCACCCCAGAAAGGAGGCCAGCCATGGCCCGATCCCGCGCGTCCAGATTCGACGCTTCGGAGGCGATTACAAGTGAGCTGATCCGCGTGATCGAGCGCGGCATTCTGCCCTGGCGAAAGCCGTGGACGGCTGGTGCTGCTTCGCGCCCGCTGCGGCACAGCGGCGAGCCCTATCAAGGCATCAACAACTTCCTGCTCACGATGCGCACACAGCTCGCGGGCTTTAGCTCGCCATTCTGGATGACGCTCCGGCAGGCCAACGCACTCGAAGCCAAGGTCCGTAAGGGCGAGAAATCCTCCGTCGTGGTCTACTATGGCCAGGCGAAAAACCGGAGCGACGGGCAAGCGGGTGACACAGAGGACGATGAGGCCGAAACGAGCGGGTTTCGGTTTCAGAAGGCGTATCGCGTGTTCAACGCCGATCAGATCGAGGGCCTGCCCGCGAGCTTCCATCCTGATCCGGCGCCAGTGCCTGATCACCCGCCGCACAAGCCTATCCCGCATATGCAAGCCTTCTTCGAGGCGATCGATATCGTAACGAGCTTCACCGGTCGCGAGGCCTATTACATGGCCGCCGTCGACAAGGTCTACATGCCGGATATCGCGCTCTTCGAGGATCCGCGATCGTTTTACGGGGTCTGGGCCCATGAGATGGCTCATGCCACCAAGGCACGGCATCGGCTCAATCGGTCCTACGGCGACGCGCGTTTCGGCAACACCGCTTACGCACGCGAAGAGATCGTCGCAGAGCTCACCTCGTGTTTTCTGGGGCAGGAGCTCGGCTTCTCGGCGCATACGCTTGAGATGAGCGCCTCCTATCTCGACAGCTGGCTGCATGTTCTGCGCTCGGACAAGTCCGCCATCTTCAAGCACGCGGCCGATGCACAACGCGCCTGCAACTGGTTGATCGCCGCGTCGAAGGCGGGCCGGTTGTCCTGCACCGACGAGGCCGCATGAGAAGGGTCGCCTCCAGAGTGGAGGGTTCGGGCTGATCACAGGAACCGGGCGGCCTCTGCTGGCCGAAAGGAAAAGCAGGCTTTGGGTCGGGCGTCTCCAGCATCTCCCGAAAGGACAGACCCATGCGCAAGCCTCCCGATCCCGATCACAGCCAACCCGATCCGACCATTGTCGCCGCCCAGAACGACGCTTTCCGCAGGCTCGCTTGTCTCGGCGTCGCGCCGGATCAGCCGATCCCGGGCCGATTGCATGTCACACGATCCCTCCTGGACGCCGGTGAGAGCGTCGTGACCGAGGCCGTCCAGGCGGTCGGAACTTTCGAGACATTCGAGCCCGAGAACGATCCCGCCGGCTGGCATGATTTCGGGGCGGTGACGATCCGCGGCGAGCGCGTCTTCTGGAAGATCGATCTCTACGAGGCCAGCTCCGATTTCCGTTACGGCGCGGAGACCCCCGAAAATCCCGAGACCACCATGCGCGTCCTTACCATCATGATGGCGCACGACTGGTAGGGCAGGGCGCACCTGCCGAGCAGTAGAGGGCCCGCTGACCCCGGAAGAGGGAAAGTGGGCCTTTTGTCCCTTTGATCCCCGGAACCGGGGATCGGTCCCGCGGAACTCCCGCGTGGACCTGACCCACTTCAAGAAGGACAGACCATGAACCAATCCCTGACACCCGTTTCCGTCGCCATCGGCGATCTCGTGGCCCATCCCGCCAACGTGCGCGCGAAGTCTCCGGAGAGCTACGCCTCCGAGAACATCGCTCATCTGAAAGCCAGCATCGCCGTTCTCGGCCTGCTTCAGCCACTGCTCGTCCAGAAATTTGACGGCAAGTTCGGCGTCCTCGCGGGCGGCCGTCGCCACGCCGCACTCCAGGAGCTCGTGGAAGACAAGTCCGCCAAGGGCTTCACGAAAAGCACGAAGATCGATTGCCGTCTCGTCACAGACGATTGCGACGTGACCACGGCCCTGTCGCTCGCCGAGAACATCACCCAGGCCCCGATGAACGCGATCGACGAGTTCGAGGCCTTCGCCCGGATGATGGAGGTCGACGGGCAGACCCCGGAGACGATTGCCAAGACCTTCGGCACGACCGTCGCCGCCGTGAAGGGCCGCCTGCGCTACGGGCTCATCCATCCTGACATCCGCGACGCCGCGCGCTCCAAATCGATCACGCTCGACACGATGAAGGCCTTCGCGGACCACCCGAGCCAGGAGGTGCAACGCGAATTCTTCGAGGCCCTGACCAAGGAAGACAACTATTTCCAGGCCTATACCGTTCGCCAGGCGCTCAAATCCCGTGGCGTGCAAGTGAGCGACGATATCGGGGCCTTCGTGCGCGAGGACTACGAGGCGCGGGGCGGGGCGATTGCCGCCGATCTTCTCGAAGAACACTCGGTGCTGGAAGACGCCGAACTCGTCGAGACGATCCTCCTTGAAAAACTCACCGCCGCCGCTGAGGAGGCTCGGGCTGCGATGGGCTTTGGCTGGGCCGAAGCCGTCATCCGCTACCACTATGCGGCGATGGCCGACTATGGCCGGGTCTATCCCGGACCGATCGAGCCCGACGCCAAGGGCCAGAAGCGCCTCAAGGCAATCACCGCCGAGCTCGAAAAGCTCGAACGCGAAATGGAGGACGAGAGCCTCGAGGAAGACGCCTACGAGGCGCTCTACGAGAAGGTCGATGAACTGGAAGTCGAAGCCCGCGACCTGCACAGGAAGCCTATAGCAAAGAAGATCTTGCGCGATCCGGTGTGATCGCCTCTTGGTCGAACGGGCAGGTGACCCTTCATACCGGGCTGGTCCGTCCCGAGGACAAGACGGAGAACCCCGGCAAGGCGTCAGGGTCGGCGACCGGCAAGGCAGATGCGGATAGCGACGAGATCGTCTACCCGGCCTCTCTAACGGAGGATCTCAAAACCGAACGGGCCATGGCGCTTGGCGCGGCGATGGCGCAGCATCCGAAGGCCACGCTGGACCTGACGCTCTTCAAGCTCGTCAGCGACGTGTTGGGTCATGGCATGAGTGTCACTCACGCGATCAAGATTGATGCCCGCAAGGAATATCGCACGCACGCGAAGATGGACGAGATCGATGGGACCTCGCTTGAGCAGGTGGCCGACGCTCATGACGCTCTGAACCTGTCCTGGAACGATGAGGCGGTCTCGCCCGCAGAACGCTTCGCCCGGTTTCGCGAGCTAAAGCCGACCGAGAAGGCGAAACTTGTCGCCTATGCGACCGCGGCGACGACCCAGTCCTGCTTTGCCCGCAATCCGCAGAGCGACAGCCTGATGCATGCCTTCGAGATCGAGGTCATGCCGGACGTCAGGGCGCATTGGACGCCGACTGCAGCCCTATTCAACCGCTTCAAGAAGGCCTGGCTCCTGAAGATCCTTGGCGTGGAGTTAGGGCTCACGCAGGAGGCAGCTATATTGGCCTCGTCGAGCAAGAAAGAGATAGTCGCCTTCTGCGACAAGCTCTTCTCTGAGCCCTTCGCGACGCTCACCGACGCACAGCGCGCGGCTGTTGCCGCCTGGTGCCCGCCCATGATGCAGACGTCCGGCATCGAAGGCGAGGAAGACGCTGACCTCGATGTGCCGGAGCAACAGACCGACGTCGCCGAGGCGGCCTGATCCCGCAGGCGACCCGCCCGGCTGGTCCGACGCGGGTCGCCCCCTTCCATCCAAATGACAGGTGACGCAAATGTCCCTTCTCAGCTTCCCAGCGACCGACGTCGCGGCCCAGATTGCCCATGCACGGTCCTGTTCGACCTTCCTCCCGAACTGGAACGGCCCGGTTGGCAAACCCGCCTTGATCCTCATCGTCGGCAACGGCGTCCATCTGCGCTCGAACGGCATCAACGGCACGACAACGCGGATCGTCACGACGGCGCAAGCCGATCCGTCCTACGTCTTCGCCGAGGGCTTCAACCCGTTCCGCGACCCCGACTGGATGGCGGCACGGCAGGCGGCCTTTCGTGACCTGACCGGCCAGTTCTACACCGACATCCTCGATGACGTGCAGATGCTGATCGATCGTGGCCATGAGACCATCCGGCTGGCAACCGATGGCCACACGATCCGCGTCTTCGCCCGCCGCGCAGCCGACTACCTGATCGGCGGTGTCTACGACGTGCCCTCCGGGCTCGGCGGGACGTTCCGGGTAATCCTGAAGGACGCTAGTGACACTCAGGCGCTCGTGCAGAACTCCGGCAATTGCGAGGATTTTGACGAGATGCTGCCCTACCGGGTGCCGCTCGATGCCCTGATCGAGATCGATGACCGGAGGGCGGCATAGTGGGTTGGCTCTTCTACACCGACCGCCGCGTCAAAACCTATGCCGACGAAAAGGCCGAGATCGCACGGCTCTGCACCTTCGAGACCGACACCCGCAAGACGGTGCTGGTCAAAGCCTCAAAGGTCGGGTCCACCTGGTATGCGGCCGCGAAGGTGACGATGCTCGATGGAACGCCGGTCGAGGACACGACCTATGTCACAGACGCCGATGGCTCGATCACCTTCGGAGCGGTGTTCCTCACGCGCTACGACGATGGGTGCTGGGGCTATAAGGACATGGAGGAGAGTGCCGGACCGGTGGGATCCCACGCACCGCTCAGTCTTCTGGGCCTGCTTTCTGATCTCAAAGACCCCGACAGCTATGCCCATGCCTGGCGCCAGCGCTGCCGCGACTGGGCCGCGATCCCGGACTACGCGGAAGGTGACAGGATCCGGCTCGCCGCGCCCGTGACGCTCACCGACGGCAGCACCTGCCAGATCGTAACAGCTACGCATTACCGGCGCGGCGGGCAGAAGCGCCGATGCTATCGCATCGAGGAAACCGGCGGTCTCGTCCGGCTTTCGAAAGCGTCGCTGGTCGGATCGGAGCTGCTCGGCTCCGCCAAGGGCGATGCGAGTCCTGTACTGGCCGAGTTCTTCAAGGGGCAGGGGGCGTGATCGTCCCTTCGCAGTGACCGCCGCCAGTTTTGGCCAACGAGCCCGCTCCGCGTCCAAAAGCGCAGAGCGGGCTTTTTGGTCTGTCGAACCCGCAACCTGACAGTAAGGACGGACCCATGACCAATCCCCAGACCGACTACTCCGCGATGATGGAAAAGTGGCGTGCGGAGCGAGAAGCCGCGAACAAGGCCGCCAGGACTGAGCTCCTCGCGGCGCTGCGTGCGCTCGATGTCGCGCACGTGATCGCCGAATACGAAGGCTACGGCGATTCCGGCAATGTCGAGAGCGTCACCCTTCAGCCCACGGGTATCGGGCTCGCGGAAGACATTGCCACGAATCTCGAGGACTTCGCCTGGTCCTTCGCCTATCACCACCACCCCGGCTTCGAGAACAACGAAGGCGGCTATGGGACGCTCACCTGGGACATCACCGCCGACAGCATCACGCTCGATCACGCCGACCGCTACGTCGAATACTCCCATTCCCGTGACAAGGGCCTCTGACATGGCCCATCCTGTCCACCATGCCGAAAGCTCTGCCCGGAAGTATGGCGGCGTCCCGTCCGACTACCAGGCCATCCATGACTGGTTCGATGCCTCGAAGGCGCATCTCGCGCTCTTCACGCATCGCGCCTTGCGCCACCACACCCAAGGTATCTTTGAGGCCGAACGGGTGTTCGGTGCGGCGCTCACGAATGCAGCCGGCCGCGACATCCCCGTCCGCTGGATCGGCGAGCAGCATGTCCGGGAGGACTGCCAGGGCCGCATTCCGAGCCTCGCGGACTGGTTCACACGCATTCAGCCCGAGCCCTGGATGGCCAATGGACATATCGACCGCTTGTGCCCGGAGATGGAAGGAGACCCGCGTGAGGCCTGGATTGCCGAGGTTGCCTCCGGCCGAACCCTTCTCGGCCTCCAGGACTGGATGGCGGGGCGGGCGGCAGAGATCGGGGTTGCTGTGCGGGCGCCAACGTCGGACACCCGTTCCGGCGTCGCGTCAGGCTGACGGGCCGTGGAGTAGGAAAGGCGAAAGCAGGCTTTCGGGGTGTGTGATCCCATCAGGGGTCGAAACGTAACCCGCCGGTCGCAGGGCAGACGCCCGGGCCGGCAATCCCAAGGAGAAATCCCATGTTCGCAGGAACCCTGACCAAGACGCCCGAGACCGCCGCCGCCGTGTTTTCCGGCATGATACATTCCAGCCGGTTCGACATCGCGATCCAGCTCGAGACCCGAACCAAGATGTCCGAGAAGAGCCCGGATTACGACGTCACCGCCGTCAACAGGTCCGGCCGCAAGGTGCGGATCGGCACCGCCTGGAACGAGACCGGCAATACCACCGGCAATCCCTACCTCTCCATGCAACTCGATGTCGGCCTTGGACCCTTCCGCGTCAACGCGGTGCAGACCAAGGAGGCCCGTGAGGCGGGCACCGGTCAGTTCGAGATCATCCCGCTCGTCTCGAACGGCACGATGAAGTCCGGCTCGATCTCGGGCGAGCTCACGGCGATGGACGCCGACAACGCCTTTGCGGGCTACATCGCCAACATGATGTTCGACCTCGACTTCATGCTGATCGAGAACGACTACAAGACGGAGCAGACCCATCCCGACTACCGGATCGAAGTCAGCTCGCCCAAAGGCCACCCGATCCGCGTCGGCTCGGCCTGGATGGCCAAGAGCGCCCGGACCGGCAACGAGTATGTCTCGCTGCTGATCAATACGCCCGACGGCGATCTCCGCGTGAACGCCGTGCAGAACGAGGAGCAGCGGGGTGGCCAGACCTTCTCGATCATTCCGTTCGTGGACAACGGTGAGCGGGAACAGGGCGAAGGGACCGGGCTGTCGCTGGTGGCCTGACCCAAGGACGCCGTTTCATAGATCATCTAGCAGTCGGATCGGTCATAGAACCGTTCGCTTCGGGGAGCCGCGGAAACGTGGCTCCCTTTCTTATGTGGACGAGAGTCAAGCCCACCTAGCAATTCTGCGAATGCAAAGCCAAGTTGTCAATGTCGGCTGCGAGCCCTCTTTACCAGATGCTGCACTCTGCACCAATGTCCGCTCATGCCAGAAACGTAATAAAATCAACGGCACTTTTGCCAATGGTTTGTGGCACAAAAAATTTTCAATGATTCCGGCGTCAGCGACGTCTGTGCCGCAAACGACCGTTTCTGGACGAGAAAATCATGGCAAGGGGTTTACAACCTCCTGCGCGAAAACCCTTTGGCTGCTAAAGCAAAGCACTCACACGCCTAACCAGGTCCTGTTCTCCGAAGGGTTTGCCTACGATTGGCACACCCTGAAACGCCTCTCCCAAATCGGAACTGTCCATCTGACCACTCAGGATCAGGAACGGTATTGAGAGATCGGAAAGTTGCGATGCGATGACATCCGTTGTCTCTTCCCCGAGATTCACGTCCAGCAAGGCTGCATCCGGTGCCTCTCGCAACGCTTGAAGGGCGGTTGCCACTGTAGTGAAGGGTCCGACGACCGACGCCCCACGTGTCCGAAATATATCCGCAATATCCATGCCGATAATCGGATCGTCTTCCACAACCATGATCTTTCGCTCGGAGAACGCTCCGTCCGGATCGACCGGTTGCCCTTCGGGCAAGGCCGTCGAGGACGGAACGACCGTATCGGGTATCTCGCGTTGAAAGCTGTCATATACGGCAATCTCACAGATCAGGCCTTTGGCAGAGTAGTCCACCTTGACCGTGCCTTCCTCACGCAAGGCATTTTGCAGGATGCTCGATCCAATTCCGCTGTTTCGCTCGGGCGCAATGGGAGGACCGCCTGTTTCAGTCCACGTGATTGAAACCCGCTGACCAGCCCCGTTGCCAACACGCACGTTGACCTGTCCGGTCGGGACAGAGAGAGCGCCGTGCTTGACCGCGTTGGTGAGAAGTTCGTGGAAGATCATCGCAAGGGCTTCCGAAGCTTCCCCAGAAAACCAGACAAGGGTATCTCCGGTGATATCAATCCGCGCGCGCCAACCCGCGAACGCCTCAAACTCCATGTCAAGAATGTCCTGAAGACTTGATCTCTGCGCCTCCTCAGCGACCAGAACCCTGTTGGCACGCGACAATGCGCCCAATCGTTCCATGAGGGTATCAGCGAAGTCTTCGACTGTAGTCGTCTTCTTCGCGGCATGACGGATCATCGAGTTCATGATCGTGAAGGTATTCGCGACCCTGTGATTGAGTTCTTTGGAGAGCAGTTTGAGCCGGTCCTCATTCTGCTTTGTCTCCGTGATGTCGATCACATGGCCGATGAGCTTCGTCACGTCGCCCGTATCCGAAAACTTCGGCATACCCTTGGCGCTGATCCAGCGATCAATCCCGTCTGCACGTCGGATGCGGGTCTCAAACGACCACGGCTTGCCATCCTGCAAGGATTTGGTCAGCAGGGTTTCGACCCGATCCCGGTCCTCTTTGAAAACATAGGTCAGGAATATCTCCGCGCTCCATTCATCCAGCAGAGTGTTGTGCCCAAAAATCTGATCATGACGCAGATTGCGCAGTGCCTTGCCGGTGGCCGCATCCAGTTCCCAAATTCCGATCTCGGATGTGGCAAGGATGAGGTCGAGGTGGTCGCCACCGTTGTTCAAGTGAGGGAAATCGTTCATTTCTTCTGTTCCGTCGAATCGCTTACGCAATAATACAGCGCAGTTTTCCCCTGCAAAGCGCCGACGTATTTGGCAACACATTGAACAGTAGGAGCGGGCATCGGCTCCGGTCTGCATTTGTGTGTTCGGATCAGGGACCGTGCCACCCTCCGGCCCAGGCCCCATCTTTCAAAAAGCTGACAAATACTATACCTTGAAGCCATGATACGGGGCTTGAAAGGACTTCATCGTGGACGACAAATTGGCTAGCGGTGATGTTCCCTCACCTCACGAGGCGATTTCCGCAGATGAGGCTGACACACTGGACGACCCATACAAAGAGATCGCACGGCTGCGGCGGGACCTGGCAGCCGCACGTGCGCTGCTCGCCCAAAACGAAGACGCACCCCATACGTTAGGCCCTGCTGCATCCGTAGACCGCACTGCATTACTCGAGGCGATGCTGGAGACCGTTCCGGTCGGCGTCGTGCTTGCGGATGCGACGGGACGGATTGTTCACGGCAACTCATGGGTTGAGCGAAATCTCAAACACTCGGTCCTCCGCTCTGAGGATACGGACTCCTACGGAGAGTGGGTTGCGTTTCACGCCGATGGACGACAGGTCGAAAGTCACGAGTATCCACTTTCCCGCGTCATCAAGGATGGCGAAGATCATGCGGAACTCGACGTTCATTATCAGCGCGGCGACGGGACAAGGTTCTGGATGCGGGTTATTGGTGAGCCGGTCCGGAACCCCGAGGGACAAACCATAGGAGCAACAGTCGCACTTGTTGACATCGAAGATGAGGTGCGACTGCTTGAGGAAAAAGAGATATTGCTCGGCGAAGTAAACCATCGGGTCAAGAACTCGCTGCAACTTGTCAGCTCGATCTTGTCGCTTCAAGCGCGCTCTGCGCCGGATGAGGCCGCAGCGCTGCTGCATGCAGCGTCCGCCCGCGTCCAGGCGATCTCGTCAGTCCACGCCGCTCTCTACCACGACGAAGATGTGCGTACCGTCGAGTTCGGCGAGTATCTGCGCCGCTTTTGCGAGCGTCTGGCAAATGGGCATGGGGCCGACGAGCGAAACATTTCGTTAAATGTCGAAGCCGAAGAGTTGACGTTGCCTGCCGACAAAGCTGTTCCGCTCTCTCTGATCATCAATGAGCTTGTCACGAATGCATTCAAATACGCCTTTGTCGAAGGCGTGGCCCAGACAGAAAATTTCGATTCAGACCCCCGTGTCGATGTGCGGCTTATCAGCAACAGTGACGGAACGGCGGTCGTTGAAGTGTCAGATAATGGCAGGGGAGCGGGAACCAAAACCCCGCTTGATGAGTCTACTGAGTCAGGGTTGCCACGTAATGAAGCGGCCAATGGGCTGGGCACAAAACTGACAAGCATCCTCGCCCGGCAACTGGATGCAAAAATAACAAAGACACAGGCCAATGGATGGATCGTCAAACTGGAATTCGAGCCCTAGAGAATTTGGGGGCACGCCCTCGGCGGATGAGCTGTTGCGTATTCTGATTGTCGAAGACGAGCTTCTGATTGCCCTGGATGCGGAAATGGCACTTGAAGATGCGGGGCACGAGGTCGTCGGAACGGCAACTACTGAAGGCAAGGCTATCGAATTGGCTCTTGTCCACCAACCTGATCTGATGATTGTCGATCTGCGACTGAAAGATGGCGGATGCGGCCGCGCTGCTGTCGAGGAAGTTCGGTCACAGTTGGACATCGCAGTCATCTTTGCGAGCGGCAATCTCGATCCCGCGACCAAAACGCGACTTGAAGAGCTTGAGCCGATTGCCTTGCTTTCCAAACCCTACGGGAGTGATGAGCTGGTCCGAATAGTGGACGAAGCCGCTTAGTTTTACACCTTTTCTCCGCATTCCGTGGGATCACCAACTCGGAACCAAAATCAACTTCATCCGTTGTTTCTATGATTAGTCGCCCATCCGGGCATGGAAACAACAATTGGAGTTTAGAGATGAAACGCCTTCTAGCCACCGCCGCAACCGCCATGATTCTTGGAACCGCAGTATATGCTGATGGGCATACTGCAGCGTTTTCGAATATGACATTCGATGAAGCAGTAAATCTCAACGCTTCCGAGCTGATCGGCATGCGTGTTTACGCTACCGAAGCCGACATCAATAACGAAACCACTATCGCTGCCGACGGCGAGACGGAATGGGATGATATCGGTGAAATCAACGAAATCATTCTAACGCGCGATGGTACTGTGCAATCTGTCATCGTCGGCGTTGGCGGTTTCATCGGTGTCGGTGAACGCGACGTTGCTGTCGATATGTCCCAAATTAGATTTGTGAGCGAAGAGGGTGACAGCGACGACTTCTTCCTCGTGATCAATGCGAGCGCTGCTGGCGTCGAAGAGGCGCCTGAGTACGTCTATGAGCGGGAAGCAGCAATGGAAGAAGTTGATACAGAGACCGCTATGGAGACCGACACCGAGGCTGACGCCCCGATGGAGACAGCGGCTGATCGACCAATGCTGACACCTCCCGCCGTCGAGCGCGACGGCTATCAGACCGCAACCATCGAAGACCTCACAACCGAAGATTTGACCGGCGCGCGTGTGTACGGCCCGGGCGATGAAGATGTGGGAGACATCGGTGAGCTGCTACTGACTGATGACGGACAACTCGACCGTGCTGTCATCGATGTGGGTGGATTCCTCGGCATTGGCGAACGTCATGTCGCCGTAACGTTCGATGAGTTGCAGATTGTCCGCTCCGAAGATGGTGGAGATGTGCGGGTATACATCGACAGCTCGCAGGAAGCTTTGGAACAGCAGCCTGAATATGAAGGCTAAATATACATGGGCCGGGCATTTGCCCGGCCCTTCTCTTTGGTTTGGCTCTCAGGTTAGTAGCCAAATCAAGGAACTGACGTATCAGATGACCACGCTTATTAACGGTGCCTCTCGAAGAGAATGGATTTGAAGATGGACAACTCAGTCTTGCGCCATGCTCGCCCGTCTGCCGAAGCTATAGTTACGCCGTCTGTTTTTGAAGCTTGAAGCGATCTTCATCAGCTTGCAGGTGTTGCATGTCCCTTGCAGAGAGCAATGCCTGTTCTCAACGTCTAACTCTCATCTTCCCAGTCTGCACCAAGTCAACGACGCGCAATGGCTCCCTGTCGCAAGCGGCTGAAGGGCAAAGTGGTCAGTACGGCAAAAAACCAATCAGTCCCGAGACCGAATATGCTGCAAGGGCTTGGATCATCTGATCCGGGTACATCGACTGACGGTTTTCATCAATCGTCCCGCCCTGCGAGGAACTCACCAAATGGTTTTAGGGGCTCGACGTGCTTGCACAGCACTCGAAGGCAGACGAGCAAGGGCACTGCCATGATCATTCCCATGATCGACCAGAGCCAGGCCCAGAAGGCCACTGCGATTAAGATCACAACGGTGTTAAGGCGAAGACGGCGGCCAACAAGCCATGGCGTCACCAGCTGCCCCTCAATGGATGTCAGCGCAAAATACGCCGCTGCCACGACAAACGCATCGAACGCCGTCGGCAGACTGATGAGTGCAACCCCAAACGAGATCGCAACGCCTCCGATTGCACCTAGGAAGGGCACGAAATTGAGCGAGAAGGCGAGAAGACCGAACGCAAGCGGACTCGGCATGCCGAGAAGCGCCATCGTGCAGCCCACCGCCACGCCGAGACCGGCGTTGATCGCCGTGATCGACAACAGATACCGCGAGACGTCGCGCTCAATGTCATAGGCGATCTGTAATGCTCGTTTCTTCTCGGTCATTGTCGGCATCACGTGCACAAGCCGTTCGTAGAACAGACTGCCCGAGGCAAGAATGAAGAATGTGAGGATCATGATGAAGATCGTCTGAGCGACGACGAGAGGCGCGCCGAGTGCGATGGTTGTCAACGGCCCTTCTTCAGCGACCACCACCTCGATGGGCGCACCTTCGGCCCCGTCGCCCGCCGTGGCAGCTTCCTCAATCTGACGGCCTGCATCCGTGACCGTTTCCGCGACGCCCATGAGCCCCCGCAGCTTGCGTTCGGCCTCACGCGCAATGCTCGGCGCGTCCTCCAGCCAGCCTGTGACCGGCAACGCGAGTGATAACGTCGTTGCCGCAAGCGCAGTAAGCAAACCAACGACGATGACGAGTGCTGACAGCGGCTCAGGCACGCCACGCCGCTGGGACCATCGGCAAAGCGGGCTGAAGACGAGCGCGAGCAGGAAAGCCATGATGACCGGCACGATGAAGACCTGAGCGATGGCCAGCGCAGTCAGGAGAGCCAGAACCGCAAGGCCGATGATGGCCCATCCGACGGCTGTGTCGAAGCCGTTTCGCTTGACGATTTTCACGTCGGGGGCGTCCTCCGCCAACGATACGTCTCCCGCTTTCTCACCATCGTCCTCTACCCGATTTTGTTGTGACATGTTTCTGGCCCCTCTCATCGGACCATTTAACGCAAGTCCAGCAATGGGCGTATAACATTATTATGGGCGTGGCGGCAGACGCCCCTCATCGGTGTATGAGATTTTTGTCGAGATGCGATATCCGGCCTGCCCGCAAATGTCCGACGAGAATTTGGTAGTGATCGCTCTCGTCCCCTTGTTTCCAAACGGCATCAATCCATCTGACAGGTATCGGATCGCATTTTCGCGACTTCGACGGAGAACCTCAAAATTGAAGAGAACGCGAATACTGCTGGTTGAAAGCCAGATCGGGATTGGATCGGTCGTATCCGATCTTTTGGAGCAAATGGGTTGTTCGGTAATGGGCTCGCACTGCAGCGTTTCTGGCGCGCGCGAAATCGCTTCGATCACACGGCCCGATGTGGTGCTTATGGACCTACGCCTCCGCCGCGATACAAGCGTTGCTTTCGGTGACGAACTCGCGAGACAGGGCATCTCTGTGGCGTATCTGGTCGATAGCCAGAACGAGTTGAATGCTCTTCAGGCAACCGGACGGCGAGGAGTGTTGAAACCGCTCGAATTGCGGCGTCTAAGATCGGTTATTGCCGAAATCATATCACAACCCCTCCAAGTCGCCTGACAAAGGCTGCGGCTCAATGTGGTAAAGTGAGAGATGGCTCTCTGGCTCCCGCGTTGGAGCTAAGAAAATATGAAAGGCGCAGGGGGGTCGAGGTAGTCACCCCCCTGCGCCTCCAATCGAAGTGAAAGGCCGGAACCTTACGAGTTCATCCACTCATCAACTTCACGCTTGGCCTCTTCCTTCGATTTTCCATATTTCGCCTGAAGCTTGCCCTCAAGGGCTTCGCGGTTGCCGTCGATCTCGTCGAGATCGTCATCGGTCAACTCGCCCCACTTGGCTTGGGCATTGCCTTTCATCTCTTTCCATTTTCCCTGGATTTGATCCCAATTCATAGCGGTCTCCTTTTCTGATGACATCCACATAGGGAGAAGTCGCGAATACCTCTAATCGTCCCCCCACCTCGTAACCGTGGCGGAAAGACGCCTACGGCACTCATTCGGGAACCTTTTGAGGGTTGCGACGTTGAACAAAGAATTAATGGGAGACTGAAAATGCTCAGGTGGGCTCTGATATTTCTGATCGTTGCAATTATTGCAGCCGTTCTCGGATTTGGTGGCATCGCAGGCACCGCATCCTGGATTGCGCAGGTTCTGTTTGTCGTTTTCCTGATCCTGGCGATCATCGCGTTCGTCCGGCGAAACGTCTGACGCGTTTCGCACTCATCACTTGTTAGGAGCGGCAAAATGACCATCGGTAGCCTCAAAGATGTTTACATCGACCAGCTTCAAGACCTCTACAGCGCATGCAATCAAAGCCATCCGGTGACAGAGGCGCTCGCGAATGCTGCGAAAAACGAAGACCTGAAGTCAGCCCTGAAGGCGGGAGCAGAGGGCATTCAGAATGGCATGGCCATCGCGAAGGAGATTGTCTCGGCGCATGGTGAAGACGCCACCGAAGAATTCTGTAAAGGTATGGAGGGTCTCGTAAAAGAAGCGCGAGCCCATAGCCTCGAGGCTGACTTCTCGGACCAGGACGCTCAAGATGCGATGATCATTACGCAGTATCAGCGTATGGTGCATTATGCGCTTGCGGGCTGGGGCTGCACAGTCGCCTTTGCAAAGCGTCTCGGCCTCAAGGAAGATGCTGCCAAACTTCAGAAATGTCTCGACAAAACCTATGACGGTGACCGGCGCATGACGAAGATTGCCGAGATAGATGTGAACGCAGACGCGGTTTCGTAGATCGCAATCTTGCCTAACATTAATCGGTATCAGGAGATATAAAATGCACACCTTTCAACATGGTTCGATCAAAGCCATCGCAACTGATAATCCAAGGGTTCACGCATTCGAGATAGTTGGGCACGCGGACGATGATGACGTTGAAGCGATGGCAGAGCACATGAATGAGGTTTTTGACCGAGCCGATGGCAAGGTCGATATGCTTCTTGATCTCAGTGCGATGACGGGTCGTGATCTTGATGCGATCTTCGATAGCGACGTACTGAAGGCTCAGGTCAGGTCATGGAGCAAAGTCGGCAAGTATGCGGTCATTGGTGCTCCCAAGAGTGCTGCGAAAATGATCGAATGGGCCGATAAAGTAATTCCGGTTGAATCGAAGGCCTTTGAGGCTGACAGAGCACATGAAGCTTGGGCTTTTGTTAATGCTTCACGAATCGGTCAATCATAGCTTTCGGCATCCACTGCTCCGGTCTCCGAACCACTTTCTTGCGTGATCACTGATTTGCAGGCTTCCGCCTCGCATATCTGTCACGTGGCGAACGGGGGAGGGTAGCGCCCTCCCCCTGACCTTCATCCTGGCTGCATTGCTGCGACCAGCTCGTCCAAATGGATTGCCGTCATGCCCGCCGCACGCGGTCCCTCGATGTCGGCGCGGGGCGGAACCGCTGATCTTTCGTGGCGAAGAATCGCGGACAGGACCCACCGTCTTTGGCAGGGTGTTTCCTGAAAGCAGACCTTGGAGCAAGTGCTGTGAATGTCAGCAAGGTCCCGCACAGTGTGAGTTCGCTTGAGTCGGGACCGTGCACCTGCAGCGAAGGTCTCCTCTGACGGGCCGCACCGCAACATGGGATCCTTGCGGCCAACGGCAGGTTCGGGCCGGAAGCTTCTTCTAGCTGCAGAGGCATGGGCGGATCAGGCGTCGGACGTACCTGCTAACGGTAACAATACTCTGTGGACCCCAAACCAGATGGTGCCGCCCGTTTCATTACAGGCAGTTGGGAACAATAAAGTAGCTAGTTGGATGATCATCTGTGCCGTCCAAGATGTCATCTGATGGCGCAAGACATCTCTCTGCCTGATCTCTAACATGGCCGCGCAACAGCATCGAGATATCACGCCGAACGGCCGGTGTGTTGATATGATAGCTGTGATTAGTATTGTACAGGGTGGGGCCAGACGCAGTTTCAACGAATTCAGAAAAAAGCGTATTTACGACCATTAAGCGATCATCTGCCGTATTCGCTAGCGTATCGTATCCGCTGCCAAGTCTTGGTCCATCCCCGGGGCCGTTTTCCAGTCTTTCCAAAGATGATGAGAACTCAAGGACAGGATCACTTGGCGCAACATAGATGGTCACGCGTTTTGCAGAACTTAATATGAGCTCCCTGTCTGCTTCAAACACACTTGTCGCAAGGTCCGCAGCTAAAAAAGTGATGTTCTTTGCGATGGTACCTTGAAGCTGTGTGTTAGCATCGTCTGCACTTGGGCATCCATTGAGAACTTGGTGCAACATGTAGCTACCCATCGAATGCACAATGATGTGTACGTTCTCATTGCCATATGCATTCCGAATGTCTAAAAGCGCACCTTTAATCTGCTGACAGGCGTCGCGTACGCGGCTTCGATCCAGCCTATATTGGTTGACCGGCAAGCTCAGCCTGCCGCTTGTGTCAAAAATTGCGGTTGCTTGGGAGGGCCAGCTAACGAGAATTGGCTGGAAGCTCCCATGAAGCCTCGCAGTCAGAATAATGCGGGCGAAGTCACGAGCGGCATCTTCAAGTGAGTTGTTGAAACCATGAATATATACCACAGCTTGTTGCTCTGTTGTGCCAGTGTTCGAAGGCTTCAGCATTTCCGAGAAGGCGTCAACTTCGGCAACGTCAAACTGCAACGGTCCGGCGTCAGTCGCATTACGAGCGATATCTTGATCACAATCAAAGACCCTTTGTGCTAGCCGAGTCTCAGTTACACATGAACGCGCACCCCATCTGCCAAGATCATCGCGTCGCCGGTGCAATTCGGACAACAAAGGTACGTTCAGGTGACCAAAGTGGACTTCCCCATTCGATGCAGGTTCGTTGGAATACCCTTCATCAGCAACCTCGGCACGATTGGTGAAGTAGATCATAGACGGTGCCTCGCAGGGTCCACCATCTCGACCGCCATAGGCCGCACATAGGTTTCGCTCTTGCTGGGCAGCAATTGCCCGTTCTTGTGGTGTTTCAGCCTGGACTAGAGCTTGAGCAGTCGCAGCGATTATCACTGCATTTGGTGTATTCGGATAAGAGCCAAGACCCTGCAACGCATCAAAATCACCTCCTACGAAGCCGTCCAAGTAGCTATTGATAATTTCCTCATCTGATAAGACACCCGACAACTGAGGGTTTTGAGCGCTAAAATTCGCGAAATCCGTAAATGCCGATGCTGGTGGGTTTTCAGCTGAAACCACCTGATTGAACGCAGCAAGAGCGCTTTCAAGATTACCTTGGTCACTTTCGATGCGGGCACGCAGATGATCAGCAAAAGGATCAGCACCTGGAGGCACAGGCGCTAACCGGGAAAGTACCTCTTCGGCTGTTAGCGGAGTCAGACCGACTTGGGGTAGTGAAAAACCTTCATATGACTGATCGTACAATGCACCCAGAGCACGAGGATCGGAGGTGGTGGGATTTGCATTCAGCCATTCCACCATTAGCTCATCGCGCGAAGATGAATCGGATTGCGCTAGCAGTATGCCAAAACTCTCACTTACCGGCTCAGGCGCAAAGGCCATTGAATTAGCGAGGCCAATGTATGCATAGCCGCCAATATTTTGATTGAGAAATTCGGACCACACAACCGCTCGCGCAGTATCCGTGAGTTGCGGTTGTTGTGCAATAATTGTACGTATGTCGTCAGGTGTGAACGTCGAGATTGGTTGCGATTGGGTAACTTCCAGACCTTGCAAGATGTCATCGATCGGTGCATCCGATCCAAATCGCTCGATCACCTCTTGCTGCCCTGCAATTGCTGCCAATCCGTCAAGGTCACGGTTTTGCGTGAAAATTAGGGCCTGCAATGCCGGGTCCAGCTCCGTGACCGGTCGATTGTCACGAAGTGGATCGTTAAGGTCAAAAGTGAAGTCATCACTTATTGTTGTGCCTGGTGACAGCATCGTCTCAGGCAACTCGCGTGGCGAAATCAAATCCAAAGAGTCATTGTCAATTCGTACGCCGAAACCATTCGGTAATGTCGGGGCTGCTTGCTGTGGCCTAAGCAGCTCACCACGTAGGTTAAGATCAATTCCGTAATCCGATGGTCCGATATCTTGTGCACTCAATCCAGTCGCAAACGAGACGAAGACACCGGCAAAAACGGTACAATAGCCATGCTCGAACATCAAAACACCATGAGTTCTATACCAATGCCTCAACTGATAGCTACTTGGATGAGCTTCAGTCAACTGTAGGTTTGTCCCGCGATTTGTGAGTTCGGCCGCTGCTGACTTTGCTCTCGCAGCGAATGGCCAGTCTGGTGAAGCCGCACTGCAGCCACCGATAACGGCGCCGAATGTCTCTTATGGGGGCCGTCCTCGAAGAGATGCCTCGGGCCTCAGAACTAGATGCTGCGTTGCACCCGACGGTGGCTGTGAGCCCACTTTACCCATTCGTCGGTGCGCAGCGTAACTTATGCCTTCCTCCCACTTGCGGCAGACAGGAAGATGCCGCCGAGAATGAAAGCGCCACCGACTAGAACCTGGGATGTGAGTGTCGCGAGCCCGAGCCCGACGAGAAGCAACGTGGACAAAACCGGCGTTAAGTAGGCAAGCGTTGAGAGAACCCGCCCGTCTCCGTATCTCACACCATAGTCCCAAAACAGATTGGCGACGCCCATTGGCCCTATGCCGATAAGGACCATGGCAAGGATCGCCATTAGGTCCACTTCTATCGAAGTGCTGCCTCCAAATGCGAAATGGATGAACAGCGACGCGATGGCCGCGACCCCGCAAGCTGCACCAGCAGCATCCGCGGGTCCGCCCGAAACCTTTGCTCTAAGCGCGCTATAGGCCGCGAAGCAGCAAGCCGCTGAGAACGCCAGAGCGTAACCAAAGAAGCTGCCGTTAACTGAGCCTGGCGAGACAAACCAGACGAGCCCGATGAACCCGAGGACGCTCCCTGCAAGCTGTCCCGGTGTGGGTTCGGCGACCTGAGTTGCCGCCAGAAGGCCGACCATCAGCAACGGCCAGAGGTAGGAGATCAGGTTGACCTGTGCGGCGGGAGCATAGCGCAGTGCAGTCACGTAAAGACCGTTGTGACCTAAAAACCCCACCACAAGAAGACAGAGGACCGGCAGCGGAACGGCCAGCATGCCAAGTACAGGCTGACCCCGTAAGAGGCGTGCCACGAGGAACGCTAGGAAACCGGACGCAAAGGCTCCCCCGATGAAGAGCATGGGTGGCAACGTCGTCCCGAGAACAGCGAAACTCGCCGCCGTCGCCCAAACGAGCACGGCACACCCCCCAACGAAGGTCGCTGTTTTCGGGCTGGGAGGTGTGGGCTGACTCTCATTGGCGGATCCGCCATCAGTTGTCCGGTGAATTGGGCTAGCAGTGGGGAATGTGATGGTCGTCATAAGGGAAGCATGCGCCACACTACTGTTTTGGGCAAGTTTTCCCCTGTCGGCTTCGTCCGCAGACCGCTAGTTCGTCCGTTACACGATTTCGCGCTCGCAGCGAAAGGCAGGTTCGACGGGCCGCGCCGCAGCATCGAGAACCAACGGTGGAGGTCGGCTCTGGGCCGGCCCCAACATGCCCATGGCTCTTCTCAACCGAATATACCGCGCCGCACCTGAGGTCCGCTGTGAGCTCAAAGTGACTGATGCTGCAGTGTGCACGAATGACCGCTATGGATCAGAGTGCAATCCATCGCTGGACCCCAATCTGTTTGAGAAATGCATGATCGTGACTGACGGCGACAACTGCGCCATCGTACGACCTTAGCGCCGCTTCGAGTGTTTCAACAGCTTCGATATCAAGATGGTTGCTCGGCTCATCCAGCAACAGCAATTGGCGCGGCTCGCTATGCCCCAGACTGCAGGCCAAACCGGCTCGCATCTTCTGCCCGCCGCTGAGCGATCCGACCTTTTGGTCCGCGTCATCGCCGCGAAACAGAAAACGCGCGAGAGTGGCGCGACGGTCATTCTCGGTCGCTTTTGGATCGAGACGCGCGAAAGCCTCGCGGACAGTTTCCGCGGGATCAAGAAAACTCATTTCCTGATCGATAAGCGTGAACGGAACCTGGATCGCAACTGAGCCGACCTGTGGCTGCAACTTGCCTTCGATGCAGGACAGCATTGTGGATTTACCCGTGCCGTTCGCGCCTTCGATTGCCAGACGCTCGGGGCCTTGGATCGCAAAAGAAACATCGGTGAGGATCGGTGCTCTCGCGTCGTATCCAAACGTGATACGATCCACGTTCAGGACTTGTCGGGTGCTGGCCAAACCGGAGGGTGGAATGTCTATATTGAGCGGCGCCTGCACTTCCATCTCTTCCCGAGCGGCGTTCAGGTCTGCCTCGGCCTGTTGTGTTTGCCGGTCCCGCAAACGCGCGGCAGACCCGCCGGATCCTTCGCTGCGTTCCTTCATTGCGTTCAGCAACAATTTAGACTGGCTACCTGATGCGCGAAGTTGTTTGCCTTGACGATCGGTTCGCGCCTTTCTCTCGGCCGCGCGCTGCGCGCGGGCCTCTGTTGCGGCCTTGTTGCGTTGCGCCTGTGCAAGGTCGTCTTCTGCATTTTCCAGTTCTGCTTTTTTCGCGGAGAGGTAGGCACTGTAAGGACCGCCGTAGGTCTTTGCACCAAGGCTGGTCAGTTCAACAATCGCATCCATTTCTTCGAGCAGGGTGCGGTCGTGGCTCGCAACGATGACACAGCCATTCCAACCGCGCAGCATATTCATCACATGCTCACGACCAGTGCGATCAAGGTGGTTTGTCGGCTCATCCAACAGCAGCACGTCATCGCTGGCAAACAAGAGGGCCGCAAGGGCAGCGCGGGTTCTTTGCCCTCCGGATAGCGTGTTCAGTTGTGTTTCTAGCGACAGGTCCAGTCCAAGGCTGGTCAGCGCGGTTTCAAGCCGCGCTTCCAGCGTCCAGTCCGCGACCTCTAGGTCGTCGGCATTTGCCTCACCGCGTTCTGCGCGGCGGAGGATGCGAAGTTGATCGGATGCGTCAAAGAGCTCGGCAACGGTCGTGGCGGAAACCTCTTCCGCGCTTTGTCTAAGATAGCCGATGGAAGATGGTCCGGTGATAGCCCCGCTACTTGGTGAAAGCTCGCCTGCTATGAGGCGCAGCAAGGTGGACTTGCCGGTCCCATTGCGCCCAACAAGCCCAGTTCGCCCTGAACCGAAAGTCAGGCTAAGATCATCGAAAAGGGTGTAATTTGTGGGAGTCTGCCAGCTTAGGCTGGCGATGGAAACAGAAGTCATGGGGCGCGCTCGCGGAAATGGAAACCAAGGTGTGGTGTTAGCGTGCGAGTGAGTAATCCATGTCAGTCATCTCCAATCTCTCAGCGTTGAAATAGTATTTGGTGGCTTGAATTACAACGCGTCGGCTCAAGCTGACGTTGGCGCACGCGCAGCGAATTGGCGCTTCGTCCGTTCCATCCGCGACCTGTGAGCTTGCAGCTTCTTGGTTTTGCGCGCGCAGTGAAATTCCGGTCTGGTGAAGGTACGCCGCAGCACCTGAAAACATCGGCAATCACCGGACGGGCTGTCCTTGCATATCAACTACACTAGGTTACCGGACTGGGTCGTGAGAAGCGCCGAACATGTATACGCTTTTCATTGGCACACCACGCATAAACGTTGGTTTCCATGCGATAACGGGCGGTCTATTGCGGCTAGGGAACGGGACATCAGTTTCTTTTCGTTGGAGCCACACTCGGCTTTTCCTCTGAGTGGAAGAATATCGATCGGTCCGACTGTCGCCTCAATTTGCGTTACACACCTATCACGTGACAGATATCGGAGCGGGACAAAGAGCTGCCGCGTACAAACCTCAAAGCACCAGAGAAATCATGATCAATTATGTAACCATCGGCACCACCGACCTTGCTGCTTCGGCAGTCTTCTTCGATGCCTTGTTTGGTGCAGTCAACGGCACCCGCGCGTACACCCTTGAACAGATGATCGGCTACAACTTTGGAACGGGTAAGCCGATGATCGTAGTCACCTATCCCTTTGACGGACAGCCTGCCTCGAATGGAAACGGCACAATGATTGCGCTTGCCGCAAGTGACCGCAATCAAGTCGATACCGTCCATGCAATTGCGCTTGAACATGGTGCAACTGACGAAGGGGCTCCTGGAAAGCGCGGCAAAAACTTCTACGGAGGTTACTTCCGGGACCTCGACGGGAACAAATTCAACATAAGCCTATCATCCTGACCAAGCTGAGGTTTTTTCGTTGGCCTCTCGGGGGCCAGGGTATCCTTGTCTTGTCGTTCGCGTCAGATTCCCTCCGCCAGTTGGCGCGAGGGCACATGAGGTTGGATCTGCTCTACGAACGGGCGCAACTCTTTATGCCGAAGCGAAACCTATGCGTTTTTCGATACCAAACTGCGAAAAGACGTTGGTTTTTGTAGGATGGTGTCGAATGTATAACCGACCCCATGAACTGGAACTCAATATCTTTTGACTGGAACCAAGCCCGGGCTTTTCTGGCAGCAGCCGAGGAACGCTCTCTGTCCGCCGCTGCTGAAGTTCTGGGCGTCACGCAGCCCACAATCACCCGACAAATTGCAGCACTCGAAAAGGAACTCAGAGTTGTTCTATTTGAGCGAACGGGGCGTTCGGTATCGCTGACACCTGTGGGTCTGTCGCTCCTTGAACATGTACGCACTATGGCCTGCGGAGCCAACTTGGTGTCGCTTGCAGCCTCTGGTCAGGCGGAGGCTATCGAAGGGTTGGTGCGCGTTTCGGCAGCGGACATGACCGCAGCTTATCTTCTGCCGCCTATTCTGGATCGTCTGAAAGAAATTGCACCCAAACTTGAGCTTGAAATCCTTGCGGAAAACAAACTCAGCGACCTGCTCCTTCGAGAGGCCGACATTGCCTTGCGGCACGCTCGACCGGAGCAACCTGACCTCTTCGCCAAGCTTATCTGTGAAGACACAGCAAGGTTCTATGCGACCGCCAAATACACGGAAAATTTCGGACTACCGAAGCTTGACGACGATCCATCTCATCATCAGTTCGTGAGTTTTGGCGACGTCGAAGGCATGCTCGGCCACCTAACGTCACTTGGCCTGACGCTGACAAAACAGAACTTCAGATACGCGTCGCAGTCTCAGTTTGTTGAGTGGGAGATTGCGCGCCACGGGCATGGCATTGCGATCATGACAGACCGGATTGCGGGCAAGTTTCCCGATTTTCAACCTGTGCTGACCGAAATCGACCCCTTCACAATCCCGACCTGGCTGGTCGCACATCGTGAGCTGCAATCCAGCAAGCGGATCCGACTGGTCTTCGATCTCATTGCGGAGAGCTTGTCGCCCTAGCCGCGCAAGCGAACGCTCACTCACACGTTTAACCCAAACAAATTCGAAGGGACTTTTGCCCAATGCATTTTGCTGTCTTGTTGCCTTACCTGATCATTGCATCAGGCCTTGCTTTGGGCCTGGCAAGGATGCGTCCTGCGATCCGTCCTTGGGGCATCTGTATGATCGGGGCTCCAAGTGGGCCCGCTATCGTAGTAATGCTGTTTGTCATCGACCAGATGCCATCGTGGTATCTGGTCGCTGTATCAGTTGTTCCTTTTGCCGCCGTTTTCGTCATGGTCGTTAGAGACCTCAGCTATCCGTCTATCAATGATGTGACGACTGACCTGAGTGATCCGCCCGTATTCAACGCCGCTCTTGGCCTACCCGAGAATTTGGGGCGCGATATGACCTATCCTGAGAGCTTTAAGGCGAAGGCTCGGAATGCCTATCCACACGTTCGATCGTTGACGTCAAACGAGCCCGCCGACCGTCTTTTTGAGAGGATTGTCGATGCAGCAAACTGCCAGCGCGGATGGAATGTGCACTATGCAAACGCTGCAAGCGGTACCGTGGAGGCAGAGGCAGTGACGCCGTTCTTAGGCTTTGTCGATGACGTCGTCATCCAGGTGAGAGAACAGGATAGCATGACTTGCGTCGACATGCGCTCGAAGTCGCGCGAAGGACTAGTGGACGCGGGCAAGAACGCCAAACGCATTGCAAGCTTTCTCGAAGCCATACGCAAGAACGGTAAGGACTATCCCGGTCGCGCAAATCCCACCCTCCCAATCATAACGCAAGAAAGCGCTTTGTCATGAATCGGAACACATACAACACAAGCGTCGTTCATAGACGTGGTGGACCAGAGGTAGTGTCTTGGGAGCCAGCTCAGGTCCGCACGCCGGGTGCTGGCGAAGTCCGCATCCGTATCGAGGCTGCAGGTGTCTCCGGCTATGATTTGATGATCCGTGGCCATTGGTTCTTGGGCTTCACCAAAACGCCCTATACGCCCGGCGAAGACTTTGTCGGCATTGTGGATGCCGTCGGACCGAATGTGACCAAATTCACCTCGGGCCAAAGGGTTGCTGGCTGGACGTTTGGACAGGGTGGCGGCTACGCGGAGATGATCGTCCGCCCGGCTGAAACACTGGTTCCAGTGCCGGGTGGCGTTGAGCCCGTCACAGCGGCAGCGATCATAACCAACTACCTCACGGCCTCGCTCGTGCTGGAGAAGACAGCCAAGGTGCGGCCCGGTGAGCGGGTTTTGATTCATGGCGCGGCCGGAGGCCTTGGTTCAGCGCTGCTGCAATTGGGCAATTTAGCAGATTTCGAGATGTTCGGCACCGGGAGCGATAGATCGAGTGCCTTCATTGCCGAAAATGGCGCCACCCCAATCAATTACAAGACCGACAACTTTGTCCGTCGCATTCGCGATTTAACCGACGATGGGGTGGATGTCGTAATTGATGTCGTCGGTGGCCCTCGCCAACTCTGGCGCTCCAGCCGGTGCCTCAAACGCGGCGGACGGTTGGTCATGCTTGGAATGGCATCCATCTACCAATCCGGTGCCGCCATCATTCCACTCAGCCTGTTGACCGCCGGCACGGTGGCGCTTTTGCCAAATGGCGTGAGCGTGCCCATGTCACCCAGTATGCTGAGCTATCCCGCAAAAAACCTCGACTGGTACACGGATACGCTGACGGACTTGTTGGAGAAGGCTGCAACGGGACAACTACGCCCTGCCATTACGGCGGAAGTGCCCATGTCCGAGGCATCCAGAGCACACGCGATGCTCGAAGCCGGTGGCTTGGTCAGCAAAGTCGTGTTGACCAACTCGCAATGAAGCCTGGGACCTATTCGATGACGCTACAGCCGATATACCACCACTGGATAACCACCGAAGGTCGCGAGGGTGGGGATAGCGCGTCCGGGGCATTGTTCCCGTATTGGAGTTTCACAAAGACGGCGATCTCAATTTGCGCACTCAAGCTTGTAGAAGCCTGTTACTTGAAGTTGGACGCTATCGTGCCGGGTCAGCCATTCACCCTGCGTCAACTGCTGCAACACACTTCGGGCCTGCCGGATTACGAGCCGCTGAAATCCTATCGTGCGGCTGTTGCCCGAAAGGAAGAGCCGTGGTCTCGCCCGAAGTTGTTGGAAGCAGCGATGGCCCAAGGCATGCTTTTTGATCCTGATCAGGGTTGGTCATACTCCAACATTGGCTACGGGCACGTCCGTGAACTGATTGAAGAGACCACCGGGATGCCACTTGGCAGAGTGATTTCGGATCTCATTTGTCAGCCCTTGGGATTGCAGACTGTGAACTATTGGGAAACTCCCGAGCAAACGGCTTCACTGATTTGGGACGCGGCTGACGGTTATGATCCACGTTGGGTCTTTCATGGTTGCCTGATCGGCTCTGTTTCGGATGCAGCACATCTTCTTCATGCTCTCTTCCGAGGTCAGCTACTTCATGGCCAGATACTTGATGATATGCTCGCTCGGCATGTCATCGGCGGCGCAATTCCCGGACGACCATGGACAGAGTGTGGATATGCACTTGGCCTGATGTCTGGCGCGGTTGGCGAAGTTGGGCGAGCGATCGGACATTCAGGCGGGGGGCCGTTCAGCGTCAATGCAGTCTACCATTTCCCGGACAGGCCTGACCCCGTCACAGTGGCTTGTTTCGCAAGTGGTAGTGACGAAAGCGTAGCAGAATTTGAGGCCGTCAAAATCGCGCGGCAGGTGTGAGACGCGTCCGATTGATAGTTCGCCTCAACATCGCTGTATTGCCGTTAAGGCCCATTCTCACCGAACCAAAACCTCAAGTAGCTGCGAGGTGGAGGCTCCCGAAAGGATAGATCGTGGCAAAAGAAAAGAAATCATATGAACTTGAGATGTGCATTGATGATGAGATCACCATGGAAGAGATGATGGGCGTTGTCGAGCGCGCCGCGAAGGCGACGGGCTTGTACATCTCTCACATCGGAGGTTATTCGCGCGTAAAATACCCCAACTCAGTCCATTGGCACTTCAAGAAGCACAAGAAGGAGCCGGGTTTGATTGATGCCACGTTCTGGGAGGAAGGTACGAGATTCTGGCTGATTGTCAGAAACAATGAACCACAATGGGTGCATGACACAGCGCCGTTGCTTCAGAAAGCTCTGGAGAACGAGTTGGCAGGACCCTAGCTGGGGCTCGCGTTTACGACGGCGTTGCCGAGACGGTCTGAAGTAAGCGCTCCGGCAACAGTCCACCTCCCGAAGGGAAACGAGATTGCAAGGTGACATAGAATTTGCCCGGTTGCGCGAAGTTGAACCTACCGAGATAGCAGCGCACATGTCCGATCCCCGTGTGGCGGAACACATGCCCCTGCTTTCCAAGAAGTGGGACACTGATGTTGCGAAGAAATTCATTGCGAGCAAGGAGCAGCGTTGGGCGCGCGACGGCCTTGGGCACTGGGCATTCCTGGTCGACGGCCGCTACGTCGGATGGGGTGGTTTTCAGAAGGAAGGTGACGAATGGGACTTCGGCCTTGTTCTGCGGCCTGATGCGTTTGGCCTCGGACTTCGCATTACAAGAGAAGCTATCGAATTTGCCATTGCCGACGACCGCATTCCCTTCGTCACATTCCTGTTACCGCCATCGCGGAAGAACCTGAGCGCTCTCCAAAGACTGGGTGCCAGGCACTTTGGGGAGGTCAATTACGATGGGGCAAGGTTCCTCAGATATCGGCTTGAAACCAGGTGACGCCATTACCAGAAACTCAGAGTCCGATCGATGCACAAATCGAGGAAGTGCAGTAAATGGCGGCAGTACGAGCTGCGGCTCCAGACTCTTGCCTGCTTGCTGAACTGCTGTGTTGCGCCGTTTTTGGTCATGTTCGTTTTACGAAAGCGGTCATTGGCGCATTCGCAGCGAAGGCTCACTTGTCCGCAAGAGCTGTCATCAGCTCCGCCAAAATGCTGCGCGATCGATCAATGTCCGCTTCCGGGAAGCTGCGGCGCAGCGTCGGCACTGCCGGTCAAAGTCCGCTTCTCTAATTGGGCATTTGGGTCAAGCTCGTTTTTCTTGTTGCTTAGGATCGTTGTCGCTCATCCGGGTCACGCTTCTCTTCGCAGTCTGTTTGATGCCGCGTAGGACATCGCTGCACGC
>NZ_JBFONT020000012.1:0-68748 GCF_040779325.2 Aestuariibius violaceus
CATCGATCACTGGCTCAAACAGTACAATCACACGCGTCCTCATCAGGCGCTCAATATGCGCACACCGGTTCCACAAACTATATTAGAGAGAGCCCAAATCAGTGGCCCAGATACAGGGGGCTAGACACTTTCTGCACGCGCAACACGTTGTTTTTACACAGAATCGGGACTATGCTGCCGTCCGTCTCGAGCAAAAGATGCTACAGTCGCAGCCCGCTTTGCGGTGATTCGCTGCGAGAGCAAAATCTGCGGGCGATCGCGCTCACGGCCTGCGGGACTAAGCGGACCTATGCTGCGGCTTTCTCAATGACTGCTTCAGTAACAACTCCGCGCTTTAGTGTTAGAGGGACTTCGTGAAGCCAGTGAACCGATTTTGCATGATGTCAGCCCAACCCGATAGATAGTTACCTCTCATTTCGACAGCTTGGTCGCCTCTTGCTTCCCAACCAGTATGGACCAAGGTGATTACGGTGCTACCGTCGTCTGCCGATTCAAACTCTACCGAAACTGTTGTTGCCTCAGCCTCTGAAAGTCCGGGATGCCAGCTAAATGAAATGTGCTTTCCTTCTTCGTAGGCAAGGATCGTGCCCCAAGCTCTCCGCTCCCCCTTTGCGGAAATCTCAAAGACTTGGCCGCCCTCGTGGCGCTCAATGACGACAATCTCGGGGACAGGTTCGCCAAGATATGGGCTGACTGAATGTGTTTCTAGTGGCCACCAAAGGGATACCTTGGACACAAAAGCATCGAAGGCTTCCTGCGGATTGCGTTTGATCGTGGTGACGACTTTGATCGGGTCAAGCGGCATGTGACTACTCTTCTTGTTCGTTGATTGAGACTAACAAATCTGACCAATGAGCTGTCCAGAATGCTCGCATCTCGTTTAGTTTCTGTTTGTTGATGAAATAGATGTTGCGAGTCCCTTCCGGACGAACGCGAATGATGTCCGCGTCTTTCAGAACTTTGAGGTGCTGTGACATTACAGGTTGCGACACATCAATCCTCATAGTCAGCTCGCGTACTGACAGCGGCTGTCGTGCAAGTTCGTCGATGACGTTCTGGCGAACAGGGTGCGAAAGTGATTTCAACTCATCTTCATAAGGCATATCTTATGATAAGCATGTCCCTATATAACCCACAAGCATAAAAGTTGGAGAAGGCTGCGCCGCCTACACAAGCCGGCCGTTGGGACGGAGCGCAGCATCAGTCAGTTCGGGCTCACTGCTGCCGTCGAAGCGTGCGCAGCAATCGGTTCATGGGCCTGCCCTGCGCGGAACGGCCCAAGGCCGACCTTCAGCACGGGTCATGTATGCTGCGTGTGCGCCCGCATAGCGGATATTCATCGAGTGTCTTCAATCTTTTCGAATCTCGGTAACGATAAGCGCGAGAATGATCACTCCCATGGAAGTCACTCGGAAAAGCATAGTCGAATGACCATCTTTTTCCCTGTTGGCCCGGCATCAATTCCAAAGGGCAATACGGGTTTTGGCAAGGCAACAACGTATCCCCAGTTATGTGTCTGACGTGGGAAGCAACTTCGCCGCCATAACAGCACGACAGTTGAAGCCTCAGTCAGCTTTCCTTAGTAACAGTGCGCAGATTAAGGCCACAAATCCGCCAAGGCCAAGCACGGCGAATGCACCGGGCCATTGCAGAGTCTCCGGCAAGACATCCAGAGTGATCCCGAAGCTGATCGGGGCCAATGCCCCGCTGCCAATGCCCAGTACGGATCGTACACCCAACGCCGCACCAAGCTTGTGAGCAGGCACCGTGTCCGTCATTGCCGCGGACAAGACCGCGGAGTCTCCTATGATGACAAAGCCATAGATCGCGACGACGATCATCAGGGCAATCGGACCGATTGCCGGCAGCCAACCCAAGATGAATGAACAGAGCATCCCGAGAAAAGCAAACCCAATCAGCACGCTGCGTGCGCCGAAACGGTCCGATGCATAGCCCGAAAGAATGGACGAGAAAAACCCAGTCAGGTGTAAAGCGCAGGCCGTCCAGATGCCGATCTCGGTGAAGGATGTCTCTCCCGCGAGTAGGAGCGACGATGCGACAAAGGCAGGAACCCAGGCCCAGGCGCCAAACAACTCCCAGCAATGCCCGACATAGCCGATCGTAAGCAGCACCGTTTGACGTTTGGCGAAGGCGGAGAACGGTACGGCTGCGGGTAAAGCGGTTCTGATTGGCTCTTCAACACGAGCGGTTGCCAGGTGACCGAACGGCACGCCCAGAACGGATACTAAGGCAGTTAGCAGGAAAGCGGCTCTGTAGTCGAACCACTCCAGCATAGTGCTCGCACCGATGATCGAAATGACATAGCCCGCCGACATGCCGGATAGGACCCATCCCATCGCCGATGACTTGCGCGCTGCCGGTACGTTGGCCGAAGCGAGCATCAATGCCGGCGTGTAGGTTCCGCCTTGAGCGAGACCGATCAAGGAGACCAGGAGCAATGCGGACGCTTGGGAGCGCGCATAAACGGCAAAGGCAAGAGCCGTCAGTGCAACAAGTACGGTCGAGACTCTGTAAACAAACTTCGGCCCCAATCGGTCGCAGGCGAGCGACGCGACCAGGAGCGACACCGCAAACGCCGCAGTGAACCCAGCCTGAACGGCCCCCGCTTGGGCCGCCGTCATGTCCCAGGCTTCCATCAAGGTCACGAGGCAGGCAGCGTATGTCATGAACACAGCCGTTGCGCAGACGCGCGATACCACGAGGAGGGGCAGGAACGAGCTGTTCTGTTTCATGGGGTGCTGTGTGCACGCGACGGCAGTTTGGCATCAGTCAAGCACGACACAACCAAGTCTGCAAAGCTGGTCGGGTCGGATACGGGCCAGAGGTGGTCCGCTCCTGCGATCTCGCGGTGGTTGCCATTAAGACAGCCCGCCGCCGCACGGGACGGAACCGCCCACATTGGTCGCGAACATGCACCCCAGGCAACTGAGATAGGCACTCCCGACCGTGCGAGATTGGCCAACTCAGGCGCTTCGGCGTCGCCGCTAGTCTTGGCTCCTACCAGATGTGGCATAGTATGTGCGTTTTCGAGTGCCCAAGCTTGCAAGTTGGGCGGCAGGAGAGCGAACCGACGGCCCCCTCCGGAGGCGGCTACAAGGTGTTCGACTGATCGCTTTGTGTCCCCGGCCGCAAGTGCCGCCATGACGGGAGCGAACACCTCTAGGGCGTCCTCGTTGAGCATTGCCGCATCGTCGGGACTGGATACCAGCCAAGGTGCGCTCGGTTCGTAGATCAGGACACCAGAGACGAGATCGGGACGGGCGGCCACGATACGCAGGGCAACGTTCGCTCCGTAGGACCAACCGACGACATAGGCCGGACCCGCATCGATCGTCGTCAGAATTGAGACGAGATCGACCGCATGCGTAGCTTCGGGGAAAGATGGCCCGTCCTCTCGCCAGGAGTGCTTGCCAAACCAGCGCAAAGTGGGTGCGACGCAGCGAAACTGGTCCCCAAGCGCTTCGACGACAGGCGACCATGTTCGGTGGTCGCTCGCCGCGCCGTGAACGAAAAGAACGGGATGGCCGTCTCCCAGATCGAGACAAGGGAACTCGCCCCTTTCGGTTGTAATGTTCATCGCTCTTTCTTTCGGAGTTTGGACCCGGGATCGCGCGGGTTAGTGCTACGATACAGCGGCTGTAAGCGTGGAACTGGCGGAACCAAGCGCTTCTGGCCTGAATCGGCAGTGCGGAAGAAGTGAGAAGGCACCTGGTTCTAAAGTGGCAGCAGACCATTCATCACGGGATGGTGCCTCGTCCGGTTGTTGCCTATCCGCAGGCGAAGCCAAGTTATAAGGGCGCAAGGCTCAACATCACAGCTCCTTGAAGTAGCGCGCGACCGGCCAGCGGCGGAATCCGAAGCTCTCGTATGCAGCGCGCGAAGCCTCGTGCCCGGGATCACCACCGGTCTCTACCATCACCATCTTCAATCCTGCGCGTCTGAACTCGTCGGTGGCGAATGACATCAACGCCGTTGCGACCCCGCGCCGCTGATGTTCGGGCGCCACCGCGACAATGTGGATTTCCCCCATCATGTCCTCTGGATGGGCCTGCAGACCGACGAAGCCCACTAGGCTGTCATTCGCATGTGCGGTCCACACGTCGCAGGTCGCATCCTTCAGGAGCGCCTTTATGTCCGCGACTTGGCGCACCTCCCATCCATTAGGATAAAACGCGTCCAGAACGAATTCGTCGTTGGTCTTCGCCATCGCTTCGAAAACGGGTGCCCAGGCTTGGAGGCTGAGATCGAGTAACTCTTCGGTATAGCGCTCATCAAAAGGTCTGATTTCAAACGTCATATCCAATTCCTCAACTGGGTCGATGTATTCCATGTGCGTCGCCACGGACTTCGTGATCAGTCGACGAGCCAACGCTCCGCAAAGTCATACTCTGCTGTTAGACAATGGCGACGCCCGCAATTTGCTCATTCACCGGAACAAATGGGCTTTTCAGCCGATACTGATCGATTTCGCAGTTTGAGAAGCCAACGGCACGGATCAGCGACGCCGTATCCTGGTCCAGACAACACCCCTCGAACACATAACGCCAAGGCCGCCGCAGTAACCTTTGCAAGCGTCTCAACATTGATCCATGCGGCGCTTCTACATGTTCCACAAACAGAAACTTCCCACCCGGTTTGAGTATCCGACGAGTTTCTTCGAGGACCCTGCGCGGCTCACCAACAGTGCACAAAACGAGTGTGCAGACGACGAAGTCCACCGATGCTTCGGGCAACCCCGTAGCTTCTGCGCCAACCGGGAGGATCTCAAGGTTTACGCCGCGCCGTGCCGCCCGCCGTTCCAAAATTGGGCGCATCTGGGCGTTGGGCTCGATGCCGATGACGCGATGCGCACCAGCCAGATACGTCAAGTTCGCACCAACGCCAGGTCCTATCTCGACGACGGTCCCCGATAGGTCGGCAAAAAGAGCGGATTTCTTCGCGTGCAGAAGGCGGTTCACGTAGCTATCGACAGCAGCCAGGAACCACGCGTTGAGACGGCCGCGAAGCGGGTTGTTCTGTTGAACGGACATGGAAACTCCAGGGATGGTTTTCTTAAGGCGTGATCATCGGATTGGCTGCTCTGTGCCAGCCTCGACCCGCCCGAAGGCACTTCGGTTCTAAGTCGTGGCGGCTATCGCACCTCCTCGACCAGCAGAGTGTCGTAGTGCTGCGCGCGCGTATCGTAGTGCGCCAGTACCTTCTGGGCTCGTGTTGGTACGTGAGACCTCTCATAGTCTTCGCCGACAAAACCCTTCACGGCATCGAGATCTCGGAACCGCATGATCGTGATGAACTCCACGTCTTCCTCCCGGGCCCTCCGCAACAGTTCGATGCTCTGAAAGCCGGGGACTTTCATCGCCAGAATGCCGGGAATGACCTCGCCGGTGACGACTCCCTGGTAGCGGTCTGCGTTTTCGTGCGTGGCATAGCCATGCCAGATGCGTCTGATCATACGCGTCTCCATCTTTGTGATTGAACTGGCTCCAAGCCCGTCTCGATGACGTCTGCGATATCACTGGAACTGGCCGCATGTCCTGCCAAAGACAAATCGGGCATATCAAATATTGGCACGAGTAGTGTTGAGTGCGGTACCATTTGGCATAATATGCCAACATGGATGATATCGATAGGCGAATCATATCGACACTTCAGACTGAGGGGCGACTGAGCAATGCCGAACTAGCCGATCGCGTCGGCCTGTCTCCCTCGCCGTGCTTGAGACGGGTCAAATTGTTAGAAGGACAGGGTGTGATCGCTGGCTACAAAGCTATCATTGACCGTGAAGCGGTAGGGCTAGCGCTGACCGTGTTCGTAGAAATCACTGTAGCGCGTCACTCCCGGCAGAACGCCGCGCTTGTCGCAGAAAGCCTTTCGGGGATCCCGGGCCTTGTCGCCTGTCACATGGTTTCCGGCAATGCGGATTTCCTGGCCGAGATCGTCGTTTCCGATCTGACCGCTTACGAACGGCTGTTGACTGAGAACATTCTGACGATCGACGCTGTCGAGCAGATTAGGTCAAATTTTTCCCTGCGCGCGGTTTGTACGTCACAACCGTTGAAACTGGCGCCGGTGTAGATCAAGGACTGACGAGGGGCCGACCATATATGAACTCAGATCGGTCAGTCGAGCGCCTCATCGAAGGCTTACCGGTTTGATCGCGGGATCAACTCATCCTTGAGGTTCGCCGGAAGGCCAAGATGGCATGGAGGGCGATCCCGGACAAAAAGAGAAAAGCGACACACAGCTGCATTTCAGGATCGCCGAACCTGCCTGATACGAACAGCAAGAGCGGCGTGCCCAGCAGGTTGCCCGTGTTGCCCAATTGAGCCATGAGGCCATAGGCGAGCGCCTGATGTTCAATGTCATTGTTCAACTCTGGAACCGCAGTAAAGCTCGCCCCCTGAACGAGGCCAAGAACGGCGAAAAGCGCAATCGCAAATCCTGCCCCGAACCCCACAAACATGTTGAGCAATACCAGGGCGCACGCGAGGGCAAATCCCGCCACAATGATCGCCACGCTGCCAGCTCTGCGCAGTAATAACGGCACGACCAGCAAGGAAACCGCGATGCTGGCCATCGGCATCATTCCGGCGACTTGCGCGGCGTTTTCCTGTTCCAGTCGTTCTGGCAGCAGCGCCAGAAGCGACACGAAGGTCAGTGTATAGGCAAGCCAGCCAGCACCCGGTGCGGCTATGAATGGCGATGCATAAGCACGACGATGGGCGACCAGGATACTGGCGCTGCGCACTCCCGGAGCGGGCTGCGGGGTCTTCGTGTTCGGCAGGAACACCGATGCGAGAATACCAATCGCCAACAAGAACGTGCCATGTCCCGCAAGGAGCAAGGCCAAGCCGCCTGCGCCGACAAAGGGCATTATTCCCCAGGCGACGATTGCAAACGAAACGCCGAAAAACGTGCTCCATAGCGTCATGGCCGCGCCGACATATCTCCGGTCGCTGATCTGCGCGATCAAGGTTGGCGCAGCGACCACGACCGCAAGATGCGACGTGCCCTCAATAATCCTGCTGATCAGCATTGAAGGAAAGGACGGAAGCAAGGCCTGCCAAAATGACATCAACGCTCCGAGCGCGAGACCGTATACAAGTATGCGCTTGGGCCCGAACTGCCCTACGACGCTGCCGGCGACAACACCCAGTATCGCGCCCACCAAGCTCACAAGAGACAAAAGCCAACCCAGTTCCGTGCCGAGGTCTGGATACGTTTGGCGGAAAAGACCAAAGGGCACTGCAATCTTCGCAAATTGTGCAGCCGCGCCCAGGCCCGCAAACCAGAGCAGAAGGATCAGAAGAGGCTTTGAAACCCGTGCGTTCATGCCCCCCAGCTACCCGACGGGCAGAGACCGGGCCACGCATAAAAAATGCGAGGGGCTAAAGCCCGGTGACCAGACGTGCGGGTCGCCCGTCAGCGAGGTACATTCGTTCCCAAAGCATTCCGCCTGCGCTGATCTTCAATTCCGGGTAGATCGCCTCTGACGTCACCAGGAACTGAGGTTGCGGGTGTTCCTGGTCCCACCAACCCTTGGCTTCGAGTTCGTTTTCGGCACGGCGGATTTCCTCGGTTGCAAAACGCCACAAGGAAACACCAACCATACCGCGATCGGTTGAATTCCAGTCTTTTGCTCGGCTTTTGGAATAGGCTAGGCACTCATGGCTAGCCTCATCCACAAGGTGGACACAAAACGACGCGCCTTCGACCAGCCGCCTCAGCGCAGCATCGTTGGTGCACTTGGCGGAGAGACATTCAAATGCCTGTCTCTGCATATCAGCATCTGGAGTTTGTATTCCGTTTTCCCAACGCGAGACGGTCGTTTGATTGACCTCAAGCGCATGTGCCAGGGCCTCCTGTTTGATCCCGCTCGCTATCCTTTGCCGCTTCAGCCGCTTCGCGAATGCCGGGAACAGAGGGTTCAAAACGTCATCCATATTCAAAGAAGTATTACCATCGAAGTGTTTCTCCAAGCCCAAGGTGATGGGTAGGTTCCACCACCACCACACCCGCAAAGGTCTGCCGGGAACGACGGTCAGTTCCTTTCCTCTATGGGAAACCTAGGTGAGCGCGGTTTAGTTAGGCCTAACCCCGCTCAACAAATCTAGCGGCGGAAGGGAGACGCTCGGCCGGATCACGAAGAAGGGCGATCGTTACTTCCGCAAGATCTAGATCGTCTCGAACTCGCGCAACACAGAACCATCCGGACCTCTAGGCCGCCTCAGCTTCCAGCGCTCGTCGCACGGTTGGACGTTGGGCCATCATTTCTCGATGTTCCGCCACCTTGGGAAACTGAAGAGGATCGACACCGTCCGGTTCCATCCACTGAGCAAAGGTAAAAAGATACGGATCGGCCACAGAGTAGTGTTGGCCGAGCACGAACGGTCCGTCTAGGTAGAAATCCTCAATATGTGAATAGGCTGCCGCAACAGTAACCGGAACCTTACGTTGCATCGCCTCAATCGCCGCTTCATCGTCGACCCACCTATGCCCGCGCATACGATGGGCATGGGCAACGTGCAACGTGGATGCCATGAAACTATTGAATTCTTGAAGTCTCGCAAATTGATACGGATCGCCAACAGGCGCTAGCTGTGCATCAGGAAAGAGTTGCGAAATATAAACAAGGATTGCGGGGGTTTCGGTCAGAACACCCGATGGCGTGACCAAGGCCGGTACCCGCCCCTTCGGATTGATTTCAAGGTAAGAGCCGGAGTTATGTTCGCCCTGTTCGATCGATAACCGATGCAGGTCATACAACGCTTCGGCGTCTTCCAAAGCGACGTGGGAGGCCAGTGAGCAGGTGTCCTGCGCATAGTAGAATTGCAAACGTTCATTCATGACTGCTTTGCCCCGTCGATGCCATCTGCTTCATAGAAGCAGCACAACTGAGTGGGTCACAATAACCAAAAAAATGGCCCGTTACTCGATCCCGAACAACGGCCAGGCTGGGCTTGCTGCCGCCATCGGAGCAAGTGCGCACGACGCCACCAGACACCCCCTCTCAGAAGGGGACGGCCCATGAGAGACATTCGGCGGCATCCGGCTACGCTGCGCTCGAGCCCGCTTTCCAGCCATTCGCTGCGAGCGCGAACTTTGAGGTAGGTTTAGCTCACCAGAATGTGGACTTTCCGACCTTCGCTCTGATCTGGACACAGTAGTCGTCTGGAGCAACGGTTTTGAACTTAGATTTGACATGAATCGGTGCAAAACATCGATCAATTGCGTGGTATTGGAGAGCATTCCAGCCCGGCAAGCTGGCGGCAAATCGGAAAATGTTGAGCAAAGAGCGCATGATTAAAGTCACGAACTTCAGCAAGCAGTACAAAGGCTTCACTGCCGTAAAAAACCTCAGCTTTTCGGTCGAACCAGGCCAAATCCTTGGATTGCTCGGGCCAAATGGGGCGGGCAAAACAACGACCTTGCGTACATTGTGCGGGATTATCCCGCCCAGCTCAGGGAGCCTCATGGTTGCTGGCCATGACGTTGTCCAAGCGCCCATCGCAGCCAAACAGAACCTCGGCTATATCCCTGACGATCCACGGCTCTTTGACACCATGACCGTTTGGGAACACCTGGCTTTCACGGCGGCTGCTTACAAACTCGCAGACTTCGAAAAGGATGCCGAAGCGCTCCTTGCGTCATTCGAACTCACACACAAGCGCAATACGCTCGTCCACAACTTGTCGCGCGGTATGCGGCAAAAGGTGGCGATCGCCTGTGCCTTTTTGCACGACCCAAAAGTGCTCCTGTTCGATGAACCCCTGACGGGGCTGGATCCCCAAGGCATCCGGGGGATTCAACAAGCAATCCGCGACCGCGCACGGGCTGGCGCGGCCATTATTATAAGCTCGCATCTTTTGAGCCTGTTCGAGAACCTGTGTACACATATCATGGTGCTGAACCTTGGCGAGTGCCGCCGATTTGGCCCCATGGAAGACCTGCTGAGCGAGGTTGGCCATACGGACAGCACTTCCGCCCTTGAAGAAGTGTATTTCTCAATCACGCAAGCGGCAGACCAGGGCTCAGAGACAGCGGTGGTCTAAGAGATGGATGCTGCTCTTTGCCGACTTCTCATGTTGCGACTGCGTGGCGGTCTGCGCCAGCGCTTGCTCCAGTTGGCAAGCGTGCGCGGCCTGCTTTTCACCCTTGCCTTCGGGGCGGTCATTTGGTTCCTGATCGTTTCGAACGGTTCCTCGGGCACGAGCGTCTTTGCATCCGCGGCTCTGGACCGGCAGGCGTTCGGCGAGCAGATCATTACCTTCATGCCGTTCAGCATGCTTGGGCTGTCGCTGCTCACCGTATTGATGACGACCGGGCCTACGTTTCATTTCTCGCCGAATGAGGTCAATTTTCTCTTTACCGGGCCGTTCCGCCGACGGGATCTGATCCTCTATAAGTTCGCGGCCTATGTCGCTGGCGTCACCTTGAGCAGCGTGTTCGTTACGCTCATTGCACCGCCGCAAATAGGATCGGCCCTGTCTGTCTTTATCGCCACGCTGCTGACGCTTGTGTTCGTTCAGCTGAACAGCGCCGTCATCAGTATGACCGGGCATGCGCTCGACGGCAGTAGGCTCGCAAGGATACGATGGCCCGCAACGGCATTGCTTTGCATAACCGCAGCGGCAACCTTGCTTTACGCATGGGCCATGCCCGACCGTGGGATAATCGACCTTTTGTCCGAGTTTCGATACTCATGGATCGGAACCATAATCTTGATCCCCTACATCGTGTTCGCCGAACTTTTCGTGGCGCCATCGGTTTCACATCTGGCCCTTTGGGCTCTTGTCGCGGTCGTCATCAATGCGGCGCTGCTGCGCGCTGTTATCGTGCTCGATGCGCGCACGACCGACCGCTCCCTCGCGGAGAACGCCCGCCTGAGCAACCGATGGGAGCGCATCAAACAAGGTGGCTCTTTCTGGGCGACCGAACGGACCGAAGTGCGCTCGGTCCGTCGTGCACCAATTCTAGGCGGCTTGGGGCCCATTGCCGCGCGGCAGGCCCTCAATGCGTTGCGGAATTCGTTCAGGCTTATCCTGGTATTTGTTTGTCTCGCCGCGTGTATTGCGCCGATTTCCTTGGCGCTCGGCGCGCCGATCACGGAGGCACAGACTTTGATGATTATCTATGTGTTCATCGCATTCATCCTACCTCGCAATCTGATCTGCGACTTTCGCGGCGACCTGAGTCGGATGGAAATCTATAAGACACTGCCCATCGCTCCCTGGCGCATTTGCACAGGCCAACTCGTGGTTCAGACACTGCTGGCCTATTTCATTGCTTTGACAATTATAGCGAGCGCACTTGTCTTCGAGGAGAGGGTCACGACACAAGTTGCACTGGTATTAGCGGCTTTCGCGCTACCGTTGACGTTTCTTATCTATGCAGTCGAGAACACGGTCCATCTTCTGTTCCCGACAAAGCTCGTTGCGATGGGACGGGCAGACTTCGAATTTCTTGGTCGCTCAATTGTCGAGTTTATCGCGAAGACGGTTTTCGTTTTCGCTGCTATGGCGGCATCAGGTGCCGTGGGGCTGGTCACATTCAAAATGATGGGAACCACATTGGTTCTGCCGGGATTGGCCAGCTGGCTTACACTGATGTTGATCGGACTTCTGACATTGTTCGCACTGCAATATGCTTTCCGGCGCTTCGCGGTCGCAGAAACCATCGACTAAGGCAAAGAAAGAGGAACTCCAGTTAAGACGACAAGGTGGATCTATGAGGTCTATCCTATCCATCCGAATGGGGGGGGGTTGGCCTGAGACCTGGAAGCAAGGTGCATAGACATTAAAAGAAGCTTTATCGAGAATTGCGGCCCACTTTAGTTACGTTCATGAAAAACACCGGATTCTCCAGACCGGCCAATCGCTGCGCCTGCGAGTTCGTCGGTTTGATAAAATCACCGTTTGCGGGACAAACTGTGAATTCGCTGCGATAGCACGAAAGTCCGGAGTGCGACATTGCTTCTCCCGGGAATTAAGGGATCTATTCCTCGGTCCTTGCGAAAGCGATGCCGACTCCACTCAAAAAGAACATACCGCCCACGCTTCGCTGCAGCCCTATCATCAGCCCTTGCGAGAGTTCGAGCTGGCGAACACGATCTCCAAACACTGAGTAGGTCATCGCGACAAGAAAAGCGCCGGCTCCACAGATGGCCGTCATTCCGGCCAGTTGCGTGACAGTGCCACCTTCGTGGGAAAGGAACTGGCGGAAGAGAGCCGTGAAGAAAGCGATGGCTTTAGGGTTGGCAATAGCGACTGCGAAACCACCGCGAAAGAGGGCAGTGGCAGTCCGCGAGGGCCGCGTCGTGCCTGCGCCGAGCACAATGGGAACGTGTGCGGCCCGCCACATGCGAATGCCGATATAGACCAGATAGGCGGCACCTGCATACTTCACGATCGAGAACAGCAAGGCTGAGCCCACGATGATCGCACCGAGTCCGACCGAGGCCGCCGCCGCTTGGAGTGTGGACGCGCAAGCATTGCCGAGCGCCGTGGCGACCGCACGGTCGGCTCCGAACCGTGCTCCATCAGCAAACGCCAGCAAAGTGCTCGGACCAGGGATGAGCGAAACCCCCAACACTGTAAGAATGAAAAGAAGCCATTCCTGAGCGGTCACCTGGCGTCTCCGCTAGCTCTCCGTGAAATCATCGAGCCGAACCGCCATCGTCCATTCCACCTCTATGGCTGCGGAGCGATTGCCAGATGCCGAAAATGCTTATGACGATCCAGAAGAACTCCATGACCACCGACGCGAGGTTGAAATTATAGTACAGGGACAGGGAAATTAGCAGAGAGCCCACGAGGTTGATCGTGGGGAACTCCCATCGAGCCGCGTCAAGAAGCCGGGCCTGCGTTAAAAAGTAGGCTGTGACCACCATGACGGTGCCGAACGATCCGATGAGGTCGACGAAGCCAAGATCGAAGTTCATGCGAGGAAATCTCCCTTTGAGCCCCCTTGGGCATGCTGCACCGATTGACCGCGCCCGCTATGGATCGCGGCAAGGCTTGGTGCTATGGAATCAATAGTGTTCAGCGATAGTGCTATGGAAAGCAGAGCGCATGGTCAAGATACCGCGACCGGGGCAGCCGGTTCGAGGCTCGCGCAGCGGCGCGCCCGTGATGGCCCTCCTAGACCTTCTTGGGCGGCGGTGGGCAATGGGAGTTGTCTGGGTCCTCTCAGAGATTGGTCCGACGACATTCAGGGGTTTGCTGGAAGCCTGCGAGACGATCTCTCCGGCAGTTCTGAATCAACGCTTGAAGGAACTGCGCGCGGCTGGTCTCGTGACTCGGGAGGAAGGTGGCTACGCCGTCACGCCCATCGGGCGCAGCATTTACGAACAGCTTGTCCCGCTTACCGATCTTGCCACCGAATGGGCCGCGCGGCTACCGGATCGGGACTGTTGACCCATGCCATTGAAGTGAACCTTTCTCGGAGGTAACGAAAATCACTTAGCGCTCCAAATAGCTTCGAAACGGATCTTAAACGTCATGCACTGCGCGTTTAGGCTCATAAGGAACGCTATGCCGCGTTTGCAGCGGTACTCGCCGAAGCCGCCGTCCATTCGCGACGCAGCGTTCTGCACCAAGGGCTCTTCGCGGCCATCGCAGCTGACGCAGCATCACCGACTTGCTCAACGAGATCCGCCACCAAAGACGGCCCAAACCGGTCACTCGAGACCGATCACTCTTTCTGCGCCTGCAACCCGCATAACCGCCATTCGCTGCTGGAGCGAAATTCGTGGGCAGTTGAAGGTCGGGACCGCGGGACGAAGTTGCCATTGGGTTTGATTGGCGGAATGTCAGGTTTCGAGAACTGCCATGCACAGGCAAGCCCTACTGCAAATCCTTAAACAGTGGGGCGTTTGAGAAATAGTCCAGCCACTCCAGAGGCGACCAAGAAACTACCACCAACCCGGTTCATCCAACGAAGAACTGATAACCGCCGGACAAAGCGGCGCAAGACATCTGTTCCAAATGCAAACGCTAACCCATTCAGCGTTGCTAAGGCTGAAAAGGTTATCACCAAAATAGTTGCCTGCCATAAATAGCTACTGTCTGGTCCGATGAATTGAGGGATGAAAGCAGCCGAGAAAGCAATGCTCTTTGGGTTAAGTGATGTGACGAAGAAACCATCTCGTAGACCGTGCAAAGTCGAGCTGCGCTTCTTTTGAACAGCAATATCTAGGGGTGTCGGTTCAGCAGTGAAGAGCTTGATCCCGAGATAAATGATATATGCCGCACCGATAAATTTTATGGCAGTAAACGCCGAAGCAGAGGCAGTGAGGATCGCTCCGGCCCCGGCAATCGCAGCAGTTGATCCTACGAGTGTGCCAAGCCCTATGCCGATAGCAAGTGGTACTGAGACGTGTCGTCCGTCAGACAGTGATCTAGTGATAACCAGCGCGATTGTTGGGCCCGGAATTGCGAGAGCGATGGTGCTAGCACTTGTGAAAAGCAGAAATGAAATAGGGTCAATCATTTCTTGATCCTAGAGATTGAACTATAAAGCATCAATCACGAATGAGCTGCCGTTCGTTGACTGTGCAGCATCGGTCACAATGGGGCTCTCTACCGCCGTCGGAGGCAGTGCAGAATCTGATCTGTTGGCTCTGCCTCCTTGGATAATGACGGCCCCTAAGAGACATTCGCCACTTTGCCGCAATGCTGCAGTCGCGCCCGTATAGCCGCCATTCGCTGCAACTGCTAGATATCGGCAGTGATCAAGGGCGGGACGAAGCACCAATTAGCTGCGGCTGCGCCAAGGGCTGCTTTGAGAATTTGGCAGCGTCAATAACGGTCCTTTCCGCCAGTGCCAGAAACGGCCGAGTTTTGGCACATTCTGTGGTGCGGAGAAGCTCTGGAGCGACTGACTAGGGCCGAACTGTGACGCTCCGAAAGACAATCACCAGTCCCATTGTTCCGATCAGGGCACCGGCAAACCTATCCACACCGGAACGCGCGCGGTCGTAGCGTTTTGCGACCGGCTCGATTGAGGACGTGAGTGCAACAGCACCATACCAACCTGCAGAGATACAGAAGACGATCACAAGCACGAAGAGGCCAGTCAACGTTCCTGTCTGAGGGGGAAGAAACGCAGCAAAGGTCGAGGCGTAGACCAGAGCGGCTTTGGGGTTGCTGCCTTGCGTCAAAGCACCCAGACTGACCGCTTGGAACGCGGTCATATTTTGGCTGGTCGCTACGCCATCTTCTGCGGTTGCATCGGACGCTCTGCGCCAAAAGCGCCACCCGAGGTAGCAAAGATAAGTGCCTCCCGCGATCTTCAGGGCGAGGTAGAGGGATGGCACCTGGGCGAGGACAACCAGGAAACCTCCAAGCGCGAGACCAGCGAACGCAATACTGGCCACCGCGACACCGAATGCGGCGAGCAGCCCTTGACGGCGGCTTTTCAGCGCCATTCGGCTGACGACGATGAAACTCGGCCCTGGAATGATTGTCCCCGCAAGAATGCTACCACAAACAAGAAGAAGCGCTGTCGTATCACTCATTCACTTTCACCTTTTCTTGGCGTGACACCGGGAGGGCCAAAAGTCCGGCGGCGGCGATGATCAACACGCCAACCAGTCCGATCATGTTGGGGAACTCGGCGAAAAACAAACCACCCCAGACCAAGCTGAAAACGAGATAACTGTAATCGAAGGCGGCCACAGTGTTGGGTGGCCCTTTCTGATAGGCGATGGCCGCGCCGACGCTGCCGATCAGGATCAGAACGGCGAGTGCTGCAACGGTCGTAAGGAGCTGGAGATCGATCGCTTGCCAAGGGCCGAAGATGAACGATCCATCCTGCCCAGAGAACAGGCCAAGCATGGCTCCACTAACGATAAAGGTGATGTTCAAGGCGAGAGCCAGGACAAACGGATCATCCTCGCGGCATTTGGCGGAGGTCAGAACCATTGCACAGGCGTAGAGAAAGGCCGCCGCGACTGGTAGCAGCGTGCCGAGGGCCACACCCGATGTGTCAGGCCGGATGACAAGTAGAACACCAACAAAGCCCGCCGCGATGGCAAGGATCGCGCGGCCGGACGGCCATATGCGGCTGACAGCAGCGGCGAGGGCGACGATGAAAAGAGGACCGGTGTAGTAGGCTGCCGCCGCAAGTGACAGCGGCATGAGCGGCAGCGCCGAATAGTAACTGAGCCACATCAAAACTAGCAGCGTGCTCCGTAGGGTGGCCCAACCGATATTTGTAACGGCAATCGGACCTTTGCGGCGCGCGAACCACAATAGGACAGGCACGACGATGGACGAGCGGAGGATGAACATCTGCCAGAGCGGCAGCGACAAGCCTGTCGCCTTGATGACGGCATCCCCAAGCGAAAGCGCGGCAACGGACAGGATTATAGCGAGGACAGCGATCCTGGCGTTCGACATGATTACAGGGTCTCCGACAATGGCTTAGACAGCGCCGAAGAAGCATGTATCTTCAATCATGAAAAAGGAGTTTTTCGCTCATTCGCATGAGCCAGAGGAATAGATATTCGTTAGATGGCCCTTCCCCCGCTAAACCGCCTGAGACCGTTCGAGGCCGCCGCCCGCCTTGAGAGCTTTTCCATGGCCGCTACCGAGCTCGGGATGACCCAGACGGCGGTGAGCAAGCAGATCGCCGCATTGGAGCGCGAGCTGGGGGTCAGCCTCTTTGAGCGGCGCAACCGGGCGGTGTTCCTGACCGATGCCGGGCGTCGGCTGGGGCGGGTGGTGAGCGCTGCGCTGTCGGACATCACGGCTGAGCTGGCCGCTTTGCAAGGTCGGCGGCGCTCAGACGAGCTGATCCTGCACTGTCAGCTTTGCGAGGCGTTCTACTGGCTGATGCCGCGCCTATCGGGATTCCACGAACGCCATCCAGGCGTCGAGCTGCGCGTCGTCAGCAGCCTTAATCCGCTGACGGAGACCCCCGAAGCGTTCGACGTGGCTATGCAAACCTCCGGCCGAGCATCGGGATCGGCTCGTCTGGCCTTCACCGCAGCCGACGACATCTTTCCGGTCTGCGCCCCACCGCTCGTTACTGAGGAAACGCTGCCTCTTGATCCACGAAAGATCGTGTCGTTCCCGCTCCTGGCACACGCCGTCGCACCGCAGGACTGGATGGTCTGGGATGACTGGTTCACGTCCGTGGGCATCGAGATAGTAAATCGCCCCCGATATCTGTCCTTCGACAGCTACCCCCTCGCCTTACAAGCTGCTGTCGCAGGGCAAGGCATCGCACTTGGATGGCGCAGGACCACCGAGGGCATGATCGCCGAAGGCAAGCTCGTTCGGCCGTGCAAAGAGAAAGTCGAGCGTCCAACGGAGATTTCGGTCTACCGTGGCACATCGCACGAGCCACATCCGAACGCCGGTCAGCTTATCGCATGGCTAGAAGAAGAATTGAGTGCGTGATGGCTACGGCGGCTGAAAAACACGCGGCGAAAGTGCTGCTACTTCGTACTGTTTGAATCAAGGCTTGCGCTGATCAAACCGCACCACAGGCCCAGAAAGAAAGAAGAGTTTCCAGATATGCCAGCTACACTCCTGCCCGAGCTCACCCCGTGGTTAGTGTGCGCTGTCACGGTCTTTCTCGGAACGGTGGTTCAGCGTTTGTCAGGTGCGGGCTACGGGATGTTTGCGGCCCCGGTTATGGCGCTGGTGGCCCCGGAATGGCTGCCTGGAACCGTCGTGCTCGTCGGTTTCCTTATCGGCGCAGGCTCGCTTCTGAATGCCCGTGATGCGGTGCAATGGCGAGATCTGCCGCCAGGCTTCGCGGGTCGCATCCTAGGTGCGAGCATTGCTGCCTACATTGCCGCTGCCGTTGTCGGCACGGATGCATTGGCCATCATCGTCGGCTTCGCCGTTCTCTTCGCGGTCGCACTCACCGTTCTCGGTCTGACCGTGCCAATATCGGGAGGATCGCTGTTCGTTGCCGGTGGCGTCGGAGGCGTTATGGGCACTCTGACGGGTATTGGCGCGCCACCCATGGCGATCCTCTATGCAAATGTCGAAACGCGCTGAGCGGCGGCAACCCAGAACGCGTTCTACGGGTTTGGCACGCTGGTTGCGATTATCGCCCTTTCCATCGCGGGCGTTCTGTCGCTTCCACAACTTGCGTTCGCGGCATCGCTCGCACCACTGGTGCCGCTGGCCCTATGGGTGTCCCGACCTTTGGCGACACGGTTTGAGCGCGGAGCTATTCGTCCCTGGGCACTCGGCCTTGCGACGGTTTCGGCAGTAGCGCTTTTGGCGCGGACTCTTTGACTTACGAGTGTTCGAAAACGGTCTTTAACGAAACGGCCTCCAAAGCCTGGCACGACCCGGTCACCGATGAGTTGGAGCTGTAGCTTCCGCAAGCCGATATTCGTACGCCTTGCAGCATTCGGTAAAAAGGCCTCCAAGCTGCCACAGGAGCGCTTGCAGCATCCTGTGATATGTTGCTTTGGTCAACGTCGGGTTGTCGTTTTGGGAGGGAATGGCGGATCGGAGGATCAGTTATGGAAACACCAAACTTACCTGCAATTCGTGCGCTTCGCCCAGCCTGGAACAAGGGACGCATTGTCGGTCAGAAGCGACCACTGAAGCCAAAGCATGTTTGGGCAATCCGCGTCCGACTTGAATTGGCCGAGAACCATCGCGACCTCGCGTTGTTCAATATGGCCATCGACAGCAAGCTGCGAGGTTGTGATCTCGTTAGGATGAAAGTTGTCGATGTCATGGCGTCCGGTCAAATCAAGGAACGAGCATCGGTCCTGCAGAGCAAGACACAGAAACCTGTACGCTTCGAGATATCCGAAGGAACAAGAGCGTCTGTCGAGAAGTGGATGGAAGATGAGCTCATGGTCGGTTCAGAGTATCTTTGGCCAGGCCGCTTCCATGAGCGCCTGCACATCTCGACCCGCCAGTACGCGCGGATCGTTCGCGATTGGGTCACATCGATCGGCCTAGAAGCGACGGCATACGGAACCCATTCAATGCGACGTACCAAGGTTACGCAAATCTACAAGAAGACGGGAAATCTCAGAGCCGTTCAGCTTCTGCTTGGTCATACCAAGATGGATAGCACGGTCAGGTATCTGGGCGTCGAACTTGAGGATGCATTAGCTATCGCGGAAGCCATTGAAATCTAGAACTGCGGGGCCGCCAAAAAAGCGGCCCAATGCGGACCTTCATCCCAGCATCAAGCGCTGTATTGCGGCTTCACTACACCGGTCATTCGCTGCGCACGCGAGAATTTGCGTGCCTCGATGTCGGTAACAGCAGCCACAAACCTCAAACAAAACTGCCTTACACCAATTAGGACTGAAGGTCCGCTATCCACCGGGAGGTTGCTTCGGCGAAGTCAGTGACTTGCGGTCGCCAGCCAACAGCTGACTGCAACTTCCGCGCCGACATTTGTTGATCGAGAGTTGGGCCTTTCGCCCACGCACCGTGCTCCTTCACGGCCTCATCAACCGTACGGGTGATAATTTCTGTTGGAGACCCATAGGCTTTGGAGATAACCGAAGCGACCCTGCCTACGGCGACACCTACTTCGGCAGCCGCATTGAAATATCCTACAAGGTCAGAGCGTTCTAAAAGGTCGCAATAGCCTCGGGCCAGATCACGGCTCTCGATCAGGGGCCAGCGCGTGGCCGCACTCCCCCAGATTTCAATGCATTGCCCAGCCTTTGCGGCTGACAAAAAGCGATCGAATACCCCACCATCACGCATGTCATAGACCATTGCCGGATGGACGACCGCCGTGCGCAGCTTAGGCGCGTCTAGTAGCGCTTGGGCGTGTGTCACCATCCAAGAGAACAAAGGCAGCGGGTCAAATGGTCGGTCTTCCGCCGCTATGTAGTCGCCGGTTTCACCGTAGAGCCAGCATCCCCCAGTATAGATCAGCCGCGTCGGTTCGGTCCGTGTTTCAGATGCATGAATCACGGCTTTCATAGCCTTGGCGTCCACATCTCCCATATCTTCATCAAACGTCGCTGCAGCCTGTATGATCGCATCGGATGAGATAGCCACATCCGCCCAGTGTTCTGGGTCGGAAAGATCGCCTCTGAACGGTTTCGCCCCAGCAGAGATAAGCAGTTCGTCAGACCTTGCCGAACGGCTCAAAGCCAAGACCTTGTGGTTTCGGCGCACCAGTTCCGCCACAACAGCAGTTCCAATCGTTCCCGTGCCACCCAAGACAAATACCTGCATCAATCAACCTCCCAGCCGCATGCAAAACGCATGGCTACAACCTCAACCAAGGTTGAGGTCAAGCACCTATGTCGCCAAGGGAGACTTTTGTACTCACCGCGGCATCGGTCAGAATGGGATGGCAACGGCTATTAGAACACGTGTAAAATGGTCAACGCTTCGCCGCGCGCGCTTGCTTCTTTGCGGCGATATGCATCATTTTTTGAAATCTGGAACACTCCAAGTGGCTTGGTTCTGGGCATTCTGCGACATGAAGCAGCCCATCTCGGACTTGTTGCAGCATCTGTATTTGGTGATCAATCTCCGCAGCTTTCTCATGCAGCAATTTACGGTCGATGGAGGCTGAACCATCAGATGAGAAAAATGCTTCAATCTCTGACAGGGAAAAACCCGCCGACCGCCCAAGTGCTACGAGCGCAAGGCGCTGGAAGACAGTCGCGTCGAACAACCGCCGAAGACCTTTGCGCCCTATCGAGCTGATCAAGGACCGTTCCTCGTAGTACCGAAGGGTTGATGCGGGCAGTCCGGTTCGATGGGAAAGTTCAACAATATCGATGGTTTTCATACTTGACCTCAAGTCGACTTGAAGTGGCAATGTATGTTCCGTCGCCGTTTGGCGCAAGAAATAGGGATGTGATGTGAATACGGTAGATGTGGCAGTTGCTGTGGTTGTCATCGGCATCGGTGCGACGGCGTTCATGGATGCCATTGCGTGGCTCCAATGGCGATTGCTTAAGATACCGAGCTTGAACTACGCCCTGGTTGGAAGGTGGATCATTGGCCTATCGAGGGGTCAATTCTTTCACAACACTATTTTACAATCGCCTCCACAACGCCATGAACGAGCCATTGGTTGGCTGGTCCACTACGGTATCGGCATCTACTTTGTTTTCCTGATGCTCGCCCTGATGGGAGCTGACTGGTACATCGCCCCGAATTTGTTGAATCCGCTTGTGATAAGTCTGCTGAGCCTCTCCGCTCCGTTTTTCATCATGCAGCCTGCATTTGGATTTGGCGTCGCTGCTTCGAAGGTCCCATCGCCATGGGTTGCAAGGCAACGGAGCCTGCTTGCGCATCTGTCCTTTGGCATCGGAATCTATTGTGCGGGGTCAGTGTGGTCTCAACTGATGCCATAACACTGCCCAACGCTCCATTTAGCAAACTCCGGGGATGTAATGCAGGTCCGCGCGAAGCGCCGGGCCTATCAGTGGGTGGCCTTCAGGTTGCCCGCCGAAAAGTCACCTTGAACCGCCACGACCTGGATCACACCACAGCGCACAAGCGCCCGCTTGCTGACGGCGGCTTCGACCATTTCGGCGGTGTGGCTATTTACCTCCATTACCTATTGCTCTTGTAACCTTTGACGGGAGGGTGATTGTAACATGCAAAATCCTTCAGAAGCGTGCTGATATCTGAACCATCGAAAAGCATTTCCCGGTGAGGCTCTGAAAGGAAGCCGCAATGAACCATTTGATCGAGCATGGCGAGGAGCGGATCAAAGTAGCCGTTCAGGTTCAGCAAGCCGATAGGCTTTTCGTGATAGCCGATCTGGCCCCATGTCCATTGCTCAAAGAACTCCTCCAATGTGCCGCTGCCGCCGGGTAGAACAACGAATGCATCCGCCCGATCTGCCATTTCCGCCTTGCGTTCATGCATGTCCGCTACGATGCGCAACTCGCTCAGACCCTTGTGAGCGATTTCGCGATCGACAAGCGCGCGTGGCATAACACCGGTGATGTGTCCGCCAGCGTCAATGCACCCGTCCGCCAATGCCCCCATAACCCCTACATGTCCGCCACCGTATACGATCCTGTGACCGTCGCTTGCCAGCGCGTGGCCCGTGTCGAAGGCACCGGATTGATAATCATAGTGCTTCCCGGACGCTGAACCGCAGAACACAGCAATACTCTTGTTCTGAAAGAGAGGCCCACCCGCCATCATGAAGCGTCTTTCATGGCGATTGCCTGTATCTTGATCTTTGCGCCGAAGGGCAATTTTGCTGCCTGATAGATGGTCCTTGCCGGGAACTGCAAAAACCGCGCCCGGCAGACTTCATTCACCTCCGGCAGGTCGCGTTCAAGGTCGGCAAATGCGATATCGACATAGACAATTTCGTCGAAATTAAAGCCTGCAGCTTCCGCAGTCTTGAACACCAGATCAAAGGCGCGATCCGCCTCTTGTTTCGGGCTGCCTGGCCGATAACCATCTTCATAAATGGCCAACTGACCCGAGATATGGCACGTGTTGCCCACGACCACTGCGTTAGAGATTGGGGACGGCGATGCAGGGACACCGGGAACGTCCATGATAAATGTTCGTGACATATGGCTTTCTCGCTTTGCGGCTTTCGGTTGACACAAGCTACGCGCCATGGCTGATGTCGGAAATGACCGAAAACCTTCAAAATCAGACAAAGCGCCTTCAATCCGTCCTGATCCTGGGCTTCAACGATGTTCTCCTCATGGATGTTGCAGGCCCGGCTCAAGTGTTCGCATCCACGAACAAGATCTTGGGTCGAACGGCATATGCGATTTCCATCGTCACAGAAGACGGCAATGACATTCGGACGGATACCGGATTGTCGCTCACCGCGCAGGCTTCGTTTGCCGGACGTCATGGGGCGGATATCTTCGTTGTTCCCGGTGGCCCCGGCGTTGACCAGCGACTATTCGATGCATCATTGCGGGAATTCCTGACCGAGATTGAACAGGACGTGGAGCGCTTCGTTTCGATCTGCTCAGGCAGTCTACTTACTGCGTCCGCCGGGCTCTTGGATAACAGAAAGGCCACGACGCACTGGGAGCGTGTCGACCTCGCTCTTCAGCAGTTTCCGAAAGTTGAGTGGCATCTGGACGAGATTTTCACACATGATGGCAAGTTTCACTGTTCGGCGGGAGTGACGGCAGGTATTGATCTCGCCCTTTCGCTTGTAGAGGCAGATCATGGACGGCGTGTCGCACTCAGTGTCGCCCGTGAAATGGTCGTCTTCATGAAGCGGCAAGGCGGGCAGTCGCAATACTCCGCGCCTCTCAAAGCGCAGGCGGCATCCAGCAAGCGCTTGGGCGAGCTATACAGTCACATCGAACAAGACCCGACTGCGCCATGGGGCGTGAAAAGGATGGCAAAACTTGCCGGAACTACAGAACGCACAATGCATCGCGATTTCATGCATGAGTTTGGCAAGACGCCCTCCCAATTCGTCGAAGAACGTCGTCTTGCGCTCGCGCGTTCATATTTGGAGGGAAGCATTAAGCCAATCAAGGAGATTGCTTATCTGTCAGGGTTCACAACTGAGCAGAAGATGCGACGAAGCTTCGTCAGAAGGCTCGGCGTGCTGCCGACGCAGTATCGAGACCGCTTTGGCAAAGCCAACATTCGCGCATAGCGCAGTATTAATAATTTTGAGCTCTTTGCCGCCGTTAGATCACTCGCAGAAAGTTCCCCGTTCCGGTAGCGCAGTATGGGTAGGCCGGCCCAGAGCGGACTCTCCCCGCTGTGCTTTGATGCTGCAGTTGCAGCCCGCTTTCCGGTCATTCGCTGCACCAGCAAAATCGCGGGATAGGCGAACTCACCGAGTGCCCGTCAGAGCAGACATTGCCCGCCCATGCTCAAATGTCCAGGACAAGGAGGCTTGGCAGAGGGGGTGGGTTACGTAGTTTCCAGCACTTCCCGCCACGGCCGCCGTCCACTACCTTCTACGCATGGCCTATTTGTATCTGGATGACAGCAAACACCATTGCTTTGGCTTCTCTCTAGCCGCGTTCGTCATTTGTAGTGACGATCCAACAGAAGAAATGAGGTCGACATACTTGAAATACGGGTTTGATCCGTCTTCGTTCGAGTTCAAATCCTCGGCAAAAATGAAAGGAAATCACAGACTCCAAGAGCTACGGAGTGCTTTGAAAGCCAACATTGGCAGACGCTGCAGAATAGCCGTCTGCGTCGTTAATGGTGACAAGAAGCTGGGACCAGCGGCTCTGAAGCTTCTAGGCAATGCGCTTGACCATCCCGAACTTGCCGGGAAGCGGCATCAAATCTTCTTCGATGAAGGGTTATTTCACTCGACCAATGCTGCCGCCGAGTTGGCAAGAGATGATGGCGCGCTCGCTGACTGCGAGTTCCATTTCGAACAGGACTCGCGAACTCTGCTTGGCATTCAGCTTGCCGACATTGTCGCCCATACATGCAGCACGATGTTACTGGAAACACTGGGGCACATCACGAAGATGATTATCGTCGACGAGCCCAGAGACAGCGTCTATCATGGCATGGAGATTGAGCTTGGTTTTGAGATGTGGGCTGGAATACGTTATGGCTTCCTGAGCCAAAACAAACCAAACCCAAAGGATGATTTCGATCTGGCAAACGTCGATGTCTATCGTTGGGGACTATTTATAGACGAAAGTGTCAGTGAAGAGATCGCTGCCGCAGCCATGGGGCGATTTGGGGAAAATTATCTGGGGTGCATCCATTAGGCGGCCCAAAGTCGCCGTCTGCGATGATCAGCGTTGCTGCAATGCAGCTTCACCAAAGCGGACGCCGGTTTTGACACATGTTTGGAGTTGCTGGTACCCCTCACCTTAGTGGTCTGTGCTTCGAGGGAGAGTTAGTTTCATGAAAGTCACGAGCTTCGGGTTGTTTTGGAGGCAAAGCGAGATCGACTGGAATCCTGGAAAAGGGTATAGAAACAGTTTTCGCCTTCTAGGCAGGAAAGGTGCTAATCGAGGCACCATTCAGATTGCTGACTTCCGATTTCAGCAGGGAATTTATATCCTTTATGACGAATACGGTCCTTCTTACGTCGGTCTGACAAGAGCTCAAGGTCTTGGGAAACGCCTCAAGGATCACTTGGATGACCATTTGGCTGATAGGTGGGATCGTTTCTCTTGGTTCGGTTTTCATCCTATAGGCGGGCCGAATCCGAAAACCGGTATCTTAGAATTAGATAAGCCTTCAGAAGATTTGACGGACGATACCAACACCACAATCGGCGATCTCGAAGCCTTACTCATTCGATCGATCGGACCGAAGCGAAATACCGCTTATCCATCATTTCAAGACGCCGACGAGTGGACACAGATAGAGTACGAAGAGCAGGAAACCTACCTGAAGCGACTTGATGCCTGACGGCCCAAACCGGTCACTCGAGACCGATCACTCTTTCTGCGCCTGCAACCCGCATAACCGCCATTCGCTGCTGGAGCGAAATTCGTGGGCAGTTGAAGGTCGGGACTGGGGGGACGAAGCGGTCGTTCGCGCCTTCGAGATTAAGGCCTTGCCAGCATCGGCAGTATGCGCCCCCATTGCGTTTCTTGAGGCTGCCCTGACGGTTCGAATCCCAGCTTGCTGTAAACTGCAATCGCCCGTTCATTGTCAGGGTGAGGGTCGGTCGCGATCACCGGCGCACCGCTGTCATAGAGAACGCCCATTCTTGCGCCGATGAAAGCCGTCCCATGCCCAACTCCGATCATCGCGGGATCGCCGATGTACTGATCGATCCCCCGCGTGCCCTTTGGAAGATGTGCGAAGTGATGCTCTTCCCACCCGTGGACGGAGTAATCCTGCATGAAGGCAAATGGACTTCCATCAACCAAGACGATCCAACGCGACACACGAGGATCGTCTAGCTCTTCCTGGTCATACTGTTCGTCTGAATCCCACCATTCGCGGACATGTGGCTGCGCCTGCCATTCCAACAGCATGGGCATATCGTCCATCGTCACTTTGCGGAAATCGTATTCTCTGGCGGTTGTCATTCCGACACTTTAGCACATCGCTTCACGGTAGGTGTGGGCTCGTCACAGACCTTCCCGCCGTGCAGGATGTGCCAAAACTCGAACGTTATTGTCACCGCCGGGCGTGTGAGGCAATTTTCAGCCAATCGCAAAGTGGTCGATAAAGGCCCGCAATCGATTCAAGCTTTTCAGCTGCTTTGGATAGTACAAATAGAAGCGCGGCCGATCCGGTGTGTGATCGGCCAGGACTTCGACCAGATCCCCGGATTCGATCTGTCCCGCTACGCCTGCACGAAGCGACCACCCGATCCCGAGCCCTCGACTGGCCGCATCCACGACCGATCTCAGATCGTTGAAGACCAGATTGCCGGTCACTTCCACCTCTGTATCGGCTCCGTCCACAACGAACCGCCAAGGCGCGATCCGCCCTGTGCTGATCTGACGGTATCGGATGCAGTCGTGATGCAGTAGGTCTGCCGGGGTTTGGGGCGTGCCCCGCCGGGCGAGGTAATCCCCGGCCGCGACGTATGTCGCGGCCTGCGGCGCGGTGAGCGCGACTGCGATCATTTCGTCCGCCAGATAGTCTCCCAGCCTGATACCAGCATGAAACCCTCCCGCAACGATGTCTGTCAGTTCTTCATCAACGGACAAGTCCAGTTCGATCTCGGGGTAGGTGTCCCTGAAGCCCGCAAGCCGGGGGGCGATGATCAATTGCCAGGCGCGGTAGGGGAGAGTGATGCGCAACTGCCCTGATGTGGTTCCTGCCGCGCTGCGGGTGGCTGTCAAAGCCGCATCAATTTCAGCGAACAAGTTGTGGGTCCGGTCGTGCAACGCGCGGCCTGCGTCAGTTAGCGCCACTGATCGCGTGTTCCTGACAAAGAGGGCCGTCCCAAGGCTGTCTTCGAAGGTCTTCAATTGCTGGGATACGGCGGACGGGTTCACGCCGAGGGTATCGGCGGCTGACCTCAAGGTGCCACTGTCCGCGATGGCCAGAAAAGTTCTGAGGCTATGAAGGTCGGCGCGATTCATTGTGTATATTTTCTAACCATATTGCTTAGATTATACACCATAGTCACACAAACCAAGTCCCGTATCATTTGTGTCCGTTCAGGAAAGCGCGCACACAATGATCAGTCCGGCAGCCAGCCCGTCCCTCAAATCGGGCATACTCACAATCCTGTTGACCGTCTTCGCGATGGCGCTGACAGATGCCTTCGTGAAGTTCGCCAGCGCGGACATGACGCTGTGGCAAATCTACGTGTGCCGGTCCTTACTTGCCTTGCCGGTTTTGGTTATGCTCGCCAAAGGTCAGGTCTGGCCCAAAGCCGTAGGCTGGGTCACCCTGCGTAGCTTCGCTTTGGTGGCGATGTATCTGGCAATCTATGCCGCGATCCCGTTGCTTGATCTGGCGGTCGTCGCCGCATCGCTCTACACTGGTCCGCTCTTCATTGTGCTGCTGTCGGCGATCTTTCTGAGGGAGACTGTCACGGCGGTCCAATGGGGTGCCGTCGCTCTTGGCTTCCTCGGCGTCCTGTTCGTCGTGCGCCCCAACGGGGCAGACTTTACCGTTTTGTCCCTCATCCCGGTGATTGCCGCATTTCTCTACGCTGTCGCTGCAGTTCTGACACGGGCCAAATGCGCGCATGAGGCCCCGGCGTCACTGGCCATAAGCCTGAATCTTGCGCTCATCCTTTTCGGAAGCCTGGCAAGTCTTTGGTTTTGGGCAGCGCCGTCCAGTCATGCGGCCTTCTATCCTTTCCTGTTCGGGATCTGGTCATCCTTCGACATCAGGACAATCGGCATTCTTTGCATCATGGCTTTGCTAATCGTCGGCGTCAGCCTGGGGTTGGCGAAGGCCTATCAGTCCCCGCGTCCACAGGTCATTGCGACCTTCGACTATGCCTATCTGATCTTCGCGGCATTCTGGGGCTTCGTATTCTTTCGAGAGGTGCCGGACCTCTGGACTGTTGCGGGTATCGCGCTCATCATCGTGGCGGGCATTGCGGTTCTCGTCCAGCCACCGAATGCGCGGGCATCCAAGCTGGACAGGTTGCCGGATGGCGGGATTTGAGGAGAATTCAATGTGGCAAGGAACGCTGCTCAGCATCCACACCGCTGTGGAAGGCCGTGCACCGATGGTAGCCCATGACAGCATCAAACTGATCGAAGGGCTCGGCCTCGAAGGAGATCACTACGCGACGGGCAAGGGCAAGTATTCGGAGTTTCCGGATATCCGCGAAGTCACTTTGATCGAGAACGAAACCCTTGTCGCATTGGAACGCGACCATGGGGTGACGCTTCATGCGGATGAGCACAGGCGGAACCTGACGGTTTCCGGTGTTCCCTTGAACCACCTCGTCGGACAGCGCTTTCATGTCGGCGACAGTCTATTGCTGGGAGGCCGTTTGAACACGCCCTGCCGATACCTCGATCTGGTAGCGGACAAGAAAGTCTGTGATCTGCTGCACCACCAGTCTGGCTTGAATTGCTCAATCGTTCGTGGCGGCAGTATCTCGGTTGAAGATATCATTCGACCTGATTGACCGGGGTGCGGGACGAAGTTGCCTTTCGCTGCATTCGCCCGAGTGTCGGTTTCCATGCAGTCTGACCGATTGCACAATTTCTCTTCAGGCTGCATCGTTCTGAAAACTGTGACAGGATATCACTAATATGCAGATCGACGGCACGCTAACTGCCACGCACCAACGCGGGTTTGGCCAGTTCAAAGTGTGGGCGCGTTCGACCTTCTCCGGTGGGCCTAAGGCCAGGACATACGCCCTTGTCGGCGGAGCCGTGGTGCTTTGGGCGAGCTGGCCTGCGCTCGCCACAGTCGCCTATCCGGCACCTCCTTTACTGGTTCTCGGCGCATCGGCATTGATTGGCTTTCTTTTTTCATTTGTGCTGGCTACTAAGCAGAGGGCGCTCACCTCCTTCGCGACTGTACCATTCAAAACGCTGGCATTCGTAGCAATCGGTCTGATGGGCAACAATGCATTCTATCTGGCGGCAATCGCCCGGATCGGCCCTGCGGAGGCCAACGTGGTGCACTATCTTTGGCCAGTCTTTCTCGTCGGGCTGGCGTCTGCTTTGCACCGGCGCGCACCGACCTTGCTTCAGACTTTAGGTATCGCCTGCGGATTTATGGGTGTTGCTGTGGCATTGTCTCCGCAGATGGGCGGTGGCCTTGATCTGATCGGTGTGCTCCTTGGTGCATGTGGTGCGCTTACGTTTGCAATCTATTCGGTGGGCCGCTCACTCGCACAAGTCGAAACGAATGTCGTCGGCCCCTCACTCGGGCTGGCCAGTATTGCCGCGCTAGCTGCGCATTTCATTCTTGAACCGGCCTATTGGCCGACCAATGGTCAATGGCTTGCTATCGTTCTGATGGGAATTGGCCCATTCACCGTTGCGAATATCTTCTGGGACAAGGCCACGCGGGAAGGCTCTGCCGCAACCATCTCTAGCTTGGCGTTTCTGACGCCATTGGTTGCCATGATGTTGCTTGCCACATTCGGCCTCGGTGTTGTGACCGTCGCAACGCTCATTGGGGCTCTCTTTGCAATCGCCGGAGCAGTGTTAAGCTCAGGCTCAAAATAGCATTGTGAGAGAAGACTATGGAGTTTCTACCTATCATTGCCGCGATTCTGTTTGTTGACTTTCTCGCACTCATCAGCCCAGGCCCGAATTTCGTGCTGACATCCTCCGCAGCGGTGTCCAAATCGCGCCGTCATGCCGTCTGGACCGCTTGCGGCATTGCAATGGGGTCACTTGCGTGGGCCGGGGCGGCGGCGCTTGGCATTGCCTCGGTGTTTGAAGCGTTGCCGATGCTAGGTTTCGTGCTGAAAGTTCTGGGCATCGCATATCTGATCTACTTGGGTATCAAGCTCTTGCGCTCCAAAGGCTTTCAGCCAAACGCAAACCAGACAACTGATACCACAAGCGGAGCGCGCGGGTTCTGGCGCGGATTACTTGTTAATATGACCAATCCGAAATCCGCCGCTTATTATGCCAGTGTGTTTGCCGCGTTTCTCACGCCAGACATGCCGATTTGGGTCTTGGTTCTGCTCGTCGCAGCTATCGCAGCTATGTCGCTCTCGTGGCACGTCTTGATCGCTATTAGCTTCTCAGCATCGCGTGTTCAGACCCGATACATGTCGGTTTCAAAGTATGTTGATCAGCTTTGCGGCGGCGTTTTGTTTTTCCTTGGTCTACGTCTGGCGTGGGATAGCAGATAACTGCGGGATCGCAGAAGCAGCCATCTGTGCATCTCGCAGCATTGGTTGGAATGGGCTCATTTCGGACCTCCGGTAGGTTGCGGCATGTAGTCAATCCAGCAACCAAGGTCAGGCGCTCGCGGCCCACTTTGCTAGGTGCTGCACTGCGCCTTGACGACCGGAATAGCGCGCTTTGCAGTCATTTTCTTGGGCAAGTACTTTGCCGACCCTGTGGGTTCCGCACGAAGTATCTGCACGCACTCAGTCAAGTGCTATCCAACTTCCTTAGAAGTCTCCCAACCGTCTCTTGTGCAGCATCGAAGGCAGCGAACCGGCGAGCGTAGGCCTGCGGTTGGGAAACCTGCTTGATGTTTCCCGCGCGCCCTGAAACCATGATCTTACACAGGGGTGCTCCGTAGTGCCGGGGCTGAGATGCAGGGCGCAAGTCCTCGATCCCTTGAGCTGATCTGGGTAATGCCAGCGGAGCGAGGTGAACATGTTCTCAGGGGCACAAGTCTCATTGTATCCGATGTCGGACGATTTCGTCGGCATCATTCTCAACGCAATCGAAGCTCTTGATCCGTGGCGCGATCAGCTGCGGCTGGAGACCGATTCTCTGTCGACGCTCATCGTGGGGCCGCCGGAGGTTCTCTTTCCGGCAATGCGCGATCTGTTTTGTGCCACAGCGCGGTCCGGCATCCACACCACGATGCATGCCACGGTGTCCCGCGGATGTCCGGGTGAGCCTGACGATCCGATTTGCACACCGGTTGCGGGGGGACCGCGCGGTATGAGTCTGGCGGATCTCGTGGCGGCAGGTCGTGACAGGGTCGCTGCCGCACCGATCCTGGAGCTGGACATTGCCGCCCAGTTTTCGCTCTACCCGCTCGGCATTGGGCATCACATGGACGAAATCTACGGGTGCATTGAGTTTCTGAAAAACTCCGGGACGTATGATCGCTCCAAGAACTTCTGCACCGCGCTGCGCGGCGATGCGGGTCCTGTCTTCGAAACCCTGGGCCAGGCCTTCACTGGCTTCGGCTTTGACACGGGCCATCTCGCCATGGACGTGACGGTATCAGCCAACTCGCCGAGCGACCGCTGATCGATTGGTCGCGCTAGGAGGTGACCAATCCCCTCAATCCAATTCGTACAGGAGGCTGTTATGCCCAATCGATCCGCCTGGACTCTTCGCGAGACTCTCATCATCTCGGTGCTTGGGGCCGTTTTCGGCGTGCTTTATCTGGGCTGGGTCCAAGTTTGGCTTGTGCTGCAAGCAATCTTCGGAGCAGTGACAATGGACGTTGTGATGGGCTTCTGGTTCATCGTTTCGATCATCGCAGCAGCGATCATTCGCAAACCGGGCGCAGCACTTGTCTCGGAGGTCATGGCGGCCGCCGTACAGGTGCTGCTTGGCAGTCCGGCGGGGCTTTTGCTGCTGCTCACCGGGCTGGTGCAGGGTGCGGGCGCTGAAGCCGTCTTTGCCGCAACCCGCTGGCGGCGGTACTCGCTGCCAGTTCTTATGGCGGCGGGGATGGGCGCGGCCGTGTTCTCCTTCGCTTACACATGGATCCGGTTCGACTACGGCAGTCTGGCGCCGGGACTTCTTGTCGTGATGTTCGCACTGCGGCTAGCCTCCGGCGCGTTGCTGGCCGGGCTACTGGGGCATTACATCGTCAAGGCGCTCTATCGCACAGGCGTCCTGTCCGGACTTGCGATTGACCGAGACGCCCGCGCTGCCCGTGCCTGATGCGCTGTCCTACGACCGCGTTACGCTGCGCCATGACGGGGCGATCTCTGATGCAGTCGGTCCAGTGTCATTTGCCGTGGAGCGAGGTGAACGGGTTCTGTTGCTCGGAGCATCTGGCGCGGGCAAGTCTACGCTGCTGCACGCCGCAACCGGGCTGTTTCCGCGCGCAATACCCGGCACGCGGACGGGCGAGCTCCTACTTGACGGGTGCCCCGTCGATAGTCGTGCACCAGCGGATTGGGCCGATACCTGCGGCCACCTGTTTCAAGATGCCGCGCTGACATTGGCCGGTTTCACCGTGCGCGATGAGATCGCCTTCGCGCCGGAGAACCAGGCTGTCGGTTCGGATCGCATTCCGGGGATCGTCGCCGACAGTATGATCCGTGCGGGCATTCCGCAAATCTGGGCGAACCGGCGCATCACGACGCTCTCGGGGGGAGAGCGGCAGATGGTGGCATTAGCGGCACTTCTCGCGCAGGGCGCGCCGGTTACGCTCGCCGACGAACCTGCGGCCAGTATCGCGCCGATGGTCGCTCGGCGCATGGCTGATCTCTTGCTGGCGCCGGGCAGCACCACAATAGTCGTGGAACACAAGCCGGGTCCGATCCTGGACCGGATCGACCGCTGTGTGGCTTTGGGCCAGGGCGGGCGTGTGATTGCCGAAGGCGCGCCGCGCGATATGTTGCGAAACCACGGGGTCGCATTGGCCCAGGCGGGCATTGCACTACCGCTTGCCACGCGCCTGTATCTGGCCGCGCCCGACTTGATCGATCCTCACATGACCTTGCAGGACGCCCTGGCCCGCTTCCCATCCGCTCAAGCCCGCAGGTTGCGCGACGCGGTCTTGCCGACGCCGATCCTGACTGGAGAGATCCTTGCCACGCTGGAGGGGGCCGATTGTGCCCCGCCCTTCGGACCTGTTGTGCTGCGCGACGTGTCGCTGTCCCTGCGGGCGGGTGAGGTCCTTGCCATTCTCGGACCAAACGGCGCGGGCAAATCCACGCTGGCCGCCTGCCTGTCGGGCTTGATACCGCCCCGCGCAGGTCGACGCACGGGGGTACCGGGTGCGGTGGCCTTTCAGAACCCTGAAGCGCATTTCAACCAGGGATCGGTGCGTGCGGAGATCGAGGGGCTGGGCCATGCGTCGGAGCGCGTGGCCCAGATCCTTGACCTTTGGGGCCTGGAGCAGGTTGCCGAACAGCACCCGTTTACCTTGTCGCAGGGCCAGAAACGCCGCTTGTCACTTGCGCTCCTTGCCGAAACCGACAGATGGCCGGTACTTATCCTCGACGAACCAACGGCTGGTCTCGACGGCGCAGCGGAAGCCGCGCTCGGCCAGCGGATCAGGGCGCTTGCGCATGAGGGTCATGGCATCGCGGTGATCACCCATGACATGGATTTCGCCGTGTCGGTCGCCGACCGCGCTTTGCTCCTGAACCGGGGCGCCGTGCAATTCGACGGCGCTTGCCCCGAGTTGATGCGCGACACGGCGCTGCTGGCGGGTGCGGGGCTACTGCCGCCGGAATCCGCGCTCATCCTGAACTGGCTGGAGACAGCATGCTGAAAAGCGCACACCCGCTGCCGAAGCTCGCGCTTTGCCTTGCATGGATCGTCGCTTCGTTGATCGTTTTCCGCCTGTCCTTCCAGATCGCGCTGTTCGCCGCGGCCACGCTCCTGCTGCTGTTTGACGCGCGTATCCCGTTGCCGCGGTTGCTGTTCCTGATGGTGCCCTTTGCGCTGTTCGGCTTCGGCTTTTTCACGACCTCGGTCCTGTTCCGCGCCGAGTCGGGTTTCGCGGTTCAGATGGCGCAGGAGCAAAGTGGCGCGACAGACGTGGCTCCTGGGCTCGTGCTCTTCTTTCGTGTAATGGCCTGCGGTATGACCTCGGCCGTCTTCGCCCTGACGACCGACCCCGGACAGTTCGTGCGCGCCTTGATGCAATATTTGCGACTGCCCACGTCAATGGTGTTTGCCCTGATGCAGGCTATGCATATGGTACCTGATCTTCGCGCCGAGATGCTGCAACTGCGCATGGCGCGCGCGATCCGGTTGGGTCGGCCACTGCGGCGCTTTCCGAACCCTGGAGAAGCGCTGTCCTTGGCGATCCCTCTTCTGGCTTATGCGATCCGCCGCGCCACCCGCGCCGCGTTGTCTTTCGAGGCGCGGGGGCTGCAGCCGGGCCGGGCCCGTACAAACCTGCCTCAACCATCAATCAGGCGAACCGACTGGGCCTTATTCTTCTTCGGGTTTGGTGTTCTCATCGCAACGTCTACGATCATACTCATGCCAGCTGGATGAGCTTACCACGAGCCTTCCACTCATGGAAAATTAGCCATTCAGAGGAAGCTTTCGAGTCCAAGATCGCGCTGTCGCAAGGCCGCACGCAACCGCTCGAAGCCCCGTTCACGCAGCTGGCGCACCCTTTCCCTCGAAATACCGTATCGCGTCCCGAGATCTTGCAGCGTCGCCGGAGGATCGGTCACCTGTGTCGCAATGATGATGTCACGTTCGCGATCCGGCAACGTATTAAGGGCTGCGGCGAGCACCTTCCTCAGCCCTGCGGTTTCCAGCTTTCTCAGAGCCGCAGGTCCATCGATACTGGATGGATCCGCGAGCAGAGCCATGCGATCCATGCCATCCGATCCCTGGACATGTGCATTCAGCGAAATGTCGACGCCTGTAACCTGTTCGCGCAAGGACGCCGCCTGCTGCAGGTCCACACCCAACGCGTCAGCAAGCTTCATGTCCGCAACCGCCTGATCCATGCCGGGATCGGCCGCTACTTCGGCGTCGATAGCAGCGATTTGTGCGGCTGCCGCCCGTGTCAACGCGGAGTTCGGGCGCCTAACGGCGGAGGTGTTCGCACGCATGAAGTCCTGAACCTCCGCGCGTGCCCACCAAACAGCATAGGTCGAGAAACGAAACCCGCGATCCGGATCAAAGCGATCGGCGGCTTTCATCAGCCCGATCTGGGCCTGTTGCATCAAGTCCGGATCGGCCTCACCAGCCCCGAGCTTCAGGCGCTTCGCGACCGAGGCCGCCAATGGGGCGAATGCGTGGATCAGATAATCGCGTGCGCGTCGGTCGCCATACGCCTGCCAGGCGCAAATCAATGCCCGCTCCTTTTCAGCGGATAGCATCCCCGAGCTACGGACGCGTCGGGCACCGTGGATGAGATTCGTGACAGGCTTATTCATGGCTAAGCTCATTTAGTTTTGAATCGATACTAATTCTTTAGCTCAAAGATTGTCAAAGTGATTTCGCTTCGATATTACTTTGACATGATTGATGAGCCACAAACACCTGATCGGATCGCGGAAATGCTCGTTCATATCGGGCGTGCGGCGCGGAGCGAAGATGCCGGCTCTGGACTGACGGCCGCACAGTGGACCTGCCTGCGTTTTTTCGCCCGTGCCAACGGCAGTACGCGCACACCCTCCGGCTTTGCCAGTTTCCAGGCAACGACCCGGGGCACGGCATCGCAGATGGTCAAGTCATTGGAGCGCAAGGGTTTGATTGTGGGGACGCGATCCGACCGGGACCGCCGCAGCGTCTCTTTTGACCTGACAGATCATGGACAGACAATGCTTGCGAATGACCCGTTGCGAGACCTGATTGACGTGATCGACGGCCTTGCGGCCACTGAACGCGACAGCTTCCTGAAGACGCTGTCTCGTCTTGCCTCAACGCTTGCTATGCAGCGGGACCTTCCCGCGTTTGGGACGTGCAAGGATTGCACCCATTTCGCGCGGTCCGGCGATACGGCCTATTGCGCCTGCATGGCAGAAGAACTGACGGTCGTGGACATCCCGAAGCTCTGCGCGAGCTATATCCCTACACGCGAGCCACCGAGCCAAGGAGACCGACATGACGCAGGCTGAAACCTCCGCAAGCCCTCGCATGATCGCGATCAGCAGCGGCAAGGGCGGCGTTGGCAAATCCACCGTCACGGCAAACATCGCTGTAGCCATGGCGGATGCCGGTTTGCGTGTTGGCGTGGTCGATGCCGACATCTATGGTCCGTCGATCCCACGCATGTTGGGCATCGCATCCGAAAAGCCGGCGATGTCGCCCGACCAGAAAGTCGTGCCGGCAGAAGCTCATGGTGTGAAGGTGATGTCGATGGCCATGTTGTCCGACGATGACAGCCCGGCGATCCTGCGCGGACCGATGGTGACGAAATACTTGCAGATGTTCGTGCGCCAGGTGGATTGGGGCGCGCTTGACGTCTTGCTGCTGGACCTGCCGCCGGGCACGGGCGACATTCAGCTCACCTTGGCGCAGGCCTTTCCGCTCTCGGGCGCTGTGGTTGTCAGCACGCCACAGGATGTCAGCCTCAAGATCGCGCGCCGCGGTTTGCGCATGATGGAACAGGTAATGGTGCCGATCCTCGGCGTGATCGAGAACATGAGCGGCTTCACGTGCCCGGAATGCGGCACGGTCACCCATATCTTCCATAGGGGCGGCGGAGAGGCGATTGCGCAGGAGCTTGATGTGGATTTCCTTGGCGAGGTTCCGCTCGACCCGACCGTGGTCGATTGTGGTGACGAAGGCCGACCGCTGATACGCGCCGCGCCGGAAAGCCCTGCGGCGTTGGCATATCGGAGTATCGCGGCCACCTTGGCCGGAACGGGCGGTGACGTCGCCGGGATCGCGTCGCCCTTTGCCTGGACGCTTGCCGAGGGCACGGGAAAACCAGCACCTGCATCGATCACCAAGGGTGGGCCGAGCGACCGTCTCGCCGCGCTGGACCATTCGGATGGCGCGCTGTTTCTGCGGTGGGCCGACGGCACAGACCGACGTCTAACCGACCGCGATCTGCGCCTCGCCTGCCAATGCGCGCAATGCCGAGAGGAGATGAGCGGCAAGCGGCTGCTGAACCCTGAAGACGTGCCGCTGGACATCCGCCTGACCCGTATCTGGAGCGTCGGCAACTACGCGCTTGGCATGGCTTTCAGCGACGGCCATGACACGGGTATCTATACGTTCAAGGCACTTCAGGCGATGGTCCCGACGGAGTTGGAGGATGTCTGACACCGCCACCCGCCGCCGCATCCGGGCGCAATCCTCGGCCTACGATGTCGATGTCGTGGGCTTTGTCCTCGACACGCCGATCCAAGGGGGGCCATCCGCCCGGTTCGAAGTCACAAGTGATGCCCCTCTGGCGCGCGCGCTTTTCGCGCTGGATGGTGTCGTCCAGGTCGAGGTCAGCGGTGCGACAATCTGGGTGAAGAAGCATCCAGAGGCGGAATGGAACAGGTTGAAACCTGCCGTCGCCGGAGCGATCCGGAAGGTACTCGACGAAACCGACGCACCGCTCGGGCAGAACAAAGCTGTTGAGACCACACCTGACCAAGAGCTTCTCGGCGCGGTTGAAGATCTGCTGAACCAGCAGGTCAATCCAGCGGTCGCCGCACATGGCGGTCATATATCGGTGGAGAAGGTCGAGGGCGGCACCGTCTACCTGGGCATGTCCGGCGGCTGCCAGGGCTGCGCCGCCTCTGCGGCCACGCTTCGCGAAGGTGTGGAACGCATGTTGCGTGCCGCCTTACCGCAGATCGACAAGATCGTCGATGTCACCGACCATGCGGCGGGAGAGAACCCCTTTTATGCCCGCGATGATAGCCACTCACCGGTGCTGAACCGCCCGATCCCAGAGGGTGTCATCGGATGTGAGGACGGACAGATCATCGTGGACCCCGACTATCTGGCCCCAAGGCTGGGTATCACTGCCGAAACCCTTCGTGTCGGGCTGCGTCGGGGAGACGTCGTCGGCGTGACAGAAACGGGCGAAGGCGCCGATAGCGGCAAGACCCGGGTCATCCTGCGCACCTCGACCCGCGCCTGGGCCGCGGAAGTCGACGCCACCGGCGCGGCCCGCGAGATCCCGCCACCGCGCGTGGTCGATGCGGCCGTAAGCAAGGAGACGGATCTGGCGAAGCGCATCCGCACCTATCTGGAAGGTCTCACCGAAGACGAAGTGCCGATCACCTACGGTGCCTTGGCGCGCGCGCTCGGTCTCTGGGCCCCAGGCTCCATCACGAAAGTTACGCGGGCGCTGGAAACCACGATGCGGGAGGACGCTGAAGCGGACCGTCCCTTTATCGCCGCCCGCGCGGTCAATCGCGGACGCGACATGCTTCCCGGCAAAGGCTATTTTGACCTCGCTTGCGCTCTGTCCCGCGGACCGCAGGATGACGAAAGCGAGGCAGACCACCACGCCAGAGAACTGCGCCGCGTGTATGAGACTATCGCAGAGTAGGCAGTATTCGGGTGTCCCCGCGAAGGGCGAACGGAAGGAGAAGCTTGCAAAGCCCCCCGTTGTTGCTTTCTCCGGTTGCAGTAGTGCTGAAAGCGGCCATCGGCGCAAAGACAGCGAAAATCAGCTTCCGTCCGCGTAGCGGACTTCCCTGCTACCGCGTGATGTTCAGATCATCCTCGCGCATAACCTCTACTGGATCACGCCGATGAAGCGGTTTTTCAAGGAAACGCCAGGACTCTGGCTGGAAGACATCGCGGAGTAGTAGGTGCTGACGCGAACCATGAAGATCTGCACCCGCGGGCCTTGTCGGAGCGACGCCCTGCGATGTGGATTGAGATCCGCCGCGGGCCGGCAGCGCGGGCCGGGCCCAGAAGCGCCAGCCCCAGAGCAGTTCCTCAACCCGCGCCTCCGTCAGGTTCGCCAAGACCCTCTTCCTCTCCATTGGCGGCAGCGATGCGCGCGAGACGCTCAGCGATGACATCGACAGCGCTCCCTTCCGCAGAGCTCATCGAGCCGTCACTCGAGGTGAGGTCAATCCGTTGCGGCTTATCCAAGCCAAATAGCTTGGCGCGGCTGGTGATGGCCGACACGGCCGCCCCCGCCTGCCCTTCCTGCATAGCCATCTGCCGGGCCGCTTCCAGCTGCTCGGAAGCCTGGGTCAGAGTGAAGGCATGCCGCTTAAGCGCGGCTGCCCTCAGCGCCTCAATCCTTAGGGTAATCTTAGGGTAGTCGATGAGCCGCGATGCCTCGACATAGATCCAGGCATCCCGCGCGTTCGGATCCGTCTGATAGGCCGTCCGGTACGCCTCCGCCGCGTTCCCCGTCTCGACATAGAGATGTGCGAACAGCTCCTGCTTAGGTGTCAGATCGGTTTCACTTTCAGTGGCCAACAGGTTGCTCCGATGTGAGTATTTCCCGTTTAGCAGAGCAAACGGTTCGGCACGATCTCTCCTCCGAGTGCAAGTGCATAGATACCAAATGTCAAACACGTGGGGTGCAACAGGTCAATTATTGGAGTTTGGCTCCTAGGCGCCATTCAGATCTGTTTCGATGCCGCGGCGCAGCTTCACCGAACCGCCCATTCGCTGCTCCTGCAACATTAAGGCGTTGGCCGAGGAGGGCTCCGCGGGACACCACTGCCGTTCAGTCGGCGGACACGAAGGTCTGCTGTTTTCGGTTTTGGTGAACTTTGCGGCCGATTACACATCGGAGAAGCATGTGGGGGTCCTGGTGCCCCTGCTGGGCTGAAAAGTTGATGCAATCTTCTACAAGCGCGGCGAACATAAGTATCGCCTTGCTGACCACGCCCACGCATCGCCGCCCCACGGAGGCTGCTCCTCCACAAGGAAGCGGATGCACGTCGCTCTAATTTAAGCTGCCACATAACTAACACGTTCGGAGCCTCTCTAAGCGCCGCGGAACACCAACTCCTCGACATCGGTCCGCAGGACATGCTCGCGCATGGCCGTTTCCGCTATGCTGGGATTGCCGGAGCGGATCGCGGATAGAAGCTCCCTGTGCTCGTCCGTGGTGTTCTGGCCCGCGGTAGAACTAACCTTGAGCGTCATACGCAGATACGGCTCCGTTGCGCGGCGGATCCGCCTGATCTCGGCCACCAGCCGCGGGCGGGGGCAATAGTCCAGAAAGGCATCGTGGAACTGGTCGTGGGCGGTGATGAACCAATCGACGTTCTCGCGCGCACGGTCGAGACGGGTCAGCGCGATATCGGCTTCGTCGAGGCCCTGCCGGTCGATGTGCGTCGTCACCAGCCGCATGGCGAAGCCTTCCAGCACCGCGCGCATCTCATAGAGTTCGCCGATCTCTTCGGTGCCCAGCGCAGTGACGACCGCCCCCCGGTTCGAGCGGATCGTCATGAACCCTTCGCTCGACAATTGGCGGATTGCCTCTCGCACCGGCATCCGGCTGATCCCGAGGGTCGACGCGATACGGTCGGCCACTACGTGCGTTCCGCCTTCCAGCCGCCCGGACCGGATCTCGGCCAGCAGGTAGGCATAGGCCTGCGCCTGGGCGCTCTGCCCCTGCTCCCGCTGCGTTCTGTCTGGCGAAAGGTCCATCACAGGTCCCCCGATGTTCTCGCGCTGCCCGCCTTATGGGCAGTTATACAAAACACGTCCAACGATCATGCAAACGGCAGCACCGCGCACCGCTCGAAACACATGGGCATCGTGCCACCGAAACCAAGAATTGACAATTGACTCTGTGGCTACAAAGATAATTGTATCCAATATAGAGTCATTTTGGGTGGAACGTGCCGGTCAAGAACGCTGCTATCTTGCATTTCTCGGTTTGCGTTGACGACCTTGACCGGTCGGTCGCCTTCTATGGCGCGGCCTTTGGGTTCGCACCCACGCTGCTTGGTACCGACCTCGGGGACGCCTTCGCGCGCATGGTGGGAAGCTCGCGAGTCTCGGCCAGACTGGCGCAATTAACCCACGGGACACGGCATGAAGTGCTCGAACTGATCGCGATCGAAGGTCAGCCGGGTGCCGCCGCCGGACCAACCCCGCTGGCCCATGTCGCCTTTCAGGTCCCCAACCTGACAAAGGCCATCGCCTCGGCCGAAGCCGAGGGCGCCGCGCCGCTGGGCGAGGTTGTGACCTTCGCGGAGGGCCGATCGGTCTATTGTAGGGAACCGGGCGGGTCCGTCTTCGAACTTGAGGAGTTGTTCTGATGATCGACAGCGCCGCCGCACTGTCTCGCTTTCGGACCATGACCGCCATGCGCTCCTTCGACGAGGCCTGCCTGGACGCGCTCCGGCGCAAGGCGATCCATGGCGAATTGCACGTCGGACTGGGCCAAGAGGCGATCGGCGCCGGCATGGTTGAAGGTCTGCGGCCCCAAGACGCCGTCGTTTCGACTCATCGCAACCACTATCACGGCCTGGCCAAGGGCGTCGACCGCCGGGCGCTTCTGGCGGAGATCTGCGAACGTGAGGCTGGGCTTTGCCGCGGGCGGGGCGGCCATATGCACCCCTTCGACCCGAAGACGAACTTCTCGGCGACCGGCATCGTCGGGGCGTCGCTTCCGGTGGCGCTCGGCTATGCCCATGCGTTCCGGATGCGCGGTGAAGATACGGTGGCCGTGGGGATGACCGGCGACGGCGGCTCCCATACCGGAGGATTCCACGAAGCGATGGTGATGGCAGGCGCCCGCAAGCTGCCGATGGTCGTGCTGGTGGAGAACAACGCGCTCGCCATCTCGGTGCAGTTCGACGACATATCGCCGACAAAGACTGTCGCCGAACGTGCCGTCGCCTATTCGGCCCTCGGCATTCACGTGGACGGCACGGATGTCGACGCGGTGGCCGAGAGCTTCGCGACGGCCATGGACCATGCGCGCGCAGGCAACGGCCCCGTGTTAGTAGAGGCCACATGCCACCGCTTCCGCGGGCATTTCGAGGGCGACCCCGAAGGATACCGCAGCCGGGAAGAGCGCCAGCATCTCCGCCAGACCTTCGATCCGATCACGCTCTACCGAGCGCGCCTGACAAAGGCAGGGCTGGCCGAAGAGGCCACGCTCGACGCGATCCAGGCCGAAGAGAAAACAGCGATGAAGGCGCTTTTGGACGAGGTGCTCGAGATGCCCCTGCCGGATCCGGCCGGTGTGCTGGAAAACCGGTTTGTCGAAACGGTGCCGGCATGACCGCCACGACCCTTGCAAACGACCGGCTGGCGATGCCGCTGCCTGCCACCATCGCAGAGGCCATCGCACTAGAGATGGAGCGCGACCCGACGATCCTCTGCATCGGCGAGGATATCGGCCGCGCCGGCGGCGTCTTTGGCGCGACGCGCGGCCTGCAAGACCGCTTCGGCGAAGACCGGGTGATGGACGCACCCATCGCCGAGATGGGGTTCACGGGCATGGGCGTCGGCCTCGCGCAGGCCGGGATGCGCCCGCTGATCGAGATTATGTTCGTCGACTTTGTCGGAGTTTGTCTGGAACAGATGTACAACGCCGCGGCCAAGATCCCTTACATGTCCGGGGGTCGGCAGCGTATGCCCATGGTGTTCAAGACGGCGGGCGGCTGTATCGGTTCGGCAGCACAGCATTCCCAATGTCTCTGGGGTCTGATCGCGCATCTGCCCGGGTTCAAGGTGGTGGCGCCCTGTAACCCGCATGACCACAAGGGCCTCATGGCGGCGGCGTTGCGCAGCGACGATCCGGTGGTCTTCATCGAACACAAGGCTCTTCTTCTCAGAAAGGGTCGCGATTTCCGCCACCACCCCGACGTGCCGGACGGCGCCTACACTCTGCCCATCGGCAAAGCCGCCGTGGTGCGCAAGGGAACCGATGTGACGCTCGCCACGCTGTCGGCCACTGTCGAACACGCGCTGGCCGCAGCCGAGGATCTGGCGGGCGATGGCATCTCGGTCGAGGTGATCGACCTGCGCAGTGTCGTGCCGCTCGACACCGCGACCGTGGCAGAAAGCGCAGCTGGCACGGGGCGCCTGTTGGTCGTCGACGAGGATTATCTGAGCTTCGGTCTGTCGGCGGAGTTGTCCCTGAGGGTTCTGAAGACGCTGGGGCTCTCGGCCTTGCGGCAGGTCGAACGCCTGGCCGTGCCGGATGTGCCCATCCCTGCCGCGATCACGCTCGAAAAGGCGGTGGTGCCCGGCCCTGAGATGATCGCGGAAAAGCTCCGCCAAATGGCGAAAGCAGCGTGATGGCGGTGCGGCGCGCAGCCGTGCTCGGCGCCGGTGGCGGTATCGGTGCGGCCTGCATGCTGGCCTTCGCTGCGGCCGGGTGGGAGTCGATCGGCGCCGATCTGGTCCCGAGTGACACGCAGCAGACGCTCGATGTGACCGATGCCGCGGCAGTGGCCCGGTTTGCCAACGACATCAAGCCGGTCGATGCGATGATCTATGCCGCAGGCGCAGTTGCCACGATGCCCATCGCCGAAACGGATTTCACGACTTGGCGGCGGATCATGGCAGTGAACCTCGACGGGGCGGCGCACGCAGCCTCGGCCTTCGCCCGCGCCATGGCCGGGCAAGGGGGGGCGATGGTCTTTGTCTCGTCCGCAGCTGGTCTCCGCGGTGAGGGGAATGCCTCGGCCTATTCCGCATCCAAGGCCGGGCTCATCGGGATGGTCGAAAGCATCGCGGCAGAACTCGTGCCCGCCAATATCCGCGTCAACGCCGTTGCCCCGGGCAATGTCGACACGCCGATGCTGCGCCAGGTGGCCCAAGGCATCGCCAAAGCCGAAGGCCGGGACGAGGCCGAGGTCTGGGATAGCTTCGCACGCACCGGCGCTGCCCGACGCATTCTCGACCCCGTCGAGGTCGCCCGGGTCTGCCTGGCAATGTGCGAGGACGGTTTCTCGGGCGTGACCGGCGCCACCCTGCCGGTCGATGCCGGATATCTTCTGACATGACGGAGGCGCCAGCTGACATGAACGCGGAGGCTCCGATCCGCCCCGGCAAGGACCAGACGGGGGGCATGCGCAACGCGGGCTCTCCGACGCCCGCCCTCTTTCCGCCCCCGGAATCCCTGCGCCCGACCATCGTCGGCCGCGATTTCGTCGTCTCTGCCGGACATCCCATCGTTGCGCAGGTCATGGCCGAGGTCATGGCGCAGGGCGGTACCGCCATTGATGCCGGCGTCGCCGGCGGGTTGCTGTCCAACGTGGTGCAGGTCGACATGTGCAACCTCGGCGGCGTGGCGCCGACGCTGATCCGAATGGCCGGCCGTGCCGAGATCCACGTCATCGACGGTGTCGGCCCCTGGGGGCAGGAGGTGACCCTGGATGCCTTCCTCGCCCGGCACGAGGGACAGATGCCGCTCGGCTCCCCCGTCGGGGTCGTCCCTGCGGCTTTCGACGCCTGGTGCACGGCGCTCGCGCGCTTCGGAACCTGGCGGTTGGCTGACGTCATCGCCCCCGCCATCGACTACGCACAGCGCGGCTTCCCGCTCGGCCTGCGAACGGCCAAGGCGTTCGAACTGCTCGGCAACGGCTTTTCCGGCTACGAGACATCTCGCGCCGTCTACTGGCCCAAGGGCCGCCCGCCCCGGCCCGGCGAATGGCTCGTCCAGACCGATCTCGGGCGGACGCTCGCCCGCCTGGCCGCCTGCGACACCGGCTCGCGCGAGGCTGGCATCGCCGCAGCCCGCGCCCTTTTCTACGAGGGGGAAATCGCACGGGAATTGCTGGCTTTCCACCGCGCGACCGGCGGGTGGCTGACCGCCGATGACCTGGCCGGCTATCAAAGTCCCATCGCCACGGCGCCAGAGGTCGCCTTTCACGGCTGGCGCATCGCCACACCAGGCATCGTCTCGCAAGGTCCGGTGATGCTGCAGGCGCTTGCGATCCTCGACAAGCTGCCGCTCGACACTCTCGAACAGGGGTCCTCCAGCCACCTGCATTTCGTCGCCGAGGCGCTCAAACAAGGCTTCGCCGAACGGGAGCGGCACTACACCGACCCCGCCTTTGCCGGTATCGAAATCTCCGAGCTTCTATCGGAGGATCGCATCGCCGCCCTGCGCGCCGCGATCCGACCCGATATCGCCCTGCCTGGCGCAGCTGCTGAAGCGATGCCGGGGCAAGGCCGCTTCGACACGACCTACGTGGCCGCAGCGGACGCGGCGGGGAACGTCTTTTCCTCGATGCCAAGCGACACAATCGACGGCGCGCCGATCGCCCCGGGCCTTGGCTTCTTCGTCTCCCCCCGCGGCGTGCAGAGCCGGCTGGAGCGTGACCACCCCGCCGCCATCGCCCCGGGCAAGCGGCCCCGGCTCACCCCCGCCCCTGCCATTGCCGTCAACGACACAACGGGCGAGGCGCTTGCCATCGGCTGTCCCGGGGGCGACATGATCGTGCAGGCGATGACGCAAAGCCTTGTGGACATGCTCGTCTACGGGATGACACCCCAGCAGGCGGTGGAGACGCCGCGCGTGGCGACGTTCTCGCACCCCGGATCGTTCTACCCGCACCCGGCTTTCCCAAGACGGCTGGCGGTCGAGGGACGCATCTCCGCCGGGACCCGCGCCGCCTTGGCCGCGAAAGGCCACGTCATCCACGACTGGCCCGATTTCGAGTTCGACGCAGGCGGCGTCTCCATCGCCGGCTCCCGCGTTCTGAGTGAGGAGAGCGCACCGACGCTCGTCGCAGCCGCAGATCTGCGGCGCAGCACTTATGCGGCAGGGCGGTAGGCCCATGCGAACCTTCTTGCCCCCACCCCCCGGCTTCGACGCGACCGCCTACGCGCGGGACGCGGCGCGGGCCATCGGCCTGCCGATCCCTGAAAGCGATATCGCAGAGGTCGCGCTGAATCTCGAACGCACTGCAGGATTCGCTCAGCTGCTGGCGGGTATTCCCGGGCTCGACAGCGAGGAACCCGCGCCCGTCTTCCGCGCCGGGGAGGACGAGGCATGAGCGTCGCAACGATCGCCTCGCAGGTGAGGGCTGGCCGCGTGACAGCTGCCGAGACGATCGCGCGAACGCTTGCGGCACTGGAAAACTGCCGTGACCTCAACGCAGTGACGCATCTGCACGCCGACCGGGCCCGCGCCCGCGCCGAGGACATCGACCGGCAAGTCGGCACCGGAAAAGATCCGGGACCTCTCGCAGGCGTACCTTTCGCTGTGAAGAACCTGTTCGACGTCGCGGGCCAGATCACGCGCGCGGGCTCTCGCGCGACCGGGAGGAACGCCCCGGCGGACAGGGACGCCTTCGCGATCCGGTCGTTGGAAGCGGCGGGCGCAATCCTGATCGCCAGCACCAACATGGATGAACTCGCCTACGGCTTTGCCGGGGAAAACGCCCATGACGGCGACACGCGCAACCCCCGCGATCCGGCGTTGAGCGCCGGTGGGTCATCGTCAGGTTCCTCGGCCCTCGTGGCGGCGGGCGCGGTGCCGCTCGCCCTCGGCACCGACACGAACGGATCGGTCCGGGTGCCCACCGCGCTGTCCGGCGTGGCCGGGCTCAAGCCCACCTATGGCCGCCTCTCCCGCAGCGGCGTAACGCCCTTCGTCCGCAGCCTCGATCACGTCGGGCTCTTTGCGACCGATATCCACGATCTGGCACTGGCTTACGACGCGCTGCAGGCCCGGGATCACAACGACCCGGTGCAGGCCCCGCGCCCGCTGGAGCCTGCCGCCCCAGGGGTCGACACCTCCATGACGATCCGGACCGCCCGCCTCAACGGGTATTTCGACGCTCCCCTGCACCCGGATGTCCGGACGGTGACGGACATGGCGGCGCAGGCGTTGGAGGCTCGCGGCCCCATCACGCTGGATCTTGCCGAAGCTGCGCGCGCGGCGAGCTTTATCCTAACGACGGCCGAAGGCGGCCAGCATCATCTGCCCGGCCTCATCACGCATCCCGACCGCTTCGGCCCACTTGTGCGGGACAGGTTGCGCGCGGGCGCCCTGGTGCCTGCCGCCTGGACAGCCCGGGCCCAGAAGCTACGCCGCCGCGTGACCCGGCAGCTTGCCGCGCTGATGCGCGATCACGACATCCTTCTGGCCCCGGCCACGCCGTGTCCCGCCTGCCCGCTCGGCACGGCCGAATGGGAGGTTGCCGGCGTGACCCTGCCGATCCGGCTTGCGATCGGCATGTTCACGCAGGCGCTGACCCTGACGGGCGTTCCCATCGCCGTGCTGGGCCAGAAAGGGGCGACAAGCGGCCTGCCCGTGGGCGTCCAGATCATTGGCCGCCCGTTTGAGGAAGCAACGGTCCTGCGTGCCGCGCGGCGTCTCGAACAGGCCGGGTTCGGCATGGCACCCCAGATGCCGGAGGCGATCCATGCCTGAGGTCTACCCGATCAACATCCCCGAAATCGTTGCCGAAGTGCAAGGCGTCTTCGACCGCTACGAGGCAGCGCTGACGGCAAACGACGTCCCGGTGTTGGAAGAGCTCTTTTGGAACGCGCCAGAAACCACGCGCTACGGTGTCGGCGAAAACCTCTACGGTTCGGACGAGATCTCAACCTTCCGCCACGCGCGCGAGACCGGGCCGTTCAAACGGGCGCTCATGCGCACCACGATCACCACCTATGGCCGCGACTTCGCGACGGCCAATACCGAATACCAGCGCGAAGGTCATGAACGCACAGGGCGCGAAACCAAGACGCTTCTACGCACACCCGACGGCTGGCGCATCGTCTCGGCCCACGTCAGCCTTTTGGGAGAGACGGTATGATCGCAACCCGCGCACGACGAAGAACGGCCCGCTAAGGGCCGCATCACGGGAGGGAAACAACCACATCCACCAACAGGGATGACTGACATGACCGGGACCACAGACTTCAACCCGCCCATGGCGATCAGCCGCCGGAACTTTGGCCAACTTCTGGGCGTGAGCGGCGCGATGGCGATGCTGCCATGGAAACTGGAGGCTCAGGCAGGCGGCGACACGCTCGTCTTCGCGCTACCCGGCCTCGTCGGCAATTTCGAGCCGCATACCTGGGTCGGCTTCGGCGACACCGTGCACGTGATGGACACGGTCGCACGCGGTCTGACCCATATGGATTTCTCCGACCCGCTGCCACAGCCCGCCATCGCCGAAGGCTGGACCGTCTCGGAAGACGGGAGGGTCTATGACTTCGCGATCCGTCCGGGGCTAACGTTCCACGACGGCGCCGCGATCGACGCCGCCGCCGTGTTGCGGACGTTCCAGCGGATGTTTGACGAAAGCGACCCGACCCGGCCCGAACTGTCCTTCGCGCTCGACAATCTTGGCGGACCCAACGTGCTGGGCTTCGAAACGCCGGACGAGATGACGTTCCGCATCAACCTCGCGGCACCGGATGCCGCGATCCTCGGGCGCCTCTCGCGGCCCGACATGGTGATCATTTCGCCCACCGCGCTGGAGGAGCACGGGCAGGAGATCGGGCTCAACTTCGCCTCCTGCGGGCCGTACCGCATCGCCTCGGTGACGCCGAACGAACGTGTGGTGATGGAGGCATTCGACAACTTCTACAAGGGCACGCCGACCGTTCCGCGCATCGTGATGCAGGTGATCCCCGAGGCGGTGGCGCAGATGACGGCGCTCGCGGGTGGCGATCTGAACGTCACCAACCTGATCCCGCATTCCAACGTCGACCGGCTGGAAGCGATGGAGCAGATCCGGATCGAGCAATCGGCGGCCTTCATCTCGGCCATGCTGGCGATGAATTGCGGCGTCGCCCCGCTCGACGACATCCGGGTGCGCCGCGCGATCAATCTCGGGATCGACCGCGAGGCGATCGTGCAGGAGGCGTTCTTCGGCAAGGCCGAGGTGCCGGGATACATCACGCCCGCCGCCGAACAAGGGTACGCGCCCGATCATCAGCGCCATTCGGACTATGATCCCGACGCTGCGCGCGCCCTGCTGGAAGAGGCCGGAGCCATCGGCGCCGAACTCAGCCTGATTTCGGAAAACAGTGGCTTCTGGCCTCGTCTAGGGCAGGTCGTGGAGCGCAGCCTGAACGGCATCGGGCTGAACGTGACGACGGAATATCTCGACGGCGGCACCTTCAACGGGCGTCTTTTCGACCCAGAGGCGCACGAACTTGCTTTCCTCCAGCGCTCGGCCTTCTTCCCTGATCCCGACGGACGCTTCTCGCCGCTCTTCATGACGGGCACGGCCGGGGCCGACAGCATCACCGCCCAAAGCGGCCTCCCCGAACAGGCCCGCCTCGACGAGTTGATCACCGCAGCCAATGCCGAGGGCGACCCCGAAGCACGCGGCCAGCTCTATGTCGAGATCAACGACTATATGGCCGATGAGATGATGCCCGTCGCCGCGGTCGTGAACACCTTTCTGCCCGTCGCCGTGACCACGAACGTCTTAGGCGTCAACGCCAACGCGCTCGGCACCTACCGGACGTTCCTCGAAGGGTCGGAATTCACCGGCTGAGGCCTACCATGAATGAAGGCTCGGGCGCCCGTCACGCCCGGGCGACCGAAGGACGACACGACCATGGCCGACCAAACCGGCAAGGAGCTGACAATGCGCCCAGGCGGCGCGGGCGTCTTGCGTCTGGTATCGGCAGCTCTTGCGGCGCTGCCTTGGGTCGTCGCCAGTCTCTTCATCTTCGCGGCACTCCTAGCCCCCCTTCTTGCTCCATATAATCCGATCTCCAATGTCGGTCCGCCGATGCTGGCTCTATTTTCGGAGGGGCACGCTCTCGGCACCGACGGGTTCGGGCGGGATCAGTTGTCGCGGCTTCTCTACGGGTTGCGCCCGATGCTTGTCGTGTCGCTCGGTGCGGTGACGCTCGCGATGCTTATCGGCGGCGCCTACGGCCTGATCTCGGGCGTCAATGGCGGGCGAGCCGATTGGGTCATGATGCGCCTGATCGACATCCTGATGTCCTTCCCGTTGATCCTCGCCGCGATCCTCGTTTTGGCCGCGCTGGGTCCGTCGCTCTTGAACCTCACGCTGGCTGTTGCCGTCTCGCAGCTTCCGATCTTCGCGCGCCTCGCCCGGGCACTCGCCAGCGGCGAGGCGGCGCGCGACTACGTCATGGCGGCCCGGGCCGCGGGTTTCACACCACTTCACGTAATGATCCGCGAGGTCGCACCGAACATCCTGCGGCCATTGCTGGTACAGGCCACGTCGGTCGTCGCCCTCGCCGCACTCACCGCCGCTGCGCTCTCCTATCTCGGCCTCGGCCTCCGCCCACCGGCGCCCGACCTCGGCTACATGGTCCGCGAGGGGCAAGAACTGATCTTTATCGCCCCGGAACAGACCATCCTGCCGGGCCTCCTCATCGCGGTCTTCGCTCTCGCCGTATCCTTCTGCGGCGACCAGCTGGCCGATAGCGACCGCTCCGGAGGGCGCCGATGACGGGCGAAATCCTCCGCCGGCTCGCCTTCCTGCCCGTCACCCTTTTCGCGGTCGCGACACTTGTCTTCCTCACCCTGCGCGCCTTGCCCGGCTCGACCGTCGATATGCTGGCCTCGCAATTCTCGACCGCTGGTCTGCGCGATCAGCTGATCGCCCAGCTCGGGCTCGACCGCTCGCTATGGGAGCAATACCTGATCTACATGAGCGAGCTGATCCGGCTCGATCTCGGGCGGTCCTTTATCACCGGCAAGGACGTGTCCGTCATGGTGTGGGAGACGCTGCCGGTCACCATCGAGCTGGCAGTAGCCTCCCTCATCGTCATGCTGATCGCCGGGCTCGGCATGGCGCTGGCCGCCGCCGCCCGCCCCGGCTCGATCCTCGACGGTGCGCTGCGTTTCATCGCCATGACGCTCTTCGCATTGCCGTGGTTCTGGTTCGGCATCCTCCTGATCCTCGTCTTCTCCCTCTGGCTCGACTGGCTGCCCGCCTTTGGGCGGCTCCCGTCCTCGGTCACTTACGAGCCCATCACGAATTTCGTCCTGATCGATGCCATCCTGCAGGGGCGCCCGGACCTGATCAGGCCGTGGCTGACCCACCTGATCCTGCCCTCGCTGACCGTGGGCCTGACCACTGCCGGGGTCCTGATGCGGCTCGCGCGCAGCGGGATCATCGAGACGTCGAAGCTCGATTTCGTCCGGACCGCGCGGATGAAGGGGGTGCCCGGCCGCCGGATCTATCTGCGGCATATCCTGCGCAATGCAGCCCTCGGCATCCTGACCGTGATCGGCCTGCAATTCGGCGCCATGCTCGGGGGATCGGTCATTGCCGAGGTCGTCTTCGGATATCCCGGCATCGGCCGGATGATGGTCGACGCGGTGCTGACCCGTGACTATGCGGTCGCCCAGGGTGCAGCGCTGGTCCTCGCCGTTTTTTACGTGCTGGTGAACCTCGCCACCGATCTCGCCTATCGCTGGGCCGATCCACGCCTCAGACGGAAGCCGGGACGATGACCGCCCAGCTACTCGATGTCGCCGACCTCTCCGTCGCCTTCGGTCCCGACGGCGCCCGGCTGGCGGCAGTCAAAGGCGTGTCGTTCTCCGTCGCCCCGGGCGAGGTGCTGGCCATCGTGGGCGAAAGCGGCTCGGGCAAATCGGCGACAGCCATGGCGCTGGCACGGTTGAACGAGGGGCCGGGCGCGGACCTGTCGGGCCGGATCGGTCTGCAGGGCAGGGAGGTGCTGAAACTCTCGCCCGCCGACCTGCAGGAGTTGCGCGGGCGCGGCATTGCGATGATCTTCCAGGACGCGATGAGCGCGCTCAATCCCTGCGAGACGATCGGCGATCAGATCGCCGAAGCCCTGATCGTCCACGGAAAGGCCACCCGCCGCGCTGCCCGCACCCGCGCGGTCGAGCTTCTGGCAGAGGTCGGCCTTCCCGAACCCGACCGCCGCGCGGCCCTCTATCCTCACGAGATCTCGGGCGGCCAGCGGCAAAGGGCGATGATCGCCGTGGCGCTGGCCTGCGACCCGGCTCTTCTGATCGCCGACGAACCGACGACAGCGCTCGACGTCACGGTCCAGGCGCAGATCCTCGCGCTGCTGACCGGCCTCGTCGCCACCCGGAACATGGGGCTGATCCTCATCACCCACGACCTCGGCGTGGTCGCCGGCGTCGCAGACCGGGTCGCTGTCATGTATGCCGGACGGCTCGTCGAGGCCGCCCCGGTCGAAGCGCTCTTCGCAGCGCCTCACCACCCCTATACGCGCGACCTGATCGCAGCCGCCTCTGCCGCGCCCGATGCGAACGGACAGCTCGCCTCGATCCCCGGCGCGCCGCCGAACCTCGGCTCAGGCGACACTGGATGTGCCTATGCGCCCCGCTGCCGCAAGGCCAGCCCCCGCTGCACAGCCGAGCGGCCGGATCTCGCCCCGCTCGGCACGTCGCGCGTCGCCTGCTGGCATCCCGAAAACCGGCCATGAGCACCGAACCGATCCTCTCCCTGCGCGGGCTGACCGTGCGCTACCCGGTGCGCCAGGGCCTCACCCGGCGCGAGATCACCGCGCTCCACCCGACCGATCTGGACATCCACCGCGGCGAAACACTGGCCATCGTCGGCGAAAGCGGCTCGGGCAAGACGACGCTCGGCCGCGCCATGCTGAGGCTGGTCGAGCCATCGGGCGGGCAGATCCTGCACAACGGTACCGACCTCACCGCCCTTGGCACGCGGCAGATGCGCGCGCTCCGCCCCCGCTTCCAGATGGTCTTCCAGGATCCCTATTCTTCGCTCAACCCGAGTCACCGCATCGGCACGATGCTGATGGACGTTCTCGCGCATACCGGCGTCCCTAAACCCGACCGCGAGGCCCGCGCAACTGCCCTGCTGGCCGATGTTGGGCTCGACAAGGATGCGATGCACCGCTTCCCGTCTGCCTTCTCCGGCGGTCAGCGCCAGCGCATCGCCATCGCCCGCGTACTTGCCTCCGACCCCAACCTGATCGTCGCCGACGAGCCGATTTCAGCGCTCGACGTGTCAATCCAGGCGCAGGTCGTGAACCTTCTCATGGATCTCAAGCGCAAACGCGGGCTGACGCTTGTCTTCATCTCCCACGATCTCGGCATGGTATCGGCCATCGCGGACCGCACAGCGGTGATGTATTTCGGCGAAATCGTCGAGATCGGAGAGGCCGCAGCCCTCGCGACCTCCCCGGCCCATCCCTACAGCGCTATGCTGCTCGCCAGTCAGCCGAAGCCAGATGTCGCGGCCTCCCGCGCCACCATCCGCGCCGCCGCCAGCATCCCGGCCGCCGATCTGCCCAGCCAGCTCGACCCGCCCACGGGCTGCCCGTTCCGCAGCCGCTGCCCGCGCGCCCTCGATCGCTGCGCGCAGGAGGCGGCAGGCCTCACACCCACAACTCAGGGCGGCCTGACGTCCTGCTTCAACCCATTTACAGAAGACGAGACCCCGAAAGGAGCGCTCCGCGCATGATCATCGACGCCTATAACAACATCTGGGAAGCGGGCCAGAATTCCGACTATCTGACAGCCGAAACCTACTCGGTCGAGATGATGCTGCGTGACATGGACGATGCCGGTGTCGACATGGCGGTCGGCTGTTCGCTCGGCCAGATGATCGACAACGACTACACCGCCAGCGTGGGCCGCAAGTACCCCGACCGGATCATCGCCTTCGGCCAGGTCAACGCGCGGGATGCCGACGCCGCTGAGCAAATCCGCCGCGACCACGACAAGCACGGCTTCAATGGGCTCAAGCTGCATCCCGTTCTGCATGGTTACCACATCGTCGATCACGGCCTTCTCGACCCAATCTACGAAGCCTGCGCCGAGCGGGGGATCATGATTCTCTTCAACGCGCTCGACGATGCCTTCATCCACCCGTTGGGGATCGAGGAGATCGCTAAGCACTACCCGACCGTCCCGACCCTGATCGCCCATATGGGCACCGTCTGGAACGTGGGTGAGGCGATCCTCGTGGCCAAGCGGACGCCCAACATCTACCTTGAAACCTCCTCTACCCAGCTGATCGAGGTGCGCATGGCATATCGCGATCTCGGCCCGGAAAAGATCATCATGGGCACCGACTGGCCGGGCAGCGATTTCGAGATGGAGCGGCTTAAGATCGCCAAATCCGTCCAAGACCCGGCCCATCGCGCGATGATCGAAGGCGGCAACCTCGCGAAACTCCTCGGCCTATGACCACGCTCTCCGTAGCCGCGATCTGGGCTCGGCCCTGGGAGGGGCCGCCGGTATGGGGCGGGCAGCTGACCTTCGAAGATGGCCGTATCGGGGAGGTCACCGCGGCAGACCCAGAGGGCGACGCGCTCCTCATCCCGGGCCTCATCAATGCCCACGATCACGGCCGGGGCCTGCGCCCCCTCGCCTTCGGCGCCCCGGACGGCCCGCTCGAAGCGTGGCTCTGGGACCTCTGGCGCGCGCCGCCTACGGATCCGTATCTCACCGCACTCGTGGCCTTCGGGCAGATGGCCCTGTCGGGCGTCACCACGGTGGTCCACAATCACCTGCCGCAATTGGAAGACCTCCTGATCGAGGCCAAAGCGGTCGCCCGTGCTGCCCGCGACGTCGGCATCCGCCTCGCCTTCGTCGTGCCGATCCTCGATCGGAACCTCGCGGGCTACGATGGCGGCGCCGCCGTGAAGGCCGCTCTTCCCTCCGACGAATGGACCGCCGCCAAAGCCGCAATGGCGCAACGCCCCTTCGCCGAGCAGATTGCAACCGTGTCCGACATCGCGTCAGCCATCGACGGCCCCGATATCGTCACGCAATACGGACCGCCCGGACCGCAATGGTTGTCTCCCGAAGGCCTCGCGGCTGTCGGCGACGCTGCCGCGACCGAGGGGCGGCGTGTCCATATCCACCTTCTGGAAACACAGCTTCAGCGCGACTGGATGGATGCGACCTGCCCCGACGGCGCGCATTTCCTTTTTGACCGCGCAGGGCTGTTGAACGATCGGCTGACCGTCGCCCACGGCGTCTTCCTTCGCTCCGAAGAGGCCACCGCCTTCGCCGATGCGAGCGCCACACTGGTGCTGAACACAAGCTCCAACTTGCGGTTATCCTCCGGCATCGCGGACGGTGCCGCGCTCAAGGCGGCGGGTCTCCGGCTTGGGATCGGGCTCGACGGTATGGCGCTGGATGACGATGCCGACATGCTGCGTGAGATGCGCCTGACCTCCATGCTCCTCGGCCCGCGCCGTTTCGATAGACCTGGCCTCGGGCGCGCGGACATTCTCCGCGCGGCCTATTCCGACGGACGAGTAGCTTTCAACGGCCGCCGAGGGGACGGGTTGGCTGCAGGTGCGGAGGCCGACGTCGTCTCACTGTCGTTTGATCGGATCGCCCGTGACCGGATCGACGATGCCCCTAAGACCCTTGCGAACCTGATCCTCGGGCGTGCCTGTCGGGCGACAGTGCGCGATGTTTGGGTTGCGGGACGGCAGATCGTCAAGGATGCCGCTCTGACCGGGATCGACCTTACCGCTGCGGAACGCGAGCTGACGAAGACCGCACGCGCCTCGCGGGATGTCCCTGCCTGGATCGACGCCGCCCGCGCCGCGCGGGTGGCTGCTTCCACGCCTGACGGCCTGAGATGACCCGCATCGTCCCACTTCTGGACGGACATATCAGCTTCGACCCGCGGCTCTTTCCGGCTGTGCGGGAGGCACCAGAGGAGGCAGCCCGCCTTCTCGGGACGACCACCCTCCCTGACCAGATCGACGTCCCGGTCTGGTACTATCTCGCCAAAACCGCCCAAGGCGCCTGTCTTGTCGATACCGGCAGTGGCGAACTCTTCGGCGGCCTGCCGGGCAGGCTGCCAACAACGCTCGCCCATCACGGCGTTGCACCAGAAGACATCCGCCGCATCTGGCTGACCCATCTTCACGGAGACCATTGCGGAGGGCTGATCACCGAAGCTGGCGCCCCCGCATTCTCCAATGCCCGCATCGCGCTGCCCGAAGCGGAAGCCGAGCACTGGTTTGACGCGCACCACGAGGGGGTGGGGGCTGACATCGCGCGTGATGCGAAGTCGGCACTTGCCCCGTATGACGGCCGCATCGACAGGATCGCCCCAGGCACGCAAGTCGACGGCGCGACGGCCCTGAACGCCCACGGCCACACTCCGGGCCACACGGCCTGGCTCCTGCCGGACCATGCGGTCATTGCTGCAGGCGATATTGTCCACCTACCGCCACTCCAGCTGCGTCACCCGGACTGGTCCAGCGATTGGGACACCGACCTGCACGCCGCGGCTGAAGCCCGAAAAACACTTCTGCTGCACGCCAGGAAAGAGCAGCTCATGCTCCTGACCGGACATGGTGGTCCCCTGGGTCCAGAAAGCCTTGCCGCAAGCATACCCTTCGAAACTGAGCCCACATAAGCCCTGCCTTCTTCACTGTTATCGACAGTTCCCACGATGCCAGGTTGGCGGCGAGGCGTTATGGATCGAACCGGTCGGCCCCGACACCCTTCGCGCGGCGCAACGCGCCACGCGATGACGAACCTGACGGAGAGCGCTCATCTTTAGGGCGGCGAGGGACGTCTGGCGCTAAAAGCCGACGATGGCATCGCCTGCGTCACAGTCCTGGATCAGGGACCGAGAAAATGCCCGAGGCACGGCTTCGCAAGGTGCGCGAGCCTTTTGTGGTACCAGAACGTTCACGCGCCCGCCGTAAGGACCGCTCTGGCCCTGGATTGGCCCTGGCAGATGCCGCGGCTCGTGAGCGCAGCGGGTACTTTATCTTAAGAAGTCGAAAACATGGCGGTCTGGAAGCGGCGATCGAGCCACCCATCGACACTATGAGGGCCTGAAGAGGCCGCATTAGCTCTCGAAGGTAAAGTCAAGCAATGCTACGGGAGCGCAGGATCGGAACCACCACAACTGCCGGTCACTAGTGGTTCGCGGCCCTCACCAGCCGTTTGTCGCGTCGGTTCACGCCGCAGTGCGGCTTCACCGAACCGGCCATTCGCCGCAGCTGCGCGATCATGCGGGACGCGAACTCACGCTGTGCGTGACGGAGCGGGCGTTCGTGTTATGATCCGTATACAGCTCGGAGAGTCGCTATGGCACAATTCCGGTACATCGTCTTGGATGTCGACGAGACGGTTACATTCTATCGCGATTGCCTTGGACTGGAGCTGGTCGAGCAGTACGGTCCGGCGATAGCAATTCTGAGAAACGACGACCTCGATTTGTGGGTTGCCGGTCCGATGGCGTCGGCCTCGCAGGCAATGCCTGACGGGACAAAGCCTGCACCAGGCGGATGGAACAGGTGTGTTCTAGTCGTCAAAAACATTGCGGCGACGGTCGAATCCCTTCGACAGAACGACGTCGTCTTTAGAAACGAAATTGTCGAGGGCCCCGGAGGCAAGCAGATCCTTTGTGAGGACCCGTCGGGAAACGTGGTCGAACTTTTCGAACCCGCTTAGGCGCTCAATTCTCGGGTCGATCTTCAAATCCGCAACGGGCTCATTGCGCCGTTAGATCAGTCACAGCATGCTCGCCGGACGGGTCGTCCGTCCTGATGGTGACGGCCCATAGCCGCCGTACCTAACGATCAACGTCGCTGCGATGCAGCTTCCCCGAAGCGGACGTTGATAGTCAGTGCAGTATGCAGGGGGGGTAGATGATGGCAATGCGGGACGAAGCGCCATTTCGCTGCGGCTGCGCGAGTGGCTGCTTTCGATTATACTCAGACATCCTCAGGCAGCATCGGTAGATCTGTAGATCCCGGATCAATACCAGCAGCTGTCAGCATGGCATGCACTTGCCCCCGGTGGTGCGTTGCGTGATTGAACATATGGACGAGATTGAAGCCAAAATCCGTTGTTACAGGGGTGTCACCTTTCATCCATTGAACCTGCCGTGACACGTCGTCATCGTTCAGGCCCTCGCACCAAGTTTTGATTTCCTCATCGAGTGCCGTTCGCTGGCGCTTGTAATCTGCCCAGTCACACGGTGCATCTGTGTAAGGGTGACGTTCGCCAATCTCGCTGACGGTAGCGTTATCGCTCCGTTGCCGGGCAAGCCAAATCCGATGGTCCCATAGGATATGGTTAAGTGTTTCTGCGATTGATTGAAAGAACGCGCCCCGGTCCTTCCACCGATCTTCATCGGTCAGTGTATCTGCTGCCGCGACGAGCGACTGGTTCTGCCACCGGTCATATCGCGCCATTGTCCGTGCGTAGTTAATATCAATCATTACAGCTTGCTCCTATTTCGTATAGTACACTGTGATGTACACCTTTACTCTAACACCCTGAAATCGAGCATTTTTCCCATGACTGCAACTCGCCCCGCTTTTACGCCGGTTCTTATGCTGTTTGCTGCCGAGGCGGTTATCACTGGCCTGATCTATGCCCGCTTGCCAGATATTAAGGCGTCGGGCGATTTGTCGAATGCGGCCTTTGGTATTGTTCTTGTTGGGATTCCTATCGGCAATATACTTGGGTTCATTCTGGCTCCACATGCGATTGGCCGCTTTGGTCTGACCCGGGTGAGCTACCTCGCGGTCTCGGTTCTCGGAATCGTGTCTCTCGGGCTTGGCTTTGCAAACACCGTCCCGACACTCATGGTCGCTTTCGCTCTGCTCGGTTTTTGTCTGTCACATACAGAAGTCTCGCAGAACTCGATGGCCGGGCATGTGGAGCGCACAACGGGTAGGCGGGTCATGTCGCGGTGCCATGGGGGCTGGAGCGTCGGGTCCATTATCGGCCTTTTGGCAGGTGGTGCGTTGAGCCAAGCTGCCGTGCCAGTCGCGCTCCAAAGCGCCGGAGCGGCCGTTGTCGGGGCTACGGCGGCGTTTCTTCTTGCGCGCAGCTTGCCACATGTGTCGCGCCATAAGCTGGAAGCAAAAGGAGCACGGTTGGCGTTGCGCGACCGTATCCCGCCAGTTGCATTGCTGTTGTTGTGTCTACTGCCGCTTGGCACCCTCGCATTGGAAGGAATAGTTCGCGACTGGGGTGCGATTTTCCTGCGCGACGATCTTGGCGCTGCGCCCTTCGCTTCGACGCTTTTGTTCGTCACCGTATCGACGTCAATGGCGGTGGTTAGATTGTCTGGTGATGCAATACTCGAATGGCTTGGGGAAAGGACAGTCGTGGGCGGTTCCATCATCTGCGCCAGCGTCGGACTATTAATTGTCTCTGTCGCGCCGTCGCTTTTCGTTGCTCTAGTAGGTGCTGCAATAACCGGTGTCGGTGTCGCTGTGGTTTATCCAGTTGCGTTGTCAATCGCGGCACGGCGCTCTGATCGACCGGAGCGCGATGTAGCCACGATGTCATTCATCTGCTTCGTCACGCTGATGGCAAGCCCGACAGCAGTTGGGTTCTTGAGCCAGGCGATGGGACTGCGCATCACCTTTGCCGTCTTCGCGACCCTTTCGCTGTTCGCCCTCCTGCTTTTGCAAGTGACAGGCAAGCGAAAAGAGGGCTGATACGCCATGTGGCGTGGTTCATTTCCGTAGTGAAGCCTTTGCCCAAAGCCGCCATTTAAGCGTCCCGCAGCATTAGAGAGTCTGGGCTCTCCGCCGCCATCGGAGGCGTCGCAGCATTCCCGACCAAGGCACCAATTTGCCGATCATGGACGGCCCTGAACGGACCTTTCAGCTAGCGGAGTTTACTGCGGTGCGGCGCACCAAAGCAGACATTCCAGAATGATCAAGCTAGGCTATACTCAAACTGCCGATTAGTGAGGACTATTGTGAGCCTAGGAACTCAGCGACAAGGCCAACTTGGTGTCAACGCAGTCGAAAAAATCGTTCTTGCCGATTGGGGAGCCCGTTGGCAGGCGCTTGATGCGCATAACGATGATGGTGTGGACGGGCTGATATTTCTTGAGCGAGGGCAGGAGCTTTCGGGTCAAATCGTATTTGCACAAATTAAATGCCAAGAAGTAAAAAAACGGCCAGATGGAAACTATGTAATTCCTATCAAATCACAGAAGCTTGCGAAGAATCTGGAGGTTTGGCGAAAGGTTGTTGGAGCTGCTATCGTTGTTTTGGTCGACCCACAAACACTGACGGCTCGTTGGGTAGATGCGAGGCCTAGTACGTCGACCACCGCTTCTCAGATACTTGTCCCAGAAGGACAGCATTTTAACGCGGCGGCCAAGGGCGAAATAGGCAAGTTGTGTGGAACACTTCACCAAGACCTGTTGGCACAAAAAGTTCACACGTTCGCGGACGACTTTTTACATTTGAGAACCTCCTCGCATCTGCAGGTAGCAACGCGTGCTTTGTACAAAAAGCTCGCGCAAGCATCTTTCAGCTTGGGGCACGATGGCGAGCGTGTGATCTTTGACCGAGATGGATGGCGGCACATCACGAGGCCTAACCGAAGTCAGTTAGCAAGACATCAGAGCTTTATTCTTTTAGGGGCGGCCGCGAAAATCATCGAAGCTTGCGACGAAGACCTATGCAATTTGTGGAGTTCTGACACCAACGACGGGAAGACACGTTTTTTTCAATTGGACAGTATGGTGACGTTTCCATTCAGGCAAACGGGACTTGTACGTCTTGTGCTTAAGAAGTCGTTGACACGAATATCGGAGGACAGGTCATTGAAATTCTGGACCTTATACGAGCCGCGACGCAAGTACAGTGGACTTGGTGTGCAAGAGCCACGGCACCCATAAACCCGAAGGCTGCGAAGGGTCATGAGCAGCCCTTGCACACCATAGAAGCATAATCAAAGAAGTCGTTCGTTTCCAGGCATATTCGGCGGGTCGAGGCTGCACGGGAGCCGACGGCCCAAACCGGTCACTCGATCTAACCTAGAATTGCTGCATTTGCATTCCGCATTGCGGACATTGGCGGCCATCCGCAGCATCTTGAAATCGGCAATGGCCAGGTCGCGGGACCATGCCGCCATTCACTTTTTGAGCTTTGCTGCCGCAGCATTCCTTCGAGCCTGCGGCACAACAAACGCTGCACCGCATCTGAGTCGTGAGAGCGGTCGTTCGCGGGCTAGGAATTTACCTAAACCAAAACCGCGCTTTCGCCGCGACCGGCTCCGGCAAACCAGACGCGGACAAAACTGACCGGTCGTTTTGACCGCCGAAGGCCCTCTTATTTCTCCTTAAATTGAGCACCAGGCGATCAAACGCCGATGCTCGCCAGTATTTATTCTTTCATGTAGGGCCATCAAAGAAGGTTGCGGCAGTGATGGTTTTGGGCCTCAACGCTGCTTCTGGTTTGGTTGAGGTCTTTACGCAGGGTGAGGGGTGCACGCGCGCGGCTGGTGAGTTATAAACTAATCAATACTTCCGATCGTGACGAAACTGCGACGGAGAGGTTCCGAGATACTTTCGAAATGACCGGCTCATATGACTTTGATCTGCATATCCCAGGCGAAAGGCGATTTCTGGCAGTGCGCTGCGGTCGGCCAATAGAAACTCGCACGCCATCTGGACGCGCAACTTTTGAACGAATTGATACGGCGACAGACGCATGCGCTTTTTGAAATGACGGTTGAAAGTGCCAACGGGCATATCGCAGAGCCTTGCAAGATCGCCGACAGACACACCTTCACCTATGTTGGAGCGCACGAACTCTTCAAGAAGCTCTTCGGGAATGTCGCTTCCAGCAGTCGACCGCATCTCGATGTCACCCAGTTTCCGAAGGAGGCTCGCCACAAGACCCTGCAATAAACCGTCGACTTCCATTGCGCTAAAGCGGTCCTGAGTTTCCAATCCTCTCCATAAATGATGCATGTAAGTGACGCTTGCTTGGTCGCGAAAATAAGCGTGATGTCCGGTGTTAAGGATGTCGAGGCAATCGGCATCGATCCCAGCGGTAATGTCCATCAATGTTTTCTGCGAGATCGCAATCACCAAAAGCGAGTGCGGTTCGGATATGTCGAAGTCTATCGCTTCGTCGATCGGTGAAATGCCGATATGGCCAGGACGGCGGGCTTCGGTGTCTCGCCACTTCGAGCCGACGCGCCAACTGACCGGTGTCGCGCCGCTCAAGGTCAGGCCGATCACCATGTCGCTGCTGGCAGGATCTGAAAACCCATGAGCGTCCTGTCTGCAAAGCATTGCATCGACCCTCTTCCGACGATCTGATCGGGCTTCTGCGAGGAACTCGCGATACCCGCTTTGAGTGTAGAAGCGGCGGTACCCTCGCTGAGACGGAAAACAGTGATCGAAATCTTCCAATGGATGTTTCCTTCAAGAGATCGTCCTGATGACACATAGGTTTTGGACACTAGGCGCTCAAGCAGGCCTCTTATGAGCCACGCCCAAAGATCTACAAACGAAAGGACATGCGATGTGCAGGGACCGAACGCGGACGGTCATTGAGCAATTTCTCAAGTTCACCGAAGATCAAAACTTCGACGGCCATCGCGAGATATTGGCCGAAGATTGCGTATTTACCTACCCATACGCGGCAGAGAACGCGCCAAGCGAAATTGCGGGACGAGAGAAGATCGTCGAACAGGCTTTGATTGGTGGGTGGCAAACACGCCAATCGATGAAAGTGCTGGAGATGAATTACGCCGCGCTCGAGGACCCAGAATGGGCGCTGATCCAATGGCGCAACACATCCGTCACCAATGACGACAGGCCCTATGACCAAACCTTTGTGAACGTGATCCGGGTGGTCGACGGTAAGATCATAGAGTTCATCGAGTATTACGATCCGCTCGTCGAGCTTGCGGCGGGCAATCCTCGTGCTCGGACGACCGGTTCGGAACAGCCCCGCGAAGGCGTGACGTCAAGCCAAGGACAACGTGCATGATCCAAAGCCATCTCGAACTGAATTGCAGGATAAACGGTGTTGCTGTGGTTCACACCATTGATGCGCGGACCACCTTGCTTGATCTGCTGCGCGATCACCTTAATCTGACTGGAACCAAGAAGGGTTGCAATCATGGTCAATGCGGGGCGTGCACAGTTCACGTGAACGGCCGGCGGACGTTGTCGTGTCTTACGCTTGCTGGCTTGTGCCAAGGGGCGGAGATCACGACCATAGAAGGCCTCGCCGCCAGCGAAGACGAACTGCATCCGGTGCAGGCTGCCTTCATCAAACATGATGGGTTCCAATGCGGTTACTGCACCTCTGGCCAAATTATGTCTGCCGTCACAATGATTGACGAGCCTTGGGACCGCGACGACGATGCAGTGAGAGAGGCGATGAGCGGCAACATTTGCCGCTGTGGCGCTTATCCGAATATCGTTTCGGCGGTGCAGGACGCCCGTCATTCGATGGGGGATGATCATGCGTGAGTTCGAAATCTTGCGCGCCTCCACCCCATCGGATGTCTTCGCGACGCTGTCTCGGGTGCCCGATGCGAAACTCATTGCGGGCGGCACAAACCTCGTGGATCTGATGAAATTGGGTGTAGAGCAGCCTGCAACCTTGGTCGATATCAACGGGCTGGGAGAGCTCAATGAAATCGTCCTACGCGATGACGGAAGCCTGCATCTGGGGGCGCTTGTAGGCAACAGTGATGTGGCATGGCACAAGGAGGTGCGTGCGCGTTTTCCAATGGTATCCGAGGCCATACTGGCCGGCGCGACCACTCAGCTGCGCAATATGGCAACGATCGGTGGCAACTTGCTGCAAAAGAACCGGTGTCCGTATTTTGCGGATCTTGATGCAGGCTGCAATAAGCGCGCGCCTGGCACGGGATGCGATGCGATTGAAGGCACAAGCCGGATGTGCGCGGTGCTCGGGGTCAGCGATGACTGCATTGCGGCGCACCCATCTGATCTGTGCGTTGCGCTGGCTGCTTTGGGCGCCGTGGTGCACGTATCCTCGGCAGATGGTGAGCGTCAGATCCCCTTTGCGGAGTTTCACCGTAGACCCGGTCAAACGCCCTGGATCGAAACAGATCTCGGGACTGCGGAACTGATTACTGCAGTCGAAATTCCCAATCTGAATTTTGCCCGGCGATCCATCTACAAGAAACTGCGCGACCGCACGAGCTATGCCTTTGCACTCGTATCGGTCGCGGCCGCCGTTGAGATGGACGCAGGTCGCATTGGCGATCTTCGGCTGGCACTTGGCGGCGTTGGTACGGTGCCATGGCGGGCGTCCGAGGCAGAAGATGCATTGCGTGGCACCAAACCAACCAAAGCCAACCTGACAGATGCGGCCCATGCCATCTTCGTCGATGCACAAGCACGCAAAGGCAACGCATTCAAGATCGAGCTGGCCCAACGTGCCATCGTGCGTGTTCTCACAGAGCTGACAAAGGACTGAACCATGCTGGAAGATACTCTGGGCCGTCCGGTCAATCGCGTTGATGGGCATCTGAAAATCACAGGCCGTGCAAAGTACGCAGCCGATCAACGACCGGACCGAGCCGCACTGCATGGGGTGCTGCTGAAAAGCAGTATTGCGTCAGGGCATATCTTATCTTTCGATTTGGCGGAGGCCGAGACCATGCAAGGGTTTGTTCGCTTTCTGAGCCATCTGGATGGCCCGTTGATCCAAGACATGAAGGCGAGAGATGTCGCCACTTTCTTTCCCGGTGAGACGCTAACCCCCTTTTTGAGTGACGAGGTGTATTTCGCTGGCCAGCACGTCGGCCTTGTTCTGGCAGAGACGCGGGAGGTCGCGGAAGCCGCAGCTTCAGCCATCACCGTATCGTACAAAGATGCGCCACCAAGCCTTTCGTTGAATGACGAGCGCGTGGCGTGGCAGCGGCCCGAACGATATAACACCGGGGAAGAGTTGCAGATGGTTCGGGGCGATGTCACGGCGGCGAAATCTGACGCAGCCTGGGTCATCGAACGACATTTCACAACACCTGCCGAAAGCCACAATCCCATTGAAACGAGCGCAACTATCGCCGATTGGGACGGCGAAACGCTGGTGCTTCATGATGCAACGCAAGGCAATTCGAATAGTGCGCGCTGCGCCGCTTACGCAATGGGCCTGCCCGATGACAAGGTGCGGGTCGTCAATCCCTTCGTCGGAGGCGGGTTTGGGTGCAAAGGCTTTGCCTGGCCGCATACGCTTGTCGCGGCTGCTGCAGCGCGGGTCGTGGATGCCCCGGTGTCGTTAGTCTTGTCTCGACGGGATATGTACACATCCTGTGGGCACCGCCCCACGACCGATCAGAAAATCACACTGGCCTCGGATCGTGATGGTCGGCTGCTAGCGACGCAACATCACACTCGGTCCTACCATTCGCCGGTTGGAGATCATGTCGAACCCTGCGGATTGACCACTGCGATGCTATACTCTTCGCCAAATCTTGAAGTGACGCATGAAATTGGCGCGCTCAACCTGCCTTCGGCCACGCCGATGCGCGGACCTGGCGAGGCCCCTGGCACTTTTGCGCTCGAAAGTGCGATGGACGAGTTGGCCGAAGCGCTTGACCTCGATCCGATCGAGATCAGACGGCGCAATCACACCGATATCGATCAGCGCAATGGGCGCAAATGGTCGTCGAAACACCTTTTGCGGTGCTACGATGAGGGCGCGGAAAAGTTCGGGTGGCAGGACCGCGTGAAAACACCTCGCGCGCGCCCGGAGAACCATGAATACGTTGGCTTCGGGATGGCCACCGCGTGCTATCCCGGATACCGAATGCCTGCCAGAGCACAGCTTACGGTTACCAAGACCGGGCGGGCAGAGATAAAAACCGGTGTTCAGGACATTGGAACCGGAGCCTATACGATCATTGCGCAAATGGTCGCGCAAGGCCTGGGCATAAGTGTTGAGCAGGTAGATGTCCGCCTTGGCGATACCGCGCTGCCTGAGGGACCGTTAGCTGGAGGATCCATGACAACGGCCAGCGTTGCGGCCGCTGTCGATGCAGTAATCGAAGCGTTGCGCACTGCACTTGTTTCATATGCCGGCGGTCCTGGTCCCTCCAACGCACCCCTGATGGATCAGTTCTTGGAGAGTGGGCAGGAGGACCTTACTGTCAACGGCGGGAGCGATGTGACACTGGGCTTCGCCGGTGGGCAGGAGACCGACAAAAGCTTCTACTCATTCGGCGCCATCTTCGTCGAAGCACGTGTTGATCGTGACTATGGGATTGTTCGCATTCCCAGGATGCTGGGTGCGTTCGATGCCGGACGGATACTAAATGCCAAAACGGCACGCAGCCAAATGATAGGGGGTATGACGTTCGGTATCGGCATGGCGCTGATGGAGGAGACGGAGTTTGGGTCCGACGGACGGATCCTGAACCCCAGCCTTGGCGAATACTATGTCCCCATCAATGCTGACGTCCATCAGATGGATGTCCATTTCATCGACGAGCCTGATTTCGCCTTCAACCCGATGGGCGCACGGGGCATCGGTGAACTGGGATGTGTTGGCGCAGCTGCCGCGATCGCAAACGCTGTCTACAATGCCTGTGGCGTCCGTATCCGCGATCTTCCCATCCGGTTGGACAAGATCATGGAAGGATTGGCGCGGTGACGATGCTGCGCGTTCGACCGCACACTTGGACGGGTTCACATCACCAGACTCCATCATTGACCAAAGAATATTTGGCGCGCCCGGCCCCCGTACGGCTTGGATGGATTTGGAAACGGGTGGCGAACTGAAATTGGAAGCCAATCAAACGGGCTAACTGGTTGTGCAAGCATACAGTCGCCGCCGGCGCACAGAGATCCTCGAACTGAAGTACGGCGCTCTGCGTTCATCCCGATACTAAGAAGTCCTGTTTCGTGGCAAGGGAAAGACCACTCACCGGAACGCCTAAACTAACCTGCCTTAAAGGCCGGTGCGAGATCAAACCGCAAGGACAAATATTCCATGAGCACTGCATCGAGAGCGATGGAACCGCATGCGTTTTCTCCGCTTCGCAATCGGCTCTTCGCCGCGTTGTTCATCGCAACCTCGGTCTCAAACCTCGGAACATGGATGCAAGATGTCGGTCGTGCCTGGTTGATGACCGAGCTGACACCAAGCGCAACTTTGGTTGCGCTGGTGCAAGGTGCGGCGATGGCAGCGATGGTTTTGCTGGTGCTCCCTGCAGGTGTGGTTGCGGATCTGTACGACCGTCGGCGCATATTGCTACTGTCGCAGCTTTGGATGCTGGTTGTTTCGGCAATTCTGGGGATCACCACCATCCTCGGCATCGTCACCCCCTCCGCCCTCCTCGCGCTCACCTTTGCACTTGCGGCTGGCGCATCTTTCTCAATGCCGGCTTTCCAGGCGATGATTGCGGACATCGTAGGCGAGGACGACCTTACCCAGGCGCTGGTTCTCAACGGCGTATCGGTCAATCTCGCGCGGGCTGTCGGTCCCGCGGTCGGAGGCTTACTTGTGGCGGCACTTGGCTCCGGCGCAGTTTTTTTGCTCAATGCCGCCAGCTTTGCTGGTGTCATTGCAGTGCTCATTTTTTATCGCAGAGAACCTAATAGTTCGAATTGGACAGCACCCGACACAGCGCAACTTGGTCGCGAACGCGCAATCGATGCGCTACGCGCGGGGCTGCGATACGCCGGGAACGCACCGAATTTCCGCAGTCTTCTTGGTCGGATCGCCATCTTCTCGCTTCCTGCCGGGGCGCTTTGGTCACTATTGCCGCTTATTGCGCGCCGTGATCCAAACGCTGGTCCCGAGACCTACGGGCTGCTGCTCGCGGCGATCGGTGCGGGTTCCGTGCTGACCGGGTTAGGACTGCCTTATCTTCGCAAAATGTTGAGTGACAATCAGATCGTCACGTTTGCCGGGATCGTGCTTGGTGCGTCGCTCGCCATCACGGCCTTCGCATCGTTCATTGCCGTTCCTGCCATGTTGCTTGCGGGAACAGGGTGGATGGCAGCCATGGCCCTCATGATGGCAGGTGTTCAAGTTGCCGTACCCGGTTGGGTGCGTGGGCGTGCAACAGCTCTTTTCTTGATGATCTTTGCATTCGGCATGACTGTCGGAAGTGTTCTCTGGGGCATGCTGGCGGATCGGTTCGATGTCACAGTTGCGCTTGCACTAGCGTGCGCTGTGCTGGTGCTCGGATCGGCATATTCGGCCGCCTGGCCCATGCCCAAGGCCAAGGACCCAAGCGCGACTGCCGTCACAGCTGCGTGGCCCGCGCCCAAACTGAAGGATGATATCGCTCCATCTGATGGCCCGATCTTTGTGACCGTAGAGTATCGTGTTCGGCCGGAGAAAACCGAAGATTTCAAACGTCTCATGTGCCGGATCGCCAGAACGCGCCGCGCCAGCGGCACCTTATCCTGGAATCTTTTTGAGCACGGAAATGAGCCGGGTCATTTCGTTGAAACCAATCTTGTTGCAACGTGGGATGACCATCTGCGTCAACGCAAACGCCAGACAAAAGAGTCTATCAACCTCGAACAGGACCTGAGATCTACGCTGCAAACCGATACTGAACCACAAGTGACGCATTGGCTTGGGTCCGACAGGCAATTACGCACCGCTGAAAAAGATTCCGAACAGCTCATTACCGGTCAGGCTACAATTCAGGCGCTAACCTAGAGAGAGTTATCCTAATCCTCTCTCAGCTAAGTGAGACCAAGTTAGCCTTTGGCGATTATACTCATGTCCAATGTCAGCTTTGCCGGGCTTACAGCCATTTGTGCATCGCGCAGTATTTGTTACTAGGCTTTTCGGACCTCGGATGCGGCGCAGCATCTACACTTCGACTGTGCTGCCGCTCCACGCGGACGGCCCATAGCATGCGTAATTGGGCTGACCCTGCACTGAGGTCGAGCTCCCGATAGGATCACAGGCAAACTGTGAACAAGGGAGAATTCGAATGGAATACTATGCTGGCTTGGATGTGTCGCTGCGATCCTGCGCGATTTGTGTTGTCGATGGCAAGGGAACGGTTCTGCATGAGCGTGACCTGCCGTGCGAGATCGAGGAGATCGCGGGGTATCTGACCGCGCTTCCTGTTCCGATCGAGCGCATCGGGTTCGAGTCCGGTACCTTGAGCCAGCATTTGTTCTTCGGATTGAAGGCCGAAGGGTTCGACGTCGTCTGCATGGAGGCGCGCCAGGTGAGTGCCGCGCTGTCCGCGATGCGCAACAAGACGGATCGCAACGATGCACGCGGCATTGCCCAAATCTTGCGGACGGGTTGGTTCAGCCCTGTTCACATGAAGAGCCGTGAGGCACATGGGGTTCGGGCTCTGCTAAGTACACGCAAGGCCTTGTTGAGCAAGACCATTGATCTGGCCAACGAAGTGCGCGGATTGCTGAAGATCTTCGGCATCCGTCTGCCCAAGACGGTGAAGCATGGCAGCTTCGATGGCGTCGTTCGACCGATGATCGAGATGGACGAGGTTCTGGCCCATGCCATGCTTCCGCTGCTCGATG
>NZ_JBFONT020000013.1:0-56014 GCF_040779325.2 Aestuariibius violaceus
GCGCAGGATCGCAGCGACACATCCAAGCCAGCATAGTATTCCATTCGAATTCTCCCTTGTTCACAGTTTGCCTGTGATCCTATCGGGAGCTCGACCTCAGTGCAGGGTCAGCCCAATTACGCATGCTTTGTGCTGAAGGATTGTCATAAGTAGGATTGCCTTACGCCTTAACCCTGCGATTAAGGCGTCCTACAAGCGTTAACGGCTAGTCTTCGATCGCAGAGAAGGGAATTCGCTTGTCGGAACCAATAATTCGCCCCGCGTCACTTGGGGACTTCGGCGCGCTGTTGGAGTTATACTCTGAACTGACGGGTGGCCTTCCTGTCCTTGACGGAAACGCGGGAAGGGTAAAACTGCAGGAAATTCTTGAGCACGAAGGCACGTATTTGTTTGGAGCTGAGGTATCAGGAAAACTGGTTTCTGTCGCAACGCTTCACATTTGTCCGAATTTGACCTTTGGGGGTCGATCTTACGCACGGATTGAAAACGTGGTGACACTGGCCTCCTATCGAGGTCAGGGCCTTTCCAAGCAGGTCATGGAGCATGCGATTGAAACTGCTAGGAGTAAGAATGTCGTTTCAATCATTTTACTCACGGGAAAGGGTCTTGAAGCGAGAGGTTTCTACGAGAAATGCGGATTCAATGCCGAAGAAAAGTGGGGTATGATCTTAAAGTTCTAAGTATTGCGTTTCATTCGGAAATAGCCTGCTGCGGTCGCGTTGAAAGCCGATATTCATGCAAAGCGCAGCATCTGTCACTCCGGGCTCTTTCCGGCCGTTGTGACGCAACACCTCACCCCACCCGACGCCCCGACGCCCAGCGGTCGAGCCAGGCGAGACCGGCGAGCGACAGGCCGAGGGCAAGGAAGGAGCCGACGCGGACGAGGCCGGTGAGGCCCGCCGCGTCGATCAGGAAGACCTTCGCCACCGTCAGCCCGATCAGCGTCAGCCCCGCCCGGCGCAGCAGGGCAGAGCCGGAGGCGACGGCCTGGTAGAAGAGGGCTGCGCCCAGCAGCAGCATGGCGCCGGTATAGGTAGAGATCTCGCCCTGGGTGATGCCGTAGCGGATCGCCAGCCCTTCGGTCCCCTGCCAGAAGATGCGGATCTGCAGGATCGTCCAGAAGGCGGCGAGCCCGATGGCGCCGCCCATCGCGACGCGGCCCGCGGTCTCTGGCAGGCGCCGGCTCGCGACGGCCAGCAGGATGGCGGGCAACAGGTAGGACAGGGCCGACGAGTTGAAGATCGTCACGCCCGTGACCTCGGCCAGCCAGTCGTCGAAGAGCGGGTTGATCAGCAGCGCGCCTGCGAGCGCGCCGAGCGCCATGAGCGTGTAGATCAGCGCCAGGGTCGGGCGGATCCAGCCGGCGCGGCCCAGCTTCCTCAGACGCTCGTACTGGGCCAGCGCGAGGATGCCCCAGATCGTGGCGTAGATGCCGGCCGTCTCGGTCACGCCGATGGCGTTGGGCTCGACCTCGATCAGCCAGCGGGTGAAGAGGACGCTGATTGTGATGCCGCCGAAGGCCCAGAGCGCGGTTTCCAGGTAGACGCGGGTGCGGGGCCTGGGATGGGTCGTCAGGATGGCGAGCGCCGCGGCTGGCCCGGCCAGCGCGGCGGCGTGGTGGACCAGAACCTCGAACAGGGGTCCATACGTGCTGAACACGGTGCCCGGGTCGATCACCAGCCGCCAGGTCAGCGTAGCGAGGCCCGCCAGGGTGAAGAGCGTCATCTCGGGCATGTCGAAGCGCCGGTCGAGCAGGCTCGCCACGACAAGCAGGACGGCCAGCGCGACGGTGAGCGCAGCGAGCCCGAGCAGGGTGAAGAGCGCCAGCGCGATCATCGTGAGCGCGCCGAGCGTGGCATAGGCCGTCCGGTTGCGCGGGCCGCCATCGGCGGCGGCGAAGCGTTCGGCGAGCAAGGTGAAGAGCGCAGCGAGGCCCAGCAGGTGCAGTGTCCACGGCCAGGTGCCGAGGCGGAATTCCGGCGCCTGGAAGAGCATCAGAGCGAGCGCCGCAGCCGACGGCAAGGTCACGGCGAGCGCGGCCCAGAGCGCCCGGAAGGAGCGCGAGCGTTCCGACCGCCAGGCAAGCCCGAAGCCCGCGAGGACGGCAAGGACGAGCAGGACTGAGAGAAGGACCGGCGGGGCCGCCGGGATGTCGGGGCTGAGCATCAGAAGCAGGAAGATGGCGACGGGCGCGAAGACCGCATCGGCGATCGCCGGCGCGCGGACCGCCCAGATCGCGATGGCGAGCGTCAGAAGGGTCAGCCCGCCGGCGGCGATCACCACGGCATCGGCATCGGTCGCGAGGCCGAGCAGCGCGAGGCTGGCCGTGCCCACGGCGCCGGTCGCCGCGACCACGTGCCAGTCGGGCAGGACTTTCGGCCGGGTCTTGAGCGGCAGCCACAGCGCGAGAGGGCGGCCCTCGTGCATCGGAACAAGTCTGCGGATCGGCAGGACCAGCGCCGCAAGGGCCAGCAGGGTGACCATGATCTGGACCGGGATGGGCTCGGCCCCCATGCCGGCCATGACGAGGGCTGATCCGGGCGGCAGCGTCAGCGCCGCGCCGGTGATCCAGCCGGTCTGCTTGACGGCGTCGATCGCCAGCCCGGTGAGCGCCAGCAGGGTCAGGTAGACGATGAAGGGCGTCGCGTCGCCGCTGTCGGCGCCCAGCAGGTAGGGCGCGACCGCCCCGCCCGCGATGCCGATCGCTGCCAGGAACGGCCCGTAAAACCAGCCGAAGACCAGCGCCACCGCCGACACGGTGGCGAGGCCGAAGAACGTGCCCTCCACGCCGATCAGACCGTAGAGGTGGCGCGCGGCCAGCACCGCAGCGTAGAGGACGACGATCCCCGCGCCCGAGAAGGTCGAGGGCAGGAAGGCGGTGTGCGTGTCGGGCCCGTCGCCCGAGCGACGCCGGATCCATTCGCCCGCCGCGCAGAGCGAGGCGCCAAGGACGAGCGCAGCGAGGACCCGCAGGGTGGGCGTGAGGATGCCCGTTTCGATCCCGTACTGGACGAGGAAGATCCCGGCGAGCGCCAGCGAGATGGCCGAGAGGACATAGGCCCAGTTCTGCGCGAGCCAGCCGAAGAAGAGATCGGCCTGGGTCGGGCGGACCGCTGGCGCTGGCGGGCGCGGTGGGGCCGGGGTGGGTTTCGCTGCGGCAGGCGGGCGAGGCGGCGGCGAGGCCGTCGTGACAGGGTCCGGTGCCCGCGTGGCCTCTGGCACCGGGGACGGTGCGGGTGTCTTGGGCCGCGGTGCCTGCGTCGGAGCCGCGGTGGGTGCCGCCTTGTTGTCTGTGGTCGATTGAGGGGGACCGGCACGGAAGGCCGCGATCTGCTCGAGCTCCCGCATGCGGCGCTTCAGGCCCAGGACCTGGAAGACCAGAACGGGGACCGCGATCAGGCAGAACAGCCCGTAGACCACGACGAGGACCAAAAATCCCATCCGCTTCCCCTTTTCTCCCCTCCGGGCAGGCTAGGGGCCGGACGAGCGGACGGCGAGTGGGGTTTTCCGGACCATTCGCCCGGTGTGGCATTCCCGCCGTTGACCGCCCCGGCCGCCTGCGGGCAGAGAGGGCCCGGGGGCCGGGGAGGACAGGATGGGATCTCTCGATATCGGGGTGGCGGGGGCCGGAATCGGTGGGCTGGCATTGGCTTCTCTCCTGGCGGACCGGGGGCACAGGGTCACGGTGTTCGACCGGTTCGAGCGGCCCGCGCCCGTCGGCTCGGGCCTGGTGATCCAGCCGGTCGGGCAGGCGGTGCTGGACCGGATCGGGCTCGGTGTCTCGGCGCGGGCGGAGGGCGCGCCGGTCTGGCGCATGCTGGGGCATGAGGCCGATCACGGGCGGCGCGTGCTGGATGTCGTCTACGGGCCCGGCGGCGGGGCGCGATACGGGCTGGGGATCCACCGGGCCAGCCTGTTCGATCTGCTTCTGGCCGCGGCAGAGGCGCGGCGGGTGGACCTGCGCTCGGGCTGTGCGGTGGCCGGGGCGCGGGACGGGGTTCTGAGGCTGGCGGATGGCAAGGACGAGCGGTTCGACCTGGTCGTCGACGCGACCGGGGCGGGATCGCCCATCGCGCCGCTGGAGGCGCGGGCGCTGCCCTTCGGCGCGGTCTGGGGGACGGTCGATTGGGTGCCCGATGTGCTGCCGGAAGGGCAGCTGACCCAGCGCTACCGGCGGGCGGACCGGATGGCGGGGGTGTTGCCCTGCGGACGGGGGAAGGCCGCGATCTTCTGGTCGCTGCCGGTGGGGGCTTACGATGGGTGGCGTCAGGCCGGTCTGGTCCGATGGCGCGAGGAGATCGCGGCTTTGTGGCCCGAGGCTTTGCCGTTCTTCGAGCAGGTCGGGGGCGTCGATCAGATGACCATGGCCCGCTACGGGCACGGGACGCTGCGGCGGCCCTATGCCTCGCGGCTGGCGATCATCGGCGATGCGGCGCATCGGGCGAGCCCGCAGCTGGGGCAGGGGGCGAATATGGCGTTGCTCGACGCCTGGGCGTTGGCTTTGGCGCTGGAGGGACGGCCGGTGGCCGAGGCGCTGCGGGTCTACGGGCAGGCGCGGCGCTGGCACGTGCGGGCCTATCAGGCGATGAGCCGGGCGTTTACGCCGCAATACCAGTCGGACAGCCGGGTTCTGCCGTGGCTGCGCGACCGGGTGCTGTTCCCGGTCTCGCGCGTGCCGCCGGTGCCCCGGATCCTGACGGCTTTGGTTTGCGGGACGATGCTGCCGCCTCTGGGGAGCCTGGAGCCGCGGGAGACGGCGCTGGCCGACCGGCCTGCCTAGGGCGCAGCGCGCTTGCGTTCGTCGTCAAGCGCGCGGGGCGGCTGGCGGGCGGCGCGCAGCGCCGTTGTGGCCTCCTGCCCCTCGACCGCGGCTGCGGCCAGCGTGGCAAGGCTGTAGGTCGGTACCTTGGCGTGGCCTGCAAGGAGCGCGCGGGCCAGCGCGTGGATCGTCAGATAGCTCTGGTGCGCGCCCAGGATCGCTGCCCCCGGCGTGGGGTGGCCATTTGCGTTCTGCTCGCAAGCGCCTGCATCGACGGAAAAGTAGCTGCGGCAGATCATGGGGCGGGCCGCATAGGCGCGGCACATGTGTGTCTCTGGGTCGAGCGCGGGGCAGGCCTTGTCGTGCCACGCGCGGCCGTCGGGATGGCCCTTGAGCGGGGCGAGCGCGGTGTGCAGCCGGGCGGCCTCGGCCCTTGTGATCGTGCCGCCGTCGCGGCCGGTGAGGATGCAGCAGAAGGCGCAGCCTGCGCGGCAGGCGGCGCGGGTCAGGGGCTCGGGCGGGGATTTCGCCTGCATATCCAGTTCGATCCCGCCGATGCTGAGCGCGGCGCTGCCGTCGGCGAGGGCGCGGAGGACGTCCGCGTCGGCAACCTTCTGAGCCGCGGCGGTGTCGAGATAGACCGCCAGAAGCTTCTTCGCCCGATCCAGGAGAGCGGGCGGCGTACCGGACTGCCGCAGGGACGGCACCTTATTGCGCAGGTCGCGGAGTGTCGGCGGGGGGGAGGTGCGGGCCATGGGTGCCGGGATACCGTGGGCTGCCGGTATGGGCAAACGGATGGGGGCGGACAAATTTTTCCAGAAAAATTTGAAGGGGCAAAATCTTCTAGAAGATTTTGACTTTGCAGAATTTTCTGGAAAATTCTGGCATGGGGCCCGCAATCCGTCGGGTGGCCCCGTGTTCAGGAAGGATATGCCATGCCATCAGCCGATCTGCTTGCCGCCTTTTTCGTAGCGACCGCGGTCTTCGCGTACATGCCAGGCCCGGCGATGCTGTATGCCACGGCGCAGACCATCGCCCGCGGGAGGCGGGCCGGGTGGATGGCGGCTTTGGGCATTCATCTGGGCGGGTATGTCCATGTTGCGGCGGCGGCCCTTGGCCTTGCGATCCTCTTCGAGGCGGTGCCGGTGCTTTACACGGTGCTGAAGCTCGCGGGCGCAGCCTACCTGATCTGGCTGGGCGTGACGCTGTTCCGGTCGGACGCGCGGCTGCACGATGTGGGCGCCCAGATCGTGGCGAAGAGCCCTCGCCGGGCCTTCTGGGAAAGCGTCACGGTCGAGGTGCTGAATCCGAAGACGGCGATCTTCTATCTGGCCTTCCTGCCGCAATTCACCGACCCGGCGGCGGCTTGGCCCATCGGAATGCAGCTATTCGTGCTGGGGGCGATCGTGAACGTGGTCTTTTCCTCGGCGGATGTGCTCTGCGTCCTGCTCGCGGACCGGGTGAGCCTGTTTCTGAGGAACTCGCGAAGGGCGGGCCGTCTCGCCCAGCGGATCGGGGGCGGGATCCTCGTGGCGCTGGGGCTGAATGTGGCGTTGAACCGGCATTGAGGACCGCGGTCAGCCTTGGCTGTCGATGTATTCCCACACCTTGGAAATCACGACCGATCCCTCGCCCACCGCTGATGCGACCCGTTTGACCGATCCGGCGCGGACGTCGCCGACAGCGAAGATGCCGGGCTCCGAGGTCTCGTAGCCGGAGGGTTTGCCGATCGCCTCGCCCGTGCAGACGAAGCCCTTGTCGTCGAGCTTCACCAGGTTCTCCATCCAGCCGGTGTTGGGCGCGGCGCCGACCATGACAAAGACGGCGCCGGTCTTGAGGCGCCAGTCCTGGCCGGAGGCCTTGTCGCGGATCGTGATCGCCTCGAGCGTGTCGTCGCCGTGGAGCGCGCGCATCTCGGTATTGTAGTGGATGGTGATTGCCGGGTCGGCCTCGAGCCTTGACGACAGGTAATCGGACATCGACGTGGCGAGCGACGGCCCGCGGACCAGCAGGTGGACGTGCCGCGCCGTGCGGGAGAGGAACATGGCCGCCTGGCCTGCCGAGTTGCCGCCGCCGATGACGACGACGTCTTGGTCCTTGCAATAGCGCGCCTCGATATCTGTGGCGGCGTAGTAGATGCCGTGGCCTTCGAACTCCTCGATCCGGTCGATGGGCAGGCGGCGGTACTGGACGCCGGTGGCCACGATGATCGAACGGGCGCAGATTTCGCTGTCGTCGTCGAAGGTCACGCAGAAGATGCCGTTGTCCTCCTTGCGCAGCGCGCAGGCGCGGCGGGGGACGGCGAAGCGGGTGCCGAACTTCATCGCCTGTACCTCGCCCCGCCAGACGAGGTCGGCGCCCGAGATGCCCGTCGGGAAGCCCATGTAGTTCTCGATGCGCGACGACGTGCCGGCCTGGCCGCCGATGGTCTGATCCTCGGCGACGATGGCCGAGAGCCCCTCGGCCCCCGCATAGACGCCCGCGGCCACACCGGCGGGGCCACCGCCGACGATGAGGGTGTCGAAGACGGCGCCGTCTTCGACCTCCATCAGCAGGCCGAGCCGTTCGGCGACCTTGGCGGGCGTTGGGTTTTCGATCGCATCTTTCTTGCCGAAGATGACGGCGGGCTGCGCCTCGCCGATATGGCATTGGTGGGCGATCGCCTCTGCCTCGTGTTCGCCGAGCGTGAGTTCCCGGTAGGGGATGCGGTTGCGGCCGGCGAAAGTGGCGATCTGGCGGATCTCGCGGCTGACCTCGCCGCCGATCAGGGTGAGCGAGGCGTCGTCGCTTTCGATCTGGCGGCGGCGGCGGGCCGCGTAGACGGTGATGATGATGTCCGACATCTCGGGGATCTGGGACATCAGATCGAGCATGTCCTGGCGCGGCACGCAGAGCAGCGTCGTGTCCCTGACCGCGCGGGCGGACATGAGGTTCTTGCCGCCGGACAAAAAGCTGATCTCGCCGAAGAACTGGGTGGGGCCCAGCGTCGCCTCGCCGTAGCGATCGCCGGTGCGGGGGTTCACGGCTTCGATCTCTCCGTCGAGGAGGTAGTGGAAGGTATCGAGCGGATCGCCGGCGCGGACGAGGTAATCGCCCGCCTTGAGGTGCTGTTCGATGCCGAGCCGGCGCATGGCGGCGACGTGGTTGTCGTGGAGGGGGGTGCGCACCATCGTGCGCAGGTCGGCGGCGAGGGATTCCATCGGGTTACTCCTTTGCGCCGCCAAATAGGCCAGTCAGCGCGCGTTTCACGAGGTTGGTCACGGAGGGTCTGCGTTCGGCGAGAAATGGCAATGGGCGGCAGACCTCGATCGCGGCGACGCCCACGCGCGCGGTGAGCGCGCCGTTGATGATGCCCTCGCCGAAGCGGCGCGAGACGCGGGACAGGACGCCGCCGCCCGCCACCGACGAGATCAGGTCGTCGCCTACCGCGACGGCGCCGGTGGCGACGAGGTGCGAGAGGACGGCGCGTGTCAGCCGCCAACCGCCGAGCGCGCCGGAGCGGCCGCCGTAGATTTCGGCGATGCGGCGGATCATGCGGAGATTGGCGGTGAGCGCGGTGAAGACGTCGGCCAATGCCAGCGGCACGATCGCGGTGACGGTGGCGACCTGGCGCGCGGCGGCCTCGACCTCGCGCCGGGCGCGGGCGTCGAGGGGGGCGAGGAGGGTGGTTTCGGCGAGCCCGAGGAGCGCGTCGGCGTCGAGCGGCTCGTCCTTCCGCTCCTCCAGCCGGTCGCGGCCCCAGGCGGTGTCGGGGCGGCCTGCGTAGAGGCGGGCGAGGTCGGCGGTGACGGCGCGGGCGGCCGTTAGGTCGGCCGCAGCGATGGCGGCATCGGCCGCCTGGTGCAGGTCATCGATCCGGCGCAGGCGGAAGAGCGCTGCGGCCTCGCGCAGGGCCAGCGCCGCGAGGACGAGGAGGAAGGCGGTCAGGAGGGCCGTCGCAATGGCGCCGAGGATGGCGTTGCGGGCGATCAGGCCGGTCACGAAATCCCAGGCGGCGACGCCGAGGGCAAAGGTGACGATGGCCACGAGCAGCGACCAGAACCAGCGGGCGAGGGGGGACGGGCGGGCGGCGGCGAGGCGCGCGGCCTGTTCCATCGCCGCCGGCGGGCGCGTAGGCGTCAGGTCGGGGACGGGCGGCGCGCTAGCGGGGCTGTCGGCCGCCCGATCGTCGAGATCGATGAGGACGGGCCCCTTGCTCATGGCGCGAGGCTTTGGGGCGGGGCAGAATTTTCGACGAAAATTCTGGAGGTACAAAATCTTCTGGAAAATTTTGGTTTTGCAAATTTTTCTGGAAAAATTTGGTGTCGCGTGGCGGTCACAGGATGTCTCCGAACAGGAACTCGGCGGCGCGGTCGAGACGGATATGGGGTGGCCCCTCGCCCGGTTTCAACGTCAGCGGCGCGGGGGCGAAGGTCATCACCTCGTAATCGGCGTCGAGCCAGGCGTCCGATCCCCGGCGGGCGGGGTCGAGGAGATGGGAGGGATCTTCAGGCAGGGTGCCGGGGTGGAAGGCGGCCTGTTTGCCGGTCAGCAGCGTCCCGCGGACCACGTCGAGGGGGCTGCCGTCATGCGTCACGCGGTCCTCGGTCGTGGCGCGGAGCGCGGCGATGGCCAGCGCCTTGGTCTTCGCGCCCGCGAAATCGGCGCGGTCCTTGGCGTCGCGCAGCAGGGCTTGGGCGATGGCTGTCAGCTGGGCATGCTGGGAATGGTGCAGGTGGTCGGCCTTGGTGGCCGCGAAGAGGATGCGTTCGACCCGCCGGCCGGTGAAGAGGCTCGTCAGGAATGCGTTGCGGCCGGGGCGGAAGGCCGAGAGGATCTCGGCCATGGCGAGGCGCATGTCCTCGACCGCGGGCGGCCCCGCATGGATGGCGCCGAGGACGTCCACGAGGACGACCTGACGGTCGATCCGGGCGAAGTGGTCGCGGAAGAACGGCTTAACCACGTTGCGCCTGTAGCTGTCGTAGCGGCGGGCGAATTCGCGGGCGAGCGAGCCGCGGGGGGCACTGGACGGCGGCAGTGGCGCGAAGGTGAGAACGGGAGAGCCCGCAAGGTCGCCCGGCAGCAGGAACCGGCCCGGCGTGCAGTCGGAGAAGCCCGCGGCCCGGGCCGCCTGGAGGTAGGCGGTGAAGCCGGCGGCGAGCATCTGGGCCTTGGGTTCGTCGAGCCTGGCCGCGGGATCGGTGTTTGCGATCTGGGCGCGGAAGGCCTCGGCCTCCTGTCGGGTCTCGAGGCGGGCGAGGGTGTCTTTCGACCAGGCGGCGTAGTCCTTGTCGAGAAGCGCCAGGTCGAGAAGCCATTCGCCGGGATAGTCGACGATGTCGAGGTGGACCGTGCGCGGCCCCTGCAGCCCGCCGAGGAGGCCCGCCGGTTGCAGACGCAGCGACAGGCGCAATTCGGAGATCGACCGGGTGCCTTCGGGCCAGTGGGGGCTGGCGCCGGTGAGGGCGGCGAGGTGATCCTCGAACGGGAAGCGGGGGATCGTGTCATCGGGCTGGGGCTGGAGATAGGCGGTGCGGATGGCGCCCGAGGACGCGGCGCGGAAGTTCACCATGCGGTCGCGGTCCATCAGGTTGGCCACGAGCGAGGTGATGAAGACGGTCTTGCCGGACCGGCTGAGGCCGGTCACGCCGAGGCGGATCACCTTGTCGGAAAACGGCGCCGTCAGCGTGTCCGTCACGCCCTGAACGCCCTGGGCGATGCCCTCGACCAGCCTGCCTACGACCATGGAGGGCATCCTTCTTTCGTCATCCGGGGCAAGATAGGGGCGGCGGGGCGTAATGGGTAGGGGCGCTGTTTCGGAGCGTGGGCGTGGTTGGAGAAGGCGGAATGAGTATTTTTGGCCAGATGAAGGGGGGAGGGTGCGCCTGGCATTGATCTTGGGGACGGGGGCGCTTAGGGGCGCGGGCCATGCCGAGATACGCGCTGAAGATCGAATATGACGGGGGGCCGTTCGCCGGGTGGCAGCGGCAGGCGGATCAGCCGTCGGTGCAGGGGGCGGTGGAGGCGGCCTTGGCCAGGCTGGAGCCGGGGCCGCACACGATCGCGGCCGCGGGGCGGACCGATGCGGGGGTGCATGCGCTGGGGCAGGTGGCCCAGGCGGATCTGGGCAAGGACTGGGATCCGTTCCGGCTGTCGGAGGCGCTGAATTGGCATCTGAAGCCCATGCCGATCGCCGTTCTGGAGGCGGCTTTGGTGGATGATGCGTGGCATGCGCGGTTTTCGGCGGTGGAACGGCGCTATCTGTTCCGGTTGGTGGTGCGCCGGGCACCCGTCACGCATCTGAAGGGGCGGGTCTGGCAGGTGCAGAACCCTTTGGATACGGAGGCGATGCGGGCGGGGGCGGCGGCTTTGGTCGGGCGGCACGACTTCACGACGTTTCGGTCGGTGATGTGCCAGGCGAAGAGCCCGGTGAAGACGCTGGACGAGATCCGCATCGAAGAGCGCGCGGTGAATGGCGGGGTCGAGATCCGCTTTCATCTGCGAGCGCGGTCGTTTCTGCACAATCAGGTGCGATCAATCGTTGGGACCTTGGAGCGGGTCGGGGCAGGGTCCTGGGCGCCGGAGCGGGTCGTTGAGGCCTTGGCCGCTCAAGATCGGGCGGCGTGTGGTCCGGTTTGTCCGCCGGAGGGGCTGTATCTGGCCGGGGTCGGCTATCCGGAGGATCCGTTCGCGCGGGGATGGGCGGCCTCGTAGACCTCCATCAGGCGGGCCGTGTCGACGGCCGTGTAGGCCTGGGTCGTGGAGAGCGAGGCGTGGCCGAGCAGTTCCTGGATCGCGCGCAGGTCGCCGCCGGCCGACAGGAGGTGTGTCGCGAAGGAGTGGCGGAGCGCGTGGGGCGTGGCCGTGGCGGGCAGGCCGAGCAGGGCGCGGGTTTGCGCCATCGCGTTCTGGATGATCTTGGGGTTCAGTTTGCCGCCGCGCGCGCCGCGGAAGAGCGGGCTGGCGGGGGCGATGTCGTAGGGCACGAGCGCGGTGTAGCGGTCGACCGCCTCGCGGGCGGCGGGCAGGACGGGGACGATGCGCTCTTTACCGCCTTTGCCGGTGATGCGGAGGGTTTCAGCCAAGGGTGCGTCGGCGCCGGTGAGCGACAGCGCTTCGGAGATCCGCAGGCCGCAGCCGTAGAGGAGCGTGACCACGGCGGTGTCGCGGGCGGCGATCCAGTCTTCGCGGGCGGTCTCGGCGACGGTCGTCAGGACGTCGCGGGCGGCCTCGGGCGCAATGGGGCGCGGCAGGCGGGTCTTGGCCCGGGGCGCGCGGGTGGAGAGGATCGCCGTCGGCTCTAGCCCCTCGCGGCGGGCGATCCAGCGGGTGAAGCCTTTGACGGCGGAGAGGGCCCGGGCGAGCGAGCGGGCGGAGAGGCCGCGGGCGCGTTCGTGGGCCATCCAGGCGCGCATGTCGCGGGTTTCGACCCGGGCGAGCGGGGCTGTGCCGTGGGCGCCGCCGGAATGGTCGGCCATGAAGGCGAGGAAACGCGAGACGTCGCGGCGGTAGGCGTCGAGCGTGTTCTGCGAGGCGTCCTTGAGGGCCTTTTGCGCGGCCAGCCAGCTTTCGAGCGCATCGGAAAGGGCTGGCGAGATCAGGGACATCCTAGTCGAGCCAGGTGCGCATCACCCGCTCGAAGCACCCGGCGAAGAAGTCAAGCAGGTCGATGCCTTGCTGGGGCGTGAAGCGGTTTTCGTCGCGGGAGCCCATGACGAGCATGCCGGGCATGCGGCCGGGGCCGAAATCGAGGCGCAGGCAGGCCTCTGATTTGACCGCACGGCCGAAGATGGCCGAGCCGTCGGGAAGACGGCGGAGGACGACGTTGCGGTTGGGCGCGTCGCGGCCGCGGTCGATATAGGTGGTGACGAAGCCGGGTTCGGCCGAGCTGAGGACACGGCCGAGGCGATCGAGGGCCGGGTCGTTTTCGGTTTCGAGCGTTTCGAGAACGAGGCGCATCGTATCGACCTGAAGCATGTCGGCGACCTCTCCGCCCAAGTCGGACAGGAAGGTTTCGAAGTCGCGGGCATCCATCATCCTGAGGATCGCGCGGTGGACCTGGTGAGTGCCGGCGAGGTTGTCGTAAGCGGCGGAAATGACCGTGCGGTGCAGATCCTCGAGCCGGTCGAGGCGGCCTTCGAGGCGGGTCATGGCGACGCCGCGCAGGTCGACGACGTTGCGCCCGTGATTGCGTTCGTTGGCGGAGACGAGGGCGCTCATCAGGTCGGCGTCCTCGAGGAGCATGTCGGGATTGGAGAGAATGCGGTTGCGCACACGCTCTTCGAGCGCGGTTTGGGATTGGGTCATCTGCTGCCTCGTCAAGGGCCGGGTTTGTCCCGGTCGCAATTGGGCGTGAGCATAGGAATCGGGGATTTGCCTGTCCAGCGCGGCGATGACGTAGCGGCGGGATGCGGCTTTTGGGCCGCATTGGCTTGTGAGGCGCCGTATCCGATGTCTGGCCCGGCGGAACCGCCGGGCCGCGCCCGACCCTCCCCACGGGAGGGCGCTCGGTGATGTCACTCGCAGCTTAACCGACATGGATGCTTTGAAGCGAGCGCCTCGATCATATCGGGTAGCGCCCACCCAGGGTCGGGCGCGGCCCTCATTTCTTAGTTCCCGAGTGCCGCTTCGATCTTTGACACAACCGCACGCGAGAGCGGCCCGGGGTTGCTGCCCCAGGTGGCGGCGACCTCTCCGTCGCGGCCGATCAGGGCCTTGTTGAAGTTCCAGCGGGGGACGAAGCCGGCCTCGTCCAGCAGCCAGTCGTAGACCGGGTGGGCGTCCGCGCCGCGGACGGAGGTAATGGTCGTCATCGGCAGGTCGAGGCCGTAGGTGAGTTCGCAGAACTCGGCCACCTCCTCGTCGCTGCCCAGCTCTTGCCGGAAATCGTCGGAGGGGACGGCGAGGACGACGAGACCGTCGTCGCGATAGCGCTCCCACAGCTCTTGCAGGCCCGCATATTGATCGACGAAGCCGCAGAGGGAGGCGGTGTTGACGATCAGGATCGGTTGGCCCGCCCAGTCGGACAGCTCCAGCGTGCCGCCGTCGATGGAGGGGAACGTGTCCTCCTCGGGCAGGGCGGCGGCGAAGGTGGGCAGGCAGCAGAGCAGAAGCGTCCGGATCATGGTTTCATCCTGTAGCCGATGCGGAACCAGTACCAGCAAAGGGCGATAAGCCCGGCGCACGAGATAAGGCAGACGGCGAGGCCCAGCCAGGGCGAGCTGTCGGAGACGCCGATCATGCCATAGCGCGCGCCGTCGATCATGTAGAAGACCGGATTGAAGCGGGTGATCGCCTCGAGCGTCGGCGGCAGGGCCGTGATGGAGTAGAAGGTGCCCGAGAGGAACGCGAGCGGGGTGACGACGAAGTTGGTGATCGCCGCCATCTGGTCGAACTTGTTGGCGAAGATCGCAGCGACGATGCCGAGGGCCGCCATGAAGGTCGCTCCAAGCAGGGTGAAGGTGAGCGCCCAGAGCGGATGGGCGATGCCGATCCCGAAGGCGAGCCACAGGCCGATGGCGATGACGGCGGCGACGATCAGGCCGCGGGCGATGCCGCCTGCGATGTAGCCGGTCACAAGCTCGCCTCCCGAAAGCGGCGGCATGAGCGTGTCGACGATGTTGCCCTGCACCTTGGCGACGAGGATGGAGGACGACGAATTGGCGAAGGCGTTCTGGATCACGGTCATCGTCAGGATGCCCGGCGCCAGGAATTGCATGAACGGCACCCCCAGCACGTCGGGCCGCCCCGGACCGATGGCGATGGTGAAGATCAGAAGGAACAGCCCCGCGGTGATGAGCGGCGCCGCGATGGTCTGGGTCCAGACATTGAGGAACCGCAGCACCTCGCGCTTGGCCAGCGTCCAGGTGCCGAGCCAGTTGATCCGCCCGAAGCGGCGGTTGCCCATCGTCTGGTCGCCGGCATGATCTGCAGGTGCGGCGGTTTCGGTCATTCGGGTCTCTCCTTGCGTCGCGCGGGTTGTATCCGGCGATGCGCTGCTTAGAATAGGGGCTTGTCAGAATTCTCAAGGCCCAGGCTCGGGCCCGGGCCCGGCCTGACGCCTCGCCCGCAGATTAGCAAGGAAGATCCATGTCCTGGACCGACGAGCGCGTCGAAACCCTCAAGCGCATGTGGAATGAAGGTCAATCCGCCAGCCAGATCGCGAAGGAGCTGGGCGGAGTGACGCGGAACGCGGTGATCGGCAAGGTGCACCGCCTTGGCCTGTCGAACCGGTCCGGCGGCGCGCCCGCCGCACCGGCCAAGGAGAAGGCCGCACCGAAGCCCGCCACGCCGAAGCCCATGATGACCGAATCCGCCTCGCCCAAGCCCACGGCCGCGCCGCCGATGAGTCCGGCGCGCAAGGCGATCATCCCGGCGGGCCAGCCCCTGCCGCCGCAACCCTCGGCCAACGAGATCAGCCCCGAGGCGCTCGCCAAGGTCAACGAGGTCGAGAAATCGGCCAAGAAGATCAGCCTGATGGAGCTGACCGAGCGGACCTGCAAGTGGCCCGTGGGGGACCCGGCGACCGAGGATTTCTGGTTCTGCGGTCTGCCCGTCCAGCAGGGCAAGCCCTATTGCGAGGCGCATGTGGGCGTGGCGTTCCAGCCGATGTCGTCGCGCCGCGACCGCCGCCGGTAGGGTGAAGCGGCCGATCCCGATCCTCCGCAGCTTTTCGGACGCGGAGGCGAAGGACTTGGACGCGCTGCTTGCGGAGCCGTAGAAGCGGGGGCATCCGCGGCTTAATCCCGGCATCGAAGAGCGGCCCTGGGGCCTGCGCGACCTGGCCGTCCTTGATCCCCCCGGCACCCGGAGTGTCGTTCTGTCGCCGATCCCGGCGGAGTAGACGCCGGGCCGGGAACAGGTCGTTGTCCGGCGCGTTGGCCGGGGACATGCCTGCCCCCTCCCTTCCCTCCGGCGAAAGACCGCCGCGTGATCGCGACGATTGCGGTCCTTGGTGCGGTTTCGGCTGCGCTGGTCCTCGGTGCCGTTCTTGGCCTGTCCGGTCTGCTCCGCGACCGGACGGAGGGCTTTCTGGTGGCGGTCGCCGGCGGGGCGTTGATCGTGTCGCTGATGCTGGAACTGGTCCAGCCGTCGGTCGAGACGACGAGCCTGGGGCTGACGCTGATCTTTCTGGTCACCGGGGCGCTGATCTTTACGGCGGTGGATTACTGGGTCGACGAGGTCTGGGGAGCGGAGAACGGCAGCGGGATGCTGGTCGCCGTGACACTGGACGGCATTCCCGAGAACGTGGCGCTTGGGGCGCTTCTGGTCAGTGCCGGGCCGATGGAGGCGGCGGCGCTGGCGGGTTCGATCCTGTTGTCCAACCTGCCGGAAGCCTCGGCCGGGGCGCGGCGGATGCAGGACAGCGGATTGTCGCGGGGGGCGGCCTTCGGCGTCTGGGCTGCGGCCGCGGGGCTGCTGGCCGCGGCGGCGATCCTCGGGAATCTGCTGCTTGACGGGGTGTCGGAGCAGGTTCTGGCCGCCGTCCGGTCCTTTGCGGCCGGATCTGTCATCGCCGCGCTCGCTACCGAGATCTTCCCGAGCGCCTTTCGCCGCAGCGCGCATTACTCCGGCATCGCGGTGGCGATCGGCCTCGCGCTGGCGATGATGCTGCACGAGGCCGGTTAAGCGGGTGCCTTCTGACCCATCGACGCCAGCGCCCGGGCATGGATCGTCTCGCTGATCGCGGTGAAGGCGAGCGCCACGACGATGCCGCCGAGGAAGCCGAAGAGCGGCTCGCCCTGGCCCGCGCGGTTCAGATGCGCCTCGCCGATGCCGATCACCAGCCAGTCGAGGCCGAGCATGACGAGGAGGATCATCCAGAGGCTCGCCCCGTACATCAGCCGCTGATTGGGCCGGAAGCGGAAGCGGGCATGGAGGTGGTAGCTGTCGATATCGACCTTGGTGCCGAACTGGTAGCTGGTCAGGATCTCTCCCACGCAGAACCCGGCAAGGCCGAAGAGGTAGGCGGCGACGCCTGCGGCCAGCATCATGCCGTCGGAATGGAGCGGGGTGACGCCCGCGCCCGGGATGCCCGTCAGGTAAGTGTCGAGCCAGCCGCCGATGCCTTTCTGCGAGAAGTAGATGACGAGGGCGGCGAGGACGCACAGCGCCGCGACCGAAGCCATCAGGGCCGCGTTGATCGTGGAATAGCGGTCGCGGTGGCGGCGGAGGTCGGCCTGGAGGCTGCCTTCGCGGAAGCTTTCAAGGTCTTCCAGCGCGCCGGTCGGGTCGGGATCCGGACCCGTGAGACCATCCTCGGCGATGTCGCGGAGCCGGGTGAAGCGGTCGTCCTGGCTGCCGCAATTGACCATCTCGCGGATGGTTTCGGCCGTCAGGTGGATGCGGTGGTAGAGCGCGCGGGCCTCGGGCGGCATGCGGGTGCGGTCGCGGGGCCGGTGAAAGATGAGGTCGACGGCATTGCCGTCACGCTCTTCGATCTGGACATCGGTGAAGTAGAGCGCCGGGCTGTCGCCGGGCGCGGAGGCGGAAACGATCTGCATGGGTCTTCCCCATTGAAACCTGAAACAACAATGTGTGGAGCATAGCACAAACGGCGGTTGCGGGCTAATCCCGTGTGCCGCCTTGGGACCTGCGCGGCGTTTCGGCCGTTTCGCCCGCCGCGATCAGCGGCTATAGGGCGGCCCATGTCCGCCAACCCGCCCGATCTGCGCCCCGATATTGCCCGCCCGCGCCTGCTGCGCGAACCTGTGCGTGCGGGGCGCAAGCAACCGACCATCGGGATGGTCTCGCTGGGCTGTCCGAAGGCGCTGGTCGACAGCGAGCGGATCCTGACGCGGCTGTGGGCCGAGGGTTATGCGATCTCGCCCGATTACGCCGGCGCCGAGGCGGTGATCGTGAACACCTGCGGCTTCCTCGATTCGGCGAAGGCCGAGAGCCTCGAGGCGATCGGGGAGGCCTTGGCCGAGAACGGGCGGGTCATCGTGACAGGCTGCCTGGGGGCGGAGCCCGATTATATCACCGGCGCGCATCCGACGGTGCTGGCGGTGACGGGGCCGCACCAATACGAGCAGGTGCTGGATGCGGTTCATGACGCGGTGCCGCCCGATCCCGATCCGTTCGTGGATCTGCTGCCGCCCGCGGGGGTGAAGCTGACGCCCCGGCACTACAGCTATCTGAAGATTTCCGAGGGCTGTAACCACAAGTGCCGGTTCTGCATCATTCCGGATATGCGCGGGCGGCTGGTCTCGCGGCCCGCCAAGGCAGTGCTGCGGGAAGCAGAGCGGCTGGTTGAGAGCGGGGTCAAGGAGCTTCTGGTGATCAGCCAGGACACTTCGGCCTATGGGGTGGATCTGCGGGCCGCTCATCGGTCTTCACAGACCTCTTCGCTGGGGAGCGAGGAGGGCCGTAAGGACCGAGGAGCGGCTGCCTTGACCACGCTGGCGCGGGATCTGGGAAGCTTGGGCGCCTGGGTGCGGCTGCATTACGTCTATCCCTACCCCCATGTGCGGGAGCTGATTCCGCTGATGGCCGAGGGGCTGGTGCTGCCCTACCTGGACATCCCGTTTCAGCACGCCCATCCGGACGTGCTCAAGCGCATGGCACGGCCTGCGGCGGCGGCGAAGACGCTGGACGAGATCGCCGCGTGGCGGGCGGTTTGCCCGGAGATCGCGCTGCGCTCCACCTTTATCGTCGGCTATCCAGGCGAGACCGAGGCGGAGTTCCGGACTCTCCTCGACTGGCTGGACGAGGCGCAGCTCGACCGGGTCGGGTGCTTCCGCTACGAGAATGTCGAGGGCGCGCGGTCGAACGCGCTGCCCGATCACGTGCCCGAGGATGTGAAGGAAGAGCGCTTTCACCGCTTCATGGAGAAGGCGCAGGCGATTTCCGAGGCCAAGCTCGCCGCGAAAGTCGGCCGGCGGATCGAGGTGATCGTGGACGAGGTCGACGCCGAGGCGGCGACCTGTCGAACGAAGGCCGACGCGCCCGAGATCGACGGTAATCTCTTCATCGACGAGGGCTTCGAGGGGCTGGCGCCCGGCCAGATCGTGACCGTGACGGTCGAGGAGGCGGGCGAATACGACCTTTGGGGGCGGCTGGCCTAGGCGCCGGAGGTCTTCGGGATGCGGCGGGCGCGGGTCTCCCGCCAGGCGAGCAGGGCCGCTCCGGTCAGGATGATCGCGGCGCCCAGGAGGCTGATCCAGTCGGGGATGATGCCGAAGATCGCCGCATCGTAGAGTGCCGCGAAAAGCAGCGTCAGGTATGTGAAGGGCGTCACCAGCGAGGCGTCGGCGCGGGCCATCGCGTTGACGAAACAGGCCTGGGCGCAGGCCATGAGCACGCCGAGCCCCGCGAGGGCTGCCCATTGCGCGGGTGTCGGCATCTGCCAGACGGGGATGACGGCGGTGGAAGCGAGGATCCAGCCGATCGTGTTGTTGACGAGCAGGATCTGGAACGGGCGTTCGCGGCTTGCCAGCTTCTTGATGAAGATCAGCTCCAGCCCCATCACTGCCGCTGCACCAAGCGCCAGCAGCGCCGCTACTTGGAACGTGTCCGGTCCCGGGCGGAGCAGGACCAGCGCCCCGGCGAAGGCGATGGCGGCGGCGGACCAGCGGACGGGGCCGACCTTCTCGCCCAGCAAGGGAATGGCAAGGATCATCCCGAAGACCGGATTGAGGAAGCTGATCGCGGTCGCGTCGGCCAGCGGCATCCGCGCGGCGGCGGCGAACATGAGCGTCACGCCGATCGCACCGCAGGTCGTCCGGGCCATGTGGAGGCCGAGATGGGGCCGCTGGAGCTCCGGGCGGAGGATCGCGGCGACCGAGGCGAGCGCGATCAGAGCGAAGAGGAACCGTCCGTGCGTCACCTGAAACGGGTGCAGGGGCTCGCCCAGCGCATCCGTTCCGAGTACCTTGGCAAGTAGGGTCGTGCCCGCGATGAAGGCGGTCGCCACCAGGATCAGGGCGATGGCGAGAGGCGGGTTCGGGCGGGTCATGGGCCTCTCGGCGGGTCAGAACAGTCTGTCGGTATCGTCCCGCAGGGCTTCGGCGATCGTTTCGTCAGGGTCAATAACGAAGTCCTTGTCGATCCTGAAATGTCGGATCTCCCGCAGGGTCGTGGGCGCGAAGCCGGACCAATTCGCTCAAGTGACAGCTGCGCATGAGCGCCGCCGGTTCGGCAGAGCTTCATTCAGGCCGCCCAGCAGAGCGGCGCGGGCAGCTCTGCAGCGGCATAGTCGATCCGCAGCACCCGCCGCCGTGCCGGTGCGGTGCTGGGGCGGGACCGGTGGAGGACCAGCATGTCGAGGATGAGGATATCCCCTCGACCAGCCGTGGAAAGCTCGGTCGGGCCGGCAGAGGCGATCCGCTCGGCATCGGATGCCGGGACGGCTCCGCTCCGGTGGCTGCCGGGGGCGATCTCCATCGCGCCTGTTTCGGCGGTTTGGGGATCGAGATGCAGGCGGACGAAGCGCTTTTGCCGGAAGATCTCGACCGGGGGTTCGCAATGCCAGATGCCGTCCTTGCGGCTCCAATTGGTGAAACCGGGGACATCGTGGCGGTCAGCGACGGCGATGACACGGTCTTGGTGCCAGGGGACGGTCCAGTTGTCGTCAGCAGTCTTGTCGAAGGCTACGGCGCGGACGGGGCGGGCGCCCGGCAGGTGGGGGGCGATTGCGTCATGGAGCGGGCGGCCTGGGCCGGTGAGATCGCGGAGGGGGCCGTTGAGGGACAGGCGGCCGTTGCCCTTGACGAGGGCATCGAACGGGGCGAGCGCGTCTGCATTGAGGGCATTGCGGAGCCACAGCCGGCCGGTCTCGGTGACGGTGTCGGTCATGGGCGAAGAGGGCTTTGCGTCGCAGGCAGGGTCAAGCATGGTCTTGGGATGGAGAGTGCCCGGTTGGAGGTGAGGCGCACAAGATCCCTTTCCTTCACGCAAGATCATCGCTAAGCAAGCTTCATGACCATGACGCTACAAAGCTTGCTTCGACGCCGACGCTGATCCTTTCAGCCGCCGTCCCGTCCTGTTCATCTCTCAAAATCGTTGACCTTGCTCCCTGCCCTCGGGCACGAAGCCTTATCTGCAAAGGGTTGCTCCCATGATCCCGTCTGTTCTGCCGACCTATAACCGCGCGCCGTTCGCTGTCGACCGGGGCGAAGGCTCCTGGCTGTGGATGGAGGATGGGCGACGTTTCCTGGACCTCGGCGCGGGGATCGCGGTGAACGCGCTGGGGCACGCGCATCCGGCGCTGGTTGAGGCGCTGACGGCGCAGGCGGGCAAGCTCTGGCATGTGTCGAACCTCTACCAGATCCCGGCGCAGCAGGCGCTGGCCGACCGGCTGGTGGAGGAGACGTTTGCTGACACGGTGTTTTTCACCAATTCGGGGACGGAGGCCTGTGAGCTGGCCGTGAAGATGGCCCGGAAATACTGGGATGACAAAGGGGCCGACCGGAAGGTGATCCTGGCCTTCGAGGGGTCGTTCCACGGGCGGTCCTCTGCCGGGATCGCGGCGGCGGGGTCGGAGAAGATGACGGCCGGGTTCGGGCCGCTGCTGCCCGGGTTCCGGCATCTGCCCTGGGGCGATCATGATGCGCTGCGGGCTGCGATGGCAGAGCCCGATGTGGGCGCCGTTCTGATCGAACCGGTGCAGGGCGAGGGCGGGATCCGGCCCTTGCCGGACCAATGCCTGAAGGGGCTGCGGGATCTTTGCGATGAGCATGGCGTTCTGCTGATCCTCGACGAGGTGCAGTGCGGCGTCGGCCGGACGGGGCGGCTTTTCGCCCATGAATGGGCGGGCGTGACGCCGGATATCATGATGGTCGCCAAGGGGATCGGCGGGGGCTTCCCGTTGGGCGCCGTTCTGGCGACGGAAGAGGCCGCCTCGGGCATGGGCAAGGGCACCCATGGGTCGACCTACGGGGGCAACCCGCTCGCCTGTGCCGTGGGGCTGAAGGTGATGGAGATCGTGGCCGACGACGCCTTCCTGTCCGACGTGCGGCGCAAGGCGGGGACGCTCAGGCAGGCGCTGGAGGGGCTAGTCGCCTCGCATCCGGATGTCTTCGAAGGGGTGCGCGGGTCGGGCCTGATGCTGGGGCTGAAGTGCCGGGTGCCGAACACGGATGTGCTGACGCGCGCCTATGACGAGGGCGTTCTGGTCGTGCCTGCGGCGGATAATGTGTTGCGGCTGCTGCCGGCGCTGACGATTTCGGAAGAGGAGATCGCCGAAGGCGTCGCGCGGCTGGATCGTGCGGCGGGGGCGCTGAAGGCCGATGCCGCCTGAGGGGGCGGATGTCTCGGGCTTGCAGGCGTCGGTCGCGACGATCCTGCGGGTGATGAAGATCACCGAGACGTCCTTTCGCGTGGCCCATCGGGAGCTGAATTTTTCCCCGCCCGACCTGCAATCGCTGCGCTTTATCGCCCAGAACCCCGGATGCCGGTCTGGGGAACTGGCCGCCTATCTGGGGGTCGTGCCGACCACGGCGACAAGCGTCGTCGACCGGCTGGTCAAGCGCGGGCTCGTCTCGCGCACCCGGCCCGAGAGCGACCGGCGGTCGGTGGCCCTGACACTGACCGAGGACGGGCGGGAGGCCTTCGCCCGGATCGACGCGGAAGAGAAGCAGACCATGCGTGTGATGCTCGATGCGCTGCCGGACGCGGATCGGGAGGGGTTCGTCCGGGCGATGGCACAGATTGCAGAGCACGTTTCAAAAATTCGTTAATTGCAAATTACGAAATTCGTATTAAATGCGACCTCAGTCGGATTTTCGGAGGCTGGGATGCGCAGGATTTTACGGTGGGGTGCAGCGGGTATTGGTGGCGTCTTTGTCGCGGCTTTGGTCGCGCTGGGGCTGTGGCATCTGTTTGACCGGACACCTGCGCCAGCGGCGGTGGCTGAGACTGAGACCCGGTTCGACGCAGGGCGGCTGCTGGTTCTGGCTGATGCGGACATGGCGGCGACGGCCTATGCGGACGGGGTGCTCTACCCGATCGTGGGGGCGGAGGATGCGATGATCGTCCTCGGCGGCGATGATCTGGGCGAACGGCAGGAGATCCGGGCGCCGAACACCGTGATGGGCTGGCCGGGGGCGATGACGGCCGATCCGGACGGGCGGTTTGCCTATGTGATCGAGGGCAACGGTATGGTGGACCGGTCGGTCGAGGCCGTGCCCTCGGTCTGGGTCGGTGTGCCGGACGGCGATCTTCTGACCGTGATCGATCTGGCGGGCGGTGAGGTCTTGCAGGAGATGAGCGTGTGTTTGCGGCCGAAATCGGTGGATATCGCGCCGTCAGGGGGTTGGCTGCTGGTGGCGTGCGGCGAGGCGGATGGAGAGCTGGCGATCGTGCCGCTTGAAGACGGTCTGCCGGGCGCTGTGCGGCGCTTCGATCTGGACCTGCCGGAGCTGTCGGAGCGGCGCCGGGATGAGGGGCTGACCTATGCGATGGTGCATCCATCGGGTGCGGCGGCGGGCGTTATTCAGAGTAACGTCGGTGTGGCCCTTGTCCGGTTTGAACTGGACGAAGGCGGGGTGCCTGTGGCTGCGGAGGCAGAGGACGTCGCGCTGGATGACGGCTGGCTGTCCGTCGGGCGGTGGACGCGGGAGGGCGGGCACTTTCTGGTCGCCGATGTTGCCTGGGGTCCGGCGCCGACCGATGCGCTGTTCAACGGGCCGGGGGCGATCCTCTCCTACGCGCTGGACCCGGAGGGGGAGGCGCGGGGTCTCGTCTCGGAGGCGGTCGTGTCGAAAAGCCCGGAGGCGTTTGAAATCAACCGGGCGGGCGATCTGGCTGTCACGGTCAATATGGAGCGGACGTATCTGCCGCAGGGTATCCCTTTGGGCATCGCGCCGGGACGCGGGGCATCGTCTTTGTCGCTCGTGACGGTCGACGGGGGGACCGGGCAGCTCGAGACTGTGACGGAGCCGGTCGGTTTCCGCGGCGTGCTGCCGGAGGATGCGGTGTTCGACCGGGACGGGGATCACCTGGCGGTCGTAATCTATCAGGACCACGACGCGCCGCGCAGCGACGGCTGGGTTGAATTCTTCGGGATCGAGCGGGAGGGCGCCGGGATGCGGATCGTGCCGACGGGAGAGCGGATCGGGCTGCCCCGAGGCACGCACGATCTCTTCGTGATCGACTGATGCGGTTCCGGGAGGTCTGTCCGCAAGTCTTCATGGCCAGCCGGGGCGGGGTGAACATGTATGTCATCGCCCATTCGGACGGGACTGTGCTGATCGATGCCGGCCTGCCCGGTGGAGCATCGGCGCTGATCGCGGCTTTGGCCCGGTTTCCGGACCTCGCCGGGGTCGTTCTGACCCACGGCCATTACGACCATGTCGGCGGCGCGGCGGTGGTCGCACGGGCGCGGGGTGTGCCGGTCTGGATGCATCCTGACGATGCGGCTCTGCTGGCTGAAGGGCGCTGGCGGCGGGCGGGGCGCGCGTCTCCGACGCTGCACGGGCCGCTCCTCAAGCGGCTGGTGGCGGATCGCTATCCTGATGAGGTGCCGGCGCTGGCGGATGTTCTGCCTGCGCAGAAGGCGATTCCGCTCGCGGGCGGGATCGAGGTCATTCATTGCCCCGGGCATTCCGCAGGGCAGGTCGCGCTGGTCTGGCGCGAGGCCGGGGTCGTCTTTGCCGCCGACGTGGTGATGCATATTCTGGGGCTGAGGGAGCCAATCCTCTACGAGGACCGTGCGGAGGGCCTCGCCAGCATCAGGCGGCTCGCGGAGGCTGCCGAGGGGGCGTCACTGATGGTCTTCGGTCACGGCGGGCCGCTGCGCGATCCCGGACCGCCGATTGCCCGGTTTGCCAGGCGTTTGGAGGGGGTTTCAAGCCACGGGCGGGATGTGTAGCAAGGGCCGATCCACGATCCCAATGCCCGATCCCCGATGAGTGACGCGATGAACCATTTCCTCGATATCCACACGACCGCCCCGGACGACCTGCGCGCGATGATCGATGGCGCCCGCCGGATGAAGGATGCGCGAGCGGGGCGGACCAAGGCGGCGCCGGACGACGAGCAGCCGCTGAAGGACCGGATGGTCGCGCTGATCTTCGAAAAGCCGTCGACGCGGACGCGGGTGAGCTTCGATGTGGGCGTGCGGCAGATGGGTGGGGAGACGATGGTGCTCTCCGGCTCGGACATGCAGCTGGGGCACGGGGAGACAATCGCCGACACGGCCCGGGTGATGAGCCGCTATGTCGACCTGATCATGATCCGGACCTTCGACGAGGCCGTCTTGAGCGAGATGGCGGAATACGCCGATGTCCCGGTGATCAACGGGCTGACCGACCGGACCCATCCCTGCCAGATCATGGCCGACGTCATGACCTATGAAGAGCACCGCGGGCCGATCGACGGGATCAAGGCGGTCTGGTGCGGTGACGGCAACAACGTTTGTGCCAGCGTCATGCATGCCGCGGCGCAATTCGGGTTCGATCTGACCTTCACTGGGCCCGAGCAGCTGGATCCGGAGGAGGAGTGGCAGGGGCTTCTGCGCCGGTCTGGCCGGTCCTTTGCCATAGAGCGGGACGCGGACAAGGCTGTGGAGGGGGCGGATCTGATCTTCGCCGATACCTGGGTATCGATGCATGATGCGCAATCGGCGCGGGAGCGGCGGCATAACATGCTGCGGCCCTATCAGGTGAACGAAGCGCTGATGGCCAAGGCCAAGCCAGACGCGCTCTTCATGCATTGCCTGCCCGCGCATCGGGAGGAAGAAGTGACGAGCGAGGTGATGGACGGGCCAAACTCCGTCATCTTCGACGAGGCGGAGAACCGGCTGCATGCGCAGAAGGCGATCCTGCGGTGGTGTTTGGGGGTGTGAGCCGCGGGGCGAGGCAGAATTTTCTAGAAAATTCTGGATCGTCAAAATCTTCTGGAAGATTTTGCCGCTGCAAATCCTTCTAGAAGGATTTGGCTACGGAAGGATGGCGAGCCAGAGCCAGATCGTCAGGATCGAAAGGGCGGTACCGATCAGGACACCCGAGGCGGCCACCCGCCTTGCCCGGCCATACATGTCGGCGAAGATGTAGGTGTTGATCCCCGGCGCCATCGCCGCGGTCAGCACGGCTGACCGGAATGCCGCTTGGTCGAGGTCAGTCGCCGTGCCCAGCCCCCAGACGATCGCGGGGTGCAGGATCAGGCTGACCGCGCAGACGCCGAGGATCAGCCGCAGGTCGCCTTCGGGCTTGTAGCGGTAGAGCACACCGCCGAGGCCGAAAAGCGCCGCGGGCAGCGCGGCCCGCGCCATGAGGTCGAGCGCGTCGCCGACGGGCTCCGGCACGGGCAGGCCTGTGAGGTTGACGATCAGGCCGAGGGTGATGCCGATGATCAGGGCGTTGGAGAACATCGCCTTGAAGACCTTCGCAGGCAGATGCCGCGCGGGGGTGCCGCGGGCGCGCACGATCTCCATCACCGTGATGCCAAGGCCGTAACAGAAGGGCGAATGGACGGCGATGATGGCATAGTTCGCTTCGAGCGCGTCCACGCCGTAAGCCCGTTCCGTGATGGGCAGGCCGAGGAGGAGGGAGTTGGAGAAGAGGCAGCAGAAGCCGATCGCCACGCAATCCTCCCACGGGCGCCCGGTCAGCAGGCGGGCGCCGAAGAGACCTGCAAGGAAGCCCGCCGTGGCGCCTGCGTAGAAGCTGCCGAGGAGGGCGAGGTCGAAATTAGCCTGGAGGTCGAGGGTCGAGATGGCGTTGAAGAGCAGGCAGGGGATCGCGAAACCTTGCGTGAACTTCATCAGCCCGTCGACGCCGCTGTTCGAAAACCAGCCCAGGCGGACGGCGCCGTAACCGGCCCCGATCAACAGGAAGACCGGGAGGATGACGAGGGTCAGCGCGGCCATGTCAGGGGGTGCGCCCGTGGTGGCGTCGGACGCCTCCGGCGGAGGTATTTAGGGCGAGATGAGGAGGGGGCGGACGGTATTCAGACGTCATGGGTGATGGTCATGCCGTCATGGGCGGGGCGCACGTTGTCGGGGGTCTCGGCCAAGACCGTCTCGTAATCCAGGTCGATATGCATGTTCGTCAGGATGGCCTCTTTCGGGGCCGCTTTTGCGATCCATTCCAAAGACTTGGCGAGATGCGCATGGGTCGGGTGCGGATCGCGGCGGAGCGCGTCGAGGATCCAGTGATCGAGGTTTTCGAGTGCTTGCCAGCTGTCTTCGGGGATCTCGGCGACATCGGGCAGATAGGCGAGGCCGCCGATGCGGAAACCGAGGGCGTCGATCGAACCGTGGTCGACTTCGAACGGCGTCAGCGGGATCGGGCCGCCGGCACCGTCGATCTCGAACGGGCCTTTGATCGTGTGCAGGTCGAGGATCGGCGGGTAGGGGGAGCCTTCGGGTTGGACGAAGGCGTAGCCGAAGCGGGAGAGAAGCGCGTCCTGCGTGTCTCCGTCGGCCCAGACGGGCAGGCGTTGGCGCATGTTGAAGACGATCATGCGCAGGTCGTCGATCCCGTGGACATGGTCGGCGTGGGAATGGGTGTAGACGACCGCGTCGAGCGTGCCGATGCCCGCATCCAGAAGCTGGGAGCGCAGGTCTGGCGAGGTGTCGATGAGGACGCGGGTGGTGCCGTCGTCGCCTTCCTGTTCGACCAGGAGCGAGCAGCGGCGGCGTTGGTTTTTCGGGTTTTTCGGGTCGCAATCGCCCCAATTGTCGCCGAGGCGGGGGACGCCGCCGGAGGAGCCGCAGCCGAGGATCGTGAAGCGGCGGACGGGCATCAGGCGGCGGCTTTCCAGGCCGCGGCCTTTGGGAAGAGGCGGTCGAAATTGTTCTGCGTCTGGGCGGCGAAGTCCTTGTATTCCATGCCGAAAAGCTCGGCGCCGACGCGGGCTGTGTGGGCTGTGTAAGCCGGTTCGTTGCGCTTGCCGCGATGGGGAGGAGGCGCGAGGTAGGGACTGTCGGTCTCGACCAGGATGCGGGTGAGGGGGGCGGCGGCGAAGATATCGCGCAGCGGCTGAGATTTGGGGAAGGCGGCGATGCCGGACATCGAGAGGTAGAAGTCGAGGTCGAGGGCGGCCTGGGCGAGGGCAGGCCCCGACGAGAAGCAGTGCATCACGCAGGCATAGGGGCCTGCGCGGTGTTCCTCGGTCAGGATGCGGGCCATGTCATCGTCGGCATCGCGGGCGTGGATGATGAGCGGCAGGCCGGTCTGGCGGGCGGCCTCGATATGGATGCGCAGGCTCTGCTGTTGGATCGCCTTGCTGTCGGCCGTGTAGTGGTAGTCGAGTCCGGTTTCGCCGATGCCGACGAATTTTGGGTGGGTCGCCAAGGCCTTGAGCTGATCGACGGTGGCCAGCGGTTCGTCCGCGGCGCTCATCGGGTGGGTGCCGGCGGCGTAGAAGACTTCCGGGTACGTTTCGGCGATTGCGCGGACGTTCGGTTCCTCGCGGAGCTTGGTGCAGATCGTGACCATGCGGGTCACGCCGGCGTCGCGGGCCCGGGCGATGAGCGCGTCGCGCTCGCCCTCGAATTGCGGGAAGTCGAGGTGGCAATGGCTGTCGGTGATGGCGGGCTCGGGCAAGGTGTGTCCTCAGGCGGCGAGACGGGCGACCGTCTGTTCGATCCTGAAGGCCATATCGAGGATCACCTGGGCGGGGTCAAGGTTGACCGCCTGGGCGTGGCGCGCGCGCGCCGAGAGGTCTTCGGCCAGGGTGGCCCAGCGGCGGGCGGCGGTGGCGTCAGGGCTAAGCTTTTGCAGCAAAAGGGATTCCCCTGGTGCGGCCTGGATGGGGGGCGGCCCGGTGAGGCCCGCGCGGGCGAGGCGGGAGACGGCGATTTCGGCCAGGTCGAGGAGGAGGTCGAAGCGCTGGGCGTTCTTGGCGCCGGTGACGCTGTCGGCGAGCTTGAGAAGGGCGGGGCGGTCGATATTCGGGAGGCCGGACAGGAGCTTGATCAGGTCCGCGTAGAGCGCGAGGCCGTCCATGGACAGCAGCCGGATCGCGTCGCCGGCGGAGCCTGCGGAGAGGGCCGAGAGGGCAGGGCTTTCCTCCGCCGGAAAGCCCGCCTGGGTGAGCGTGGCGGCGATGTCGTCCGGGCCGAGCGGGGCCAAGCGGAGGCTTCGACAGCGGGACCGGATCGTCGGCAGCAGGCGGGAGGGCTGGTGGGCGATCAGGAAAAGCGTCGTTTTTTCAGGGGGTTCTTCGAGCAGCTTGAGCAGCGCGTTGGCGGCCTGGTTGGTCATCTCGTCGGCGGCGTCGACGATGACGGCGCGGTGGCCACCATCGGCGGCGGAGAGGCCGAAGAAGGATTTCAGCGCGCGGACCTCATCGACGCCGATCGCCGTCTTGAGGCGCTTGGTCTTCTCGTCGGTCGCGCGGCGGAGGAGGAAGAGGCGCGGATGGCTGCCCGCGCGGAGGAGGCGAAGATCGGGGTGGTCTTCGGGGAGGTCGAGGCCAGTTGTGGTGTCGGAAAAGAAAGTATTTTCAGTGGGTTGAGCGAGGAGAAAGGCGGCGAGCTTCCAGGCGAGCGTGGCCTTGCCGATGCCGCGCGGGCCGGTCAGGAGCCAGCCGTGATGGAGCCGGCCCGTTGCGTGGGCGGCCGTGAACGTGCGTTGCGCGGCATCCTGGCCGAAGAGCTGGTGCGTTTCGCGCGGGTGGGGCGCGCCGGGGATGCGGTCGGGTTCGGGGAGCGCTTCGTCTGACATCCTACCACGGATAGCGCGGTGTTGCGTGGGGCGGAAGGTGGGTGTTGCATCGGGGGTGTTTCGGACGACAATGTTGGGGTCTTTGACCCATCGGACCGGAACGCTCCACCGGAGTGTTTCCGAGGCGGTCCTCAGCCTCCGGCGGGAGTATTTTGGGCCAGATGAAGACGTGGACTCTCTCCGTCCCGGGCGGCGTTAAGGTTAATCGGTGTCGAGGTCTCGGGCCTGATCGGGTTCGGCGAGTGTGTCCCGGGCCCGCTTCCGCCTCCGGCGGGCATATTTGTGGCCAGATGAAGGGTGGCTCTCTCGCTCCGGGCGGGCGTTAAGGTTGATGGGTGTTCAGGTTAATACTTGGGCGGGCGCAATGGTGTGGCGATGGGGTTTGGGAGGATCGGGCTTTGGGTGGGCAGAGGATTGAGTTTGAAGATCATTTTGATGGGGAGGCGCTCGATCCCGCGAAGTGGTTCGCGGCTTATCTGCCGCATTGGAGCGCGTTGAAGCGGACGCGGCCGAATTATCGGATTTCGGACGGGGTGTTGCGGCTTTTCGTGGCGGAGGATCAGGGGCCGTGGTGCCCGGATCTGGATGGGGATGTGAAGGTGTCGAACCTGCAGACCGGGCATTTCTCGGGGCCTTTGGGCAGCGCGCGGGGGCAGCACCGGTTCCGAGAGGGGCTGGTGGTGCGGGAGGAGATCTCTCCGCAGCGGCTTTACGTGCCGCATTTCGGGCGGGTCGAGATGCGGGCGCGGGCGCGGCTGGGGCCGCAGCATCTGGCGGCCTTGTGGCTGATCGGGTTCGAGGAAGTGCCGGAACAGTCGGGGGAGATCACGCTTATGGAGGTCTTCGGGACGGCTGTGGGGCCGGAGGAGACTGAGGTCGTGCAGGGGATCAAGGCGATCACGGATCCCGCGCTGGAAGATGAGCTGAATGAGGTACGGTTGCCGCTGCGGGCCGAGGAGTGGCACGTTTATGGGATGGATTGGACACCGAGCGGGGTGCGGTTCTTTGTCGATGGGGCAGAGACGTTCCGGACCCGGCAGGCGCCGGATTATCCGATGCAACTGATGCTGAATTTCTATGAACTGCCGGGGGAGGACCCGGCGGGGGAGGGCTGGTTCGACGTCGATTATGTGCGGGGGTTTGCGCCGGAAAGCGGTTCTGGCTCAGAGGTTTAGAACGCTTTCCGCGCGGGCTGCGATCTCGGTGGCGACTTGGGCTTCGGGGCGGTTGCCGTCGATCAGGATGCAGCGCTCGGGATGGTCGTGGGCCAGCGCCAGGAAGCCGTGGCGAAGGGTTTCCTGGAAGGGCAGGCCCATCTCCTCGAACCGGTCTTCGCCGGAGCGGCGGGCGAGGCCGCGGGTGAGCGCCTCGGCCGGGTCCATGTCGATGACGAAGGTCAGGTCGGGCTCGCGGGCGATGATGCGGGCGTGCAGGTCGTCGACCACGGCGCGGAGGTCACCGCGGGTTGCGCCCTGGTAGATCCGGGTCGAGTCGGCGAAGCGGTCGCAGACCACCGGGCGGCCTGCGGCGAGTGCGGGTTCTATCGTCTTTTCAAGGTGATCGCGGCGGGCGGCGGTGAAGAGCAGGATTTCGGTTTCCGCCGACCAGCGGGCCGGATCGCCGGTAAGGAGCAGGGCGCGGATTTCCTCCGCGCCGGGCGAGCCGCCGGGTTCGCGGGTCAGGACGGGGTCGAGGCCGCGGGCCTGAAGGTGTTCGGCCAGACGCCGGGCCTGGGTCGATTTGCCGGAGCCGTCGATGCCTTCGAAGGTGATGAGGGGGGCGGGTGTCATCCGGCCTGTTTTGGCCGCGGGGGCGGAAGTGTCAACGCGGTGTTGACGGGCCGGACGTCCGGATATCGGGGTGGCAGCAGGATTTGTGGCGAATCGGCTGTTAACGCGGAGTTTTCAGAGGTTTTGGCCCTGCGGCATCCGGGCGGCATCCGGTCGGCATCACGTCGGAGGGGGACGGCCGGACGGATGGGGTAACGGACCGTACGGTCGGTGCGAGGCGCAACGGCCGGACGACGCATAAGCCGTCACTTATATGGCATCGTCAGATGCCAGTCGACCCCGTCCGGGTCGAACCGGGCGGTCACCGTGCCACCGGTCGCATCGGTCAGAAGACGGCCGGTTACGAGCGAGCCGAAGCCGCTGCCCTGTGGCTTGGTGATGGGCGGCCCGCCCCTTTCCGTCCAGGAGATGGTAAGCGACCGGTCCTCGCCCAGGCCGTCCACGTCCCAGGAGAGGTCGACGCGACCCTCCGGCGTGCTGAGCGATCCGTATTTGAGCGCATTGGTCGTCAGCTCGTAAAAGGCCATCGACAGGGCGAGGGCCTGCCGCGAAGGCACTTCGGCGACGGGCCCCTGCATCGTCACGCGGTCGGGCGCGATGCGCCCGATGACCCCTTCTGCAATCTCGTTGACCAGCGCGCGGTCCCATTTCGCGCCGACAAGTCGTGAATGGGCGTCGGCATAGGCTTCGAGCCGGTGATCGATGGCCTTCCGCGTCTCGTCCGAGACATCGAGCTGCCGCAGGGACAGGCTGACGATGGATTTCATCACCGTGAAGGCGTTCTTTACGCGGTGGTTCAGCTCGGCGATCAGGATGTCCTGCGTGCGGCGCAGGATGACTTCCTCGTCGATGTCGATCAGGGCGACGGCGGCGCCGCTGGGCGCCCCGTTTCCGTAGAAGGCCGGGCGTCCGATGATGCGCATCCAGAACCGGCTTCCGTCACCACGCTGGTAATGGACGTCCATTTCGGCGTGGTCCTCGCCATCCCGGATGACCCGGGCGAGCGGATATTCGTGGCTTTCGACGCGGCGCCCGTCCGCGTGATAGGACACCCATTCGCCGTAGGAGTCGGTATCTTCCGAATGGAGCACCCCGTGGCGCACCATGTCTTCGACGCGGCTGTTGCCGTGGAAGATGCGGCCGTTCTCGTCGGCGAGAACGACGCCGACAGGCACGGTTTCCAATGCTGCCTCGAGGAAACGGAGCCGTTCGAGCCGTGCATCATTCTGCTTGAGCTGTTCGGTAAGTTGGGCGTTTTCAAGATCCAGCTTGTCAATGCGCCGGTTTAGGTCTTCGCGATTCATCTTGCACCAAGGATGTCCTGCGACAACCTATCGTGCGTTCTGCGCCGCGGCACAAGCATTCCGCTGCGGCGCGCTTTGCGCCGCCGGGCGCCGGAGGACCCCGCGCTCAGCTCGCCTCGTCGGGCGCCAGCTCTTCCGCCGCCGCGTCGAGCGCGTCGGTGATGCCGGCCTTCTCAAGCAGCACTGTCGCCGCGCGACGCATGTTGGGCATGAAGCCGCCGCGCGGGATGTCGGCCCCGGCGACAAGCGGATAGCGCGTCTCGGGCAGGCCCTCGAACCGGACGACGAGTTCGGCGAGCGTGTCGCCCGCGGCGATCGGCGCCTCGATCGGACCGGTATAGTCGACGGTCGCCTCCAGGCTGTCCTCCCCCAGCATGGGGGCGAGGATGGTCAGATCCTTGGGCAGGGTCAGGCCGACGGAGGTCTCGGCCCCCATCCAGACGGGGGCCTCGGCGATCTGGGTGCCGGCCGCGCCGACCTCTTTCTCGGCGAATTGACGGAAGGCCCAGCTGACGAGGCGTTCGGATTCCTCGGCACGCTGGGCGGCGGTGTCGAGGCCGGTGACGACGAAGATCACCCGACGCCCGTCCTGTTCGGCGGAACCGGTGAGACCATAGCCTGCCTCGCGCGTATGGCCCGTCTTGAGGCCGTCGACACCGATATTCATGCCCAGCAGCGAGTTGCGATTGCGGGTATTGGCCGGCGCGCGGCCGTCGAAAGCGAACTCGGTTTCGGCGAAGAGGGGGTAGTAGGTCGGGAAATCCTCGATCAGGCGTTCGGCGAGGATCGCGAGGTCGCGCATCGACATGACGTGACCGTCGGCGGGCCAGCCGCTGGAATTCTTGAAGACGCTGTCATCCATGCCCAGCTGCTGGGCCCGGTCGGTCATCATGCGGGCGAAGCCGGCCTCGGTCCCGTCAGGGCTGATCGCCTCGGCCAGCACCACGCAGGCATCGTTACCGGACAGCACGATAATGCCGCGGATCAGATCCTCGACACTGACGCGATCGGTCGTGTCGAGAAACATCGTCGAGCCGCCGAAGCTGGCCGCGTGGGACGAGACCGGCAGCATGTCGTCGGGCGAGAGGCGGCCATCGGCGATCGCCTCGAACGTCATGTAGAGCGTCATGAGCTTGGACATCGACGCGGGCGGCATCGGCTGGTTCGCGTTCTTCGACAGAAGGACGGTGCCGGTGCCCTGGTCGATGACATAGGCCGCGGTCGCGCGGGTTTCGAATGCGTGGGCGGTGGTGGCAAGGGTCGCGAAAGCCAGCCCCAGAAGAAGGCGCGTCTTCATATTCGTCCTCGTGCGGTTGCGCGCCCGGGTTCGGACGCTTTGACCTTAATTTGCCACGATGAAGGCGTCGGTAAAGCCCTCGGACCTCACAGCTGCGAGAAGGCGCGCGCGTTCCTCGGTCGACGACGCCGGACCGACGAGGATCCGGAAGGCATTGCCGCTGGCCACGACGCGGGCCGGCAGATCCTCGGCCGTGAGCCGCGCGGCGGCCGCATCGGCATTGCCGCGGCTGGTCGAGGTGGCGGCCTGGATGAAGGGCCGGTCGAGGGAGGCGGCGGGGGTGGCTGTGGCGCCCGCTTCTGCCGCGTCGATGGCTGCGGCGGCCCCGGCGATCGGGTCGGCCCCGTCGAGCGGCTGGGTCTCGATCGCGCCGGGCGCCTCAAGCCCTTCTGTCGCGGCCTCGGGCGGCGCCTCGACGACGACCTCGACCTGTTCGGTGCGCACGGCGACGACGTTGAGCTCGGTTGGCTGGCCCGCGACGATGCCGAGCGCCTGTGCGGCGTCGGAGGAGACCTGAAGCCGTGGTCCGGGCGCTTCACGCTCGCGCCGGAAAAGGGCGCCGGTGACGTTGATGTCGGTCTGGGTGTTGCGGATGATCACCCGCTCTGGCTCTTCCACGTCGGGATGGGCGACCCAGATACCGCCGAGCGACGGGCGCCCGTCCCACAGCCCCGGTTCGGTGACCGAGAAGATGTCGGGTTTTTCGACGTCCTGTTCGATGACGTTGACCTGTCCGGGGCCTGCGGCGGCCACCGCCGCGCTGTCGTCGGAGCTGTTGCCGCCGCCACCGCCAAGATTGAAGCCATCTTCGCATCCGGAAAGCGCGATCAGAGCGATCGCCGCGGGAAAGAGCCTGCTAACGGTCATGGATTGTCCGTCCCTTTGCCTGTCTGGGGCAGTGTGCCCCGCTTATCTGGGGACGTTGCCCCGCTGCCGCCGATCCGGTCTGAGGCCGGATTTCGACGCAGTTTAACGCTACCGGGCCGTCGTGGGAAGCCTGCCGGTTCCCTGGTCGGCGATTTTCCGGACGGCTTGCGGAGCGCGCCCCGGCGCCGTATCTGCGGAGACGACCGGAGGAGTGGCAGAGTGGTCGAATGCGGCGGTCTTGAAAACCGTTGACCGTTAACGCGGTCCGTGGGTTCGAATCCCACCTCCTCCGCCATCTTTGGATGTCATGAGGCTATCGTCGATATCGTGGATTAGCTTTTTGCCCTTGTTCTCAGGAGGTAGAGCTGATTCGTGATTATCTTTCTTTCGGCCTGCTTGTCGTCGCATTTGTTCAATGGGTGATATGATATGCGGTGTCAGATCGATGACCCTCCATCGTGGAAAACTCACCAAACGGCTTGTTCAGTCTCTGCGCGCGGGACGGCATGGTGATGGCGGCGGGTCAGATCTTGTTGTGACCACTCCGGTGCGCTTCGCTGGATCGTGCGTTTGACGGTTTCGGGGCATAAAAGTCGATACGGTCGGCCTCTTCGTACTGATTACGGGTTGGGAAGCGCGGCTCTAGTTTCCCTTGATGAAGCTCGCGCGCTTGCTTTGGAGTGTCGAAAGAGAGCTCGTCGCGGTGAACCGGGGGGCTCACGACGCAGGTGACACTCATCTTCGAGAGTGTCGCATTGCAGGTCGTTCAAGATCACCGATCGACCTGGTGACCCGTCCCGTTTGAGCACAGTGATCTTGAGTGGAAGACTGGCTTGTTCGAAGGAGAAGGCTCGCTTGAAGCGTCTCCTGGCTGATGCCGAACTCGATAAGGTGATCCTGAAAGAGGCCGCCTCGGGAAACTCTGGTATGGCCCTCCCTGGTGATGTTGCCCAGGCGCTCTTTGCCGCACTTCACATCGGGTTTCACATACATCGGTGGCATCAACCGGACGGTACGACCGAGCGTCGACAGCTCCCGCGCCCGATCGTGGCGCGACGCGCAGGCTTCGACGCCGATACGACAGGGTTCAAGCTGCTCGAAGAACGTGCGCCCCTGACGTCGCCTGAAGGGCCGGTTGAAAGCAGCCTGTCCATCTTCGGCGACGCCAGGACCATGGAAACCGGATCTGGCCAAATCCAGGCCAACGGTCGCAACTTGCATGGGCAGGCTCCTCGCAATCGCAGATTACGACACCTGCCCCATGCCGCATCGCGACACCGGAGAGCGCGAGACATCCACCCAACCTGCTCTCTAACCACGTGAAAAGTCGGTCGCTTCAGCCAATTGCAGACACGGTTGAATTCTGAAGAGTTCAACGATAGCGCTTAGATCATGAAGTGCTTCCTTAAAATCGCTGCTGCATTAAGAACAGGCACGTCAAGGAAATCCTTCGAAAATATCTTAAAAACAATGGCTTATCCCAGGGTCAACGTACCGCTGGCGGGCATGCCTTGGTCGATGACCCGTGTCTCCGGTATGCACGATGGAAGGGATTTAGCCGCAAGGGGTGACGTGTCGGGTCTGTGACCAAGTCATGGAGATATACGGATTCCGGAGCGATCGAGCCGCTTATGGCATGGGATCCGGACTGGCCGTCCCGGACCGTTCCGTCGACGCTGGAACAGGTACTCTCGTTCGACCAAGAACACGTCTATGCCGTGATTGACGCGGCCAAGGTCTTCGGACTTCCGGAACTCCTGCACGCATCCGAGCTTGAGCACGGATGTCTCTACCATGGCCGCGCGAAGGAAGAATGGGGGGACGTAGCACCCTGGCTTGTACGGCTAGACCCGGACCATGGCTTGACGCGCCAGCTTTTCCTGCCCGGCGACGATCGCGCGGCGCTATCCTTTCAGAAGGCCGCGGCGCTTTTCCTGCTGTCAACGGACGGTTTCGACGCGGTGGCGGCCCATCTTCGCCGGTTTACCAAAATGCGGGCGGAAGACGGGCGCGTCCTGATGCTTCGTTTTTATGACCCGGTCACGTTTTCGGACCTGTTGGACGTGATGCCACCGTCACAGGTCGCAGAGCTGCATGGGCCCTTCAAGATCGTCTGTCTCCAGGCGAACGGCACCTGGTCTTGCACAGAGGCCGTACCATGCTGACTCTTTCGAATGAAACGCTTGCCGGCCTGGACGCGCTTCAGATTGACCGCGACGTGCGCAGTATCGCGGATTGGCTCTACAGCAGGTTCGAGCCGTGGTTTCTACAGATCGGGGCAGGATCCCACGACGTCGCCCGTTCGGTACGGCGCATCCAGCAATGGTCGGACGTCAGGGCCCTCAGACGCGATAAGGACATCCGAATGCTGGCGCTCATGAGCCTGACTCAGGGGACATTCTTTCACGCCGACCCGAGGTTTGCGAGGACGCTCGATCGGGCCGTCCGGCGATTTGAGCTTGATCCAGACGCAAGGCTCGACGGTATCTACGCAGCCTTCGAGGGATGGCGCCGGGAGGTCGTGGGCCCGGGCGGCTGGCGCACAGTTGCTGACAGGACCGCAGCGCTCCTGATAGACACAGCTGTTATTGAGACGGCCAATCCCGACGAGATTACCACCCATGTCCTCCCCGCACAGGCCAAATGGACGGGATCGGCTGCTCAGGATCTTTTCCTGAAGTTGGTCGTGGACGAAGGCAGGCACCGGTCGCTGCCCACGCGCCGCCATCACGCCTGCCACATGGCGATATCGACACTCATCGGATATCGCTGGATGACGGACCCCAAACTGACTTGCCTTGCCGGTCTGCTCTCGAACGAAAGCGATCCCGAGGCGATGGCCCAAGGCCTTGCAGGACGACTGACGGAGCATAGCATCTGATGGCACATGACGACCCCTTTGATCCTGATAGCACCGACGGGGCCGCAGGTGACGCAGCGGGTGCCAGTCCACAGCCCGTGGGGCACAGTGTCCATCCTTGCAACAACTGGGTCGACGTCATCGCGCTAGACGAGGTGACCGGCGAACCAATCGCGGACCTGCCCTACAAGGTCTTCGATGTGCCAACCGGTGACGAGGTTGCCTCAGGCACCACCGATGGCTCGGACGTTCCGCAAAGCCACTGCATCGGCGATGAATACACCGAACTGGTGGTGTTTTTTGGAGAAGATGCCGCCATCGACGAAGCTCGCGAAAACATCGAGAGGATGCAGCGCGATCGTCAGCTTGCCGCCCAGCACCAGGCCGAATGGAATGGCATCCCCGCCGGCCTTGCCCGAGAGGAATTCGAGGCGCAGTACGTCGCCTTGATCCGCAGGACGGGCCGCCTTGTCAGCCCCCGGATCGGCATCCTGGAAATGTCGTGGCACGGCTGGGGCGGCATCTTCGATCATATCCTCGGCGGGGCCGAGTACGCGCGGGAGGAATTCTTCCGCCTCAACATTCGCCTTTGTTGGGAGGAGTACCAGCTTGTCACAGGCGGGCGCGATGCCACCCGCGGAGAGGCGTTTGGCGGAGGTATCGGCAACGGTCTGACCTTCGGGTTCGGAGAAGAATTCGCCGCCTACCTCGATAGCGTGATGCTGTCGGACAAGACCTATTCTGAGATCTTGGCTGAGCGTCGCCGCATTCAGGATATCGAGCGGATCTCCCACCCCAACTACTTTCTGACCGGAGAGATCGTCGGCGTCATCCCGACCATCTTCATCCCCGTCGGCGGTGCGGCAGCGGCGGGCGCGCGCACAGCCGCGACGACAACAGGCGCGGTCGTCCGCGGCGCGGCTTACTCCGCAACCGCCGGCTTCACCTTGGGAACGATCGAAGGCTTCGGCAATGCCCGCGGTGGCTTCGTAGAGCGGATGCGTCAGGGCCTGATCGCGGGCACTTTCGCTGCGGTGGGCAGCCTTGTGCTGGCCGGTCTTGGCGTCCTCGTCGTGCGCGGCGTGTCACGCCGTGTCCTTGTCGCCCGCATCGCGACACGACCTCACTGGAGAAGCCCGGCCCAGAAGGACATCGTCGCTTGGATCGGCACCGGCATCCGCAATCACCCGCTCCGCCAGGCCTATGAGGCCGCGGTACCGGACCGTGTCGGCCGCATCGCGGCTGAGCTGACCGCCGATGCCTCCGACGAGGCCGCCGAGCAGATCGCGCGCCGCGCCAGCCAGATGCGCCGAGAGATCGGAGAGGAGTTCAAGGACGTCACTCCCAGCCCACTGATCGACTACATTCGCGAGGTGAACATAGCCCGCTATGACGACCCTCTCGGGCCGACATTCGACCGCTTGCTTCGGGACAAGCTTCAGGCAGGTATGACGCGGCGCGAAGCTTACGAATCCATCATCGCTGGCGCACAGAGGCCGAACCCGGATGTCGACCGGCTGCTTGCCGGCTTTGACCAGTGGCTCTCCGGCAAACCGCCGGAATTCATCGCAGAGCACTGGGAGCGCCTTGCCCCCCAATTCGCGGATGATGCGAGCGCGCTGCGTGACTTGATGAGGAGAACCGGACAATGACGATACGTGTGCTCGGCGGGCGACCGGAAGACCGGGATCATGCACTCTACGATGATGAGACTGGTCAGTTCGAACGCCGGAAGGGTTTGGCTCCGCTGGATGACCTCCGAGGTGGCTTCACCGAGCTCTCCGAGGGGGATTTCTGGGGCGTTTTCCGGCGCGACGACGACAGCAAGGTCTATTTTCGCAATGACCGCATGTACGCGGACGATCCCGATCGTTTCCTCGTCTTCGTGGATATCCTAGGGCCGACACAGGCCCGCGCCCACTACGTGTTGGACGGGGAAATCGTCGAGCAGGCCGTCTACACCAGGGTCACCGGGATCGGGGTCAATCCCTTCGATGCCTTTGAAGAGGACGTCGACAAGCTGATGTTATTCTCCAAACAGCATGAGCCGCGCCGGGTAAGGTGGCCCGATCTTTTTTCGCAGGAACTCTGAGCGAGGATCGGATTGGCCTGCTATCTAATGCGGCCGCAGCGCACTCTATCGCGCCGTGACGTTCGATCGTCGATGTCATTACCCGCTCCTGCCGCTTTACCCTGGGTAATGTGCCGCCATCTCCATCGGCAAAGACGCAAGACAGTTTGATTGGATGGCGCGAAAATCTTCTGTCAAAAGGGGGGCACGGTCTGAACTGCTGCGCAAACGCGGACAGGAGGACAGGCGTCTCAGCCTAAGGATATCCGTCAGATTGGACTGGCGTGAACCTATGTTGGGTTTGATGAGTTCGCGTTCGTTGCGTGACATGCACTCACCGCAGGAAGTCCACAACTTCAAGAGAATGACTTTGCAAAGGGCGACGGTTGAGACGCTTGCAAAGGTGGCAATTGGCGTCGTCGGCAAACCGTCAGTTTCGAGTTGATCATCCGAGATCGCGTCGACGGCTTGCGAACTTGTGGTGTTCTGAAAGGATCCTAAAGCCTTCTTCGCGCGTCGGTACGGAGCACAGAGCGACGAGTATAGGCAGTTGACAGACACGAACCGTATGCCTCTTTCCGGGCGACAAAGCCAAAGGTATTCGTTGCAGCGATATCGCAGGCCGATGAGGCGGATTGGCATCTACAATGCCAACGCGCATGATGGCAGCGACACATCCAGTCAGGCCAAGTCCCCCGTCGTCATTCTCCCTTGTTCACAGATTTCCTGTGATCCTATCAAGAGCTCGGCCTTTGATCAGGAAGAGCCCAGTTACACATGCCCTGGGCCGCGAGTGACGCCCCCTTCCGTCCTGCTCTGCTCGGGCGTTTCACGGCTTGCGGGGTCGGCGTTGCCCTTAATTTCCAAGGTCGTTGCGTTGTATCGCGTGCATGATTATGCCTTTTCGGCAACCGAGACGGTATCAGTCAAGCAATGTCGTTCACGCTCAAGCAGGCCAAGTACTTTGTCGGCGTGGCAGAGCATGGCTCTTTCAGTCGTGCCGCCGCGGAGCTGGCGATTTCTCAGAGCACGCTGACTGAAGCCGTAAAGGACCTGGAAGGGCATTTGGGGCTCAAGCTCTTTGAGCGCCGGAGACGCGGGGTGGAGATGACCCATCACGGACATGTCTTCATCCGTCATGCTAAAGCCATTCTGGCAGAGATCTCCAATGCCGAGATGAGTCTTGCCGAGGAGCGCGGGACTGTGGCGGGGAGCTTGAACATCGGTGTCACCTCGCTGACTTCAGGTTACGTCCTGTCGGACCTTTTGTCGCGATTTCGCAGGGCGCAGCCCGACATTGACGTCAGTGCGCTGGAAGACAGCGCGGAATATCTTGAACACCTGCTCATTGGCGGGGAATTGGATGTTGCCGTCATGCTCATTGACCGGTTGCGAAACCCGGCGGCCTTGCATTCTGAGCTTTTGGCAGTCTCACCCTATCGATTGTGGTTGCCTCTGGGCCATCCGCTTTCCGCGCTTGAGAGCATCTCGCTTGAAGATCTTGCAGCTGAACCTCAAATCGTTCTCGACGTAGACGAGATGCAGGACGAAGCCGCGCGGCTGATTTCCAGCTTTCCAGTCAAGCCTCGCGTTGCGTTTCGTACACGATCGGTCGAGGCTGTCAGATCACTCGTGGCAAGCGGGGCTGGCGTCTCGTTCTTGCCGGATCTGGTCTATCGTCCTTGGTCGCTGGAAGGCGATCGGATCGACAGCCGGGATGTTTCAGCCAAGTTACCGGTCATCCAGGTCGGGTTGGTTTGGCGGCGCGGGGCCAGTGTGTCCGATGCCACGCGCATGTTCCTGTCTGTGGCACAAAGTTTTCACGCGCCGCGCCTCCGTTAATTCGGAAAATCCGATATCATGGCTCAAAACTTTGAATTTGCCTGAATTTTGCGGCTTCTTCATGCTCTCATCAACAACAACGTGAATCGTAAAACGGGGAGCCTCACCTTGAAAAATTTCTTGAAATCCACTGCCGTTGGCTGTGTCGCAGTCTCGGTCATGGTACAGCCGTTGGCCGCGGAGATGGTCATGGAGTTGGGTGACGGCGAGGGACAGTTGAACATCGTAGCCTGGCCTGGCTATATCGAGCGCGGCGAGACGACGGCCGAATTTGACTGGGTCACAGGCTTTGAAGAGGCCACGGGCTGTAGGGTCAACGTCAAGACCGCGAACACGTCCGACGAGATGGTTGCTCTGATGAACGAGGGCGGTTTTGACCTCGTGACGGCCTCTGGCGATGCCTCTTTGCGGATGGTCGCAGGTAACCGGGTTCAGCCGATCAACACGTCGCTGATCCCCAGCTGGGACACCATTGACGACCGTCTTAAAGAGGCGCCCTGGCATTTCGTCGATGGCCAGCATTTCGGTACACCCTATATGTGGGGACCGAACATCCTGATGTACAACACCGAGATTTTCGGTGACAGCCCGCCCACCTCGTGGAACGTGGTGTTCGAGGAGATGACGCTGCCAGACGGCGAAAGCAATGTGGGTCGGGTCCAGGCCTATGACGGGCCAATACATATCGCAGATGCAGCGCTTTATCTGATGACGCACCAGCCTGAGCTTGGGATTAGGTCACCTTATGAACTGAACCAGGATCAGTATAACGCCGCGCTGGATCTCTTGCGGGTGCAGCGTACGCTGGTCAGCCGTTACTGGCACGACGCGTTCATCCAGATCGACGACTTCAAGAATGAGGGCATGGCTGCGTCTGGATCCTGGCCGTTCCAGCGCAACCTGCTGCAGGGCGACGGCGCACCGATTGACAGCGTCTTTCCCAAAGAGGGCGTGACCGGCTGGGCCGACACCACGATGATGCATGTGGACAGTGAAAACCCGAACTGTGCCTACATGTGGATGGAGCATACGCTCTCGTCGAACCTGATGTCCGACCTTTCGGTCTGGTTCGGTGCAAACCCGGCGGTTCCTGCCGCCTGCACCGACGGGCGCGGGATGCAGACCGCCGAGGGCTGCACCGCCAATGGTTTCGACAATTTCGACCAGGTGCGGTTTTGGACCACGCCCGTGACCAGTTGCGAAAGCCAGGATGAGTGTGTGCCTTACTATCGTTGGGTATCCGACTACATCGGCGTGATCGGTGGACGGTAACGCCTTCGACACTTTGCGCGGCACACCATCCACCGCGCAAACCCCGAGGCAGGACATGACAGCAGCAATCAGTTTTTCAGGCGTATCGCGCCACTTTGGGGATGTCCGCGCTGTGGATGATGTGTACCTGGAGATCGGCGCAGGCGAGTTCTTTGCCTTTCTAGGTCCCTCAGGGTCTGGAAAGACAACATGCCTGCGTCTGATCGCGGGGTTCGAGCAACCCACTTATGGAACGCTCTCGATATTTGGCGAAGAGGCGACCCAGACACCGCCCTACCGCCGCCCCGTGAACACCGTTTTTCAAGACTACGCCCTGTTTCCTCATCTGAACGTGCGGGACAATGTTGCCTACGGCCTGATGATCCGCGGCGACAGCAAGGCCGCCCGCCGGTCCGTGGCGGATGAGGCCCTGGGCCTGGTGGCGCTGGACGGCTTTGGGGACCGTAAGCCATCAGAGTTGTCCGGCGGCCAAAGGCAGCGCGTGGCGCTGGCCCGGGCGCTGGTGATGCAGCCCAAAGTGCTGCTATTGGATGAGCCTTTGGGCGCGCTCGATCTAAAGCTGCGGGAACAGATGCAGGACGAGTTGAAGACGCTGCAACGCCAGCTTGGCATCGCCTTTGTCTTCGTGACCCATGATCAGGGCGAGGCGCTTTCCATGGCCGACCGGGTAGCCGTCTTCAACGACGGCCGTATTCAGCAGGTCGGCAGCCCCGAGGACATCTATGACCGGCCCGAAACGCCGTTTGTGGCCGATTTTGTGGGCGCGTCGAATGTTCTGCCCGCGCATCTTGTTGCGCGGCTGACCGGACAAAGCGCCCCAGCCAGTCTGCGCCCCGAGGCTATCAGGATCGGTGATGGCCCCCTGTCCGGCCGGGTCACCGGGCAGGCTTTCCTTGGTTCGGCCACGCGGATCGAGGTGGAATGCGATGAGATCACACTCAAGGTGTTGCTTCCCAAAGGCACATTTGTGCCTGAACCGAACGCCACCGTATCGCTGACTTGGGATCCGGCTGCGCTGCACATCATGGAAGCCGCCTATGGGTGAGGCTGCGCGCTCTCCTGTGTCGGATGCATTGTGGCGGCGTCCCAACCTGCTTCTGCTGCTGCTGGTCACGCCGCCTCTTCTGTGGTTGGGGATCGTTTACCTTGGCTCGCTGTTTGCGTTGCTGGCGCAAAGCTTTTTCTCAATCGACGAGTTCTCTGGACTCATCAATTACGAATTCACGCTCAAGACCTATGGCGAGCTGCTGCGGGCGTCGAACCTCGACATCCTTCTACGCACCGTGGCGATGGCGAGCGCGGTCACGATCGCGGCGGCCATCGTCGCCTTCCCCATCGCCTATTACGCCGCGCGATACGCCCGCGGAAAGTGGAAGGCGGTGTTCTACCTTGGCGTGATGCTGCCTCTTTGGTCCAGCTACCTTGTAAAAGTCTACTCCTGGAAGCTGATCCTCGCCAAAGAGGGCATTCTGAACTGGATGTTCGAGACCCTGCATCTTGCCTGGGTGCTGGAGGCCTATCTTGCAATTCCGGTCATTGGCGGCAATTCCCTGTCGGTCAGTTGGACGGGCACGTTCCTTGTCTTCCTCTATGTCTGGCTGCCCTTCATGATCCTGCCGGTTCAGGCGTCGCTGGAACGGGTCCCGCCGTCGATGCTGGAGGCGTCCGGCGACCTTGGCGCGCGTCCCGCTAAGACCTTGCGCCACGTGATTTTGCCGCTGGCTCTGCCGGGGATCATTGCGGGGTCGATCTTTACCTTTTCGCTGACCATGGGGGACTACATTATCCCACAGATTGTCGGCACGTCGGCCCGAATGATCGGTCAGGCCGTGTACCAGTTCCAGGGCACCGCCGGAAACATCCCGCTTGCGGCTGCGTTTGCAGTGGTCCCGATCCTGGTGATGGGCATCTACCTGACGCTCGCCAAACGCGCGGGGGCCTTCGATGCACTCTAGAGCAAGTCTGGGGTTGAAGGTCGCGGCCATCGGAGGGCTGCTGTTCCTCCACTTGCCGATTCTTCTGATTTTCATCTACGCGTTCACGACCGAGGACAAGTCCTATCAGTGGCCGCCCCCGGGGCTCACCTTGAAGTGGTTCGAAGTCACCTGGAACCGCCCCGATGTCTGGGAGGCGTTTGGCCTCAGCCTGCGGGTGGCCTCTATTTCAACGGTCATCGCCATCGTGTTGGGTACCCTCTGCGCTGCAGCCGTGGCCCGATCAAGGTTCTTTGGACGCGAGACGATCTCCCTTTTGGTCATCTTGCCGATTGCTTTGCCTGGGATCATCACGGGCATCTCGCTGCGGTCGGCCTTCAGCATTGCCGATATCCCCTTCAGCACATGGACCATAATTCTGGGCCACGCGACCTTCTGCATCGTCGTCGTATACAACAATGCAGTGGCGCGGTTCCGGCGCACTTCGTCCAGCCTGATCGAGGCGTCCATGGACCTTGGCGCGACTTATTGGCAGACCCTGCGCTTCGTCATCATGCCCAACATCGCAACGGCCTTGCTGGCCGGAGGGATGCTCGCTTTTGCGCTTAGTTTTGACGAAGTGATCGTCACGACCTTCACCGCGGGCCAGCAACAGACCCTGCCGATCTGGATGCTCGAAGAACTGGTGCGCCCACGCCAGCGCCCGGTCACAAACGTGGTGGCAATGGTCGTGGTCATCGTCACATTCCTGCCGATCCTCGGCGCCTATTACCTGACCCGTGGCACCGAAACGGTGGCAGGTCAGGGCAAGTAATCAGCCTCAGGGAGAAACCTCATGCAAACAGAAATGCTGATCGGAAATGCCTTTGAGGCCGGAACAGAGACAGAAGAAACCGTCCTGAACCCACGCACTGGCGAGACGATCCTGAAAATGCCAGAGGCAAACCCCGACCAGATCGACCGCGCCGTGTCGGCAGCCCGGTCTGCCTTCCCCGGATGGGCCAAGACCACCCCCGCAGAACGCTCCGGCCTGCTTTTGCAGATTGCAGATGCAGTGGAGGCCGACCTGGAACACCTTGCGGCACTTGAAGCCCTGAATTGCGGCAAGCCCATCAACGAGGTGAGGAACGAGGAAATCCCCGCCGTGGCCGACTGCTTCCGCTACTTTGCAGGCGCTGTGCGCAACATGCACGGGCCGGTGGCGGGAAGCTACATGGACGGGCATACGTCGATGATCCGCCGCGACCCCATCGGCGTGGTGGCCTCCATCGCGCCTTGGAATTACCCAATCATGATGATGGCATGGAAGCTGGCCCCGGCGCTTGCCGGTGGCAACACGGTGGTGATGAAACCCTCCGAACAGACGCCGCTGACCGCGCTGGCCTTCGCCAAGATATTGTCGGGTATCCTGCCTGAAGGGGTCGTGAATGTGATCACCGGGCACGGCAGCTCGGTCGGTAATGCGCTGGTGAACCATCAAGGCGTCGACATGATCTCGATCACCGGTGATGTGGCGACTGGCAAGAAGGTGCTGATGGCGGCGTCAAAAGGCGTAAAACGCACCCATCTTGAACTTGGCGGCAAGGCTCCTGTCATCGTCTATGGCGATGCTGATCTGGCGCGCACGATCAATGGGCTCAAAGCGTTTGGCTACTACAATTCCGGTCAGGATTGCACTGCCGCCTGCCGGGTCTATGCCCATGCCGATATCTACGACAAGTTCGTCACCGACCTTTCTGCCGCCGCTGCCAGCATCGTCTATGACAATGCTGACGACACACTCAATGAGATACCGCCATTGATTTCGCCCCGCCAACTCGACCGGGTGGCCAGCTTCGTCGAACGTGCCGCCGAGCAGTCGCATATCGAAGTGGTGACCGGTGGGACACAGGCGGAGGGTCACGGGTTCTATTATACACCGACCGTTGTCGCAGGAGCATTGCAGCACGACGAGATCGTGCAGCGCGAAGTCTTCGGACCCGTTGTTTCCGTTACCCGGTTTACCGATGACGATCCGGTCATCGACTGGGCCAACGACAGCCCATATGGCCTGGCCAGTTCGGTCTGGACCGGAGATATTGGCCGCGCGATGGAAACCTCCGCCGCACTTCAATACGGGTGCACTTGGGTGAACACGCATTTCATGCTGGTCAACGAGATGCCGCATGGGGGTCTGAAACAATCGGGCTATGGCAAGGACATGTCGATGTATGCGCTCGAGGACTACACAGCGGTGCGTCACGTGATGATTGCCCATTGAGGTTATCGTCAGACACTAAAGGGTCGCGGCAGTCCGAGCATGTCGGAGGTCGGACGGCCGCTTTGTCCGTGGTGCGGTCCTTCGACTCCGTCAGATGCTAAGCTTTCTCTGAGAGTCTGCTCGAGGCAAGCTGCAACGCGGCGTTTAGCTGTTTCGCAGATAGCCAGTCTGGGCCTGCATCTTCAAGTAAGAGCCCCTTCCGTGCATAGGATAAACACTGTTTCGATATAGTGCGATCATGTACTGGCCAGCCGCTCTCAGATATCGATAGCTCATAGAGCGCAAATCTAGCTGTCCGGTTTCGAAGTTATCGGTACCTGGACACGTTGGCCTCCATGAAGCCATGTCATGATATGACCTGCTTCCACCAATCGTCGATTTCACTCACCGAAACACGTTCGGATAGCCCAATGCCGACGAGTGTCGGGTCGGAATGCCCCTTCGAGATACTGACCTCGATTTGCTGACCCACAACTTGCACATCCCTGCACGTGCCGTTCCGGTCCATGACGCTTCCCTTCAGGCGGAACAGGCCGGCCGGCCGGCGCGCTAGATCGGTGGGCAAAAGGTCCGCATCCACGCCGATCGCGTTTCGGCGGCACCACGACGTATAAGCCGGATGCGGTGACGTTGGTGCGGGGACCTGGTCCATCACGGGTTCGTTGAAAACCAAATGGGCCAAAGCGCCGGTATCCTCGGCAGACAGGACTTCGGATCGCGTCAGCTCATCAAGACCCGGCACCTTTACGCCTCTTTGCGCTTTGGTCACCACGATCAAGTCCGCTTTGACGATCTGTTCGCGCACCTGATCGCCGATCAGCGGATCGGACATCAGGCTCTGGAACTCGAGGCCGTCGACGAGTGTCACGATCCCGGCATATTGCATGTCTGGCTCTGCCAGGGCCGCTTGGGCGATGCGTGCCGGATCGGAGATGCCGCTTGCTTCGATGACGATATGGTCGGGGCGCGGCGCGCGGTCGAGCGCGTCCGCCAAGGCCAGGAACAAGTCCGCCCCCATCGTGCAGCAGACGCATCCGTTGGTAAGCGCGATCGTGTCCTCGTCCCTCGATGCAAGCAGCCGTTCATCAATATTGATCGCCCCGAAGTCGTTGACGAGGATGAGGAGCCTCAGCCCGTGATCGGAGGCGAGCAGGGCATTGATGAGCGTGGTCTTCCCGGCGCCCAGATAGCCCGAGATGACTGTCATGGGCACAGGTTTCATACCAGCTTCACCCGACCACGAAAGACGGTTCCCAGGACTGGGACGTCCTTCAGAGAGGCCGGGTCTATCTCAAGCGGGTTCGAACCGAGCACTGCGAAATCTGCACTTTTGCCGATGGAAATCGAACCAATCTCAGCGTCCAGCTTGAGCGTTCGCGCGGCACCAAGTGTAATGGCATAAAGCGCTTCGGCAACGGAGATGCGCTGCGCGTCCCCCAGCACCCTCCCCGACATGGTTTCCCGGTTGATTGCACACCACGCCGTGAAGAGTGGCCCCATTGGCGTGACAGGCGCGTCCGAGTGGATGGCGACGGTCAATCCTGCGTCGAGCGCGGATCGGACGGCATCCATGCGGTTTGCGCGATCAGGTCCGATCGTCAAGGCGACATGTTGATCGCCGAAGTACCAGAGATGATTGGCAAAGAGGTTCACGCTGATCCCAAGATCGGCACATCGCCGAAACTGTCCGTCATCCATCATCTGTCCATGTTGCAGGACATGCCCGTGATCCGGCCAGGGGGCTTCGCGCATGGCGCTTGCCAAGGCGTCGATCACGATGTCCGAAGCTTCATCTCCGTTGACGTGAATGTGCATCTGTACGCCTGCGGCATGAAGCGCGGCACAGGTCGTGCGGATCTGTTCCGGAGCCATGTTCCAGATACCGTTTGGCTGCCCGCCGACATAACCGGGCCACTTGACCCGCGCGGTCCAGCCTTGGATCGATCCGTCGGTCATCAGCTTCACCGCGCCCAGCCGCACCTTGTCGGTGGATCGCGATTTCAGGGCGAGCGCACGTTCGGCAAGTGCCCCAGGATCGCCTGAGGCAGCCAAGGCGGGAACAATCCGAAGCGGAAAGGTCTCTTCGCCGGTCACAGAAAACATGATGTCGAGGTCTTCGTCTTCGAGGTGCGAAAACAGGTCGGTGACCGTCGTCACCCCCGCGCGCGTCGCAACCTGCGCATAGGACTGGATCGCACTTGCACGTTGAGACAACGCCCGAAAGTCGATGCCGAGGCGCCGCATGATCGGGAACATCGCCGCCATTTCCTGCAACTCACCCGTTGGTGCCCCGTCTGGCCATTTGACGACGCCTTCCGCGAGGGTTGTTTCAGAGTACCCCACCATGTCGAGTGCAACGGAATTCACGCACATCAGGTGGAAGTTGGAAAACAGGATCGCGACGGGCCGCGTGGTGGATACCGTGTCGAGATGGACCCGGCTCAGACGATCCTCCGCCAGGAAGATTGGATCGAACCCCCAACCGATCAGCGGCGCGCCGGCAGGCAGCTTCGCGTCAATATCAGCCAGACGCGCAACCACATCTTCGAGGCTCGGCAAACCCGTCCAAAGACGTCCCTGGGGGTCAATTCGGTCGTGGTATCCGGTGTAGGCAAACTCCCAGATCGCCCCCGCCAGCATATGCGCGTGGCCTTCGACAAACCCGGGCATAAGCACCGCATCAGCAAGCGATGCGTCATGTGTGACGTCACCCCATTGATCCGCACAGGTCGTGTCACCTACGGCCAGAATGCGACCGTCACGCACCGCGACATGGGTGGCGTCGGGCACCGTTGAATCCATGGTAATGATTGTTTTTGCTTGAAAAACCTTGATGTCTGACATGCAAATTCCCGCCGGTATGCGCCCAAGGCCTACAGCAGAATCGCCTCGGGACAACGCGTTTTGCTGTCTGCACCACCAGAGACTGGTCTCATGAAGGGACGGACGGGACTGGCAAACTGCGTAGATACTCAACGAAGTGTAGGTTTGGTCCCACCACATTGTCGCGCCGCCAGATTGCGGTCGTGATCAGGCGCTCGGATACGTCCTCAATCGGGATGACCGCAAGGCCGGGCGCCAACGCGCTGCACACCTTCTCGGTCAACACGGTGACCCCCATCCCGCAGGACACAAGCCCCAGAATCCCCGCTGTATTGAACGCTTCCTGCACGATGCGCGGCGTGAAGCCAACGCGACGGCAGAGCGGGATCAAGTAGTCATAGAAGTGCTGCCAATCGGTAGAGTTGCCATGGACGAAGTTTTCAGTGGCCAGGTCGGCAAGACCGATGGCATCCCGCTGGGCAAGCGGGTGCCTGTCAGCGCAGACACAAACGAATTTCTCGGATTGCACCGGGTGCTGATCATAGCCGGCTTTGTTCACCGGCCCGGTGAGAAACCCGATATCAAGCTTGCCGTCCTCAAGCCGAGCCAGCTGGGTCAAGGTCACCCCATGCTGCGGCTGAAGCGTGATTTGCGGCTGCCGCTCCTGAAAGTCCTTGAGGATCGTCGGCAGGGAACCGGCGATAGCAAAGTCGGTGTAGCCGATGCGCAAGGACCCGATGCGACCGTCATGCGCGTTGCGCACGTCTTCGGTGGCGCGCTCCATAAGGCTGAGGATCTTGTGGGCCCGCTCAAGAAAGACCTGACCCGACGGGGTGATCTGTACATTTCGGTTTGACCGGACAAACAAGGCCACCCCCAATTCCGCTTCAAGCGTCTGGATCGCGCGGCTGAGTGCGGGTTGCGCAATGCCAAGCCGATCTGCCGCGCGGCGAAAATGCAGGTCTTCCGCGACCGCGACAAAGTAGCGAACAAGGCGCAGGTCAGAGCGCATGATGCCGGACGGGTATCAAAACAGTCATAATTGATATTATGCCAGCGCCATTTCCCATGCAAAGCTGAAAGAAAAAAGTTGAACAACAAGGAGAGTGACCATGGGATTTCACACGAAAGCACTTGCGGCAGTCGCAGCGCTGTCGATGTCGGCGGCGACAGCGTCGGCGCAGGACATCACGATGAATGTCGGTTTTGGCGCGCCGGAGGATTCTCTGTACGGCCGTTTCGGAGCCATTTTTGAGGAACTGGCGGAAGACTACACAGGCGGCACTGTCGATGTGCGTTTGCGCTGCTGCAACCAGATTGCCACCGAAGACGAGGGCTTCCGCGCAATGCAGCTGGGTACGGTCGATGGTTTCTTCATCACCGCCAACAATGTCTCACCACACTGGCCGCTCATGGATGTGACGGTCTTGCCGTATATCTTCCAGAACACCGATCACCTTGAGCGGGTCGTCGATGGTGAAGTTGGCGACTTCATCCGTTCGCAACTCTTGGCAGATACAGGCGTGCATCTGCTCAGCTTCGGTCCGGCACTCTATCGCGACTTCTACAATTCCGTTCGCCCGGTCAACACGATGGCGGATATGGAAGGGCTCAAAATCCGCACGCCCAATAACGCCGTGATGCTGGCCACATTCGAAGCATTCGGTGCGAACCCGGTGCCCTTGGCATGGTCCGAAACACCGACGGCATTGCAGACCGGAACTGTGGATGGCGGGGACAACGGGACATCCTTCATTCGCGACATGAGTTTTTACGAGTTTATGCCGAACCTCGTAATTCTCGAGCATTTTGTGTCGATGGCACCGTTGTTCGCATCGTCCAGCTTCATGGATCGTCTAACGGACGAACAGCGCGAGCAGATCATGCGCGCAGCGGTCGATGCGGGCAATCGCTTTAGCGAAGAGGTCCGGGCCGAGACCGAGGAAGTGCGCCAGTGGCTGGTGACCGAAGGCGGCATGACCCGGACCGATCCGGATCGCGCGGATTTCATTGCCGCCGCGCAGACCGTGCAGCAGGCGGTTGCTGCAGAGCGGGGGCAGGAATTTGTGGATCTCGTCAATATGATCAACGCTGCCGCCGAGTAAGCGGCTGGCAACAATCGAAGGGGCTGCCCGTGCGGCCCTTTCCCAAAGGTCTTGAGGCATGAATGGCCGTCTTACGTTGGCTCGAAAAGCATTTTGAAGAAGCGCTGTGTTGCATTGCCCTTGTTGTCATCGCCATTGCGGTGATGGCTCAGGTTCTGGCGCGATATGTGTTCGAGGTCGCGCTGCACTGGACTGAGGAAACAGCCGCAATTTGCATGGTGTGGGCCGTCTACATGGGCGCATCGCTGTGCGTTCGGGAGCGCTTCCACATCCGCATCCTAGTGGCGGTACAGGCCCTGCCAATACATCTGGGGCGCTATGCGATCTTCACGGCTGACTTTGCCTGGGCGGCATTCAGCGTAATAATGATCCGCGTAAGCTGGGACTATCTGACAGTGCTTTGGAAGTTTCCGTCGCACAGTCCAAGCCTGGGCATCAACGAATTCTACCCTCAGACAATTCTGGTGATTGGCTACAGCTTGATGCTGGCGCGGCTGATCCAGACTTATGTACTCTGGTATCGGGATGGGGCCGAAGGGTTGCCGGGGATGCTGGTCGAAGACGGCGATGTCGTCGAAGAGGAGCATCTGTTTTGAACGAGCTTCTTCTTCTGTCGCTGGCCTTTGTCTTTCTGACGTTGATCGGCGTTCCACTCTTTGCCGCGGTCGGCCTGACGACGGCGCTCGCGCTGTTACTGATCGACATCCCCTATACGCTGCTTGCGCAGACAGGGTATAACAGTCTGACACCCTTTCCATTGTTGACCATTCCGCTTTTCGTTCTGGCCGGGCGCTTGATGGAAACGGGCGGCATGGCGAACCGCATGATCGGCATCGCAACCAAGCTTGTCGGCGCCTATCGCGGCTCCATGGGGCTGGTCACAGTCTTTGCATGCATGCTTTTCGGCGCGTTGTCCGGATCCGGTCCGGCGACGACTGCGGCAATCGGGTCGGCGACGGTGCCGGCTATGAAGAGAGACGGCTACGACGTGCCCTTTGCTGCTGCAATCACCGCAAGCGCCGGTGCATTGGGCAGTCTTATCCCGCCGTCAAATCTGATGATCATCTACGGACTTGTCTCGGAAACCTCGATCCCGCGTCTCTTTCTTGCAGGTATTGTTCCCGGCGTCATCGTGACGACTTTGCTGATGGTAACAACTTATATCATTGCGCGCCGTCGAAGCTATGGCGGTGGAGGTGATCCGTTCACATGGGGGCCGTTCCTAAGCGCTGCCTGGGAGGGGAAGTGGTCCATCGGGGCGCCAGTGCTCATCCTCGGCGGCATCTACGGCGGCATCTTCACTCCGACCGAAGCTGCCGGTGTTGCCGTGTTCTATGCGCTTTTTGTCGGGCTGTTCATCTACCGCGAACTGACTTTGCGCAAAGTATTGGAGGCGCTGCGCTTCACAGCCCTACTGACGGGCATCCTGATCCTGCTCACACCGACGCTGGCCTTCGGCCAACTCACGGCCTTCTACGATGTGCCTGCCGCCATTCAGACGGGGATCACGTCGATCACCACAAGCCCCTTTCTCGTACTGCTGTTGATCGGCATTTTTTACATCTTCATCGGTACGTTCATGGAAAGTCTTGCCCAGATCGTGCTGTTCACGGCTGTCTTCTTGCCGCTCGTGACCTCCCTGGGAATTGATCCTGTGTTGTTCGGGATCTTTACGGTCATCACCTGCGAAATCGGCTTCCTGACGCCGCCACTGGGGGCAAACCTGACCATCGCGTCGCGCATCTCGAAAATCTCTCTCGAACGGATTTCGGTCGCGGTGCTGCCGTTCATCGGTGCCTATATCCTGGGGATGATCATCCTGATCCTCTTCCCTGACTTAACCCTGTTCCTCCCAAACTGGGTCTATGGCCCTGCATCCGTGAGGTAATCCAATGTTCGATCTGGTCCTGAAGGGTGGAGAGGTCCACGACGGCTCGGGTGCCGCACCAGAGGTGACGGATGTGGGCATAAAGGACGGCATGATCGTCGAGGTTGGTGAGATCACCTCTGACACCGCGACCGAGACGATCGACGTATCAGGCCTTACAGTGTCTCCGGGCTTTATCGACATGCATACCCATTCGGATTTTACCCTGATCGCGGACGGTCGCGCCGAAAGTCAGGTGCATCAGGGTGTAACTACAGAGGTCATCGGCCAATGCGGCATCTCCTGCGCGCCGGTCTGTTCGCATGGCGCGATCCGGCAGGTGTCGCCTTGGTTCACCGAGAAGGCCAAGCATCGGAAATGGCTAGGCTTTGGCGAATATCTCGACGTGCTGGACGACACTGAACTGGGCGTCAATGTGGTGGCATTTGTGGGCCACGGCACGATCCACCGCGCCGTTCTGGGCGACGAACTGCACGCCGGCGAACCCGATGACGTGGCAAAGATGGCCAAGTTGGTGGACCAATGCATGGAAGAGGGCGCGGGCGGGTTTTCTTCTGGCCTCGAATACTTCCCGGGAAGTCTTGCCGCGCCCGATCACCTGATCCCAATGGTCGAGGTCGCTGCAAAGTACGGTCGGCTCTATGCCACACATGTCCGCAACCGCGACACCGCTTATGACCTTGGTTTCGCCGAAGCCATGAGCACCGCCCGCCAGGCCGGAGCAAGGCTTCAGATCAGCCATATCCAGCCCAAATTCGGCGCGCCCAGCCACGCCATGGAACACACGCTCGAAATGATCGACATCGCGCGGAACCATGACGCCGACATCGCTTTTGATGTGATCCCGCATGATTGGAACCACACATTGATGGCTGCAATTTTGCCAAAGTGGGCTCAGGCGGGCAGTATTGATGATGTCCTGAAACGCTTGGCCGATCCGGTGGCGCGCGAGCGGATCAAGAACAACCCCAAACCGATGTGGCTCATTGTCAAGGCGAGGCAATGGAAAGATATCATCCTGCTGAACGCGACCGAGAACACCGATCTTGTCGGTGCGAGTTTTGAAGAGATCGGTCGTTTGCGCGGTGTCGATCCCTACGACGCCGTGCTCGATATCCTCTTGGAGGAAGGCGCGAACATAATGTCCACGATGTGGTCCTCAAAGAGCTTCCTGAACTCGGACATCGACCTCTGCCTCAAACAACCGGAATGCGCCGTAATCTCAGACACCGTTGCCATCGCCAATGACGGTATACTCAGCAATCATATTGGATCATTGAGTGGCTACGGTTGGGCCGCCCGGTTCTTGCAATACTACGTGCGCGACCGCGGTGTGTTGAGCCTTTCGGAGGCGCTTAGGAAGATCACGTCAATTCCTGCAGAGCGCCTCGGCTTGAAGAGGCGCGGCAAGCTCCGCAAGGGGTTTCACGCCGATATATGCGTGTTCGATCCCACCGCCATCACAAGCAACGCAACAGCCCGCCATCCGCGCCGCTATGCAAGCGGTATCGTCCATGTCCTGGTCAACGGCACTCTGTCCATGCGCAATGGACAAAGGACGACCAGGAACAACGGTACGGTCCTGCGAGACTTCTCCCGAATTGCCTCCTAGCAGAACGGTCGGCCCTTCTGTGTGACGCAGGCGGGGTCGTGAACGTGAAGCGTGCCGAACGGATCTGGCGGCGGGAGGGGCTGAGGGTTCCCCATAAGCAACCGAAGACGACGAGGCTCTGGCTGGGCGACGGGTCCTGCATCCGTCTGCGGCCGGAGCGATCCGACCATGTCCGATTCTACGACTTTGTCGAGAGCCGGACCCATGAGGGAGAGAGGTTCCGGATGCTCAACCTGATCGACGAGTTCACCGGCGAGTGTCTGGCAATCCAGATTGACCGGCGGCTTAGATCGACGAACAGTATCGATGCGCTATCGGCCACCAGCCCCGGAGGTTGTGCAATGGCCGGCTCCGCCATTCGGAGCCGCTTCGCCGGCCAACCCAACCGTAGTTGCCAGACCCATCTGGCACCAAGACTGAAACCGGACCACTTCGTTGAGGCAGGTTAGGCGCAGCCAGCTGAACCAGATTGGGTGGATGGCTCGCGCCCCCGGCGTCGCGATGCGGCATTGTGCAGGTGTCGTAATCTGCGGTTGAGAGGAGCCACCCCATGAAAGTTGCGACCGTTGGCCTGGATCCTGCGCCTCCAGGCTCGCCTGAGCCGACAGGCTCGGCTTCTGCAGACCATTCCGGGCGTTGGACCGGTCACAATGTCGGCTGTTGCGGCGACGATTGGCTCAGGCCACCAGCTCCGAAGCGGACGGGAGTTTGCCGCCTGGCTGGGGCTCACACCGCGCAAC
>NZ_JBFONT020000014.1:0-41596 GCF_040779325.2 Aestuariibius violaceus
CCCCCCGCCCAGCGCAACGCCCCGGACAGGCGGAAAATCCGCATACCGCGCACGCCGGGCCTCCGCGCTCTCAGATGGCTCTTCTCCCGCGCGCAGAAGCATCCCGCGCGGCACAACGTAAGACGAGATCGTCCGCCGCGGCACCGCCCGCCATACCAGGTTGAACGCACAGAGCTTGGGGAAAAACCATATCTCGGAATAGGGCAGATGATCATGCACCCACCAGGCCAGATCCCGCCAATCCCGCCCTGCCTCATAAAGATCGGCGAACCAGGGAATAATGATACTCGCCCCGGCAACCGCTTCCTCCCCGGACGCCCAATCCCAGATATGGCATTCCATGGGGTTATCGTTCCGCGCGCAGTTCAGCTTGTTCGCGTTGCCGAACGCATTCACCGCCCGCGAGCGATATCCCGACCTTACGGCGACCCGCCCAAAGGTCTCCTCCAGCGGATCGAGCAATTCCGTACAGAACCGCGTCCCCGTCTCCACCACCAGATCGGGATCGTCCGGGATATTCTGCATCCCGTAAAAATTCGCGACCTCGGAATACAGAAACTCGCGCATGTAAAAGTACTTCGACAGCCGCACCCGCCCCAGCGTCTCGAGGCTCCACATGCTTCCCGGCCGCCGCAGAGCCTAGACTCCCAGCTTCATCTGGCCAAAAATACTCAAGAATCCCGCCCTACCAACTCGGCGCTTCGGTCTGGGGCGAATAGGTGCCGAAACTCCACTCATGCCCTTCGGGATCCTTGGCCCGCCACCGCTGCGTGCCCCACTCCGTGTCCTCAGGCGGATAGACCTCCACAGCCCCTGCCGCCATCGCCTGCCGGTGATGCGCCGCCACATCCTCGACCACCAGATAGATCCCCGGCGATCCCTTCGGCAGCTCCGCCGTCCCCATCAGGATCACGCCATTCCCGTGTCGCAGCTCCGCGTGCTGCAAGACGCCGTCGTCATCCTCCTGCTTGAACAGCAGCTCCAGCCCGAAGGCCGTCGTCAGAAACTCGATCGCCGCGGCCCCATCCTTGTAGGACAGGTACGGCACAACACTCGGATGATCGGCCATTCCACCCTCCGTTCAAAGAATCTCCCGCATCCTTCCTAGCACATCGACACCGAGCTGCGCCCACACATCCAGCGGATCGATCAGCACCCAGTTCTCCCGGATCTTGCCGTCCGCAACCCGCCAGAAATCCAGTGATCGCATGGTGATCCGCTGCCCCGCCGGCGCGATCCCCAGCCAGCCGTCACCGGTCACCGTCATGTGCATCCCGGGCCAGCCGGTGAAGCCCACGTAATCGCCCTGCGCAAACAGGTGCCCGTTCGCCGGATCCCCGTTCCTGTCAGGCAGGGCGTTCAGAAACGGCACCTGATGATGCGCCCGAAATCCATCGATCCCGCGCGCCGTCCCGATCCCCGCGGGCCCGTACCACGAGCAATGCGGGTGCCAAAACTCCGGCAGCCGCATCGCCTCCACGCTTTCGGTGGACTTGCCCAGATGCTCCAGCATCTCCCGCACGACGTCCAGCGCCGCAGCGCCATCCCCGGACACGCGCAGACCATCCTGAGTCTGCGGCCCAGGCACCTGCCACTCCCGCCCGATCGACGGCCCCATCGGCCAGGCACCGGCCTGCCTCATCAGCTCTGGAATATCCCAGACCGCCTGCACTTCCACGATCTTGCCGTCCTCGATCCGGAAGAAATCGTGATACCGCATCGCCGCGATCCGGCCCGTCGGCGGGATCCCAAGATAGGGCGCCGCGAACCGCCCGGCCCAGTACCCGCACACGCCGATCCACGCGGCCCCATCGGCATCGCGCCCGGCGACCCGGATCAGGTCGCGCCGCTCCAGATCCGGGAACGCAGCGAACAAAGGCGCCATACCAAGCTCGAACAACCCCTCCGCCCCGACCGCGTCCCCCAAAGGATGACACAGGCGAACCGCCGCCTCGGGCGCCAGAACAGCCCGTAGCGCGTCCCGGTAGCCTTCGGGCCCCTCATCCGCCGCCAACACCAACGCCTCGATCACAGCGTCACCCCATCCTCATCTTGCCCGAAATACGCCCGGCGAAGCCGAACGGGACGGTGGGCGGGGCGACGCGCGATAGCGCGAGCGTCGTCCCGCTGTCCCTATTCCGCCGCCTCGCGATACGGCGCGCCCTCGCCATAAGGCACGTTCACCCCGCCATAGCGCCGAACCCGGACATTGCACTGCTCCGCATGCCCCACGAACCCCTCGAGGATACACAGCCGCGACCCGTAGGCGCCCACCAAGGCCGCCGCCTCATCAGTCGTGATCTTCTGGTAGGAGTGGGTTTTCAGAAACTTCCCGACCCACAGCCCGCCGGTATACCGCCCCGCCTTCTTCGTCGGCAGCGTGTGGTTCGTCCCGATCACCTTGTCGCCATTGGCCACATTGGTCCGCGGCCCGAGGAACAGCGCCCCGTAGGAGTGCATGTTCTCCAGATACCAATCGTCGCGGTCGGTCATCACCTGCACATGCTCCGACGCGATCTCGTTGGCGAGCCGTAGCATCTCGTCGTGATCCCCGCACAGGATCACCTCACCGTAATCCCGCCACGACACCTCCGCTGTGTCCCGCGTCGGCAGGATCTCCAGGATCCGGTCGATCTCGGCCAGCGTCGCCTCCGCCAGCTTGCGAGACACCGTCAGCATCACCGCCGGCGAGTTATACCCATGCTCCGCCTGCCCCAGCAGATCCGTCGCGCACATCTCGGCATCGACCGTGTCATCGGCGATCACCATCGTCTCGGTCGGCCCGGCGAACAGATCGATCCCCACCCGTCCGAAAAGCTGCCGCTTTGCCTCGGCGACAAAGGCATTCCCTGGCCCCACAAGCATATCGACCGGCGCGATCGTCTCGGTCCCCAGCGCCATCGCACCCACCGCCTGCACGCCGCCCAGCACATAGATCTCGTGCGCCCCGCCCATCTGCATCGCCGCCACGACCGCCGCGTTGGGTTTGCCCTGAAACGGCGGCACGCAGCCCACGATGCGCGGCACGCCCGCGACCGTCGCCGTCGCGATCGACATATGGGCCGAGGCGACCATCGGGAACTTGCCCGCCGGCACGTAGCAGCCCACCGATTGCACCGGGATCGTCCGGTGACCCAGGATCACCCCGGGCATCGGCTCCACCTCGATATCGGTGATGGACGCCCGCTGCGCCTCGGCAAAGGCCACGACCTGATCGTGGGCGAACCGGATATCGTCCATCTCCCGGTCCGACACCTCGGCGATCAGATCCGCGATCTCCTCCTCCGACAATCGGTAGCTTTCTCGCGAGAACCCGTCGAATTTCTCGGCCATCTCGCGCACGGCCGCATCGCCCCGCGCTTCGATATCGGCCAGCAGCCCCTCGACCGTGGCGCGCACCTTCGCGTCGTCCTCTGCCCGGTCCTGCTGGCTCCGTGCCGTTTTCAGATGCTCCGCCATCGCTCCCTCCCGTCCCGACTCGTCACCTTCGGATCATAGGGAGAGCTTTGCGTGCCTCAACGGCAAATGCCCGGCTCAGCCGCGCGTCGGCAAAAGCGCCCGCTCGGCCGGCCGATAGATCCAGACCAGCGCCAGGATCGAAAGCGCCAGCAGCCCGGCAGGCAGCAGCGTCGCCGCGGCCAGCAGCGCCCAGACCGCATCGGGGGATTGCGCCACCACCTCCCCGCCCGATGCCTCCAGCCACCCGAACGCTCCCAGCACCAGCGACAGGATCAGCGGGCCGATCGCATTGGCCGCCTTCTGCCCGAATAGCCAGATCGCCGAAAACGCCCCCTCGATCGCCTCCCCGGTCGCGCGCCGTGTGACGTCCATAAGATCCGGATAGATCGCCCAGGGGATCTGCTGATAGGCCCCGTTCGCCGCGCCCACCAGCAGGAAGACGCCGCATACCAGGCCCAGGACCTCGGACGGCAACACCACATAAACCAGACACAACACGCAGATGTAGAAGATCAGCCCCGACACCAGCGCCCGCACCTTCCCCAGCCGCGCCGACAGCCAGACCCAGACGGCCTGGCTCAGGATCGAGCCCACCACGAAGGCCGCGAACATCAGCGACGCCATCGGCAGCCCGGTCGCCGCCTGACTGAACACCGATGTCCCCGGATCCAGCACCAGATAGACCGCCGCAAACGGCACTGCCGCCGTCAGCACCGCGATCCCCAGCGTCATCAGCCCGTAGATCAGGACAAGCCGCATGAAGGCCCCGTTTGCCAGCACCAACCGCGCCAAGGCAACGAACGACCCCTCCGCCGGTGTCACGATCTTCGGCGCGCCCGCGGTCAACCCGACCGAGCCCCAGACGGCCACCACCGTCACCGGCGCGAAGACCAGCATCGCCTGAAAGAACCCGACCGACCCCGCCAGCGCCGGGATCGCCGCCCCGCCCACAAGGATCCCGAGCGAGGCGAAAGCCATGCGCCACCCCGTCATCTGCGACCGCTCCCGCGGGTCCTGGGTCATCTCGCCCGCCATCGCGCCATAGGGGATCGCCACCATGGTGAACCCCACCGTCGCGACGACGAAGAACCCGCCGACCCAGGCCAGATCGGCCGACGCACTCCCATCCGGCGCGGCAAAGATACCGACCATCCCGCCCGCCAGAACGACCGCACCGGCAACCATCCACGGCACCCGCCGCCCGAACCGGCTCCGCGTCCGGTCACTCAGATAGCCGACAGCGGGGTCGGTGATCATGTCGAAGATCAGGATGCCGGTGGTCAGCGCCCCGGCCCAGACCACCGGAACGGCCAGGTATTGCGTCAGGAAGGACAGGACCAGCAGCTGCTTGACGACGACGAAGACGTTGATGCCCATATCGGCCAGGCCCCAGCCCGCCTTCTGCCGCATGCTCAACGCCATGGGACCTCTCCGAAACAACGCTCCAAAAAGCCTAGGTGCCCACCCCGACCAAAAACACCAGAAACGAAGCGCCACCGGAAGGTTGGGTGGGCGGGTGTCGCGCAAAGCGCGCAGTCGCCCCGCCAACCTCAGATCCGACCCAGAACCTCCTCGACCGCCCCTTCGATCAGAGCCAGCTCGTCCGGTCCGGAAAACCGGTGATCCGCCCCCTTCACCAGCCGCAGATGCACATCGCTCCCCTCGACATGCGCGAGCAACCGCAAGGCCCATTCCATCGGCACGTCCGCATCCGCCGTGCCCTGCAACATCCGCACCGGCACATCCAAGGCCAACGGCGTCCGCAGAACCAGCCGCGTCCGTCCATCCTCAATCAGCCGCTTCGTGATCGGATAGGGATCCCCGTACTCCGACGGCACCAGCACGACCCCCGCGCTCTCAAGCTCCGCCCGCTGCGTGTCCGAAAAGCCGGCCCAAGACCCGTCCTCCGTGAAATCCGGCGCCGCCGCGATCGTCACCAGCCCCGCGACCAACGCTGGCCGCTCCCGCGCGATCAGAAGCGAGATCCAGCCCCCCATCGACGAGCCCACGATCACCTGCGGGCCCTCCGTCACCGCATCAATGACGGCCAGCGCATCCTCGTACCAGTCGCCGATCGATCCGTCCTCGAATACCCCGTCCGACGCGCCGTGCCCGCCGTAATCCAGCCGCAGGAACGCCCGCCCGCGCGCCTTGGCCCACTCCTCCAGATGCACCGCCTTGGTGCCGGTCATGTCGGACTTGAAGCCGCCCAGGAACACCACGCCGGGCCCGTCGCCCTCGGTCCTCTCATAGGCCAGCCGCCCGCGCAGCCCATTGGTAAAGCTCATTCCACCTCCTTCAGCCCATAGGCGACAACGGCGCCCACAACCGACAAGGCGGCATAAAGCGCGATCACCCAGCCGACGCCCACCGACGCCACCGCAGCCGATAACCCGCCGGCCACCAACAACACCACCCCCACGACGGTGTTCGACACCGCCGTATAGGCCGCCCGCTCGTCCTCGGGCGCCATGTCGACTAGATAGGTCGACCGCCCGTTCCGCACCCCGTGATAGGCGATCATCAACCCGAACAGCACCACCGGCACGGCCCAGACTGTCCCGGCGAGCCCCAGCGCCCGCGCCGCCAAGGCCGCCAGCAGCGCGAGGGCCGAGGCCACGCCTGCCAGCATCAGAACCCGCCGCGACGACCGGTCCGCCATCCGCCCCCAGACGAAGGACGACAGCAGCGATGCCCCGGACGAGGCCAGAACCAGCACGCCCAGATTGCTCAGCCCGCTCTCCCCCGCCTCTTGCGCCAGCACCACCAGATACGGCGGCGCCAACGCCGTTCCCACCAACAGCGACCGCGCCGTGATGAACCGCACCAGCTGCGGCCGGTCTCTCAGCAGCGACAGCTGCCCCAAGGCCTCGCCCAGCGTGTTCTTCGGCGGCTCCGTGTCCGAGGCGATCTCGGTCAACGTCGCAAAGATCGCCCCCGCCAGCAGCCAGAACCCCGCCGCCAGCGCCACCGCGCCGATCACGATCGCATACCGGTCGCCCCACCCCGCGATCAGAACGCCCGCGAAAACCAGAACCGCCGCGGCCGATACCGACGAGGCCGCCCCCGTCACGGTCCCCCGCCGCGTCTTGCCCACCGTCTTGCCCAGCACATCCTTGAAGGCCACCGAACAGACCGACCGGCTCAGCGCCAGAAGCCCCAGCAGCGCCACAATCACCCAGCCCGCCGCGGCGCCCTCCAGCGTCAGCCCGGCCAGGGCGATCCCGCCCGCCGCGATCCCCTGCCCCGCAGCGCCCGCCGCCCAGGCCCATTTCCGCCGGGCCATCGCGTGGATCCGCGCCGCCGTGAAGAGCTGCGGCAGCAGCGCGCCGGCCTCCCGCACCGGCACCAGCAGCCCGGCAATCCCGGCCCCCGCGCCCAGATGAGTGACCAGCCAGCTCAGCACCAGCTTCGGGTCGATCAGCCCGTCGGCCATCTTCGACAGCGACAGGGCGCCTGCATGGCGCAGGAAGTTCCCGGGCTCGGCCGCCTGTTCCTTCTCCCCCAGCCCACCGGAAGCGTCCGGATCCTCCACCAGGATCTCGAACAGCTCTTCCTCAATCGACGTCTCCATACCCAACCCCCTCCTCGGAACCCTTTTCACGGGCGTCCAACCCGCAGCCGACCGGGAGGTTTCGGAAAAACATTAGGTGACTATATTGTCACGTGACTATAGAATCACATATAAGCCTCCCATGGACGCGATCTTCAAGGCCCTCGCCGACCCCGCCCGCCGGTCCCTGCTCGACAGCCTGGCGGCCAAGGACGGCCAGACCCTCAAAGAGCTCGAGGCCCAGCTCGACATGACCCGCTTCGGCGTCATGAAACACCTCAAAGTGCTGGAAGAGGCGGGCCTCGTGATCCCCCGGCGGTCAGGCCGGTTCAAACACCACTTCCTGAACGCCGCACCCTTGGAGGAGGCGATCGACCGCTGGATCGCCCCCTACCGCCCCGCCGCCAAGGCGACCCTCACCCTCAAGCAACGATTGGAGACACCGATGACCGACAAGCCCGATTTTGTGATGCAGACCTATATCCGCTGCACCCGCGACGCCCTCTGGGACGCACTGACCGATGCCGACCAGATGGCCGAATACCACTTCCTCGCCCGCAAGGTGACCGAGGAAGACAAGATCTACCGCTACTATTTCGAGGGCGGCGAACCGATGTTCACCGCCCGCACGCTCGAGGCCGAGCCCAAGTCCCGCATCGTCTCGACCTTCGAGCCGCATTGGGAAGAAGATGCCGTCGTCTCAAGATCCACCTTCCTGATCGACGAGGAAGGTCCCTATTGCCGGCTCACCATCGAACACCGTGACCTGAAATACCCGGTCGCCCCCGGCGAAGGCGTGGCCGACGGCTGGACCCGCTGGGCGGCGGGCCTCAAGACCTTCCTCGAAACCGGCCAATCCGTCCGCTTCTCCGCCGAGGCCCAGAAAGAGGACGAGCCCGCATGAGCGTCGAACTCTACGCCCTGACGGCCGTCGCGCTGCTGGCCGCATCGCTCTGGATCCCCTACATCGCCGGTGTGAACACGTCCGAACCGGGCAGCCCGGCCGATGCGGATAGCAAGGACTTCTCGCGCCCCGCGAACCCGGCACTCCAGCGGCCCTGGGTCCGCCGCGCCTACCGCGCGCACCTGAACCTGCTGGAACAGGGGATGCCATTTGCGATCCTCGTCCTGATCGCCTTCCAACTGGGCATCTCGTCGGGCGTCACGGTCTGGGCGTCCGTCCTCTTCGTCGCCCTGCGCCTCGCCCATGCGATCGGCATGATCACCGGCATGGCCCGGTTCCCGGCCCGCCCGATCATCTTTACCGCCGCCTGGGCCTGCTGCATCGCGATCGGGGTGGAGATCCTGCGCCTCGGATGAGGCCGCAGGGCAAGCCCCCGCCGCTGGAGCGGGGGTTTCGCACCCCCGCACCCCCGCGGGATATTTGACAGGCAAAGACAGGCGCAGCGCGCCTCTGCAAAAACGCCTCGCAAAAACCCCGCGTTTCGTCATTCTGTGCCGATGACCGAGACCGCCGCCCCCACCGCCGGAACCCGCAGCATCATCGCGATCCTGTCGACCAGCAACTTCGTCATCGGCATGGGCGCGTTCGTCGTCATTGGGATGCTGGAGCCCCTTTCCGACGACCTGGGCATCACCCCGGCCGAGGCGGGCTGGCTGATGACCATCTACGCGCTGGCCTATGCCGTCTTCTCCCCGATCCTCGTCTCGCTGACCGGGCGGATCGGGCGGCGGCGCATTCTGGCCGCCGCACTTGGCATCTTCGCGACCGCCTCACTTCTTGGTGCAATGGCGCCGGATCCAATCACGCTGAATGCAACCCGCATCCTCGCCGCAGCAGGCGCAGGCCTCTTCACCCCGAATACGGCCGCCGTTGCCGCGCTCCTCTCCGCACCGGAGGCGCGCGGCAAGGCGCTTGCCGCCGTCTTCATGGGCCTGACGCTCGCTCAGGTCGCGGGCGTCCCGGCGGGCAGCTTCATCGCCTATACCTTCGGCTGGCGCCTGGCCCTTTTGCTGGTGGCCGTCCTCGCCCTGCCGTGTCTCTGGCTGATCTGGACGCGCGTACCCGCGGGCCTCGCCTTCCAGCCCTCCCGGCTGTCCGACCTCGCAAGGACGCTCCGGCACGGGCCGACCATGCTCGCCGTGCTCTTCACCACGAGCTTCCTCGCCGCGATCTACGTTCTCTTCACCTATATCGCCCCGCTTCTGACCGCCCAGATGGGTTACGGGCGCAACGGCATCACCCTGATCCTCGTTGTCTTCGGGCTGGGCGCGGTCGTGGGCAACCTCGGCGGCGGCTGGCTGGCCGACCGGATCGGGGCCGTGCGCACCCTGACGCTGCTGGCCACGGCCCAGATCCTGATCATGCCGGTCTTCTCGATCCTGCCCATCGCGACCCCGGCCCTGATCGCCCTTGCCTTCACCTGGTCCGTCGCCGGCTGGTCTTTCATGGCGGGCCAGCAGCTGCGCCTGATCAGCCTCGCCCCGGCCGAGGCCAATGTCGTCCTCGCCCTGAATGCCGCGGCAATCTATGTCGGCGCGGCGCTCGGCTCCGCTGCCGGCGGCGCTGTGCTGGCCACCTTCGGCCCCGGCGCGCTCGGCCTCGCTGCAGGCGCCATGGCCATCCTCGCCCTGATCCACATCACCGTCTCCGCCCGGTTATCCGGCACCGCGCCCTCTTGACGCAGGCCCTGCGCCCCGTCATGTGAGGCGCACATAACCCGCAACCGGGCGTTCCGTGGGCGCCAAACCGACGAGGAGCTAGGCCGATGAGCCAGATTTCCCTGACCTTTCCCGATGGCAACAGCCGCCCCTTCGACGCGGGCGTGACCCCGCAAGAGGTCGCCGCGTCGATCTCCAACTCGCTCGCGAAAAAGGCGATCTCCGCCCAGGTCGACGGCGCCCATTGGGATCTCCAATGGCCGATCGACCGCGACGCCGCCATCGAGATCAACACGATGAAGGACGAGGCGCCGGCCCTCGAACTGATCCGCCACGACCTCGCCCACATCATGGCCCGCGCCGTGCAAGAGATCTGGCCAGACGTGCAGGTCACCATCGGCCCGGTCATCGCCAACGGCTGGTACTACGACTTCGACCGGGAGGAGCCCTTCACCCCAGAAGACCTCGGCGCGATCGAGAAGAAGATGAAGGACATCATCAACCTGCGCGCTCCCGTCCGGACCGAGGTCTGGGACCGCGATCGCGCGATCCAACACTACAAGGACGCGGGCGAACCCTACAAGATCGAGCTGATCGAAAGCATCCCGGGCGACGAGCCGCTGCGCATGTATTGGCACGGCGACTGGCAGGATCTCTGTCGCGGCCCCCACCTGCAGAACACCGGCCAGGTCCCCGGCGACGCCTGGAAACTGATGTCCGTCGCGGGCGCCTATTGGCGCGGCGACAGCGACCGCCCGATGCTGCAGCGGATCTACGGGGTGGCCTTCCGCAACAAGGAAGACCTCAAGAAGCACCTCCTGATGCTGGAAGAGGCCGCGAAGCGCGACCACCGCAAGCTGGGGCGCGAAATGAACCTCTTCCACATGCAGGAAGAGGCGCCCGGCCAGGTCTTCTGGCACCCGAACGGCTGGACGATCTACACCGAGCTTCAGGATTTCATCCGCCGCAAACAGCGCGCCGGGGACTATAACGAGATCAACACCCCCCAGGTCCTCAACCGGACCTTCTGGGAGAAATCCGGCCACTGGGAGAACTACGGCGACCACATGTTCGTCGTCGAGGTCGAGGAGGAGCACGCCAAGGAAAAGGCGATCAATGCGCTCAAGCCGATGAATTGCCCCTGCCACGTGCAGGTCTTCAATTCGGGGATAAAGAGCTACCGTGACCTGCCCCTGCGGCTGGCCGAATTCGGCTCCTGCTCCCGCTACGAGCCGTCCGGCGCGCTCCACGGCATCATGCGCGTGCGCGGCTTCACCCAGGATGACGGCCACATCTTCTGCACCGCCGACCAGATCGAGGCGGAATGCGTGAGGTTCGTCAATTACCTCGACGGTGTCTATCGCGACCTCGGCTTCGAAAACTTCGATATCCGCTTCGCCACCCGGCCCGAAAAGCGCGTCGGCTCGGAAGAGGTCTGGGACCATGCCGAAGCCGCCCTTGAATCGGCGGTCAAGGCCACCGGCCGCCCCTATCTGCTGGAACCGGGTGACGGTGCCTTCTACGGCCCCAAGCTAGACTTCTACCTGACCGACGCGATCGGCCGGGTCTGGCAATGCGGCACCTTCCAGGTCGACCCCAACCTGCCCGAACGGCTGGGCGCCACCTATATCGGCGAAGACGGCGCCAAGCACCGCCCTTTCATGCTGCACCGCGCCTGCCTCGGGTCCTTCGAGCGTTTCATCGGCATCCTGATTGAGAACTCCGCCGGTAAGCTGCCCTTCTGGCTTGCCCCCCGGCAGGTCGTCGTCGCGACCATCGTGTCCGAGGCGGATGAGTTCGCTCAGGAAATCGTCGAAACGCTCCGCAAGAACGGCGTCCGGGCCGAGGCCGACATCCGCAACGAAAAGATCAACTACAAGGTTCGCGAACACTCCGTCGGCAAGGTCCCCGTGATCCTCGCTCTCGGCGCGCGCGAGGTCGAGGACCGCACAGTTTCGTTACGGCGCCTGGGCGAAAAGCAAAGCCAGGTTCTGCCCTTCGATCAGGTCGTTACAGATTTGGCTGGCGAGGCCACGCCGCCAGACCTTCGCTGAAACAAAGCGCGACAAAATTAGGCGTTCCGCTAACGCCTGCGTGATGCACGGCGTCGTGAGTGGGACCGGATCCGCCTTTGCGCCACCCTGCGACCAGCCGCCGCGCCTGACCGGTGCGGCGTCTTCGTCACGGGAAACAGCAAAGGGAAGTTCCATGTCCAACACCGCGAAGACCCTCGCCATCGCCTCCGCCGTCGCGACCGCCGTCGCCGGCCTCGCCACCACGGCCCACGCCCAGGCCAACGAAAAGTGCTTCGGCATCAGCCTCGCCGGCGAAAACGATTGCGCCGCAGGCCCCGGCACCACCTGCGCCGGTACCTCGACCGTCGACTATCAGGGCAACGCCTGGACGCTCGTCCCCGCCGGCACCTGCTCCGAGATCGAGTTGCCCGCCATGGCCGACGGCACGCCCCGCGAAGGCTCGCTGGAAGAGCTCGACCGCGACCTGCCCGCATAAGACCAGAGGCGCCCGTCCCGCCACGGGCGGGCGCCAACTCTCTGAGATCAAAGGCAAACCCGATGCTCGACACGATCCGCGACGCACTCCCCAACCGGCCCGGCATCGGCTACAAATCCCAACATTTTCAGGACCTCCTCGACACGCCCGGCCCTGTCGCCTGGCTAGAGATCCACGCCGAGAACTATATGGGCGACGGCGGCCGCCCCCTCGCCCAACTGCGCGCTCTGGCCGACCGATTTCCGATCTCCGTCCACGGCGTCGGCCTCTCGATCGGCGGTGAGACACCGCTCGACCGGGACCACCTCGCGCGCCTCAAGCACCTCTGCGACTGGCTGCAGCCCGCCAGCTTCTCCGAACATCTCGCCTGGTCGACCCACGATGTCGGCTACCTCAACGACCTCCTCCCCCTGCCCTACAACGCGGGCACCCTGACCCGCGTCGCCGACCATATCGACCAGGTGCAACAGACGCTCGGCCGCCAGATGCTGCTCGAAAACCCATCGAGCTACCTGGCCTTCACAACCTCGACCTATTCGGAAACCGATTTCCTGGCAGAGCTCATCCGCCGCACCGGCTGCGGTCTGCTGCTTGACGTGAACAACGTCTTCGTCTCAGCCACCAACCTGCAAACCTCGCCCAAAGCCTATATCGACGCCTTCCCGACCGAGGCCGTCGGCGAAATCCACCTCGGCGGCCACGACGAGGACCATGACAGCGACGCCCCTCTCCTGATCGACAGCCACGGGAAACCCGTCGCCGATCCGGTCTGGGCGCTGCTCGACTACACGCTCGCGAAAACCGGCCCCAAGCCGCTCCTCATCGAATGGGACACCGACGTGCCCCCCTTCGCCACCCTCCGGGACGAAGCCGCCCGCGCCGAAACGGCCCTCGCCGCCCTATGACCGACTTCGTCTCGGCCCTCCTCGACCCGCAGCAGACCCCGCCCGCGGACCTGATCGACCCCACCGGGTGCCGCTTCAACGTCTACCGCAACAACGTCGCCGTCTCCCTGACCGAAGCGCTCGAGGCCGCCTTTCCGGTCACCAAGGCCCTCGTCGGCGACGAGTTCTTCAAGGCGATGGCTGGCGTCTTTCTTCGCCAGCATCCGCCCGCCTCTCCCCGCCTCGCCCTCTACGGTGACACCCTCCCCGCTTTCCTCGAGACCTTCGAGCCTGCGAAAAGCCTCCCCTACCTCCCCGACGTCGCGCGGCTCGAGCAGGGCTTGCGCGAAAGCTACCACGCCGCCGATCACACCCCGCTCGACGCCAATGCCCTCGCCGGAATGGCCGAGGGTACCCTCCTCAAAACGCGCCTCGTCTTCGCCCCCTCCACATGCCTGATCACCTCCGACTGGCCCATCGCCTCCCTCTGGCGCAGCCATACCGAGGGCCTCCCGATGCCGAAGATGGCCCCCGAAACCGTCCTCATCACCCGCCCCGAATGGGACCCGGTCCCACACGCGGTACCACAGCACAACGCGGCCACCCTCCAAAACCTCATGACAGGCGCGTCCCTCGGCGAAGCCCTGACACCAGAGGCCGATTTCGCCGCCCTTCTCAGCCTCCTGCTGACCCAAAACGCGCTCCAAGACCCCGAAAGGCCCACGACATGACCGCCGTCCTCGCCCGCGTGACCGAGCCGCTGACGCTCCCGCTCGACCGCGCCGCTTCCGCCGTTCTCCCGACCCTCGCACGCCTCGTCTTCGCGGGTGTCCTCCTCGTCTACTATCTCCATTCCGCGGGCACCAAGCATGAGGGCCTCAGCCTCTCTCTCGGCGCCTATGCCCAGATCTACCCCAAGGCGATGGCCGCCGCGGGCTTCGACATCACGCAGATGTCCGCCTTCCAGACCCTCGTCGTCACCGCCGGAACCATCGCCGAATACGTCCTGCCGATCCTTCTGCTTGTCGGCCTGCTCACTCGCCTCTCAGCCCTCGGGATGATTGGTTTCGTCCTCGTCCAGACCGCGACCGACATCTGGGGCCACGATGCCGGGCCCGAAACCATCGGCACCTGGTTCGACCGGCTGCCCGACGCCGCACTGGCCGACCAGCGCGCCCTCTGGATCATGCTCCTGCTGATTCCCGTCTTCCACGGCGGCGGCCCGCTATCCCTCGATCGCCTCTTTCTGAGGCGCTAGCGCGTCCCGGATCGGCAAGACATTACCGACCCCGCTCGTTTCGCCTTCGACGCTCTTGTTTTTTACAGAATCGCGCTAGCGTTGTAGCACCAGCCGACGTGACGTCCCTCACGAGAGGGCGCCAGACCAACGGCACCTGGTCCTTTTGGACGCGAAGTGAGGAGAGACGGAAATGCCCAGTGGCACCGTGAAATGGTTTAACACAACCAAAGGTTACGGGTTCATTGCGCCGGATGACGGCGGGAAAGACGTGTTCGTTCACATTTCGGCGGTCGAGCGATCCGGCCTGACCGGCCTCGCCGACGACCAGAAAGTGGAATTCGATCTGGAAGAGGGACGCGACGGCCGGACCATGGCCGGAAACCTCCGGGCGGTCTGAAACCGGGCGGCCTAAAGCCGCCAGGCCGCGCTTACTTCAGCGCGGCCTCGAATTCCCGCCACTCGCCCTTCGACATGCCCGACGTCTCGAACGTCACCTCTTCGCCTGCCAGCATCCGCTTGAGGCACGCCATGCCGGCGGCCGAGAACTGCTCGCCGCCCAACCGGTAATCCTCGAACGCGCCATAGGCCAGCGGCACCCAATCCTTGACGATCTGGCACATCAACTCGGCATAGACGCGGATCTCCATCTGCGCGTGGCTGTCCGCCCGCAGACGCAGGAAATGGAACAGGTTATGAAGGTCCACCTTCCAGTACCACTGGGTGTAGACATTGGCCGGCAGGTTCATCCGCGCCAGCTCCCGCGCCAACCCCTTCTGCCCGTCCTGTGACAGCATCTCTTCGTAATGGTCGTAGGCCCGCGTCGCGTCCGAGTTCAGCATCTCCAGCACCCGGTCCGCCTCGTCGCCTTCCAGCACCTCGCCGCGACCCTGGTTGTTCACCGTGGACTGCGCCGCCAGCGCGTCCGGCGCCGGAATATAGAACTCCCGGTCGAGGATCGAATAGCGCGCCGAATACTCGTTCACATTCGCCGTCCGGTGACGGATCCACTGGCGGGCCACGAAGACCGGCAGCTTGACGTGGAACTTGACCTCGCACATCTCGAACGGCGTCGAATGCCAGTGCCGCATCAGATAGCGGATCAGCCCCTCGTCGTTCTGAACCGACTTGGTTCCCCGCCCGTAGGACACCCGCGCCGCCTGACAGATCGCCGCATCGTCGCCCATATAGTCGATGACGCGGATAAAGCCGTGATCCAGCACCTCATGCGCCTTGTAGAGATGCTCTTCCATGCCGTCGCTGACAGCGCGGCGGGTCGGGCGCGAGACCTCCCGCAGCGTCTCGATCTCGGCCTGTTGTTCCGGCGTGACGGGCATGGCATCTCCTGACGGAAAAATGAGTCGCCTGATACCTTATATGGCGCGCCGGACCGATGCACGCCCCAGATCGTGTATCATGTTGTTTTGACGGCGCCGGTGCTAGATGATCGGCAAGACAGGGACGAAGGAATAGCTCATGAGCCTGAAATACCTACACACCATGGTCCGCGTCAAAGACCTGGAAAAGTCGATGGCATTCTACGAACTGCTCGGCCTGAGAGAGACCAAGCGCATGGACAACGAAGGCGGCCGTTTCACGCTCGTCTTCATGGCACCCACGGGTCAGGAGGAGTGCCCGGTCGAGCTCACCTACAACTGGGACGGTGACGACGCCCTGCCCGACGACAGCCGCCATTTCGGCCACCTCGCCTACCGGGTCGACGACATCTACGACATGTGCGCCAAGCTGCAGGAGGCCGGCGTGACCATCAACCGGCCCCCGCGCGACGGGCACATGGCCTTCGTCCGTTCGCCCGATAACATCTCGATCGAGCTTCTTCAGGCAGGCGACGCCTTGCCCCCGAAAGAGCCTTGGGCCAGCATGGAAAGCACAGGTCACTGGTAAAGACTTAAGTGTTGGTCGGGACTGGGTTTTAGTACAACACGTGTATTGGTAGGAACCCGCTCATGATTGATCAGGGACGGTTGTTCGGCCTCTGCGCAAGCGCACTTGCCTGCCTTGGCCTCGCGGCGCCACAGCAGGCAGGTGCAGCGGAATGCCGCCAGGCATTGGCGCTGGCGCTCGATGTGTCGGGATCCGTCGACCTGGCGGAGTACCGTTTGCAGCGCGACGGGCTTGCCGCCGCCCTTGCGGCCCCTGCGGTGCGGGCAGCCCTTCTTTCCGATACCGCGGCGCCGGTCCGGATCGCAGTCTACGAATGGTCCGGCCAGGACAACCAGCGCATCCTCTCGCCCTTTACCGAGATCGTGGACGATGCCGCGCTTGACGCGCTGATCGCCCGGATCGAGGGAACCGAGCGGCGCCCGGCCGATCCCGCAACCGCGCTCGGCGTCGCCATGCAATACGGCGCGTTTCTGCTGGCTGCCCAGCCCTGCTGGGTCCGCACGCTCGATGTCTCGGGCGACGGCAAGGCCAATACCGGCCCCCTGCCGCAATCCCTGAACCTGCCGGCCGATATCACCGTCAATGCGCTCGTGATCTCCGACCCGCCCGATCCGAACGGGCGGATGGCGGTCACCCGCGGCGGTCTGATCACGTATTTCGAGGATGCCGTTATCCGCGGTCCCGGCGCCTTCGCCGAGGTGGCCGCCGGTTTCGCCGATTACGAGCGGGCGATGACCCGCAAGCTGCTGCGCGAGATCGAAAGCATCGCCATCGGCGCGGTCGAAACAGAGGATGACGGCGCCCCGTCGTGACCGCCCGCCGACAGCAAGCTCAATAGATGTACCGGATCTGATCCGTCCAGTACCGCTCTACCCGGCGCAGCGCCCCGGTGATCGTATCCATGCCCTCGACCCCCAGAACGCCATTGTCCTGCAGCCCGCTCGCGTGGTTCTCGAACAGCTTGCTGACAACATCATGGATCATTCGGCCCTTGCCCGTCAGGCGCACGCGGACCGACCGGCGGTCGATCTCGCACCGCTGGTGGTGCATATACCCCGCCTCGACCAGCTTCTTGAGATTGTAGCTTACGTTGCTGCCCTGGTAGTAGCCGCGCGTCTTCAGCTCGCCCGCCGTCACCTCGTTGTCGCCGATATTGAACAGAAGCAATGCCTGAACCGCGTTGATCTCCAGAATACCCAGCCGTTCGAATTCGTCCTTGATCACGTCGAGCAACAGCCGGTGCAGACGTTCCACAAGCGCCAGTGATTCAAGATAGCTCGTCATGAAACCGGCCTTGTGGCCAGGCTCTGCGCCGAATTCCAGATCGGTATGCACCGTCATCGTCGTCTCCGTCATCCATTCGTCTGGGCGACAGGGATGACGCAGATTTCCTGACAATCGGTTAAACCGGCCTCAAAACCATCTAAAAGTCGACAGATCTCGCGATATGGGCGCGGATATCCCCCACGATTGCCGCATGGTCCGCGGGCGCCTCTTCCTGGCCGCTGACCCAGCGGTAAAGGTCCTGATCATTCTCCGACAAGAGCGCCTCGTACCGGTCGAGCGCCCCTGCATCCAGCCCCGCCAAATGGGCCTCGGAATAGGCCGAGAGGATCACGTCCATCTCCTTGATCCCCCGGCGGATCGACCGCATCCGCAGGCGCCGCAGTCGGATTTCTGGCGCCTCGCTCACGACAGCTCCACCAGCCGCTTGCGCAGGCGCTTTTCCAGCACCGCCAAGCGCTTACCGGTGCTTTCCAGTCCCGTCCGCAGATCGCGCATCTCGGCCAGCATCTTCTGCAGATCCGGATCGGCCTCCGCCGTCTCGGGCTCTGCGATGCCGTCTCCGTCTCCGGTCAGAAGCCAGCTCAGCGACACGCCCAGGATGCCAGACAGCATCTGCAGCTTGTTGGCCCGCGGCTCGTTCAGATCCTCTTCCCAGTTCCGAAGAGTGTTGACCTTGATACCCAGCCGCTTGGCCAGGTCCGGCGGCTCCAGCCCCGCCGCCTCGCGCGCGCCCGCGATCCGGTCGCCCAGGGTTGCCGTCTCCGCTCCGTACCAGCCATCGGTCATGCCCACCTCGCCTTGCGTGTAAAATCGCCTGCCCGTATGACAGCCGTATTGCCTGAATCCAACCGGGGGGCTCCGATGTCTTTCCTCTCTGCGACGCTCGATCGCGTGCAACCGTCGGCCACCATCGCCGTCACCAACAAGGCACGCGAACTCAAGGCCGCCGGCCGCGACGTCATCGGCCTCGGCGCCGGAGAGCCCGATTTCGACACGCCGGACAACATCAAGGAGGCCGCGAAGGCCGCCATCGATGCGGGCAAGACCAAATACACCGCCGTCGACGGCATCCCCGAGCTGAAAGAGGCGATCTGCGCCAAGTTCAAGCGCGACAACGGGCTGGACTACGCGCCCGCCCAGATCTCGGTCGGAACCGGCGGCAAGCAGATCCTCTACAACGCCCTGATGGCCACTCTGAACCCCGGCGACGAAGTGGTGATCCCCGCCCCCTACTGGGTCAGCTATCCGGATATGGTCAAACTCGCTGGCGGCACGCCCGTCTTCATAGAGGCGGGCGTCGATCAGAACTTCAAGATCACGCCCGACCAGCTTGATGCGGCAATCACCGACAAGACCAAGTGGATGATCTTCAACTCCCCCTCCAACCCCACGGGCGCGGGCTACACCGCAGATGAAGTCAAGGGCCTGACGGACGTGCTGCTCAAGCATCCCCAGGTCTGGGTGATGACCGACGACATGTACGAGCACCTGACCTACGACAACTACGTCTTCGCCACCCCCGCCCAGGTCGAACCACAGCTCACCGAGCGGACGCTGACCTGCAACGGGGTCTCCAAGGCCTATGCGATGACCGGCTGGCGCATCGGCTATGCGGGCGGGCCGGAAAAGCTCATCGCGGCGATGCGCAAGATCCAGTCGCAATCGACCTCCAACCCCTGCTCCATCTCGCAATGGGCGGCGGTCGAGGCCTTGAACGGCACGCAGGACTTCATCCCCGAGAACAACCGCACCTTCAAACGCCGGCGGGACCTCGTCCTCAAGATGCTGCGCGAGATCGACGGGATGACCTGCCCGACGCCGGAAGGCGCCTTCTACGTCTACCCGTCGATCCACGGCCTGATCGGCAAGACCTCCGCCGCGGGCACCCTGATCGACAGCGACGAGGCCTTCGCGACGGCGCTGCTCGAGGAGAAAGGCGTGGCCGTCGTCTTCGGGGCGGCCTTCGGCCTCTCGCCCGCCTTCCGCATCAGCTACGCCACCTCCGACGAGGCGCTGAAAGAGGCCTGCACCCGCATCCAGGAGTTCTGCGCAAACCTGACATGATTTAAAGAGCGACCAGCCGCCATATTCTCGTAGAGGTGGCGGCGGTCTCACGCCACTGTTAGGACGGTCGGGAACTACCCAAGGTCTACCAATGTCCAGCGATCTGCCTCCCTACTACTTCCGCGTCCGCGAAAACGGCGCCGCTGTGTTCCGCGTCGACACCCAGAACCGCCAGAGGCGGATCGAGATGGACCAGATCGCGGTCGTCAACATCCGCAACGGCGACGTCAAACCCCAAGGCGACCGCACCCTAACGGACGAGGACAAGGCCGAGATCGACCGCTGGATGACGGCCCGCCGCGAGGTGATTGCCCAGCGCGACATCGACGACATCCTCCGCGCCGTCGACTACCTGAACCTCACCACCCAATGGGCCCAGTCCAAGGCCACCGACACACAGCTGGAAGAGGTCACCGACGCTCTCCTGATGGCCATGCACGACCTCCGCTCCGTCCTCGTCCGCAAAAAGGCCGACCGGCTGCAGAAGGGCGATTGAGCGCGCTCCGCCCCCGGACCGGCACAGCTGAACAGGGACGTCCGAGAACCGCACGTCTAACGCCGATGCTTATGGATCAGTAATCGTCGGCAAGCGCACAGGTCGGCTTCAGGCGCCAAACTGCAGGATGCCGCGAGCATCCGGCTGACCGCTATCGGCTGATGAGTGCCTCGACAGCCTTCTGCAGCTCGACCTTCGATCGTCCTGCACGTGCCTCTGAAGACAGGCCGCGCATGGCGAGAATGACAGCATTTGCACTGGCCTCGGCATCCCGTGCGCCAAGAGACGTGAATTTTTCGGTCAGAAACCTGCGCGTCTGATCCACCAACACTTTTGCAGCTTGCCGCGCTTCGTTGTCGGCACTCCCATAGGCGGTTTCCAAAGCCAGACAGCCTCGCCGATCGGGATCGTCGGTGTAGATGTCCGCTGATGTCGAAAGCACCTTGCGTGTCAGATCGGCAGGCGTCTGCGATCGTGCGGCTTCCTCGGGGACAAAGGACGCAAACGGACCGCTCGCGTAGCGTTCGAGAGCTGCCTCGAAGAGGCCCGCCTTGCTGCCGAAGACGCGATATAGCGCCGGCTGGCGGACACCAAGCGCATCGCAAAGTGCCGCGACCCCAAGCTGGTCATATCCGTCACGGTGAAACAGGCGCTCGGCGATGGCTGCGCCTTCCCCCCTGCCGAGGCGCGCCGGGCGACCTCGGCTTCTTTTTGTATCGCTCGATATGTTTTTCATTGACAAGGAGCTCACAATTATCGTATCGAGCGATACGTAAAGAGTTATGGCCGTTCTGGCAAGCGCTCGAGACCGAAAGGATCAAACAATGAAACGCCTTCTGACAGCGGTCGCCGTGGCCGCCCTCTCTTCTGCTGCCCTGGCGCAGGATACCACGATCACTACCGACCGCGACGGCGTGGTCTTCGTCAACCTCATGACCCCGGCAGAAGGTGTGACGCTGGATCAGCTCGCAGCTGAACTGACCCGGGCGATGGAGACCGAAATCCGCTTCCAGCCCGGCTTTCGCGCCGCGTCGGTCCATGTCGCGCGCGACGGCAGCTATGTGCTGAACTACGCGCAGTGGGATAACACCGAAAGCGTTGATGCCGTGGTCGCGCTGGTTCAGGCGGGCGAATTACCTGAGCTGGCAGAGGCGTTCACGATATCCGCACCAGAGTTCCACCCCTATGACGTCGTATCTGTCACGCTTGCGGCGGAGTGACCCGATGATCCAACTTCACTTCCACCCCTCGCCGAACCCGATGAAAGTCCTCCTGATGTTGGAGGAAACCGGGCTCGATTACGAGATCACACCCGTCGACACCTTCAAGGGCGAACAACACCATACAGGTTTCACGGCAATCTCTCCCAACGCAAAGGTTCCGGTGATCGAGGACGATGGCACATTGATCTTCGACTCGAACGCAATCCTTCTGCACTTGGCCGACAAGACCGGTCAGTTTATCCCGCCGCCCGGAACGGAAAGGGCCGCGTTGCTGTCGTGGCTGTTCTTCGTGGCGACCGGTCTCTCGCCCTTCTCGGGGCAGGCGGTGCACTTCCTGCACATGTGCCCTGAAGACATTCCCTACGCGAAGAACCGCTATCTGAAGGAGGTGGAGCGGCACTACACAGTTATGGACAAACGCCTGAGCGAGGCCGAATGGCTGGCCGGGGCCGAGTATTCCATCGCCGACATGGCCGCCTGGGGGTGGCTCAACCTGTCATCTTACTTCTTCGGCGAGGCGGGGTTGTCGGCTTGGCCGAACCTTGCCCGGATGCATGCAAGGATATCAGAGCGTCCGTCGGCGGTCCGCGCGCTGGAGGTAAAGGATCAATTCGCCTTCAAGCAGGACTTGGATGCAGACGCCGCCCGTGCACTTTTCCCGCAAAACTATGCCGCATAGTACTGCGCATCTATCGGAAGCGGGCATTCGATCCGGTGCAGCGAATGCCAACTTCGTCCCGCCGACACGCCCCTTGAACCGGCACCGGATGCCGTACCCGCAGTGAATGCCTCCTCTGACAGGCCGCGGCGCAGCATGACCAAGGAGAACAAACTCCAACAGATGTATGTGTCGCCAAAAGCGCGCGGTTCCGGCGTCGCCCAAGCGCTGATGGAGGACGCCGAAAATCGTATCAGCACAGCGGGTCACCCCATGGCTTGGCTGGCTTGCGCTGTTGGTAATGGTCCGGCCAGCCGCTTCGACGAAAAGTCGGGCTGGACCAACGCAGGTCGGCACGTCGTGGCGCTCGATACCTCGGACGGAGCGTTCCCATTGGAGGTATGGCGTTTCGAGAAGCAGCTGAGCACGAGCAACGTCGGCTAGGCCGAAACGTCGGCGAAGTCGAGATCTTGCTTTAGGGCGAGCCGCTTTCGCGAGGCCAGCAATACTCCAACGAGGGCGGTGTACGCGCTGTTATCCCATACGTGCTCCCTACGATCTTTGACGTCTCCCAGAAAGGCTATGGCCAGGGCACAGGCCAACTTCGAGAAACGGCCTTCAATCTAAATCTCGATCAGCAAGAGGCGTAAAACTTCCGTGGGTTGACCACCATCATTATCGCAGATAATTTTTATCCACGAATCAGGAGCGCATCAAGTGAAGCTAAGCGACGGTGTTGAACAGGCTATCCACTCGGTGGCGATGCTGGCGGGCTTATCGCCTGGGCAAGTCCTGTCGGCGGCAGCATTGGCGGAGTTCCATGGCGTGTCGTCCAGCTATCTGCTCAAGCATCTGCAAGCACTCTCGCGGGTCGGCATTCTCGGAACGGTTCCCGGCCCGAAGGGAGGCTACCACCTTGCCAAGCTGCCGGAAGACATCTCGCTCCTTGCTGTCATTCTGGCGGTCGAGGGACCGGAACCCGCATTTCGGTGCAAGGAGATCCGCCGCAACGGTCCCGATCCGATGCCGGATAGCTACTTCACCGCCCCCTGCCAGATCAACGCGGCCATGCTGCGCGCCGAGAGGGCCTATCGCACCGAACTGAGCAAAGTGACCATCGCCGATTTGCTGGAGCAGGTCATAAGGGACGATGACGGCACTCTTGCCGCGCGCAGTTGTGCCTTTCTCGAAGCCAATGTCCGCAGCTCAAATTCAACAAGACGCTAGAAAGAGGAAAACCAATGCAGCCCCGTTTCGACTATATGAAGGCATCACCGGAAGCGTTTCAGGCCGTTTGGGCGCTCGAGCAGTTCGTCTCCAAGAAGGCCGGCCTGGACAAACGGTTTCTGTACCTCGTGAAGATCCGTGCATCTCAGATCAACGGCTGTGCCTTCTGCATCGACATGCACGTGAAGGAGGCCCGCTGGGAGGGGTTCGGCAACCAGTGGATCACACTGATTTCGGCCTGGCGGGAATCGCCCGTCTACGATGAGAAAGAGCGGGCGGTTCTGGCCTGGACGGATTCTCTGACCAATGTTGCGCAGACCGGCGCGTCGGATGGGGATTTCGAGCTTTTAAGGCCCCACTTCACCGATGAAGAGATCACGAAGCTCACCGTCGCCATCGGCACGATCAACATCTGGAACCGTATCGCTCTTGGCTTCCGCTCGCAGCACGCTGTCGATCCGACGAACTGACCTGCTCGACAAACGGCCCACACATGACGACACGAAGAGATGACGAGATGCTCAAAAGCGTATGCCCCATTCTGCCCAGCCGGGATTTCGACGCGACATCGGCGTTTTATGGCAAGTTGGGCTTCAGAGAGGCCGCGCGGTTCGATGTCGAGGGGTACTCAATACTCGTCCGCGACAACGTCGAGCTCCACTTTTTCAATCATTCCAAGCATGATCCCGACGTCTCCGAACATGGTGCCTTTGTCCGCGTCGACGATGCAGCGGACCTGTCAGCACGCTTTGAAACGATCGACCTGCCCTCCGAAGGCATTCCACGCTTCGCCAAGGCCGAGAACAAGCCGTGGGGTGTATGTGAATTGCAGATCGTCGATCCGGACGGGAACCTTCTCCGGATGGGGCATATTGTCGATGAGCGCTGATCTCTGGCGCAACCTTCGTCAGATTGGGACGGCCCGCCTATGCAAGGCGTCCCAATCCGCGCGTCTGCGTTTCGCGTTCGATGACACATGAACATTCTCGTACTGACATACGGCACACGGGGCGACGTGCAGCCGTTCGTCGCCCTGAGCCGGGGGCTTCAGCAAGGCGGCCACGCGGTGACGCTTGCCTCCGCAAAGCGCTTCCAGGCCCTGGTCCAGGCCCATGGCGTGGCATTCGAGCCGCTGGGCGACGAGTTGCTGAACATAATCGATACGCAGCAGGGCCGGCGCGCGATGGAAGGCGCTCTCGGCTTTTGGGGCATCCTGAAGGCCAATTTAAAGCTGCTGCGTCGCGTCAAACCGCTACAGGTGGCACTTGTCGAAGATTGCTGGACCGTCGCCGGCAAAGTCAGACCTGACCTCATTCTGTTTCACCCAAAGGCCTTTGCTGCCTATGCCTTGTCCGATCGGCTGAAAGTGCCGCTGATCATGGCGCTTCTCGCCCCGATGATCGTTCCCAGTCGAGAGACGCCGCACCTGGGCTTCCCGAAGCTCAAGTTGGGGCGATGGTACAACCGCCTGACGCACGGGTCCGTGCAGCTTCTGATGCGCCTTCCCGCGGGTAGGATCCTGAATACCTGGCGGCGTCAGCACGGTTTGGAACCAAAACCGCTAGAACTGTTCCGGGACGGCACTGGTGCCAGCATCCCGGTCGTCGCTGGCTATAGCGGTTCTGTTGTCGACACGCCGGGAGACTGGCCGGCCAATTCCGCAGTTACCGGCTACTGGTTTCTCGAAAGCGAGACCTCGGAAACTCTACCTGAAGAGGTCGAGATGTTCCTTCGCGACGGGAACCCGCCAGTTTGCTTCGGCTTCGGCTCGATGGTCGGCTCAGACCCGTCCCGCCTACGCGACGTGGTTCTGAACGCGCTCAAGCGGACGGGACAGCGTGGCCTGATCATCTCCGGTTGGGGAGGTCTGTCGATCGGGCCGACGCCAGAAGGGGTTCTTGAAGTTCCATCGGCGCCCCACGACCTGCTCTTTCCACGCGTCGCAGCCGTCGTTCACCATGGCGGCGCCGGCACCACCGCGGCCGCGCTTCGGGCGGGTAAGCCTCAGGTCGTCGTGCCGTTCATGGGCGATCAACCGTTTTGGAGCAAGCGCATGCAGGCCTTGGAGGTCGCACCGGCGCCGCTCTTCCAGAAGGACCTGACAGCTTCAAATCTCGCAGACGCGATCAACCGCGTTGTCAGCGAGACCGCGTTTCGAAGCAAAGCCCAGACACTTGGTGAAACCATCCGCTCCGAAAAGGGCGTCCATCATGCGGTCGCCTTCATCGAAAGTGTTTGAGAGAGCCAAGTCAAACAGGCTTGAGCCTCCAGTCAGTCTGACAGCATCCCAACGGCATTGGCTTCGCGCAAGTTGATGGTCGACGTGACTTGCACCCGTTGTCCCTGACGACCTCGGCCGCCTTCTTTAACCCTCGCGGGTCTCGGTCTCATCCCTGCCTTTTAGCGGTTCAGATAAGCCAGAAATCCTTCGCTGCTCGATCACCCCGATCTATCCCATCAGCGCTGATCCCCGACACAGCCACGTGACGATGCTCGGCGGGGCCGCCATGCTCATCAGCAGCGCATTGATGTGGCTGAGGGTCCGGATACCCGGCCCGGACCTTAACTCCTGCGGGGGAACCAGACAAAGTACGGCGCCGAGTGCGATCGCGTGATCGAGGCCGGGGTCATCCTGCGATATCAGGATAGGTCGCCCGCCCGTACCACCGTCACAGGCGCCCTTCGACCTCGTAGTCGTAGTCACGGCGGGCGCCAGGGGGCGGTGGCGGAAACGGGGCGGCACGGCGCACGAGCTCGATTGCGGCCCGGTCAAGCGAGGGATTTCCGGAACTTCTGCTGATCGAGACCGCGGCCAGATTGCCGCTGTCGGCGATAACGAACGCGACGCGTGCGGACCCGCTTGCCCTGACATTAGGGCGCCGCACCCGTTGCAACCGGCGTTTTATCTCTCCGCGATAGTTGGTGGCCGCCGCGTTGGTGCCCCGCTCGGCCGCCCTGCCCTGCTGGCCGGACCGGTCGGATCTGGCCTGCGTCTCTGCCACCCCCTGCGCGCTTCCGGCGACCTCCCGGCGCGACGCGGTGTTGCCTCGCGGTGCGGGCGCGGGTTGCTGTGATGTTCTTTGACGGGATCGATCCGGGCGGGCTTGCGGCCGTTCCGATCTGAGAACCGCCGTCGCGATGTCACTGCCCGTGACGGTCTCGCGTGGCGGCTCGGGCGCGAGGGGCAGCCCGACCGCGGAGGAAACGCTGGGCACCGATCGAACGGCGGCCACGGCCACGCGGGACGGGCCTTGGGCAATGTCGGCGGATGCCGGCGCAACAGCCTCCGGCGGAGCCCCGCCGCTGGGGGCCTCTCCGGAAATCTCGTCCGGCACGACGGGCTCTATTGTCTCGGCCACGTCCTCCGGATCGCCATCGAGCGTTCCAACGGCCATGTCGGCAAAGCTGGTTCCGATCGATCCAACGTCCCCGGCCTGAAGGCCCCCCGCGATCCTCGCCTCGTCCGACGGGAGGGCCAAGGCAATGAGCAGGTGCAGCGCAAGCGCCGTCAATCCGGCACCCGTCCAGGCGAAAGGAGAGGTCGGGATCATCGCATCCCCCGCTCGGTGACGATCAGGATGCGGTCAGCTCCCGCTCGCCGCAGATCGTTGCTGACGGTCAGAAGCGTCCGCGCCGACAGGTCCCTGTCCGGGACGATCCGCACCGCCTCGCGCGCACCCTCGTCAAGCAGCCCGTAGGCGACGGTCGCGGAGGGCACGGTTGCGCCCCGCAGGCGGAGACTCCCGTCCTCATGAATAACAAGGGCATTCGGCGGTTCGCGCCCGTCCAGATCAGACGTCTGGATCAGGGCGACATCGCCCTCCATCGCCGGGGCGAGCGTTCCGGCGACCATGAAGAAAACGAGCATCAGGAAGACAATGTTGATCAAGGCAATCGTGGGTTCGCGCCCCGGCCTTCTGCGAAGGCGCCTCATGACGGCACCAAGACCTGAACGCCGATCCCGTCGAGCGTATTGAGCACCACCAGAAGATCGGTCAGACGCTGGGATGAGACATCGCGCGCGACATTCACGATAACGACCGCCGGGCGATCGACGGATGCGAAGGCACCTTCCAGCGCTTCAAGCGGCCGATCCTCACCGTTGAGCGACAACCGGTCCTCGCGAAGCTGAAGGAAAAGCGGCGTGCCGGCATCGGCGGCGCCCCCTGCCCCGGCGGTCATCAGCTCCACATCCGCAAAGCGCGAGAAGGTCGAGGACAGCATGAAAAACAGCAGCAGAAGGAAGATGACGTCGATCAGCGGCGTCATCGAAAGCGGCCGGCGCCTACGTCGCATGGGCCATCGCCGGGGTGGCGTCGACACCGGGTTGCAGTCCCGGCGCGATGAGCGCCGAAAGGTACGCCTCCGCCGCGACCCGCTCCGCCTCGGTCCGGCCTTCAAGCCAGGCGAGCAGAAGCGAGGTCGGCATCGCAACGGCAAGTCCGGCCGCCGTTGTCAGAAGGGCCACCCAGATCCCCCCGGCCAGGACCGACGGATCAACTTGCGATCCCGCCGATTGCAGGGCCTGAAACGCCTCGATCATCCCCAGCACCGTTCCGAACAGCCCCAGAAGCGGCGCGATCTGGGCGATCGAATCCAAAAACCGGAACCCCGCCTCAAGGCGCGAAAGCGCGGCATCGATCTGGGCCCGGGCCCGCGTCTGCGCCTCCGGCGAAAGCGGCGCGTCTGCCTCGACCACCTGACGAAGGATCGGGGCAAGATAGCTCGGGCTCTCCGACAAGGCGCGTGTCGCGTCGGAAATCCGTCCGTCATCGCGGGCAGCAACGGCCTCCCCAAGATCGGCGCGCTTGCCCACGCCCGCGCGCTGGAACTGCCAGATCTTGAAAAGGATCACGGTCGTCGCGAGAACCGACAAGAGGGCCAGCAGGGCCACAACCGGCCCGCCAAGATCGACGATGCCTCGCACTCGCTCAAAGAGATCGACGATACCGGTCATCCCTGCACCTCCACATCCGTTCGACTGGTCAATCGGGGGCGCGCGCTGCAGGCCTGTCGGGCTGCACCCGCTGTCTCGCAGATGCTCGCATCGGCGAAGAACACCCGCCCCAGGGCACCGCATTCCAGGCCAGGCGCGGTCAGGCGGCGGATCCGCCGCGCCTCGGCTGGGATATCGCCAAAGTCGATCAGGGCCAGCCGGCTAAGCTCCCCCGCCTTCGTGAAGAAGGCGCCTTCATAGACAAGGCGGTCGATATCTGCGGGGGTCGCGTTCCAGATCTGGAATGTCAGATGGCAACCGCGGGGGGCTTCGCTGACCGCGTTCAATTCGATGGCCAGCCCCGACCCGTCATCGCGGATGTCGGCGCCCAGCACGGTCGCGCCAAGGCAAAGACCGGCGGTGAGCGCCGCAAAGACGGGTCTTCCGACAGGAGGGGGCATCCGGGGATCTCGCATCAGAAGGTGCGGGCCAGGGTCAGCTTGATGTTGCGTCCAGGCGCCGGCCGGGTGGACAGATGCGGCGTGTATTCGCGGTCGAACGCGTTCTCGACGCCCAGCCTCAGCTCCGTTCCCTCCAGAACACCGGCCTGCGGGATGTAGGTCGCCCGCAGGTTATGAACGGCAAAGCCCGGGCTGCTGTCGTCCTCCCGGGTTTCCTCCCGCGCGGCGACGACTTCCCAGCTCAGGTCCAGCTCTTCCTCGAACCGCCGGCCGATCGTCAGCCGCGCGCTGTCGGCCGGTGTGATCCGCCAGTCAGAGATGTCGCCACCGGCATCGGTCTCCTCGCCAGAGATGACGTTGGCGTTGAAATCGACGTAAAGGCCGCTGGCCATCGCGTAAGAGGCCTCGAATTCCAAACCTTCTGTCTCAACCCGGTCAAGCGGCTGGGACTCGATGTCGTCCGGCCCCGGGCCGACCACAACGTCCGAGACGTAGGAGGTCACCTCCGTCAGCTCCGTCCGGTAAAGCGTCCCCTTCAGGGCAAGGGCGTCACCGTCGGAGAAGACGCTGGTGCTGTCATAGGACGCGCCGATCTCATAGGTCGTGGCCTCTTCGGCCCGCTCCATCAGATCCGCAACCTCGAGGTCGTCGATGATGGGCAGGCTTTCGGTATAGGCGGCCGAGCCGAACAGGGCCAACCCGCTCTCGAAGGCATAGCGAACGGACAGACCGCCGACGAGCGCGTCGTTCTCGTAAGAGACGTCCGTGCCGTCATCCAGCGTCCCCTCGATCTCGGACGTCTCATAGCGAAGGGCCGGCGTGATCGTCCACGCCTCGCCGATCCGCATCTCATTGACGGCAAAGATGGCAAAGCGGTTGTCCTCACCGCCCGGCGCAGAGGCCGCATCGAGCCGCTCCTTGCGGATGAACTCAATGCCGGTGCGCAGGTCGTGATCAACCGCCCCCGTCACGAAGAGGCTGGTGTTTTTGACGCTCAGCTTGGTCGTCTCGTATTGCTGATCCGCATTGACGACGTCGAAGCCGCCATCGGGGAACGGGAATCCGCAGGGAAAGGGCGGACCGCCCTCACAGGAAGAAGACCCTTCAACATACTCCTGCTCGATCTCCTGATTGGCGTAGGACAGATCCACCGTCAGATCGATCAGATCGTTGGCGACGGGGTTATAATCATAGGACAGGATCGCCGTTTCGGTCTCGATATCCCGGTCGACATTTCCAAAGACGTCATCCGTCGTCAGGAAGGTGTCGTAGAGGACGTCGCGCTGGCTCTCGCTCGTCTCGGTATAGGTGAAGGACAGCGCATGCGCCCGGTCGTTCCCGAACCGGTAGCGCCCTTTGATAAGCGATGACGGCAGCTCGAACTCACTGTTGCCGATCTCCTCGCCGTCGCCATCGGTCTGCGTGTCCTGCTCGCGCCACGTGTAATTGGCCAGAAACTCCAGATCCTCGGTCGGCTGCCAGGCCAGGATCGACGACAATGTCAGCCCGTCGCCATTGCTTGAGAACTGCAGCGTCTGACGGAACCGCACCCCCGGCTCGCCGCCGGTGAAGTCGCTCGCATCCTTGGTCTCCAGCAGGACCACACCGCCCACGATCCCGGTTCCGAACTCAAAACTGCCGACAGTGCCGCGGATGACCGAGACGGTCTTGAACAGCTCCGGATCGGTGAACAGCTGGGTGCCGATCCGGTAGATTTCCTCGCTGCCGACGCTCGCGCCGTCGATTTGGATCGCCACCTTCTGGTCGCTGCCGAAGGTGCCGTTGGCGCCGAAGCCGCGGATGTTGATCCCCGACCCGTTCGGTGTCGATCCATTGACCAGGCTCACGCCCGGCACGGAATCGATCAGCTCGGCCACGGTCCCCGCCTGCCGGTCGTCGATCTCGGTCTGGTCGACTTCGGTCACGGGCACAGCGGTATCGGTCGCCACCTCGCGCTTGCTCTCGCCCAACACGATCGTGCCGAGGAAGCCGTCATCTCCCTCCTGCCCTATCGCCGCGGTCGTGCCGGCGCACGTTATCATAAAGCTCGTCCCGAAGAGCAGTACAGGTCGTAAAGTCATGGCTGGTCCCTTGCAGCGAAGTCTTGGTGCCGGACGCTCGCAAGGGGCTGGCTGGGCGGCTTTCCCGTATTCTGACTTTTTTTGTCAGAGATACCTTGAGGTGCGTATAAAGGCCGACTAAAAAAGTCAACTATGTGAGGCGGACGGAATGCCTCACCCCACTGTCCCCCAGGCAGGAGCCGCCCATGTCCGAGACCTTAGAGTTGACCCCGACAGATCTGCGCGCCGCCCGGGCCGAACATCCCAAGCTGCGCGACCGCGATCTGGCCGACAAGCTGGGGGTGTCCGAGGCCCAGCTTCTTGCGGCGCAGACCGGACTGACGGCGACCCGAATCGCAGCCCATCCCGACCGGTTGATGCCCGCGACCGAGACGCTCGGCACCGTCATGGCGCTCACGCGCAACCCGTCCTGCGTGCACGAGAAGGACGGGCAATACGCCAACTACTATCCCGGCCAGCACGCCGCGATGATCCTGAACGGGGCGATCGACCTGCGGATCTTTCCCTCCCACTGGCGGCATGCCTTCGCCGTCGAGACCGAGACGGAGGGCGGCACGCGCCGCTCGCTCCAGGTCTTCGACGCGGCAGGTGACGCCGTCCACAAGATCTACCTCCGCGACGGCGCCGATCTCGATGCGTGGACGCGCCTGAAGGCGGATCTCGCGATCGACGATCAGGGCCAGACCCTCGCCTGCGATCCGCGCACGCCACCCGAGGCGCCGAAATCGAACCTCAACAAGGCCGATATCCTGCGCGACGAATGGCGCCGCCTGACCGACACGCATCAGTTCCTGCGCCTCTGCGCCAAGCTCAAGATGAACCGGCTCGGCGCTTACCGCATCGCGGGGGCACCCTTCGTGCGGCGGCTCAAGACCGACGCGCTCGACGCCATGCTCCACAAGGCCGCCGCCGACGCGGTGCCGATCATGGTCTTCGTCGGCAACCGCGGCTGCATCCAGATCCACAGCGGCCCGATCGAAACGCTCAAGCCGATAGGCCCCTGGCAGAACGTGCTCGACCCCGACTTCAACCTCCACCTCCGCCTCGACCACGTGGCCGAGGTCTGGGCGGTCGACAAACCCACCCAGCGCGGCCCCGCCATCTCGGTCGAGGCGTTCGATGCCGACGGCAGCCTGATCCTGCAGACCTTCGGGATCGGCAAGGACGGCGCCGACACCCGCCCCGCCTGGAACGCCCTCGTCGACACGCTGGAAAGCGCGTCATGAGGGCCACCGGCGCCATCGCGACCCGATCCGGCACCGCCCTGCTCGCCACCCTCATGGCCATCGGCTGGCCGCTCGCGGCAAAGGCAGAGCCCAGCCGCGTCGTCGCCCTCGGCGGCTCGGTGACCGAGATCATCTATGCCCTCGGCGAAGAAGAACGTCTGATCGCCCGCGACACGACCTCAGTCTATCCTGAGGCCGCGACGGATCTTCCCGATGTCGGCTATATGCGGGCCCTGTCCGCCGAGGGCGTGCTGTCGGTCGAGCCCAATCTGATCCTCGCCGAAGAAGGCGCCGGCCCGCCAGAGGTGGTCGACATCCTGGAAAACGCCCGCATTCCCTTCGTGACGATCCCCGATGACTATTCCCCCGACGGCATTCTCGCCAAGATCGATGCCGTCGGCGCCGCGCTGGATGTCATGGAGAAGGCCCAGGATCTGCGGACCGAAGTGGCCGCCGATCTCAGCTCTGCCAACAGTCAGGCAGAAAGCCTGGCAAATGGGGGCGAGAAGCGGGTCCTCTTCATCCTCAGCTTGCAGGACGGCCGCGTCATGGCATCCGGCACCAATACCGCGGCCCACGGCATCATCGAGATGGCAGGGGCCGAGAACGCCGTCACCTCCTTCACGGGCTACAAGCTCCTGACGGACGAGGCGCTGGCGGCCGCCGCCCCCGACGCGATCCTGATGATGGACCGCACCGGCGACCACGCCGCCACCAACGAAGATCTCTTCGCGATCCCGGCCCTTTCCCTGACCCCCGCGGCAGAGGCAGAGGCGGTGATCCGAATGAACGGTCTCTACCTCCTCGGCTTCGGCCCCCGTACGGCAGAGGCCGTCCGCGATCTGAGCGTGGCACTCTATGGCGGCTGACGCAGCCGCCACCCTGCCGCTGCCCAAAACGCGCGACCGGCAGACCTTCGCGCGCTGGATGCATCTGTGGCTTCTGCTGCTCCTGATCGCCACAAGCCTTCTCAGCCTCGGCTACGGGGCCGCCGATGCCTCTCTCTTCGGCGCACTTGCCGCCCTGATGAACGGCGAGGCGATCAGCCATATTGAGCAGGTGATCCTCCTTGACGTCCGCCTGCCCCGCCTTCTGCTGGGGATCACGGTCGGTGCCGCGCTCGCTATCTCCGGCGTCCTGATGCAGGGCCTCTTCCGCAACCCGCTCGCCGATCCCGGCATCGTGGGCGTCAGCGCCGGGGCGTCGCTCGGGGCCATCATGGCCATCGTTCTGGGTCCCCTCCTCCCTGCCGGTCTGCTGGCGCTTACCGGGAACGCGCTGATCGCCCTCTCGGCCTTCGCAGGCGCCTGGATCGCCATGTTGATCCTCTACCGTGTCTCGACCCGCCAGGGCCGCACCTCCGTCGCGACGATGCTGCTGGCGGGGATCGCGCTCGCGGCGCTCACCGGCGCGGCTTCCGGGCTGCTGATCTATCTGGCCGACGACCAGCAACTCCGCGACTTCACGTTCTGGAGCCTCGGCTCCCTCGGCGGGACAAGCTGGGCCAAGGTCTGGATCACTGCGCCCATCGTCTTCGGCGCGATCCTTCTGGCCATCCGGCTGGCCCACGGCCTGAACTGCCTGGCCCTCGGCGAAGCCGCCGCGCGTCACCTCGGCATCCGGACCGAGCAGCTGAAATCCGGCGCAGTCCTCCTGACGGCTGCCGCTACCGGCTCCGCCGTTGCCGTCTCAGGCGGGATCGGCTTCATCGGCATTGTCGTGCCGCACCTCCTGCGGCTCGGCACCGGGCCCGATCACCGCCCCCTTCTCATCAACGCAGCCCTTCTGGGGGCCACCCTCCTTGTCGGCGCGGATATCATCAGCCGCACAATTGTCGCTCCGGCCGAGCTTCCCATAGGCATCGTGACGGCCATCCTCGGCGCACCGGTCTTCCTCTGGATCCTGCTGCGCCGGCGCGGTCTGGTCGATCTCTAGCCTATGCTCGAAGCGCGCGATCTTCACATCCGGCTCGGCAGGAAGCCGATCCTGACCGACGTCTCCTGCACCGCTGCACCGGGCGAGATCACGGTGATCATCGGCCCCAACGGATCGGGCAAGACGACGCTGCTGCGCGCCCTTTCGGGGGACATTCCCTATGACGGCCGCGTCACGCTGGATGGCCTCGACATCGCAACAGCCGATCCCGCGTTTCTCGCCGGGATCCGGGCCGTACTGCCCCAGGCAACGCCGCTGGCCTTCCCGTTTACCGTGCACGAGGTCGTCTCGCTCGGCGCCACCGCGGGCCTCTCGGGCGCCGATCCGACCCTCGCCGACCGCGCCCTCGCCAAGGTCGACCTCGCAGGCTACGGCCCCCGCTTCTATCAGGAGCTCTCCGGCGGCGAACAGCAACGCGTCCAGCTGGCCCGCATCCTCGCCCAGGTCTGGCAGCCGCTGGTCGACGGCGCGCCGCGCTGGCTGCTCCTGGACGAACCCGTCTCAAGCCTCGATCTGGCGCACCAGATCCTCGTCATGCGCCTGGCCGAACGCTTCGCGCAGGCCGGCGGCGGCGTTGTCATCATCCTCCACGATCTGAACCTGACCGGCATGTTCGCGGATCAGGTCCTCCTGATGTCGAACGGTACCCTGGCCCAGTCCGGCACGCCCGACCGGGTTCTGACGGATGCGAATATCGGCGCGGCCTACGGATGCAGGGTCCGCAGCAGGAAGACACCGCGGGAGGACAGCTTCTTCCTCCTTCCGCACCTGATCTGACCGCTCGACCCAGACAGCGGATCATGCGGCCTGCCCGGGTCTCACTCGCGTTCCGATCGACGCCATTCAGCGCTCTCGAACCGAAGTCTCGAACACGTCTGAGGATCAGCGGCGCGATTGATGCTTATCAAGGCACATCCGCCGATCCACGGCTAGCACCGCCCCACGATAGACCCCTCACCGAACCGAGGACACATGACGATCTCACCGATGCTCTTTATCTGCCTCTTCTTTGCCGGCTTCGGGATTTTCCTGATCGGAGCCGGCGTGATCTGGTGGGTCTCGCTGCAAGCCAGGAAACTCGGGCAGGAGATGAGCCGCTAATTCCTCAACGCGCAGCGCCCCGTCTCCTGTCCCACCGCGCGAGAGGCGTCCCGGAGGACGACCCGTGACAAGCTACTATCTCGACGATAGCGCGATCGACCTGGCCGCTTTGGGGCAGCGCCTCGCAACCTCCGATCTGATTCCAAGCCAGGACCCCCTGCTCGACGGGCTCGATGCCAAACTGACCGCGCTCCGCGCTGCGGGGATACACTCCCTCGCAGATCTTCGCGCCGCGCTTAAGTCGCAAAAGACCCTGGAAACGCTCTCGGCCGCCTCCGGCATCGACCCCGACTACCTTCGATTGCTCAAGCGCGCGGTCGGTGGCTTCTTCCCCAAACCAAGATCGCTCGATGAAATCGACTGGCTGGAAAGCGGCCTCGTCTCGCGCCTCGAAAAGGCGGGTTTGACGAACACCCAAAAGCTGTTCGAGGCGGCATCCAAGGGAGCGACCGTGCTGGCAAAGGACCTCGGCGTGGAGGAAAGCGATCTGACAGACCTCATCGCAATCTCCGATCTATGCCGCATTCAATGGGTCAGCCCGACATATGCACGGGCGCTTCTGGCCACCGGCCAGACCGGCGCCGGAACTGTTGCCGAAGCGGATCCCGAAGCCCTGTTCCATGCGATCGCGAAAGCCAATGAGGGCGCCAGATACTACAGCGGCAAGGTGGGGCTGAGAGACGTCAGACGATTGGTGGCAGCCGCGGCCTACGTTCCGCAGGCACCCGACACAGCGCAGCCAGATGCGCCTTAACCGCCATCGCAGCGGCCTCGGATCAGACACACGACCGTAAGACCGGCAGAGCTCGCTCTCACCTGTGCGACGGACCGTTTCGACCCACAGAGGAACGGCGTCTGGCCGATATATATATATAATCTCGAACCTCTATCGCGGCTTGCAGCACTGCTCCCAGAGCAGCCTCAAAGCCGAACTGAAATCATGCGGCATTGAAATTGACGGCATGAACAACAGATCTGATACGAGCGACACAGAGGCTCTCTCGTTTACGGTCGTTGCAAAACCATCCGCACACTGACGCCGGACCTGGCATGACCAACGACCGCAATGTCCGCCCGGACACCCATAGATCCCGGCAAGTGCAGGAAAAGTCAGCCCTGACAGGCCGCGCCGCAGCATCCTTGCTGACCGTCCGGGGCCGCCTATGGGCCAATGCGCGCCAGACAACCAAGCTGCTCGCGCCGTTTATGCTACGTATCGCTGCCGAGGTCCGGAAAGAGCCCAAACCTACTTGCTTATTGCTGTCGCGGCGAATGTCTTGTTTTGATGGCTCCCGCATAGCAAGGGTTAAATGGAATTGCGCGTACCGTTTCAGAAGCGGTCTTGTGTCCGGCCTGTTTGCGCGGTCATGACCGCTGACCCTGATGGGATCCGCAGATCAGCTTCCTAGCTGCTTTGCGGGCAATGGCGCCCGGGACATTCGGCGGAGCGTCCTGATCATTGAGGCTGAAGGGTACACCATCACAACGTTGATCTTGCTATCTCGTTGTTCCTCTACTCCTCAGGCAGCGTGCGGCCGGTAGGGTTCGTTCTTCTTCAACACCGCCCACATGATCCGAGCGGTCTCATCTAATCCTTGCTATGCGGGAGCCATCCACACAAGACACTAGCGACCATGAGCGTTCTCAAAACTGACCAGCACCCTTTGACCGAAAAGAAGTCCGACTCCGTTTGCCGCCCGTAGTAGCCACCGAGGTTTAACCCCTTAAATCCGATTTTCCTTCCCCCGTAGAACTGGGCCATGACACTGGCGTCAAGAGGAGGATCATGGATGGCAAAGAAGTGACACACAGGCGAAGACATTTTGAAGCTGCTGCGTGAGATCGAGCTGAAGCTGACGGCCGGCGATGATGTTGGCACAGCATGCAGAAGTGTCGGGATTAGCGACGTGACTTACTACGACTGGCGGAAGCGATTTGGTGGGATGGGCCGTTCGCAGCTCTCGGAGATGAAGAGCCTGGAAAACGAGACTGCTCGGCTCAGGAAGAGCTTGGCTTAGCTTGAGCTGGATAAGCTCATTCCCAAGGAAAGTCTGAACCACCTAAAACCCAGGGCCTGACCACACAAGAGCTCCGTCAGGCCGTCATTCATACACGCCGGAAGCTCGCGAAGTCTAAGCGACGCACTTGCTGGGTGATCGGCTTGGCGCGGAGCTCCCTGCAATATCGACCAGCCCCACGAGATGATGATGCACTGCGGCTCACTCTAATCCGGCTGGCAAAGCAGTACGGTCGATATGGCTACCGCAAGATCACGGAACTGCTTCACGTCGAAGGTTGGCGGGTCAACCATAAAAAGGTCGAGCGGCTGTGGCGCGAAGAAGGTCTGCAGCTCCCGGAACGCCACAGAAAGCGCAAGCCGTCCTGACCCTAGTAGAGAAACCCCAAATCAGTGGCCAGAAGCTGGGCGCTAGACATGACTGGAGAACACCAGCTAACATGGCGAAGCGCAAGCATCGCACGGCAAGGCAAAACCATGCCTGTGCTATCGACCTCCCGCCGATTGTATGTCACCTTGAGTTATATTTCAGAAGGGAAGTTCTGTTTGGTCCGCGGCTACATCGATCACTTGAATCATCGCGCGATTCAAGGCTGGCTCGCAGGTGAAAACGACGACGCGCCGCGACTGGCCCAAGTCTTTGCAGACGGGCGCGAAATCGGGTCGGTATTGGCGTCTCGTCACCGCTCCGATCTGGCCGAATTGGGCATAGCCAATGGGACGGGGGGCTTCGAATTCGAATTCCCTCCCGGCAGCATTCCCCTCGATCGTGCTTGCCGCATAGAGGTGAAGGACAAAGAGACCGGAGCGCTGCTTCCGTGCCGCCAACCGATGCTGGACAGTCTTTTCGACACCTTCGGCACCCTGCCGCCCGTCTTCGTCTCCGAGATCGTCGATGTGAGATGGACCGACAGATCCGTGACTGCCACGCTGAGATTCATGTCTGCGTCGTCGGAACCTCCGGTGCCCCGGTGTCAGCCCGGCCGGATCATATCCTCAACCATCGAGCCGCAAAAGACCTCGCCTGGCCTGCCGGGATACTTTTTCACCGTGCTGACACTGGAGATCGAAACTCCGGAAGAGACACCACTCGTCGACGTGAGCCTGGTCGATGAGACCGCCGATGCCCGTGCGCAGGCGACTTCAAAGATAAGGCTCTTCGCCAGCGCGCCGGACTACCTCAATACCTTCGGCACGGAGAACATGGAGCGCGTCAACGGCAAGGGCCTGAAACGCAACGCTTTTGTCGCCAACGGCGCACATATTGTTGGACGGATGTACAACCTCATCCACCACGCGACGGGCCGAGATATCTCGCAGTTCAACAACATTCTCGACTGGGGCGGGGGCTGTGGCCGGGTCAGCGTGCCGATGCGTCGGTTCTTTTTGCCGCAGGCAAACCGCATCACCAACGTGGACGTTGACTAGTACAACATCGAATTCGGCGCCAAGACCTTCAACGACGTCGAATTCGTGCGTGGCCCCTTCTATCCACCTGTGGATCTTCCCTCCGACACCTACGACCTGATCACGGGCATCTCGGTGATGACCCACCTGACCGAGGCCGCGCAGCAGATCTGGTTACAGGAACTACGGCGCGTCCTGCGCGACGACGGCCTCGTCTTGCTGTCGATTCACGGCGCCTACGCAACGTACAACGCGGCGCGGCTCGGACATGTCACTCCGATGGTTGATGTTCTGGAAAGCGGTCTGCACGACAGGACCCCGGATCGGAACCTCGGCCCCAAACTCGACATCCCGACCTATTACAAGGCGACGTACACCAGCATCGACTACATCCGAAGCTCATGGAGCGGGCATTTCGAGGTCGTCGACCACTTTCCATCGACCAACAACCTCAAGCAGGATTTTGTGCTCCTGCGCCCCAGGCCTGCTTAGATATCCCAGTGCGCCCGGCGATAGCCAAGCGACGCCATCTCCTGCTCCGACCACCTGTTTTTCTTGAACATCAGGTCGAAGTCGCTGTCGTTCGTCTTTCTAAGACACTCGGTCGCCCGCTGCAGCTTGTGGACAACGTGCGCGGTCGGCACGTGATAGATCTTCCGCCTCGCCACTTGACGAACCAGATCGCAGTAGACCCGGTCTGAGCGATAGTGCCGCCCGAACTCGGCGTCGAGCGGCCCAACCTCATCAATGACATCGCGTCGGATGTAGGTCGCAAAAAATGGCGCAAAGGTCAGCTCCACCGGCCCGCCGTCGTGGATCAGGCCGATCCGGACCACGTTGCGATGATGCGCTGAGATATTCACATCAACAGGACGATCCGGATCGGCATAGGGCACGTGCGTGCGCATCGTCTTCGTCTGTGGCTCCAGGATCTGACGCGGCACCGTCAGGCCAGCGTCGGGCAGCTCATAGGCAGCGGCCTGAAGTTCCTGGATCGCGCCCGGACGGACAATCGCGTCATTGTTCAATATGAGGATGTCGTCGTCCTGCGCGGCCGTCGCAATGCCCTGGTTAACGGCGTAGGTAAAGCCGTAGTTGACAGCATTTTCCACAAGCCGGAGGCCGGACATTTCTCTTATGGCTGAGACGACGGCGTGCGACGAGTTGTTGTCGACCACGACAACCGAAAGCTGCTCATCCCACTCCCCTGACTGCAGCGCGGCGACGCAGTCCCTGAGATCGTCCAGCGACTCCCAGTTCGGAATTACGACAGTCACTGGGCGCTTAAGCGGCTGTCGCGCCGCTGCGGCCAGGATCGACGCGCGCCGCTCCTCGTGCTTTTCTCGAATACGGTCGAGGTCCTGCCACTCGGGCTTGTTCGAGCTTATCGCATTTGGCGTGCGGTGGAGATAGTAGTTGCACAACAGAAGCGGCGCCGACGCGAAGTGTCCAAGGTCGGACAGGCGAAGGCACAGATCGTAATCGACATAGCGGCGCAGGCTCGCATCGAAGGGAGCCGACCCCTCGAACAGGCTGCGCCGATGCGTAATGCAGTTGGTGTCGAGGTAGTTCCGGTTGTCGAGCAGCCCGAAATTGAGGTGGCCGAACATGACGCTGTGCGGCATCTTTTCCTGCCCTCTGAAGACAAGGCGACCGCTTACCGTCGCATTCAGATCCGGCCTCTCGGCGTAAAGCCCGGCAACGGCGGCGAGGTAGCGGCTATCCCAGGTGTTGTCGCTGTCGAGATAGGCAACAATGTCACCTGTCGCAGCGTCGAACCCGACGTTCCTAGCCCGTGTATGACCTCTGTTCTCTACGAGCCGGATCAGTTTGACCCGATCATCGCCCACCGCTTCCACGATATCGGCGCTGTCATCCGTACTGCCGTCGTCAACAACGATCACTTCAAACCACGGATAGCTTTGCGCCAAAATGCTGCCGATCGATTCTTTGACGGTATCGGCGCGGTTATAGACCGGCATGATGACGCTGAACTTCGGCCGGTTCGCTGCCGCCAATCCTTTCGACTCGAATCGGTTTGCCAGAACCTCCATCGTCGCGAAGACGCGCTTGTCGTTTTCCGAGAACGGTGCGGTGATCGACGGTTGTGTCAGCGAGTACGCCAGAAACTCCTCAAGGTTGGCATAGGCGCGCCGCTCGACAGTCCACGCCTGCTTCCGGCGCGAAATCTCCCGCCCGGTCTCCCCGTCGATCAATTGGATAAGATGCGTCTTGCCGTCGTAGAGCTCAAGAGGAACGGACACCGAGAAACCATGACGCCCATCGTTGATCCCGCGGTCCTTCAGGTCCTGCCGCGTGAGATTTGCCAGCAGACGGACTTCGCCATGAGGGAAGACAATCCTGGCCGTGCGAGGTTGAAAATCGCCTGAAACCGCAATCCAGCCATTAATGACGGAACTGTCGCGACTGGTTTCCAAAAACCCCTTGACCAACTGCGCGTCGCTCTTCTCCGGCCGGGATATCTCCTTGCCAAGAGTGCCTCGGATCGGCATGGGGCGCCCTTCGACGTGACCGTAGCTCGCGAAATGATCGAACGGATCCATACCACTCTCTGCCACGTCGGGATTCATCTCGAGGTAGCGATCACGGTCGAACGTCTCTTGGAACTCTCGCCGAATTCGACGCGCCCGGAATGTTCGAATGACACGCGACTGCAGAAGACCCGAAGGAAATCTCGATCTGAAATAAGTCACCCCAGCCCTCTCGCCCCAACGGCAGTGTGGATGTCTGCTTGCCTGCCCCATGTCGGCCGTTATGCGCCACCTCACAGGTACATTCAACACGGCCCGGTCTGGTAACTCAACCGCAAATAGCTGTCCCGTTGCTGTTCTCCGAGTGTTCAGCGTCTCAACCGAACTACTGGCCGGAACCATCCTTTCTTAACGCCAAAAAGCAGTATGGTGAGTTTGCCGACAAATCGGTATCGGTTCGCGAAAGCCTCGCCGTTTTTTGAGACGCCCAGTCGGCGCGGGTCGTGATCGTCGACAAAAACGAGCCACCAGACTTCGTCTTGTAGGAGCGGCAACTGCCTACTTCACGCGCGCGCCAAACTACGGTCGATTTGACTCGCTGCCGGTGAATGAAGACCCGAATGATCAGCTGCTTTGATTATGGCGCCCCTCAGTGTTGCCGCTTAGCAGCGAAAGTCGGGAAAGAGAGATTCTGTGGAAAAACAACGTGTTGCGCGTGCAGAAAGTGGTGCGCTGAACTGAGCGCGAGTGCCTTACTGGTCAGGCTTTGCGCGTTTGCTGCGGTGCGGGAAAGATCTTCGCGAGCTTCCTCAGG
>NZ_JBFONT020000015.1:0-39136 GCF_040779325.2 Aestuariibius violaceus
TCCCCTACGGGCTACCATTATCCAAAAATATGCTGAAAAATCAGCCCCTTACGGGGCCGTTCTGCAAAAAACCATCCTCATTTTGCAGGTTCTGTTTCCGTTCTGTCCCCATCACGGTCCGGCGGCGGCTGGCTAGGCGCGTGTAGCGTTCGACCTCCGCCAGCGTCAGGTGCCCACACCAGGCCATCAGCTGGTGGCTCGTAGCTCCGATCTCTGCGAGTGCGATCAGGCGTGTCTTGCGCAGCCCATGCGCCGATTTCGCAACGCCGGCCGACCGCGCGAGGTTCGAGACATAGTTCGACATGCTCGCCGCCGTGCGCGCCCTGCCCCACGCGGTCTCGAGGAACAAGAGCGGCTTCCCCTCGATCGCGTCGACCGCCTGAAGGGCCAGATCCAGATCCGATGCCAGCTCCGCACACCACTCCGGTAAAGGCGTCCGCATGGGAACGAAGGCCTCGCTGCCTGTCTTGCTCTGCCGGTAGCGCAACACCCCATCGCTATCGATCATGCCGCGCGTCAGCGATCGGCCGTCCACGGCCCGCGCGCCTGTCCAATGCAGCAGCTCGAGTGCCGCGCGTTGCCGGGTTCCGATCGGCCATGCCTCCCGCACCTGAGCGATCTCAGCCGGTGTCCAAGGCGGATAGCCGTCGCTCTTGGCAACCCGCGCGCGCCGGAGACCACGCGAGGGGTCGCTCTCCATCAGCCCCCCTTCCGATGTCGCCCAGGCGAAGAGCGAGCGCCACGCCTTCAGCCGCGTCCTGGCCGCATGGCCGTCAAACCGGGCAAGGTCGGAGGCGATGTGCCGTTCCCGCAGTGCGGAGGTCTTCACCTTGCCGTAGCGGCCTGAGATATCGCCCAGGTGCTTCGACATCGTGTTTCGGTAGACGTCGCTGTAGCCCCGGAAAATGGCGGAGTGCTCGAACAGTCGACACGCTGCCCCAAGCGTTCCCGTGTCGTGCCGGGTCGGCTTTGGCCCGGCGTTCTCTTCCTTCATCCAGGCGGCAATGAAGTCCGGATGGTCTTCCGGGAGATCGGGCAAGCGCACGCCGGTCTTGCGGTGATAGAGCCTCACGACGCCGCCAGACCGGGTGCGATTGATGTTCTTCAACTTCCAAACGCGGCGTCCGCGTCCTTCTCGTCCCGCCATTCCGGATCCTCCCCGCCCGCAGTCGGCAGTGAGTCGGCATAAGCGTCAAGGTCGACGATGTCATAGAGTACGTTGCCGCCGCTCTGTTTCGTCGGAAGATGCAAGGTCAGCAGCTTGGACGTGCTGATCCCGAGATAGTGGGCCGCAGCGGGCGCCTTCATCAGGCGCGGGGGGAAAGCGTATGTGCGCTGCGGCCGTGTCATGACGGATCCAGTGTGGCTCCTTAGAGCTTCATCTCTTCGTTCTGGATGATGCGCCAATCGCGCGGATGAACGATCTCGTCGGAAGCGCGCCGCAGCTCGCAGGTGGCGTAGCCCGCCATATCACCGGAGCGCGGCAGCTGCGTCGATTGCGCAACCATCATGCAATAGTCGAGGCTTGGCATCGCGCTGATCTCAACCGCGGCGCAGCCACCCTCCCGCGTCAGGCCTGCGCAGACGACAAGGGTCCAAATGAATTCCATGGTTAGGTCTCCTTTCTTACTCTGGAAGGGGCGAGTGCTTTGGCTTTGCCGCCTGCTTTGCTCGGATCGCATCGACTTTGGTCCAGACGCGTTGGAGTTCGTCCTCGGCCGCGCGATCCATGTTGAGGTCAGCGGAGGTGCAGAGCGCGGCCAGGGTGACCATCACCCCGCCAACCTCTTGATGGGGGTCGCCGATCTCGCGCCCGAAGACGTAGTCGACCAGCTGATGCGCCTCGGAGGCGGTGCAGCCTTTCGCCTGCACAAGCTCAAGGGCTTCCTCCAGGAAGCGGTGGTTGCGTTCCACGATATCGGCGGAGATTTCCGGGCCAAAGCAGGCCTGCATCCATGGATCGACCCGGCTCTGGAACGAGCTTCCATCTGCAATCTCGTTAAGGGCGTCGCGGATCCCGCGAACCTGATGCTTGAAGTAGCGCTCCGCACTTTCGTGAACGTCCGCGTCGACGTAGCGATGGTATTCCCGCTCGTCGCCCTCCCACTGCGGCACGGTCGCGAACTCTGAGAACACATGCTCGCCGCGCGGTGCATTGTCGGGGTTCTCAGCGGCCCATAGTTCCTTCGGCCATTGCATCTCAGGTCTCCTTTTGGGGGTCTTCAAAGGCGGGGGTGAAAAAGCCGAGCGCGCCCCGACATGGTCGAAACGGGAGCGGCTTGGCGTTGGCGAGGACGAAGCCGTACGGACCAAAGAACCAGCGGCTCTCCATCTTGGCGACGCAGTCGATGATCTCGACCTGCCCGATGATGCCACCGAGGAGTGGCCGGTCGACGTCTTCGAGCTTGGTGCCCGTCCTCTCCTCCACCCATGCGAGATCGGCACGCTCTGACGGCCCCCAGGCCTTCGCGGCATGGATCAGCACTGGCCCGCGATAGTGCGTCTGCCAAGTCCGGTTCTCCACGTCCTTGCCGTGCCAGATGATGGCGTCTGCCCATGGCTGGCGGATGGAGAGGGCCTTCATGCCGCCACCGCGTCTTCTGCAAGCATGGCGCAGTTCGCTTGGACTAATGCCCTGGCAAGATCCGGGCAAACAGAATTGCCCACGCAGCTGATCTGTTCGCTCTTAGAGAACGGGTGCCATACCCATTCTTCGCCGTCCTCGGTCCAGTAGCCTTCGATCACGTAGTCGCGTGGGAAACCCTGCGCGTTGAACAGCTCACGGGGCGTGAGCATCCGCATCCCGAGATCTACGACCACGAACGTCTCGCCGTCGATCTCGATGATGACGAACTCGCCACCGTCCCAGGCGTCGTGGGCCCGCAGGAATTCCGCGACCTCGCGCGCTCGTGCTTCGTGTTCCGGGGTGAACGGCGGGGCAGTGAGCGAGGCTTCGGTGTGGCCGAAGCGATCCTGCACCGTAATCGTGTGCAGCGGATCGGCGTGTGTCAAACCATCGCCGGTGCCATAATACTTCGTAAAGAATGCCGCGACCGGCGTCTGGGTGCAGCCCTTGCCGACGATGGTGGAAAGCGGATCGGCAGGATCATGGCCCACGACGCCCGTGTTCTGCTGCGCGAGGAAGGCTGCGTAAGGGTACTGGCGCGGACCGGCGGCGACAACGGTGCCGAGCGGCTTCATCGGGTCGAGCGCCCGCGGTGCCTGACCCTTTCGTTCCCCGTTGCCGATGTGGACGAGACCGGGCGCGATCAGCGCGTTCTGATCCTTGGCGCTCGCCGTCACTGTGTGAACCGGCGCCTCGACTGTGCGAATGGCGCCGCCCTGTTGAGCGTAGGTGAGCACCGGCGCGACAAGCGCGGAATGAAGACCGCCAGCAAGCACAGTCGGGTGGGGCGCATGTGCGGGCATGTCACGTCGTGCCGATCCTTTCAGGCTGAGAAGGTTCGGGGCTACAATGGCTTTCTCGCCGCGGTGCGCTCCCGTGATCGTCTTGAACGGCTCGGCACTATCCTCGCACCGTCCGCCGTGGGTCAGGTTCACCAGGAACGGCCGGTCGGCGTCCAGCACGTAGCGCTTCATCCCCCGCGCGATGCGGGCAAGCGTGTTCTTGGCCAGTGGCCGGACGGCGCGGAGCCCATACTTCGTCTTGATCTGCTCGCTTGTGTCGAAGATCGAGGGGCATGGTAGCGACCAGTCGATGCACTCAGCCGCCGTCCGCCACGGAAGGAGCCGTCCTCTCTTCACAGCAGCACTGGCAGGATCGCCGTGCGTGGGCTTCGGCCAGACGATCCGCTGACCGTCGCGGCGCGCGATCATGAAGAACCGTTTGCGGATCGTGGGGGCACCATAATCGCACCCACGCATTTCACGCCATTGGACGCGATATCCTGCTCTCCGAAGCCGCTTCATCCACTGCTCGAAGGTGATCCCGGCCAGTTCCTTGATGGGCTGGCCTTCGTTGCACAGTGGACCCCAGGTGCGGAACTCTTCGACGTTCTCCATGATGATGACGTCGGGCTTCACCTTCTCAGCCCAATCGACGATCACCCAGGCGAGATCGCGGATGTTCCTGTCCCGCGGTGCAGCCCCCTTGGCCTTGGAAAAGTGCTTGCAGTCCGGTGAGGCCCATAGAAGGCCGACTGACCGACCTGCAGCGACCTCGATCGGATCAACGTCCCAGATGTTGGAGTCGAGATGCAGCGTCTCGGGATGGTTGACCTTGTGCATGGCTAGCGCGGTTGCCGAGTGGTTGATAGCAACGTCCGGCGAGCGGCCCAGGGCAAGTTCAATACCTGTCGATGCACCGCCGCCCCCGGCAAAGCTGTCGATGATGAGAGGAACCACGCCGTCCATGACGTTAACTCTTACGCGTCGATGTCAGGCCGTTCTGACGATCGAGCCGGTCAATCTCTGCCGCTATGAGCGCTCCCGCGCGAACGAGGTTTTCACGCCGAGACTTTGGTTTCCACCAATCATTCGGCCACGGCCATATATGCGATACGAATGCCGTCACTCGGCCGACTGGAGCGTTCGGATCTTGACCCAATCTAGTAAACTGACTTGCACCTAATGCATAACACGCTGCGGCCTTCGCCATCTCGCCGTTTTCATGAGTATCGTCGTGCTCAGCCGTCCAACCTTCTTCATCGATCTGCCGGGACCGCTCGCCTGCGATCGCGGCGGCACCGGCCGTGCGCACGCCGCGAAACCTCATGTCCCGAAGAATGCCTGCGGCGTTGTAGAGGATTGCGGGATCACACCCCCATCCTCGTGCAAGAGCATCGCCACCGCGGATCAAGTCGGATGCGACCGTCTGCCGATCGTTGACGAAGTCTTCGACCTCGATCAGCCGGTGTGTGGATGGGCAGAGTTTCCGAGCGAGCCAGTGACGCATGGTGGATCCCTTTCAGTAGAGGTTCACGACTTCGGACAAACGGTCTTTGTACGCGGCTGCCATGTTGCGTCCGTGGCGGTCGTCGCCCAAGGCGTCCGGGTTCTGCATCTCGGAGAGGTAAGATGCGATCGCCACGCGAACCGCCATCGCCTGTCCCTCGGTGAGGCGAGTTCCATTGATGCTGATGTTCGGCTCAGCCATGTCGACGGCTCCTCTCAGTTGTCGGACAGCGGTGCTTTGCCCTCGAACGATCGCGCCATGTCGACCGCCCATGGCGTCAATTGAAGAATGGACGCGCGGATCGCTGCATCGGCCTGATCTCCCGATTTCTCCAGCGAGGCCTGCATGATCTGCACGATGCCGACCATCAGACCGCCCAGCACGTATTCGGTCTGTTGCGGTGCTTCGTCGTCTTCCGGAGACAGCGCTTCGCGATAAGCGGCGAGGACTGCCTGCCTTACCCGCTCGGCGCAGCGGTCATTGGCGTCGTTCTCGTCAAATCGACGGGCGCCGTATTTCGATGCCATGTCAGCCATCAGAGAAGCGCACCGATAATCAGACCAAAGACAAAGGCGCCCGCGAGAGACCAGCAGCGACGGCGCTCGAGGCGCTCGAAGCGTTCCACGGCATTGACCAGACGCGCTCCGAGTGCGGCATGGTCGCGAGGATCGATTTCGACGTGGAGAGGTCGCGTATCTTGCATGCGGAGCAGCCACGCGTCTGGAAAGACGTCGTCTTCGCGAAGTTTTGGTCGCGCAAGGATGTTGGGACGGTTTGAATCTGTCATCACCGTCCTCCCGTTGCGCGCCGCTGTGCCGTCCGGAGACGGGACAGCGTTTCGTCCGTCATGTCGCGAACCCGGTTCTGCGCCTTGCTATAGGCTGGCCCGGCTTCCTTGCCTGTCCGCGGCCGCTGCGCCCGGGTGATTAGCAGCCATGGCGCGATCCGCTTGCCGAAGGCGGTGATGAAGGATTGCCAATCCTTCTTGCACTGCTCAGAGCAGTAGCGTGCCTTGCCCCTTGGCAGCGGTCCGTCGCACCAGTTGCAGAAACGCTCACTGAGCGGCGGTGCCATCTCCGGCTCCGAGCGGTAGGGATCGACCTTGACCCGGCTCACGGGGCCGCTCCGTTGGGGGGTGTTACGACCCCTTGCGCCTTCGGCCATGTGGCGGGGGTGGTTTTGCGGTCCTCTTCCTCTTTCGGCGCGACATGCTGGTCGTGCATTGCACTCAAGAGTTCCAACAGCCACGAAACCGTGCCGCCAACTTCGCTCAGCTCGGCCGGGTTGATCTCGCTGGCGATACTGGATGGATCGCAAGAACCAGCGATCTGGCGAAGCAACTCCATTGCTGCCTCGGGATCATCGGCGACCATTTCCGCCACTTGTGCAGCGTCCAATCTCGCGGAAGCAATTGAGCTTGAAACGATCAGATCGCCCTCAAATGAGACCGCGCCATATTCACGGGCGACTACTGCGGCGACCTCAGCAGCTGACCGCCATTGCTTCGGCGACGGCACGAAGTCGACCACCTCCATGACCACGAAGCCGCAGGACAGTGCCTCGGCGAGCGTCTCAGCATTTGCGCGAGCGTCGCGCCGGGTATCGAACCGATCGCTGCACTGGATGCCGACCGACGTGGTGGTCCCGGCGGTTTGCACCATCCAGAAAGGGGTCACCGCGGCCATCAGAGGCTTCCCCGAACGAGTGTCATGAACGCGACACCGACCATGAGCAGGACGATGACCATGATCGCGATATGAAAGCCGGACAGATTGACGAACCACTCGCGCAGTCGCTTCGCTGCGGGCTCACGGCAGAGCGCGGCCCGCCGCTCCGCGAGGCGCTGGGCCTGATCTGGTCCCCACAGAGTTTGGGCGGACGGTGTCGGATATGCGTCAAAACGTGTGTGACGCCGATCGGAAACCGGAGTGTTGGGTGTGTTGATCGGGCCGATGAACGCGACGCCTGGACAATAGAGCTGGAGGGCGATTCGCGCGTTCCAGGCCTCCAAAGCCGACTGACCCTCGGATGCCGGAGGCCCATAGCACAAGCAGGAACCGCAAATCGCGTTTTTCTCGTTAGGTGGCGCGCTGATGCTGCGTGACCCGCAGAACGGACAGGGAAGCGGGCTATCGGTCATGCCGCGTCTCCCAACACCCGCGCCTTCGCAATGCGCGTCCAGTTCCGCATCGCCTCGTCGAAGTCGGTGCCGGTCGCGAAGACGCCGATAAGGTCGATGCTGGCTTCCTGTGGTCCCCACCCTGTTTTGTCGTCCGGGAGAATGATGTTTCCACCCGTTTCGATCATGACGTTTCGGACATAGAGGAGATAGGCGTTGCGCCCTTCGGCTTCGGCTTCCTCCAGTCCTTCGAGGACTTCTTGCAAGCGCTCACAGGGCATTGTCGCTCACCACGCTCAAGCCACGGTCGATGAGTCTGCGGTTGCGGACCTCCTCATTGAGGCGGGTCATGTTTATGCGTTGGCCGCGTGACGCCTTTAGGTTCGCCCACGCAAGGGTCCGAAGGTCATAGTTCTGCCCAGCCAGTTCGGGGCGGCTGGCGATCTCCAGCGCGTCCGCGGAGCGCGGACTGGGACGAGTGCGAGGGAGAAACCTCATGGCCGACACTCTGGCGCATTGGCTGCGGCTGGTGGGACGGGTAGCATCGGGACAGGCGGGGTATCGTCGTCATCCCAGTCCTTGGCGATGGCGAGGATGAGGGGAATCTGTTGGCCGGAAGTGCGCGCGATCGTCTCGATTGGACTCTCGGAGCGGTAATAGCAGCGTTTGTATTGGGCTCGATCTAATGGTTTTCGCATTCTGATCTCCTGAACTGGAGGTCAAATTATGCACGTGGCTCATAGAAGTCAATGCATGACAGTGATAATAAGAAATTCGAGCCGCTCACACTTAGGTAGAGTTCATGGGAGAGGGGCTTCTTGAGGTAGAGAGGTAATGGCAATTGAGAGAGCTGATAGCCAAACTGAACCGAAGGCAGACCTGGGCTTTTCTATACCTGATCGCGGGTCCGCGAACTAACTCTTCGAGCCAGACATCGATTCAAGGACAACAATCGCTGCAGCCTGACGATCCGGATCAGAACTCAGATCCTCAAGCGCACGAATAGCGCGAGCATGCAGTTCTGGTAGGTCATAAAGCTCATAAGGTTCTTTTTTCAGATGGCGAGCGAGAACAGCGATGGTGCGAAGTGACGCGCCATCGTATCCCTTCTCGATCCGAGAAATCATGGCTTGGCTGACACCAGACATCTCACTCAGCTGGGTTTGCGTAAGGCCAGCTTCGAGGCGTGCTTTTTTCAACCCGTTCATGTCGAAGTGTATGCTCTTCACGGCGAGCGAAGGCCACGAAGCAGTGTGCATAATATCATTGACGTGCATATGCATCCGATGCATATCGTGGTCATATGGCAAGTCTTCAAGAATACCTCCGAACAAACGGTGAGACACAGACCGACTTTGCAGCGCGCGTAGGCATTAGTCAGTCTGCGGTTTCGAGGCTTTGCGGCCCTGACCCGAAGATCAGCTATCAGACCGCTGTAGAGATCGAAACGAAGACCGAAGGTGCCGTCCCGGTCGAAGCTTGGCCTCAGTTCCAAGGTCGCGATGTGGTCGTGATGCCGGTCGTAGATCGGGTCTCAACGAAGAGTGTTGGGCAGGGTTGAGATGCGTCGATCTGCTCGCAGCCCCCTCAACACCCGCCAGAACGGAAGGCCGCGCGCCGCAAAGAGCAAAGAGCCTTCCTGCCGCCGCCCGTCGTGGTGCTTCCCTCCCCACCGGCGCGGGCGGCGGCTCAGATTGTCGCCTGAGAAGGGTTCTGCGGCATGAACGCGTGCGTATCCTTCGGTGACTTCGCAGACGGCTTCTACCAATTCGATGTCTTCGGCTGGCTATCATGGAATGGTTTTGGGTGGGCTGCCGTCGGGGACAACGACCGTTCCATCCGCGCTCAGCCAACCCGCTTGTCGGCCGCAGTCCACGATGCCATCGCGGAGTGCTGCCGCCAAGACTGGGTTGAGAAGTATCATCATCTCCTCGCCGTGACGATTGACGACGAGCATCTGCAATCCGTTCGCCGACGGTCTGATGTCAACGGCGACCAGATTAACGCCTTGGACCATATCGCCGGTGTGTCGCGTCGTTGGTCGCTTAAGCAACATGTCAGTTTTCCAGCGCTGGATATCGGCGCTGGTGAATGCGGGTTTGGGTTTTCCCATCTCATCCACGGTTTGTTCCTTTCACTTGGCGTAGAGTGCCTTTCCGAAGGTCAGTTGATATGACCTCCTCGCGCCGCCCCCGTCCATCACCACGCGCCAACATTAGCCAGGGTGAGCGGGACCGACTTCTGCACATGATGCCGATCGTCAACCGCTCGAAGCTCAGCGGCTCTGACCGCAGCTTCATCATCTCCATGATGGCGGCTGAGAAGCGCGGCCGCTTCTGGCCGTCGGTCAAGCAGGCCGCGTGGATGACCCGTCTAGTCAACGATTTCCGCAACCAAAGTGAGGAGACATGACGTGAAGGGATCAAGCGACGAACAGCTGGCGGCCGAGATTGCCGAATGTCTTTCGGCCTTGGAGGCGGCAGCAACGCGAGCCCGAAACGCCGGTTTGGAGGTCAAGTTCGAGGCCATCATCCGCAACGTGAAGCGGCACGGTCGCGCAGAACCGACTGAGGCCCTAAAGGTCGTGATCTCTCGCCGCATTGAGGTCGGCAACCGCTCAGCTACCGTCAAAGGCGAGCCCTCTTGATGGGCACGCTGATCCCCGAAGAACGCCGCCTGATCGATGCGGCTGTCGCCTGCGGAGAAGTCACACAGATAGCGCGCGGGAAGACCAGCTTCAGCGGGTATATCTGGGATCCACGGCAGGCAATGCTGGTCCCGAAGAAAGAGGGGACGGCCTTTAGCGCATCGTGGAACCGGCGCCAGAAGTCGAAAGGCGCGCGCCGACGCGCGGTTGTCGAACGCGAACTCAAGGCCGGGAAGACCACCTATCAGATCGCCGCCGATTGGGGTGTCGGAGAGTCCACCGTGCGCGGCGACTGCCGCCGTCTTGGGATACGGGTCGGCTCGGACGGACGTCTCAGGCCGCTCTTGGAGCCGCCGTCGTGACCGTCCAGATTCTCCAGGCCGATGTGCGCGAGGCCCTGCGCTCGCTGCCCGACGAGAGTTTCGGCGTCGTGGTGACCTCGCCGCCCTATTGGGGCCTGCGCGACTATGGCGTGGATGGCCAGATCGGGCTGGAACCAACGCTGGGCGAACACCTCGAAGTGATGGTCGAAGTGTTCGACGAAGTCCGTCGGGTTCTCAAGCCTGATGGCGTCTGCTGGGTGAATTACGGCGACACCTACGCCAGTACCCCGAACGGGCGCAGCGCGGCCGCGACCAAGGCAAAGGGCGACGATGACCGGACGTTCCGGGACAAGCCGATGTCTACGATCGGTCCGGTCTATGCCGAGGCACGACCCAGCACGACCACGCGTGGCCACAACTCCGGATCCAAACAGGCGGCGACGCCGCCATCGGGGCGGGTCATGGCGGGTGGCTACGTCAAGGCCAAAGACCTCTGCATGGTCCCGAACCGCTTCGCGATCGCGATGCAGGATGCGGGCTGGTGGGTCCGGGCCGAGTGCATCTGGGGCAAACCAAATCCGATGCCACAAAGCGTCCAGGACCGTCCAGACGCCGCCCATGAGAAGGTCTGGATGTTCACAAAATCTGCCAAGTATCACTACCAAGCCGAGGCCGTCCGCGTTCCGCGCGCGTCAAACGAAGATGCCAATGGCTTTCGCGGCGGCTCATACGTGGGAGGCAAGGCTGGAAAACGGGCGCGGCGCGGGAACAAGCGGAGCGACAAGCAGCGCGAATCCCGCCGCTTGAAGAACTACGAACCGGCTCCGCTGGAGGTCTGGCGGATCGCGACAAAGCCGTTCAAAGCGGCGCACTTCGCGACCTTCCCACCCGAGCTGGTCGAGCGCTGCCTTTTGCCGACGCTCCGCCGCGGAGACGCGGTCCTCGACCCCTTCGCGGGTGCCGGGACCACTGGCCTTGTCGCGGACGCCATGGGCGCGGACGCCACGCTCATCGAACTCAATCCGGACTATTGCGACCTGATCCGCGAACGGCTCGGCGCAGGCCTCGCCAAGGTCGAAGGCGGACGCGATCTGGCGCCGAATGCCAAAGAGCATCCTTTGCTTTGCTGGCCGGATTTCGCGGGATGACGAGCAAGGTCTTACATCCGCGGCCACAGGCATGGCAGCAGAACGTTACAAGCCGCCCGCCATCTGCCGAAGAGCGTGCGCTGCTGCACCTTGGCGGAGCGCTCTGTTGCCGTCGTCTTCCGGCGACCGAAGAAAGGGCGCTGGTGGCCGAGATGGACAAGCTCCAGCGCCGCATTGCGGAACGCGAGGTTGGCCTGCCACCGCGTGAAAAAGCCCCACTCCCGGAGACTTCGGTGCGGCTCATGACGATTGCCGATGGCCTCGCCAGCTCCGAACGCTGGGGGCCGGACTATTGCCGTGAGATGACCGATCTGCGGATCGTCCTGCAGCTGTCGCACCTCACCAATGCCGAACACTTCCTCCGCCGGAGGATCGGCCAGTGAGCCGCCGCGACGACGATCGGCTGGACGAGGCCCGCGCGATCCCGATCAAGGAGATCGCCGATCGGCTGAAGATCGAGCGTCTCACGCCCCGCGGCGACGAGCTGGTTGCACCGTGCCCTGTCTGCGGTGGCAAAGAGGACAAGCTTCAGATCAACACGTTGAACAATGTCTTTCTGTGCCGCGCATTCGGCGGCGGCGACGGGATCGGTCTGGTCGAGCACGTCCTCGGCTGCGACTTTAAGGAGGCGCTGACCTGGCTCGTCGGCGAGGGCGTGGTGCAGCTCTCCGACGAGGAGAAGGCAAAGCGGAAAGCCGCGCGCGACGCCGAGGATCGCAAACGCTCCAAGATCGCCGCCCGCAAGCGCGCAGAGTCCATCGCAATGGCCCGCGCTGTCTGGGCGGATGGACGGCCGTTCGCAGGCAGTCCGGCTGAGGACTACCTCGCCCTTCGTGGGATCGTCCTGGACGCACCGCCGCGCGCGCTCCGCTACCACCCGGCCTTGCGATACATGCACAAGATCGACAGTCAGTGGACCGAACTGCACCGTGGTCCAGCTATGCTCGCGGGGATCCTCGCGCCCAACGGTGATCTGATCGGCGTGCATCGCACCTGGATTGATCTCTCACGACCGAAGGGCAAGGCTGAGATCCGGCATGGTGAGACGGTCCTCAATGCCAAGAAGGTATTGGGCTCTCAGAAGGGCGGCGCGATCCGCCTCGATCCGCTACCCGAGGCTTCGGTGCTGATCATGGGCGAAGGCATCGAGACAACTTTCACAGCGCTCATCGCGAAGCCGTTCCAGAGCGCTCACTATTGGGCTGGGGTCAGTCTCGACAACATGGCTGGAAAGATGCGCAAGGTTAAGGGCAAGCGCCATTCCGGCCTCCCGAAGATGGCAGACGAGAATGCCTTTGTGCCGCCGCATTGGGTGAGGCGGCTCGTCTTCCTAATGGACGGCGACTCGGAGCCAAAGATGACTCGCGCCAAGCTCGAGAGCGGCTTACGGCGGGCAATGGCGCTCCAGCCGGACCTTCGCGGGCAGATCGTCCACGCCGGTGACGGCATCGATCTCAACGACCTCCTCTTGGGGGCGACATGACAGACGAGACGGATAAGGTCCGCGCGGCCTTTGAGGCGGCCGAGGACGTCAGCCCGGCCGAGGATGAACAGGATCCGCCGGGCGCCGTCACAGCGCCAGATGACTACTACGCGGCGGGCGATGGCACTGGCCCGCCCCCGCACCCCGACACCGCGTCAGGTGAGCCCCCGGAGATCGAGGGGGCTAAGCTACCGCTCAACGATACCGGCAACGGCCTGCGTTTCGCCCTCTATTGCGGGGAAGACGCCATGTATGTGCCGCGGGTCGGGTGGCATGTCTGGGATGGCAAGCGTTGGAGGATCGACCCGGATGGGATCGCGGTGCGCCGTATGGCCCAGACGATCCATGAGTGGATCGAGAAGGAGGTGCCCTATCTTCAACTCCGGTCAGCTGAGCAGCGGCGAGTCGACCGCCTCGATGTGATCCGCAAAGACTTGCGGGACTTCGATGCGACCTATCCAGACCTGTCGGACGAAGAGCGAACTGAGAAAAGGCAAGCGCTGTTGGCTGAGAAGGAAAAGCTGAATAGCGAGCTTTGGGGGCGCGGCTCCACCCGCGCGCGCCATAAGACTTTCGCGCGCTCGGCTGGCAACAGCAACTCGATCAAGAACCTTCTCGGGGAGGCCGTCACCAGCCTGCACCGGGACGTTGAGGATTTGAACGCCGACCCTCTGACAGTCAACACGATGACGGGGATCCTGCGCTTCGATGTGGTCGACGCGCGCGAGGATGGCGGGGGCAGGACGGCAAGTGTCACGCTGCTGCCCCATGAGCGCGTCGTTTCGATTGCCGGACGCAACCGGCCGCAATACATCACCAAGATGATGCCGGCCGACTACGATCCCGAGGCCAAGTGCCCGAAATTCGATCGGGCCTTGGCGCGCTGGCAACCGGATCCGGAAATGCGGGCCTTCCTGCAGCGGTGGTTCGGCCTCTCGATGACGGCGCTGCCGGTCCAGAAATTCCTCTACATGTATGGCATGGGTGCCAACGGAAAGTCGCTGCTGGCAGGTCTGATGCGCCGAATGATGGGCGACTATGCGACGATGGTGAAGATCGAGAGCCTGACCGGCAAGAACCGCAAATCGGGCTCCGATGCCACTCCAGACCTCTTCCGCCTGATCGGCACCCGCGCCGCCTTCACCAACGAGCCCGAAGAGGGCGAGCGGCTGCAAGAGCAGAAGATGAAGGAAATGACCGGCGGCGACGAGATGCTGGTGCGCCAGCTCCATGCAGATTTCGTGGAGTTCACGCCCTATTTCAAGCTGGCCTTCACCGGCAACCACAAGCTGGAAATTCGCGGCACGGATGACGGGATCTGGCGACGGCCGCTGCTCTGTCCGTTCGATGTGCAGATCCCGGAAGCGGAACGCGACGAGAAGCTCGGCGATACGCTCTTCGACGAGGAGCGTTCCGGGATCCTGAACTGGATGATCGGCGGTCTCCTCGACTACCTCGAGGGTGGATTGCAGGAACCGGCCCAAGTCATCCAGGCTACCGACGAATACCGGAAGGACAGCGATCCGATCGGGGATTTCCTCGCCACAGGCTGCGAGATCGACGGCGGGTCCGATTTCCTGCCATCGCGCGACCTCGTGGACGCCTGCTACCTCTACCTTCTGGAAAACACCTCGCACCCATGGCAGCCGGGCCACTTGCAGCGCAGGCTCAAGGAGCGGGCGAGCAAGTATCGTCACCCAGCCTCTGGCAAGACCTACACCCGCCACAAGAGCAACGGCGTCTGGGGCTATAGCGGCATTCGCCTAACCGACGACATGCGCAATCGGCTCGCCGATGCACCACGCGACGCAAAGGGTCTCCCCCAGCTCCGCAAGGACGGCTCCAGCGGCTCCGCGCCGCCGGATGACGGCTACTTCCCGTGACGCACCGGGCGGCATATCCCGACGCACCCGCCGCCCTCACCCCGCACCCCCACATCTACCTCCCGAGAAAATGGGGGCAGAAATCCGACTTCTGCCCCGAGAGGGGGCGCAACTTCGCTCAAGCATCGATCCGAATAGACGCTCTGAAACAACGGCTTACGCCCACTTCGGGGCACGTGGGGCAGATAGGGCAGAAATCTGAGGGTTACGCGTGTGCGCGAGAGTCTAGGGGTCTGGGGGTATCTGATAGGAAAGCTAGCCCCGCACGTAGGGTGAAATTATCTGCCCTATCTGCCCCACGTGCCCCGCCATGCTGCATTCTGTATTTCTTTCAACGGGTTATGGATTGTGGCTTTCCGTTTGGGTTCTGCCCCGTGACGGTGACTTCTGCCCCATCTGCCCCGTTGAAATCCCCTCCTAATCAACATCTTCGACCTTCTTCTTTCGAAGAAACAAAATCTAGAAAACAGAGGTGAGTTAATGGGCATGAATGGACAGATCGCCGACCAAAAGCGGGAGGCGGCTTGGTTCTGGGAACAAAAGAGCCTGCACGGTGGATGGCAGCCGGTCACCGGGTCGGCACGGCCGGTCAAGACGGCCGATGGGCGCCTGAAGCGGGCCGGTGGCACCGGGCCGCGCGTCCGGTCGATCAAGGAAGTCGCGCCTGAGCACCGCGGCAAATCGCTCGACGATCTGCGCCGCCTTTATGGCGGGGAGGATGGCGCGGAATGAGACAGCTGCCAATCGGGCGGGTGAGCAGCCTGCCAACGGAAATGAGCGCGCTGGAGGCCCTCGAATGGGCCTTCGCTCGTGAGAAGGTGAAACTGGACCTCCCGGATCGGCGCTCGGTCCTGGAACGGGGCTTCGGGTTCGGTATGGAATACGTTCTCCTTGAACGTGCGAGGTTGGGCGGCATTAGGATCGACACGTCGATCGGGCGCAGCGACCCGCATGAGGACGCGGAGGTGATCGCCGCCACACTCGCCAAGCTGCCCGAAGATGTGGGCGGTAAGCGGATGGCGATCCAGATTGCCGAACTGGCGCGGGCCGGACGGCAGCCGGACTGGATGCCACATGCGGAGCCTCGGCTTGAGCCGCTGGCTTGGAACGGGCGCGGCAAGGCAAAGACCGAAGTATGCGAGATCATCCACGAGCGGCGGCGCGTTCGATCCAGCGGGCGTGGTGAGCGGTGGTTCAATCGGAAGGTTGAAGTACGCTGGTGCCCATGTCGCTGGGTTCCCGACCACGCCACCATAAGTGCGGCGCGGAGCGCCTACGTGCGCTGGTGGATCGCCGTTGACCGGTTTCGCACGATTTTGAATGCCAGTGGCCAGCTTCGCTACACGACGCTCACGATGGCCATGCCGCCGTCCTCGCCGTGGAGGGCTTGACGTGGCACAGGGCTTATGATTGACAATTGGCCAGCAACCGAACTGCGCCCGGACGAGAGATCGTGCCGGGCGCTTCGCTTTGTGGGGTGGAGCAGCGGTCAGCTCGCCGGTCTCATAAGCCGGAGGTCGCAGGTTCAAATCCTGCTCCCGCAACCAACCAAAGGATCGATCATGGGACGCCTGCGCGGGCGCGAGCTGCCGAGCCGGATCGGCAAGCCAACGTCGCGACTGCAGCGCAAAGACGCTGATGAGGCTGACCGGCACCGTCGGCGGGATGCCGAGCTGCCGTGGCGCTCGTGGCAGAAGACTGCCCGTTGGCAGAAGCTCCGCGACCGGATCCTCGCCCGCGATGGGCTGGTCTGCCAGCAAACGGGCGTGATGCTCCTCGGCAAGCATCCGGCCCCGAACAGCCCTGTGGTCGACCACAAGCTACCGCATCGCGGTGACCCGGATCTGTTCTGGGATGAGACCAACCTCCAGACGGTCTCGAAGGCTTGGCACGATCGCGAAAAGCAGAAGCGGGAGCACGCCGCGGGTCTCTGATCCAAGGCCATGTCCAAAGGGAGGGGTGGGTCAAAAGTCCAGAAGGTCTACGCCGCTAGACCCGCCCCCCTATCACGCGGAGATTTTTTTCTTGTGAGCACGGAAAATCGGGCCGACCCGATCAGCTACACGCTGTTCGGGGATCCGGTCTATGACACGAAAGGAAAGCGCGGCCGACCGCCGTTCCGTCGCACCGAGGAAAATGCCAATAAAGTCATGATGTTGCTCGCGGCGGGATGGAGCAATCGGCGGATCGCCAGCTGCATCCTCGATCCGCGCACCGGCAAGTCGATCAGCGAACCGACGCTGAAGCGGTATTTTAGATCCGAGCTGGCGCTGCGCGACGAGGCTCGCGACCAACTCAAGGCCAAGCAGCTGATGGTCGCGGCCGAGGCTGCCTTCGACGGCAATGTCGGCGCAATGCGCCTGCTCGAGCAGCTCATGGAAAAGAACGACGCGATGCTTGCGTCGCTGCGTCTCAAAGCCGGAGGCGCGGAACCGAAGCGCGACGTCCAGGCGCCACGGCTGGGCAAGAAGGAGCAGGCCTTGAAGAAAGCCGAAGAAGTCGTCTCCGGCGAGGCGGACACCGCCTGGGGCGATGATCTCAAACCGGGCTACGAGAACTGAGATGAAGCATCTTCTGCCCGAAGACTTCACACCGGATCCGGCGTGGTCGACCGCCGTGCCCGATTGGGAGGCGCGGATCCTCGAAGGCCGGTCACTGATCCCGGAGCTGCCGCTCTACGACGCGGTAGCGGAGAAGGCGCTGCGGATCTTCAAGCGGCTGCGCGTGCCGGATCTGATCGGCACGCCGACCTATGGCGAGGTCTGCGACGAGTGGACATTCGACTTGGTGCGAGTGGTCTTCGGAAGCTACGATCCAGAAACCAAGCAGCGGAAGATCCGCGAGTTCTTCCTGCTCGTCCCAAAGAAGAATGCGAAGTCCGCGATCGCCGCGGCGATCATCGTGACGGCCGCGATCCTCAATGAGCGCCCGCAGGCGGAACTCTTCCTGATCTCCTCGACGCAGCAGATCGCCAGCATCGCCTTTGATCAAGCCGCTGGGATCATTCGCCTTGATCCGGATCTCGACGACGTGTTCGACATCAAGGATCATATTAAGCAGATCATCCATCGGACGACCAAAGCCGTGCTGATGATCATCTCTGCCGACCTGAAAGTGGTGACCGGTTCGAAGGCGGCTTACGTGCTGATCGATGAACTCCACGAATTCGGAGCGACGGCCAAGGCGGCGAAGATCCTCCTCGAACTCCGCGGCGGTCTCAAATCCCGGCCCGAAGGGTTCCTGCTGATCATCACGACGCAGTCGAAGGACCGACCAACCGGGGAGTTTGAAAAGGAGCTGAACCTCGCCCGCGCGGTCCGCGACGGAGAGATCCAGCTGCCACGTCTCGCGGTGCTCTACGAGCTGCCTCGTGAAATGCAGGAAGAACAGGCCTGGCGCAATCCGGCGACCTGGCCGCTGGTCAACCCGAACCTCGGCCGGTCCATCCAGGCAGTCGATCTGGCCGACGATCTGCGGACCGCCGAGGAGAAGGGCCAAGAGGACGTCGCGCTCTTCGCAAGCCAGCATCTGAACGTTGAGATCGGGCTCGGGCTGAAGACCGGCCGATGGATCGGCGCAAACTATTGGCAGAAGCAGGCGCGCGAGGAGCTGTCGCTCGACGGGATCCTCGAGACGTCAGAGGTCTGTGTCGTCGGACTCGATGGCGGAGGCCTCGACGATCTCTTGGGAATCGGGGTGCTGGGGCGCCACGCGGAGACGCGCCTCTGGCAGCATTGGGGGAAAGCCTGGGCTGACCGAGAGATCCTCAAGCTCCGCAAGTCGATCGCGCCGGAACTGCAGGCCCTCGTTGACGAGGAGCAGCTGACGCTCGTCGACAATCTCGAAGAGGAGGCGATCCCGGAAATCGTCGCGCTCTGCATTCGTCTTCGAGACCTTGGGCTCCTGCCGGAGCAGAACGGGATCGGGATGGACCCGCAAGGCGTCGCCGCCATCGTCGATGCGCTCGTCGAAGCAGAGTTCGAGATCGAGGATATCCAAGCCATCGGCCAGGGCTACAAGCTCCATGCTGCGATCAAGTCGCTGCCGGTCCGGCTGAAGAACGGCACCGTCATTCATTGCGGCCAGCGCCTCATGACGTGGTGTGTCGAGAACGCGCGCACGGAGGCGCGCGGCAACGCGGTCATCGTGACCAAGGCGGAAAGCGGTACCGGCAAGATCGACCCGCTGATGGCGCTCTTCAATGCCTACCAGCTGATGAGCTGGAACCCACAGGCATCACGGCCAATGGACCTGACGGCGTTTCTCGACAACCCGGTGATGGCCATATGATCCGACTTCTAAAGGCTGCACTGCGCGGCGTGCGGATGGAGCTGGCCGCAGGTGAGAGCGGCTGGATCGCGCTGACCGGCGACGGAATGCTGAGCACGTCGGGACGGACGTCGAATGCGGGGCCGCGTGTCTCGGCTGAAAGCGTGATGCAGCTCTCTGCGGCATGGGCTTGCGTGCAAACAACAGCGCAGCTGATCGGCGCGCTGCCTGCCGCGATGTATCGGAAGGAGAACGACGGGACACGGGTCCAGATCGATGACAATCTCTCCGCGATCCTGCGTCGCCGCCCCAATACTGACCAGACCGGGTTGGAGTTCTGGGAGGGGATGAGTGCGCACATGCTGCTTCGCGGAAATGCGTGCGCCGAGCGACTGATGGTTGGCCGACGCCTCGTTGGTCTTCGACCGCTAATCAATGCCATGCCGAAGCGCCGTTCCGACGGTCGGTTCGATTATCCGTTTTACGATCGCGGCAAGCGCGAGGTTCTGCCGCCGGAGAAGGTCTTCCACCTGCGCGGTTTCGGTGCGGGCGATGGGCTCGGCTTGTCGGCGATCAAGTATGGCACCCAGAGCTTCGGATCCGCGCTGGCGGCAGACGAGACGGCATCGACGGTGTTCGGCGGGGGGATGATGGCGGCCGGCGTTTTGGAGGCGGCTCAAACACTCGCACCGGAGCAGCGTCAGCAGCTCGAGGGATACTTGAACCAATTCGTTGGGTCGAAGCGGGCTGGCAAGATCATGACCCTAGAGGCCGGTCTGAAGTATCAGCAGCTGCAGATGAACCCGGAAGACGCGCAGCTCCTCGAGACGCGGCGGTTTCACATCGAAGATATCTGCCGGTGGTTCGGCGTGCCGCCGATCATCATCGGTCATGCCGCCGAAGGGCAGACGATGTGGGGGACTGGGGTCGAGGCGATCATGCTGGCCTGGCTTACGACCGGGATCAATCCGCTTCTGCGGCGCATCGAGGCCCGGATCTGGCGCGACCTGATCCCCGCCGCGCGGAAGAACACCGATTACTACGAGGTCAATCGCGAGGCCATGCTTCAGATGGACAGCATCGCCAAGGGCGGGTTCCTGTCCAACATGACCACCTCGGGCATCATGTCGAAGGACGAAGCACGCGACAAACTGAACCTGCCGCGGCGTGGCGGCGCGGCGGACGAGCTGTTCGCGCAGACCGCGCTTGCCCCCCTGGAAGAGCTAATGAGAGGAGAGCGCTGATGGACAAGAATGATCTGCCGCGCGCGGACGTGACGCTGCGCCCTGGGCTGCGCAGCAACGTATCGGTCAAAGCGCTACAGAGGTGGAACCCGGATGTGCGTGCCGCCTCGGACGAGGTCGCCTCGATTTCGATCCTCGATGTGATCGGAGAGGATCCGTGGACCGGCGGCGGCGTGACGGCGCGGCGCATCGCGGCTGCTCTTCGTCAGATCGGCGATCAGGACGTCGTCGTCTCGATCAACAGCCCCGGCGGCGACTTCTTCGAGGGCCTCGCGATCTACAACCTGCTGCGCGAGCATACCGCCCGCGTCGAAGTGCATATCCTGAGCCTGGCCGCGTCGGCCGCATCCGTGATCGCTATGGCAGGCGACGAGGTTCGGATCGGCCGCGCCGCCTTCCTCATGCTGCACAATACGTGGGTTCTGGCGGCCGCGGACAAGGAAGGGTTCCGGGAGGTGGCCGACTGGCTGGAACCGTTCGATGCAGCAGCAACGGAGATCTACGCGGCGCGCAGTGGACGGACGTCCGATGAGATCGCCAAGATGATCAACGATGCGCCGAACCGCGACCTCTGGATCGGCGGACAGGCGGCGGTCGATCAAGGCTTCGCGGACGGGCTTCTGCCCTCGGATGCAGTGACGATCGAGGAAGAACAGCCCGAGGCCCGTGCGCTCCGGGCCGAGCGGATCTTCGATACGATCGCCGCCCAGTCCGGCCTTACAAGAACCGAAAATCGCGCTCTCCAGCGCGATCTGAAACAGGGCACGCGTGGCGCTGCCCCCGCCGGCAAGCAGGACGCTGCCGGGATCGAGATGGAGATCAGCGATCTCCTGAGCACCCTGAAAACCCTCTAAGAGGACAGAGACATGACCAAATTGATGATGCCAGCGATTTCGCTGGCAGCACTGGTCTCTGCGCGCCCGGACGCCGTCATCGGCAATCCTCGCGCCGAGATTGGAAATGTGGACCAACTGCTCAAGGACGTGAAAGCAGAGATCACACGCGTCGGCAGTGACGTCCGCAAGATCGCCGAGGATGCCCTGAAGCAGGCCAAGGACACCGGTGATCTAACGGCGGAAACAAAGGCGGAGGCGGACAAGCTGCTGACGCAGTATAACAGCCTGACCACCGCCCAGGCGGAACTCAAAGGGAAGATCGAAGCGCTCGAAAGCCGATCGCTCGAAGTCGAACAGCTTGTTGCACAAGGTGGCCGTCCAGGACAGGCGCGCGTCACTGCGGGGCAAGAGATCTCGGAGAGCGACGAACTCAAGGCCTATGTGCAGGGCGGTTGCTCGGGGTCCATCACGCTGCGTCCGTCCGCTGCGATCACCAGTGTGGATGGCTCGGGCGGTGGCCTGATCTGGCCGGACCAGGAGCAGGAGCCGGTAAATCTTCCCCGCCAGACCCTGCCGATCCGGTCGTTGCTCACTCAGGCGACAACGGAAACCAATGTAATCAACTATCCGCGGCAGGTATTGCGAACCAACGCCGCTGCGCCGACGGCGGAAGGCGCGCCTGCGCCTGAGTCCTCCTACGGCTGGAACAAGGCGGAGGTGACGGTCAAGAAGATCGCGCACGTCACACATGCGTCCGATGAGGCATTGGCCGATGCGGGACAGATGCAGTCCTTGATCGATAGCGAGCTGCGGTACGGACTCGATCTGGAGGAAGAACAGCAGATCCTCGCGGGCGACGGAGTTGGTGAGAACCTGGACGGCCTGCTGACCAATGCGACGGCCTTCTCCGCGGCGGCCGGACTGCCGAACGCGACGCGGATCGACCGGCTGCGGCTGGGGATCCTGCAGGTTGCTCTGGCCAACTACGCGGCCGACGCGATGGCGTTGCATCCGACGGATTGGGCGGCGATCGAGCTGCTCAAGGACACCCAGAACCGCTACATTTTCGGCGATCCGAACGCGATGGCCGGGCCGCGACTCTGGAGCCTGCCTGTGGTTCCCGCGCTGTCGATGACGGTCAACGAGTGGCTCGTCGGTGCTTTCCGGATGGCTGCGACCTACTACGACCGCCAGCAGACCGAGGTTCTCATCTCTTCGGAGCACGGGACCAACTTCGTCGATGGCATGAAGACCATGAAGGGGGTCAAGCGCGCCGCGCTGGCAGTCAAACGTCCCGCCGCCCTCATCACGGGCAACTTCACCTTCGTCTGATCACCCCACCAGCGCAGGGCCTCTGGCCCTGTGCCCGATCCATGGAGACACACATGCTGTTGAAACTGAACCGCTCGCAAAAGACCGAACTCGGGCTCCTCCGCTCGGGTGTGGCTTACAAGTTCGATCCGCGCGATCCGCGGCATGACGAGGTCGCCGAGCGCCTACTTGAGAAGAAGTTCGCGGAGAAGACCACGAACAAGAAGCTCGCGGCCGAGGCGGTCGAACTGGAAGCACAGGCGGCGGAAGGCGAGGGCAATGAGGGCGAGGGCGAAGGCGATGGTACCGGCGGTGACGGCGGGTCGTCGCAGGAACCTGACGGCCAGGGGTCTGAGCCGACCGAATGACGCGCGTCAGCCTCGAAAGCGTCAAGCGCGGGCTTCCCGGGTTCCCGGTCGATTTCGCGGATGATGACGCGAAGCTCACCGATCTCATCGAAGCGGCAGAGGCACACATCGCCGACTATCTGCGCCGCGATCTCGATGCAGACTGGCCGGTCGACCTGCCCGCGCCGATCGCACAATCCGTCCGTCTGCTGGTCGGCCTTTGGTATGACCATGGCGGACTACCGGAGTTCGAGGCGGACGGCCACGTTCCGGCGACGGTCAAGACGCTCCTCGCTTCCTACCGGGATCTGAGCTGATGGCGATGCAGACACGGCGTCTTATCGTTCCCGTCGCCTTCGACGCAGGGGTGAAGGTTCCCGACGGTTATGGCGGCGATGAGGTGTCGTGGCAGGAAGCGTTCCGCACCCGCGCCGAGTTCCGGTATGAGAGCGGGCGTGAATCCGTCGATGGCGGCGGTCTGACTGGCACTGCGGTTTTCAAGGTGCGGATCCGCACGCAAGTCTCTGCGGAAGGCCTCACAATGGATCACCGGATGCGGGATCTGATCCGGGGGATCGCCTTCAACATTCGCGAGATCGATCGAGTGACTGACCGGCTGTTTATCTGGCTGGTCGTGGAAAAGGGAGTTGCCCTCTGATGGCGACCCCCTCGGAGGATCTGCAGAAGGCCGTCTTCGAGGCGCTCCTGGCCGACGCAGCCGTCGCCGCCGTGGTCGGCGGCAACATCTTCGATCAGCACCCGGACCCGTCCAACGACGCGCTCTATCCGGCAATCACGTTCGGCCCGGCCGATTTCGTCCCGGAAGAGATGGATTGCATCGACGGCCGCGCGGATACGCTCCAGATCGACGCTTGGGCGCGGGAGGGAAAGCGCCTGCGTCCGGCAAAGGCGCTCGCGGACAAGGTCTACGCCGCGCTCCACCGGGCGCCGCTCAACCTCGAAACCCACGCCCTTGCCGAGATCGCGATCAGCGGCGTCCGCTCTTTCATGGATCCCGACGGGCTGACCGGCCATGGCATCGTGACGATCACGGCGCTGATCGAGGAGCGGTAATGGTTCAAGGTCTCAAGAAGTTCGAGCGGCGCTGGAAGGCGATCCCGCAACGGGTGCGCATCGAGTTGCGGTCTATGATGGAAAAGACCGCCGATGCGATCGTCGAGGACATGTATGATTTCGCGCCGCAGGACACCGGAGATCTGGCGGGGTCGATCGCCTGGACCTGGGGAGATGCACCGGCGGGAACGATGACGCTCGGCACCGTCGCCGGTGGAGACGATCCCGATCTGCGGATCACGATCTATGCGGGCGGTGACGATCAGTTCTACGCCCGATTCCAGGAGTTCGGGACCGTGCACATGCCGGCGAACCCATTCTTCTATCCGACCTGGCGCGTCTGGCGCCGCCGGGTTCGGACCCGGATGCGTGCCGCCATTCGGCGAGGCACACGAGCCGCTTAACCACACCAACCAAGTCAGGAGAGATCAGATGAAGATCCGCATGTTGCGGGACGATGAAGTGCGCGTGAAGCCCGCGGTCGTCCGCGTCTACCACGAGGGGCAGGAGTACTCCGTCCCGAAAGCGATCGGAGAGCCGTTCGTCGAACGCGGCTCCGCCGAGCTGATCCAATCCGATACGAAGGAGGCCTGACATGGCAGCTCCAGAACTCACTGGCAGCTTTCTGATTCTGCTTGGCGATGGCGGAAGCCCTGAGACTTTCGGGTTTCCTTGTGGGGCCAATGCGCGCTCCGTCTCGCTCACGACGAACACTGGCGAGGAGGCCCTCCTCGATTGCGATGACCCGCTCGGCTTACCGTCGGCAGTCTATCGGTGGATTGAAAGCGCCGACACCGGCGTCAGCATCTCGGGGCGGACAGCTGTCCAATTCTTCCCACAATGGCGCATGTGGGCGGACCAGCCAGATGGGAGCCGAAACATCCGCATCGAAGCGCTGAACACGGTGCAACTCGGCGGCGGCTCTTGGGCTCTGCCTGCCATCCTCTCTGATCTCGAATTTGCGAGCGAAGGCAAGGGCACAATGACCTTCAACGCGACAATCCAAGGGGCCGGACCGCGCGTCTGGACGGGCGCTGTCTGATGGAGCCGCTCCGACAAGAATGGGCCGGAGCCGAGCGGCGGTTCTTCCTGCCGCTCGGCTGCGTCCTGGATCTCGAAGAGGCCTGCGGCAAGGTTGGTATCGGTGAAATCTTCCTGCGCGTGTCGCGGCAGACCTACTTTGCGAATGACCTCTATCAGATCATCAAGCAAGGTCTGATCGGCGGCGGCATGGAGCCAGACGAGGCGAAGCGGCTTGTCGATCAGCGGTTCGATGTGCGGCCCTATACCGATCACATCGCGCTTGCGATGGAGATCCTGCTCGCGCGTGTGGCAGGGATGCAGTCGACGGAAAGCAGCGGCACTGGCGATCCCGCGCAACCGATGGACAAGGGCAAGATCCTGCACAGCCTTGTCTCGCTGGGACTCAGCACCGAGGAGATCCGCGCAATGCGCTACGACGATTTCGTCGCGATCTGCGAGGCAGCCGGGACGAAGGCAGAGGATGCGCCGTCCGAAGAGGAATACGCCGCGATGCTGGCGGCGTGGGAGGCGCGCCAAGGTACGGTGCAGGATTCCGGTGAGCCCACATGACCCGCGACAATGTCGATCGGTTGATCGTCCAGATGGAGGCCACCCTCCGGAAGTTCGAGAAGCAGATGGAGCAAGGCCGAAAGGTCGGAACGAAGACGGCGGTCGATATCGAACGCCGCATGGGCAAGATGGACCGCAACATCCAAGGGATCACGGCGCGGGTCGCGAAGAACCTAAAAGGAGCTTTCGCCGTCGGCGCGATCACGGCGGGACTGACGACGCTGACCCGAAACGTTCAGACTGCGATCCGCAGTATGGCCCAACTCGGGGCCGAGGCGGAGCGGGCCGGGCTCGGCGTCGAAGAGTTCCAAGAATGGGCGTTCGTCGCCCAACAGAACCGGATCGGGATCGATGCGCTCGTGGACTCGATGAAGGAGCTGAACCTGCGGGCCGACGAATTCATCGTGACCGGCAAAGGACCGGCCGCGGAGGCCTTCCAGCGGATCGGCTTCAGTGCGGCGGAATTGTCCCGGGCGCTTGAGGATCCGTCCGAGCTGATGCTCGAGGTGATCGCACGGATGCAGCACCTTGAGAATGCCGCCCAGATCCGCGTTGCCGATGAGCTTTTCGGTGGCACTGGCGGCGAGCAGTTTGTGCAACTGCTCGATGAGGGGGCGAACGGCATCCGGCGCCTGAAGCAAGAAGCGCGGGAAGCGGGTGCTGTCTTGGATGCCGAATTGATCGAGAAAGCCGAAGAGCTCGATCGAAAGTACGCGGAGCTGACAACGCGTATGTCGACTTTCTTCAAGCGGATGGTCGTGAATGCGGCAGATGCCCTTGAATACAGTGACGGTATCATCGAGCGGCAGGATCGTATGATCCAGCAGATCGAACAGATCGATCGTATGGGTGGCGATGGCATCAGCTTAGCTGACGATCCGGAAAAGCTACGCACCGCGGCAGGTGCAGCCGAGGAACTGGCAAACTCATACGAGCAGATCCAGGCTAGTGCGCAAGCTCTCGCGAGCGCCTTGTCTGAGTCAGGCTTTGATCTTGGTGAGGGAGGTATGATCGACGCAGGCATGGCTGCGATCGATCTCAGCGGCGAGCTGACGAATCTCACGCGAGCCTTTCAGCGTGGTCAAATCAGTGCCGACGATTTTGAAGCACAACTGATTGATCTCGTCAGCCGTGCGGACGAAGTAGTGGCGGGTCTTGGTTCGATAGACGGTGTCGACCTCAGCGCGGTCACCGGTCAGGTTGGCAGCCTGCAGGGCGCGCTGCAGGCGCTTGCACAACAGGCGCAGGGTGCCGCTGAGGCGATGCTTGGCATTCCCGGTGCTGGATCGACAGAGCCGCGCGTCTATAGCGGCCGTGGCGGCGATCCTCGCTTACAGGGCGGCAGCTTCACCGACTGGCGTTCGCGCACTGCGACCCCGCAAGCGCCCTCCCGCAGCATTCGACCGCGATCTGCCCCGCAGGATATCGATTTCGGTACCCCTGCACCGGCCTCTGCTGGCTCTGGAGGCGGCGGTCGGTCCAGCGCTGCCGAGCTCACAGACTACCAGAAACTCGTCAAGGACACGCGCGAGGAGATCAAGCGACTGGAAGCGGAGGCGGTGGCCCTGCTCGCCGTGGCAGAGACGGGACAGACTTATGGCGACGCCGTCGACTACGCCCGTCGCAAGGCCGAGCTGCTTTACGAGGCACAGGCTGCGGGACGTCAGCTGACACCTGAGCTTCGCGAGGAAATCGACCAACTCGCACAGGCCTATGTCGATGCCGGGGATAAGGCCGAGAAAGCCGCGCAGCAGTTGCAGGATATGGAAGAGAACGCCCGGCGTGGCGCCGATCGAATGGCCGATCTCTTCCTCTCAATTCGCGATGGCTCCTTGACTGCGATGGATGCCCTCGAAAGCCTGCTTCTGGAGCTGACGCGGGTGCAGCTGCAGAAGCAGCTGCTGGCCGCTGCTGATGCGGCGGGCGGCACAGGCCTTGGCCAAGTCTTCTCGGCGCTTGGCGGGCTGCTCGGTCCCGGCCGCGCGACAGGCGGTCCCGTCCGGGCTGGTGTGCCCTATCCCGTCAACGAAAACACGCCGCGTTCCGAGGTCATGGTGCCGAGCCATTCCGGGGCTATTCTGAACGTCTCCCAGGCAAAGGATGCCCTTCGCCGCGGCGCGGGCGGTGAAACGAACGTGACCGTGCGGACCACCCACGTGATCGAAAACCGCTCATCCCAGGTGGGTGTGAAGCGGAAGCGCGGCCCCGATGGAAACATGCGCACCATCGTCTTCGATCTCATGGACCAATATGTCGCTTCCGGGCGCGGGGATCGGGCGATGTCGCAGCGCTTCGGCAACCGTCCCCAGCCCCGATAGTCAGAGATCATGCCCACTTGGCCTGCCACGGTTCCCTGCCGTTTCCGCGTTCCTTCGCTCACGGAAACCGGTCCGATCGGGAACCTGATCGAAACGCCGACTTCCGCCGGACCGTCGAAGAAGCGTCGCCGCTTCACCGCTGCCATCCGGCAGATCGAATTCACGACCGGACAGCTGACCCTCGCACAGGCCGACACCTTTGAGGCGTGGTTTGAGAACGACCTCGCCGATGGCGCACTGAGCTTCGACATGAAGCATCCCCGCACACGCGACCTTCGGCGGTGGCAGTTCTCCGTCGGTGCCCAGAAATACGCGATCGCCCACCTGTCGGGGTCGCTCTACTCGATCTCCTTCACGCTGGATCTTCTCCCGTGACCCTGACCCCTGTCGCCCGCCAATCGATCGATGCCAGCGAGACGGCCGAGGTCTGGCTCGTGCTCGTCGATCTCAGCCATCCGGACTGGACGGAAGACATTCACCTCGTCCACAATACCGAGCCGATCGTCTCGAACGGGATCACCTATCAGCCTTACCCGCTCTCGATCGTCTTCCCGGAGCGCGGCACGGAGGACGGGATCCCGTTCGTGGGGTTCGCCGCCGACAACGCCTCGCTCGACGTGCTGAGCGAGCTGCGGTCGGCGCAAGGTCCGATCACCGTCGATCTCTGCCACATCATCGCCTCGGATCCCGATACGCGGATCAGCCCGCTGATCGGTCTGGAGTTCCGGGTCTTCGCCTATGACGTCCAGACCATCTCCGGGCAGATCGTCGCCTCATCGGTGCGCGAGGCGGCGGCCAGCGCGATCGAGCTGACCCCTAGCAGGTTTCCGGCGCTCTTCTGATGTGGACCGACGATTACATCGGCTGGCCCTTCCTCGAAGGGGGGCGGAGCCGTGCGGGAATCGACTGCCTCGGTCTCTACTTGTTGCTGAGCCGGGAGCGCCTGGGGCGGGAGATCCCGGATCTGGCCTGCACCCGCGCGGAGGCGGTGCGCCATCGCCTCGCCGAAGCGCAGCGCGCGGCGTGGCAGCGGATAGCTCCTGGCGCTGTCCGTGAGGGCGATCTCGTGATGATGCGCGCCGCCGGGCATCTCGCGCACGTTGGATACGCCATCGATCCCGAGTGGATGCTCCACATCGAAAGCGCCATTGGCTCCCGCCTGGAACGCTATGACCTGCACCCGACCGCCTCGCGCGTCGAAGGGATCTACCGCTATGGCGCAGCGTGTCGATGACACTTGATGTAGAGGCGCGCCAAGCCTCGCCGATCACGGCGGCTGTCTCGGCGCATCCCGTCCTCCGGCCTGAGCCGCTCGTGCGCTATCTCGAAGGCATCACGCTGGCGGAGATGGCGGACCGCGCCGGAATTGAACGGGGCCATTGGGCGGCCTATCGGGCGACGATCACGGTGGGCGATGGCAGCTGGGAGGTGCCATCCCAGCATTGGACCGCGACCAGGCCCCATGGCGGGGCAATCGTGGAAATCGTCCCGATCATCCAAGGCCCGGCCGTTGCGGCCATTGGCTCCGCCCTGATCACTTCTCTGGCGCCGTCGATTGCAAGTGCCGTGCTGGGTGCCGGTGCCAGCACGCTCGCTCTATCGCTGGCAACCGCCGCCATCAGCATTGTCGCGACGCTGGCGATCAATGCTCTGATCCAGCCGCCGACGCCGGATATCGGTGACACTTCACCGTTCTACGGCGTGGGTGCGCCGCGCAATCAGCGTGAGAAATACGTCCCGGTCAACTTCCCGGTCGGACGCCATCTGTCCTATCCGCAGCCCGCGGCCTCGGGTTATGCCGAGACCCGCGACGATCGGGTCGTCTATCACGGCCTCTTCGTCCTCGGCTACGGGCCGCTTGGCGTGTCACAACCTCGGTTTGGAACCAATGACCTGAGTGATTTCGAGGACGTCTCCCTCGAATTCCGCAATATCGACGAAGCCTACACCGCGCCGCACATGACCGGGATCGATGTGGTCGGCTACCGAGGTCCGACCGAGCAGATGACGCTCTATCCGGGCAACATCTCTCAGGACGACTACAACGTTAAATTTGAAGAGATCACTCCGACGGAAAGCCTGTGGATCCAGCGGACGACGCGGGTCGATACGATCCGCGCCTCGCTGGTCATCCACTTTCCCCAGGGCCTCTTCAAATCGACCCGGGAAGGCGAAGATCGGTCACGCGAGAGAAACTTCGAATTCGAGTATCGGCTTGCCGGAACGACCACCTGGATCGCCGAGCCGAGGCTCTTCATCAAACGGCGGCGTCGAACTGCCTTCACCATCGAGAAAGAGATCGAGTTTCCGGCGCCCGGTGAATACGAGGTCCGAGCCCGCGTCAACAAGGACAGCGACAACGATAGCGTCTACGATGACGCGTTCCTGATCGCGATCCGCTCGGAGCGGGCCGGGGATCTGCCGCTCAATCCGGAGCTGGCGATGGTGGCGATCCGGATCCGGGCGAGCAAGCAGCTGAATGGCGGCATCGACCGCCTGAACTTCATGCTCCAGCAGTTCGCCCGGCAATGGGATGGAACGCAGCTGACGGACTATCAGCCAGTGAACCATCCCGCTTGGTCCTATTCGGATGCCCTGATTGGCAAGAGTGCTGGTGAGAAAGCAATCAGCGAGGATCTGATTGATTGGCCAAGCCTGAAGGCTTGGCAGGACAACGAGCCGCACTGGCGCTGCGATCTGCTTGTCCGCGGCAAGCAACAGGTCCAGCAACTGCTGCGGACGATCTGCGCCGCAGGCCGGGCAAGGGACACGTTCTACGGCACGTCCTCCGGGGTGGTCCGCGAGACGGCGGGCAACCCGGTCGAAGCCCTGCTCACGCCGCGCAACAGCTTCGGGTTCAAGGCAGAGCATCGGAAGGTGGAAGAGTTCCACGCAATTCGCGTGAAGGCACTCTCCGAACGCTTGGAGTGGGAGCAGGACGAGATCATCGTCTACCGCGACGGCTGGGATTTCGCGACGGCCTCGAAGTTCCTGGAACTGACCTTGACCGGCATCGTCATCGGCAAGAACGACGAGAACCTCGATAACCTCTACCGGCTGGCCCGCTACTTCATGGCCGAGCTGCTGCTGCGGCCGGAGACAGTCCAGGTCAGCGTTGACCTCACCCATCTGGCCCTCCAGCTCGGGTCGAAGATCCGCTTCCAGCATGACGTCCGGCTGAACGGTGTCGGATCCGGCCGGATCCGGGAAATCGTCAGCGGCACCGGCACGACCGCCATCACGCTGGATGAACGGATCGAGACGCCGCCCGATAGCTACCGCTTGTCGGTCTGGAACAGCGTCAACGAGCTGACGACGACCACCGCGACCCAGGATGCGGTCGACCCAGCCGTCTGGATCACCGACACCGATATCGACGCCTCGATCGCGTTGGACGATCTCGTCATCATCGAGCGCACGACCGATGCGGAGCGGGATCTGATCGTCACGCGGATCGAACCTCAGGAAGAGGACCGGGCAGTTCTCTACTGCGTTGATGCGGCCCCCGAGATCCTGACCGCTGACCAGGGCGCAATCCCGCCCTACGATCCCGGCATCAACACCGACCTGCTGTCCCAGCAGGACGGCCCAGCCTTGCCGGAGATCCTCGGCCTGCGCTCCGATCTGGGCTCCGCGCTGATCCCGCGCGCCAACACAACACCGCTTCCGCGGATCGGGATCGCGACCCGGCCGCCGCGCGCGTTGCTCGGCCAGGCCGTCTTCGTCCAGATGCGGTGGCGCGAAGAGGATGATGCCAACTGGACGATATCTGCTGCCGCGCCCTACGCGCCGGAGGTCTTTTCCGACCCGGTCGAAGAAGGCGCACGCTACGAGGCGGAGATCCAGTTCCTCGACAGCGAGGGTCGCAGCCGGGGTTATGTGCCCGCAGGCTTCGTCACCGCTAGCGTCTCGCCGGCCTTCATCTTCGCGCCGGCAGGATGGATTGCCGAACCGGGGATCGACACGATCAAGCTCTCGGGCAATGCGTCGACCAACGAGGATTTCGCGGAGTTCCGGGTCTACGGGCTGGTCGCCGACGGCCAGCCGGAAGTCTTCGTGGCCGACAGCCGCGACACGGTGATCGTCGTGCGTCCTGACCCGGCGCAGGGCTTCACCGGCTATGTGGTCCGCGAGGCGATGAACACGGGCGCCCTGAGCGCGCCGACAGCCTTCCTTCCGGCGGTTCCGGCGGGCGTCGACACAACCGACCTGACGGCGGTGCTTAATCAGCGCCTCATCGACGCGGAAGACGATGCCGCGCAGGCCTTGGGTGATATCGAGAGCATCGAGCAAGGGCTCAACGATATTCAGTATCTCGCTGCGGTCACGACGCCTGAGGGAAAGATCGCTGCACTGAAGATCGGCACGTTCCTCGATCCGAACGGTACCGGCGGCGCCGCGCTGACCTTCGACGGCAGCATCCTCGCAACGGGGACGGTCGGCGCGCGCGCCTTCGTCGTCTCCGATTTCTCCGGCAATCTCGCCTACGACAACCCGTTCTTCACGGGGGACCGGTCGATATGGGGCGGATCGTCAAACTACACCCTGGAGCCCAGAACACCCGGAAGTGATTTTCCAACCCCGTTTGTAATGAACGTCCCAGCACCACCAGTTGGCACAAATTTTGGTGCTACGATTTCCGATCGATACCCGGTTGAGTTTGGGACAAGTTACCACGTTTCCTTCGACGTCTTGGCAGAGCCAACCGCTCGCATTGGGGTCCGTGCCCGTTTTACCGACGAGAACGGCGATTTCACGGGGGCGGCATTCATCAGGATGCTCGATCCGTCTCCCCCGTCTCCGACAAGCTGGACACGCCATCAGGACACGTTCAGTGTCTTCACTGGCTCTGCCGTGGAGATGCAGTTTCAGATCTTCCGGCAGGATATCTCAGGAGACACCCAAGACGCCAAGATAACGAACGTTGTTGTTCGAAAGCAGGCGAGCGCATCGACCGTCATTCTACCGGACTCGGTCACCACTGATCTGGTCAACACGCAGGACTTCTTCGCCGCAGGCGTCGGTGTCTTCGGTGGCGCCCTGCAATCCGCCAATCTCGATAAGTCTGTGTCGAACCCTCTTGGCTATCAGCTTAATCAGGACGGCAGCGCTTTCTTCGGATCAGATGTCGAAATCCGTGGCGCGCTGAGGCGATCGTCATTCATCAACGGCGAATTGCAGACGATCCTGCCGAACCCCGAGGACGTCCGTGTTCTGCGTCAGACCGTCATTGGTTTTCAATTCGATCTGCCTGGCTTTATCGAGATCTGGCTAATTGGCGCCGGAGCCAGCGGCGGCGCAGCACACGGAAACTCGGCTGCCAGAGCGACGGGTGGAGGTGCTGGCGGAGCCGTTCGGGCATTCCTTGAGATCGCCGACACCAGCGACCTCTATAACATCACATTGGGCCTTGGCGGGGCTGGGGTCACCGCGCCAAACCAAGGCACATCCACGGGCGGCTTCGACGGCGGCGATAGCACATTCATTGGGCCTGGGCTCGATCTCTTCGCTGCGGGCGGCAAGAGAGGTCGGGCGCTCATCGATGACAAGACAAGCAATGTTCCGAATGGTCTGGGGGGAACCGCCTCTGGAGGCTTCGCGGCATTTAAGGGCGGAGATGGCGGTCAGATCTCGACATCGGTGACGAACGACGCCGCAGCAAGCGGCGGCGGGTCGATCAATGCCGGATTGCTGGAAGGTATCCCTGACGCCCCGGACTTTCTAGTCAACACGCCTGGTGACGCGGATGTCGAATACGAAAGCGAGGGTGGGTTCCCACTGATCCAAAACATCCGTGAGATGAAGCTCTCGCCATTTCCTCCGATGTACTACGACGACACGAATTGGACTGGCTCTGACGGTCGGTCAAGGAGGCGCGGAAGCGGAACGCTGGGCATCACGGGAAGACCGAGACCTTACGGGTCGGGCACGGGTGGGACCGCTCTGAGTAACTCAAACAGCAACTCCGAAGACGCGGTTTCCGGTGATGCTGGGAATGCGGTCGCCTTCATCTATTACCACACAGGGAGGCCGATTTGATGCCAATGTACGAACTCCGCGACGCGCAGGGCGAGGTGGCTAACCGGGTCATCTGTTCGCACGAGGATGCGGCCGGACTGGCGCCGGTCGGCGGTGAGGCGATCCTTCTGAACGAGCACAACGAGCGTGCGTCGCAAGCCATGCTCCGACTGCGCCGCGAGCGGGATTCTCTTCTCGATGCGAGCGATTGGATCGAGTTTTGCCCGGAAATGCCGGCCGACGAACGGATCTCGTGGCGCTGCTACCGGCAGCACCTTCGGGATCTGCCGGAGACAGTAGCGGATCCTCACGTGCCGGTCTGGCCTGAGCGCTATACCGGACGGCCGCAGGACACAGTGACGCTCGCGATTTGGCGGAAGGTGGCTTGCGCCTATCGGTGGCAGTTCGAACAGGCGTTGGATTTCATTCCAGCCCCTGACGGCACCGCCGCGGAAGGAGCAACGCTCGGGGATCTCCTCGCTGTCCTTCTGCCCGCCGAGCCTCAGCTCGCTCGCGCGCTCGACAAGATCACAGTCTTCGAACGGCTACACACAGACATGAGCAACTTCGCCGCAGCAACCAGCATGGATGACGACGGCATGGATCTTCTGTTCAGCTTGGCGATCGCAATCGAGGCCGGGCACATTGCGGACGCTGCTGCCGCGACAACGTTTGTTGCCGATTGGACAGGGGTAGAGGTGGCATGACGGACGGCGAGCGGAAGTTGCTGCAAGAGGTCCATAGCCAGATGGGTGAGGTGCGCGACGAAATGGCCGCGCTCATGCGCGACCTCTATGGCGTGCCGGACGGCTCGCCTTCCGACGTGCGCCCCCTGATCCACGAGATCCGCATCGTCGTGCGCGCCTATCAGCGGGCGTCCTGGGTGACGCGGCTGCTGATCTGGGTCTTGCCGACCATCGCGGGCCTCGGCGTCGCGATCCGCGAGATCGGCAAATGGTTCGGCATGAGGGGACCATGATGCGGTTCTTCAAACGCTCAGATTGGGATGGCAAGGACTTCGCCGCGGCGGCCGTCACGGCGATCACGCTGTTCTACCTGGCCTCGCCGCTCACGCCATTCATGCAGGTGCAGCATGTCGTTGTGGCGTTCCCGGAGGTGTCCTTGACGCGCACCGTCACGCTGCCCATGCGGATGCACTACACCGACGAAGTCGAGACGATCGACGGCCGCTTGATAGACGAGTGCTATCGGGCCGGGACGGGCTTTTACGAATGGCGCGGCGATCAGCCGGTGATCTTCGAACTGGCCTGCCATGCGCTGCCGCCGGGCAGCTACATCTACACCGCCTGCTGGACGCCTGCGATCCTCGACTGGATCATGCGGCCCAGCTGCTACGAGCCCGTGCCGTTCGAGGTGCCGCCGGTCGACCCGGTGAGCTGACCCCACACCAACGCGAAACCACCCAACCGGCCCCCTTAGCGGGGCCTTTTTTGTGAGGAGACTGACGATGAAGGCGACTATCGAGCGGGCGCGGCCGCTGATCAATGTGATCTACCGCCACGAAAGCCGCGGGGACTACAACGTCGTGTGGGGCCGGATCCGGCCAGAGCATCGGCCTAAGCGGCCTCTGACGTCGATGACGATCGGCGAAGTGCTCGACTGGCAGGACAGCATCGATCCGCTCTACATGAGCGAGGCGGCCGGGGCCGGACAGTTCCTCGAGGACACGCTCCGGGACATCTACGACGACGCCGGGTTCGATCGAAACGATCTCTTCAATGAGGAAGCGCAGGACGCGCTCGTCCTGTTCCTGCTCAGGCGCCGCGGCTTCCAACGCTTCCTGAACGGCAGGCTGAGCACGGAGGCCTTTGCCAACAACCTCGCGAAGGAATGGGCATCGCTGCCGGTGGTGACAGGCGCCAAGAAGGGCCGCAGCTATTATGCCGGCGACGGCCTCAACAAGGCCCATGCGGGCGTCGACGAGATTCTGCACGCGATCGGGCTGACCAAGCAGCCGCTGGATACGCGGATCGTCGCGCCGAAGGAGGTGGAAGACCTGGTCGCGACCTCCGACAAGTCGCCGCTTGAAAGCACCACCAATCTCGCCGCGATGGTCTCCGCCCTCGTGACGGCCGTCGCGACGGCGGCGGGCAGCATCAGCGACGCCGTGGACGGCTTGCCGCTGCCTGTCGCGATCGGGGCGATTGTGATCAGCGCAGGTGCGGCCGTCTGGATCGTGCGCGAGCGGAGCCAGAAGGCGGCGCTGGCGCGGGCCGCAAGGTCATGAGCGACCTGATTGCCACGATCATCGCCCTGATCGTCGCGGTTGCCGGAGCGGTCTTCTATGGCCGCTCCGAGCGACGGAAGGGCAGGAAGGAAGGCCTCGCAGAGGCCGAGAAGAAGGACCAGGAAAATGCCAAAGATATCGCTGATCGCGTGCGCGATGATCGTGCCGATCCTGACCGGCTGCGACCATTCGAGGGCCACGGCTACCGCGACTGAGGCCGAGCTGTGCCGGGTGTGGGGGGAAAGCCTTCCAACCCGATCGCGGGCGGATACGGCGCAGACACAGCAGGAAATCGGGGAGGTCTACGCGGATTTCGCAGCGGCGTGTGCTGGTGGAGTTGCTCTGATCCCAGAGTAGGGCTTGTCGCTACAAGACCAATCTATCTGTATTGCTGAGTCGATTAATGTCAGATCCGGCGCGCAATCGGAGATAGGGCAGCGCGAAGTGTCCGAGGCATGAGCCGATGCATGAAGACTTGCGCTCTCCAATCCCGCTTGGCCGTTTGAACGAATGCTGCCTGCATAAGATCCGCCGTCTGTCTACTCCGCGGTGGCTGGAACCCGGGCACGGTTTCCAATAGCCAATCGGCCAGATCCGGAGCGAGGTCTTGGCCCAACGCAATGAGATCGGTGATGTTCGGGATAGTCGAAGGCGGTGGGGGCTCGTCTCCGAAATCTGCAATGCCCAACCGTTCCGAAATCCATTCAATGTCGGTCGTGTTGTCTTCTATCACTTGATCGATCGCAGGCCCTTCGAAGCCCCAACGGCTGATCTGGCCGAAGCGGTGGATGCGCTGCGCAAACCGTATTAGTTGAAGTTGTCCGACGCCCGATTTCGTCTGCTCGCCATCGGGGCGGGCTGTCTGCCAAACGGCAAGTGCTGCCGCGGATTCGAGCGTACCTGCCTCGTTGGCCTGCGGCTGGCGGGCTAGCTTCTTTCGCTGTGCGCCTATTCGTTCACAAACGTCGGTCAGCAGGTCGCCTCCGACCAGATCGGCGGTCCGAAACGGGACCAGTTCGACCGCGTCGTTCCCAAATACCGCGTCCCATCTCTCGAACCGTTCGCGATAGTGTGGTCGGAGTTTGGCTAGATCCTCGGGCGGTGAGTACTGCTTAAGCCGCTCTTGGAGAACGCTGCGAATGTAAGAACGCGGCGACCGGATATAAGCGAGGACGTGCACCGAACGACAGTGAAGGAGTAGGCGGTCTCGGATCGCGGAGATTACGTCACGATCGGGCCAGATGGACAGATTCTCATAGCTGATAAAGGCCGAACGGTCGGATCGCCCCATCAGACGATCGAAAGTCGATGCGGCCTCTTCGAGCACTTCTGGGTGATTAGAAAAGGTTGCTACGTCGCGGGGTCGTCGGAAGGTCCGGTCGAGAACCGCGTGGAGAGTGGTGTCGTCCCTCGGCCGAATGAACTCGATGTTCCGATCCCGGTAAGTCTGAAACGCTCGTTGAATGGACGTGCTGCCGGCCTTGTTCATGCCAATATGCAGGTGGCAGACGGGCCTCAATCTCTCGCCTCCTAAACTCAGTTCGGGCGGCAGTATTGCATGGTTCCTGGGTCGGGTAAAAGACCATCTCTCTGGGAGATCTAGGACGGTTGGGGCGTCGCTGCCAAGGTAGCTCTACGACTCTTCGATCGTGCAGACCACGTCCCGCAAGCTAGTACCTACTCCCAAAACACCACTCACGGTCGACACTACGGATGCACTTTTGACGCGCAATCGGTGTTCCCGAAACTGAAATGGAGCTTCCCGATTGAAGTTCTCATTTCCTCGGATCTCGGTCGCATAGAGGTTGCCCTGGCTCATTTCGACACGCGGCGCGATCATCTTCCCGACGACGTGACCATGTTGCGTAATGGCATCTGGATCTGTCTGTGTGGCCGGAGCCTCAAGTGCCTGGCTAGCCAGTTTCTCCTCCAGCCCTGCAATCTGCTCGTCTTTGTACTTCAGGCGCTCTCTAAGCGTCTCCTCACGTCCTGACTGAAACCATACGTGAGCTCTGTATCCGATCGTCCCGCTTAGAAGCACCAGCAAGAGGACGGCAAATGGAGCCTCCTCGACGACTGACCAGCTCTCTCTCAGGATCGAAACGATGGAATCCATGCGCTTACCTTAGAGCTTCTGGTTTGAGTTTTGTCAAAGAACAGCGCAGTATTAGAGGGGTCTTTGATCGACCCGTCGTTGTCTAAGACAGCCGTGTGTCCGCACCTGCAGAAGACGTGGATCTGGTTCTCAGATCGTTGCGTCATCGCCCTCACCATCCTCTTTACCGAATTCGAGTGTTCGCACTATGTTCCCGTCGTGACATATGAACCAGTGCAGATCGGTCTCAAGTTCGAAGTTCGGGTAGAGCACCTGACCGCGCGCGATGCGCTGATCTCCACCTGCCGACAATGCCACAAGCGCTTCACAGTGGCGCCGCACGTTCTCTTTGCCCGCTATCACCCAGGCCGCCGTCTCATTGATGTCTGCAAGGAAATGCGATGTCGGCGCTGCGGCAACGCCGGTGATTTCAGCTGGTACGTGGTTCGTGCTAAAGGACCGGAGTTCCCTCGGATCGCGTAACGAGTTCTGTCGTGTGCAACCTTTATTCCAACACCCTGCCCCACGACGTCATGCGGTCGCTCTTCGACGTCGAGCCCGCCGATAGCCAGCTCGGCAACATGGCAGCGCTTCCAGCGATTTTCCCCAAGCATGAGGCACCGATCATCGCGATCAACCGGGACGGCCGCCGCGCCCTGATCCGCGCGAAATGGGGATTCCTGACCCAGCCCAAGCGATCCAAGCGCACCGGCGACTGGCTGTCTCCGCCTGCCTGGAACAACGCGCGCGACGACAAACTCACCGTCTCAAACCTTTGGCGGCGGAGCTTTGAAAACCGCCGGTGTCTGATCCCAGCCTCAGCATATGCCGAGAGCACCGGCAGCAAGCCCGCGACCTATCACTGGCTCGCCGCACCTGACGTTGACGGCTTCGCGATCGCGGGACTCTGGACGAAGCAGACCGGCACCTTCGGCGCGATCGACGTGGATCAGATTTCCTTCACGATGGTGACCACAACGCCGAACGCGGTCGCCGTCGAGTACCATCACCGGATGCCGCTTGTGTTACAGCCTGAGGATCATGAGCTTTGGCTGCGGGGCGATCCTGGGGAAGCTAGACCGCTCGTTCGGCAGCCATCCGATAACGCAGTCGAAGTGGTCGCGTCCGGGGAGCGGATGCTCCAATTGAGCCGCTGATGAATTTTGCAACCGACTTGTAAGTCATTGTTTTACAAAGGCCGACAATCGGGAGATTTGCAAAAGAAGTCCTTTGAAATCAATGGCGAAAGCTGTCCCCTACGGGCT
>NZ_JBFONT020000016.1:0-38994 GCF_040779325.2 Aestuariibius violaceus
CATCAATCACTGGCTCAGGCAGTACAATCACACCCGGCCGCATCAGGCACTCAACATGCGCCCACCCGTTCCTGAAACCCTATTAGAGAAACCAATGATCAGTGGCCCAGACACACGGGGCTAGACAGCACAACGTTGACGGTGATCAGTCTTGAAGACCCGGCAGCACCCGAGATCCTGCAAACCCTTGAGATCGGCGCTCGACCCCTCTCCGCGAGTGTCAACGCCGGAGGCGATATCCTTGCGGTCAGCTACTCGATCGAAGGCGGCGCCGGCGTAGAGACACCCGTGCAGCTGTTCCGCATCGCTGAGGATGGCAGCCTGAGCGAGCCGGTTTCGCCAACCATCGCGGGGTATGCCCTCGGCGAAGACAATATCATGGATATCGACTGGCACCCGAGCGAAAACGTGATCGTCTGGATCAATCAGTTCGATAATACGATGCAGTTTGCCAGCGTCGGTGATGACCTGAGCGTCACGCCGTTCGGCAACACGGTAGACATCGACCGCGCGCCCTACCGCGTGCTGTTCACGCCCGATGGCACCCACGCCGTGACCAATGCGCTATATTGGGGCCCAGACATCGCGGGCATCTGGGTCGAAGCACCGCGTGGCCAACTTTTGTCGGTCCGTATGAACGCGGAAGTTGGCGAGGATGGCACAGCACGCCACGCGCTGGTTGACCGGGTAATGACGGGTGTCTCTCCCGAAGGTCTTGCCGTGTCGCCCGATGGCCGCTGGGTGGCCACAACCAATCTCGAACGCAGTTACCTGCCTTACGACGACGACCGCATCACCTGGTATTCGTCGGTGACGCTGGCCGCGCTCGACCAGGAAACCGGCGATCTAACAGAGGTCGGGACGTTCAACTACGACGGCATCCTTCCGGAAGCGGCGGTGTTCGACAACTCCGGCAACTACTTGGCGGTCGCGAATTTTGACCATTTCGATGACCGGATCGAAGGCTCAAGCATCGACTTCTGGCGCATCCAGACTGATCCGCTCGATCCGGGCAACACGCAGCTGATCAAGACTGAACATTCCGTGCCAGTCGCGCGTGGCGCACATTCGATGGTGATTGCACGCTAGAAGTCACAGGACGCGCCCCGCGTTGGGGCGCGTGCCCTTTTTGAGGAGTTCCATTCATGCAATCCCGACGCCAAACCCTTGCCCTGCTGACCGGCTGCGCAGCGTTCACATTGTTCGCGCCGCGTTCAGCACTGGCTCATCACGGGTTCACGGGACGCTATGACGATGCCCGTCCGATCTACGTCGAAGGTATCGTTCGATCCGCCAGCTTCCGCCGTCCGCACCCCTTGATTGAGATGCAAGTTGATTATGACTTGAGCACCCCAGCCGGACTTCGCCAGGGGCAAGAATTTGCTGACGTCGTTGAAGTGCGCGAGGAAGACAGGGGCCGGATCATCGACGTCGAATTCCCCCCAGTCGGTTTGTTCTTCGGGCTCGAAGGGCGTATCGCGGCGGGCGACCGCATCGCGACAATTGTATTCCGGAACTGCCGCCCGCCGCATCAATTGCGCGGTCAATGGATCAGGTTACCAGACGGCGAAGCCGTCGTACGCCGAGGACGCATGCAAACCGAAGAAGCTGGATGTTCGAGCTGACGTCCGTATTGGCGGCCTTGGAGACCTCCGCGCTCGCAGATTGGGTGGGCGGGCCCGCCTATCCTGTGATCTCCGCGCTGCACATTTTGACCTTCGCGTTCGTCGTCGTCCCAATTCTTATGGCCGACGTTCGCGTTCTGAGGATCGGTGCAGCCGACGAGCAGGTCTCGCGCCTGTCTCGCACCGCTTTGCTCGCCTTCACGGGTGCGGCGGTCACAGGCCTCTTGTTGCTGTCCGTGCAAGCAACACGTTACGCCGAAAACCCTGCGGTCTACTGGAAGTTCGGGCTTCTGGCGTTGGCGGGAGTAAACGCCTCCCTGTTTCACTGGCTTCAGAAGGCCCCACGGATCATCGCGTTTGTCTCGGTCTTTGTCTGGTGCGGCGTACTCCTGTCCGGCCGATGGGTCGCCTTTGCGGCTTAGCCCGGCTCCTGGCCTTATGGCATCAAGGCAATGAGTCTGCGGCTTAAAACCGTTGACTTTGTGCAAAGTGTCGTCTGATTCCGATGACGGACCTGACCGGACCTTCGCCACACCAAGAGGCGCTGCGGCGCAGCTTCACCGAACCGGCCATTCGCTGCGACTGCGCAGTCCTCGCGAAGGAGAGCTCACACTGTGCGAATTTGCTGACCTTGGCACTCGATTGGCCAACGTCTGCTTATTGCACCTTAGAGTTTGTTAATCGAATTTCCGCCGTCTGCGATCATCGCGCTCCCCGTCACGAAAGAGGCATGATCGGAAAGCAGGAAGAGTGCCGCCCGCGCAATCTCCGACGGCTCCGCCATCCGCTTCAGTGCGTGGAAGCCGCAAACAACCTCATGAAAACCAGCATCCTCTCCGGCCATTGGTGTCATGGTGCCTCCTGGCAGGAGCGCGTTGACACGGATGTTCTCAGCGCCGTGTTCCGCCGCCAAGACCTGGGTCATGCCGATCAGGCCCGCCTTGGCTGCCGCGTAGGCCCCCATGCCTGGTAGGCCTATGGTGTGCCCGACGAACGAGGACGTGAAGACGATCGAGCCACCGCCGCGTTTGCGCATCGCCGGTATCTGATGCTTTGCCGCATAGAATCCGCTGTTGAGATTCACCGCCATCACCTTGTGCCAGTTATTTTCATCCATGTCGGGGATTGGACCCATCTCTCCCGTCACACCGGCGTTGTTGAACGTTCCATCAACGCCACCGAAGCGCGCTTCCGCACGTTGCACGAGTTCTTCCGCGTAGCCGCTCTCTTCAACGTCCCCGGCCACAAAATCCGCTTCGCCACCATCGGCTGAAATCTCGTTCGTGATTTTCTCAAGCAATTCTGCGCGACGCGCCCCGAGGACCAGTCTTGCGCCCTCCGTCGCGAAGATTTTCGCGGCCGCAGTCCCGATGCCGCTGCTTGCACCAGTAATGATGATCCTCTTTCCGTCCAGAAGCATTCCCGTCTCCGCTTGATGGTTTTCGGGAGGTTTCTAATCGGCGCTTGCTGTTCGACCGACCCGCTTCTTGCGCAGACACTCTCATTCGAGGGGGGCGAACAGCAGCCATTTGTTTAAAGCGCAGCATCCGTCAAAGAGGGCTCACTGCCGACCTCGGAGGCGTTGCCGCATCTGACTGAGGAGGGCCACACCGACACTGCGAGGTCGGCCCAAATGTATGTACCGGCTGCTGTTCGCAAATGATTTCTGGCATGTTCTCGGAAGTCGCTCATATGTATCCGGCCTGTTGATCGACACGCGGGTCGTGGCCTTGTTGGGGTTACGCACGCGCCGTGGTCTCATTAACCGCGAGGTCTTGGTTGACCGTTTGGGCCGTCAGACTCTGGGGGCGTAATTGTTCCGTTCCATGCTTTCTATCTGTTGCGAACTCCTATGGGTCGATCCGGCCTAGACGCCGATTGCGACCTCGTCTCTTGGTGCGTCAAACGCCGTTTTGTGTCTCAGAATGCTCCAAGCCATCCGAGCCAATTTGTTTGCCAGGGCGACGGCAAGCTTGTTGCGGTTCATCCGTTCCGCAGCACGCGTCAGCCAATCGCCAAAGCTGAAGTCCGGCCATCTATTTGTGCGCATCAGGATGACCTTGGCCGCCTGAACAAACAGCATTCGAAGGTATCGGCTTCCACGCTTTGAGATGCGCCCGAGAACCGTTCGCCCACCTGTGGTGTATTGCCGAGGCACCAGGCCGACCCAAGCTGCAAAGTCACGTCCTCGGGCAAACGCTTCACCTGTCCCTATGGCCGCGACCATCGCGGTCGAGATCATCGGACCGATTCCGGGGATCGTCATGACGTTGATGCAGTTCGCCTCGGTGCGACTGATCTGCTCGATCTCTTTCGAGACAGTGTCGATCCGATCATCCAGCCAAAGCCAATCGCCATAAAGGCCGATCAAGATGGTGCGCATGCGCGGTGAAATCTCGTCCTTGCGTTCTTCCAGGATCGCCTCAAACGAGTTCTTCAGAGCCCGCAGACCTTTGCGCACTGTGATGCCTTGCTCGATCAAGAACGCACGGATCTGGTTTATCGTCGCCGTCCGACGCGACACCAGACGCGAGCGAACGCGATGGAGTGCCTGCAGGTCGAGCTGCTCCTGGCTCTTCTCCGGGACAACCGGCAGATTGGGACGCAACACGGCTTCGGCAATGGCTTCTGCATCGTTGTAGTCGTTCTTCTGTCCCTTGATGAAAGGCTTCACATAGATCGCAGGGATGATCCGGGGTTCGAAGCCCATCTTGCGAAGCGTCCGGCTGACAAAGTGGGCACTTAGACACGCCTCCATGCCGACGATGCAACGGGGCAGTCTCTCGAACGTCGCACTCAAAGCCAGCCGTTTGATCTGCTTGCGCATCACAAGTTGGCCTTCCGGACTGAACGCCACAATGTGAAACGTGTCTTTGCCGATATCGATGCCGATCGACATCAGCTCATCAAATGCTGTCTTCGCCATGCTACTTCTCCATCATGCAGAAATGGGCAAAGCCTAACCTGCTGGGTGAAGCAGCCGGTACATCCCATTAGCCGCCGTTGGCAGGAGGCGTCTGACGCTGCGATGTGGCCCGTTGAAGGAGACTTTCACTGCGTAGCACTTTTAAAGTAATGGTCAGGCTTGGTCACGGCCGTTCAGTCTTCATCAACGTTCCTATCGGCGAGGATCCGAGTAGCTTGCGACTGCGTCGCCCCGGTCCAGAAGGTAAGCGCGGATAACCGCTGAAACACGTCCGGAGGGAGGATCGTCTTTCTCGGGCGCAGTTCGACCTTTCGGCGCACGCTGTGGAGCGAGGGGGTGTTCAATGCTTCGTCAAACCGCTCTTCCTCACACTCCAGGTCGTCGAAGGTATGCGGATAGCTCTTGGTTCCGACAAATGCATAGATGGCTTCCAGGACCTTGTCAGGCGCAACGCAGAGCGCCTTGTAGTCGATCAGGAGCAGTCTATCCGAATTCGGTCCGAAGAAAGCCTCTTTCACACCGCTGAGCGGGCCGCCGATAAAACCATCTGACCCAAGGACCATATCCATCCGTGTTGCCAGGCTCGCCCCTGGTTTCACGATATTCGATTGTCGCAAAGCGTTTCGTTTAAGGATCCGCTCGAGAGAGTCGAACACCCATGCGAGATCCCGCACCGTTACGATGAAGCGTGCTCCGGGGAATAGATAAAGAAGCTCTGCAATCCTGCTGGACCAGTTTCTGTTCGTATCAAGTATCAAGTCGTAGTCTTGATGGTTTGAATAGTAAGACACAAAAACACCAGTCAGAATGCGCCGCCTAACCTCATCGTCTATGAGTGTGGCAACTTCAGAATTCTGGCTCATGACGAGCTTTGTCGCAGTCGTTATTGCGCTGACTGGACTTGAGATGCTGGCATGAACTCCCGGGTTCTGACGCAAAATCGCTGACAGAAGAGTCGATCCCGAACGAGGAAGTCCGGTTATAAAGTGCAGATTGTGAAGCGGCTGCTCAGTCAGGAGAGAACAAACTCACCGTCGATCGAAACGAGACCATTCATCGGAAGTGAGGCAACGCCTATCGCTGTTGCGGTTGGAGTGTTCTCGGTGCCGAATACCTCCTGCATTACGTTCGCCGATGCCGCCGCAAATAGGCCTGTTCGGAAGAAGGTCGGACTAGTCTGGACGGCGACACGCAGACAAAGGCAACGCCTTAAATGTAGACCGTCCTCATCCGCAGCTTTGACCGCGACTCTCAGAAATAGCCTCGCACACGAGCGCGCAAGGGCAAGCCCCAATCGAAGCGGATGATCCTGATGTAAGTCGTGAAGCAGCGAAACATCTTCGATGTTAGCATCAGCGTCCATTCTTTTCAGATTGTCATCCGGCGTTGAGCATACCTCAACGGCTGACAGGATGAGACGCCTGCCCTCAAGAACATAAGGGGCCGGGATCAGGGTAGAGCTTTCGTCCAACGGTCGAAGTGGAACGACACTTTCTGCAAAATCGTGCATCGGGATGATCACCTTCGTCACTCAATGGATATGTTCGGGGTAAAGCACACGAACTTCCCACGGTTTCAGAGATGGTCGGACGGACCTCATCGCCGGTGCCTCGAGATCTTCCAGTTCAGGGAAGAATAGAACAACTTCATCTCTTGTCGCGTGTTCCATCGTATCCATGGAAAACTTACCAGGGTAGAAGCTTTCCGACCAAGCGCCGCTCGCACGTATCAATTCATGATCATTGAAGAGGATATGATAATACTCGACCTCCTCTAGATCATCAGCCACCCGAATTGTTTTATCGTTAACCAAAGCTTTGGCTGGCGCGAGCATCTCGTTCGAGCCATAATATAGCTCTGCCAATTCGTTGTTTAGAAGGACTCTGTGCTGCGGGGAAACCAAGAACTCTTCGTGGGTACCAAGAGCATCTTTTGTGAATCTGATTGGGCGACGTTCAGGAAATTGGGTCAACGTTTCTTGTGTGAGTTTTGTTGATCCAATCCATCGAATTGGTTGATTTCCATTGTCCTTCGTCACTACGAGGTCGCCTGCCTCGAGATCTTCGACCAAGCGCTCCTGCCCGTCCGCACAAAGAATGGGCGTGCCACGGCCAAAGCAGATTATATTGAACTCAAGGTTGTTCGCAGCCACCTGCACACTATTCGCAACAACTACCCCATCGGGGTTTGTGATCGTGACAAAGTAAATAGTCTCTTAGGGAGTTTCTGTTCCCTGAGTAAAAAATGGAGTGGCAGAATAAGTGAACCCCGGAGGTAGTACGAACGTAACGTCCTGAGATTCACCGTCAAAAGCATTGGAGAGAACGTTTAGCGTAAAGAGTGAAGTCGCTTCGGAGTCAATTCGGACGGTAAGCGTATCGTCCTCGCCGGTGTTGCCGAAACTGTAGGCATAAGAGCCACCGCCAGTCACAGTCAGCGTATAGTCAGCCATCAAACATACCCCACCATAGGTTGAAAGACTTACCCTAGGTAACACACTTCGGCAACCATAGGGTGATAAAAATTATCCACTGATTCAATGGCTTGGAAGAGGGTACCGGTTTCCCGCCCTAACGAACGATTCCCTTGAACAATCTAGCCTGCATGCGGCCAGACTCTTCCATAAGAACCCGATGGAGCAGTTCCGATTACCTGGAGGTGCTGGGCAGTTGTGGGAGGTCATCAACCATAGTATGACGAATACAGAGTAAATAAACTTTGAGTTGTTGTAGGAGATGGGGAGAAGGAGAGATAACCAATTCTTTGCTGGCTGAAACGGAGAGGTGCTTCAGATGAACTGTACCAGAAGACAGATGCTACTTCGCTCCATCGTGCCATTCATTGCTTTATCATCCTGCACCAGGGAATGGTCGGTCGCGTATGATCAGAGCGCGGTTTTGTCCGATGCGCGAGACTGGCGCCTTCAGGATGTCGAAATCGTCGTACCGCAAACACTGACCGTATCAGAGGCCAACTCCTTCGCACCAGATGCGGATATCGTCTGGCGGGGAGAACCAGAGGGTGATCGACGTGCCCAAGTCCAGCAGATACTAGAGGCAGGCATTCGGTTGGGGGCGTCCGGACTACGAGGCCGGAGGCCGATTATCATGCGGGCGACGCTTGTCGAGTTTCATTCCGTGACGCCTCGTGCCGTGGCGAATGCGCCCGGTGCAGTCCATAACATCTCGTTCGATCTTCAGGTCGCCGATGCCCGCACTGGCGACACGCTAACCGAGACGGCTAGGATCGAGGCGGACCTCGCCGCTTTCGTTGGTGATCAGGCGACAGAAGCCGCCCGCCAAGGGCAAACCCAACGTGCTCGGGTTACAAACCACATTGCTGCGGTTACTCGCGGATGGCTCGGTCTTGGTCCGGACCCCAGGCGCACCTTCCGTGAATATGGCCGCTAATCCGGATAAACAGCCTTCTTGAGCGTCTTTGACATCTAAGGCGAGTGCGGCAGCTCGGGCTGCCGCTCAAAATCTCCATCTTGTGCCATGGAAGCATCTGATCTGGGATGTATGTTGATACGGACGCGAGGTGACTGCTAGTGGCAGACCGTCTACCATCGCGTATCGCACACGCGGGCAAGCGGGATTCAATGACCAATTGTCCGGTGGAAATGACTGGTGCGATCCAGATAGACGAAGGATGGTGGAGCTGACTTGACCGCCAGACATCCAGCTGCGGAGGTCGTATGCCCCCCTTTTTTCAGTTCGTGCAAGCATGTGAGATCCTGTCGCGTTCAATCCCTCCCATCGTATCGACACACCAGCTGAAGCTGTGGATACTCGCTGAGCGATCTAGAGAAACCTGGAAAAGAGTTCGCCTTCGTGACGTTTGAGGCTGGGACGCGCTGACGGACCGAGGCAGTCCGGATCTGACATCAGTTCCGGAAAGAGATGCAGCAGCTCTTTCTTTTGTTCTTTTTGGACGGCGTTCAGGCCCGTCTCTCCCGGATGGAAGCTTTCCGTTGGAGCGTCCTCGGAGAATATAATCTGATGGGTGTCAAAAAGGATGTGGAAATACTCGATCTCACCGCCCTCAACTCGCGTGACGCGATCTGAGTTCAGGAGATGCTTCGCGGACACCAACACTTCTTCGTGGCCGTAATAAAGCTCGGCCTGCCAACCCATCAACAGGACACGATGCTGAGGGGAAACGGTCAGAGGGCGTGTGTTTCCAATAGCGCCTGCTTCGATCCGGATAGGAGCTAAGCTTCCTTCTGCCGCGACGATGCGAGATCCGATCCAGCGAATTGGCTTTGCGCCGTCATCCATCGTTTCAACGAGATCACCGGCGACCAAGTCTTCTACCGGGCGATCTCCATCCGGTGTCCGAATGAGCGTACCTCGCGCGAAGCAAACGACCAGGTTTGCATAATCTTCTTCGACAGGGTTGATGACGAGGTTGGAAATGGTGAAGCTGTCCCCAGGGTTGATTTCGATTGTCGACGCATAGCCGACAAACCCGGCGCCTGTTCCGTCGTCGCCGATCGTCACATAGATCAGCGTCCCAATCTCTCCGGTGGTGTTGTTGGTAATGGTCGCTTCGGCGCCATTCTGAATATCCTGCCCGGCCGTCCCGACCGTCACACCATCCAGAACCGCATCATTTGTGAGTGTCTGTGGTGTCCCCGGATCCGCTGGACTGACTGTATCCGCGGTGCCGTCATTGAAGGAAGCATCGTCATCGGTGACGTCGATGACGTCCGGGCTGCCTGTCATCGTAAACGTACCTGAAGTGGAGAACCCTGTTGTCCCGAAGTCGGCCGGTGTCCACACGAAGAAAGAAGGCATTCCGAGCTCCCGATCTTACTGCACAGCGTTGATGAGAAGTGTGGGTAAACACCTATACGATAGTAAATGATTCGTTAACACTAATAGGTTGTTGTGTCGGGCTCAGATCGAAGGAACGAGCAGCGTCAATGGGTTTGAGCCTCCCCCACTGACTTGGTTTATCGGGTCTTACGATTCCACGAGACAATCCAAATCCTTGAGGTATGAATCGCGCTCGGAACTTCAGGGGTGATAACTGCGGACATGCCTCACAGATCGAACGAAGACTTGCGTGCGGAGATCGTCGCGCTGCAAGAACAGCTTGCGACCCAGGCAGCCGCGCGCGAAGCGGACGCGGTGGTCGCGCGCCAGGCCGCGCATCGGCTTAACCTCTTCGAGGCGATGATGGAGACGGTGCCGATCGGCGTCGTGCTCGCTGATGCGAAGGGCCGCATCGTTCACGGCAATAGCCATGTTGAAGAGATGGTCCGCCACCCGGTGCTGCATTCTGAGGACGTCGATTCCTATGGCGAATGGGTGTCCTTCCATGCCGACGGCCACCGCGTCGAAAGCCGTGAATACCCGCTCTCGCGCGTGATCCGTGACGGAGAAGAGCGTTCGGAAATCGATGTGCATTACCAGCGCGGCGACGGCACCCGGTTCTGGATGCGGATCATCGGTGAGCCGGTCCGGAACGGTGATGGCGATCTGATCGGTGCGACTGTCGCGCTGATCGACATCGACAAGGAACGACAGCTGCAAGACCAGCAGAAGATCTTGATCGCGGAACTGAACCATCGCGTGAAGAACGCTTTCACGGTCGTGAAGTCCATCGTCGGCCAATCGCTGCGCGGCGAACATGTTCCGGAGGGTTTACGAGCGACACTCGATGATCGCCTCGACGCCTATTCGAGAGCGCATGCGAAGCTGATCGGGACGGCGTGGGACCGGGCGCCGTTGGGGAGGGTGGCGGCGGACATTGTTCGGAGGATCGCCGGGGATCGCGTGCGCATTGAAGGTCCGGAGATCGAGGTACCGTCCCGGCAGGCGCTGGCCTTCTCTATGGCGTTCTACGAGCTCGCGACCAACGCCCTCAAATACGGATCGCTCTCGGTCCCGGAAGGAACGGTTGACCTCGCTTGGTGTCTTGATGGTCCAGAGGACGCCCAAACAATTGCGATCACCTGGACCGAGCACGGCGGACCGGCGCCTGTGGAACCCTCTCGCAAGGGCTTCGGTTCGTTCATCGTGGGCCGCGCCCTGGCGATGGAAACCGGTGGCCAAGTAAAGACCACGTATCCAGCCGAAGGATTTGCCTGGCGTCTCGATATGCCTGCGCCAGTTGAGACGAAAGAGGAGACGACATGACCGATACCCCCGAACGCATCTTCGTAGTCGAGGATGAAATCGTTGTCGCGTTCGAGATGACGGACGTGTTGGAGGATCTTGGCTTCGAGGTGGTCGGTCCCAGCGTTCATCTGGATGACGCCAAGAAGCAGGCGCGCGATGGCGATATTGATGTCGCGTTCCTGGACGTCAATCTCGGGTCGGGGAAGACATCGAAGCCGGTCGTCGACATCCTCAAGGAACGTGGCATCCCTTATGTGTTTATCACGGCTTATGACGCAGATCAGATCAGTTTCGCAGGCCCCGACGACCGAGTTGTGAAGAAGCCGGTCTCAGGCCACAAGCTGCTGGAGACACTGCGGCGAATGTATCCCGGTTTGGAAGCTCGAGAATAGCCTGTCGACTGAACAACGAGCTCCAAGGTCCGCTGTTGGTGAGCAAAGGTACTCATCAGGATCGTCAATACACAAGGACCTCGCCCGAATAACCGAGACCGAAGCCGGCACCTGTGGCATGTCAGCCAGAGTCGCCTTCCGTCTCTATCTGCGTAAGGGCGCAAGCGAGCGAACGGGCGTGCCCACGACGTCGCAGGCCAGCACGAAAGCGATCCAACACCAAGGCAGAGCGCAAGCTCGACAGCTGTGCAAATGCCAGCTTTCAGGCTCGCTCCGTGCAATCAGGAGCAGGAGTTTCCCGACCACTTTTTGATATGGATTAAGGTCAAGTTATGCTCATGTAACATTTTGAGTCTATTGAAGAGTCAGGAGACCAATGGTGCCTCGCTTTGCCCATCCGGACTTTGCTTATACACCGCTCGTGACGCGGCTGGGGTACTATATGGGTGTTCCCGCGGCAGATATCTCCGCGCTCGATGCCCTGCCCTATCGCGAGCAGCGCTTCGATCGGGGGGATGTGATCATCGCGCGGGGTGCCAGTATCAACTGGGTCGTCCTGGTGACCTCTGGGTGGGCGGCCCGCAGCCGAAACACCCGGTCGGGTGACCGGCAGATCATCAACATCCTGCTACCGGGGGATATCGTCACACCGGATGTCTTCGTGCTTCACCGGCTCGACCACGAGATCGAGGCGCTTTCCACGGTGACGATCCGGTTCCTTGAAAAACCCGATCTCCAAGCCCTCTTGGAGCGGGCGCCGGGGCTGGCCACTGCCCTCTGGTGGGCCGCAGCCCAGGAAGACAGCATCGTGCGCGAGCATGTCGTGCGCCTGGGCCGGCGAAACGCGATCGAGCGGATCGCCCATTTTCTGCTTGAGATGCACCGCCGCCTAATGATCGTGAAGCAGGCCGATGAAGGGGCGATGATCCTGCCGCTGACACAGCTCGAAATCGCTGATGCGCTCGGCCTATCGAACGTTCATGTCAACAAAACGCTCTTCAAGCTCGAGGACCTTGGACATATCCGCCGCCAAAAGACGGTGACGCAACTCCTTAACATTCCCGCCCTGGCGGCGCTTTGCGATTTCGATACCTTGTATCTGCATCTCGAAGCAGACCAAGCAGTTAGCCAAGGCACATCATGATTGAACGATTCAAGACAGGTATCGAAGGGTTCGATCAACTGACAGGCGGCGGCCTGCCGAAGGACCGGACTACGTTGGTCACGGGCGGCTCGGGCTGCGGGAAGACGCTCTTTATGCTGTCGATCCTCGCTCGTGGCCTGCTTTCGCGCGGCGAGCCCGCTGTCTTTCTGTCGTTCGAGGAGCGCCCGAGGGACCTGATCGACAATGCTGCGTCTATTGGTCTGGATCTTCAGGACTTCATCGATCGTGATCTTCTGCACATCGATCACATCGTCCCGCCCCGAGAAGGCATGACCGCAGTCGGCGAGTACACGCTTGACGGTCTGAAGCTACGGATCGAGATGGCGCTGAAATCTATCGGGGCCGCCTACCTCGCCCTCGATACAATCGAGACACTTTTCCTGATGTTCGAGGATGAGAGGGCAATCCGGGGCGAACTTGTCCGGCTCCTTAATTACTTGTCCGATACTGGCGTGACCACGATCATGAGCGGCGAGAAAGGCGACGGTCGCGTTACCCGCCGCGGGTTTGAGGAGTACATCTCGGACTGTGTGATCGTACTGGAAAACGATACTATGGGAGATGTGGCGACCCGCCGGCTAAGGGTCATCAAGTATCGCGGCGCCCATCACGGCCCGAACAAGTACCCTTTTCTGATTGACGAACAAGGCGTGACAATCATGCCTCTCACGTCAGCATTATTTGACCACACGGTCTCGTCCGATCGCCTTACGACAGGCACCGCTGCGCTCGACGAGGCACTTGGCGGCGGAATACGCCGCGGATCGACCGTGCTCCTGTCGGGTGGAAGTGGAACGGGAAAAACGATACTCGCTTCGCTGACAGTCGAAGCGGCGTGCCAATTGGGTGAGCGCGCGCTTTATATGAGTTTTGAGGAATCCCCGAAGGAGTTGATCGAAAACGTCCGCTCGGCCGGGATCGACCTCAAGACCCCCCGAGAGGACGGTACGCTCGTCATCTCATCCGCCCGACCGACGCTCATGGGGCTGGAGCGGCATCTGGTAGAGCTCTACCGGCTTGTCGAAAGTCACCGGCCCAACCTCGTCGTCATCGATCCCATCTCAAGCCTTTCAACCGCCGGAGACCGAGACGCCGTTTATCGCACCACCGTGCGGATGATCGATTATCTGAAACGTCATGGGATCACCGCAATTCTGGCGATGGAGCCGACTGAGGCAGAAGATCGAGACCGCGCGATCGTCTTCTCTTCGATCCTCGACACGCTAATCGAGCTCTCCTCGGAAGTGGATGAAGACGGCATTAACCGCCATCTCCAGATCATCAAGGCGCGCGGGATCGCGCACGATCACCGAAGGATCGCATTCCATATCGGCAAGAGCGGCGTAGTGCTCGAGGCTGATGATGGCTGACGCGGACGACCGGCAGTTCAGCGTCTTGCTGTTCGTCATCGGCGACGATGAAGGGGCGACCTCCCAGGCCGACGCCCTAAAGTCGCTCCTGTTCGAGAATGAACACTCCCAGAACGTGCTGCGGGTCATCGATCTGTCCCGGACACCGGAGGATGCGCTCACCTACGATATCCTCGCGATCCCGACGATTATCCGCGAGCAACCCAAACCAGCAGTTCGCATCGTCGGCGACCTCAGCGACAAGAACAGGGTCTGGAGCCTGCTGACGCGGTGAGTTTTGGCTCAACCGGGCAAATGAATGATTCCCTTGTATCATCGCGTGAGGGACGCAGCGTTCAAGCGTATCCTCTGTCGCAGTTATTTGTCAGTGTTTTTTCTAGCAGTGAACACGCCGCCTGGAGGTTCCAACAGGTGCTGTCTTCGGGAGGAGGCTACGCAGAAAGGTGCTGTCCCAAGCCCGAGCGCTATGTGCCCTCGGTCATAGCGCAGACCTTGACCATGCGATCAGCGGCTGCAGTGCAGTTTCCTCTGCGCAACGGATTAACACTTTGCCGCCCTTCCTTGACCTGAAAGTCCGTGACCCAGCCCCCTAATCCGTTCCTTTTTCGGCAAGAGAAGGACGCTCCCGGCGTGGGCTGAAGAACCCTCGGCGAGGTTCTCGCACTGAAAATAATGGAGATCACTGGCAGCCAGCATCATCTTCAAACCTAGCGAGAGCCGCATTTCAGGGAGCGCTCGCCGTTGCCACCGAGTTCAGAACGCAAGCTTTTCCTCAATGTTTCGATCGCTCTCTATTCGAAGCTGTTGCCAGGCCGGTATTCAGCCAGAGGAAAGAAGCGTGCTCCAAGCATCGCATTGGCGGCCGAAAGTCGCTCGATCAGATCGCGATGCAGCAAGACAGGATTGTTTCCCACGCCGTCCAACAAGAACATTTGACGGTCCTGTGGCAGGATGTCCCTCACCCGCTCCGGATCCAGCACGATCCGCGACAGCTCAGCCGAGAAGTCGAATTCCGGGTCGAACGGCACGGCGAATTCCGACCGGTCCCGATCCCACAGATCCAACCCCGTGATGAAATGAAGGTAGAAAATCGGTTCAATATACGTGTCGTAGATCGTGCGCAGGACTGAAGGCACCAACTCCCAACCGGCCGGTCGCGTCTGCACCAGAACCTCCGCTACAACATTGGACACCAGAATATCGCCGCCGCTCACGATCCAATGGCCGATCTCGCCGGGCACGTCGTCCTGCAACCGCAAGTCACGTTCATCTACGTCGAAGACCATCGGCCTGGCCCGCGAGACCGCTTCCCGCTCGTACATCCGATCGGCGGTCCAGTCGTTTCCCGCGACGAACCCGGCAAAGCGCGGCTTGCCATCCACGGCTTGCCGGTCGCGTGTCACGATAAAGTAGTCATCGGTCGGATCGTTCATGACAGTCCCTAAACAAGATCAGTGGAAAGGTCGGATCGGATAGGGTCGGGGCAGGCTGAGTGACCCGAACATCGCCGTATGATCGCGCGCGTGCGAACAGCTTCCTGAGTGATTGACCGATGCGGTATCGGCACAGCCGACCCCCGCGCCGATTTGAAAATCCGCCGAGACCTGCGTCAGGGGCAGGGCGAAGGACGTGATCTCTGTAGAGAGCAGAAGGCTTTTCCTATCGACCCGGCGCTGGATGCTACTGACGGGTGGGCTTTCGCGGCAGAGCCGGTCGAGGTTGCGAGTGATGTCGCCCAGGCGCTGCCGCACCTCGTCATGATAATCATAGCTGCCCCAAGCGTGGTTCCCCCGGTGTAGCTGACAGGCGAGGTGACAGGCCAGGAACCCGTCACCTGGAATAAGCGAGAGGTTCGCCGCCACGTTGATGTCATAGCCGAGCCGTTCATAGTTCCGTGCCTTGCTCGTCCGCGCCATCCCCTCGCCGGAAACGAGGTGGTGCGCCTGCGTCTTGCCGACATGCGCCGTGCTGCCAATGCTGGTGGGGTTGAGGGCTGCGGCCCCCATGATCGCGGCTCGATACCCGCCCCCTTTTGTCGTGTTGCCATTGCGGAAGTTCGGTGTGGTTGCCGGATGTCCCCGTTCGCCCAGCTGGCTACGGCAGTTGCCGCAGCGGCCGCCGTCGTCCTCGCGGTCACGATCCTGCGTCGCCTCGGACCGGGGACCGGCCGCCCGGGTGACACTGCCCTGTTGCGTCGTGCCACGCCGTCGCGAGCGGACGGCCAGCTGGCCCATCTCCACGATCTTGTCGATTACTCGGTCGATCCAGCCCATCAATCGTCCGAACTGCTCTACGACATGCGCGCTCATCCGGCCCCACTTCGCGGCACGCCCGACGACAATCGTGGCGACCACTGCGGTGGCGGCCCCGCCGGACAGCACCTCGACCGCCGTGACACAGAACCCGATAAAGGCGCTGACTGCCACTTCGATGGCCACGACGGCAAGCGACGCGACGCCCCATCCCGCCCAGACCTGCGGAGGGATCGACCCGATCATCGTCGTGATCGAACCCATCAACAGGGCAGGGCCCTCGGTATAGCCGACGATCTCCAGGACCAGCTGCCAGCTTTCGACGTTGTTACGTATCATCGTCGACCATTCCTCGCGGGTCGCCTCGTCCTCGATCAGGTTCGGAAGGGTCGTCTCGCAGAACTGCTCCACCCCTTCCCAGTCGCCGCTGACGAAATCAGCGAGGAAGACAGTGATGGCGCCCATGTTCTCGATCATCCGAAGCGTGCCGGCATAGAGCTCTGCGGCCCGGCCCGGCAATTCGCCGACGAAGTCGCGCAGGGCGACCGCCCGTCGCTGCGCGCCCTCCCACAGGATCCGCGCCGTCTCTCCGATGTTGTCGGGGTGCAGCGACGTCGCCATCTCTCCCAGCAGGTCCTTGAAGGCGTCCCAGGCGTCCGAGATGATCTCTCCGAGTGAGGCCCAGAAGCTCTGCTCCCCTTCGAACCACTCCTCCAGCCCGGCCGCGAACCCCGCGTAGGACCGTTCCAGCAGGAGCCCCGCGCGTCCCGACGCCGATTCCGCCTCCCACTCGGCCCATTGATCCGAAAAATGCGCGCGGTGGTGGGCCGCCTGATCCCGGATCAGCTGACGGATCTCCTCTTCCTTCTGGAGCACGGCTCCCTCGGCGCCCTCTGCGATCAGCTCGAACGTGATCATCCCGTCGGGCGCGTTCTCGAACAGGAAGGTGCCCAGTTGCGCACGTTCCTCCCGCGTCAAGACATCGCGGGGCGTGCGGCCGAGGTCCGACAGGTTGATGAGCGTGCTGCTCAGCAGCGTCTCCCCATCTTGTGTCAGACGAAACGGCGCCCCAGCCATCGGAGTCTGCCAGGCATCGTTGTAATGCGACCTGACCAACAGCGACCCGGGTGAACAGGTTGCGCAGTCGCGGTCGATCTCGTGATTGTAACGGGAGTCCGCCGTCTGAGCGACCGTGGCCGATATCGCCTCCGCGCTGAGATCACTGCCCGCGCCTGCATCCTGTGGCATTGTTTCTTTCTCCGAAATCCAAGTCCGTCAGAATTAGGGTTGCCTGGCCAATGCAGACTTCAAAAGTGCCATCTTTTCGTGTTCGGAAACCGGCGACGTCAAAGCAGCCTCCACTTGAGGATCATTATACAAATCGGCGATCCCCCGCACCAGAAGAAGATCCCACGCCGCCAGGTGAAAGAGATTCCCTGCATGACGGAAGCCGACCCTCTCCATTCGGCGAAATGTGCGCGCGACCGAGCCCTCGATCGTGGACAGATCCCGCTCTCCAAGTTGTGCGGGGAAAAGACGTTTCAGATCCTCGGCCATCCTGCGCGTCGTTATCTCGACCATCGCATCCTTCAGCACGCGCCTGTCGCGTTCGGTCAGCGCGGCGGAGATCCGAGCGCTCTCATGGTAGGCAAGCGCCTGCGTCGGAGTAAACGCATGTGCCTGCGTTCTGGCCCTCAACGCCAGGATCAGTTCGATGGCATGCCCCTCGTTAGGATAGAACCATGTGCGCAGTCGTTCGGGCCAATCCGCAATCCGAGTCAGGTAGGGAGTCATGACGGCCGGATCCGCGAAGCGGAACATCCTCACGCGGCCATCCGACTCGCGCAGTTGACCAAAGCGCCGCAGATGCGCACGCAACTCCGGGAGCGAGGCTTCGGTTCGCAACACCAGACAGGCTGTCTGATCCCACGACGTCCAGCCGGCCCCGTAGGATGCCGCAGTGAACATCGCACGCGCCAGTGATGCGCCCTCTTCCAGCCGCACCAGCCAAGGGGCCGCAGCGGCACTCTCATCGAAAGCGGTCCCCTGCCAGAGGCACAGGGCATCGGCGCCGACCCCATCGAGATATTCGGGCAGCCCGTCCATCCGACTGCCATCCAGCAGGGCGTAGGCCGCGCCGACGCCTCCCTGCGGACCGAAGATCCATGGGTGCAGACTGTCCGGTACCGTCTTGGGCTCAAAGATCCCGAATTGCGCGTCGAGCGGTTCGACATCAATCGAGGTCTGCGTCATCCACACCGACGTGCCACCAATCTCGGGCCCATCGACTGCGACCGGCGGCTGGCGCAACACCCGAATTGCCAAGGCGTCATCGCGCTCCGTCAGAAGATCCTGCTGCAACAATAGCGATGCGGGTGTCACATCCTCACAGAAAACCGCCTGATCCAGATATTGCGACAGATATCGTTCGAACTCTGTCGCATTGTCGCAAATTATTGCAGCTCGCACTCTTCGACTTGCAACGACACCCGTCCCCAGCCACACCTCATTGCTCATGATTCAGGCTTTCTAACTGAGCTACTTGCAATGCTCGAACGGGAAATGGCGTGAACAAACGACTTGTTACCTAGCGGCTCATTATAGGTTTTGCATTCTTTCATCCAGAGACAACCTTTCCTACAACGTCTCGGGAGTGGGCAAAACCTGGGGGTCTCACGCCGCCCTCTTGGTGTTTGAAATCGACAGATGGCCATCAAGGACTGCGGCTCTGGCAACAGCCACGTTGTGAGCTCCGCGGGGCGACCATCGCATCCGTCGATGTTTGCCCATCCGGGCGTTACCGATGTCGTCGACACAACCTTCGGCGCGCGACGTCGAGATTGGCAGGCCCTTACGATATCTTCGGCCGTAGTTCGTCAGAGAGTCCATGTTATTTGCGAGATAGCAGTAGAGGTCGTTGCAGCGCGCAATCGCCCGCGATGCTGCGTCACGAACCGCATGGTCCTGTTTGGAGAGCGATGCACAATCGGCTATCAGCCATTGAAGGTCCGTGCCTGCCGTTTGGACTTTGCCGTGCCAGAGGTACCAGCGCAGCGTCTCGGCCGGTTTCCTGAAGATAACAGGCACCCCCGGGAAATCCTCCGTCTGGAGGAGGCCCTTGATCGCGTTCTCGACATGCTGGACCCGCATCGAGATGTGCCACCAGTCGAGGATGTGCCGCACTTTCCCATCGGTTGCGCCGCGGAAAAGGTTCGGAAGCGCGGCCTCCCCATCTGAGATCACGGTGACGGATCGCCGACCATTCCACCCAAGTGCCACCAGTTCGTGGCGAAGCTGGGTAGTGGGCGAGGCAGCAGCTTGTGGCGCCAGACCGAAGCGGCGACACATATTGCCGGCCTCGATCTTCCCTACCACGACATCAAGGTGCCGTTTCTGGTATTCCGGCCTGCACCTGATATGTGCTCCGTCGACGAGCACGGTTACAGGATGCGAAGTTGTGGCGTTGTTCTCGACTGGCTCTGGCTCTGGCTCTGTGATTTCTTCTGCGACCCGGCCCAATCGATTGCGCACGGTGGTGTTGTGCTGCGCTGCACAAGGCAGGAAGGTCTCCAGGATCCGGGCCGCCTCCCGGAAGGAATGCCTTGCGCCCAACTCTGCCTGAAGCCTCGGAAGTTCTTGGGTCGCACGATTAGGAAAGAGCTGCGAAAACGGTGAAATCGAACCTCGCTCTCCCTTTTCACACGAACATGTGTGAAGCCGTGGAACCCTGACCCGAAACCGCCCGAGGAGTGTATCGAGCACCTTCGTCCGATAGTCGTGAAGGCGTCTGGTGCAGCCGCAGTCGGTACAGCGACGGTGCGCTTGAGAGATATTTTCGACCTGAGCGTTCAGCACTGCTTTCTGAAGTTGCCCGAGTATGTCTTTCGCATCCTCAAGTTTGAGCCCCATATCGCCATGACCTCGGGAGGAGAGACTAAAACGGCGAAGCTCATGTGTGCGCTTGTTTCCCGTATCGGCAGTCGTTTCGACAATGATCCGAACATCCATGGCAGCCCCTCAATTCAGCGAACCCCTTTACCCTAGCCGAAGACCCTCAGGTTTTGCCCACTCCCTTCGAAACAACCACATTCTCACATTTAAGTGCTAAGTGACAGCGGACGGTACAGCCATCGTCATTCATGCCAATGAAGATGATCAGCTGACCCAGCCTATCGGCGGGTCCGGCCCTCGCATCGTGTGTGGATTGGTTGAGCGCAGCTGACCAATGCGAAGACAGCGCGCGCGGCCGGGCGGATCCAAATGCGACGGCTGCGCGGCATATCTTTGGAAAATTGTCGTATCTCTGTCTAACGTCAGCGCTTGATGTTTTTGAAGGTCTTCTCGCCAGGGCTGTTCGCTGTCTTTCTCATCGTCCACTCCTCGGTGGCTACGATGAGCAACAAACCCTCACTTAGCAAATGACCCTATTTGGCCCCATAAGCGCTGACGTCAGACAGTGTCCAGTTCAAATGGGGGTTAGTTCACGTGGACACACGTACTGATGTGATGGAGATCATCCTTAGTTTTCACCGGTCAGTCGCACAATATTGTTCTCAAGTTTGCTACCAATGCTAAGTCTCACACCTTGATCTGGGTAAACCTTGGCAAGAACACCGTGGCTTTCAAGAGGTTCAACCCAATCTGCCCCGCCATCCGACCAAGGTAGCCAAAGAAAATTTGTTTGGCTCTCGAGAACCCTGCGACCAAGCTTACGAAGGTCTTTCTGCAGAGCTTGCCGTTCGGCGCGCAAGTTCTCTATGCGAGCCTCAAGTTCTGCTTCATTTGAAATCGATGCTTTCATGGCGGTTTGAGCAATCATGCTGAATCCAAAGGGAAGTGCCCGGGCCTGTATGCGATCACCAAAGCTTGGATTGGCAATGCCGTAGCCAATGCGCATTCCAGCAAGACCATAAGCCTTTGAGAATGTCCGAAGCACAACGACCCGCTCATGGCGCGACAGCAAATCGTTTACATCACAGCGAAGAGCCTTATCCGAAAACTCGATGTAAGCTTCGTCAATCAAAACAGATACACATTCAGGAAGATGCTCTAGAAAAGAAAGTATCTCAGAAGGCGGGAGGAACGTCCCAGTAGGATTGTGTGGATTGCAAATGACCACTACAGTGTCTTTTAGACCTGCACAATCAGCAAGAGCATTAAGGTCTTGCATACCGACGCTGTCAAGCGGAACGGGGTATTTTTCTGCTGCGACCATATCCGCTAGTATGGGATAGCCCTCAAAGGTAGGGCTGCAATAAACAACACGGCTAGGCCGAATTGTTTCCAGAACTTGAAGCGCGACACCGACTGATCCCGAACCAGTAATGACATTGCTGGCATCAAGATGTAGCCATTCAGCTAGGCAGTCTTGGGCCATCCTAGGATGGAAAGGTGGATAGCGATTAAGGCCGTCCAGTTCTTGTGCAATCTCGCGCACAACCGAGGGAAGTGGAGGAAAGGGACTCTCGTTGAGGTTGAGACGTAGTTTTGCATAAGTGTTAGCGTCGGCACCCATACCCTTCGTTGGCTGTACTAAGGCTTCTTCAGTCATACTATTTCTCCGCTATGAACAAACAGAACTGATCTGCCTCAGTTTTATCATATGGCGGAGGCGGCAACGTGAATGCTTCAACAGCAGAAAACCCCGCCTGTCGGACAGATGTGAGGTAGTGATCTGCTGGCCAAAAACGATCGTAAACGTTTATCGTCCCACCTGGTGTTTTAACTGTGGTTAACATCTTGTCACCAGGAGAGTAGTTTTGATTTGGCTCTCCGTTGCGAACAGATGCGAACTGAATACCTACGCTTGCTGGATTCATATCGAGGAAAATTGCGGTACCGCCTGACCGGAGAGAGGTAAAGGCCGATTTCGCTAGTATTTGGTGACTGTCATGATGTGGCAAATGCATAAGAACAAAGCAACTCACTACCACATCAAAAGTTTTAGCGAACGGCTTTAAAACCTCACTGGTCTCACCAAAAATGAACTGTACACGATCATGCGCATATTCACGGATTGCGGTATCAATCATATCTTGGGACGGATCGATACCAACCACGTCCGCAGCAAACACCTTACCAAGATAATGCGTGAATATACCAGGACCACAACCAAGGTCTAAAATTCTTCCGCCCGACAAGTGAAGCCTAGAGATATGATCAACGATGGCGGAATATCCCATGTCGAGCCAATCATTTGCGATCATCATAGCAAGATAATCATCTGCTCGGGGCAGGGTATCTGAGTTCTTGTCAGGCATCATTTGACCTCCCTTGGGTCAACAAAAACTAGAAACAAAGTCATGCACAGGCAGCCATTGACCACGGTCTCCATTCCATGGATCAATTATAAGAAACGGAACAGATGAGTATTGCAGTGCAACTTTGACGTCTGGATCGAGCGCATCATGGCTCTCGTTATAGCGAGGGGCTTCCTGATAGATATTGTCAACAGCTTTCAGTGAAGCCTCACTACCAAAAATCCCTCCGCCTTTTGTAAGACCCGCAGCGATAACAATTATTCGACCACCGTTTGAAAGCTCTGCACGCCGCTGTGCCATCTCCAATACGCCTGTCCGTGACCTTTCGCTATCGCGGTCGATCAGAAAGATCGCATCAATGCTTGTGTGCCCATATGGGAGCTGAGCCGCTATGTCCAAAGCATAGAGTGCGGAGATTGAAATTGGCGTTTCAACTTTAGTGACAGGCGTAACCCAAGGTTCTTTCGTACAGGCTATAACAACGGCGCGAGCGGCAGCGTCGCAACGAGTCTCGACTAGAAGCATATTTGCATCTGCCATTCTTTGTTCTTGCCACGAAACCTTTGCGCTGAGAGCGGAAATCGCACTGACTGCCCAATGTGATGACGCATCGCTGGCAAAGACACTAGGAAGATGCATCGCTGTCTCCCAGTCGTAAGCCATCAATTTTTTTTATTAGTTCTTCTAAATTCCTCTGCCGACTCTGCACCGTGTACCATGCGGTTCCCGGAGTCACGATTGCATTCGGGTGGGATCGTAAGACATCTGCCATCCTGTATGAGCAATCGTCGAGCGCAATCCCTGCGATACGACGCTCTCGTACAACTTCTTCCAAGCTACTCTCACAAAAAAGATTGAACCGGCCGACATTGACCCAAAGACTATCTCGCTTCGCCTTTGAGAGAAGATGCCCATCTAAAATGCCATGAGTTTCGATATTATATGGCAACTGAATACTGATCATATCGCTCTCAGCGATGACTTGATCCATGGGCATAAGCTCAACACCGGGGGCTAAATTGCCCGAGCGGTTGCAGCCAACGACCCGCATACCGATGCCATGGGCTCTTTTTGCGATTGCCTGGCCAATCCGGCCTACACCGATCAAACCAATTGTTGTTCCATTGAGTTCTCGGCCAAGAAATGGAGTATACAGATGCGCAATCCCTGCTATGCCAGCACGGGATGCTGCTGGTAAACAGCGAGCCAAAGCGTAGGCACAAGCCACGACGTAATCGGAAACCGCGTCAATGCAATAGTCGGGACAATTGGAAACGGTGACACCAGCTTGAGATGCTGCCGTCAGATCGACAGCATCCCAAGCCGACAATAGTAATGCGATGTGCTTCAACCGACCATCTGTGGGGATCGACTCAGCAGTGAAGCGACTCCACTCAGAAATTGCTATATCGGCACTTGCGAGACGCCGCCGCAATTCTAATGGAGAAGGACGGTCAAAGTGAAGCTCAACTGTCCCACGTTTTGCTAGTTCTGAAACAAAAGCGGTGTCTATATAGGTTGGCTCATCGACGTATACGATATTGTACGGCATCGGAGATATCTCCACTGGAGAAACTTAGCGTAAGAGCGCTTGTTGCTGAAGATGCTTGCAAGCATCGGCAAACTCATCACAGTCTCTTGCCAGAGCCACCCGCACGAAGCGGGAGCCAATATCTGGCTCATGCCAATAGAAGTGGTTGCCAGGTAAGATACCAATGTTTGCAGCGGCAAGAGCGTCAACGATGGCCAGACTGTCCAGATCTTGATTATTAATCTCCAACCACTCCACACTGACTGTGCTGTCCTCAACGGCCGGACTTAGCGTTGTGCCGGCAAGTGCTTTACGAAGGGTTGCGCGGTTTGTTCTGATCGTGTCCCTCACGCTTTTATCCAGACCATTGACATCAGAATCGATGACATACTCAGTCAGCAATCGCAGAATAAAGGGGCTGACGTTCAACAGAATGTCGTTGTGATAGATGCGCAGCTCGTCGAATAAATCCTTACTGGCTCCCAAGATACTGCATTTAAGATCTTGCGTCGGCCATGTCTTACCTGTGTCCTCAACGGTCAGATAGCTTATACCAGCATCTTCCATGATCTGATAGCTATCGAACAACTTGCCGTCGTTGTAGAACCGAAAAGTATGATCAAGGATAAGAATCTTCTGGAGATCTGTACAAAGTTCGACAACTTTCACAAAGTAGTCATGATCGAGGCTGAAACCGGTTGGGTTGTTAGGAAGCGTCAAGAAAAGCGCATCGGTCTTCATCTCGGAAAGGCTGGCTTCGAGCCTCTCAGGCGACAGTTCATGTTCTCTGATTGGAGTGAGGGAAACATTGCGACGCATTAGGATAGTTGCAAGATTATCGAAACAAGGTTCCAAAAGGGTCACAGAGTAAGAGTTCGCTGATAGAAAAGTGGCGATCAGATCCGTTGCTAAAGACGCCGAATAACAAAGCATTGTTCGTTCTGAGTCCACGACAGAGTGCTGTCCGGCCAGTTGGAAAAATGCTTTTTGGAATTCACGCTCAACAGCGCCCTGAAGCATGGATTCCGCTTGAAAGAATATAGAGGGTAGCCCCGACACTATTCCATGCTGGGTTTTGTTTTGTTTTTGATGAGCATGTCCATCAGCCAGATTAAATTTTCTATTGATACCAGTGCTTTCATAGCGGGTTAGGTTCGGCATTGCTTCGTTCATTGACGCCTCCTCAGTTGGTGCGATTGATGATCTGATTACGCTTGCCACGATTGGTTGTAGGAAGTTCGTCAACCAATCGGACTTCAACTTCTAATTCGCCAAATAGAAATTCACCTATTTGGCTGGCGATCTTTGCTCGAACTTCTTCATTCATGTCCCGACCAGGAATGCATTCAAAAATTGCTTTTGTTGGCGTTTCCAAAATCAGAGCCCAACCTGATATGGCTGTCCGGTAATCCATGAGACGGGTGTATCCAATATCAAGGAGGTATCCTGACGACAGGAATCTCCCAGATGGAAGGACAAAAGACGAGTTTTGACGACCCGAGAATGTAGCAAGCATTCGCAGATTACGGTCGCACGCGCACTTCTCGCTAGCTGGTTTCAATGAGGCAATATCGTTCTGTCGATAGCGGATGATCGGCATTGCCCAGTTGTAATAGCATGTCGCGACAAGATCACCTTCCTCGCCGTCAGGTAGTACCTCACCATTCGGACTAACAATCTCAACGAGCTGAATGTCTTCCCATATGTGATAGCCACCATGCCGACATTGGGCAGCAACTGTGCCAGCTAACTCTTCAGAACCATATTCATCCAACACAGGAACGCCGAAGAAGTCAGACCATTCATCTCGTTGATCTTGTGTAGACATTTCAGATTTGACATTGATTACAATCAGACGCTCGCGAAGAGCTTCCACATCTCCTGGTGTAAGGTGCCGACGGATATCTTCTAGGCGAGAAGGGTATAGGGTCAGCATGTGCGGCTTGCTTTGGCGCAAAGTGGCTACCGCCTTATCCAACGGGTCTAGTGTCCAGATATGTTCAAGCCTGTAGTCTGTTTTTGTGAGGCCTGAGAGTGGGTATTTTCCCGTGTAGACATAGGTTTGAACATGCTCTGGGCGGTACCCGTCCATCATCATGTCGTAGATTCTATATGCCGTGAGAACACGCTCTCGCATTGTACGTTCAGAGTATGCGACCGTAACCGTACTACCGCTCGAACCACCTGTTACAGCGGTCGTCAGCTCGGATAGCTCATAGCCTTTCGCAATCGCATCATGAGGATAGTTATCTATCAGGTCCTGTTTCTCGATGATCGGAAGATGCTTCGCATCATCTATCGACCGGATTGCATTGATATCAACGCCAGCACCATCGTACTTGCGCCGATACATGGCCACATTTGCATATGCATGATGAACCATCTTGACGAAACGTTCGTTACGAAGTTGTGCCAGCGTGGCATCATCTAAAAACTGATTGCGCCGAAGCTCTGGACAGAGGACCTTCGCGTCTCGCGCCAGTAATGCCAGTTGCTTTTTATCGAAATCACGCATTGAACATCTCCAAGGGAAAGGAAGAATGACGACGTTTTCCCTCATCGAGAAAAACCCCGGCGAGGATCTCGCCCGCACCGACCTCCATCTGATCCGATGACAAACGACTAAGGCTATCTATCGTCGGAAGAGCAGCTGAAATCCGACGTTGCCAGACAGAAATATTTTCCGCGCGCAAATCTATTGAAACCCCGTTTGAATCTTCGTCACGCGCTTCGCAGGGAAATGCTGGTGATAGCGTACAGGTTTTCAGAATAATGCTGTGTCCGAGAGAAAGGGCATGTGAACGACCAGCGGCTTCGTTTAAGACATACCTTTCGACCCTGGCCGCTAACATATCAGTGTCCTCTGTTGCGAAGGCCTTCTCAAAGCCTTGATTTCCTAAAGACGCGAGCAAAAAATGAAGTTCAAAAAGAGATTGCGAGACCGCTGGCCCGAAATTGCCGCTGGCAACACTGACTACATTCTTTTCAGTGGCCATGTCTCGCATTTCTCGAAGAAGACTGCTTCGACGTATAGCACCGGCATAAGTTGGGCCAAGAGCCGCTTTGTCCATGAAAGTGAGAAGATCGTTACTGCGATCTCCGAAGGCAGCGGCACTTACGGCACGAGCCACCTCTTCTTTGGTCAAAGCTTCAAATTGACCAACAGAGGTTGATAGGGCCATTTCCTCAATCGCATAATGTGAACTGTCGCCAGCAGGGGCATAAACAGTTTGCAAAAATTCTGGAGAGACAGCTGATGCATAGCAGGTAGCATTTGGCCTAATTGGTGGTTCTGCCAGACAGTCTAATAGCGGAACCAACCCACCTTTCGACCTTATAGGGCCGAACTGAACGTCTTCCCAACCAATGAGAGCTGATGGGACAATCAGCGCAATATCAGCCCCGGATGTGTGATGAAGGTTCCACAAGAGTTGGTGTAGGGCGCCAGAAGTAGTCAACTTCTGCGCTAAAGCTTCACCGACGCCGGCTGCGTTTGCCTCACCATGAGTGTATGGGCAATTAAAGCCCATCCCACCAAGGCCCGTAGTTGAAACTCGGACATACCGTTGGACATCCATTTCTTGTAATGCCAGTCCGAGTGCCGCAATGTATCTAGCTATCACTACAGGACCATTTCCCAAGATAAGATCATCGACGCCAGTGGACAGCTTGGCGGCCGCATCTTCACAGTTGCTATCGACGATCTTTCGCAAATCGCGTGCGATCTCATGGAAGGGTGATTCTGCACTGCGGGTTGCGTAGGCAGCATTTACAGAATCGACAATTATGGTTGGCCTGACCTCCTCGATTATTCGATAAATTGATGACTGACGAAGCGTTTCAGGTGTGGGCGACATCATCAGATAGTCAGCCATTCCCCGACTTTGAGCTGCTGAGTCTTCTCCTATTGAACCGTCAAAGAAGAATATGTTTCCAGCCGATCCTGTAACACTGATCGATGTATCACGGTTGTGCTGCAGTTCGTGAAGCCGCGTTTTTAAGGAGGTTTCAGAAAGAGTTCGCAGATGGATTAGTTCACACTCTGCAAGACTGTTCATCATGTGCTTCGCGGTAGATGAGCCGACTTCGCCTGCTCCTATTAGCAGCAGGCGTTCTGCTTTGTTGCTGTTCATCCCCTGGGACCACGCGGCTTCAACACCCATGCATAGCTATTGGGAACACGCAAATTCACTTCTTTGATAAGATCAAATTGGGCTTCATCAAACACTGAGAGCAATGCGGAACGCGTCCGCGGCCGTAGGTCTTGTAGTCGGTGTATGTAGTCAAATCCTGGGGAAAACAGTTGAGCCTCGGGTTTGTCCTCGCTGGTGGTCGTATCAAAAAAGACGAAGTATTCAGCACTCGGAAATATCTTAGGGTAGGTCCTCAAAACAGATTCACAAAAGTTATCCGATGTGATGTGGTGCGTCATGAATGTTTGCATGACTATGATTACATCAGGATAGGAGCCTCTAATTCTGGTCGCGTCGCCTATCTCAACACGAAGATCGATACCTTCATCTTTGGCTTCAGCTATAATAGGTTCAGCCGCTTGGAGTGCTCCCGGCGAGATGTCGATACCAATGCCCTTCAGATGAAATTCTTTGCACAACCGAAATAGGCGTCGAGCATTTCCGCATCCGATGTCACAGAGAGTTCCTTGAGGCTTTAAGTCGCGAAAGAGGCTAAGGACATCCTGGTCCAGATATCGACTTCCAATGGCTGCCGATGAAGTCGCAACAACGTTCCCTTTAATGATTGATCCGAGATCACTGGGAGTGGTGGCATCAGGTTGCAACCAGTAAGCGAGAAGGTTGCTATATGCATCTAGCCACAACGCAAAGACTTCGCGCTCTTGATAGAGTTCTTTCCCGAAGTCGGTCAGTGTAACTCTGCCGTTTTCCTTGTTCACCTCTGCGGCGTCCGTAGCCCACAAGGTCCGTACAACAGCCTCAACAATATGACTCTTCGACGCCATGGACTGATCGCAAGCACCATCGATTACGATACTACCATCTGCAATTCTATCCAGTATTCCGTGGCGGTTACCCAGAACTATAGCATGAGCTAAAACTGCGTCGGAAAAGCAGCGCCCAGCAAGAGAAGACTTAGGCATTGCGGTCATCTATCATCCCCTCGTGTCAGATCGGAATCGATGGTGCTATCGTTGAACCGATGAACAACGGCCTACCTCGATCCAATGACACGGGCGAGTACCCACTCAGGCCAATAAACTTGTGTTAACCTGTTTAGGTCATGCGACAAGGTTAGCTCACAAGACATCCCTGTAAGATATTATGCCTCTATGCAAAGCTTGAACGACTAGCTGCGCACGCCGTCTGCCACCAAGCTTTTGACGTATAGCTTCAACATGGCGATGTACGGTTTGCTCGCTCAATCCAAGGATTTGGGCAGCTTCCCAGTCGCTCTTGCCCTTAGCGACGAGGATTAAACATTCCATCTGTCGTGGAGATAAATTGTTATCAAGCAAAGCTTGTTGGGGCGAATGGCCAGTGTGGAGACGAGCTGCAACCTCATATGCAATCGGAGCTATGAAGCTCATCCAAGCTCTTCGGTCTGCTGGAAAATCCACGCTCTGATCCGAAATCAGAGTCATCAGTCCATTGTATTGCCCAGGCAGCCTCACCGACACACTTACGCCTTCTTGAATGCCTGCCTGCTCTGCTTCATCAAGAACACGTGTCTGCCTTTTACTCAGGTCAATGATGTCACGGATATCACGCCACACCAAAACTCTACCGGTGTACTCAAGTGCCTTGATGATAGGGTCGAACCTGGCGAAACCATTCTGGTCATATTCATCCCAAAGCATCTCGGGATAGTTAGTCAATCGCAGAAGCTGTGATGGGGCGTCTGAAGGTATCGCGACGTCTTGGAGCGTATACCAGCGGAAGCCGCATCGTTCGGCGAATTCCTTTAAGTAAGCATCAAGCAATTCGAGAGAGTTGCACATCTCAAGAGATACTGTAAATGACTGTAAATTAAATTCGCTTCCTGAATTTTCTTTCTGCATAAAGGCCCCTCACTCATGACAGCGTTTGATGCGCACGTTAACAAACCGCGTTTTTTCATCAGGCCCGATGAGCGTTTTTTTGTTTCGCTTCATAACTAAGAGGTCCATTCGGTCGAGGAGATAAGAGCCAAATCTCATAGTTTGAATTACAACGACGCAATGGTACCCTTTCATGCACAATGTGCGTCTCAAAGGACCAATGACTACAGCCTGAAACAAGTATGTATTGGAAGCCCCTCATACAACCCTGAGTTTTGCGAGAGGTGGAATCACGCCCATACGCCAACGAAGCGCATGGGCACGACTTTCCAAAAAGTCAGATCATCGGCGATCTCTGTCGATCAAAGCTGAAAGAGACCAAGAGCATCAACAACTTCGCGTTTAGTTGCTTCGGTGAGATTTTGAGCGCGCTCGGTACCTTGGCGGATCGTCTCAACTACGTAGGCTTGATCCTGCGAAAGCTTCTGCCGGCGTTCTCGGATCGGTGCAATGAACGATTGCAAGATGTCCTCGAGACGAGACTTAATCTTGCCGTCACCGAGCCCGCCACGTTGGTAGTGGGCTTTGATCTCTGACAGTTCTTGCTTTGCATCGTCAAAAGCATCTAGGTATGCGAAGACTACATTCCCTTCAACCTGACCGGGATCTTCAACCCGAAGGTGGTTGGGGTCAGTGAACATCGCCTTAACAGCATCTCTGATTTCATCAGGTGAGGCCGATAACTGTATAGCATTACCGCCTGATTTCGACATTTTTGACCTGCCATCGATCCCTGGGAGCCGGCCATTTGAAGAAATGACAGCTTGGGCTTCTGGAAGAACAGCCTTACCAGCAGTCGCGTTGATCTTTCTAACGATTTCATTGGTTTGTTCAATGAGCGGAGCCTGATCCTCACCAACGGGGACAATGGTTGCCTTGAAGGCAGTTATGTCTGCTGCTTGAGCAGCTGGATAACACAAAAACCCAGCTGGAATGTCCCGGCCAAAACCGCGTGCACGGATTTCGTCCTTGATCGTTGGATTCCGTTCAAGCCGGGAGACGGTGACATAGTTGAGATACAACATCGACAGCTCGGCAAGAGCTGGAAGGTGTGATTGTAAGCAGATCGTTGTAAGACTTGGATCAATACCTACGGCCAAGTAGTCAAGAGCGACCTCGATCACGTTGCGACGTACCTTGTCAGGGTCACTAGCATTGTCGGTAAGCGCCTGCGTGTCTGCCAGCAATAGGTACTGTTCATGGCTATCTTGATATCGAAGTCTATTCGATAATGATCCAGCATAATGACCTATATGAAGAGGTCCAGTTGTCCGATCACCAGTCAAAATGATAGGTTTGTTCATGTTTTCTTCCTCGTAAGACAGGTAACCGCATGAGGAAAGCAGGAAAACAAAAAGGCCGCCCATGCGGCGACCTCGGTACAGATGATATTGTCCAGTCGCCCTATAGAGAGACCAGCCACCAAAGGTTTGTGTGTAGTTTGTTGTTTTCCATAAGCGCACGAAGTATCGAACCGGGCGGTGCTAGTCAATCGACCTTCCGAAAAACAATCCGTTCGAAACCAGCACATGAAGACAGATTGCGCCTAGAGTTCAGGCGCAGCGGTTTCTTTGACTGCGAGAAGTAGAAACAACATCTTCGAGACCACCACACATATTGGACCTGTCCCGTTTTTGTGCCGCCCCAAGTGCTCGTTTAGGCCACTTTCCGTTCGAAGGCGACCGGGCTTTTCCAGCCCAGTGCTGAGTGCCGTCGGCGCGGTTTGTAGAAGCCGTTGATATATTCGAAGATCGCGATTTCGGTATCCCGCCGCGTTTGCCAGGACCGTCGCCAGATCAGTTCGGCTTTGATCGTTTTGAAGAACGTCTCGACGGCAGAGTTGTTATAGCAATTGCCCTTGCCGCTCATCGACACCTTGAACCCGTGCTGGCGCAATATCTTCTGGTAATCATGTGAGCAGTATTGCGACCCGCGATCCGTATGATGGATGCAGCCCTTGGGCGGTTGCCGCAGTGCGATAACCATCTTCAAAGCCCGGATTGCGAGATCACGCTTCATCCGGTTGCTCACGGCCCAGCCAATGACACGCCGAGAGTGCAGATCAAGGATCACTGCCAGATACAGCCAACCCTCATGGGTCCACACATAGCTGATGTCACCGGCCCACTTTTGGTTCGGGTGATCTGCCTGGAAGTCCCGGTTCAATAGGTTCGGCGCAATGTTGAAGGCGTGGTTGCTGTCGGTCGTCACCTTGTATTTCTTTGACCGTTCAACCCGTATGCCATTCTCGCGCATTAAACGGCCGATGCGGCGATGGCCGATGTTCAAACCAAGCTCCTTCAGTTCTTCGGTCATACGGGGCCTGCCATAGCTGCCCAAGCTGAGATGGGCTTGTTCTTTGATGTGTGCAAGAACGATCATGTCGGTCCGCTGCCTTTGACTGGCGGGGCGGCTGCGATAAGCGCGCAGGCCGCGCGGGCTGACATCCAACACGTCGCACATCCGATTGGAATTAAATGCATCACTGTTTTCTTCGATGAACCTGGACCTCATGGCTTTTGACCCGCGAAGAAGACCGTTGCCTTTTTTAAGATCTACCTCTCCTCCTTGAGGATACGGTTCTCGCGTCGAAGTCGTTCATTCTCACGGGCCAGTTCGAGGTCCTTGTCCGACACCAAATCCGCGTCGCGATGCGCCGTGACCCACTTGTTCAGTGTCGAAAGCCCCACGCCTAAATCAGATGCCACCTGCTTGCGTGTCAGCCCGCTGGTCAGCGCGATCCACACCGCATCAGACCGGAATTCGTCTGTCCGTTTCAGTCCCATAGTTAGTCTCCTTTGCTGCAATAAATGCTATCAAAGGAGCGGCATCAAACCGCGACACGTCCAACACTGGAGCTTCCGCGAGATGGAGATCTTCAATGATCACGTCGGGCGATCGGAAGACAAAGCGGAGGGCGCTGGCGATCACGGCCTCGTGCGGGCCTACTTCGATTGGAATCCCATGCCGGAGGAAATCGATACTGTCTAAATGTTTCAAGCCCAATTTGTCCCGCTTAATCGAACGTTTAGCTTTGAGGTTGACGTTTAAGTCCCGAAAAAAAAATTGTCTACGATATTGGGTCCCATTATCGTTACCGCTCCGGCGGGTAATTTCGGCGGAGCGACCTGTCTGTGCTGAACTGGCTGAACTCAAACATAGGAGTTCAGCATGTCCCGCTTCGATCACACCGCCTTCGTCAACTCGCGCCGCGATGAGCGCAGCCTTGGTCACCATACGCTCCGGGCCTACGCCCAGGATCTGCGCACCTTCGCCCGTTTCACCAAGGCGCACCACCTCAGTGACCCACTATCGAAAGACGACATCCTCGCCTACCACCGCCATCTGCGTGATGAACTTGGCGCCAAGCCAGCGACCATCGAGCGGCGTCTTGTGACCCTCAAGTCGTACTATGCCTGGCGCGCAGATCGGAACAGCGCCCTTCCCTCCCCATTCGCCGACGTCCGTATCTCTGTGAGGATGCCGCGCCCCATCGACCGAGAGACGCTCAAAGCGGTTCTCGAGTATGGCGAAGGTCAAAGCGCTATGCAGCCGATGTCTGGCACAGACACGACGGCGCCGGCCTCGCAGAGTGCCGTCACGCTCCTGATCATCAAGCTGCTGATCGTCACAGGGTTGCGGATCAGCGAACTGACAAATCTGAAGGTCAGCGACGTGTCGCCGGACGGCAGTCAGATTCTCGTAAATGGCAAGGGCAGCAAGGAGCGGATCGTGTTCGTGCCGAACCAGCAACTGCAAGAGGACTTTCGACGCTTTTGTCAGATACGTTCCAAAGACGGCTCGACTGCCTCGCCGCTGTTCCTCAACATGGCCGGGCGCCGGCTCCGCGCGGCAACCTTCCGAAAGCGGCTGCGGACACTATCGAAACGTCTCGGTATCGAACACCACCTGACCCCGCACCGGTTCCGGCACTCGGCCGCGACGCTCCTGATCGAAGAGGGTATCGACATCCGTATGGTCCAGGCGCTCCTTGGACACGCAAACCTCAAAACGACGGAAATATATGTGCGGGTTTCGAACCAGGCACTGCGATGCGCGTTGGAGCGGGTGGATATTCTAGATGTGCTCAGAAATTTACGTGGAACGCAGATCGTAGCTAAGCGTGCTAGGCTTCAGCCTCAATAGGCTTTCACGTGTCATATGTAGAAAGTAATTCAAGTACATGGGGGATCGCAATAATCGGTCGTTCGCTCTATCGTGGAAATCGACGAACAATGGATCCTATCAATCTCATGACCGCCAACCTCAAATTTCCGAAATACGTCGCTGATGGCGCGGTTCCGAACTACAACGTTAGCTTCCATAGCTCATGAATGCGGAGCCGATTGGATGTGGTCTGACAATGAAACGACAATCGACCTGCTTAACTACGGCGAGGCGGTCGGGCTGGTAACAGACCTCCTCGCACGTGAGGATCTTCGGCCCCTCTCGGTTGGCCTCTTCGGGGGATGGGGTGCCGGAAAAAGCTCGCTCTCAAAGATGGTCGTGCAAGACCTCATGAACGCGGAGGGCGCCCCATACATCGTCGTCGAGTTCGACGCGTGGCTATACCAGGACTTCGATGATGCCCGCGCGGCACTTTTGGAGAAGATTTCGCAGGCGCTCTACGCCTCGGCGAAGGAGTCCGAGACCGGAACGGAGAAGGCGGTTTCGCTTCTCAGGCGCGTGAACAAACTTCGCGTCCTCGGTCTCTTGGCAGAAGGTGGAGCCGCGTTCCTAGGAGCACCGACTTTCGGCATCCTCAGCAGGGGAATTGAAGGGCTCGGCGATATTGGATCAGGCGAGGGCGACGGTGAGGACGTCGAAGCTGTTCGTAAGGCTAGCGAGGACGTTACGAAGAAGACGAAGGGGCTTCTTGATCCCGAGCAGAAACGCAGCCCCCCGCAGGAGATCGAGCAGTTCCGGCGTGAACTGGAAGAGCTACTGAGGGAACTCGGCAAGACGCTCGTCGTGTTCATCGACAACCTTGATCGGTGCCTCCCCCGCAATACGATTCTGACCCTCGAGGCGGTACGTCTCTTCCTGTTCGTACCGGGCACCGCATTCGTCGTCGCCGCCGACGAGGATATGGTTCGGCTAGCCGTCGCCGAGCACTACAAAGCTACTGCGGATCGACTGGTCACCGACTATCTCGACAAGCTCGTCCAGTTTCCGATCCGCGTCCCACGGGTCGGCGTCGCCGAGGTGCGTGCGTATCTCATCGCACTCCTGATCTCGCAACCCACCGACGCCAGCCGTGCTCTGTCACCCGAACATCGGAGAGTGGTGACCAGTGCCCTCGTCGAAAACCTTCAAAACACATGGAAGGATGGGCCACTTGGGTTGAGGGCTCTGGAAGAAGCGCTCGCCAGCGGCGTGCCCCCAACCCCGGACCAGGGGCAAGTCCTCGTGGAAGCGGTTCAGATCGCGGAACGACTCGCGCCGCTTCTAGCGACTTCCGCGAGGGTGGGGGGCAACCCGCGTATCGTGAAGCGAATGCTCAACACGGTGCGAATGCGTCTCTCCGTGGCCCAGCGTCGGCAAATGCCTCTCAACGAGGCTTTGCTTGCGAAGATGGCCCTGTTCGAACGCTGCATGGGGGAGGCGGCAACTAACGTCCTCCTGACTGAGATTGGCAACGCTAAAGACGGGAAACCTGAACTGCTCGGCATGTTGGAAGCTGATGCCGGCAAGGAATCCCCGTCCGCGGAGCTGCCGAAGGAATGGCAGAAACCGGGCGAGGCGGAGTTCGTGCGTGGGTGGATCGAACTGGAGCCGAAGCTGGCTGACGTCGACCTTCGGCCGGTGGCCTACCTCACTCGTGAGCTGAAGCCGCTTCGGGTATCTACTGAAGGCCTCAGCACCGCCGGTGAGACGGCTTTGCGAGCTCTCTTGAAAGCTCGGAGTTCCACGTCCCCGACAGTCAAAAAGGTGCTTGACGAAACGCTCCTGGACGAGCGGCCGTTGGTCATGAGGGCACTCATCGAACATCTAGGGAGAGAGTCCGATTGGAAGTCGGCTCCCACTGGTTTCTTTGGCACGATAGCCCTCGCGGACTACGACGATGATGCTGCGGGAGACTTCGCTACGTTCATTCGATCCCGCAATTTTGCGAAGAAGCCGAAGTGGTTGAGTGCCGCGTTGAAGAACAAGAGTTGGTGGGCTGACTGATGGGCACCTCGAAGGATGGCTCGGGATCGAATGATCGATCACCTCTCGTACCCGAGCACGCGGATGCCGAACCGGGAAAGCCCCTCCCTCCACGGGAGCCCAACGCGCTGCGTAGCTATAGGAACTCAGTGACGCGCTACATTCGCAGCGGCAGTACCGATGATCGGCGCGCCGTTCTCGGGAACTATGCACGCAATGCCGTAGGCACCTCCTCGTACGGATACAGACGGCAGGGGGCCAATGCTCGATCCGGTGCCGCGGGCATCGCCGGGATCGGCGACCTCAGTCGTGGTGGGACTGGACAGGAAGCAACCGGACGCGATCTCCGCTCAGCGATCGGCAGGCCGGTCGAAGAAGCCGCCCAAATCATTGCCGACGCTGTAGCTCCAGAGGGCCAAGATCGCGACGAAGTGCGCGCCGCCATCCAGGATGCGATCTGCCAGGTGTTATCTGAGCAGGACACATTCGATCCGTCGGCGATGACCGAAGACCAGTTCCACGATCTCCTAGCCGTGTACGTGACCACCTGCGTCTTCCACGATCTGTGGTTCCGCGAGGCGGGAGCGTCTGTGAACCGGAACGCATCACCGGAAGCTCTGATGGATCGCGAGAACGACCTCAGAGAGACGGTCAGGGCGACGGTAGACAACGTGCTTTCTCAACGCGGCGGCATGCCGGTTTCGCAGATGTCTGCCAATGACCTTCGCGACCTTCAGCTCGATGTGGTGAGGGGAACACTCGAGATATGGGAGAGCGACGAATGACGAATGTGGCTTGCCTCGCAGAACCGGCAGCCCTTCGCTCCTCGAACGCGGATCGCCGTGTTCGCCTGTTTGGCCCTCGCAAGGACGTCCCTGATGCTGCGGCGACGGGAGTGCGGCTCTACGATCAGATGCGTCGCCTCGAGGGGACGATCTCAGCTAAGGCGTTCGACTTCCTGTCGATCGCCCTCTCTGCCGTGACGGCCGACGTATTCGTGCCTCGCGCCAGTGCCCCGAACGGCTTCTCGCGCAAGATCGAGTTGACTACGAGCGTACAGCAGCCGGAATTCTGGAAAGCCCAAGCGAGCGATCTCGAAGAGTCTCTCAACTTCCTGACCGGCGATCTCTGGAAGATGAGTTTCGTCGGCGAGGGCCGATCCGCTCCGACCGTGGCATCGCGGAAGGGCTTGCGACAACGCACGAGACTTCTCGACTCGAACTGTGTCTGTCTCTTCTCCGGCGGCCTCGATAGTCTGCTCGGCGCCATCGACTTGATCGAGGATGCCAACAGATCGCCGTTCTTGGTCAGTCGCGAGAGCACCGGGGACAAGCAGTTTCAGACCTATCTTCGGAGCCTCCTTCCTTCGCGTCCGCACCTCGGGGCGAACGACGCACTGCGGGGCCCTGAGCGACAGTACGGCGCCTATGCAAGGGAAGATACCACGCGAGCGCGTAGTCTACTCTTCCTGGCCATGGGCGCATGTGTGGCGTCCGCAATTGCTGAGCGCGACGGACTCCTCTTATCCACTGGTAGAGTTCCGCTCTACATCCCCGAGAACGGCTTCATCGCCCTCAACCCGCCGCTCAGCCCGCGAAGAGTAGGAGCGCTTAGCACGCGAACGGCGCATCCCGAGTTCCTGTCGGGCATCCAGCGCATCCTGGACGCAGGAAGCATCCCCGTTTCGATCGAGAACCCCTTCCGACACCTGACAAAGGGCGAAATGCTCAGAGGCAGCTCGAACGCATCGCTCGCGCACAGGCTGGCGTCGAACACCGTGTCCTGTGGCCGATGGAAGCGGAAGCGGATGCAGTGCGGGCACTGCGTTCCCTGTCTGATCCGACGGGCGGCATTCCACGCGAGCAGCGTCACCGACGGGACGCAATACTGGTTAGGTGATCTCAAGCAGGTGATGGACAAGCCCGACCGACGAGCCGATCTGCTCTCCGTCATCTACGCCATCAAACGGTCTCGGACGGAAAGCACTGCTCGATGGGTGATCCGCGCGGGAACCCTCCCTACGGACCCGAACGAGCGGGCGCAGCTCCTTCAGATCGTTGAGCGAGGGCGGGACGAACTCGCTGCGTTCATCCGCTCCGGGGGCGTAGCCGTATGATCGATTTCCATTGCCATCTCGATCTCTACCCGAAGCCGCAGACGATCATCGAGAGGGCGGACCAGTCCGGCGTCTACGTTCTGTCGGTTACGACGATTCCGAAGGCATGGCCGGGCACGAAACGGTTGGCGAAAGGGCGACGGCGCATCCGCACGGCGTTGGGATTCCATCCAGAACTCGCGCACGAGCGGTATAGCGAGCTCGGACTGTTCGATACGTTGATCAACGAAGCCTCGTACGTCGGGGAGGTTGGGCTCGATGGCTCCAAGCATCTTCGAGAGCACGCTTCTCTTCAGCGGAAGGTCTTTGCCCACGTTCTGAAAGCGACCGAGCGCGCCGGGGGTCGTGTCATGTCAATCCACAGTCGTGGTGCGGCTGATGAAGTTCTCGAGCTGCTCCGCCCCCGCGACGCCGGTGTGCCGGTTCTACACTGGTTCACTGGTGGGCCGTGCGAGTTACAGAATGCGATCAATGCAGGGTGCTGGTTTTCAATCGGTCCCGCCATGCTGAAAAGTAAGGCGGGAAGGGAACGCGCGGCAGCTATGCCCCGGAACCGCCTTCTTCCCGAGTCCGACGGGCCATTTGGGAAAGTAGGGCGCAAGATACTTGAACCGCTTGATGCCGGCCAAATTGTTCCAGTACTTTCTGAACTATGGGCTGAGCCTGTCAGTGTTGTTCGGTATCAGCTAATGGAGAACCTGAGAACTATCGCAAGATTCACTCGGCATTAATGCATTAAACTCGTGTCCGATAGCCCGCCACCGTGGTGTGATCGTCGTTGCGGGCCAGTATTGGGATAATCCGTAGTGGCCGCTTAGGGCTTTCACCACTCAGCCCCAAGTCGACCTTCACTTTCCATCACCATGCTGCAGTGCGGCCCAAAGCATGCGTAATTGGGCTGACCCTGCACTGAGGTCGAGCTCCCGATAGGATCACAGGCAAACTGTGAACAAGGGAGAATTCGAATGGAATACTATGCTGGCTTGGATGTGTCGCTGCGATCCTG
>NZ_JBFONT020000017.1:0-30006 GCF_040779325.2 Aestuariibius violaceus
GATAGCAAGACCAACGATGTGATGGTGTACCCGTCAGCCGCAAGGATCAGGACACTCCGCCGAATGCCCCGGCCGCTGTTGCCCGCAAAGCAGTTAGGAACCTGATCTGCGGATCCCATCAGGGCCAGCGGTCAAGACCGCGCGAACAAGCCGGACACAAGACCGCGTCTGAAACGGTGCACGCAATCCCATTTCACTCTTGCTACGCCGGCGACATCAACAAAAGACATCCGCTGTGCCTATAAATCTATGCACTGTTAGGTGGCCGCGGGACGTGCAGGCAACCCGGAGCATCAAACTCGATCGAGTTCATGTTGCGGAGAACGGGCAAACGACGAAGTCGAGCAACGCGCTAGAGAAGTAAGTGCCAACCGCGCTTGGTAAAACAAAGAAAACCGCCTTTGCGACGCCGGTGAGGCGTCAGGGCGTGCACCTCATCTTAAGTGCGACGGGCAAAAACATCACCCGAATTGGCAGACATTGGCAACCGGGCCAGGTCTGCCTTCAGTTCCTCTCCATCAACCCAATCCGGTAGGGCCATGCAATGCTCTTCACCCAGACTGAAGTTAAACTGATAAGTCGCCAGAGTATCCAGCCGAGAAAGGCAGGCATAGGCCAGGTCTCGCTGAATGATAGTGAATTCAAACGACAAAGCGGGCAGCGATGTCGAAAGCCCATTGAGCACCTCCAACTCATAACCCTCAACATCAATCTTGACGAAATCCGGCAGCCCGTGGCGATCGATCAAAGCGTCAAGGGTGGTCATGGGAACCTCAATCGTGTCGTCCCAGACCTGACCCTGCCATTCCTCCGCGGTCCGGGCCGCGGCGATCAATTCAGACGACGCCGTTGAAATCGTAGGATTAGCGCTGTTGACTTGTAGTCTGAGGTCACCTTCACGGGCACCAACGGCGGCTTGATGCAACATCACACGCTCCGACCGGCCGTAGATGAGGCGAAGCGCGCGAAACACTGAGGGCTGCGGCTCAAGCGCCACGACGTCAGCGCCAAGGCGCAGGAAGCTGCCCGTGCGGTCCCCGACATGGGCACCAATATCGAAGACCAGGCTGCCCTTCCGGACAAACGCGGCGTTCAACGCATCCATCTGGGCTGTTCGCGCCTTGTCCCGGTAGTAGACGTCAAGCGAGCGCCCGATGGCCGTTTGTTTCCGACCTGGCCGCGACATCACCTGTGCAGAGCTTTTTGACATTGGCCCCTCAACTAACCTGAATGACAAGGATTTCTTCAAGCGCGTCCGCGATGGCCTTTGCGGTGTCGTCCCACCCCGGGAGAGCATCACCCGCTATGCGTGCCGCAGCGGCGCAGCCCTGTCGGAAAGACAGGTCGGTCAGCATGGTTCGTAATGCGTCGGCGAAGGCATCCGGCGCGTCGGGCGGAACCAGCAAGCCTGCCTCGTGGGGCACGGTGTCCGGAACGGCCCCCGCCGCGCAGGAGACGATCGGTAATCCATGGGACAGCGCTTCGTCAAAGACGATGCCATATCCTTCGTAGCGAGTGGCCAGCGCAAAGATCGAGGCCTTGGCGTAGAGCCGCTCGAGCTCGTCGCGTTCTATCCGCCCGGCCAACTTGAGCCGCTCATCCAGGCCTGTATCGGACCGCAAGGCGCGCAGTTCGTCGGAGAAAGCAGGATCGAGCGGCGCGCCGGCGATGACAGCCTGCCATTCCAGCGCCTTGATTTGCGACAAGGCCCTGATCAGTACGTCGTGCCCCTTACGTGGCAGCTGTATGCCGACGGCCAATATCAGTGGCGGGTCGATTGGGGCGGCCGCGAGGCGCGGCCGATCTGTTCCAGGCCGCGCAATGGTGATGTTCTTACGTTGAACATCGTATTTGCGGGTCAGAAGCTCGGCCGTGTGTGGGCTGGGAACCAGCACATGGTGGGCGTGGCTGAGATTTGCGCGCTCCGTTTCAAAAAGATGTTTGCGGCGACCCTCTGTCAGCCCACTTTCTTCCGCCAGCGGATGGTGAACGAGCGGGACGAGCGGTGATTGGATCCCAGATACGCGCCTTGGATCGAGCGCTCCGAAAGCCAGCCCGTCTACGATCAAGGGGACATCTGGCGGAACATCGGACAGCTGAGCAAGCGCATGGTCCATGTCGTCCGGCGGGGGGGCGGGAAAGCTGTTCGGCAGTTCAATGTGCTGAACATCGCAACCGAGCGCCGGCAACTTCTCGATCACGCGCCGATCGTAGATCGTGCCGCCGGTCAGCGTCGTGATCTTTCCAGGAACGGCAAAGGCGATCCGGGGCCGTGTCATCGTGCCATCACCATCAGTGCGCCCGGGATCACAGCAATCAGCAATGCCAGACCGAACATGACGCTCGCGGCCACGCTGTCGGTCGCGGAGATACCGGCGATCGGCAGAAGCAGGGCTGCTGCGCCCTCACGCACGCCCCAGCCACTGACCGTCAGCGGGATGAGCATCGCGAAAAGGATCACGGGCACCAGAGCCGCAATCTCGATGAGTGAGAGATCCACGCCGACCGCCCGGGCCGCGAACCCGAACGCAGCCAAATTGCAGATCGTGATCGCAACTCCGAACAGAATTTGTCCGGGGAGGACACGGCTGGCGAACAGTGCAACACCCATTGGCTGCAGCCAGCGGAGCGCCTTGGCTGCCAACTCTCCCTGAAGCAGGCCAACCCCCCAAACGCCAAGCGGCAACGCCGCCCCGATGCCCACCACTGTCAGCAACGTGGCGCCCAAGGCCGGGGGCCAGTCGAGCCCGCCTGCAACAAGTAGGGTCGAGAGGAAAGCCACCGCCAAAGTCAGGAACATGGCGATCTGACCGGCCAGACGCTCGAAGAACACCGCTTGGCCGGCAACAAGCAAGCCACCCTGATCACGAGCACGGACTGCGCGGGCGGCGTCTCCAGCAACGGCACCCGGCAAAGCCTGGTTGAAGGCCTGGGACAGAAAGTATTCCTTCAGCGCATAGCTGGTAGGCAGGGTCTGCCCAAGCTGCGCTGCCGTTAGTCGCCACCTTTGCGCTGAGAATGCCGTTTGGAGGATCAAGGTTGCGACCGCGGCCAACAACCAAAAGGGGGAGGCCTGCACCAACGTTTCGGCAATTGCACCACCGCCTGCCGCGTGCCACAGAACGACGAGCACCGCGATGGTCAGGCCGCAGCGCATGGCGAACCAGAAGCGGGTCTTGGACAGCATTCCTGCCCGGGTCATCGCGCGGCCTGCCTTACATTGGTCGATGTGAGCGCATTCAGCAGATGGGCTCGTAAGGCTGACATTGGGCGCGGCTCCGTCTCTGCGTCAGGGATCAGTCCTGCAGAGAAGCCGTCGTCAGCCAGTAGCCCCACAAGATGCTCTGGACCGACGATGTGCAGGGGCACATGGGGCCTTTCGTCCAACGCGACAAACCCAGCGGCCTGGTGGTCGCCGATGATGAGCATGAGCGGAGGATCCTCGGCATGAAGCTCGGCATAGGCGAAGACCGTCTGAAGCGCATAATCGACGGCAAGTCTGTATTGCGCGCGCACGCGATCATGATCCCGCCAGACCTCACGCGGCGTGTCGCTTGCCTCCACGATGGGGTTAAAGACGGTCCCATCGCCCAAGTCGTCCCAGTCGAGCAAGTCTGGTACCGGAACCCACGGGGCGTGGGAGGAGCCGGTGGCAACCTGAATGAAAAGCGGATCGTCATCGGCCCCGGGCGTCCGCAGAAATCGGTCCATGGCCGCGAACGTGAACTGGTCCGGCATGGTGATCCAGTTGAAAGCCGCGCCTTCATAGCCGAGGTCAGCCGCCGCCAGGATTGTGTCAAACCCCATGGAGCGCGACTCGGGCCAGTGCAACGTGATCTGCGGCATCACGGCGGCGGTGCCGAACCCCGATTGCGTTGCTAGGTGAAAGAGCGTTTTCCGCCCGCTGCTTAGCGCGGCATGGTAGCTCGTTTGATTGTCAATCCACAGCCCGTTGGCAAAGCTTGAATGCGCAAGCCAGCTTTGACCGCCCTGAGTCGGTGAGATCAAGTAGGTCGATGCCATGCTCAGTCCCTTGGCATCCAGTGTGGTTTCTGCGGCCTCAAGCGTTTCCCGGTGCAGATCGGCAAAAAGTGGTGTATCAAAGCTCGTCCGTCCGTAGCTTTCGACGAAGACGATAATGACATCTCGATCCACCAGATCGAGCAGTCCGTCTTGCTGGGCAAATGGATCATCCTGAGCTTCGGCGCGAAAGTTGCGCAAATCCGCCAGCGTGTCGCGGATCATCTGATATCGCTCGACGCCGACCCTTGCTGTGAACGCCGTGCCCGGTATCGAAGTGGGCGCCGCCCACTTGCCCATTCTGGCCCCGACATCCACGACCGCAACGGCGGTCATAAGCGTGGCCGCGACACCGGAAACAACGGCGACCGGAACCGGCACGGCGAGACGCGCCCAATACCCACATGCCCACCAGAGCGCCGCGAAAAGCCCAACCACGGCAAGCATTATTGCGACAACAGACAAGGCTGCAGCCAAGGGGCCAAAAGCGCCCACCGTAAGCTGGTAGAGCGAGGCGATAAGAGGAAAGTCCGCGACAAGGTTGAAGCCACGATTGAGTGCCAAAAACATCGCGAAATCGGCGGCTTTCAACACAGCGATAACCGCAAGCACCGCGACGAGGCAGAGGCGGAAACAGGACCCAAGGCGGCCCTGACCGAAAGCTATCAGCGCAAGCAGGATGGCAGGCAGTTCCAAAGGGAAAAGCAGGAGAGCCCGCCAGGAAACTGCATCAGGATGATTGGGCTGGATCAGGACAAGATGCAGCACCATTGCGGCCAACAGCGCCCCGCCGACGATCATCACCCGCTCTTTGACCAGCTTAGCGGTCACGAACGCCTCCCGTACAGCCAGAGGATGTCGCGGCCGAAGGACCACACAAGCGCGGCAACGACGGTCAGGATGACGGCATCCATCACCATCCCATCAAACTGCGGCACCAGAAGTGCGATCAGAGCTGAAATCTGCATCACGCAGACCGCTTTGCGACCGAACCTGGGCGGCAAGGGCTGATCCAGCCAGGGGCACAGATGTTTGGCCAACCAAAAGAGGTAGTGCGGCAGGCCCAAAAGAATGACGTATGCCTCAGCCACTCCGGTACGGGCGGCATAGACAGCGAGCAACAGGGCAAAGGCCGCGTCGACTTCAACGTCGAACCGTGCCCCAAAACTTGAAGATAACCCTTCGCGGCGCGCCAACCAGCCGTCCACTCCGTCAAGGGATAAGGAAAGGATCGCAAGGACCAGCAAACCCGCACTTGGCATCGCCCGCTCCAGCAGTGCGACCAAGAGAACCCCGGCGATCACAAGGCGCGCAAGCGTCGCGAGATTGCATAGTCCGAGTTTGGCATGCGGATAGCTGTGGTGGATCGCATAGGTGCTGAACGCCGTCGCCGCGAGGTAGGCCAGCAGGGCCACACCGACGCTTTCCATGCTGTCTTCCGCGCCGAAGAACAGAGCCGAGACAAGGATCAAAGCCCCGGCACCGAAGACAGAGGCGACGCTGAAGGCAGTCGAAGGCGGAAGATAGCCAAGCCCCGGCGCGCCGGACCGCCGAGCTTCCGAAGTCTTGTTCAAGGAGCCTTCCATGATCTCGCCCTTTTTTTTCGGTCGTCGGGAATAATACGTTCGGGCAAGGCGTAGTATTCACGAAACCGCAAAAAAATGAGTTCGGATTATGGAAGACCTTGCAACGAAATACAAATTGCCGGCGCGGCTGCTTCACTGGACGATGGCTCTGCTGGTTCTGGGCATGATTCCAGTCGGTTTTCTCATGCTGAACGAAACACTGAGCCGCGAGATCAGAAATACGATGTTCATCGCGCACAAGAACACCGGAACGCTCTTGCTGATCCTGATCGTTGCCCGGCTCATCTATCGGTGGCTCAATCCTCCAAAGCTCAAGCCCGTCGAACTCCCTGCGCTTCAGGAATTCGCGGCGCGGGCGACGCATGTGGGCCTCTATGCGCTTCTGCTGATCATGCCGCTTTCGGGTTACATCCGGGTGCGTGCCGGGGGCTTCCCCATCGAAGCGCTTGATGCTCTGGGTGTGCCTGCCCTTGTGCCGCGTTCCGATGCTTTGGCCGAGTTCGCCAAGATGGTGCACCTCTACGCGGGCTACGCGATCGTTGCGCTGGTCGCCATGCATGTGGGCGCGGCCGCGTTTCATGGCCTGGTCCGGCGTGATGGCATTTTCTCGCGCATGTGGCCGGTATTTTCCAAGGACGCGCGCTAAGTCCCTGGCCTGGGAGAATTGTATCCGTACTGGTGCGCGCTGTTGCACGCCTTAGTCAGAGTGAGAAGCTTGGGGGCAAATCCCGTGTCGACGATGAAGCAAGTCAGAGCAGCAGGGGTTTCCGGGATGACGGCCAGCATTCGATGGCCCAGACCGCAGCTCGCCTTGTTTCTGCTTCTGCTCGCCGTCTTTTCCTTTGTGCTGGTTTTTGCTTTTGCTCAAGCCGTAGACACCTGGAATTGGGTGGCGTGGTCGGTTTTGCCGCTGATGGCCGCGAATGCGCTATGGATTTCTGGCGGTGCAGCAACGTCGATCCTTGGCCTGCTTATGTCCAAGGCCAAGCCTGCCGAAGAACCGGTTGGTTGGCAGCCGGAGGGACAGACAGCCGTGCTGCTCACGCTTTGCGGCGAAGATCCGGAACCCGTGGCAAAGTTTCTCAATGGTTTGTCCCGCGGGCTTGCGCGTGAAGGTCTTGCCGACAGCACACGCATATTTGTGCTCTCCGACACATCGGACGGCGATGCCTGCGCGTGCGAAGAGCAAGTCATGGAGGGCCTGATTTCCAGTGACCGGGTCTTCTATCGCCGTCGCACGGTCAGAACGAACAAAAAGCCAGGCAACATCGCGGACTGGCTGGAAACGCATGGATCGTCTTTTGACTACATGGTGGTGCTTGATGCAGACAGCCGCATGTCAGCTGCGAGCATTCGTCATCTGATCTGGAAAATCGAGAGCAACTCCGGTTTGGGCCTCTGCCAGGCAGGCATCTCCCTGATCCCCGGCCGGACGCGATTTGGAAGATACCAGCGTGTCACGTCACGTCTTTTGTCAAAGACCTTTGGCAGAGGCTTCGCGGCCTGGTCGGGAGAGACAGGAAATTACTGGGGGCACAATGCGATCATGCGTGTTATGGCCTTCCGCGCCGCCGCCAAGCTGCCGGAACTGTCGGGTTCGGCGCCCTTCGGCGGCTCGATCCTGAGCCATGATTTTATCGAGGCCGCATGGATGCGCCGGGTCGGTTGGAGTGTCGAGCTTTGCCCAGACCTTGCCGGCAGTGCTGAAGATGCGCCCCAGACACTGGAAGAGTTTTTCAAGCGCGACCGGCGCTGGTGTCAGGGCAATTTGCAGCACCTGCGTCTATTGGGTGATCCGGGGCTTCGCGGACTGAGCCGGTATCACCTGCTGACGGGGATCTTTAGCTATCTCGCTGCGCCCATCTGGCTGGTCTTGTTGGTCCTGTTGAGTTCCGGCCAGATCTCCATCTGGGGGTTCTTACCAGTGCTTTCGATCGCGGCGGTACTGCTTGTTCCAAAGATCTGCGCCCTGATTGATTGGCTGCCACGCGCCAAAACAGCCAAACGCCGTCGCATCATACTACGTGCCTGGAGTTCTGAACTGATGCTGTCCACGCTGCTCGCGCCGCTTATCATGTTGCGTCAGGCCACGTTTGTTGGCTCAGTCCTTCTGGGACGCGATTGTGGGTGGAAATCCCCGTCGACCGAACGCGTTTCGCTGCCGCTTGGTTGGCAAGAGGCCGGCTTGGGTATCGTGATGTCGGCTTTCGCCATCGCGAATGGCACAACCGGTGCCTTCTGGCTGGCGCTCGTGATTGTACCTTTGCTGAGCGCCCCCATCCTCATGCCCAGACTGAACGAGTTGCCAAGATGAACAGGCGTTGTTTTCTGCTAGGCTCCACAGCACTACTGGCCTCTGCCACGCTGCCCGCTACCGTTCAAGCGCAGTCCGAACCGTCGCTTCTCGATCTCGCCCGCGCAGCGCAACTTCGCCCCTATGAGCCGAATACCATGCCGCTGGCGCCGCCCTTCGCCGATCTGGGCTACGATGCGTTTCGCGGCGTTCGCCCCTTACCCGGAAAGGCCGCGATGATCCCCCACGGGGCCAAGTTTGCCTTCGATTTGCTGCCACCAGGGCTCTATTTCCCCGACCCGATAAAGTTCGATCAAGTGACGGAAGGTGGCATTCGGGAAATCGCTTTCAGCCCAAAGCTTTTCTCTTTCGATCCGCGCTATTTTGACGACATTCCGCAGACCAGCCATGGCGCAGGCTTCACTGGTTTTCGCCTGCGCTACCCAGTGAACGCACCGGACCGCCTGGACGAAGTCCTCGTGATGCAGGGGGCGAGCTATTTCCGCGCGATCGGAGAGGCAATGGTCTATGGCCTCTCGGCACGCACGGTGGCCATCGGCACCGGCGGCGGCGGGCCCGAGGAGTTTCCGCGGTTCACCCATGTCCGGTTACACGCGGCAGAGGGTGACGCCATACGAGTGGAAGGGATGATCGACAGCCCCTCGCTAACCGGGCATCTGGACCTGACCTTGCGGCCAGGGGCCGAGACCGAGATGGACATCGTCACGACCTTTTTCCCAAGGGTCGAGATCACCGATATTGGGGTCGCGCCCCTGACCTCCATGTATCTGAAAGGACCGATGCTGGCGGCCGTCTCTGACGATTTCCGCCCGCGGGTTCACGACAGCGATGTTCTCGTCATCGAAAACGGTGCGGGTGAAATTCTCTGGCGGCCTATTGCCAACCCCCGCGCTGTCGAAACATCAGCCTTTGGGGATACCTCGCCCAGGCGCTTCGGCCTCTATCAGACCGCCCGCGCCTACGAGGATTTTCAGGACACGGAGGCGCGCTACCATGATCGGCCCTCGGCCTTTGTCGAACCGCTGGAACCGTGGGGGGCCGGTGCCGTCATGCTGGTCGAGTTGCCGACGGACGACGAGTTTCTAGACAACACTGTAGCCTTCTGGCGCCCCGAAGCGGCGCTTCAGCCCGGGCAGGAGTACCGATTTGCCTATCGTCTTACGTGGACGCGAGACCTCCCAGACATGGGCGTCTTGCCACGCATCCTCCAGAACCGAAGCGGGCAGGAACATGAGCGGCCCGGCCATCGCCGCTACGTCATTGATGTGGCGAGCGTGCTGGAAGATCCGACGCCGCTGATTTCAAGCTCTGAGGGAGGCGAGATACTCGGGGCCAGCGCCTTTGTTTTGCCAGATGGGCAAAGCACGCGGATCACATTCCTCTTTGCTCCGCATGAGCTGGACACCGCGGAAATCCGCATGAGTTTGCGGAGCACCAACGGCACCCCACAAAGCCCCGTTTGGCTGCACCGCTGGACCCGCAAGCGAGACGGTGACGTGTGATCTGATGCTTGCTCTAGTTCCCGAAAGAAACTTGTGCCGCCAGGGGTCGATGGTCCGACGCCAGGCGAATGCCGGGCCCATCAAGAACCTCTGTGGCGATGATCCGTGCAGGCGGGGTCACAAGAACCCTGTCCAAAGGCAAGAACGGGCGCTGGATCGGGAACGTCGCCTTGGCCGGACCGTGAAAGCGGTGTCCAAGCAGTTTCGGCGACAGAGCCAGACCACCCCACGGGCGCCATTCGTTGAGGTCCCCTGCCAAGATCGTCGGCATGTCGTCTTTGCGAATGATATGCTGGCTGATGATGCGCAACTGGACCAGACGCAAGACTTGCGTCAGCGACATGTGGGTGCCGATCAGCCGGAAACGCTGCCCCCCGCGCGAGAGTTCGGTGACGACCGCGCCCCGATGGCAATGACCGGGCAAGTCTACAAGCACGACGGAGTCAACTTTGATCTCAGCACGCAAGAACAGAATTGTGCCCAGAAAGCCGTGGCTTTGCTCGGCCCAGCGATGCTGCGGAGACTGGTGAATGTAGGTGAGCCCCGTGATGCGCTCTATTTCAGCGATATCCAGCAAGCCCGCATGGGGCGGGCATTCCTCATCCGCCTCTTCAAGGAGAAGCGCATCCGTCCCTGGGCGCCACACTTCTTCGGCAAGAACAGCCACGGTCCGCGCAGGATCGACCCGCCCGTCATTGCCGCGGCAGCGATGGATGTTCCAGGTGATGCAAGAAAAATCTGCCATTTCGTACGCGTGAGAGGCCATCGTTTCCATCGGAGAGTTCTCGCGCAACAACACCCCAATCCCACGGGAAATCAATCATCCAACTGCCCATAGCGGCAGATCAACTTCTAAGAAAATCGAAGGACACCCATGTTTGCTGTAGAAGTACGTGACCACATCATGATTGCTCATTCCTTGCCGTCGCCAGTATTTGGTCCCGCGCAAGGTATGCATGGCGCGACCTTTGTGATCGATGCCGCCTTCTTTACCAAGGACCTCGATGAAAACGGTCTCGTCGTCGATATCGGTCTTGCGACGGACGCATTGAGCCGCGCGCTCAAGCCGCTCAACTATGCCAATCTGGACGAGGTGCCCGCCTTTAAGGGCAAGATCACGACGACCGAGTTCCTCTGCCATCACATTTGGGAGCAGCTTCGGGCCGACGTGAAAACCACCGGTCTGGGCGATGGCGGGCGCGTCTGCCGGATCAAAGTCTCGCTTCACGAAAGTCATGTCGCCCGTGGCTGGTACGAGGCAGATGTCTGAGATGGGGTTTTTGCCCGATTGGCTGGACCTGCGGGAGCCGGTTGATCACGCCGCTCGCGATCCGTCCTTGCTTGCGCGTGCGGCCGAGTGTGTCGGGGCGGGCAAGGCCGTTCTTGATCTGGGAAGCGGAACCGGGTCGACTGCACGCGCTTTCAAGGGCACCGTGCCAGACGATGCATGGCACTTTCTGGATACGGATGAGAAACTGCTTCATGTCGCTGCGCGGCGTCACCCCGGTTCGCAACAGATCCGCTTCAATCTGCGGAATGTCGACGCGCTGCCACTGGATGGCGCTGGGCTCGTAACAGCTTCGGCGCTGCTGGATCTGATGCCTATCAGCTGGATTGAAGGGCTGGCGAAGCGCTTGTATGCGGCAGGCCTGCCGCTTTATGCCGCGCTCAACTATAATGGCCACATGTCTTGGACGCCTTCGTTGCCGGACGATGCCAAGATCACGTCGTCGTTCAACATTCATCAACTGCGCGACAAAGGCATTGGACGGGCCACCGGACCTCACGCTGCCAGCGAAGCCCAACGGGTATTTAAGGAACATGGTTTCGACGTGGTGACCGGTGACAGCCCCTGGGAGTTGGGGGCAGGGCAGGCTGCGCTACATGCGGAACTCCTTTTAGGGATCAGAAATGCAGCGGCGGAGGTTGGGTGCGAAACGGCGGACATCTGGCTTGACGACAGGCGCGCGATACTTGCGAACTCGACCGCATCAATCGGGCATACCGACTTATTAGCCATTCCGCGCTGACTGATTTGCTGAAAAATTCTCCATTTGATACAAAGGCTTACTTCTCCCAATCGATTTCGTGTCTGCCGTGAGATCAAAAACTGAAAGAGAAACGAGAATAAAATGCAGCGGATAAGCGTAACAGAGGCAGTGTGGAAAAGGATACTCGCAGTGAAATCTGGTACGTCTTGCCTCTGCTGCGGTGACTGGTCATCCAATGAGCGCGACGCGCTTCGACTATATGGCGCTCTGGCGAGCGCGACCGAGGTGCCACAATTCTTTGCCCAGATCGGTCAGTCCTTGGACGGCCGCGTCGCAACCGTTTCGGGGGATGCGCAGGACATCTCGGGCGCGGACGGTCTGGCGCATCTGCATCGTCTGCGCGCGCTCGCAGACGCTGTCGTTATCGGTGTGAAGACAGCGCTCCACGACAGCCCGCAACTGACCGTGCGTTTGGCCGAGGGAGAGAACCCGGCCCGCATCGTTATCGATCCCAATGGTCGCCTGCCCAACGATGCCGGGCTGCTGTTGGACACCAGCGCGCGCCGTATCGTTATCCAGGCTTGCGACGCACCGCGCGCCGATGATGTCGAGGTGATCCGCCTGAAGCGCGATGGCTGGATTTCGGCGCATGACATAGCCCAAGCCCTGCGCGGCCTTGGCTTTCAAAAAGTACTTGTCGAAGGCGGCGGTGTAACCATTGCACAGTTTCTTGAGGCGGGTTTGCTTCACCGGCTGCATGTTGCAATTGCACCACTCCTGATCGGCTCTGGACCCCAAGGCCTGTCAACCACCCCCATACCGTCGCTTGCCGAGGCGATGCGCCCGGAAACACATACCTATGACCTTGGCTCCGATGTGTTGTTCGATTGCGTTCTTGCGGCAAACAGACCCACTGCCATTCCTTGTGCCCATTAAAACGAACGAAAATGCATGAGCTGCGGAGTCGCGGCGCAAAGCAGAAGAAGAGAACACAATGCTCAGTCAAAGCCTAATGCCCAATCGAACCGAACGCGTAAACCGGGTGCGTGGCGATCTTGCGATGGGCATCCCCTGCCTTCTGACCAACGGGCCTGACCGCGCCCTACTTGTGCCGCTGGAAACCGTCACGGAAGACCGGTTCGCCGCCTTGCGAGTGGCTTTTGGTGTGCCAGAGCTTGTGATCTCCGCAAGCCGGGCTCGCGCTGTCATGACGTTTGCGGCTGCGGCAAACCTAGGCGCAGGACCGGTCCGGATCCGACCACCGGAGGCCGCAGATTTCGCGTGGTATCAGCGCGTCATTGATACAAAATTTGATTACAGGTCCGGCTCGGTCGGTCCTCTGCATGTGCTGCGCGCTGGCGAGACCCAGTTGCACCAAGCGGGACTGGGCCTGATTAAATCGGCGGAGTTGATCCCGGCTTTCGCGCTGTTCCGGCTTGCCAAAAGCAGCCCTACGCTCGCGGACCTACCGCTCATGAGCCTCAATGCAGGCGAAGCTTTGGAGGAGTTGGCTGATCGGCCTGTGCTTGCCCCCGTTGCCTCCGCACAGCTTCCGCTAGAGGTTCACGATGCGAGCCGCCTACATGTCTTCCGTGATCCCGATGGCCAGCGCGAGCACTACGCCATCGAAATTGGGTCCCCCGACCTCACGAAACCGATTCTCACCCGCTTGCACTCGGCCTGCTTTACCGGTGACGTCCTTGGCAGTCTGAAATGCGATTGCGGCCCGCAGCTTCGGGCTGCCCTGGCCAGAATGTCCGAGGAAGGTGCTGGCCTTCTCGTGTATCTGAACCAGGAAGGTCGCGGGATCGGACTGGCAAACAAGATGCGCGTCTACGACCTGCAGTCAAAAGGTTTGGACACGGTCGAAGCGAACCACCAGCTTGGCTTTGAAGATGACGAACGTGATTTCCGTCTGGCGGCCGAAGTGCTGCATAAGCTTGGCATCACCAACATTCGCCTTCTCACGAATAACCCAAGTAAAGAGCGGTCCCTGGCCGAGAGCGGCATCACAGTTACGGAACGCTTGCCACTGCGCGTTGGTCAAACCGTGCACAATCAGGGCTACCTCTCGATCAAAGCGTTGAAATCCGGGCATTTTCTGTGACATCTGCCGAGGCATCAGCGCTCTGGGTCACCTCCGCCGGACAGGCCGAACTTCGAAGCGTGGACGTTCTGCCGCGCGAGGGTGACGCAGAGATCCGGACCCTCTACTCCGGCATCAGCCGGGGCACCGAGCGTTTGGTGTTTTCGGGGTCCGTACCGGAAAGCGAACACGAGACCATGCAAGCGCCGTTTCAGGAGGGCGCGTTTTCGTTTCCCGTGAAATACGGCTATGCGGCGGTGGGCGAACTGCTCAATACCGAGCGCGCCGGTCAATGCGTCTTCGCCCTTTACCCGCACCAATCCCGCTTTGCTTTGCCTGCTGAGGCAGCATTCACCCTGCCAGAGAACGTGCCCGCCGAAAGGGCAATTCTCGCAGCCAATATGGAAACGGCACTGAATATCACATGGGATGCCGGTATTGGCGCTGGTGATACCGTCGCTGTTGTGGGGTGTGGCGTGGTGGGCGCTCTTGTCGGATATCTGGTGGCTCGGATCCCCGGGACTACGGTTACGCTCATCGACATTGATTTACGACGGCAAGCCTTGGCCGCAGAGCTAGGCTGCGCCTTCGCGGTGCCCGAGGCGGCAGCCGGCGAAGTCGATGTGGTGATTCACACCTCTGCAACGAATGCTGGCCTGTCGTCCGCCATTGAACTTGCGGGGCTGGAGGCCAGCATTGTCGAGGCAAGCTGGTATGGCGCAAAATCCACGGATGTTCCGCTTGGCGGGCGCTTTCACCAACGCCGCCTAAAGATCATCAGCTCTCAAGTCGGGCGCATTCCGGCCCATCGCGCCGCGCGCTGGACGTTTGCCCGGCGGCTGACCAAAGCGCTTGGCCTGCTTGCCGACCCGAAACTCGACGCCTTGATTGCAACCGAGTCTGACTTCTTTGATCTGGCGAACGACTACGGCACCATTCTCGCCAATCCATCCACCCTATGCCATCGTGTGCGTTACGATGCCTGAGCAGGCGGCCGATGTTGTTCATCTTCCGTCCAATGCGTCAGAAACGCTGCGGATCATGGGAAAGGCGACAGCTCTGGCCGCAAGAGGGCTCTTGGACGTATCGCAGAACCAAGCAGGTCTCCGGATCACTGAAAAAACAGCCGGTGACTTCGTGAGCGAGGCCGACCATGAAGCGGAACGAACGATTGCAATATGCCTTGATCACGCCTTTCCCGGGTATGGTTGGTTGGGTGAAGAAGGCGGCGAGCGGCAAAGTGAGGTGGACGGACTACGCTGGATCGTCGACCCGCTCGATGGCACCACGAACTTCTTGAAGGGCTTGCCACATTGGGCTGTTTCCATCGCCTTGTATCAAGGTGACACACCGCTTTGCGCAATCGTACACGACCCTGTAAAACGCGAAACGTTCTCTGCCGAGCGGGGTCAAGGCGCCTCCCTAAACGGTAACTTGATCCGGGTCTCTGAAGATCCAGCGATGACTGCGGCTCTCCTGGCGACCGGAGTGCCCTCCGGAGGTCGGGTTACGCATCTTCCCCACTGCCTGCGCGACCTTGCTGCTCTGATGCCGGAGACCGCTGGTATTCGGCGCTGGGGCGCAGCAGCTCTAGATCTCGCCTATGTGGCTGCAGGTCGGCTTGATGCTTATTGGGAACGCAATCTGGGGCCGTGGGATATTGCAGCGGGCCTTCTGATCGTCGAGGAAGCTGGAGGCCAGGTTTTACCACTTTGGCCAGACAGAGGGATATTGAACTCGGGTTCCTTCATTGCCGGGCACGGTGGCTTAGTTCAGACGGTCATTCAGTCGCTGGACAGGGCTGCGTCTTGACGTGACGAGCGTCACTTGCGCTGCGATGGCAACATCCGCCACAGCAAACCATCGCGCATGAATATCTGATGACGCAAGACCAGAAGGACATGGCCCAGAACGGCCGCGGCCAGCACATAACCCGCCACGATGTGAACCCATTTCGCGCCATTGGCCAGGGCCTCGATCTTGCCGATCGGGTTCGGGAGCTTCCATTCGCCAAACAGCAACACGCCATAATCGCCTGCCATGACATAGATGTAGCCACTGATCGGCATCACAAACATCGCGAGATAGAGCACCTGCTCAGCCCGATGAATGAAAACCTTCTCGCCATTGCCCAGGGTCGGTGCCCAGTTTGGCAATTGACCAATTGATCTATTGATGATGCGGAAGATTGCTATCCCCAGTGCAACGAGGCCAATGGATTTATGCCAGTTGAAATAGGCGTTTTGGCCTATACCTGCGACCAGGCTGCCACGTTCCATCCCGGTCATGACGTTGCCGCTGAAATATTGCCAGGCAAACAGCGCTACGATCAGCCAGTGAAAGAATTTCGTGAGCGCGCCATAACGGTCGCTTGTGTTGGTTAGCGCCATGCCTGCCTGTACTGCTTTGCCGCCAGCGTACTAGACTGACTTTGGCTGACCCGGTCAACTGCTGCCGAACCACATGTAAGACCATACATCGGTCACGAGCGATGTAACTCATGCCCAACTCTTGGTACTTTTTAACGGAGCGAACGTTCGACATATCCATCGTGCTGATTTAGCCGCTTTGCCCGGAGGGTAAGCAGATTCATGCCGACCTACTTTTCTGGCGCCACGTACTTTGCCACAAGTAGGAACTTGCAAAATGCGCTTGGCTGCACCTTTAGAGCTTTGCCATCACCATCACGGGCCGGTCGGATGCTGATCACGACCATCCGAGAAGAGCGTGAAGACGCAAGAGATATCGCCCACGAAATCAGACAGACACCGCAAAACAAAGTCTCAGCCAAGCTCCGCAAGAAGGTGGAAATGCTCCTTGCCCACCTCAAAGGTATCCTCGACTTCGGACGGCTGCGACTACGGGGCCCATGCGGTGCAAATGACACATTCCTCCTCGCCGCGACCGCCCAAAACCTCCGCAAACTGGCCAAGATCTTTCCTGCACCGCAGCAGAGGCGCAAAGCCTGATAAGAAAGGCGCTCGCGTTTAGGTCACAACATTGCTTTCTGCGCCAGCAAGACGGTGCTTTCCACAAGAAGCGGCTCAGCTTAGACCCTTGCCGCGAGCGCAGCTATGCCGCTTGTCCGAAAACTGGGTCAGTTTTGGGAGTGATGGTCAGTGCTATCTGACGGTCAACACCCTCGACCCGGACCTATGAGCGCCAGATCTGGATCTTGCGTCGGATTGCGACCGCCCAATAGTCCTGCGTCGACCCTCTTCAATCGATCGAAAATTGTGCGATTGCGGACTCCGTAGGCAGCTGCGCGCGTTTTCCGTCAAACCTCCATAGGCGATTTGCCAAGTAAGGCGTGGCCTCGCGATGCGATGGCCGGGCCGGGCTGGCTGTCATCCTGGCCGAGAGTAGTGATGGAACCGCTGTATCCCGGCAGGAAGGCGCCGGGGACGGCAGTAATTTGGGGACAAGAACACATGACATCTCTGCCGCGCTTTACTGCGTTTTCGACCGCTGCCCTTTTGCTGGGGGCGACATCGGCTTTCGCCCAGGAATGCCCGATCAAGGTCGGTGTGCTGCATTCGCTGTCGGGGACGATGGCGATTTCCGAGACGACGCTGAAGGACACCATGCTGATGCTGGTCGAGCAGCAGAATGCCGATGGCGGCCTGCTGGGGTGCGAGCTGGAGGCTGTGGTGGTCGATCCTGCCTCTGACTGGCCGCTCTTCGCCGAAAAGGCGCGGGAGCTGCTGACGGTGCATGAGGTCGACGTGATCTTCGGCAACTGGACAAGCGTGAGCCGCAAGTCGGTACTGCCGGTGATTGAAGAGCTGAACGGGCTCTTGTTCTATCCGGTGCAGTATGAGGGCGAGGAGAGCTCGAAGAACGTGTTCTACACAGGCGCCGCGCCGAACCAGCAGGCGATCCCGGCGGTGGATTACTTCCTGGAAGAGCTGGGCGTGGAGAAGTTCGCGCTGCTGGGCACCGATTACGTCTATCCGCGGACGACGAACAACATCCTGGCGGCCTATCTGACCGCGAACGGGATTGCCGAAGAGGATATCTTCGTCAACTACACCCCGTTCGGCCATTCGGACTGGGCGACCATCGTCGCCGACGTGGTGGAGCTAGGCGCCGACGGCAAGCAGGTCGGCGTGATCTCGACCATCAACGGCGATGCCAATGTCGGTTTCTACAAGGAGCTGGCGGCGGCGGATGTCTCGGCGGATGATATTCCGGTCGTCGCGTTCTCGGTGGGTGAGGAGGAGCTTTCGGGCCTCGATACCTCGAACCTGGTCGGGCATCTTGCGGCGTGGAACTATTTCATGTCGGCCGAGACGCCGGAGAACGAGGCGTTCATCGCCGCTTGGCACGAGTTCATCGGCGACGAGAGCCGCGTGACGAATGACCCGATGGAGGCGCATTACATCGGCTTCAACATGTGGGTGAACGCGGTCGAGGCGGCCGGGACCACGGATGTGGATGCGGTGCGGGATGCGATGTACGGGCAGGAGGTGCCGAACCTGACGGGCGGCACGGCGGTAATGCTGCCGAACCACCATCTGGCGAAGCCGGTGCTGATCGGCGAGATCCGCGAGGACGGCCAGTTCGACATCATCAGCCAGACCGAAGAGATGCCGGGCGATGCCTGGACGGATTACCTGCCGGATTCGGCGATGCTGACCTCGGACTGGCAGGAGCTGGGCTGTGGCATGTACAACACCGAGACGTCGAGCTGCGTGCAGATCCAATCGAACTACTGATCCTCATGCGGGCGCGCGGGTTTCGTCGCGCGCCCCGTTCATTCCCAGGTGATCCCTGATGCTTCGCGCCTGTCTTGCCGCGGCTTTTTTCGTCTGTCTGTGGGGGGTGCCCGTCTGGGCGCAGGACCTGCAGGAGATCCTGCAGACCCACAAGGACGAGGTGGAAAGCCCCGGGCGGCGCAGTGTGGGCGTGGTGCTGGATGACCTTGTCGCCTCTGGCCTGCCGTCGGTCCCGGTTTTCCTGGAGCGGTGGCAGGGCCGGGAGGTCGTGCTGAATGGTGAAGACGGGCTGTTCTACTATGCGGGCGACGCGGCGGATGGGCAGGTGGCCCTACTGGATGTGTCGTCCGAAGCAGAAGTGGGGCAGGCGGCAGAGGCGGTGCTGTCAGAGGTTCGGCCGAATGGCGGTGTGCGGCGGGAGATCGCGGCGGCTCTGGTCCGGTTTCAGTTGAGCGATCCGAACCCGCGGAACCGCCGGTCGGCCCTGCAGACGATCGCGCGCAATCCGTCGGCCGATCAGATCGAGCCGCTGAGGGCCTCGATCGAGGGGGAGGACGATGCCGTGCTTCGCGCGGAAAAAGAACGGCTGGCGCTGATCCTGATGGCCCGGTTCGGGGAGGGGACGGAAGATCGCGTGGCGGCGATCGAGGCGCTGTCAGGGACGCTCGCGCTGGATGTCCGTGCGGCGCTGAACCAGCTTTTGACGGTCTCGCCCGGGGTCGCGCCAGAGTTGCCCGAGGATGCGAATATCGCGCGGGTGTTGGAGCCTGGATCCGACGCGCTGAGCGCTGCGGAGGCGTATCAGCGCCTTGTCGCGGCCGAGCTGGCGCCCGCGCCGGTGCCGCGGGATCAGATCAAGGCGGTGCTGACGCAGAACATCGAGGGCAGCCGGGTGGCCGGGATCGATGTGGGTCGGCTGAACACCGAGGATATGCGGGAAGAGGCCTATTCGCGGCTGGCCGAGGCGGGCATCGTGCCGCCCTTTCTGACGCGGGAGGACCGGGAGGCGGCGATTGCCTCCCATGTCTTCTTCGAGGTCTATGACGAGCGGGACGCGGCGGTGACGGATGCCGCGCGGATCGCGCTGTCCGGGATCGAGACGCGGGTGGGGCTGAACCAGGCGGCGGATCTGTCGCTGGACGCGCTGTCGCTGGCGTCGATCTATTTCCTCGCGGCCATCGGGCTGGCCATCACGTTCGGCGTGATGGGCGTGATCAACATGGCCCATGGCGAGTTCATCATGATGGGCGCCTATACCGGCTATGTCGTGCAGCTGTTCGTGCCGGATTACACACTGTCGATCCTGATCGCGCTGCCGCTGGCCTTTGCGGTGACTTTCGGCGCAGGGGTGGCGATGGAGCGGCTGGTGATCCGGTGGCTCTATCACCGGCCCTTGGAGACGTTGCTGGCGACCTTCGGGATCTCGATCGCGCTGCAGCAGCTGGCGAAGAATATCTTCGGCACGCAGGCGCGGCCGCTGACGGCGCCGGGATGGCTGGACGGGCAGCTGGTGATCAACGAGGTGATCCAGATCAGCTACATCCGGATCGCGATCTTCGTGCTGGCGCTGATCTTTCTGGCGCTGATCCTGTTCGTCCTGAACAAGACGCGGCTGGGGCTGGAGGTGCGGGCGGTCACGCAGAACCCCGGCATGGCGGCGTCGATGGGGATCAATCCCGACCGGATCAACATGCTGACCTTCGGGCTGGGATCGGGCATCGCCGGGATCGCCGGGGTTGCGATCGGGCTTTATGCCCAGGTGACCTCGGAGATGGGGCAGGCCTATATCGTGCAGAGCTTCATGACCGTCGTCGTGGGCGGTGTCGGTAATGTGTGGGGGACGTTGGCGGGTGCCTCGCTGATCGGTGTGCTGCAGAAGGGGATCGAATGGTTCAACCCGTCGAACACGCTGGCGGCGCAGACCTTCATGATCCTGTTCATCATCCTGTTCATCCAGTTCCGGCCCAAGGGCATCGTCGCCCTGCGCGGCCGCGCGGCGGAGGCCTGAGCGGTGGCCGAGATCACCGCAGCAGGCGGGCCGCCCAGGCGGCGCCGGTTCCTGGCCGAGAACCCATCGGTCCTGTGGTTCCTGCTGGCGCTGGCGCTGTTCACGCTGGGGTTCAGTGTGCTGGCGCAGATGGGGTTGGTGTCAACCTCTCTGGTCAAGACGATGGGCAAGACGCTTTGCCTGTGTCTGGTCGCCGTGGCGATGGACGTGGTCTGGGGCTATTGTGGGATCCTGTCGCTGGGGCACATGGCGTTCTTCGGGATCGGCGGCTACGCGATCGGCATGTGGCTGATGTATGCGCGGACCGAGATCATCGTGACGAACAGCCTGAACGCCGCGCCGATCCCGCCCACGCCGGAGGAGATCGTGGATGCGGTGGGCACGCAGATCTTCGGGGTGGTGGGATCGTCGGAGTTTCCGTGGCTCTGGGCGTTCGCGGACAGTCTGGGATTGCAGCTTTTGATGGTTGTGCTCGTACCGGGGCTGCTGGCGCTGGTTTTCGGCTGGCTCGCGTTCCGGAGCCGGGTGACGGGGGTGTATCTGTCGATCCTGACCCAAGCGATGACGCTGGCCCTGGCGCTGTGGCTGTTCCAGAACGACAGCGGTTTGAGGGGCAATAACGGCCTGTCGGGGCTGCAGAATATCCCCGGTTTCGAGGGCACGCCGCAATCGACGATTTCGCTGGCCTTCTTCTGGGCGTCGGCGGCGGCGCTGGCGGCGGGATACGTTCTGTTCGCCTGGGTGGTCTCGGGCAAGATGGGCAGCGTGATCCGCGGCATTCGCGACGACGAGGCGCGGGTGCGGTTCCTGGGCTATCACGTGGAGAGCTTCAAGCTGTTTATCTTCACGCTCACGGCGGTCGTCGCGGGCATCGCGGGGGCGCTTTATTATCCGCAGGCGGGGATCATCAATCCCGCCGAGGTGGCGCCGATCGCGTCGATCTACCTGGCCGTCTGGGTCGCCATCGGCGGACGGGGGCGGCTTTACGGGGCGGTGATCGGGGCGGCTTTCGTGTCGCTTCTGTCGTCGTGGTTCACGGGCGGGGGCGCGCCGGATATCAACCTTGGTTTCTACCGCATCCAGTGGACGGATTGGTGGCTTGTGCTTCTTGGGCTCTCTTTCGTCGCCGTGACGCTGTTCGTGCCGAAGGGGATCGGCGGGCTGTTCGATCTTCTGGGCGGGCGACGCGTGCCGGATCGCGACGGGGATTACGGCCCTGACAAGGGCGCGTGGCGCAAGGAAGAAGGCGAAGAGGAGGGGCCGCGATGACCCTTCTGGAGGTCTCGGGCGTGTCGGTGTCGTTCGACGGGTTCCGCGCGATCAACAACCTGTCGCTGCAGATCGGCGAACCGGAACTGCGCGCCGTGATCGGGCCGAACGGGGCGGGCAAGACGACGTTCATGGATATCATCACCGGCAAGACCCGGCCCGACGAGGGGCGCGTGTCATGGGGCGAGCGGAACCTCTCGCTTCTGTCGATGTCGGAAAGCCAGATCGCGCGGGAGGGGATCGGGCGGAAGTTCCAGAAGCCGACGGTTTTCGAGGCGCAGAGCGTGCGGGAAAACCTCGCCCTGGCGCTGAAGAACAAGCGGGGGCCGTTCGATGTGCTGTTCTACCGCAAGACGGCGGAGGGCGGGCAGCGGATCGAGGCGATTGCCGAAGAGATCGGGCTGACCGCGCACCTGACGCGGCGGGCGGGCGAGCTGAGCCACGGGCAGAAGCAATGGCTGGAGATCGGGATGCTGCTGGCGCAGGACCCGCGGCTGCTGCTGGTGGACGAGCCCGCGGCGGGGATGACCCCGGCCGAGCGGGAGCAGACGACGGATATCCTCAAGCGCGCGGCCAGGACCCGGGCGGTGATCGTGGTGGAGCATGATATGGAGTTTGTCCGGCGGCTGGACTGCAAGGTGACGGTGCTGCACGAAGGGTCGGTTCTGGCGGAAGGGTCGCTGGATCATGTGACGCGGAATCAGGACGTCATCGACGTCTATCTGGGGCGGTGAGGGATGCTTGACGTTCGCGATCTGAGCCTTCGCTACGGGCAGAGCCAGATCCTCCACGGGATCGATCTGGAGGCCCGCAAGGGCGAGATCACGGCGGTGATGGGCACCAATGGCGTGGGCAAGACCAGCCTTCTGAAGGCGATCGCCGGGCGGCATCCGTTTACGAGCGGGTCGATCCATCTGGATGGGCGCGACCTGGGCCATCCGAGTGCGGTGGCCGCCGCACGGGCCGGGATCGCCTATGTCCCGCAGGGGCGCGAGATCTTTCCGCTGTTGAGCGTGACCGAAAACCTCGAGACGGCGTTCGCCTGCCTGCCCGCGAAGGAGCGGTCGATCGACGGGCGGATTCTCGAGCTGTTTCCGGTGCTTAGGCAGATGAAGGACCGCCGGGGCGGGGATCTGTCCGGCGGGCAGCAGCAGCAGCTGGCCATCGCGCGCGCGCTGGTGACGCGTCCGAAAGTGTTGCTGCTGGACGAACCGACGGAGGGAATCCAGCCGAACATCATCCAGCAGATCGGAGATGTGATTTCCCTGCTCCGGGAGGAGGGGGAGATCAGCATCGTTCTGGTGGAGCAGTATTTCGACTTTGCCGTGCGGCTGGCGGACCGGTTCACTGTGCTGACACGCGGGGAGGTCACCCACCAGACCACGAAAGAGGCACTCGACGCGGAGGATCTGCTGGCGAAGGTGTCGCTCTAGCGCTCGTATTTTTCGAGGAAGGCGGCGGCGGGGAGGCTTCGGAAGTCTTCCAGTGCCGTGCGTAGGGCCGCGTGGTCCCAGTCCCACCAGGCGAGCGCGATCAGGCGGTCGATGATCTCGGGCGGCTGGCGGTCGCGGAGTCTGCGCGCTGGATTGCCCGCGACGATCGTGTAGGGCGCGACGTCGGCAGTGACGATGGCACCGGCTGCCACGACGGCGCCGTGGCCGATTGTGACCTCCGGCTTGATCATCGCGGCGTGGCCGATCCAGGTGTCGTGACCGATATTGGCGCGGCGGGCCTTGCGGGCGGCGAAGAAGGCTTTGTCATGGTCGGCATCCTCCCAATAGTCGCCGGAGCGGTAGAGGAAGTGGTGGAGCGACGCGGCGTGGAGCGGATGGTCGGTGGCGCCGATGCGCGCGAAGCTGGCGATACTGGCGAACTTGCCGATGGTCGCGTTTGCGAAGTCGCAGAAGCGGTCGCAATAGGAGTAGTCGCCGACTGTCACGGTGTTGAGGATCGAGCCCTTGCCGATCTCGGTATAGCGGCCGAGGGTCGTCTCGGTCAGCTGGCAGTCGGGATGGACGTGGGGGTCTTCGGAGAGCTTCGGCATCTACTCTCCGCCCGGTGATCCGTGGATGAGGCGGCGGCGCAGGATGCCCGAAAGCCAGTCCATCACGATGACCATCAGGACGACGAGGATGATGTAGTAGGATACCTCCTCCCAATCCTTTTGAGTCTGCATAGCCTGGGTGAGGAGGAGGCCGATGCCGCCGCCGGTGATGGCGCCGATAATGGTGGCCGACCGGGTATTCGATTCGAAGAAGTAGAGGACCTGGGACAGCAGGACGGGCGTGATCTGCGGGAGGACGCCGAAGCGGTAGCGCTGGAGCGGCTTGGCGCCGGTGGACTGGACGCCCTCGATCTGCTTCTGGTCGACGTTTTCGAGGGCCTCGGAGAAGATCTTGCCGAAGCTGCCCGTATCGGTGACGAGGATCGCGAGGGCGCCGGTCATCGGGCCGGGGCCGAAGGCGCGGGCGAGCACGATCGTCCAGATGAGCGCATCCACGCCGCGGACGAAGTCGAAGATGCGGCGGGTGAGGCCGCGGATCAGCAGGACCGGCGTGAAGTTGCGCGCGGCGAGGAAGGCGAGCGGCAGCGCCACGATGGCCGCGCCGAACGTGCCGAGGAAGGCCATCAGGATGGTTTCGCCGATGGCCCAGAAGACCTCTGCATGGCGCCACATGGGGTTGTTCCAGAAATCGTTCCACGCGCCTGCGAGGTTCGGGCGGTCAGGGTCGATCTGGTCGCCGAAGAGGATCTGGCCCGGGCTGGTGCCGTGGTAGGGGCTGTCGAGGGTGAACCAGAACAGCTCCCACCCGCCGAAATAGCGGAAGACCTCTGTCCGGGAGCGGGTGAGGGTGAGGCGGCCGCCCTCGGTGCGGATCGCGATGCGGGCGCTGCTGGCGTTGATCCAGTCGGGGATGTCCTCGCCCAGGTTGGTGACGATATCGCGGCCGTCGAGGCGGGCCTCGAACGTGCCCCAATCGGGGATCTCGTAAATGACGCCGTTTTCGGGGAGGAAGGTGACGACGTGGCCGTCTTCGAGGTCGATGGTGACGGTTTCGCCGTCCTCGGTCACCCAGTCGGGGCGCTGGCCGTCCGGGTATTCGCCTTTGCGCTCGCCCTCGATGGCGTATTCGACACTGCCGGAGCGGTTGTCGCGGGTGATGTGGGTCTTGTAGCTCCAGCTGTCGGAGGCGAGCAGGACGGCGTTGTCGAGGCGGGCGCGTTCGGCGAGGCCGGGGATGTCGAAAGCGAAGAAGATGTAGCTGAAGTAGACCAGCAGCGCTGTCGGGATCGAGAAGGCGATGAGGCGCTTGCGGCGGATGAGCGCCGTCGCGCGGTCGCGGATCGGGGCGTCGGCCGCGATGCTCATAGGGCGCCCCCGTGGGTCAGACGGTTGCGGAAATAGCTCGAGATCTGGTCGAAGAAGACAATGGTGCCGAAGAGCAGGATGAAGATCGCGGCGCTTTCGTCGAAGCGGCCCTGGCCCCAGGTCATCGCGTTGCGCAGCTCGTAGCCGATGCCGCCTGCGCCGACGAAGCCGAGGATGGCGGAGGCGCGGACGTTGATCTCGAGCCGCAGCAGCGCGTAGCTGAGCCAGTTGGGCGCGACCTGGGGGATGACGCCGAGCGTCATCTGCTGGCCCCAGGTGGCGCCGGTGGAGCGCAGCCCTTCGACCGGCTTGAGGGACGCGTTTTCGTTGACCTCCGAGAAGAGCTTGCCGAGGGCGCCCGCGGTGTGGATCGCAATGGCGATCATCGCAGGCACCGGGCCGCCGCCCAGGACGAAGATCAGGACGAGGGCGATCACGATTTCGGGGATCGCGCGCATGATGTCGGAGAGGCGCCGGAAGAGCGGGATGAGCGCTGCGGCGGGCGCAAAGCCGCGGGTCGAGAGCAGCGACAGGAGGATGCCTGCGGCGCCGCCGAGGAGCGTGGAGACCACGGCGATGTTGATCGTCTCGATCAGCGCGGGGAAGAAGTGGACCATGTGGCCGGGCAGTTGATCGGCCTTTTCCCACGCCTCGCCGAGGACCAGCGCGGGAAAATCGTCAAGCTGGGCGAGGCCGTCCCAGAAGCCGCCCGCATTGCGGCTGTCGGCCACCCAGAAGCCCGAGACCATCAGGAGGAGAAAGATCAGCAGCGTAAGGCCGCTATAGAGCCTGCGGCGCTGCACGAGCGCCATGTAGCTGCCGTAGCGGTCCGGCGGGGCCGGGGTGGAGGCGAGATCGGTCATGGAACGGCGAAAGGCCCCAGAGCGCGTCCGGGGCCTTTCTGGGTGCCTGATTATTCGGCTTTGGCCTTGCGGGCCTCGACGATCGAGACATAGGCCTCGTGCGTGATCGGGTCGAAGCCGAGCGTTTCACCGGCGGCGACCCCGTAGGCGCAGTCTTCGTCGCGGGCGTGCAGGCCGTCGACCAGGTCGGTCATCGTGGACTTCACGTCTTCGGGTAGCGCGGTGCGCAGGACGATCGGGCCTTCGGGGATCGGCTTGGACCGCCAGATCTCGACCAGGTCGTTCATGTCGACGAGGCCCGCATCGACGGCCTTGCGCAGGGCGCCCGAGTTATAACCGTCTTCCCATTCGCCCTGGCCGTCGGCCCAGGTCACACCGGCGTCGATGTCGCCGTTGCTGACCGCGACGATGGTCTGTTCGTGGCCGCCGGTGAAGGTGACGTCGCCGAAATAGGCGCCCGGTTCCATCGTGATATCCTCGCCTTCCTGGGGGATCTCGATAGAGGGGATCAAGTAGCCGGAGGTGGAGTTCGGGTCGCCGAAGCCGAAGACCTTGCCTTCCATGTCTTCCAGAGAGGTGACGCCAGCATCGCGGCGGGCGAAGCCGATCGAGTGATAGCCGTAGGAGCCGTCGAGGTTGATCTTGACGAGAACGGGTTCGACCGCCTCGGGATCCTGCAGATAGATCGCCGCATAGGCCGAGGCGCCGAGCCAGGCCATGTCGAGCGTGCCGCCGAGCAGGCCCTGGATCACGCCGTTATAATCCGCGGGCGCAAAGAGGCGGGTCGGAACGCCCAGCGCCTCTTCCGTATAGACGCGCAGGCATTCGTAGCTGTTGAGCCGGTCCTGGGCGTTTTCGCCGCCGAGGATGCCGATGCGGAATTCGTCGATCTCTTGCGCCTGAACCATCCCGACGGGGGCGATCATGGTGGTGGCCATGGCGAGGGTGAGCAGCTTTTTCATCTTGGTCTTTCTCCTGTTGGGCGCACCGCTGAGGTCGCGATGCCGATGAAAAACGGGGGGGTCAGACGATGGCCTTGGCCCTTTGCCGGGCGGCCTGATTGCGTCCGATGGCGTCGATGTCGGTGGAGGTCGCGTCTTCGGAGAAGTCGGCGCCCGCGCCGTAGATATCGCGGGCGACGCCGGTGGTGAGCTGTTCCGGCGTGCCGTCGAAGACGACGCGGCCGTCGCGCATCCCGATCACGCGGTCGCAATAGCGGCGCGCGGTGTCGAGGGTGTGGAGGTTGGCGATGACGAAGCGGCCATCCTCCTCGTGGATGCGGCGGAGCGCGTCCATCACGATCTGGGCGTTCATCGGGTCGAGCGAGGCGATGGGTTCGTCCGCGAGGATGATCTTCGGGTCCTGCATCAGCGCGCGGGCGATGGCGACGCGCTGTTGCTGCCCGCCCGACAGCGCCTCGGCGCGCTTGGGGGCCTGTTCGGCGATGCCGAGCCGGTCGAGGATGTCGATGGCGCGGTGGATGTCCTCGTCGGGGTAGAGGTTGAACATCGTGGCCAGCGTGGAACGTGTGTTGAGCGTGCCGTGCAGCACGTTCGAGACGACGTCCATCCGCGGGACGAGGTTGAACTGCTGGAAGATCATCGCGCAGTCCGATTGCCAGGCGCGCTTGGCGGCGCCTCTGAGCGTCGTGATCTCGCGTCCGTCGAAATGAATACTACCAGATGTTGCGTCAGCCAGCCGGTTGACCATCCGTAGGAGCGTCGACTTGCCCGCGCCTGAGGCGCCGATGACGCCGATCATGCGCGGTTCTGTCAGTTCGAAGCTGACCTTGTCGACCGCGGTTTTGCTGCCGAACGTCTTGGTGAGATCGGTGACCGAAAACATATGGAACCCTTGCCCTTCGGCGTCGGGTTAGGCCGGGCGGGATACCGTAAGATGACGGTTTGCCTAAACTTTTGTGACGGGCTGTGGGTGGCGTGCTGCGCAGAGGTGCCCTTGCCGGATAGCCTGCTTTCTTAAGCGAAGATTGACCGGGCGGACGGCGGGGTTCGGCGCCGCAACCCGGCCTGCCAAGCGAATCGCCCGTTAACGCAGCTTTTGAAGGGGGATCTGGCGTGTCGGCTTTCGGTCGGCATCGCGTCGGCTTTCTGTCGGACATTCAAACGCAACATCGCCCGGTAACGGACCGTTCTGCTGCAGCGCAGCGCAACAGGTGGCGCAGGGCTGTGGGGTCGGCCTAAGTGTTTCTTGAGGAACTATGGCAGAAGCTCCCGCGCTGGGACGGATGGTGAGGTTGGGAGGGAGGGCATCTGCGATGACCGGGGTGCGAGACATTGCTGCCGTTAGTCCAAGGTCGGCTTTCAAGCTGCCTAATGTAGTAGGCGGTTTACTTTGTGGCGTAGACCGCTGCGGCGTTGGCAGCCGCGGCTAGTTGTTCCGCTGCAGCTTTGTCCAACGGGGAATGGTCGAACATCAGTCGGTACCACATGGTGCCAAACACGATATCGCAGATCAGCTCAGGGTCCGTCTCCACCGGCAGCTCGCCTCGGCCGATGGCCTTTTCGACCAGAGACCTCACGTTTGCTCGCCTGCGCCGGACGAACACATCGCGCACCGTCTCTGCAAAATCGTCATCTTGGAGTAGCTCGGCCGCAAGTGCGCGCATCAAGGGGCGCAATGTGGTCGAAACGGCAGCGAAAGTACCAGTTAGGAGCAGGGTCAGATCACCTTTGAAACTGCCTGAGTCAGGCAGTTCGATGGCCTGACCTGCTTTATGAGCGAGCACTTCCATGAACAGAGGTGCCTTGCCCTTCCACCATCGATAGATGGTCTGCTTGGCCACTCCGGCTTCCGCCGCGATCCGCTCTATGGTCGCCGCGGCATAGCCTTCGCACTCAAGAACGGTGAATGCCGCCCGCAAAATGGCGCCGTGGGTCTTGGTATCCCGGGGGCGACCACGGGTTGCCGATGGCTGTTCTATCATATGTCACTCTTTTCAGAATTTAATAAACGCAACGTTGCGTATTTACAAGTCATGCGAGTCACCCATATACGAGACGTAGCGTTGCGAAATAAGAGGGCGACATGAACAGACTGACCACAGCACTGGCAGCCACCGCACTTTCGGTAACCGCAGCCATCGCACAGGAGACAGAAATGAACTTTGAGATTTCGGGCGGCTACGCCTTTGGAGAGACCCACGATATCATCGACATGGAACAATCAGTCATTGCACGCGCGGGCCATTTGACCGGATCCTGGCAATTCAGGTTCGAGGACGAAGCCGGCTCAAGCGGCAACGCGCACCTGGATGCTGCAACCCTGTTCCGCCTAACGCCAACCGGCCCGAATCTCAGCGGCATAATGCGCTTCCACATGCACGAAATCGACGGAAGCGCGCCCGGAACCGGATGGCTCTACTTGTCTTACGACGCCACCCAGTTGCAGTTCGAAGGCTCTAGCACACGATTTGTCGTGGAAGGCACCTTCGTGGGCGGGACCGGTCGGTTCGAGGGGGCCACAGGCACACTTCGGGTCACCTCCATCAACGGATTCGATACGGGCGAGGGTCAGCTGATCCTCGCGGAAAACGACTAATCACCACTCAAATCGAAAGGAACTGAACCATGCTCCGCAATACACTTGCAGCCGCAGCCATCGCCACCCTCACCACCGCCGCGCAGGCCCAGGACATCTTCCGCACACAGATTTCGCCCGACGGAAATCCGATAGACGCGGCCACCGTGCACGGATGGGTAGAAGCGTATTTCGAAGGCACCCGCAGCATGGATGCGGCCCAATGGGCGTCTGCCTTCGCTCCGGATGCCGTGCTGGATGACCCGGTCGGCTTTCCAGTCAAAGACACCCCAGAGGCTATCCTTGCGCAGGGTGAGGGGTTCGTGAGCGCCTTCCAGCAGATAGGCCTCTACGAGAGCTTCGTTCACGTGGTCGGAAACGAAGCGGTCGCCAAATGGCAGGGGCGAGGCACCACGCTGGATGGGGTAGAGATCACCTTCGACGGGATCAACCACTTCACTTTCAATGAAGAGGGCCAAATCACCCTCCTGCGTGGGTTCTTCGCCCCTCCCGGACAATAACGCACAGTCGAAAGCAAAAGGGCGGTCCCGAACGGAGCCGCCTTTCCTCGCGTTTACAATCAACAGCCCCCGATACCAGTCATTCGCTGCAACCTGACCAAAGAGCAAGGATCGGCGTATTTCGTTGAAGAACTCGTCCTTGATCGATGCGTAAGTCGCTGATTCAATTCTTTCCATAGGGAGGAATTGGGGATGATGGGACCAAAGCAGGAAGCGCAGGC
>NZ_JBFONT020000018.1:0-28417 GCF_040779325.2 Aestuariibius violaceus
GCGCAGGATCGCAGCGACACATCCAAGCCAGCATAGTATTCCATTCGAATTCTCCCTTGTTCACAGTTTGCCTGTGATCCTATCGGGAGCTCGACCTCAGTGCAGGGTCAGCCCAATTACGCATGCTCTGAGCCCGAAGTGACGGATGCTGCGCAACGATCGAATGTCGGTTATACGGTCGGCATGACTTTGACGGCACCTCGATCCATTAGCGTTGCTTCTGGCAAAGCGACCTTCCTGGAAGCTGGGTTGCAGAATGCTCGAACCGTCCTTTTGTTCCATGGTGGAGGTCTCGACTGTGCCAGCCTTTCGTGGCGTCTCTTGATGCCAGCGCTGTCACAGTCCTATCGTATCATTGCGCCGAATTGGCCCGGTTACGCAGGTACGACCGCATTCGGAAGACCATACACTATTGCGGATATCGGTCAGTGGTTGATGACGCTTTTGGACCACCTCGAAATTGAACGCGCATCAATGATCGGTGTCTCTATGGGGGGTGGCGCCTCACTTTGGTCGGCTCTAAATCATCCAGAACGTGTCGAAGCGATAGTGCCTATCGGGACGTATGGAATCGCTGATCGTGCTCCTCACCACCGTCTATCCTATGTGTTGACCAAGCTTCCGCTTAACGCGGTATCGTATGCGGTCATGCGACGATATCCGAGCATGCTCCGGCGCGCCCTTGAGGCGATCTTTGCAAACCCGGAAAAGGTGACGGATGAGATCATAGCCGAAGTTCAGGATGTGCTCGGGTCAGCAGGAAACGGTGCGCCTTTTACGAACTTCCAGCGTGGTGAGATGACTTCGGCCCGACTTCGTACGTCGTTCGGTTCGGAGCTATCTAAGGTGTCGTGCCCTAGCCTTTTCATCCACGGCAAAGAGGATTCGCTCGTCCCACTGAAAACCGTCGAGGCTGCCATTGGTTTAATGAAGAACGCCTCGCTCGAAGTTATGGATGCGGGACATTGGCCTATGCGCGAAGACCCCGAGACGTTCAACGAACTGGTCTTGGCGTTCTTGAGAGCCGTTAGATCCTAAGGCGGACACTCAGAACTTGAACGGATGACCGCTTTCGCTCCTCGATCAAGGGTGTTTGCGCAAGAAGCGGGTCGGTCGAACGGCACCGTCTGATTAGGTATCTCCCGACAGTTCATCAAACGGAGACCGGAATGCTTCTGGACGGAAAGGCGATCATCATTACTGGCGCAAGCAGCGGGATCGGGGCCGCCGCGGCGAAGATTTTCGCGGCGGAGGGTGCCAGACTAGTTCTAGGGGCGCGACGCACCGAACTGCTGGAGGAAATTGCGAACGAGATTTCTGCTAACGGTGGCGAAGCGAACTACGTGGCTGGTGACGTTGAGGAGAGCGGATACGCTGAAGCTTTGGTTGAACGTGCAGAAGGGCGTTTCGGTGGTCTTGATGGCGCGTTCAACAATGCTGGTGTGACAGGAGACTTGGGTCCAATCCCTGACATGGACGAAAACAACTGGCACAAAGTAATGTCAGTGAACCTCAGCAGCGGGTTCTACGCGGCCAAATATCAGATACCTGCCATGCGCAAGCGCGGTGGTGGCTCGATTGTCTTCACATCCTCCTTCGTCGGTCATACGATTGGTCTGCCCGGCATGGGGGCCTACGCTGCGGCAAAGGCGGGCCTGATCGGCATGACCCAGGTTTTGGCAGCTGAACATGGACCTGAGAACATCCGTGTGAACGCTCTCCTACCCGGAGGCACCATGACACCAATGGCTGGAGAGGATGCTGGCTTCCATGAGGTCGTGCGAGGCTTCCATGCGCTGAAGCGCATGGCTGAGCCGTCCGAGATCGCGCGAGCGGCTCTGTTCCTTCTGTCCGATCATGCGTCTTTCGTGACCGGGAGCGCAATGATCGCGGATGGCGGAAACTCGATCAACAAACTCTAAGAACAGGAATCGGACGTTGGCCAATCGAGTGTCTGGGCCCGCTTTGTCCAGCTCACCGGACATAATCCCCCTGAAAGAACCTACGGACCAAAAACGGTGGTTTCCGCCGGTGACAGAAACGGTTGGGTTTTGGCACTTCTTGCAGTGCGGAGAAGGTCTGGAAAGGGCCCTTACTTCTGATTGCTGCGGTGCAAAAATTGGTGCCCGGTGACGCTACTGACATATCTTGGCCGAAGCACGTGCTACCTTTGAAGAAGGCTTGTGTGGGTGAGCAATAATGAGCGGCATCGAAAACTATGAATCTCAATCAGGAAACCTCATTCCTGTCTTTCGCATGGAGATAAATACACGACCGGATGATGCCGAACGATTGTTGGACGCAATCTTCCAGGTTCATCCGCTTGCCGTCGGCGCTTACGAGCGGAATGCGACCGTAACTGCTCAGGGGGCGGAGACAGGAAGACCTGGAGAACAGACGGTTACGCGCATTCACAACGCAGACTTTGAGGCGGATGGCACTGAGGTTTATCCTTCAGTCGAGTTGAAGGTGTCTTTCGAGCGCGACGTACACTTACTCCGGAAGATCATGGAAGCCGTTCTCCACACCCACCAATACGAGGAGCCAATCATCCACGTCCGCGAGGAATGGGCCAGTCGCGCAAATTACATGCCAAGGAACGTTAATCCGAACCGTTGGTGGAACGATGGGCGCGGCACTCCCGAGATGGTTTCACTCGACCAAAGCCGTAGATAGCTAGTCATCCCCAATGGCTGCTCAGTCCCGCAGTCCGTGAGTTCGAGCGGCCACCCGGCTTTGCTCGTGCAGCGAACGGCGGCAATGTGGGCTGCGACCGCAGAATGGCAGCACCGTGTCGGGTGACCGCTTTGGGCCGTTCTATCCGAGCTCGTTGATTGCCTTGGCGAGCTCGTAGAGCGCCTTCTTAACTCCATAGTCCGGGATCGTGTCCACGGTCTTGGCGATGGTGAGCGCTGTGGTGCTGGTGGCAGACGCATGAGCGCCTTCTCCGTAGAACGACCCCACGGGAACACCGAGTGCTGTCGCACAGAGGCCGAGTTTCTCGGCCGAGATCTTGTTTTCGGCGGTCTCATACTTACGGATCTGCTGACTGCTGATCCCAAGGGCAGCGCCGAGATCCCCACGGGACCACCCCTTGAGCTTCCGCAGGGTCTGGAGGCGCTCTCCGATGCCCTGGCTGATCGCGTCGAGCTGCACCGATGTCGGAGAGGCCTCCGAGGCGGGGTTGAGGGCCTGTGGGCGGGTATGTTTCATCACTCTGCTTTCGGTCTGGTCTCCTGGTTGGGGGATGACGCGCCCGCCCATGCTGATCTGTCAGTGGGGAAGACAAAGGGCGCACACGCCACCCCGAAGCCAGAAGGGTAGCTAGGCCGCTCTTTGGCGTCGCGATGCGAGGGGTTGGCTCTTGCGGCCGATCTCATCGGTGATCTGGCGCAGCTGCTTCAGCGTGTCTTCCAGTTCTGCCGTGCTGAGGGACTTGAGATCGGTGGCAAATAGGTCGCGATGGTCTGCCGAGGCAATAATGTGTAAGTCAGTTTTCATAATGTTCATTCCCAATTACATGTTTAAAGTAATAATTGCAAAAATAACGCAAAATGAGTAATTCGTCAACAAATTAATTGCAATATATGCGACTACTTCGTATATTTATACCATAGTGAATATTTTATAAAGAGTAACTTTTGATTTAAGGAATTGCCATAAATGCTTTTGACCTCAGAGCAATGCCGGGCCGCCCGGATCTTTCTGGATTGGCGCGTCGAAGATCTGGTCGCGCGATCGGGCCTGACCCCGGATCAGGTCCGAAACTTCGAACATGGCCGCAGCCGGGCACTGCCGGTGGTGGAGGCCCTGCAGCGCACTTTGCAAAGCCATGGGATCCGGCTGACGGCCAATGGCGGTGTCGAGCTGGAGAAGGATCGGCTGGTCGTGATCGAGGGGAACGATTGCTATCTGCGGCTCTTGCAGGAAGCGATGCGGACCTTGAGCGCGGTTGAGACGCCCGAACTTCTGATCCTGTATGCCTCGGATCGCTCCTCGCCGCCCGAGGTGAATGCTCAGTATCGCCGGATGCGGGCCGCGGGCATCACCATGCGCCAGATCATCTCCAGCAACGATACCTATATCATGGGGCCGCTCGAGGAGTATCGGGCGATACCGGCCGCCTACTTCACCAATATCGTGACAGTGATCTACGGCGATAGCGTGGCTCAGGTGAACGGTGGAGAGACGCGGATCACCATCCAGCAGGATCCGGCCCTGGCCGAACGGGAGTGCCAGACCTTTCAGTACCTCTGGGATCGGGGAGACCAGCCAACCACAACAACAGCCCCGGAGCGATTTTAGATGACCAAAGCCTTTCCATCCCAGACCGGGCTCTACAAGATCAAGCCCAAATCGGAGCAGAGCAGCGACCGCTGGTCCGACTTCCAGACGGCCCGGCTACAGATCAGCGTGGGCCAACCCTATCATGAAGGCGAGAAATTCGCCGCGACGCTGGAGTGGTGCCGGCCCCGCTTCAAAGGCGTCGTGATCTGCGTGAACGATACCTTGCAGCGCTACAATGCCATGTTCGAGTTGGGTCTCTCGGACGACGTAGCACGGCAGCGGAGCGTCGCGGCGGGGAGCGATTGGATTGCGCGTAATCTGGGCTCTGTCACAGACGACCCGATCTTCGAGATCCGCCGCTGGAATGACTGGCTGGCCGATCCGGACTATCTCGAGACGCACAGAGCGATCCTGGCCCTGGACAAGACCAACCCGGACTTCGCTGCCGCGATCTCGGCAGATATCGAGCGGATCTGGGCCCGGCGCCATGCCAATGATCCCGAGGCCTATTCGATGTATCGCCGGGCTGCGTTTCAGGAGCTCTCGCGTGTCTACTTGCTGGAGGAGATCGCGGTCTTCTCGCTGATGTTCGCCCAGGAGACCGCGATCGATATCTATCCCGGCAGCGCGCTCTTTGCCGCGCAGGTGTTTCAGGGGCGCAAGGTCGCGGGTGCGCCCGCCGGGCTCGGTCGGGGGCATTTCTGCCGGATCGATTTCGGGCGCAATCGATGGGGGCCGGATCTGAAGATCGCCTGACGGCTCTTTTCCCCGCAATTGCAACCGGGATGTGACGCGTCGGTTGCAATACCGTCCCGGTCAGATCGTCCAGGTTTCAATTCGGGTGGTTTTTTTGTTTCGCGCTGTCCGGATATGCCATCCTGAGTTCGGGACATGGAACTTTCCCCCGACGGTCGCCAAAGGACATCGCGACAGGACAAGCAGCCGTCTTCCATTTCCATGTCTCCGCACGCGATGTTCGGCAGGGAGAGATGCCAAGTGCGCCAGGTGCTCCTGTCTCTTCTCCTTCACGACGATCAGAGATCGATCCGCACTTGGCCTTCGCGTCTGGGCGATCCGATCCGGGAAGCGAGTACAGGAGCGCCGCTTGGGTCCCTGCGGCAAAAACAGGCTATCGTTAACCACGTATTAGGTCGACGCCGACTATCTTATCCCTCGCCGCGACTCTGCTTCCTCCTTCCTTCCCGCGGTGTTGAACCGTCCTGTCCCTTGGGCGGTCTAGGTCGTTCCCGGGTGATCGCCTCCATACAATGCATCACCTGGGAACGGCATTTCAGCAGAGCTGCAGCTGCTATTTGATCAGATATGCATCGAGGGTCTTGCCGTCGGCCAGCGCGTCCTTGATCCATTTCGGCTGGCGCCCACGGCCGGACCAGGTCACTTCCGGGTTCTCCGGATGTCGATATTTAGGCGCTGCAGACGTCCTGGGCTTGGCCGTCTTCTTATTCGACGATCCCCCCATCAATTCGTCCAGCGAGAACCCATGCTCCTTTGCGGCAGCCTGAATGGCGGCGAGCGCGTCATCCCGCTGACGTTTCTCGAAACTGGTAATCGCCTGCGCGACCTCTTTCTGAAGATCTTTCAACTCGTCGAGCGAAAGCTTATCGATTTTGATCTTTGCCACTGATCCTGCTCCTGTTTTGGCGCCGAAGAGCGCTTTGCGTGGTTGGCTTAATAGGCGAGGTCCAATCGCAAAACCAGAGCGACCTGGGATTTAAGGTCTTCCGGTTATTTGCGCGTGCTCTGAGCGGCCCAAGCTTGGCGCGTATCGGCTTTGGACAGATGGGTCCTGATCAATTCTGTTGGGTGCCGACGGTCATTGCTCCAATTGCCCGTCCATTCGCGGTGCGGAGAACGATCCTTTTCAGAATAGCAGATTGCAGAGACGTGTTCGAGCCTTTGCCAAGTCCGAGTGGGAACCGGCCAATCGTCTTACGACCCGTCATCAGATCCCGTTGCTCAAAGACCAAAGCGTCGGCTGTGCTCTCTTCCGGGCGGTCTATCGTGCCAAAGCCGTCTCTTCCGGTTCGGGTCTTGCGCATTCGTGACGCCACAAGTCCTAACCGAGGCCGGCTGGCTTTCCATGTCCGGCCCGCGCCAGGCCCGCTCCGCGGTCCCCGTGTTGGACAGGACATCTGCACCTCTGGCCCTCGGTTTCCAGGACAGGCGTAACGCGCCAACCCCAAACGAAAGGAGACCAACATGGCACATGTTCAACCAACCCCTCAACAGACCAACAGCCCCGAGCTCTATGCCTGGAGCGTCACAGGACCCGATCACAAGTCCCACTGGACCAAGATCGGTGCCGCCTGGACCCATAGAGACGGCAAAGGGTTCAACATCACCCTCGATGCGCTGCCCGTGAACGGCAAGATCGTCCTCAGAGAACCGCTGGAGGACGAGGAGGACCAAGACCAAGACCCATCGGGTCAAGAGACATCGCCTCAAGAGCCCCAGGCTCAGCCCGCCTAAGCGCCCGGCCGGGAGGCCTCGTCAGAGGCCTTCTGGCTTTACACCGACCAACCCAACTCCACTCTGATCCGCTCATTGACCAATGCAAGCGTAGCCCATTCCCGAGCTCCGTCCGTACGATATTGCGCCTCCGCACTCACGCCCTTGGTCATGGCGGTTCCGATATCGGCGATAAACCCCGCCGGATCGCTCAGGTCCGCGGCGATCTTTTTCGCGCCGGTAACGGAGGCAATCTCAATCGCATCGAAGAGGACATGAAGGATCGTCTCCGTGCGGTAGGTTTGGCAGATTTCATGAGCGAGTGCGCCTTGCTGCGTGGTCGCAGAAAGACCATCAGGATTGGCCCCAATTCGCCTCCGGATCAAAGGCAGTTGGATCAGATGCCCGAGCAGCTGGAAGACACGCGCCGTCGTAGATGGATGGCTGCAATGCCCGCCCGCAACGCGGCAATCGGCCCGATCGATCAGAACCATCACGCCGAAGATCGCCGCCGCACGAAGTCTCAATTCGGCTGGGTCATGATTCTCGCCGTCGCCCAGGACATAGTCTATTGCTTCATGATCCGCTTGAAGTTCGAGACAAGGCCGGACGAGAGAGTGGTCTGTGTCGGTCACGGTGTTGAAATATGCGTTTGGAGCGGGCGTGCGACAAACGAGACCGAAGCGACGGATCTCATGACGTGCTCGGTCCCCGCGCTGACCTGCGACACGAAAGTGGTCCATCTCGTAGTGACAGAGTTCATGCAGGATCAGCCAAATGAGAGACGTGCGTAAGATATCGTCTTTTTGCATGGTTGGTCTCCGCCCATCCGTCTCTGTGAAAAGATAGCCTCTGTCCAAGCCAGCCTGCCAAAGATGATCCAATTGCAGAACAACGCCATGGGCAATGCTCAAGCGAACACCCTCTCGCGTCTGGACGATCTCCGCCCAGAAGGTCCTATCGTTTGCAACCACTAAGTCCACTGAGACTGGAAACGGCTTTCCTACCATATCCTTGATTTGCGCAAGAGCACCGTCGCAGGCCTCCATGAGGCGCCTCTTACAGGTACGATAGGACAAGCCAGTAATTGTCATGTCATTCAGAACCGCCATAAAGATAAGGTAGATTTCAAACGACGGATGTGAACCGCCCTTCGCCTCCTACGCGTTATGCATCCCCAGCCAAATGCCGAGGAGCGATATCGCTAAGGCCAAGCACAGGCTGAGTGTGTCGTAGCGATGGCCCTCGATTATCATAGCCGCAATCAAAGGCGCCCACATTCCAAGGACGAGGAAACTAACCCCAGCAACGATTGGGTTCTGAAACGCATAGGCAGCAAGGAGATTGCCGATCCCGGGCAATGGGAGAATGACAATCAGCATCCTCTGCCACCATTGAGGGAACGCCTCGTAGAAAGAAGCAAAGGTGTCCTTGCCAATATACCCGCCTATGACGAGTGTCGCGCTTTGAAAGAGTGCGATCGCAAGGGCCACCGCGCCGATCGTTATGAGATTGCTAACCATATCCCCACCTCATGGTTCGTGCTGAAGTGAATGGCGGCAGCGTGAGCTGCCGCCATCCAGGCTCTTTAGTTGCCGTTCTTCCCGTCGATGACGGCACTATCGACCGCCTCCTTTTGCTTGGAGGGCATAGAGTCGGTCGGGACGTCGCCGCCCCGACGGCCAACGGCCTTGCAGTGGTCGTACTGCTCTTGGGTCAGGTATTCATTCCTTGCCATGACGCATCTCCTTTTTTGCCTTGCGTGAACCACCTCTACCCTTGCGGATGTCCACGAGATCAGACATGTTTGTCCATATTTCGGACAACCGCGCGGGGAAGATCATGCACATCAGCTTGACGGATGCAGAGCGTCTCTTGGAGTTTCTCAGGGAGCGGAGAAATCAGAGAAGTGGCTTGAGCCAACTAAGCGACGATCTCGAGGAAGCTTCTTCGAAAGGCAAGACCGCCATAGTTCCTGTTTGTGAAAGGACTCTTCGAAGGATAAGCAACAAGACCGCCGAAGAGATTTACCACGGACAACTGAAGACCCCCAAATCAGTTCTGTCTTTCATGAACCGCCAAGGGCGTGTTAGCCCCGAAAACATCAAGGATGCCCTTACGGCAGCATCAGATTTTGTTTGGACAGGAAAAAACAAGTATAACGACCTTCACCTAAAGAGGCTATGCGGAAGATACTTTATGTATCGACGATTTTGGCTTGAGAACGATCCAAATCTCTTCATGAGGAGCCTGGTCACGGTTCGTTTTAACTCTGTGTTGAGCCGTTACCAAATTCGCGAGTTTCAGAATTGGCCGAAACTCGAAATCAGAGAACTTTCGCGTGGAGTGCTGTTCCCAACTGGAGAGTCAATCATCTCAGTGTGTAATTCACTTCAAAAAACGACGGTTAAATTTCTATCCATAAGTAACCTCGATTTAGTCCACAAAACATCTCGGTCGCCAATACGCCGATTTTCGGGAAATGGAATAGCCTGTTCTGACGAGCCGCCCCATACTGGCTACGGCTTTCATTGCGAGAGAATTCCTCAGGCATCTATAGGAAATCCAAGTAACTCGATATCTAGGGTCTATACCTTCGACGAGCTAAAGAGAAATAAATTTGAAGCATTGAGTGGAATACTGTATTATGAGAACAATAAGAACGTTAATATTACGCCAACAGAAGGATTTTTATGAAGTCAAACGTCGAACTAATCGAGGAAATCAAAGGGTACATTGACAATAGTGATGCTGAAAAAATCGCTATCGCTCTAAAGGGTATTATAGAACAACTTCCTTATATTCAAACCGAGTTGATGGAACACGCTTATTCAGCTTACGAAGATGGTGGTGACACGGGCGCCATTCTTTCTCTCGTGGAAAGCGGGTGCCTCCCCTTTTTTCACACGGACGCATGTGATGCAGTGGTACAGAGCTTTAAGCCCTTTTCAATCTTGAACCAGAAATGGGCTCACGCAGAGATGCCATCGGAAAGCTTTGCAAGGCTGTTAGATCAGCTCTTCACAAACTACTTTCCACAGCACAAAACCATGTTTGAAGGGCAATCAAGGCAAGCCGATCTACAGATCACAGAGAACGAAGGAACATGGGAGGAAGTTCGGATCAGGTTGAGCAAACCGAAAGCGTACCGTGCTTTTATTCAGAATACGTTGTAGCTAAAACTTGGATACTAGCCGTTACGGAGAAAGGGCTCTTTAAGATCGTCCTTCTGATCGATGGCGATGTAGCTCTATATCACCCTGCTGCATCGCCCCGGGAAGCGATGCGGACGAGAATATTTTCCTCAGTTGCTGATCATGTAATCTGTTTAACAAAGGCGGCCCTCTTGATATGCATGGCCAAGCCAATGTCGGCCAAATGGCTGCGCATGCCTCCTTTCTGGCTCCACCCTGACGCGCTGCCGAAGCAAGTCTCAGCACCCCGGCCTATCCCTTAGAATGTCCGCAAGCATCTTTGGCAAATCAAGTGCGAAGACCGCGTGTCGGCGGCTAAGGCGAGGTCGGTGACTAGTGTCTGGTTTTGGTGATGAGGGTGTTGGCGAGGATCGCGAGCTTCCGCATCAGGGCCATCAGGGCAACCTTGGGATGCTTGCCGAGGCGAATGATCTTTCGATCGTGTCGACCCAGAGGCCCGTCGCGGCTCGTCGCGCTGACAGCGTACATGTAGAGCACCTTGCGCCCGCCGCGGATCATCCGGTTCCCTTGCCGCGCACCTCTGTCCTAGCTCATCCGAGCTACACCGACGAGGGCAGCGACCTGTTTGGCGTTCAGTCGCCCCAGTTCAGGAAGATCCGCGATCAGCGCCATCGCCGTGACCGCCCCGACATTGGGAATGCTCGTGAAGATATCGAACTTGGCGCGCAACACCGCATCGGTCTGGATGAGGGCCTTGGCCTCCCGCTCCAGCTCGGCCTTGTGGCGTTCGGCCTTCTTGAGGCGCGCCCGCATCTGACGCGCGGCCAGGGCGTGCTCCGTGTTGTAGAGTTGGCGCTTGAGATCCCCGATCTCCCGGGACAGCTGTGGCCGCAGCTGTGGGCGAGCGCTTCATCCTCTGCGCAAAGCAGGCGAGCGTCTGCGCATCGACTTGGTCGGTCTTTGCGAGACGCCCCAGGCTGTCGGTGAACTGGCAACGGCAGAATGGCCTGATGACCGCTTCTAAAACCGAGGGGTGAGGAGCGCTTTCTCTAGCCGCTTGGTACGGTATATGCGAAAGGTATAGCGGCCCTTGCGGCGCATCATGACCAACCATGGGGCAAGCTGAGAGGTCGCAATTGACCCCGTTCTGACCCCACCCTGACGCGCTGCCGAAGCCTCTGCCAGCACCCAGACTGGTCCCTTAGTATGTCCGCAAGATGTGTACGGCAGTGCCGTACCATCTTGGCAGGGGGGCCGCTCCGACATGTTCCATGTCTGCGCTCTCCCCCGTGCACCCCCTCCGCCATGGCTCCGCCCGGGCCTTGAGCCCCACCGGATCCAGCTGCCCGTATCGCCGGTCAATCCCTCGCGGGGAGACAGCCCTCTCCCCAGCCCCCATGGCCCAGGGGCGGCACGCCCCTTGGATCCCCGCGCATCGGGCGGACGATGCATCCCCGCTTGAGGGCGCCGCCGTGCTCCCCCAAGACCCCCATGGCCCTGCCCGGGAGGCCAAGCGTCCGCCGCCTGGACCTCGCCAGCGGAGCGCCGCTGGACCCGATTGAAGACCCAGGAGCGCCATAAGCGAAGGGAGCCCGGAGGCTCCCTTCAAGACGGTTATACCAACCGAGGATCGAACGATTAGCCCGAGCCTTAGCTGGTCTTGGTCTGATTGTACGACGCCATGCGCGTCTGGAACGATGTCTGGCTTTCGCCCGGTTGCTGGGGGGAGGGCTGCAGTCCGTTCCGGGCTTCATCTTGCCCCTGTCTCATCGACCCGGCCTGGGTGTTCTGCCCGTTATTCTTGTAGGGATCGTTTGTGTTGGTCATCGATGCGCTCCTTTCATGCTGCGCGGTTGGGAAAGCGGTGCGGGCGATCGGGTGAACCGCCCGGTGATCTCATTCGAAGACGGCGAGGCCAGCCGCGACCATCCAGGCCCCGATATCCTGACCACCGGTCGAGCAGCGACCCTCCCAACGGTTGGAGGCGCGGGAACTGATCTGGCAGATTGCCGTGCGGCCGCCCAGCTCCCGTTCGATACGGGCGAGACCCGCCCGGGCCTGATCGATCGGAAGCTGGCGGTTATCGATATTGGTCAGGCGGATGCGCTGACCGCCCACAAGGATGGAATCCAGATCTTCCGCATCGCCGATCGAGGGATCAGCGTATGGGGCGATGGCGCCTGTGAAGGGTTCCGGTTCCGCGCAGGCCGTAAGCAAGGCCAGCAGGCCCACCATGGCCACGGCTTTGGATCGAAGGGGAAAAGGCATCTGTCCGTCTCGTCTTGTCGAGCGGCCCGGAGGGATCCCGGTGAGTGGATCAAAAGGGGTCCCTTTTGATTAGGTATCACAGGAGAGGCCCGGCTGCATGCACATGTAGGCAAATCAGGCGGATAGCAGCGCAGTCCGGGGCTCGAAACACAGCAACCACGCGGCCTTCAAAAGGGACCCCTTTTGTAAAGGAGCACGTGCCGTGAAATCCGCTGCGAGACAGACCCAAATCGGCTATCCTATTGCTATGACGACAGAGTTTCTTGGAGGACCTTCACGAAGTTGCCGAGGCCGCAGGATCGGTTATGTCCGGGTCTCGGACAAAGACCAGACCGAGGCTTTGCAGATCGACGCGCTGCGACAGGCAGGCTGCACCGTAATCTATGGCGATCACGGCGTCTCAGGCGCGATCACCACGCGCAGAGGGCTCGCCGATCTGATCGACAGCCTCCGCTCGGGCGACACACTTGTTGTTTGGAAGCTCGACCGGCTGGGCCGCTCCACGATCCATCTCCTCCAGCTTCTGGCCGATCTCCGAGCGCGCAAGATCGATTTCATCGCGCTCACTCAGGGCATCGATACGACCACCGCGGTGGGCCGGATGCTCTGTGGCCAACTCGCCGTCTTCGCCGAGTTCGAACGGGATCTGATCAGCGACCGCACCAAGGCGGGCATGGCCGCCGCCAAGCGCCGCGGAAAGCATGTGGGACGGCCGAAGGCACTGACGGAGGGGCAGATCCGGCGGGCCAGGCGGCAGATCGACCGCAAGGGGGCCAGTGTGAGACAGCTGGCCTCCAGACTCAAGGTCACGCCCCAGACGCTTGCGCGGGCCATCAAACGGATACGGGCGCATTAGATGGTGTCTTCTGGCAAGCGCCGTCCTTGATGCGAGACCCGATGGCCACCTATACGAAGACGAAATGGTCCTCGGTAAGATCAGCCGTTGAGATGCCCGTCAGAGTGATGGAATCCGTAGTGCCGTAGGTGATCTGCGCGCCATTCACGCTGTCTGTAACAACGAGATCGCTGAAATCCAGACCGGCTATGGTGAACTCTATTTTATCCTCATCCTTTTCGAAGTCGGTAATCGTGTCTGTCCCGTCGTTCATCGAAAACACAAACACATCGGCGTAAGTTCCGTAGGTCCCACCTGTCAGAGTATCCGATCCGGCTCCGCCAATTATGCGGTCGCTACCGCGATCCCCCTGAAGGATATCATTCCCGGTCCCGCCATCCAAGATGTCATCGGCGCGGCCGCCAAAGAGCTGGTCATTTCCATCCTCACCATAGAGCTGATCTCCGTAGCTTTGACGATTGCTATCGGGCGTAACATCTTGCCCTGATCTCAGCTCATCATCTCCGGAGCCGCCGTAGAGAATATCGACATCCGCCGTTCCTTTATCGTTGCCGCCATCCAGAACATCGTTGCCGGCATCACCGTGTAGAACATCGCTGCCATTTGACCCGTGGATCTGATCATTTCCGGCACCGCCGCGGGCGATGTCTTCACCATGTTCGTTGGCGCCTGATGCCGCGGTATAGATAATGTCGTTTCCGGTGCCGCCTTCGATCGTATCGTTTCCGGCTCCCCCCATAATGACATCGTCGCCACCATGGCCGTAGATGACGTCGTCTCCGCCGCGCGCCTTAATGACATCGTCGGTTTCGAGACCGACGAGGAGGTTCGCGCTGCTGTCCCCATCGATCTGACTTCCAAGAAACTCGGAGATCTTGGCGACAGACCCACCCGCAAACTCCACCTTTTCGACATCCGTATTCCGAAAATCGACGAGAGTGAGCGTGCCACTACCCGCCACATCCACCAGCAGGTCATCTCCAGAAAAGGTAAAGGTCACTTCGTCAAAATCGATGCCTTCGCCAAAGATGAGGCGATCACCACCTCCGTCTTCGATGATCGTATCGTTCCCGTCGCCATATCGATAGATATAGCGATCATCACCCTGACCTCCATCGATGACATCGTCACCTGCACCGCCGGTCAGCGTGTCATGGTCGAGGCCGCCCGTGAGCATGTCGTCACCGTGACCGCCTTCGATGGTGTCCTTTCCACCGGCACCGTCGATGACGTCATTCCCGTCATGGCCAATCATGGTGTCCCGCCCAGAGGTTCCAGTAACTGAGATGTCGCCGAATACCGCCGCTGTCAATCGTGTGCCGTCGGCAAATTCGAGGGTTTCGATGCGGGAGGCCACTTCGTCGCGGACCGTGATGACCGATCCGTCGGGCAACAGGATACGGGCATCCATGCCGACTCTCTCGAACACCAAAGTGGCGGCATCGATGCCGGCGCCAAAAACGAGGCGGTCGGATCCGGAAGTCTCTTCCAGAATATCGTTGCCGTCGCCCAGGTTGTAGATGAAGCTGTCATCTCCGGTTCCGCCTTGTAGCGTATCATTGCCGGTACCGCCGATGAGGGTGTCGTTTCCGCCACCGCCATCGATCTGATCGTTTTCTGCTTCGCCGATGATGTTGTCGCGATAGTCGAGGCCCGAGAGCGTCTCGCCGGTCTCGGTTCCCAAAAGAACGGTCTGCATGGCGATATCGCCCCGCGTCCAGACGATCCCGTCACTGAACTCGATCGCTTCGATGCCCTGATACTCGTCGATGGAGTAATTCTGGTCCCGGATGGCGATGATCTCACCGGTATCCAAGATGGTAACTCGCAGACCGTCGGACCCGTTGTCTCGCCAAAGCGAGACCTCCGTCGAGGCCACGTTGGTCAGACGAAGCGTATCGATCTCTGTCGTCGACGTGGCAATTTCGTCGATTGTGTCATTGCCGTCGCCGATCGACCAAACATAGGTATCGCCAGCTTCACCTCCTAAGAGGGTGTCGTTGCCTGCGCCACCGACGAGGACATCCTCACCGAGGCCGCCATTCAGCGTATCATCGCCTTGAAGGCCGTAGAGATTATCTCGGTAATCAAGGCCATTGAGCGTGTTATTGCCTTGATCGCCACTGACGGTGGTGTGTTCCAAGATATCCTTGAGCGTCCAGACCGTGCCATCCGCAAATTCAATTCGCTCGATCCCTTCGCCGGATGTCAGCGATGCGAACCGATCAAAGACGTTAATAGTCTCCCCGGTCTGTACGATGGTGATAAGAAGACCGTCGCTTCCCCGATCTCTGGTAAGCGTGGCGCCATCGGAATCGACATCCGTGAGACGCAGAGTATCGACCTCAGTGATAGACGCATCGCTACTGTCCAGCCGATCGTAGATTTTGTCATTCCCGTCGCCGGTCGACCATATATATGTATCGTTGCCCGACCCGCCATGAAGCTCATCCGCTCCGGTGCCGCCCACGATCGTGTCGTCACCCTTCTTCCCTCTCAGGACATCGGCGCCGCCCAGACCGAAGATATTCTCTCCATAGCCACCTCCGTTAAAGGTATTGTTACTCCCGTCGCCCCGCCATTCCGCCCGGTCGAGAATATCTTCGAGAGACCATTTCGTTCCGTCGGCGAAGACGATCTCTTCGATCCCTCTCCCATTCCCGGTGGAGTCAAATTGGTTCAAGACCCTTATGCGCTCTCCGGTGCTATTGATCGTGATTTCCAGATGCTCCGAGCCCGTTCGGCGCAAGGAGACATCGGAGGTGCCGACATCGGTCAGCTCAAGCGTGTCTTTCACAAGCAGCGATGTGCTGCTGTCATCGATGGTGTCGTTGCCGTCTCCTTTTGACCAGATATAGAAATCGTTGTGAGAGCCACCGCGGAGCAGATCGTTTCCGACACCTCCGACAAGAATGTCGCTCGAGTCGCCACCATTTATCGTGGTTGCACCGCCACTCGTATCGACCAAGTGGTCCTGGCCTGACGTTCCATCGATCGTCGATCCAGAGCCGGTGCTGACTATAGGGACCGACCCGCCCAAACCATTGGAATACACGTGCCCTGTGATCTCGTGCTCGACACTCATGGCTAGAGACGCCAGGAACTGATCCCAATTTATATTTCCCGACGAGATGTGACCTGTCCAGGTCGCCAGTTCCTCGGCTGTCGGCGCCCGGTCGAGGGCATTTTGGAAGGCTTCTTCGACGAAGGTTGTGAGATTCGAAATGCCGTGCAGGCTCGACATCGGCACGCCCTGGATATCCAAGGATACATCCCTGAGCTTGTCGGCGATGTCTTCGAGCGTATCCGTTCCGTCGAGAAGAAGACTGGAAAGGTGAGCCAGTTCCTGCTCGGTCGCCGCCCGGTCGTAGACCACATCAACCACATTCTCGACCAATGACCGCGCATAGGCCTCGTCGAGACTGCGCTCGAAGACGGCTGGATTCATGATGACGTCGAAATTGTTGGTCGACATATGCCCATTGCCGACCATGAGGTGCTCGAGGGAATCCGCAAGGGTCTGCGCCAGATCTTCGCGCGTCAGAGCGCCATCATCGAGGCCGGTCAGGTGCGTATCGAGTTCCGTGAGGCTTGGTCCGCGCCCGAAGGTGTTCAGATACATCTGCGTGACGAATTCGGCGTCACTCATCGTGCCGTAACGTGTCGTGAACTCCGCCGACGTCATGAGTTCCGTCGTCAGTGAGGCGGCATCGAGTTGCCCGTCGACGATGTGATCGATCAGAACCTCGATCTCTGTGAAATCGAGATCCCGATCCAGGACGGTATCGTAGAGGCGGGCAGCCTCGTCCAAGAGCCGATCCTTAGCCGTGGCATCCAAGCGAACGCTGGCTGTGACCGTCTCGGTCGCACCAAGATCGGTCAGGATGATTTCGCTCTTCGTCCAGGTCTCCATCCCGAGATGATCGAAGCTGTGCTCGACGACGATATGGCCGGCGCCGTCTACGCCATTGTCCCAGGTATAGCTGCCGTTATCGACGGCAGATCGGGTGATCGTCTGCAGGTTGCCTGCGCGCAAGACAGTCGTCTCTAGCCCATCGGCAGACGTGGTCGTGATGAAGGTCGTTCCCGGCATGCCGCCTTCATTGAAGGACTGCACGGTTTCAACCACTTGGCCATCGGCACGGATCACAGTCTCCGTGATTTTGTCAGCGACGCCGTTCCCATCATAATCATCCGTCCGAACGATAGTGCGCCCATCTGCGCTCACGGTTTCGACGAAACACGACCGGAGATCGCCATCGGCATACCGGGTCTCGTCGATGGTCTCACGGCTTCCATCGGCATTGAAGGTTGTCTGCCAGGCATTTGTCCCGTCGATCTGCCCGTCGCCGTTCGTATCAAACGTCGTTGTGCCCGAAAGGCCATCGGCCGCTGAGACTTCGGTCTCGGCATAGGCCAATGTCCCATTGCCGAAGGTCTCGGTGAAGGTCGTGACCGCGCTCCCATCGAAGGTGAAGCTCGTGGTCGTGGTCCTGGTGATATCGACGGTCCCATCGGCATCCAGATCGAAGCTGGCGGAATGGGTCAGCCCGTTGGCCGCACTCTCGATCGTGATCTCGTTTTGAGATGTGCCATCGGCGGCCAGCTCCGTGTAAGCAGAGGTCGTGGTGCCGTCGAAATCAATCTCACCGACCATCTGATAGTCGACATCTCCGTCGCCGTCCTGATCGACGGACATGGTGCGGCTACGGCCATCGGCGCTGATGCTCTCGGTCTCCGAGCGCGAAAGGGCGCCGGTTTCGTCATACTCTCTGATGCTCGACGTCCAGGCGCTATCCGCCGATGTGACCTGCTCGATCTCGCGATCTGTGGTGTCATCGCCATTGTAGTCCACATCGCGCGACAGAGTGAGCCCGTCTCCGCTGGTCGTGGTTGTGATCTCGGCCGTGAGGTCGTCAGTCCCATCCACGCTGGTCTGGGTCAGGATGACGTCGCCATTTGCCGCGAAGGTGTTTGTGTCTTCCGTCTGGAAGTCAAAGACGCCGTCGCCATCAAGATCGAGGCGCGCGGTCATCGTCAGCCCGTCATCGCTGATGCTGTATTCTTCGAAGGCGCGCTGGATGTTGAGATAGTCGCGATGATCGATGGTCTGGGTGACGCTGCCGTCTTCATTGAGCGTCGTGACATCGGTGATGATCCGCTCTTCCTCGCCATCTCCGTTCCGGTCGATATGCCTGGTGCTGGTCAGACCATCGCCACTGACCGCGAGGATATCCGTCGAGAGGAGGGTTCCCGCCACGGAATACCACGACGTTGCCGACCGGACGGAGCCGTCATCGTTGAGCCGGGTTTCCGAGGCCATGTCGTCGGCGCCATTGCCATCGGAATCCGCGCTCGCCTGGGTCAACCGGCCATCTGAGCTGACCGTAGTGACACCGCTGGCCAAGAGAGACCCATCGGCGGCAAAAACTTGCTCCGAAAGACTCTCGCTTCCATCTTGATTGAGCACGCGCGCTACGCTCTCAGTCAAATCAAAGGCGCCGTCGCCGTTCCAGTCCGATCGCCGTGTGATCTCCAGACCATCATCGCTGATCGTCTCTTCAAAGGTCCGAAAGACAGAGCCATCCTGTCCCTCGGATGTGCTTACGGTCGTCACCGAGCCATCGGCATTCAGCGTGGTCAGCTCCGTGGTGGTGGTCTCAAAAACCCCATCCCCGTCGCGATCATCGTGCCGGTTGGTTTCCAAACCATCATCGCTGGTCTCGACACGGCTTTGGGCGTGCAAGCTACCATCGGTGGCTAGGTTTTGCGTCGTGGTCGTGACTGTCCCGTCATCCGCGATGATCCGGATGACGCTCTGATCGGTCAGACCATCCCCGTCGATATCGGTCAGGGTCGTCACCGACCGGCGATCGTCGCTGATCGTCACGATTTGCCGCTCGCGTACCTGACCGCCGGCATCCTCCAACGATGTCGTGGTGGTCGTGCTGCCATCGTCTTTGAGAACCATGTCGGACGTCGAAATCAGATCAAAGGCGCCATCCGCATCCTGATCGAGATGGGTGATTGTGGTGAGGCCGTCATCTGACACAACGGTCTCAGATCGGGATAGGACCTCCCCGTTCTCTGCGCGGGTTTCAACGGTCTCCGTTGTGCTCCCATTGGCATTTAGGACGGTGGTTGCAATCGCCTCTTGCTCAAAGGTTCCATCCCCGTCGGCATCTGTTTGCACAGTTGTGACAAGACCATCGTCGCTGACAGTGGTTGCCGACTGACTCCGCAAGGAACCGTCCGTGTTGTGCGCCTCTGAGAGAGCGCTCCGGCTCCCGTCGCTGTTCAGCGTAGTCGTTTGCGTCGTGACCGTTTCGAAAACTCCGTCGCCATCCAGATCCGTGCGGGTCGAGGAGCTCAATCCGTTCGCGCTGACATCGGTCTCCTGCACGGCGGCAACCGATCCATCCGCATGGAAGCCCGTCGCAACCGTACTCATGGACCCGTCCACCGCTTCTACAGTGTGGGTGACGATATCGACCGCACCGTCGCCATTCCGATCCTCGCGGACCTCCAGTGTCCGGCGATCTGCGCTTTCCATGAGGATCTGTTCGGAGAGCAGCGTGCCGTCTCCGGACGACACCGTAACGGTTCTCGTCGTGCTGCCATCGGGGTTGCGGACCAGCGTATCGACGGATCGTGTGTCGATGTCTCCATCTCCATCGACATCCGCTGTGACCGTCGTAGTCAGGCCATCGGCGGAAGACGTTTCGATGCGCTCCTCTCGAAGCGATCCGTCTTGGTTCCGCGTGGTGACTGTCCGCGTTGCAGACCCGTCCGGCGCAGTGACCGTGACATCGGAGAGCCGGGTATCGACATCACCGTCCCCATCCGCATCCATCTCAATCAGCTGGCTCAGCCCGTCCTCGCTCGAGACGGACCGGGTGTGGCCTGCGACACTGCCATCGGCGTTGCGGATCCAGCTCTCTGTAATGCGGTCTTGCGTTGCGCCATCGACAGAGACCGAGCGCACAAGATCGGTGCTTTGGAAAACCCCGTCCTGATTGAGATCGACCCACCGCTCGGAGGTGACGCGATCCGCACCGAGCTCGACTCGCTCCATATCCCGGATCGATCCATCGGTATTGGTGGCAGTGGTAGTCGGTTTCCCGCGCGCCATCGGTTGCGACGATCGTCTCCTCGACTACCGTCAGATCCGCATCTCCGTCGCCATCCAAATCGGAAGCCGTCGTCGTCTGCAGCGTGTCATCGGATTGATCGGTCGTGACGCTGTTGCGGACCGAGCCATCGCCATTGCGCACCGTCAGAATAGAGGTACTCGACCCATCGGCGTTCAACGTGAATGCCATGTCCTCAGACGTGTCGACATCCCCGTCACCATCGAGATCCCAATCCAGGCGGCGCGACTGGCTGTCCGCCCCGATCACCTCCTCGGTCGAGGAGCGCTCCGTGCCATCAGCATTCGTAACTCGCGTCGTCTCTATGCGACTACCATCGGGATTGATCGTAATGGTGCGGGTCGTCGTGGTATCGGCTACACCGTCTCCGTCCTCATCAAAGGCGGTGATACGGGTCAGGCCATCTGCCGAGATCGTCTCGCTAACGCTCCGGATGATTGTCCCATCCTGACCGAGATCGGAGATCGTGTTGGTGTGGCTGCCATCGGTATGTTCGATCCGGATCTCTTCCTGATTGACCCAGCCACCGCCCATGCTGTCCCGTTCGGTGGTGACCTGGCTCCCATCGGCATTGCGGGTGGTCACGGTGCTGTTGATCAAGACGGCGGTCGCCAGATCTGCCCCAGCCCAGTTCGTCACAGTTTCGACGGTTGTGCCATTAGGCTGGGTGACCGTCGTGATCTCCTGGAGACGATCGACTGCCCCGTCGCCATTGTCGTCGTAGGCATGCCGGACAAGCGCCCCGTCCGGACTGAAGACCGATGAGATCGTGTAGGCGACAGAGCCATCCTCGTGGAAGGCCGTCGTCTCAAGGGTCCGGTTACCGCTTCCATCTGTCCCCTCGACCTGTTCGACCCGGCGGCCCTGCGGATCGACGGCAAGGGTCATGTCGGCAACCGTGCCGGTGCTGCCATCGGCGAAGGTGAACTCCGTCTGGCCAGTGATCATCGAGCCATCGGGCAACACGATCTGTGTCGCATCTCCCGTCAGATCGATCGAGACGATCCCGAGATCCGCCAGCGTCAGCGCGGTTGTGGAGCCATCGGCATTCGTCACCATCACCTTGAAATCGGCGAAGGCGGCATCACTGGCGTCAAGCACTCCGTCACCGTTGCTGTCAAAGACGGACCGCAGCGCCCCCAGGTCGCTCGTCGCGGTCGGATCCCATTCCGTGAAGACGTATTGGCGCTGCTCGACGATCTCACCCAGATCGTCCGGGTCGTAGAAGAGAACTCCGTCGCCCGCGGCAGCCCAGGCCGTACGATTCAGAAGCCCGTCACCAGTGGCGTCGACAAATGTGGTCGACTTCCAGAGTTGCGTGATCTCGATGCCAGTTCCATCGAGATCAAGGACGATCGGCCGGGGACCTGTGAAATTCGGATCATCTTCTGTTCGACCTTTGGAGTCGGTCCTTGGCTCAGAGTTGCGACCCGAACGTGAACCAGATCCTGCACCTGCTGCTTCTGGGCCATCTAAATCAGTATCGCTTCGACCATCCCATCCGGTCGGAGAGCCAGCAGAGTGATTCTCCGACGTTCCATTTCCACCAGAGCCGCGGCCTACGGTTGAATTCGCGCCCCCTCCTGATCCGTGACTGACTCCGCGCTCATTCCCATCTGGACCGTCATCGTCGGGCTCGGGTCGACGCCAATCGTTATCATTGCGATCGTCTCCGTCGCCAAAGCTGCCTCGGCCATGCCAGCTGTCCGGTTGGACGGCCCGTTCTCCCCGAACGTACGCATCATGCGCGATAAGATCTAAACCGTTGAGTTCGTTCCCAGTCTGTACGGCGTCGGCTGGATAATTGAAGCCGCCAGTTGTCGTAACGACTGGTACAAGTAACCCTTCATCATTTAGTATGTACTGTGTTCTCGAAGTCTGACCCGTCGATTCATCAGTGGTTTTGATTGTTACCGATCCATCACCATTTTTGATAACCTCAACCTCACCTGAAACGTTGACTGGAACGTAGTAAGCCGTTTCTAAGGTGTACCCAAACTGTGGTCCGAGATGTACATTCAACGAAGCCCAATCTAACAAAGATTTTGCGCTTGGTGTGTAGCTTACTGAGACTCCGATAAGCGCTGCTCCGACGAAATGTGTGGCAAACGGTCCGGCATAATCGCTCGGCGCTCCATTGAATTGAACGATGTCTACCGTTGCACTTGCACTCAGGCCCCTGACCTTATTTTCTGTCTCGATTGTTCCACCAGCGTCGATATAGACGGAATCGCTAGGACTAAATACCGTTGCTGTTCCGTCACCGTGATCGTGTGCGACGGAACCGTCAGGCAACTCCAAGAGCTGCTTCACATCTGAGTGTGGGTTCGAAGCAATAACTGTTGTGCCTTGGGGAAGTTGGTCGACAGGAACCCTTTCGTACCCTGCACCCTCGATATAAGTTCCACCCACCTTACCACCAAGCCTACCAAAAGAGACACCGGCGCTCACACCGATTCCTGTAGATCCACCTTCGGCCATGCGAAGCCCTTTCTATTATATTCTATCTATTATATTCTATTGGGAAGAATGATAAACCGCAGAGCAATAAAAACGATAATGCCAGTCCAAAATAAAACAAAAGAAATCTTGGAAACTAGAAGATCAGATTTTACCCGAAGCGGTGGGGCAATTAGCTTACCAAGTCCAGGTTTATCCAAAGAAAAGGATGACAATACTATTGAAAACATGATGGCCAACGGACAAAATAGAGATAGGGCAAGAACAACGGTGTCACTTAACTGAGAAAACAGCGCAAATAGCTCTAACTTAAGAAAAGAGAGAGAGTGAGCAGCTACAGCTGCGAGAATACAGAGAAAGACAACGAAGTAAACTGAATACTCCAACCTTGAAATATTTGAGTAGAAGTTCATGCCATCTTCTTTCACCAAAGCGCTCCGAGAGTGACGCATAAAATTACTGAGGTTACATAATAAATCCAAAACTAAAGCTACTATATGGATACATCATGGATGATCAGCCCTATAATTTGCGAATTAGTTTATTGTACTTCTACCTATCTTTAAGGGATATGTGAACTCCGCCAGAGAATCCAATGTGTTTTAAAGTATGTTGAATCATTTCGCAGTTCGCTCATATCTTTTAGACATTCCTGAATCACACTTTTCCTCTCATTGGCATAAAATACATGGTAAGTCGATAGCAAGATGTCTCAACTTGATTGGCGCGGCGTCTCAGCATGGAAGAGCTAGCATCAGTCGAACTGAGCCCGAGGACGCTACATTCTTCTTTCGTCAACAAAAACCTCGTCCTCACTTAGAATGAGTCGTGTCTTTGAAGACTGGCCTATCAATCTATCCCCAGTCTTGATCATTGCTGCTTCGTCGCAGCCTTCAATAGATCATGCCCACCTGAAACGCCGATATATCTATCCCTTTTGCCTTGGCTGGAAGTACACTAAAGAAAACTCACAAAAGAACATCTCTAGAGACATCATATGTCCCTGTAGTTCTAAGATAGATCAACTCTAAGCTGACTTTAGGATGGGGAGATCTGGAATCCAAGACCTGATTCACAAAATCTTGGTCTTAGATCGTCTGTTGCTCTTACCCACGACGGCGAGTTTGTTTCCGGCACAGAAACACCTTTAACCAAGCAAGAATGGGGCCTAATACCTTCACTCTTTTCGTCCCACCGGCGTCGTCACCTCCTGCTCCGGCCTTTGCTCCTCATATGCCAGAGGCACCACATGAGGTGGTCGCTGAGGCTGATGCCCGGCTCGCGGATCGTGTCGGCGCGGATGACCCAATCCTCCATGTCGTAGCCTTGGTCGACGAGCCAATCGTAATAGTCCCAGTAGTTTTGATGCATCACGACCAGCTCTTCGACACCGAACGCGTTGGGGAGCATCCGGCCGATCGGTTCATAAGAGGGATGGAGGGGCAGTGGGTGTTCAGTCATCACCTAAGATATCACATCCAAAGGTCGCCGTGCCACTTTTGCTCATCTGTCATGGCCTCGGTCCTTCTCCGGATCGTTCCGCACGATTGGTGTGAACCGCCCAGAGGCCTTTACCTGGAACGCCTCGCGCAGGGTTTTGTATTGACCCTTATCCTGCTCCCGCTGCGGCAGGTTCCGTTTGATGCCGAGCATCCCCGGCGGGGCCAGATTGGGAGCCGGCTTGCTGGCCAGATGCGGTGGCGGCACCCGCGGGGCGGCATTGTCCTTGTCGCGCAACGGCGCCTGGTCCTTCCCGGCCGCGAGCGTGAACGGGTGTTTCGGGTGATCTGCCGGATCTCTCTTCATCGCAGGGTCTCCTGCTCGGGTCGGTCATCTATGGGTGCAAGCGCGGCTGGCTCCGTATGGAAGCAGCGCCAGCCGCTGATTGGGCGGTAAGGACGGCGTCAGGCAGCTTCTGTCCCGGCGGCACCGGGCATCTCCTTGGATCTCAGATCGACGCCTTTGCGCTTGAGTAGGTCCTGTGCATACCAGGGCTCCCGGAAGGCGGCGATTGGGGGCATCTCCTCGATGAAGATCACCTGACGATCCTCGCCCATTCGCATCAGCTCGTCCGGATAAGCGAGCTTGCGTTGCGCGGCGGCCCGCGTGTCGGTCTCGGTATTGGTCCGGCTGGAGGAACCACCGTTCTTGCCCGAACTGACTCCGAAGGCGGTCGAAAGCGCCGAGGTAAAGGTCCAGACTGTCGTCTCTCCGCAGAGGGCCGAGAAGTATTCCGCCGTCATCCGGTCCCGGCTCCCGAAGTATTGCACGACCCCGGAATTGCCGATGAAGGTCTCCCACCCTTCCCCATAGGTGGCCTTGAGCTGGCCTGCATCCTGCACAATCCCCCAGAGCTGCATCCCGAAGCCTGCCATCAGACCATAGGCCTGCTGCACCATGGTGAGCTTGCCCAGGGCGGGCAACTCATCGAGCAGCAACAGAACCGGTCTCTCGGGCTGGGTCGCCACATCCCGCGCATTCACCGTGATCGCCTGCTGGACCAGCAGACGCAGCCAGCGGTGGAAGGTGTGCATCCGGTCCGATGGCAGGACGAGATAGATCGTTACCGTGTCCCGCTTCAGATCCTCGAAGGCGAAGTCGGAGGATGAGAGGCTTTCCCGCAGCCGGGCACTGTCGAGCATGTGGGTCTGGGCCTGGGCCGAGGCCATGACGTTGGAGAGGAGCTTCGCTTCCTTCTGCAGGCAGCGGGCGCCCGTGCTGGCGACGATGTGATGGGGAGATTCCAGCATCCGTTCGAAAAGCCTTGTGAGATCCTCGCCATCCAGCAGCATCAGATCGCGGACCCGGCCGAGATGGCGCTGACCGTCTTCCCGGTCATCGGTGGCCACATAGAGGATCACCCCCTGCAGGAGCGCCTTGGCCTCTTCCAGCCAGAACGGATCCTGCTCGCCTTCCGGCACCACGAGCGCATCGGCCAAGAGCATGGCATTCTCGGTGATGTCCACATCGCCCAGTTCCAGCCAATCGAGCGGGTTGAACCGGGCGGCGCGGCTGTCGCGCACTGTCGCAGTCCCGTCGGGATCGACCACGACCGACGACATGTCCAGATCCGCGGTGATCCCCCACGGATCGACGATATGGACGGTCTGACCCATTTCCTGTCGGGCCTTGGCCGTCACAAGGGCATTCTCGCCTTTGGGATCGATCACGAGCGCCGAGCCCTCATAGGTCAATAGGTTCGGGATGATCTGGGTCGTGCCCTTGCCTTTCCGTGTGGGCGCGATGGTCAGGAGATGCCGATCGCCTCCATACCGGATGACCGTCTCAGATTGGCCATCCAGTGCGGTGCCCAGTTGCAGGCCGCTGGAGGTGAAGAGCCCTTTGGCGGCGATCTCCTCCGGTGTGGCCCAATTGGCCGAGCCGAAAGTGGTGGGGACTTCCACGAGCCGCCGCACGGAGCGGCCGATCCAATAGCCCAGTGCCACAAAGAAGCCAACGACTGAGACGAGTGCGGTGGCGCTCCAACCCCACACGCCATAATCGAGCAAGGCCACCAGCACCGCCATGAGGGCCAGGCCCATCAGGATCAGGCCCCGGACCACGCGGGCGTCCGGGCTCAGAAGCCAGCCAAGCACGAAGCCTGCGCCGGTCGACAGAGCAATGCTGAGAAAACGCGCGATGGCGATCTCTCCCCGTTGGGCGCGAAGCGCTTGCTGGAATTGATCGTCATAGAACTGCGCTGCGGCAGGCTCCGCACCATAGATCGTGAGGATGATCATTGTCGTCAGCCCGAGGGCGGGTTTGGTCCAGGTCATGGGACTCTCCTTTTTGCCTGGTGGGGTGAATGGGAAGACAGCGGATGCGATTGGCAGAGCTGCCTGATGGATCAGCGGGACAGGTCCGGGCCGCGATCACGCCGGCGCCGTTGAGACCGCTCCTGGCGCTGCGCCTGCGCGTTGCGGGCGCGGGCTTTGAGCACCCGGCCGATATCCCGGGCGAGGATGCGCCGATCGTCCTTCTGCCGGGCGCGCAAAGCGTCGATCCGTGACTGCATCCCGCGTCGGTCCTGCATCTGGGCGGCGATCAGCGCCTCCCGTTGGGCCTGATCGCGCTTCAGGCAGCGCCAGGCTTCGGCCTCGTTGCGGGCGCGGGTCTCGCGGGCGGTGCCGGTGAGGCGGTCGAAGAGGCCCCGGAGCCCGCCGCGGAGGCGATTGGCGCGGCTGACGCTTTCCGTTTCCCAACGTTCCGCCTGCTTCTCTTTGAGCCGTTTGCGCTCCGCCCGGTGCTGGACGACCAGATCGGCCTTCTCCTCGGCAAAGGGCTGCATCTGATCCGCATGGCGCTCCTTGACTTGCTGGATGAAGCTCTTGAGCTGATCGGTGACACGAGCCTTCATTTGGGCGCGGGCCATAGCGAGGCTTGGAAGATCGGGCGTCTCCCCAAAGCGCTCCTTCAGCACCTTGGCGCGGACCCCGGCCATGCGGGCAAAGGAATAGATCTCCCCATCCCGATCGAGCGCGACCACCGACCGGCGATCGCCTTTGGCCAGCAGATAGCCCCGCTCTTCGAGCGCATTACTAAGAGATGTCAGATTGTCCGACCGTTCCCAGGCGTCCCGGAAGAGCTGTTTGATCTCGCGAGGATCGACGCCTTGCCGCTTCGCCCGCTGCCATTCGGCAAGCGTGAAGTTGAACGGGTTCTTGCCGCCATCGACCTGCAGACCTTGAGGCAAGTTCCAGCCATGGTCCAGATAGAGCTCCTTTGCGAGATCCCGCAGCCTGGTCTTGTAGAAGGGCAGGTTGATGGCCTTCAAACTGTCCGCATCGATCCGGGACCAGACCACATGGGCGTGCCTCCGACCTTCCTTCTCGTGAAACACAAGGGCGCGGGGTTGATCCTGCAGACCCAGCCGCTGGCCCGCCTCATTCGCGGCTTTGCGGAACGCCTCTTCCGAGACCTCCGCCTCCAGAGGCGGGTTCAGGCTGAGGGAGAACAGGAACTGCGAGCAGCGCGTGCCCTTGGAGATCGCATGGGCTTCCCGGAACGCGCTTTCCAGATCGCGGGCCACAAACCCCTTGAGCTCCGCCACCTGCACATGGTCGTTGTCCTGCTCATTGAGTAGATGCGCTGCCAGACGCACCGCACCAGACCGTTGGGAGCCCTTCAGGATCATGACGGATCCTCCGGACCAAAGAGATCCGGGCAGGCCGCTTGGGCCGCGTCGACCCCAAGTCCCTGCATCAGCAGCACCCGCAACGCGGCGATCTCGGCGCAGGCGGCTTTCAGATCGGCTTCCAGGTCCTCATCGACGGGCAGCGCCCCGATCCGGGCCGCGGCGGCCAAATCCGACAGGCTCTCCGACAGCCCGCTTTCCCCGAGCTTCGCCAGCACCCGGGCACAGGCCGTCCGGTCCAGATCCGGACCGCGCTTCCGCCTGCGATAGGTCGGCGCATCGTCCGCAAACAGGACGGACTTGATATAGGCGCCGAGGGGCATGGAGCCCGCCGCCAGCTCTAGGCGGTTCCGTTCCTCCTGGCTCAGCCGCAGGGAAAAGGATGGACGGCGCTTCTTGGCCACCGCGCTCATGGCCGCGGCCCCCGCAACTCATCCGCAAAGGGCCTAAGCTGCTCATTCCAATCAGAAAGTTCGGAGAAGAGAGAGTTCGAAGTCGTGCTCTCCAGGCGCACCAGCCAAATCCCAACGATAAAGGCCGCGCCGTTTCCGCCGCGGCCGATCTTTATGACGAGGACTGCTCAGTTAAGCGCAGCCTCGGTCACGTCGCTTGTCCATGCCCCTTCAGGCTCTTCGCT
>NZ_JBFONT020000019.1:0-20106 GCF_040779325.2 Aestuariibius violaceus
GGCCTGCGGTTCGCGATCCGCGAAGGCGGCCGGACGGTCGGCGCGGGCGTCGTCTCGAAGATCATCGAGTAAGGGGCGCTCATCGCTCCCTCACGGGCCGCCCATCGCGCAAGCGAAGCGGCCCGCAAGGGCCAATGAGCGGCCCGCACAACACACCGGTTCGACGTAGGGGGCGCAATGATGCGCCCCCTTTTATCTTCTGAGCAAAGAACTCAGCAATCCATCACCAACCGCAGACCGGATCAGTCCCCGCTTCGTACCATGTGGTTTTGGGCTGTTTGCGATCGAAAAGATCGATGCGAGTTGCGCGGTCGAAAGCTGACTGACATCGACATTATCGAAGTCGAACTCCCGCAAGGCCGATGCCGCTTGCAGTTCAAGCTGGCTTCTGTCCGCGAAAGACGGCTGGGCGAGGAAAGAGGCGACCGTAACCGTTGCAATCGCACATGCAGTAGATGCGGTCTTGAACATCGTATCCTCCAAGTTTGGTTATCCCATCCATCATAACAGAGCTGCACCTATCAGACACGCCCGTTCGATAGCGCGTCCGAAGAGTAGTCTTGCTTTTGCCGGGGGCGTGCAATACTCCGGCGCTCGACCTTAGGGGTATAGCTCAGTTGGTAGAGCATCGGTCTCCAAAACCGAGGGTCGGGGGTTCGAGTCCCTCTGCCCCTGCCACCTGCCGTCAGGCAGTCGATGGCGTGAAGGTCAGCGACGTCCCGTTGATGCAGTGCAGCACTTCCCGGTTGATCGCGACGATATGACCCTGATGGGATCCGCAACGACGGCAGGCGGCTGAGATCGCAGGTCCCGTTCCGCCAGGCATCGGACCGCTGGCGTCAATATCGGTTATAACAGCGGTCGGATGAGAGTGGTAAAAGAAGACCCAGCCCATGGGCAGGATCACCTTCCACTCGCTGTCGTAAAGGGCCAGGTCGCAACCCCTGCAGTGGTAGGTGCCTTCATCCGAGCTTTCCCAGAACGGATGCGACCGGGCAGGTTCGGTCCCTCCTTCGCGCAGGATACGGAACTCCTCGTCCGTCAGCATCTCGCGCCACTCACCCTCCGTCCGCTGGACCTCGAACTCGAAGGCTGCGTTCCGTTCCTCGACGCCGGCCGTGGCGGAATGAGTGCCCAGGGTCGCGCAGCCGATCACGGTTGAGCCGATGAAGGCGCGGCGGCTTAGGTTTGGGTCTTGCATGGCGTTATCCTCCTCAGATGACATGAGGATATCCCAGATGGACGGAAACATGTGGCACTTGTGCGTGACAGGGAAAATGTCCGTGCTCTCAAGCGCGCGAGCATCTGGAAACAATTCCGGGCTGTCATCCGGCCAAAACTTGATCGCTTGACGCGCAACACTCTCTTGAACGGGACGGGCTTGCACCGTATGTGGCAAGCCGAACCGGTGAGGATCCGAATGGCCAACCCAGCACAATTCATCCAACAAGTCCGTCAGGAAGTCTCCAAGGTCGTCTGGCCGACCCGGCGGGAGGTGTTCGTCACGACGGTCATGGTCTTCATCATGGCCGCGCTGATGGCGCTGTTCTTCAGCCTTGTCGATTGGGGGATCCGCAGCGGGCTACAGGGGATCCTGAATACCTTCGGCTCCTAGGCGATTCTGCTGCGCGAGGGTTGCGCGCGCCCCACTGGCGAAGTATAGGCGCCGGGTTTCCGAAAGAAGGCGTGCGGCGAATCGTGTTGCACGCCGCTTTTTATTCCGGAAGCCGAATCCAAACGGGCGCTTCGGCGCTAATGCAGTCCGAAGAGGGTAAGAGGATCAAATGGCGAAACGGTGGTACTCCGTCAGTGTGCTTTCGAACTTCGAAAAGAAGATCGCCGAGCAGATCCGGACGGCCGTCGCCGAGGCGGGACTGGAAGACCAGATCGATGAGGTCCTCGTTCCGACCGAAGAGGTGATCGAAGTCCGCCGCGGAAAGAAAGTGACGGCCGAGCGCCGCTTCATGCCGGGCTACGTGCTGGTGCACATGGAGATGTCGGATGAAGGCTACCACCTAATCAATTCGATCAATCGGGTTACCGGGTTTCTCGGCCCCCAGGGCCGTCCGATGCCGATGCGGGACGCTGAGGTGAACGGGATCCTCAACCGCGTTCAGGAAGGCGAGGAAGCGCCGCGGACGCTGATCCACTTCGACATCGGCGAGAAGGTCAAGGTCAACGACGGCCCGTTCGAAGATTTCGACGGCATGGTCGAGGAAGTGGACGAAGAGAACCAGCGCCTGAAGGTGACGGTTTCGATCTTCGGCCGCGCGACGCCCGTCGAACTGGAATACGCGCAGGTCTCCAAGCAGAACTGACGCGGATGAGCGTGGGAGGTGCGGCGCGCGCGCGTGTCCGGCCGGACCACACAACGTAAGGCCCTTGGGACGCGTCCCAAGGGCGTTGGAAAAGGAGAGGCCCTATGGCCAAGAAACTTGCCGGCACCATGAAGCTTCAGGTGCCTGCCGGACAAGCGAACCCCTCCCCGCCGGTCGGTCCGGCGCTGGGTCAGCGCGGCATCAACATCATGGAATTCTGCAAGGCGTTCAACGCCAAGACAGCGGAGATGGAGCCCGGCGCCCCGTGCCCGACCGTGATCACCTACTACCAGGACAAGTCCTTCACGATGGATATCAAGACGCCGCCGGCGTCCTACTATCTCAAGAAGGCGGCTGGGCTGAAATCCGGCGCCAACAATCCTTCGCGCGAGACGGTCGGCACCGTGACCACCGCGCAGGTCCGTGAGATCGCTGAGGCGAAGATGAAGGACTTGAACGCGAATTCCGTCGAGGCTGCGATGCAGACGATCCTCGGCTCGGCGAGATCCATGGGCATTGAGGTGAAGTGATGGCGAAGCTCGGTAAACGTACCCGCGCGGCCCGTGAGGCTTTTGCGGACAAGGAGAACGTTTCGGTCTCTGAGGCTGTCGCGCTTGTCAAAGGCAATGCGAACGCGAAGTTCGACGAAACGGTCGAGATCGCGATGAACCTAGGCGTCGATCCGCGCCACGCCGACCAGATGGTTCGCGGCAAGGTCACTCTGCCTGCCGGGACCGGCAAGGAGATCCGCGTAGCCGTCTTCGCGCGTGGCGAGAAGGCTGAAGAAGCGAAAGCTGCCGGGGCTGATATCGTCGGTGCGGAAGACCTCATGGAGACCGTGCAGGGTGGTGAGATCAACTTTGATCGTTGCATCGCCACGCCGGACATGATGCCCGTCGTTGGCCGCCTCGGGAAGGTTCTCGGGCCGCGCAACCTGATGCCGAACCCAAAGGTTGGCACGGTCACGATGGACGTGGCAGACGCCGTGAGCGCGGCCAAAGGCGGCGAAGTCCAGTTCAAGACCGAGAAGAACGGCGTCATCCATGCCGGTATCGGCAAGGCCAGCTTCGATGCTGCGAAGCTGGAAGAGAACGTGCTGGCCTTCGTAGATGCGGTCAATAAAGCCAAGCCATCGGGTGCGAAGGGCACGTATATGAAGAAGGTATCCCTGAGCTCCACGATGGGCCCGGGCGTCAGCATCGACGTGGTGTCTGCGACAGGGAATGACTGAGCGCTGACACGCGGGTTCTCCGCAAAAACCCGATCTGGAAACGGCATCTGCTTCACCGCAGGTGCCGTTTTCTTGTGACAGTTGAACGGCTTCGCGCCGATCCGTCCAGCTTTCCATAATTGCGCCTCAATCTGTTGTGAGATGACTTGCCAAATAAGGGCGTGAAGCCCGTGGGGACAGCATCGAAAGGTAGTGACTGGGATGAACTTTAATCCATCCGGCTTTAAGTGGGGCGGCTCCGAAGGGGGTGACGCGGGTGGCACGATCTATTGGTCTGCCGAGAATCTCGACGATCTCAACTATGACACAGCCCTTTATGACGAGGGTGACTTTGTAGATGCCCTTGAGCGGGCTTTCCAGGAATGGGAAGACGTTGCAGACATCGATTTCGAGATGGCGGATATGGACAATCCGGCAGATATTGAAATCTCACCGGGCGATTTGGATTTTCCTACGCTAGGTGTGGCAACTACATTCTTTGTAGAGCGCCCTGGCGAATACGATCAGATTGTCTTTGCCGAGATTGAGTTCAACGATGATGAGTTCTGGATCCCTGATGGGGACGAAGACTTTGGCTCTGAAGTCGATTTCTTTGAGATTGCACTCCATGAAATTGGCCACGCGATCGGCCTCGATCACGTAGATGATCTCGATGAGATAATGAATACCTTCTACGAGGAAGGCGGAACGGACGAGCTCGGAGAGGGGGATATTCTTGGAGCCCAAGTACTTTACGGAGACGAAGACGGCGTCACGGTCGATGACCCACGAGATGATGACAGTGACGATGACGGCGACGGCGATGGTGGCGGTGGTCTTGTAGCGCTTCTTCTGGCGCTTCTCCTGCTGCCGTTCTCCGGTGCGTTCGGCGGTGGCGGTGGCGGCGGTGGCGGCGCGGGTGCGACCGGGGTTGGTTTTGGGCAAACGACGCGGCCTGAAGATGATGAAGAACTTGGCTGGTCGGACGATGAAGACGATCCGCTTCTCACAGATATCATCCCAACGGTGCACGTTGACAGACACGAATACAAGATCAAGCTGGGTGAAGAAGATCCGGATCACGACCACAACCATGCGGAAGGTGAAGAAAACCCCCTTCTGGCCGATATAATTCCGACGATCCATGTCGATGAGGACGAATACAAGATTAAGCTGGGCGATGAAGATCCGGATCACGACCATGACCATGACCACGATCTCCTAGACGAGCTCATCTGACAGCTGAGGAGGCCCGAATGCTCGGCTTTCCGGCCTCAAGCAGTTCTAAAGAACGCTGCCGCACTTTTATGCGGCGGCGTTTTTGCCAGATGGGGCTTGGCAAACAGAGGCAGCCACGATAGTTCCACCTCTCGGGCCCGATGAAGCGATTCGTCTGGGCCCTTATTCGTCCGAGACGGTGGGTGGCCCCAGGCCATAATTCCTGCCCGAGGCGGGATCAGACCAGATTGCCCGGGGCTCTCCTCGGACGGTCCTGGCTCAGCCCGTACCTGCGGACCTTGAAAGCCGGGCGGTCCGCGTCCGGCAAGACTGAGCCGGGGCGAAAGTCCCATAACTGGAGTGAAACTGTGGATAGAGCCCAGAAAGAGAAAGTGGTCGAGGAACTCGGCCAGATCTTCGAAAGCTCTGGCGTCGTCGTGGTGTCGCGCTACGAGGGCCTCACGGTTGCCGAAATGCAGGACCTGCGCGCCAAGATGCGTGAAGCGGGCGGGTCCGTGCGTGTTGCCAAGAACAGGCTCGCCAAGATCGCCCTTGAGGGGAAGCCGTGCGAAAGCATTGCTGAATACCTCACGGGCATGACCGTCCTCGCCTATAGCGAGGACCCCGTCGCGGCCGCAAAGGTCATCGACAGCTACGCCAAGGACAACGACAAGCTCGTGATCCTCGGCGGTGCCATGGGAGAGAACGGTCTGGACGTCGACGGTGTGAAGGCCGTCGCGAAGATGCCGTCGCGCGAGGAGCTTATCGCTTCGATCGTGGCCAGCATCGGCGCGCCCGCTTCGAACATCGCCGGTGCCATTGGCGCCCCTGCGAGCAACATCGCAAGCATTCTCTCGACCATCGAAGAGAAAGCAGCTTGAGGCAAACGGAAGGTCCGCGTGGGGTTGTAACCCTGACGTTGGAACACATCTAAGGAAACGGAAATCAAAATGGCTGATCTTAAGAAACTCGCCGAAGAGATCGTTGGTCTGACGCTTCTCGAGGCCCAGGAACTGAAAACCATCCTGAAAGACGAATACGGTATCGAGCCCGCCGCTGGCGGCGCGGTGATGATGGCCGGTCCTGCTGGCGGTGATGCTGGTGGTGCGGCTGCGGAAGAGAAGACTGAGTTCGACGTCGTGCTCAAGAATGCAGGCGCTCAGAAAATCGCGGTCATCAAGGAAGTCCGCGGCATCACCGGTCTTGGTCTGAAAGAAGCCAAGGATCTGGTCGAACAGGGCGGCAAGATCAAGGAAGGCGTCGCGAAAGACGAAGCCGAAGAGATCAAGGGCAAGCTCGAAGGCGCTGGCGCCGAGGTCGAGCTGGCCTAAGTGCCTGCATCCGGGCCACATGGCTCGCGAATTCATGGCTGGTCCTGCGAAATGTGGGGCCAGCCTAACCTGTCTTGACAGGAGCCTTCGACAGGAAGGCCTCTCTTAGGACAGGTTGTCGGTCGGGCGGCGCCCTTGGGTCGGGCGCCAGGTATGGACCGCAACCCACTCCGCTCTCATGGGGGCGCTAGGACCGAGGCCCGCCGGTCCTGCAGCCTCAGAGATATGAAAGGTGACGACGCATATGGCTCAGTCCTTCCTCGGTCAGAAACGCCTCCGCAAATACTACGGCAAGATCCGTGAAGTTCTCGATATGCCGAACCTCATCGAGGTTCAGAAAAGCTCCTACGACCTGTTCCTCAACTCGGGTGACCAGCTCGAACCGCTTGATGGCGAAGGGATCAAGGGCGTCTTCCAGTCGGTTTTCCCGATCAAGGATTTCAACGAGACGGCTGTTCTTGAGTTCGTGAAGTACGAGCTCGAAAGGCCGAAATACGATGTCGAAGAGTGCCAGCAGCGCGACATGACCTATTCCGCGCCGCTGAAGGTCACCCTGCGCCTGATCGTATTCGATGTGGACGAGGACACGGGCGCCAAATCGGTCAAAGATATCAAAGAGCAGGACGTCTTCATGGGCGACATGCCCTTGATGACGCCGAATGGCACGTTCATCGTGAACGGGACAGAGCGGGTCATCGTTTCCCAGATGCACCGCTCGCCGGGCGTGTTCTTCGATCACGACAAGGGCAAGACGCACAGCTCGGGCAAGCTGCTGTTCGCCTGTCGGATCATCCCATATCGCGGCTCTTGGCTCGACTTCGAATTCGACGCCAAGGACATCGTTCACGCGCGGATCGACCGTCGCCGGAAGCTGCCGGTCACGACCCTTCTGTATGCGCTGGGTCTCGACCAGGAAGGCATCATGGATGCCTATTATGAGACGGTCGACTACACGCTGAAGGACAAGAAGGGCTGGGTCACCAAGTTCTTCCCCGAGCGTGTCCGTGGCACGCGCCCGGCCTTCGATCTGGTGGATGCGAAGACCGGGAAAGTCATCGCCGAGGCCGGCAAGAAAGTCACGCCGCGTGCGGTCAAGCAACTGATCGACGACGGCAAGGTCACCGAACTTCTGGTGCCTTACGAGAACATCGTGGGCAAGTTCGTGGCCAAGGACATTATCAACGAAGAAACCGGTGCGATCTACGTCGAGGCGGGCGATGAACTGACGCTCGAGCGCGACAAGGATGGTGAGGTTATCGGCGGCTCTCTGAAAGAACTGCTGGATGCGGGCATCACGGAAATTCCGGTTCTGGACATCGATAACGTCAATGTCGGCCCATACATGCGCAACACCATGGCGCAGGATAAGAACATGAACCGCGAAACCGCGCTCATGGATATCTACCGCGTCATGCGCCCGGGCGAGCCGCCCACCGTCGATGCGGCCTCGGCGCTGTTCGACACGCTTTTCTTCGATAGCGAGCGCTATGATCTTTCAGCCGTCGGCCGCGTGAAGATGAACATGCGCCTGGACCTCGATGCCGAGGACACGGTGCGGACGCTGCGCAAGGAAGACATCGTTTCCTGCGTCAAGGCGCTTGTCGACCTGCGTGACGGACGTGGTGAGGTGGACGATATCGACCATCTGGGCAACCGCCGGGTGCGGTCCGTCGGTGAGCTGATGGAGAACCAGTACCGCGTCGGTCTGCTGCGGATGGAGCGTGCGATCAAGGAGCGGATGTCGTCGGTCGAGATCGATACGGTGATGCCGCAGGACCTGATCAACGCGAAGCCCGCCGCGGCGGCCGTGCGCGAGTTCTTCGGTTCGTCTCAGCTGTCCCAGTTCATGGACCAGACGAACCCGCTGTCAGAAGTGACGCACAAGCGTCGCCTGTCCGCGCTTGGGCCGGGCGGCTTGACGCGCGAACGGGCAGGGTTTGAGGTGCGCGACGTGCACCCGACCCACTATGGCCGCATGTGCCCGATCGAGACGCCGGAAGGCCCGAATATCGGCCTGATCAACTCTCTCGCGACCTTCGCGCGTGTGAACAAGTACGGCTTCATCGAGACGCCTTATCGTGTCGTGAAGGACGGCAAGGTTACCGACGAAGTCCATTACATGTCGGCCACCGAAGAGATGCGGCACACGGTGGCTCAGGCGAACGCGAACCTGACCGAAGACGGCAAGTTCGTGAACGATCTCGTGTCTACCCGCCAATCGGGCGACTACATGCTGGCCCCGAATGAGCAGGTCGATCTGATTGACGTGTCGCCGAAGCAGCTGGTTTCGGTCGCGGCTTCGCTGATCCCGTTCCTTGAGAACGACGACGCGAACCGGGCCCTGATGGGATCGAACATGCAGCGTCAGGCGGTGCCGCTTCTGCAGGCCGAGGCGCCGCTTGTCGGGACAGGCATCGAAGGTGTCGTCGCGCGTGATTCCGGCGCATCGATCATGGCGCGTCGGGCTGGCATCATCGACCAGGTCGATGCGGCGCGGATCGTTGTCCGTGCAACGGCGGATATGGAGCCCGGAGATCCGGGCGTCGACATCTATCGGATGCGCAAGTTTCAGCGGTCGAACCAGAATACCTGCATCAACCAGCGTCCGCTGGTGAAGGTGGGCGACCACGTCGAGAAGGGCCAAGTCATTGCAGATGGTCCGTCCACGGATCTAGGTGAGCTCGCGCTCGGCAAGAACGTCGTCGTCGCCTTCATGCCGTGGAATGGCTACAACTATGAGGACTCGATCCTGATCTCCGAGCGGATCGTGCGTGACGACGTCTTCACCTCGATCCATATCGAGGAGTTCGAGGTCGCGGCTCGCGATACGAAGCTTGGGCCGGAAGAGATTACCCGCGACATCCCGAATGTCGGCGAGGAAGCTTTGCGCAACCTCGACGAAGCGGGCATAGTCTATATCGGTGCCGAGGTCGGCCCGGCGGACATCCTCGTCGGTAAGATCACGCCAAAGGGTGAAAGCCCGATGACGCCGGAGGAAAAACTGCTCCGCGCTATCTTTGGTGAGAAGGCATCCGACGTGCGCGACACGTCGTTGCGGCTGCCGCCGGGCGATTTCGGCACGGTCGTTGAGGTGCGGGTCTTCAACCGCCATGGTGTCGATAAGGACGAGCGTGCGCTGCAGATCGAGCGGGAAGAAGTGGAACGTTTGTCGCGCGACCGTGACGACGAGCTCGCCATCCTCGACCGGAACATCTATGCGCGTCTCAAGGACCTGATCCTCGGCAAGACCGCCGTGAAGGGGCCGAAAGGCGTCAAGGCGAATTCCGAGATCACCGAAGACCTGTTGGGTGAACTCAGCCGTGGCCAGTGGTGGCAGCTGGCGCTCAAGGACGAGAAGGACGCCCAGATCGTCGAGGCTCTGAACGAGCAGTACGAGGCGCAGAAACGCGCGCTCGACGCGCGGTTCGAGGACAAGGTCGAAAAGGTGCGCCGGGGCGACGACCTGCCGCCGGGCGTCATGAAGATGGTCAAGGTGTTCGTCGCGGTGAAGCGTAAGCTGCAGCCGGGCGACAAGATGGCCGGTCGTCACGGCAACAAGGGCGTCATCTCGAAGGTTGTCCCAATGGAGGACATGCCGTTCCTCGCGGACGGCACGCCGGTTGACTTCGTTCTTAACCCGCTTGGTGTTCCCAGCCGGATGAATGTCGGCCAGATTCTCGAGACCCACATGGGCTGGGCCGCGCGTGGCCTGGGCATCCATATCGACGAGGCGCTAGGTGAGTATCGCCGGTCCGGGGATCTGACGCCCGTGCGTGACGCGATGAAGATCGCCTATGGCGACGATGTCTACGAAGAGGGCATCGCCGATATGGACGAGGATCGCCTTGTCGAAGCGGCGGATAACGTGACCCGCGGTGTGCCGATCGCGACCCCGGTCTTCGATGGCGCGAAAGAGGCGGACGTAAACGATGCGCTTGTTCGCGCGGGCTTTGACCAGTCGGGCCAGTCCGACCTGTTCGACGGCCGCTCTGGCGAGAAGTTTGCGCGTCCGGTGACGGTGGGCATCAAGTACCTGCTGAAACTTCACCACCTCGTGGACGACAAGATCCACGCGCGGTCGACCGGTCCGTACTCGCTGGTCACTCAGCAGCCGCTGGGCGGCAAGGCGCAGTTCGGCGGACAGCGCTTCGGTGAGATGGAGGTCTGGGCGCTGGAAGCGTACGGCGCGGCCTACACCCTGCAGGAGATGCTGACGGTGAAATCCGACGACGTCGCGGGCCGGACCAAGGTTTATGAAAGCATCGTCAAGGGCGAGGACAATTTCGAGGCGGGCGTTCCCGAGAGCTTTAACGTGCTCGTCAAGGAAGTCCGCGGCCTCGGCCTGAACATGGAACTCCTGGATGCGGAGGTGGAGGAATAAGAATTTTCTAGAAAATTCTTCCGGCGCAAATCCTTCTAGAAGGATTTGTTCCGGCGTCCCCCCCAGCGCCCGATATTCGAGGTATCAAGATGAACCAGGAACTGACCAACAACCCGTTCAACCCGCTCACCCCGGCCAAGACCTTTGACGAGATCAAGGTATCTTTGGCCTCGCCTGAGCGGATCCTCAGCTGGTCCTTCGGCGAGATCAAGAAGCCGGAAACTATCAACTACCGTACGTTCAAGCCGGAACGTGACGGCCTTTTCTGCGCGCGTATCTTCGGGCCGATCAAGGACTACGAATGCCTCTGCGGCAAGTACAAGCGTATGAAGTATCGCGGCGTCGTCTGCGAGAAATGCGGTGTAGAAGTGACGCTTCAAAAGGTCCGGCGCGAGCGCATGGGCCATATCGAGCTGGCCGCACCCGTCGCCCATATCTGGTTCCTCAAGTCGTTGCCGTCCCGCATCGGTCTGATGCTGGACATGACGCTGCGCGATCTGGAGCGGATCCTCTATTTCGAGAACTATGTCGTTATCGAACCCGGTCTGACGGACCTTGCCTACGGTCAACTGATGACCGAGGAGGAGTTCCTCGACGCCCAGGATGCCTATGGCATGGACGCCTTCACCGCCAATATCGGCGCGGAAGCGATCCGCGAGATGCTTCAGAATATCGATCTGGAGGCTGAGGCCGCCCAGCTTCGCGAGGAACTGAAGGAGGCGACCGGTGAGCTGAAGCCAAAGAAGATCATCAAGCGGCTGAAGATCGTCGAGAGCTTCGTCGAGTCGGGCAACCGCCCCGAATGGATGATCCTGACGGTCGTTCCAGTCATCCCGCCGGAGCTGCGCCCGCTTGTCCCGCTGGATGGCGGCCGCTTTGCGACCTCCGACCTCAACGATCTCTATCGTCGGGTCATCAATCGGAACAATCGCCTGAAGCGGCTGATCGAGTTGCGCGCGCCCGATATCATCGTCCGCAACGAAAAGCGAATGCTGCAGGAATCGGTTGATGCGCTCTTCGACAACGGTCGTCGCGGCCGGGTTATCACCGGTGCAAACAAGCGCCCGCTGAAATCGCTGTCTGATATGCTCAAGGGCAAGCAGGGCCGCTTCCGTCAGAACCTGCTGGGGAAGCGCGTCGACTTCTCGGGTCGCTCGGTCATCGTGACAGGCCCCGAGCTTAAGCTGCACCAATGCGGCTTGCCGAAGAAGATGGCGCTCGAACTCTTCAAACCGTTCATCTACTCGCGGCTCGAGGCAAAGGGCCTTAGCTCCACCGTTAAGCAGGCTAAGAAGCTGGTCGAGAAAGAGCGTCCCGAGGTGTGGGATATCCTCGACGAGGTGATCCGCGAGCATCCCGTCATGCTGAACCGTGCGCCGACGCTGCACCGTCTTGGCATCCAGGCTTTTGAGCCGGTGCTGATCGAAGGCAAGGCGATCCAGCTTCATCCGCTGGTCTGTGCGGCCTTCAACGCAGACTTCGACGGCGACCAGATGGCAGTTCACGTGCCACTGAGCCTCGAGGCTCAGCTTGAGGCACGGGTCCTGATGATGTCGACCAACAACGTGCTGTCGCCTGCTAACGGCAGCCCGATCATCGTGCCGTCGCAAGACATGATCCTCGGCCTTTATTACACGACGATCGAGCGTGAGGGCATGAAGGGCGAAGGCATGTCCTTCGCTTCCGTCGACGAAGTCGAGCACGCGCTGGCCGAAGGCCATGTGCATCTGCACGCCAAGATCACGGCGCGGATCAAGCAGATCGACGAAACCGGTGCCGAGGTGATGAAACGCTACGAGACGACCCCTGGCCGCGTGCGGCTGGGTAGTCTCTTGCCGCTCAATACCAAGGCTCCGTTCGAACTGGTCAATCGCCTTCTCAAGAAGGGCGAGGTTCAGCAGGTTATCGACACCGTCTACCGCTATTGCGGCCAAAAGGAGTCGGTCATCTTCTGCGACCAGATCATGACCCTTGGCTTCCGCGAAGCGTTCCGCGCCGGCATCTCGTTCGGCAAGGACGATATGGTGATCCCGGACGAAAAGTGGTCGCTGGTCGAAGAAACGCGCGATCAGGTTAAGGACTTCGAACAGCAGTACATGGACGGCCTCATCACCCAAGGTGAGAAGTACAACAAGGTCGTCGATGCTTGGTCGAAGTGTAACGATCGCGTCACCGATGCCATGATGAGCACGATTTCCGCGAAGCGTACTGATGACAATGGCGCCGAACAGGAACCGAACTCGATCTACATGATGGCACATTCTAAGGCCCGCGGTTCCGTCACTCAAATGAAGCAGCTGGGCGCGATGCGTGGTCTGATGGCCAAGCCGAACGGAGAGATTATCGAAACGCCGATCATTTCGAACTTCAAGGAAGGCTTAACCGTGCTCGAGTACTTCAACTCGACCCACGGCGCCCGTAAGGGTCTGTCGGATACGGCGCTCAAGACGGCGAACTCGGGCTACCTGACCCGCCGTCTGGTCGACGTGGCGCAGGATTGCATCATCCGTGAGGTCGATTGCGGCACCGATCGTGCGATCACCGCCGAAGCGGCGATCAGCGATGGCGAGATCGTCTCATCGCTGAGTGAGCGGATCCTCGGTCGTGTCTCGGCCGATGACGTGGTCGCGCCGGGCAGTGAAGAGGTGCTGATCAAGCAGGGTGAGTTGATCGATGAGCGCAAGGCTGATGCGGTCGAAACTGCGGGCGTACTGAAGATGCGCATCCGCAGCCCGTTGACCTGTGAGGCCGAGGATGGCGTCTGCGCCATGTGCTACGGGCGCGATTTGGCTCGCGGCACAATGGTCAATCAAGGTGAGGCCATCGGCATCATCGCAGCGCAATCCATCGGTGAACCTGGTACGCAGCTAACCATGCGGACCTTCCACATCGGCGGCGTAGCGCAGGGTGGCCAGCAGTCTTTCTTGGAGGCCTCGCAAGAGGGCAAGATCGAGTTCCGCAATGCCCAGCTTCTCGAAAACGAGGCGGGCGAGCAGATCGTCATGGGGCGCAACATGGTCCTCGCGATCATGGGCGACGACGGGGAAGAGCGTGCCAGCCACAAGGTCGGCTACGGTTCGAAGGTGTTCGTCAAGGACGGCGGCAAAATCGGTCGTGGAGACAAGATCTTCGAGTGGGACCCGTACACCCTGCCGATCATCGCGGAGAAGGGCGGTACGATCCGCTTCGTCGACCTAGTGCCCGGAATCGCCGTGCGGGAGGAGACTGACGATGCAACTGGCATGACGCAAAAGATCGTAGCGGATTGGCGTTCCGCGCCGAAGGGCAACGAACTTGCACCTAAGATCCTCGTCGTCGGCGACGATGGGGAGCCTGTCGCCAAGGATGACGGCAACCCCGTCGCCTACACCATGTCGGTCGATGCGATCCTGTCGGTCGAGGATGGCCAGCAGATCAAGGCGGGCGATGTCGTGGCTCGAATCCCACGGGAAGGGGCGAAGACGAAGGACATCACCGGTGGTCTGCCGCGTGTGGCCGAACTCTTCGAAGCGCGCCGTCCAAAGGATCATGCCATCATCGCCGAGATCGACGGCTATGTGCGCTTCGGCAAGGACTACAAGAACAAGCGCCGCATCGCGATTGAGCCTGCGGACGAGTCCTTGGAGAAGGTCGAGTACATGGTGCCGAAGGGGAAACACATCCCCGTCGCCGAAGGGGACTATGTCCAGAAAGGCGATTACATCATGGACGGCAACCCGGCGCCGCACGACATTCTGTCGATCATGGGTGTCGAGGCTCTGGCCGACTACATGATCAACGAGGTGCAGGACGTCTATCGCCTTCAAGGGGTGAAGATTAACGACAAGCATATCGAGGTCATCGTCCGGCAGATGCTTCAGAAGTGGGAGATCACCGATAGCGGTGAGACGACGCTTCTGAAGGGCGAGCATGTCGACAAGGCAGAGTTCGACGCGGCCAACGAAAAGGCGATCGCCAAAGGTGGCCGTCCGGCACAAGGCGAGCCGATCCTTCTCGGCATCACCAAGGCGTCCCTGCAGACGCGGTCGTTCATCTCGGCAGCTTCGTTCCAGGAGACGACCCGCGTGCTGACCGAAGCATCGGTTCAAGGCAAGCGTGATCGTCTGGTCGGTCTGAAGGAGAACGTCATCGTCGGGCGTCTGATCCCTGCTGGCACCGGTGGGGCAACTCAACGAGTGGTCCGGATCGCGTCCGAACGCGACAACGTGGTAATCGAGGCACGTCGCGAAGAAGCGGAAGCCGCCGCAGCGTTGATTGCACCAGACAGCGTTGGCGACGAAGTTATCGGCGAGGACGATCTCGAGACACTGATCGTCGACACTCCAGAGAGCCGCGACTGATAAAGAGTACGTCTTGAAAGGGCCCCTAACGGGGCCTTTTCTTTATGTGGCGATCGCTGCATGGTCGCCCGCATGAATGGTGAGATAGTCAATCAAATCATTGGTCTCATACGCTTTTCATATCCCGCCAAATCCGGCTGGCAAAAGACAGCGGGGCGACCGAAAGACGCGCGCGCTGCGCTGTACGATCGAGAGCGCCTCGAACGGCGGTTCCATCTCTTCGAAAATCTGACGCTGCCGTCGCTATGCGGACAAGAGGATCAGGATTTTTCGACTGGGGTTTTGATCGGCGAGGACGCGCCGGAATGGATGGTCTCTCGGCTCCTCGCGCTGATCGACCAAGTTCCAAACGTGGCGGTGATCAGCCTGCCGGTTCTCAAGCACTACCCGGCCACGCAGAAAGCTTTCGACAGGCTGAAAAGGCCTGAGGCCTCTCATGTAACCACCTTCCGGCTTGATGACGATGATGCGGTGGATCTGCGTTATATCAAACGTCTCAGGCGCATATCCGGGGCGATGATCCGCGTCACCCCGAAGGCGGAGACGGCAGTAGCCTTCAATCGCGGCTTCTTCTTTATCCATAATCCGGGGCGATCTGAGGTCTTCGATGTCATCGAACGCTATCCGGTGGGGATAGGGCTGGCACTTGTCACCCCCGCGGAAAGCGACGCAAACATCTTCCAGCGAAATCACCGGAGGCTGACCCAGTTCTACACCTGTTATTCCGATGCCCGCGTTCCGACTTTCATTCGTACCGTTCACCAGGACAACGACGCCGACCCTCATATGTCGGGGCAGAGGGGTCTCTACGACGAAGACCGGATCCGCATGGTTTTGAAGAACAACTTTGCAGTTACTTACGATCGACTTATGCAGCTTTAGCTTGATTAAGCACTTTCAGAGGGAACAATGGCGCATCCGCTTCAGGTCATATTCTTCTGCAGGTTCTCCTATCCCGGCACGAAGAACCCGTTTCAGTCGGGGCCCGACACCGTTGAAGACCGCGTTGCCAACCTCTATGCCGATACTCGAATGCGAGAGCGGCTCTTCTTCTTTAAGCACATCACTTTGCCCGCCCTGAGAGTTCAGACTGACCCAGACTTCGATTTCGTCATTCTTATTGGCACGGCCATGCCCGCGCGCTGGCGGAACGAGTTGGAGGAGCTTATGGCCGGGATTTCGCAAGCCCGGATCGTCGCGCGCGATCCGGGGCCCGATCGTAAGACTTACAGCGAGGTACTTCACGCTCATCGCCATCCCGGGGCACGACATGTGGCCGAGGTGCGCATGGATGATGATGACGCTGTCGCGGTAGATTACGTAACGAAGCTCAGAAACCTCTACCCCTCCGCGGTGCGATCGCGCATGGGGCTTAAGAGGGTGGCTGTTGACCACAATTGCGGTCTGTTACTGAACGCGACGGCGCCTACGGTAACCTACCGCCCTCTTCGCGCGCCCTTCTGGGGCGTCGCTTTAGCGGTCATCGTGGACCCGGATGACAGTGCCTCAGCCCTCGATTTTCCGCATCACAAGATCTGGACGCGAATGCCAGTTCATTCTCGGCCACATCCGCTGATGTTTATCCGAGGCTATCACGAGGCCAACGATAGTGCGATCGGTCCAAGTGCGGGGATTGCATTCGAGATGGATGATCACGATATCGGTGAGGCCCTCGATGAGCGCTTCGCAATCGATCGTGATACCTTTCAGCGTGACTGGCTCAAACATCGAAGCAAGGCGTAAAGCAGGGCTGTTGACACCCTAAACGACTCCACTTATACGGCGCCCACTTGACCGGAAGGGTCCAGCCCTTCGTCGTCAAATCAGAATGTAAGTGGTCATGATCCGGGCGGTTTGCCCCGATCCTCTGGAGGCCCACCGCGTCGTTTCCGAACGAAGGGAACGCCTGCGGTTCTTTGCGTTGTGGCAGACGGCCCAACGTTTCAGAGAGCAACCGCCCGACGCGGACGCGCCGAGGGTACCGAAATCAGGCAGGGCGATGCCCCGCCGCACATGTGCAAGAAGTGGGGAATGAAGCCCGATGCCAACGATCCAGCAGCTGATCCGCAAGCCGCGGCAGCCGAAAGTCAAACGCTCCAAGTCGCTCCACCTCGAGGAGTGCCCGCAGAAGCGCGGCGTCTGCACGCGCGTCTACACCACGACGCCGAAGAAGCCGAACTCGGCCATGCGGAAGGTCGCCAAGGTGCGCCTGACGAACGGTTACGAAGTGATCAGCTACATCCCCGGTGAAAGTCACAACCTACAGGAGCACTCCGTCGTGCTTATCCGCGGTGGCCGGGTGAAGGACCTTCCCGGTGTCCGCTACCACATCCTGCGCGGCGTCCTCGATACCCAGGGCGTCAAAGACCGTAAGCAGCGTCGTTCCAAGTACGGCGCCAAGCGTCCGAAGTAAGAGGATAACAAAACATGTCCCGCCGCCACGCCGCAGAGAAGCGCGAAGTCCTGCCCGACGCCAAGTTCGGTGACCGCGTTCTCACGAAGTTCATGAATAACCTGATGATCGACGGCAAGAAGTCGGTCGCCGAGCGTATCGTCTACGGTGCGTTCGACCGGGTCGAAGGTAAGCTTAAACGCTCGCCGGTCGAAGTCTTCCATGAAAGCCTCGACAACATCAAACCGGCCCTCGAGGTCCGCTCGCGCCGGGTTGGTGGTGCGACCTACCAAGTGCCCGTCGAAGTCCGCCCGGAGCGCCGGGAAGCATTGGCGATCCGCTGGCTGATCGAAGCCAGCCGCAAGCGCAACGAGAACACGATGGAAGAGCGTCTGGCAGGCGAATTGATCGACGCCGTCCAGAACCGTGGCTCTGCCGTGAAGAAGCGCGAAGACACCCACAAGATGGCCGACGCCAACAAGGCGTTCAGCCATTACCGCTGGTAAAAGCATACTCCCAGGAGCAGCCCAATGGCACGCGACTATCCTCTCGACCGCTACCGCAACTTCGGCATCATGGCTCACATCGATGCTGGTAAGACGACGTGCTCGGAGCGAATCCTTTTCTACACCGGCAAGTCCCACAACATCGGCGAGGTGCATGATGGCGCCGCGACGATGGATTGGATGGAGCAGGAGCAGGAACGCGGGATCACGATTACCTCGGCCGCGACCACCACTTTCTGGGAGCGGACCGAAGACGGTTCTACCGCCGACACGCCGAAGCACCGGATGAACATCATCGATACGCCCGGTCACGTGGACTTCACGATCGAGGTCGAGCGCTCCCTCGCTGTTCTCGACGGTGCCGTTGCTGTGCTCGATGCCAATGCCGGTGTCGAACCGCAGACCGAAACAGTCTGGCGCCAAGCCGACCGCTACAAGGTTCCGCGCATCGTCTTCGTCAACAAGATGGACAAGATCGGCGCCGACTTCTTCAACTGCGTGCGCATGATCGAAGATCGCACCGGCGCGACCCCTGCCCCGATCCAGATCCCGATCGGCGCCGAAAACGCGCTTGAGGGCATCATCGACCTTGTCACTATGGAAGAGTGGGTATGGAAGGGCGAAGACCTCGGCGCAAGCTGGGTCAAGCAGCCGATCCGTGACGACCTCAAGGACACCGCCGACGAATGGCGCGGCAAGCTCATCGAGACGGCTGTCGAGATGGATGATGATGTCATGGAGGCCTATCTCGAAGGCGAAGAGCCCGACGTGGAGACCCTGCGTAAGTTGATCCGCAAGGGCACGCTGTCGCTGTCCTTCGTTCCGGTCCTATGCGGCTCGGCTTTCAAGAACAAGGGCGTCCAGCCGCTTCTCAATGCGGTCATCGACTACCTGCCTAGCCCGCTCGATGTCGTTGATTATATGGGCTTCAAGCCGGGTGACGAAAACGAAGAGCGTAACATCGCCCGCCGCGCGGATGACGCGATGCCCTTCGCTGGTCTGGCCTTCAAGATCATGAACGACCCCTTCGTCGGCTCCCTGACCTTCACACGGATCTATTCCGGCGTGATGAAGAAGGGCGACACGATGCTCAACTCCACCAAGGGGAAGAAAGAGCGTGTCGGCCGCATGATGATGATGCACTCCAACAATCGCGAGGAAATCGAAGAGGCCTTCGCGGGTGACATCATCGCGCTTGCCGGCCTGAAGGACACGACCACTGGGGACACCCTCTGTGACGTGAGCGATCCAGTCGTTCTTGAAACGATGACCTTCCCCGACCCGGTGATCGAGATCGCCGTCGAACCCAAGACCAAGGCCGACCAGGAGAAGATGTCCCAGGGTCTGGCCCGGCTTGCTGCCGAAGACCCGTCGTTCCGCGTCGAAACGGATCTCGAATCCGGCCAGACGATCATGAAAGGGATGGGTGAACTCCACCTCGATATCCTCGTCGACCGCCTCAAGCGGGAGTTCAAGGTCGAGGCGAATATCGGTGCGCCGCAGGTGGCCTATCGCGAGACTGTGTCTCGCGAAGCCGAGATCACCTACACCCATAAGAAGCAGTCGGGTGGCTCGGGTCAGTTCGCCGAGGTCAAGATGATCATCTCTCCGACCGAGCCGGGTGAAGGTTATTCCTTCGAAAGCCGGATTGTCGGTGGTGCTGTGCCGAAAGAGTATATCCCCGGTGTCGAGAAGGGAATCAACTCCGTGATGGATAGTGGCCCCCTGGCTGGCTTCCCGGTTATCGACTTCAAAGTCGCTCTGATTGACGGCAAGTTCCACGACGTAGACTCCAGCGTCCTCGCGTTCGAGATCGCCGCACGGATGGGTATGCGCGAAGGCATGAAAAAGGCCGGCGCCAAGCTGCTCGAGCCGATCATGAAGGTCGAGGTAATTACGCCTGAGGAGTATACCGGCGGCATCATCGGCGATCTCACCTCCCGCCGGGGTCAGGTGACGGGGCAGGAGCCGCGCGGCAATGCAATCGCGATCAACGCTTTCGTGCCGCTTGCCAACATGTTCGGCTACATCAACACCTTGCGCTCCATGTCTTCAGGCCGTGCGCAGTTCACGATGCAGTTTGATCACTACGACCCGGTCCCGCAGAACATTTCGGAAGAAATTCAGGCGAAGTACGCGTAAGCGGCCCGCCCTCTAGTAAAGAAGGAGCCACCCATGGCGAAGGAAAAGTTTGAGAGAAACAAGCCGCATGTGAACATCGGCACGATTGGTCACGTTGACCATGGGAAGACGACGCTGACGGCGGCGATCACGAAGTATTTTGGGGACTTCAAGGCGTACGACCAGATTGACGGCGCGCCGGAGGAGAAGGCGCGGGGGATCACGATCTCGACGGCGCATGTGGAATACGAGACCGACGCCCGCCATTACGCCCATGTCGACTGCCCGG
>NZ_JBFONT020000020.1:0-19615 GCF_040779325.2 Aestuariibius violaceus
TCAGGCAGGCCGAGGTTGGATCAACCAAGACAATGCTGAGGCGGGTGAAGAAACGGTTCGATCTTCATCCAGAACGGCTGATCGCTGACACCGCCTATGGCACCGGGCCGCTTCTGGGATGGCTGGTGCCATCGATCATACTGGTTCCGCACCGCATCGATGGTCCGCCAGGAACCCTCTTTGACGGATGAAGCGGACCGCACCAGCAACTGAAATCCGCAGATAGCTGTCATTGATAAGCCCAGAATCAGCCGATTGCGGGCTTTTGCCATGGTAGCGACCGTCACGATGCAGGTTTCCGAAGGAGGGCGCTGGTAGACGGCGAAGCTTCGCAATATGGCGGATCGCCGGATCGCGGCTGTTAGTAAGCAGCCTTCAATTTTGCAATGACAGCTCAAGTGGGCTGGGAGCGGCGGCTTCGAGTTGATCAGTCAGAAGATGGCTCGATGACTGATCGAGGTCGCACATCTGACAGACGCGCGGGCGAGATTCCGCCCTGGGACACGCCGCGCCGTTCGAAATCGTCCGGCAAGCGGTTATGTTGGATTAGAGACCTCGATGCCTGCGCCAGTGCCGGGCCCATCATGATTCCATACCCACCCTGCGCGGCGAGCCAGAAGAAGTCGTCGAGCGCATCATCGAATCCTACGACCGGGGCGTCGTCGGACACAAAAGTCCGAAGTCCGGCCCAACTGTGCGCTATGCGGCGAAGGTCTATGATAGTATGGCGTTGGAGCCAATCGGCGGCCAGGGCAATGTCGAGCTCTTCGGGCTGCGCGTCTTGTGGTTCGGTCGGTGTTTCGTCGCCAAACGACGCCATTATGCGCCCTGCCTCGGGCTTAAAATATGCCTCCGAACCGGCCATGTCGACGGCGGGTAGCGAGTTTATGTCGATTACCACAGGTGCGTCGGCGACAATTGCACTTCGGCGCTTGGGGACCAACCCAAGCGGCTGTGCGCCCGCCATGGCCCCGATTTGATCTGCCCAGGCGCCAGCGGCGTTGATCACGATGGCGGCCTGAATTGTGCTGCCGGCGACCTCGATGCCCCATTGCCCTGCGCCGCGAGCAATCCTTCGCACACGCGCATTGCATAAGAGATGTCCATCCAACGCCTTGAAGCCGCGCAAGTAAGCCTGATGGAGCGCGTCCACATCGATGTCCATCACGCCCGGTTCATAGGCTGCTGCGGCGACCACTTCCGGACGCAGAAGCGGCACGAGCGCCAGAGCCTTTTTTGCCGACAAGTGGTGAACTGGCGCCTCACCCGCGGCAGATTCCACGATCGCGTCAAGGCGGGCTTCCTGCCCTGGCCCCGCAATCGTCAGTAACCCACGTGGTGTTAGCAGCGGATGATCTGCGAAGCCACTTGGCGGATTGAGAAGGAACGGACCGCTGCCCGCATTGATCGCGCGTACAACGGCGTTTCCGTAATTGGGTGTATAGAGCGCCGCCGATCGTCCCGTGCTGTGATAGCCCGCACGGGACTCTGCCTCGATCAACGCGACGGTTCCAACCTGGGCCAGTTCGAATGCCACTGAGGCACCTGCAATCCCGGCACCGATGACGGCATAATCGTACATTGTGTTGACCCTTCTTTCCATTTCAGCAGGTCAAGTGGCCCTTGGCCAGTTCGAGAGATGGCCAATGAAACGGGAACGTAGCGGCATCTTGCCGTCACCCAACATCTGACCGGCAACCGGTAACAGATGGAGATCAATAAACCTGCAATAAAGATTGATATTTTTTACAAAATGTAAGAAAACTTTCATATGTATCGCCAAGGGAGATACTCAGGTATGAGCGCATCCGTTCGCGAGCGATTGACAACCAGTCTGGCCACCGCCTCGAAGGCCGACCGGATCCTGGCAAACTTCATGCTCTCGGAATTGTCCAACCTTCCGTTTGAAACGGCAGCCAGCCTGGCGGCGAAAGTTGAAGTGAGCGAGCCGACGGTCGGTCGATTTTGCAGGACCGTTGGCTACAAGAGCTTCAAGGACCTGAAGGACCATTTGAAGCAGGACATAGGCCAGCAACCTTGGCTCGTCAGCGACAGGCTTCAGGATCTACGCAAGCGGGTCGCCGCGGGTGAGGATCAGCTTGCGGCCGGGCTAGAACTTGAGATCTCGGCCCTGGTCGCGATTTACGAACTTGCGCGGACGCCGGAATGGACGCGCGTCGTGAAACGATTGGCGACCACCGCCAATGTCTACGCGGTCGGGTTCCAGACCGAACGGGGTATGGCGCAGATATTGGTCAATCAGTTGCAATATCTGCGCGACGGCGTACGGATGCTGGACCTTGCTGGCGGCAGTTTTGCCGAAGTGCTGGTCTCGGACCCCACCCAGTCGTGCCTGGTGATTTTCGAGGCCCGCCGCTATTCGAGGTTGTCGCGTGACCTCGCGATCGAAGCAAAGAAGGTCGGAATTCCAGTGACACTGGTGACCGATCCGTTCTGTGATTGGGGTCGCGATCTTGTCGACGAGATGTTCGTCGTCCCCACCGAGTTCAACCAATTCTGGGAGTCGACGGCCCAGATGGCAAGTTTGGCCAACCTGTTGGTCAACGGCGTTTTTCTGGAGCTTGGCCCGAAGGTCGAAGCGAGAATGGAAACCGTCACGCAGCTGTATAGCCGGTTCACCGGACACGTCGGAAAACCAAGCAATCGCACATCTCAGTCAGGGAGCAAATCGGCCTGACGCAGACCACTATTGATAACGATAACAACAAGGAGTTCTGCAATGCGCTACATCTCCAAGACACGACTTTTCGCAAGCTCAATGCTGGTTTCAGTCAGCGTGTTTGGTCTTGCCATCGCGGCCAACGCCCAGGAAGCGACATTCGTCGTTTCCGCACAAAACGTCGGCACGCCCAGTTACAACCCGATCAATGGCACCCAACTCAACGATGCAATTACCCTGATCTTTGACCGTATGGTCATTCAGGACGCCGACCAGACATTCCACGGCCAGCTTGCTACCGAGTGGGAATCGACAGCCGACGGAATGTCCTGGACGTTCAAGCTGCGCGAGGGAGTGACCTTTCACGACGGTGAGCCGTTCAATGCGGAAACTATCGTGTGGTGGATTCCGCAATTCGCCGAAACCGAAAACGCGTTTATGACGGCCGCCATCGAAAGCGTCGAGGTGATCGACGATTTGACCGTCAGGTTCGTGATGGCGAACCCCGATCCAAACCTCTTGTCGAACATGTCATCGGGTTTCATGAGCATTCCCTCGCCCAAAGCGTTCGATGCGCTGGGTGATGATTTCGGCGTGACCGCTGCGGTAGGCTCTGGGCCCTTCAAACTGGAAAGCTTCACGGTTGGTCAGGAAACGGTGCTATCGGCAAACGAGGATTACGCCTGGGCGTCCGATCTGTCAAAGAACCAGGGCGCGCCGCATATCAAGACGCTGACGTTCCGAGAGATATCGGAGGACTCCACCGCCTTCCTTGAACTCAGCACTGGCGGTGTAGACCTGCTCTACAGCGTCCCAACCGACTTCCTGCCACGCCTTGAAGGCGAGCCGTCGGTTCAAGTCGGCACAATGCCGGGGACCGGTTTGTTCTACATCCCCATCAACACAACCGTCGAACCATTCACCGATATCAAAGTGCGTGAGGCCACGGCCTTTGCCATCAACCAGAAGGAAATTCTGGATAATCTCTATGGCGGCGTCGGTTCGGTCGCCAATACTTTTCTGATCGACTCGCTCTTGGCGGCAAACGTCGATCCGACGCTGAGAATCTCCTACGATCCCGACCGCTCCAAGGCCGTTCTGGAAGAAGCCGGCTGGGTCATGAGCTCTGATGGTGTTCGCGAAAAGGACGGGACCAAATTGCAGGTTGCGCTGTGGACCCAGAACGGGACCGAATTCAAACGTGTGACCGAAGTGGTCCAAGCCCAGTTGAAAGCCGTTGGCATTGGTGCCGACATCACGGTCTTTGACAGCGCCACCATCAATGACCAGTATCGCAAGGGCACTGATCATCAGCTGGCGGTCCGCTCCTATTCCTGGGCCAATGCGGACATCATCGACTGGTTCTTCTCCGGTCAGCGCCTGGGTTATCCGAACGTGTCGATGTGGAACGACCCTACGGCAGAGGAAATGAACCTCGCCGCCATGAGTGGTTCACATACCTGGGAAGAACGGGTCGCCAACTTCACGACCTACCATGAATATGTCCTGAGCCAGTACGTCTTCGCGCCGATCTATCAGCCCGTCCAGATCTACGCCTATGACAAGGAGGCCATTTCGGTACCCGAGGCCATTCGGGGAACGCGCCTGCAAAGCCAGACGGTGGTCGACATCACGGTCAACTGAACCGCGTCGCACCGCGACCCTAACGGACGAGGCCCCGGAATGATCAGCTTTTTCATCAAGCGGCTCTTGCTGCTCATTCCGGTGTTCCTTGCCGTGTCCCTGGTCATCTTCATGATCGTGCACCTGGTTCCGGGCGATCCGATCGACAATCTCGTCCAGATCAATTCCTCGCCCGAGCAAAAGGCGGCGCTTGCGGCCAAGTATGGCCTCGACAAACCGCTTTATCAGCAATACGCAATCTGGCTCGGCAACGCCCTGACCGGCGATCTGGGTGACGCCATAGTCCTGCGCCGCCCAGTCGCGGATCTGATTGCTCAAAACCTTCCGCATTCGCTGTCGCTTGGTGCCTTGGCGCTTCTGTTTTCGACGGTGGTCGGCATCACCGCCGGCGCGTTGGCGGCGATCTACAAGGACAGCTGGATCGACCGGGTGACGATGACGCTGATCCTACTGGGGTCGACCGTACCGGGTTTCTGGCTTGGCCTGCTTCTCATCATGCTTTTCGCGGTGCAGCTTGGCTGGTTTCCGGTGTCGGGGGCCCGAAGCTGGGATGCGCTGGTCCTTCCGGTCCTGACCATAGGACTTGGAGGAGTGGCGCTTGTCGCGCGCGTAACGCGCGTCGCCATGATGGAAACGGCACGCAAGGACTTTGTCATGATGTTGCACGCCAAGGGCGTGCCGCCTTGGCGAATTGAATTGCGTCATGTGCTGCGTCATGCGTTGCTGCCCGTGGTCACGATCCTGTCGCTCCGCATCGGCTGGATCCTTGGCGGCGCGGTTACTGTCGAGTTCGTTTTTGCCCGCCCCGGTCTCGGCTCACTGCTGATTACATCGCTGAACCAGCGCGACTACCCGGTCGTTCAGGGAGCCCTTCTGATGCTCGCTGTCGCGGTGATGCTTGGCACCTTGCTGGGCGACATCGTTCAAGCCGCGATGGACCCACGTGTGCGTGAAAGGATAAAATGATGACGGCTTTCGCCCCCATCAGGACGGCCATCCGGTCGCCACGCGGCGGCGTTTCTGCTGCTGTCCTGGTTCTTGTTGTGGCCTGCGCGTTGTTTGCACCGCTGATCGCGCCCTATGCCTACGACATCCAGAACCTGCCGGGCGCGAACACTGAGCCCGGCGCGGCCCACTGGATGGGCACCGATGAATTCGGACGAGACCTGATGTCCCGCATTATATACGGCGCGCGAACGTCGCTGTCCGTGGCGGTCACCGCAATCTCGATCTCGGTGGCAGCCGGGCTGACGCTGGGCGCGATGGCGGGCTATTTCGGCGGCTGGTTCGACCGTGCCGTCACCGCGGTCGTCGATCTGACCTGGTCTTTTCCCGAGATTCTGATCGCACTGATCCTGATCGCAATTATCGGCCCAGGACTGGAAAGCACCATGGTCGCCATCTCGATCGCCTACCTCGCGCAATTCACGCGGCTGACGCGGGCTCAGATCATGGCCCTGAAGAACGAGACCTATGTGGAGGCAACGACAAATCTGGGGGCCGGGCATTTTCACATCATCTTTCGCCATCTTTTGCCAAACGCACTGACGCCGGTGATTGTCGCAGGAATGCTGGCGACGGGGGACGCGATCATCTTGGAAGCCACGCTCGGCTTCTTCGGCCTTGGCGCTCAGCCGCCAACACCAAGCTGGGGCGCCATGATGTCGAGTGGGACGGCACAAATCTTCATCGCACCTTGGATCATCATCTTTCCGGGCCTGGCCATCGCCATCACGGTCATCTCGATAAACCTGTTCGGTGACGCGTTGATCGAGGCGCTCGATATCCGCAACCGTTTGCGGAGCGTGTGATATGGCGCTTCTTTCGGTTCAGGGCATCTCGGTCTCGATCGGGGCATTGTGCCCGCTGGAGGGTGTCACTTTCGACATCGACAAGGGCGAAATCCTCGGCCTCGTGGGTGAGTCCGGCTCTGGCAAGTCGCTAACTGCGATGTGTGTCATGGGGCTGCTCCCACGCATCGGCGGCACCATCACCAAAGGCTCCATCGCTTTCGACGGGCGCGAGTTGATCGGACTTCCCGAGATTGAGCTGCGCCGGCTGCGCGGCAAGCGGATTGCGCTGATCAGCCAGAACCCGATGACATCGCTCGACCCGATCATTCGCATCGGTGCGCAGATCGATCAGGTCTCGATCCTGCATCTGGGGTTGAGCGCCGAAGCGGCGAAGGCGCGCAGCCTCGACCTCATTGCCCAGTTGCGCATTCCGGAACCGGCTGCAATCCATCGCGCCTATCCACATCAGCTCTCGGGCGGCATGAAACAGCGGATCGTCATCGCCATGGCGCTTGCCGCAGACCCTGACCTGATTGTCGCCGACGAACCCACGACGGCGCTCGATGTCACCATCCAGGCCCAGATCATACAGATCATGGTCGAACTGGTCCGCGACCGCGGCCTCGCCCTGATGCTAATCACCCATGACATGGGCGTGGTGGCGCAGGCCTGCGACCGGGTCGTTGTTCTGTATGCCGGTCGGGTCGCAGAAATGAACGCGATTGGCGAGATCTTTGCCGAACCGAAACACCCCTACACGCGCGAACTGATCTGCTGCATTCCTCGGCTAGGTCAGAAGCCAGGAAGCCTGAAGGGTATTCCCGGCGTCGTGCCAAGCATCGTCGATTATCCCGATGGCTGCCGCTTCAACCCGCGCTGCAGCAACGCACAAGCGCTTTGTCGCGACAGGGCGCCTGCGCTTGAGCCCAAATCATCGGGCCTGGCGGCCTGTCACTTCAGCGAGGTTTGATCATGGATGCTTCGGTCCCGCGTGACGACAGTCTTGTGACGATGACAGATCTGACCCGCGAGTTTTCGTCCGGAGGCGGTTTCATGAAGCCGCGCCGCACTATGCGCGCGGTCAACGACGTCTCGCTTGATGTGCCCCGCGGCAAGGTAACCGGTGTCGTGGGCGAAAGCGGCTGCGGCAAGTCCACCTTGGCGCGGCTCGTTCTGCGCCTGCTGGAGGCCACTGAAGGGACGGTGATCTTCGACGGCAAGAACCTGGCGACCCAGTCGCAGGCCGAGATGCGCAAACTGCGCCGCCAGATGCAGATGGTGTTCCAGGACCCGTATTCTGCCATCGACCCACGCTATACGATCCGCCGCGCCTTGCTCGAACCCTTTCAGGTGCAAGGTGAAGCCAAGACGGCGGCGGAGGCGAGAGCGACGGTGGATGAACTGATCTCCATGGTCGGCCTCAGCCCGCGCATCATGGATAGTTTCCCCCATCAGCTATCTGGCGGTCAAAAACAGCGGGTGGGGATCGCACGAGCGCTGGCACTGCGCCCGTCATTTCTCGTGCTCGACGAGCCGACCGCGTCTTTGGATGTCTCCATCCAGGCGCAGATCGTCGATCTGCTGGAAGCCCTTAAGGAAGAGCTTGGGCTGACCTATCTCTTCATCAGCCATGATCTCAGCCTTGTTCGTTACTTCTGCGACCGTGTTGTGGTGATGTATCTGGGGCGCGTCATGGAGATTTTGCCGGGTGCCGAGACGCAGCCGCGCCATCACTATGCCCATGCGCTTCTCGATAGCAACTTCGAGCCCGACCCGACCCGGCGCAAGATCGTCACGATGCTGGGCGGGGAAATTCCAAGCCCCTTTGCGAAGATCCCCGGATGTGCCTTCGCGGCGCGCTGTCCTGCGGCCAGCGATGCATGCAGACGCGAACGCCCGCCCCTTACAAACCTGGGCGACGGCCACATGATCGCCTGCCACAACCCGATGGATTGAATTGCAGATGAGCTTTCGCGTTCTGAGTGCCGAAATCAGCCACGAAACAAATACCTTTTCGATCCGCCCGACAGATCTTGCAGCGTTCAAGAGCCGGTACTTCCTTCTGGGAGAGGAGGCCATCCGCGAACGAGGACAGGCAAACACCGATCTTGCCGGATTTCTCGATGTCGCACGCGACAAGGGATGGGTTCTGACCCATGCTGTCAGTACGTCTGCGCCACCCGGCGGGCTTGTCACACCGGGCACATTCATGGCGCTGGCCGCGCCGGTCCTAACGCTTGCTCTCGCCCAAGATTTCGACGGCATCTTGCTGTCGCTGCATGGCGCCATGGTGATTGACGGCGCCGAGGACGGTGAAGGGACGTTCCTCGCGCGGCTCAGGGAGGTGACGGGCCGCGACATTCCGATCGCAATCACGCTCGACCCCCACGCCAATGTAAGTCAGGAGATGGCCGACCTCGCCAACATCATCGTCTCCTACAAGACCTATCCACATGTCGACATGCGCGACTGTGCCGTGCTGGCAGGAGAGATATTGCATCGAACCATGTCGGATGAAATCGCACCGAAGACACTGCGGGTTCATCGCCCGATGCTTGAGGAGGTCAATGGTGGACGCACCGATGCCGGCCCGATGATCGAACGCAACGCGCGGGCTCTTGAACACCAGCAGCATCCAGATGCCTTTGCCGTCAGTATCAATGCAGGCTTTGGCAATGCCGATATTGCGGAGGTCGGGCCGACAGTCCTTGTTACCTATCAGGGCGACCCTGCGCCACATGAACGGCTTGGTAACGAACTTGCAGATGACATCTGGGACAGGCGGTTCGAGGGTCTCAACGACTATCTCAGTGTCGAAGCCGCCGCCGCACAATGCGCGGGCCACGAAGCCGAAAACGGCCCGATCGTCGTTGCCGATTATGCTGACAATCCCGGTGGAGGAGCGTATGGCGATGCAACGTCGCTGCTTGCCGCGCTGCTTGCCGCAAGCGCCGACAATGCATGCTTTGGACCGTTGGTCGATCCAGAAGCAATCGAGTATTTGGAAACGCAAACCGTGGGGCGGGCCGTCACCCTTGAACTTGGAGGCAAGACGGATCCTGACCGTGGCGGCGGGCCAATCACGGTGACGGGCACACTCAAGATGCTCAGCGATGGCAACTTTACGGGGACAGGCCTGATCCTCGGTGGTCTTCACCGAAGTTGGGGACGCACGGCCGTCCTCGGCGTGGCAGGCATCGACATCTTGATTGTAACCAACGCGACCCAGATGCTTGACCTTGCGCAATTCCGGACGTTTGGCATCGATCCCGCCGAAAAGACTATCGTCGCTCTGAAGTCTATGCAGCATTTTCGCGCAGCCTTCGAGCCGATCTCTTCTCGTATTATCGTTTGCGATAGCGGCGCGCTCTGCACACCGGACCTCGCCAGGCTGCCCTACCGCAATGTGCCGCGTCCGATCTTCCCACTCGACCGATAGTAACGCATTCGCAACGCCACGACCGCCATGTGGCGGCGCGGAACAAGCCCAAGTTATTGGGTGCCTTGATTGTGCGCACACCCGTGTCGCGCGAGCATCGGCTTGCACGCGCTTGCAAGGTCCGTTTCCCCCTCTGTTTTTGTTTCTGACATTGCGAATTGCAGAAAGTAGCCGTTGGAAAACGCGCACCAAGCTGGTGCTTTGCCCTCCGATCTGTGAATTCGCCCACCAACCGATTTTGCGCTTGCAGCGAAAGTCTGCAATGCGGGAGATTCTGTGGGAAAACAACGTGTTGCTGGCGCAGAAAGTGACACGCTTAACGTGGCGCGAGCGCCTTTCTGATCAGGCTTTTCGTCTTTGCTGCGGTGCAGGAAAGATCTTCGCCAGTTTGCGGAGGTTTTGGGCTGTGGCGGCGAGGAGGAATTCGTCGCTTGCCCCGCATGGACCGCGTAGTCGGAGCCGTCCAAGACCGAGAATGCGCTTGAGATGCGCGAAGAGCATCTCGACCTTCTTCCTGAGCTTTACCGAGATCTTGTATTGGGACGTTCTGGAGATGGCACGGGCAACATCCCGGGCGTCCTCGTGTTCTTCTCGGGTGATCTTGCGCGCATCGGCGTTCGGGCAGCACTTGGGCTTCGACGGACATGCCTGACAGGTGTGTTTCAGCGCCTGGTATTTGGCGACGCCCTTTCCCGTCGGCCCGCGGCTTGGATCGGAGTAGTTCCGGCGAAACTGCTTCAGCGCCTCACCTTCCGGGCAGATGTACTGGTTGTTCTCGGCGTCCCACTCGAAGATGAGCCTTGTCGCGCCATTGGTCCGAGCGACAATGGCGAATGCGGGACCAGGTACCGTCGGTGCGACCTGCCTTGTCGATCACCGGGATGTGCGGGGCGATCTTTTCGTCCACCAGCCAGCCGAGCATCGGTCCAGACCCATAGGCCGTGTCGGCGATCAGCCGTTCGGGATGAAGATCGAAGCGGTCCCTGACCCTGTTCAGCATCGTCTTCGTTGATCCGACCTCGGCCTGGCGGTTCGACCGTGTCGCTTCCACGTCGACGATGACACCATGATCCGTGTCGATGAGGTAGTTGTTGGAATAGGCAAAGAATGCGTTCGCCATTGTCTCTCGGACCAATGGCGTTCCAATGGCTCACCTTTGCGAGCAGCCGTCCATTGGCTGGCTGGGTCGGAATAGGATGTGAACTTCGGCTCGACCGGTGTCGCCGCTCCGAATGCCGCGTCGTCCAACGTGTCGAGATACTCGCGGACCGCACGCGGGGCCGCGTCCACATCGATCCGCGCGATGTCCCAATCTTCTTTTGGCGCGGAATACTGCTTGTTGGCGTCCGCCTCGATCAGGCTGGCATCCACGGCCAGCCGCTGACCGCTGACCAGCCCTTCTGTGATGCACCTCGCGACGACCGTTTCAAAGAGATGCCGCAGCAGCTCGCTGTCGCGGAAGCGGCCGTGGCGGTTCTTGGAAAAGGTCGAGTGATCGGGCACCCGGTCGGCCAGGTCGAGCCGACAGAACCACCGGTAGGCGAGGTTCAGATGCACCTCCTCGCAGAGCCGTCGCTCGGACCGGATGCCGAAGCAGTAGCCGACGATAAGCATCCGGATCAGCAGTTCGGGATCGATCGAGGGTCGGCCTGTGTGGCTGTAGAAATCCGCCAGATGGACGCGGATGCTGCTCAGATCGACAAACCGGTCAATCGACCTGAGCAGGTGGTCCTGTGGGACATGATCTTCCAGCGAGAACTCATAGAACAGCGACGCCTGCGCCTCTTGCCTCGGTCCTATCATCGCTGATCCCTCCGCTCATTGAGAGAATTGAATCAGCGGTTTAGGCGTCGATCAAGGCAGAGTTTTTCAACGGAATACGGGACGAAGCGGTCGTTCATTTAGTTTACTCGAATGGCCGCTTATGGAAGACCTACAGCTCTCTCGTTGGCAAGACTCCTGCCATTTGTGTCTCTTCCCATTTCTCGACTAACGGCCCTCCAAGACCCACGAAATCGTCGCTTTGGATGCTTGATCGCGCTATACGGTCCAGTCTGAAATGGCGTAATGCCTCACGCAGTTCGCACCATGCAACGATCAGCCCGGCATCAACGTAGTAGATCAGAAAAAGCGGCCAGATCGTGCGCTTGGTCTCTCTTCCTTCAACGTCACAGTATTTTATCGCCATCTTTTTCTCGCTTCTAATTGCTTGGCGAACTTCGCTGAGGTTGACGGTCGCACACCTCTCGATCCCCCACGCGGATGTCGGGAGGCGACGGGTGCCCGGTGCAGCTTCATGCAGCTTGCGCGCCGCGCGACCCGCTGAGCGCCAAAGTCCTGGATCGCCAGTCCGCGCGATCAGGCTGAGACCAACGGAAATCGCTTCCGCCTCCTCGACATCTAAGTTGATTGGCGGAAGGTCGTACCCCTTGCGCATGACATAGCCGACGCCCGGCTCGCCGAGGATAGGTGTCTGCATGGCTTGAAGGCTGGCAATGTCGCGATAGACGGTTCGGATGGAGATTTCGAGCGCTGCTGCGATCTCACGTGCCAGAATTGGCCTATCTGCATTTCGCAGCAGCTGAATAATCTCGAAAAGCCTGGCCGATCTGGACATCGCGATCCCTCCATACTTTTGAGGGCTACCATAACACTACCGCCACACAGATGGCAGTAGTGTTCAGATATAGGGCAAATGAATTGAAGTCAGAAAAAGTTGAAGCCCAGCCATGGCCGCCCCTCTTACCGGAGATGATATTGCACGCGGCACACGTCTGATGGTCTTCGCCGCGTTGCTGCTGGCCTCTGGCGCGACATCAGCCCGCTTCGCAACGGAGGGCATGAATGTCTTCGTGGTGGTGTTCTGGACCAACATGACAATGTTCATCATGATGTCAGGATACATGCTGATTGCCCGTCCCGAGGGCGGGGTTCATACCGACAAGCTACCGCTCCATTTTCTCCGATCGGTGTTCACCTACGGCGCGCTTGTGGCCTACTTCTATGCGCTGGCACAAATCCCTTTTGCGACTGCCGTTATTTTGCAATCCACGGGTCCGGTGTTCGTGCCGATCCTAGCCATTCTTGTATTTCGCCGATTGTCAGATCGCTATGTCTGGCTGGGTGTTGCGATCAGTTTCGTCGGCGTCGTCCTGCTCGTCCGTCCTGATCGCATTGGCATATCGCTGGGTGAATTCTCCGCATTGCTCGCCGCGCTCGGGGGCGCAGCCGCCGCGCTCGTTATCTGGTCCTTTTCATCAACCGAACCTGTTGCACGACAGATGTTCTATTTCTCCTTTTTCGCGTGCCTGCTGTCTGCGCTTCCGCTGCCGTGGACGTGGCACTCGCCAACTCTCGCACATCTGACCCCTATCATCGCCGTGGCGGGTTTTACGATTGTTGGGCAATTCTACTATGCGAAAGCCTTCTCGGCTGCACCGGGCGACAAGGTCATCACGTGGAGCTATATGGCAATCGTCTTTGCGGCAGACTTTGGTTTCGTTTTCTGGGGCGAGCCGATTGTAGTCCTATCCGCGCTTGGCGCAGGACTGGTCGTGGGCGGTGCTCATCTGGCAACACGGGCGTGCTGAAGCTGCCGTTCGCTGCAAAGCAACATGCTGGAAAGGGGCTCAGTGCCGACCTCGAAGCAAGTGCAGCATCGTACTGACCGGACTGTCCGCCGCAGATGAGGACCGGCCCTTTCCTGCCGTTGGCCAATAGGTCGAGATGCTGCGGTCGCAGTCCGCAAAGCCGCCATTCGCTGAGCCAGGGAATTCGAAAGGTAGTCGAAGCAACAAATTGCGGGACGAAGTGAGCTTTGGCTGCATCCCGCAAGAAGGTCCGTTCCGGTCGAATATCCTCTCAGAACAGTTGCGCGCCCTCGAAAGCGATGAACCGTGGCACCCAGCCGACCGTTCGACGCAGCCTCTCGGACGACATCCTCTGATCGAGTGTCGATCCCACGGCCCAATCGCCATGTTCGGCCACCACGGCTTTCCTGGCACGAACTTCGATCCCCGCCGTACTCCGCGCCCGCTCGGCGATCACGGCGGCGATCCGCGAAACCGGCACGCCGACCTCGGCGGACGCATTGTAATGCCCGGTCAGGCCGGCTTCCAAGACGAGGCGGCAGGCAACGGCGAGGTCGTCGCGATGTACCAAGGGCCAGCGTGTCTCGGCCGCGCCCCAGATCTGGATCGGCCGACGGTCCCGTGCGGCGTCTACGAAGCGCTCAAACACCCCTTTGCCCGTCGCGTAGACCATCGCCGGATGGATGACGGCCACTCGAAGCGCGTCGTTCGCCGCCAGCCGCTCCGCGTGATTGACCATCCATGCGAAGGCGGGGATCGGCGAGAAGGGCCTTTCTTCGTCGGCCACCTCGTCCCCCGTCGCCCCATAAAGCCAGCACCCCCCCGTATAGACGACCTGGAGGGGCTCGGACCGCTTGGACGCGGCCTCCTCCAGCGCGTCGATGACGACGGCATCGACGGCACCCATGTCGTCGCCGAACGTCGCAGCGACCTGCACGAAGGCATCCGCATCATTCAGATGGCGACGCCAACCCGCCGGTTCGCGCATATCGCCGCGCACGGGACGCGCCCCAAGCGCTTGGAGCACTTTGTCCGAAGCGGGGGAGCGGCTCAGGGCAATGACGGTGTGCCCGTTCCCAGTAAGCTCACGGACAACGCCGCGTCCAATAAGGCCGGTCCCGCCGAGGACGAAGACGTTCAACGACATACCGATCTTGTAGCCACGCTGGGCATCGTGGTCACCGACCAAACGGCTATAGCGCTCAATGAAGTTTCACCGAGCGCGCCCTGTCGAACCATCCGAGTAGCACGGATCGGCTGTTGCAGTGGCATCTGCAATGGCTTTCAGAACGCACACGCGGCGGGGTTTAAATCCATGTAGAACACTATGCTGCATCCGCAGCGCAATCCGTCGAAAAGCCGACCTTTGTGCGTTCCGCAGCATCCGGGAAAGTGGGCTCGTTAGCGGACTTGCGGCGATGCAGCGCGGCGATTTGTAGGCTCAGGGAAAGCCAACCTCACGGCCCAGAGCCGACTTTGAGCACCACCTTCAAATGCTGCGATCGCAGCCCGATAGCGGACGTTGGCCACACCTGCGCGATGTTCACCTAGTCAGAGGACTGGAGACGGGACTAAGCGGTCGTTGAACCAATACTGCTAGAGCGCTAAGGACGACCCGCGGACCATTTTGATTGGAGAATTAGGTGAAACAGGAGATCGGAACTTCTTTTCAATTGGAAGAGGTCGTCGATCTCTATCTCTATCGCCCCCCCTACCCCCAACAAGTATATGATCTGATTGTCAGTCACTCTCCTGACAGGGGCCGCATTCTGGATCTGGGGTGCGGGCACGGCAAGATCGCGAGGCCGATGTCAAAACACTTCAGCTCTGTGACGGCGATAGATCCATCAGCAAAAATGATCGCGCTTGGAAAGTCTCTCGAATTTGGAGTGGCGACGAACCTTGAATGGGTCGAAAGTTATGCGGAAACGGCGCCGTTAAAAGGTGAATATGACACTGTCGTTGCCGCCCTTAGCATCCATTGGATGAACCATGATGTTCTCTTTCCCAAACTGTCCAAGCATGTGAAAACGCGCCATCTGTTTTCGGTCATAGAAGGTGATGGCGCACATAAGCCACCTTGGGAAAGTGATTGGCAAACCTTCTTATCAAAATGGGTGCCAAAGCTTACTGGAAAGCCATTTCATTCGGGCAAGGACTGGTCGTTTTGGGCGAAGTACCTCGATTATGTTGATGTGAATGGAGTGTATGAGGTCGTTTCCGACCCATTCCACCAGAGCATCGGAGACTTCATTTTATGCCAACACTCTCGCGATACTTTTACGATCTCAAAGTTGGGCAGTGATCTCAAGAGCTTTGACCAAGAGCTTCGGGAGCTTCTATCTCCATTTGCGAACGCCAATGGAGATTTAAAGTTTCAAAGTTTCACGAAGCTGACCACGGCCACTATCTAACAACAAATATGGAGCAATTCGATAGTGGGTCCTTCTGCGCCTGCAAACACAGGTAAGTATGGGCTCACTCCGGACCTTCTCCACACCGCAGAACGTGCCAAAATTCAACCATCTCTGTCACCGGCGGAAAGGACCATTTTGGAGCACCGTAGTTCAGATCATCTGCAATGATTTTTCAGACTTCGTTCTCGGCCAATGACTCCAACCTTTCTCGATCAGGATTTCGAAGCTCTATCATTATAGCATTCTCTACACCGCGCCATGTCGAGGGACGCATATAGCTTTTACTGGCTTTCTTATCATTGATGAGGAAATCATGCCATTTGGCCAACGAATAACCAAAGTCTTGTCCAGTAACCTTCTTAAGCATCTTCCGACCTTGAGCCATACACTCAATGATCCGGGCTTCCTCTTGCATCTTTACTAGATCACGAACGCCATCCTCTTGGGACGAGCCAAAACCGGAGAGAAACAGCATCCCACTCTGCAATGGAACTACTTGTCCAAAACTTCGCAAAGTCATGTTTCACCTCACATAAGTGCTCGCCAATCGGCGATGTAGTTATCAGCATCATTTAAAGCATCTGTAAGTCGTCTAAGATTTGCACCCGTCAGCTTTCCTTCAAAAACAGAACGTACCATCATCTGCGCTGCTCGCTCGACGATGACCTCTTCGCGTGCGTATAGAGACGTTCCAAAGTCACGATGCGCCCCCCAGTACTCTTCGTGTCCACGCACTGGGCCAAGCCGCGTTACAAATTTATCATATATGCGAGCGTGATTTAACTCATGTGCTGCAGTCTTCAGCTGCATATACTTGTTCGTCTGCGAAATATCGCTTGGTATTCGGATTATGCGCACACCACCCTCTACACTGAAGTTGGGATACTCAAATCCATCGGCTCTTACGCTTCCGTAACGAACCTCATCGACATATTTCCATAGGTCTACACCACAGTGATCAGCTACCTTCTCCATGAGCCTAGTTGCGCTTGCCTGATCGTTGACGGTACCGGGGCCTTGGTGCCGAGTGAGGCGGGCAAATCTCGCTTGTAGTGCAGTCCTTGTCAGACGCTTCAATCGCAACAGAACACGCATGTCGCTATCCAAAGGCGGCAGGCGTAAACGTCCGACACCTTGAACATTCAGAATCGCCCCTCTACCCGAGGGAAGAGGGGTATAATCTGCCGTGTAATCACGACCAAATCTGTGCCCTTTGATTTCAGCGATCCCAAGTCGCGCCTCGTCGAGCTGTCCGCGCGGGATGGGGCGAATATTTTGACCAGACGCTGCAACACGTGTGGCACGGGTGGTTGCATAGCGAATAACCACCGGAGCGCCGAGACCAGCGGCGATTTGTGTGACAGCCCAGCCCCGGTCGAACGCCTGAGCTGTCTCCTCTCCTCCGAAGTGCATTGCCGTGTCATGCACCAGATCACCGATCCAACCCCGCTCGCTTGCGTGGCGGTCTGGGGTCCAGAGCATCTTTGCGCCCTGAGTCAGCGTATCGAAGCCCACAACCGTCAACGCAACACCGCCGACAGCCGCCAGACCACCGCTGCCGATGGCGACCGTCACGCCGCCAAACATCTCCAGCGCACCAAGACCGACCAGCGCAACACCTGCCGCGTTGCGAGTCAGCCAGTTTCGAAAAAACTCTTCTTCAGAGCCAGCTCCGGGATAGCCATTCCGGGCCATCCAGTCGCCCATGACGGCATAGAGCCAGTCAGCGCCCTGCTTGTTGGTGGGGAGTGGATTTATCCCGTCATCGCCGAAAGGCATGTGCTCGGCCAGAAACATGCGGTCCACATTGCGGCTGATGATCGAGTAGACCCGAACGACCTTTTCCCGATCGTCGATCTCCCAATTGCCGCTCTCGGCCGCATTTTGCCGAGAATACAGCGTCCGCCGTTCCTCGCTAAGCTGCCCGAGCCTTTCCATCGCCTCTGCACCGGGACGATTGTCTTCCTCTGTCGGGCGATCTCCACCATAGAGGTGGTAGTTTGTGTTTCGCTCTACGTAAGCATCGTAGACAGGTTGAAGCTGCGCTATCTCCGCATCGATTTCGGACAGCCTCGAACTGGCTTGGCCAATAAAACTAGGAGCATCGATAAACTCAAAACGATAACCAAGCGCCAAGTCTCCGTCATCTGACAGAAGCTGTAACAGGAAGCCCGCCCGTTCAGGATAGTGACGGGCGAAGCAGTCGAGCAGGCCTTCTTCGGTCAGAAGAGCGCCATCGAAGATGACGGGCAAGACCTCGTCGCTGAGCGGCAGTTCCTCGACATCCGTGAAGCCGAACATCTCGTCGAGGGCGACATTGCCTTGATCGAACGGGAGGACGACCCCTTCACCACCGCATCCCTGACCCTCGGCGCAGGGCATATCGGTATAGTATTCGCGCGGTCGTTCGCTAAGCGGGCCGTTCGCAGCCCCGGCCAATGTTGCGGCGCTTGGGGGTGGAGCAAGATCCTGAGGCATCAGCTGTAAATCTCCTCCAGACGGCGCTGGAATGCAGCAAATCGCTCTCCGCTGGGCATATCTTGAGTATCACAGATACGCGCCAGAGCCGGATCGGCACGCTCGAATCTGTCGCCGTAGAAAAGCTCCCAGACACCCCACCGTTCTTGCTGCAACGGTTGCTGGAAGCCATAGCCATACATCCGATGGAGAGCGGCAACTAGGGCATTCTTTTGCGCAGATCGCACTTCGGGATCCGTCGACATAGAGATGGAGCTGCCTTTATCCAACTTGACCATCAGGGCATCTGCGCGCGCCTCGAATGTCAGTTGCCGGAACACGGCCTTCTCTTCGGGGCCGAGATGGATCGGCCGGGCGTCTGCAGGAACACTCGCGACAGGATGGGCGATTTCCGCTTGATTATTAAAGCAGGTAATAACGGTCAGGCTGCTCCAGGGCGCTGGTCTGGCGAGGATGCGGTGCCCGAATCTCGGCGCACCTCGCAAAAAGGCGCGCATCACACGAGGATCATAAAGGCGCAGATAGAACCAGGCATTGGCGTCATCACGCACTTTTATGAACTTGCGCAGATGTGCCCGAAGGTCTTCCAGGCCGTCGCGAGACCGTAGGTAGATGCCGGAAGCCCGGTCCCACATCGCCCAGGGCGCATCGCCCTCGGTGAATAAATGCCGGACGAATTGGCTTCCCTCATCCAGTCTTACGATCCATGGAGCCACGTCGCCCAATTCCTTGATGGCATCGCCTTGGAATAGGCAAGCATGCTCAAGGCCAGAGCTCGAAAGGACTTCCGGCAGGTTCCGCACGCTGGCCGCGTCGAGAATGGCAAAAGTACCAAGTGACGGAACCCCCGGAGCGTTTCCCTCTGCTGCTATTTCTGCATCTGTCGGGTTCGGCTGACCGAACAGCTGCTCGTGCAGCGCCTCCGGGACTGCTTTCGGCATCTCGACGCCGAACTGGTCATTCAATGGCACGATATCCTTGATCGTTTCGACCCGAATAACAGGATCAGCGGGAATGGACGGCGCGGCCGGCTGTTCAGTCCAATGATCAAAGCTGTCTTCTGTACTCAAAGCTAAAACCGGTTTTCAAAATGCCGCCCACCCATGGAGATTGCGTTGCACAGGTCGTCCCGGAATTCAATCGTAACGGGATCGCCGGGCGAGGTTGTCTGCCATACAGGCGCGCACGCTTCACGGAGACCCGCTCAGCTTTCGCCGCTGCGCCGAACCGCTTCTGCGACGGCATCGAGCACCTGACCGGTTTCGAGCTCCGTGGCGATGCCCCATTCCACCAACTCGACATCCAGACGGCGTTCGCCGGTCTCGATCTTGACTTTGTAGGAATAGGAGCGATGCAGGCGGTCGGCCAGCTGCTGCTGCGTAACCCCTTCGGCGTTCGGGTTTTCGACGAGCATCCAAGCGCAGGATATTTTGGGCTCGGATGAGGACGGCTCAAACCGGATGAGGTGGGTGGCTCCTGCTCCACCGGCATCGAATGTGCCAAAGTGCAGTTGTCAAAGACTGCTAGGAAAGGAGCCACCCAATGACAGTAAAGGCCGTCGGCCTTGATCTGGC
>NZ_JBFONT020000021.1:0-16828 GCF_040779325.2 Aestuariibius violaceus
TTGCGCGACCGCGCCGTTACAGCTACTCCCCCGCGGCGAGGCTGCTGTAGCTCAGTGGTAGAGCGCACCCTTGGTAAGGGTGAGGTCGGGAGTTCAATCCTCCCCAGCAGCACCATTTGTTCAAATTGTTTAGGGTTCTCTCCTAACACCTTGAAGGGAAAGGTGGTTTTGGGAGTTCGATAACCTGTTTCCCGACAGTAGCGGAGGGGTTCGGCAAAAGCCAGGTTCAGGACGGTTCTTTTGAGGGTCAGCGAGCCATTTTGGTAGATATGACAAGGGTTTGCGAGGAAGCGCAAAGAGAGTTCGATAAAATCTTCATACCTGCCCTTCGGCGGCACGATCATATCGATCTGTTCGGTCAGCAGCATCTTCTCACGCTCCAGAGTCTCCAGGCGCGTCTCATAAGCCCCGATCAGGCTGTCGCTTGTCGTCTCGAGGAGGCGGTCGAGGAGACCGTCGATCTGTTTCTGGGTGTCCTTGAGTTTGCGCTTGAGATCGGCTCTGCTTGCCTCGGCATGGTCGAGGCGCTGGTCCCAGGCGAGACGGAACATCGTTCGGATCAGTTCCACGGTCTTAAGACTTGGTTGGAAGTTGCGCAGCAGAGCGGCGAAACCCTCTTCGATCTTGGCTCGGGGAATGGACTTGCGCTTCGACGGACAGCCACGGGTGTCACAGAGATAGTAGGGGTAATGGCGGCGGCAGCCCTTCGACCAGCAGGCGGTCATGGGCTTGCCGCACGCATCGCAGAAGACGAAGCCGCGGAGCGGGAAGTCGGCGTTGATATCCTTGCGGGCCATGGGGCGCGCCGCAGCCTCAAGATTGTGTCGGATTCGGGTATGGGTTTCGAAGCTGATCAGCGGCTCGTGATGGCCTTTGCGCAGCGCGACGTCCCAGTTTGGGGCCTCGACATAACCGGCATAGATCGCCCGATTTAGGATCTTGGTCACTTTCCATTGCCGGATCTGGCCATCCGGCAGATCCTTCGGAAAGGCGGGCTGGGCTTCGAGGAAGCGGGTCACTTCGGCCTGGGATCGGAAGCGGCCCGATCCATAGCCTTCAAGAGCCTCTTGCAGAATGCTGGCGATCGGCTCGTCACGGACCAGTAGCTTCCCGTGGACGCGGTCATTGGCGTAGCGATAGCCGATCGGGGCCTGAAAGACCCAATAGCCTTTCTCGACCCGGGCCTTCATTTTCTGGACGACTTGTCGCCGGTTCTGTTCGCGCTCCAACTCGCCCTGGGCAGCGATGATGGTTTCGATGAACTTGCCTTCGGGCGTGTCCTCGAAGGTGAAGTTGAGGCATTCGATTGAGGCCCCGCGTTCGGCAAACTCGCGGCGGAGCTTGAAGTGGAATTCGGTTTCGCGGGCGAAGCGTTTGAGATCGTCGAAGATCACGACATAGCGCTTGCCTTGCTGAGCATCGAGATAGGCGAGCAAGGCTCGCATGCCCGGCCGCGCCATGAAGTCTCCGCCGCCGGAGGCATCGTCGGGGAAGACCGCTTCGACGTTATAGCCCTTGTTTTCGGCATAGGACCGGCAGCGATGCTCCTGGCTTTCCAGTCCCCGGCCTTCGATCTTCTGCTTCACGCTGGAGACCCGGCAATAGATCAGGGCTGTCGCCGTCTTCTGAGTTTTGTTGAACGCCTCCTGCATCAGGGTCTCCTTTCCGGCGCGTCCTCGGACGAGACACACTCTTGTTCGATGTCGGGGATGTCCTCATCGCGGACCTCGTCCCAGTCTAGCACATCGTCGAGGAGGTCTGCGATCTCATCGGGGGTTTCTCCACAGATTGTTTGGGTGGTCTCGATGCCGAAGCCGAGATCGACGAAGGTGACGACGATCAACCAGAGGGTCTTGATAAGCTCACGCTTCTGCTCTTCGGGGATATCCTCGTCTTCGAGGAGCGGCAGATAGGCGTCCCAGTCGAGGGTCAGCTTGGGTAGGTCATTGGGCTCGGACATAGCGCAGCTCCTCGTCTAATCTGAGGTAGCATCGCACATCTTGATGCCGCATTTCCCGTGTAATCTAGATGTAGAATGTGTAATCGAGTTTGTGGGGACGCATGAGTATCGACTGGCCATCAGCATCGGAGGAGACACGCGCCCGCGTATTCGAAGTGACGCGGGAGCTGGTCGCGCTTCTGAAGACCGATTGGCAGAGCTTCCTGCGCGAGGCCTATGACAGCCCCAACTATGTCGTCGAGCCCCATGAGGTCAGCAATTTCGAGCGCGGCCTTCTGGCCCGGCGGAAGGTCGCGATGGTCCATCGGCTGATTGTGGAACGGCATCTCGATATGGGGATCCGGTTCGCACCGGATCTGTTTGATCCGTCCCTCAAGACCACGTGGCGCAAAGTGCTCGACGATCATGGACGCTACGGAAAGCTCCGCTCCATCCGGGCACCTTCGGGCCTGGGGCTCAATCGCCGCAATCGTTATCCAACCGAGGGCACGCCTCTGGTTTTTGGAGAGCAGTTCTATTTCGAAGTTGCTTTGGAGGTTGGTGGGACGGTCTTGCTTCTGGAAGAGTACGCCTTCCGCTGGTATCCGCTTCCCCTGACCGAACTCCTTGAGCCCCACACCGCTCTTCGCTCGGCCGGAACACATAGCTTCCCGTGGGACTCTCTCCAGAAATGGCCAATCCTACTCGATGAACAGGAACATGCGGGCCGCCACGGCTATGCAATGATCGTTGGACCGAAGAGCGCCATCACGCCTTACGCAGACCGCATGGCCGAAGGAGTCGCCGTCCGCGCCGAGGTTCTGGACGGGCTGGCGGAGCGACTTGCCGAGGAAGATCCCGCTCAAGTCGAGATCCACCGGCTTAATCTAATGTTCGATGTCTGGCCGCGGGAGCGGGAGGCGTGAGCTGCGTGGTCCGCTTGAGATGCACAAAGGGCGGAGGTCAGATTTGCAAAGCATTCCATTATCTGGTACTATTAAATAAGAACTATTATGAACAAATATGATGACGAGGATGTTTCAATGTCGCAGCTAACCATTTCTATGCCTGACCAGATGAACGAGTGGGTCAAGGCACAGATCGCGGCCGGCCGCTACGGCAATGTCAGCGAGTACTTTCGGGATCTGGTGCGCCATGATCAGGAGCGCCGGGAAGGCGCGATTGCCGAGTTGCGCGGGATGATCGACACGGCCGAGGCCAGTGGGATCAGCGAGGCGACCCTGCCCGAGATCCTGGAACAGGCGCGGGCGATGGCGCGCGCCAAAGGGCTGGTGAGTGACTAGGCTGACCCTCACCCAGGACGCAGAAACCGACTTTACCGAGATTACTCTCTACACGATCGAGCGCTTCGGCCTGGATCAGGCGGAGCGCTACACTGAAGCCCTCTGGCAGCGCTGTTTGCTCCTGGCCGAGCATCCCGGTCTGGGCCGGCGCTATGAGGTTGTTAGGGAAGGTCTGTTGCGCGCGGAATATGAGCGCCATTCGATCTACTATCAGGCCTCCGAGGACGGGATCCTCGTCTATCGGATCCTCCATCAGCGCCGGGATCCGGCGCGGCATCTCTAAGGAAAATTAAGAATACGGCCACCCAACCATGGTCGGGTGAAGACTGATCCCGCCATGGATCCTGACGGACCATGACATCTCTTCTTTTTTCTGACCGCCAAGCACCCGGCCAGCCCAGCGTCAAAGGGCAAGCGTCCGCAGAACTGCGGTCGTCTCCGGCGGGACCCGTGTCCTCGCCCCATCGGCCGCCCCGCTGGGGCTTACCCCGCTGGGTCTGCGGGCCGCACCAGTCCCGCCTGCGACCCGTTTGACCCTGTCCCGTCCGGCCACTCGTCGGGCTGCCGCCCTCCTCCCTGCGCTTCGGTGAATGGCAGGAGCCATTCCCTCGAACCGAGGAAGGCAGGCTTCGCCCAAAGGCGGTGGGAACAGGTCTCACCGTCCCAACCCGAAGAACGAGACGGAGACGGATCATGACAGACAAGACAACCAAGATCATCACGGCGCAGAACGATGCGTTCCGCCGCCAACAGAACACAGACCTGATCGGGCGATGGGTCGTCACCCATGGCATGCAGGCCGAAGGAGAGACATTCGTCCGTGAGGCCGTGGCGGAGGTCGTGCGCTTTGCAGACTTCACCGCCGAAAATGACCCTTATGGAGAGCGCGACTTCGGCGCGTTCACCCAGAACGGCCACAAGCTGTTCTGGAAGATCGACTATTACGACACGGCTTACGCGATGGGATCGGACAATCCCGCCGATCCTGCCCAGACACGACGCGTCCTCACCCTGATGCTCGCCAGCGAATACTGACCCCGCTTTCGGGCGGGATGGTCTCCCGCCCCCTCAACCCCAACGAAAGGAGAGACCAATGACCAAGCAAGAGAAAATCAAAACCAACGAAGCCACCAAAGCGACCGAGGCAGGCGTGTTGCCCACCATGCCCACGCGCGCGATCCACGAGATCCCGCTGGCGCGGCTCGACCTGTCGGTGATGAACCCACGGCAGAATGTGGAGGATGCGGAGATCGCCGCTCTGGCAGACTCGATCCGCACCGTGGGTCTGATGCAGAACCTCATGGGCGTGCTCATGGAGGACAGCCGCGTGGCCATCGTGGCGGGCGGACGCCGCTTGCGGGCGCTCAAGGCCATTGCCGCCGAGGATGGGCAGGACGAGGCCGAAGTTCTTGTGCCTGTCCTCGTGACCGATGACGAGGCCGAAGCGCAGGTCTGGGCCAGCACCGAGAACACCGCGCGCCTTGCCCTCAATCCCGCCGATGAGATCAGAGCCTATGGGCGGATGGTCGAGACAGGCGCTTCTGTCGAGACCATCGCCAAGGCTTTCGCTGTGTCCGTCCGCCATGTGACGGGGCGCTTGCGGCTGGCAGGGCTTGCGCCTGTGATCCTTGAAGCTCTGCGCGCAGGTGAGATCACCTTGGACGTGGCGGCGGCCTATACGGTGACGGGCGATGTGGCGGCACAGGAGGCCACCTTCACTCGCCTGCAGGAAGGCTATGGCGGCGACAATCCCGCCCAGATCAAGCGAATGCTCATGCAGGAGGCTGTCTCTGCCGAAAGTTCACTGGCGCGGTTCGTGGGACGCGCGGCCTTTGAGGATGCAGGCGGGGCGATCCGTGAAGACCTCTTCGGGGCAGATATCTGGTTCTGCGATCTCGAACTGGTGCGGGGTTTGGCGGAGGCGAAGCTGAGTAAGGCCAAGGCCGCTCTTGAGGCCGAGGGCTGGGCATGGGTGAGCGCCCAGATCGAGCCGATCCCTTATGAGGTTCTGGCCGAGTATCGCCGCACCTATCCCGAACAGAGGGACATCTCCGAGGACGAGCATCTGCGTTACGAGGAGCTGGGGGAATTGATCGAGGCAGAGGTCTGTAATGAAGATGGTCAGGCAGAGTTCGTGGCTTTGGAAGCAAAGCTGAATGAAGAGCACTTCACCGCCACCCAGAAAGCCCATGCGGGGGTGATGGTGGCGATTGCCTGGGATGGGACGCTCGACCTGCGGCAGGGGCTGGTGCGCCCCGAGGATCAGGCGGCGGCAGCAGAGGCGGGGGTGATCGAAGAGAGCCGCCATGCCAAAGCGGCGAAACCCGCCACGCCCTATCCGACCTCTGTCATGGATGATCTGGCGGCGATCCGCACGGGATGCATCCAAGCCGCGCTCATCAGAAAGCCTGAACTGGCGCTTGATCTCCTGACCTTCGCGCTCTCCACGCCCTGCTATGCGGACGCCATGCCCTTGCAGATCGGCGGCAAGGCGGCGCGAAACACGCCCGAGAAGGCCGACGAAGGCATGGCTTTGCCCGACAGGCTCGCACCAAAAGAGTATCGGATGCCGCTCAATGGGTCAGAGGCGAGCGACGCCTTCACCGCCTTCCGCGCTCAGTCGAAGAAAGCCCGCAATGCGATGCTGACGGAGCAGATCACCCGTCTCTTCGCGGCAGACCTCGCCCTCGACAGACCGACCCCGCTGGTTGAGCAGATCGCCAACCTCGCCGAGGCGGATATCCGTTCCATCTGGACACCAACCAAGGACTTTCTCGCACGGCTCAAAAGTGATCAGCTGGACGGGATCATGGCCGAGATCATCGGCACGGAGATCGCGCCTGCCTTCGCGAAATCCCCGAAGAAGGACAAGGTCGAGAAGCTCCACAAGATGTTCACCGAGGAAACCGCCCGTGCAGGGCTGTCGAAAGAGGCCAAGGCACGGCTGGACGCATGGCTACCAGACGGGATGACGGTGAGAGGCGACTAACCTTCGAAAAACGAACGAAGGTATTGCCCGCACTGATCTGATCAGCGCGGGCTTTCCTGTAGGGACAGGCGGAAATCGACCATCTGCCCGTTGGCATCGATCGTGCGCCACAGATAGCGCCATTTGCCGCCCACGCGGATATATGTCTCGTCCACGTGCCAGTCGACGCTCGCGCGCCGCAGATGCCTCTCGGTTCGCTTGGTCAGCTCCAGACCGAACTTCTGGACCCAGCGATAGACTGTCGACCGGTCGACCACGACCCCGCGCTCTGCCAGAAGATCTACGACGTCCTGGTAGGACAGGGGGTAGCGCAGGTACCAGCGGACCGCGCAAAGGATGATCTCACGAGGAAAAGCGGTGATGCTTGAACGGCGATTTGCGCGGCATAACGAACCTTCAGAGCCATGACCTGCCCAACGACCGCGGTTAATGCAACAGTCCCAAATATCCTCTTCTAGCATCAGGTCTCAACTTTTAGTTGCTCCATGCTACAGCCAATTTTTTGCCTTAAATCCGAGCTAATATTTAGATCAGGTTGATTCTTATAAGGAATTGATATTTCTTACACACTTATTCTTTTTTGAGATCCTACATTAGAAACAACGGCCATATGACGTTCTTTAAGCAAATCTCTTGGAATGCCGCAGATGCCAATCACCTAGTCTTGCCGGATGCGCAAGGACAGATGACATTCCAGGCGTTTCAAGGCGGTGCCATGTTGACGACCTCATCGATAGAGGTGTCCGAGCCCACTGAGATCGCCTTCCCGCATGACGTCAGCAACATTCATATCTCTGCCCAGTACTTCCTGTCCGGGGAAGCCGAAATCGTGATGGGCAACGGGGCACGGGCCCATTGGGCTCCAGATGGGGCTTCGGTCATTCGCAGCGATACACCCGGTTTTCGGCTACGGTTAAAGGTGGGGCAGACTCTACGTCATGTCTGTGTCGGCATCTGCCGCAACGCACTGATGCCCCAGTTGACCGGAGCGCTGTCGCCTCGATTGGAGGCGACGCTGAAGGTCGGCTCCGCCATCGATATCGCGGTGCCAGTACCGCCAGATCGGGCGGTTCGCGAAACGGCGCAGGAGCTATATCGCCAGCATCTTGTGCAGGGTATCGGACGGATGAAGGCCGAAAGCCTTGCACTCGGCTTTTATGCCGAGATGCTGGGCCGCTTCAGTGGTCTCGACCCTCGCGATCCGGTCTCTTCACACACAAATGGATCAAAGATAGAGCCCTGGCAGGCCAAAGCCATTCATGCCTTGAAAGCCGAGCTGGACCGAAGTCCGTGGGTCACCTTTGCTCCGGGGGAAATGTTCGAGCGCTATGCTATGGGTGATCAGATGGCGCGCAGGGTGTTTCAGGCAGAGTTCGGCGTATCGATGGCAAGTTACATGCGCTCTATGACCCTACTGCACGCCCGGCACGCTTTGATGACCGGCACTGTTTCGGTCAAGCAGGTCAGCTTCGACAGTGGCTATACCCATACGGGCAATTTTACCCGCGCCTATCGGCAGGAATTTGGCGAGAACCCAAGTGAGACGCGGCGACGTAATTCGCGCCACTGATATGTCTCGTCTTTCCGGCGCTGATGCAGGTTCGCAACATCGCAAAGCAAAGCGCCAAGACCTCCCCTCAAATGATAAATCCCGGCCGAGATGATAAGTCTTAACGCTGGATTAGGCACTGCGATCTGGCTGATGTTCGATGCGTCTGAGAACCTCCGATGCATCAAGGCCGCATCGGTAAGATGCCGGATTAGGGACGACTCTCCCGGGGATTAAACCTCTCCGCCGTAGGCACTGGCCATAGAGTTGCCCCGCACCTGCGGGGCGTTTGAGGAATGATGTCACCTTGGGTGGCAATGCGCTTGCGATGGGAAGACCACGAATGTCCAATTTACAGTTTCACGACAATACAGTCAGGACTATCGTGGCCGCCGCTGATGAGGCGCACAGGCCCCGCTTGAGTCGGGTCACACAGCAGTGCGTCACCGTGATCGTAGCGACCGTCATGGCCTTATTTTTGCAAAGTGCCTCAGTACAGGCGCAAGCGCAGGATCTGAACGGGTCTTGCCCGGCTCAATTTGGACAAGCCAATACTTCTGAAACCGCAAGTAATGGTGGCCTCGCTTTTGGCTTGACAGAAAATGGTGATTGTCGGGTCAACAGCACAGTAGTTGGCGGGGCGGTTTTTTACCGCCTGACGCACTTTGATATTGTTGGGTTCCCGGGGTTCTTCAGCTTTCCCGTCACCTGCGCAGGGGGAAGCCGGACTGTCCCGTACGGCGAAACCAGAACATGTTCGGGCACACGGAATGCATTTGGCTTTACGTACAATGTGAATTTCACGGTTTCGGCCACGCGGACCTCAAATGGAAATGGCACCGACAGGGTTACCGTGAGCACTGGGCCATCAACCTATTCCCGAACGGCCATCGTTCCGAACCTGACGGTAACAGCGCCTGCGTCTGTGGCCGCTGGCGAGAGGTTCGTGGTTACCCTGACATCTGATCAACCGATCGATGACTCAAGTATAGGAATAGGTACTGCCACCCTACGTGATATCAACTTAGTGCCCATCAATAGTACTACCTCGATCAGTATTGGGAACAACAGGCCCGTGCGGATTTCAGCCACAGAATACACAATCACCTTTTTTGTATCGGGGGGGACCGGGACCGTTCGGCCTCAGATCTTTGGCGAGCGCATCAGAACAACCGCAGGAGCAAGCGGCGCCGGGACCATTGAAGGGCCTGACATATTGGTCGATGGTGTCCGGCCGACGCCGGTCTTGTCCGGCCTTGCCCCCCTCATTGGCGTCGCAGGCGAAGGGGTGACCGTCGATTTTGGCGAGGAGGTTACGGGTTTTGCCTTAAGTGATCTGGATCTTGAAAATCTGAGGGCATCGGGACTTGCCACCACGGACAACCAAACCTTCACCTTCGACGTGGTTCCGATCGCGGACGGTCCAGTTCGGATCGCGCTACCATCTGATGTGGTGACGGACGCTGTTGGCAACCAGAACGCAGCTGGCAATATATTAACCAGCACAGCCGACGCGACACCGCCAGAGTTCAGCCTTGCCGACGTTGTCGCAGCGTCCGACGTGGGTCAATTTACGGCCATCTTCACCGCCACGCCCGGGGCCGTTGCCTCGACTGCACCCACTGCCGGTTCGGTCACGCCAGCCAATGCCACAATAGATGCGATTGACCGCAACGGTGCCGATCTATCGGTGACGTTCATCCCGGCAAACTCTTCGGATGCGGTCTCTCTTTCGATCAACGCGGGGCTGCTGGACGAACCGAGCGGCAATCAAAGCGTGGCGCAGGGGCCCTTTGACCTTGGGGTGTTCGACGTGACTGGTCCGGACATCGTGCTTGCATCTGCCATAACCGAGCTGGGACCTGCCGGTGGCACGGTGACCGCGACATTCTCGGAAGACGTCACAGGGTTCGAGATTGCGGATCTGGATATCACCAATGGACAAGCGTCAGACCTGACCGGTGGCCCACGTGCATTTAGCTTCACCGTGGTACCTGATGCGACAGGCCCCATGACACTTCTCCTGCCCGCAGGCAGTGCGACGGACCCAAGCAGAAATCCCAATGTGGTTTCCAACACCTTAGTCCTGCAATCTGACCTCTCTGCGCCAACCGCGGCCATCGCCGACTTCACCGGCGCGCTGAACGGTCCGCAAACGGCAGTGATCACGCTGTCGGATACGACGACCGACTTTGCGCTGGATGATCTGGTGTTGACCAATGCGACCGCCGTGCTGACCGGCTCTGGCGCGAGCTACACCGCTGTGCTGACGCCTATCACGGACGGTCCTGTGGCGCTTTCGGTGGCTGCGGCTGCGTTCACCGACGCGGCGGGCAATCCGAGCGTGGCCTCCAATGAGGTCACATCGACCGCAGATCTCACAGCGCCGACTCCGACGATCACCTATATTGGGTATGACAGTGTCGCGCCCTTCACCGCGGTCGTCACGTTTGACGAAGATGTGATGGGGTTCGACGTCAGCGACATTACCGCGGTGTCTGCGACATTGTCTGCGTTTGCGGCGACCACGCCGGGGCGCGTGTTCACTGTCACGGTCACTGGTGGTGATATATTGTCCCCGCCGAGCATTGCTGTTCCAGCCGACGCGGCAGCTGACCTTGCGGGCAACCTCAGCGTTGCAGCCGTTGAGGCCACCCCACCGCCGCCGGACGGCGACGCACCGGCGGTTTCAATCACTGGCGTGCCGGATAGCTTTTCGGCGCCGATGACAACCACGATCACATTTGACTGGGGCGAGCCTGTCGGCGGATTTGATCTGGCCGACATTACAGTGACGGGCGGAACGCTAAGCGCGATCAGCGGCGGCCCTGATGTCTACACCGCCGAACTGGCCGTGGATGGCGACACTGACGTGACAGTATCCGTTGCCGCTGCTGCAGCTCTTGACAGCACCGGCACGGCTTCGGCCGCGGCGTCGGTTACCGGCATGTTTGCGTCAGGCTCGGTCGCGGAAGAGGTGATCCGCGAGTTTATGGCAGCGCGCGCGGCTGCCCTGATTGCGGCGCAGCCTGGTTTGGCAGAGTTGCTGGGCAAGAGTGATCTAAACGGTAACATCCTCGTAACACGCGGCGCTGGTACGGTGCAGATCCACACGGGGAGCGAAAGACCGGTTTGGGCCGCCCTGGATGCAAATTGGTCAGACCTGGACGGGTTCGAAACCGCCTATACCAAACTCAGCTTCGGTGCTCATACGTATCTGCAAGACGAGACTCTTTTGGGGATGATGCTTCAGCTTGATCATGCTGTCTCTAACGAAGGGCTCGCTGAAGTCGAAGGCACGGGTTGGCTGGTCGGCCCGTATTTCGTGGCGCGCTATGGCGGGATCGATGTCGACGCCCGGCTTCTGTGGGGGCGCACAAGCAACGAGATCAGTCCCATTGGCACCTATAGCGACACTTTCGCAACCGAGCGTGCGCTTGCTATGGTGAACCTGTCGGGCGAGATCGAGGCAGGCACTGCAACACTGCGCCCGCTGGTCGGATGGGCATATGTTGAGGACCGCTCGGAGGCCTATATCGATGAATTGTCCAATCCCGTCGCGGCACAGCGCGTTCGCCTTGGCCAGTTGGAGGCTGCGTTGGACTGGACGATGCCCGTCGGTGCTGCGGGTATCGAGTTTTCTGGCGGGGTCGCCGGGCTGTTTACAAGCGAGGATGGCGGCAACGGTTCTGTCGAAGGTACGCGCGGGCGCATAGATATGGGCTTGCGCAGGCAGGGAACTGGACCTTTTGATTTTGATATCGGTGTTTACGCAGATGGTCTTGGACAATCAGAGTTCGAAGCCTATGGCGCCGAGCTGAGCTTCGCGTGGCAGTTTTAGTCGGGCGAGATATGGGGCTCTTCTCATTTGGGCGATGCCAAGCTGTGCCGGAGTAATCTTTCAAGAATAGATCGCACGTAGCAGTAAAGAGCTTTTTCGATCAATACTTTCGGCGTCAACTCCAGTTTTCAGTGCGAGTGCCTCGGCAAATCACTCCAGAAGGGCTTGGCTGGGCAGCTCACTAGAAAGAAGCCCTTCTGGAAAAAAACGAACACGTTGGCTGCAGTTCTTCCAGATGCAACAAGGCCGCGCGCAATTTTAGCTGTTTGGTCTCACGTTTTGATGGTGTTATCCTTTCGTTGGAATGGAAGGAAGCATTATGGGACAAGTTCGTCATGGGAGCGCGACGATCCCGCACGCGATCAGAGCAACGATACAGCGATCGCAAGCTTCGATCGCGGAGCTGAGCCGGGAGATTGGGATCAATCTCAAGACGGTTGCTAAATGGCGGAAGCGCAAAACGGTTGAGGATCAGAGGATCGGACCGAAAGAACCGCGCTCAGCCACTTCGCCGACTTCTTGGATCCGTATAACTTCGCACGTCGCCTGAAGACACTGAGCGGTCTCATACCTTACGAATACATCTGCAAAATCTGGACTTCGCCAAGTGGATTGGCACGACATCGCGCCGGGCAAGCCCATGCAGAACGGCTTCGTGGAAAGCTTTAATGGCAGCTTGCGGGACGAGTGCCCGAACGAGCACCTGTTCCCAAACCTGAGCCACGCTTGCCATTTGATTGCGGCATGGCGCGGCGACTATAATCACCACCGCCCGCCCGCTTAACCCTTCTTCAATGTATTTCTGAAACCGCGCCCGAAGCGCCAATGGCAATGGTGCTGACATGACCCTTCCTCCCAAACAGGAGGAATCACAAATCAGTCCTCAGGGGAAGCCCACACGATTCAAGTTCAAACCGAAACGCTCTAAGCAGAGCTTACCAATAAACGCGGTTTCCAAGGCGAGCAGGTCAGGTTCGAGAGAGCCGTTTGACCAGCAATGCCGCCCGGGTCCGGACGGTCGAGTTGCGGCCCTATTCTTGACCTATTCGGTCGACGACGCCCCGCTCGTTCTCCGAAGGAAACTCGTCCACTAATCGGTCTACCACGGTCGATGAAACCCAGCGAATATCCTTGTCGCTTGTGAACATAAATTCGGTCCCATCCAAACTCATGGCTGGACACAGTTCGTGCGCTGTCGTGTTGATCGAGTTATCAAATGGTATGGGTTGAGACCATTGGTCATCATCAAGAGCAACGCTTAAGTAAAGATCACCCCGACCTCGGCCACCGGATCGGGTGGAGGCAAAGATCAGATATCGCCCGCCCGGATCAATGAATGGATCGGCCTCGTACCCAATTGTGTTTATCCCTTCTGGGAACGGCACGGGTTCATCAAATCCAACTTTGTTCTTGTGAGCGCGATAAATATCGTAGTCGCCGCGCTGTGTCTTTTCGCGGTCGGAAGCGAAGACAAGATCGCCCTCGCTTGTGAACGAGGTATAGTATTCGTTGCCAGGGCTATTCACCGGGTCGTCCAGAAGAACAGGTTCGCTCCATTCGTCGTCGAGCTCTAGTTGAAGATAACCTATGTCCGCATGACCATTGACCCGGGTAGTGAAGTAAAGTCGCGTCTCATCTTTTGAAAGGTAAGGATCTTGGGCGCTGTACTCCGGGCTGCCGAGAATGTGGATAGGCCCAACCCAGTTGTTACCGTCCCAAGAGTACGAAACGATCGATTGCCAATCGCCATGTTCGATGCCGACGTAGGCAGTCCGACCATCTCGCGTGAGAGTTGAACAAAACTCATGTCGGTCGGGGAGTGAAATCGATCCCCGGCCGAGGATCGAGGGCTGGGCTGGCGCCTCAAGACCCGTCGTCGACAATTGCGAAGCAATACCTATCGCCGAAACTACTCCTAGCACGCCGAGCATTTTCGCGTTCCGGTAGCTTGGCATATATCCCTCCTTTCCTAGTTCACCGATCGCCAACCTGACCCTCTACATCCGCGATCAAGGCAGCGGGATCGAAACCCACGCCGTCTTTAAACACCAGGCGCACATTTCGGATAATCGATGGATCGTCCGTCAGATCACCTTCCAGCACGACGAGATCCGCTGCAAGCCCGGGCGTGATACGTCCGACTTCGTGTGAGATACCGAGCGCATCTGCTCCATTTGACGTCACTATCTGTATGGCTTGTGGAACAGCAAACCCGGCCTCAACCAACAATTCAAAGCCTCGCTGATCACCATAACCCGGAAGCACATGTCGGCCCGTATCGGGACCAGCAACAAGGCGTCCGCCAGCTTCTTGGGCGGGCCGCGCTGCAGCATAAGCGGTGACCGGTCAAGGTCCGCTTAGGGCCGTATACTCGATGCGCTACCTCACCATGTGTCAGCAGATGCTGTGACGCCTCCAAGGTCTGCAAGGAGCCCAGAGCGCATGATCACCGCCCACCTGCCGTCAGGCTACGTTCTGGAACGCCTATGGCCCGCCGCGCCACTTGTCCTGCCCGCCGCCCTCATCGGCGGCACCATGACCGATCTCGACCTGATCTGGTGCTATCTTGTCGACGACCGGGCGATTCATCACCACCGCTATTGAGTCCACATGCCGCCCTCTGGGCCATGATTGCCGCCGTCACACTGCCCCTCACGGCCCTCCTCGCCCGCCACGACCCATTGCAGCGCTCGTCTTCTTCATAGCCCTCCTACTGCACATCTGCCGTGACAAGCGCTCGGCGTCGTGCTCTGGCACTGGACGTGGTCCGACCTGATGGCCCATCTCGTCACCGTACCCGCCCGGCACGGCCAAAGGGTGGTAAATTTCGTCCGGTATCCGGTGTTCGCGATCAAACTCGCCATCTGGGCCGCGGCCCTGACGCTCTGACGCAGACCACGACCCCCTTGGCGGGCGTCCCTCCATATTTGGGTCGGAAATATCCTCTGGGGAGCGCGAGGGGGCAGACAGCCCCCTCGGTCCGTCGTCAGCCATCCCTCAAGCCGCCAGCGTCTGACGCGCCCGAAGCGCGCGGTACAGCCCGTCTTCCCGCGCCATCAGCTCGGCAGGGGTTCCGTCCTCCACGATCCTGCCCCGGTCGAAGACGAGGATGCGGTCCATCCGCTCCACCGTGGCCAGCCGGTGCGCGATCACCAGCGTCGTGCGGCCCGCCATCAGCCGCTCGGCGGCCTCGGCCACCTGCGCCTCGACCTCGCTGTCGAGCGATGACGTCGCCTCGTCCATCACCAGAACCGGCGCGTCCGACAGGAAGGCGCGGGCAATCGCCACCCGCTGCCGCTCGCCGCCCGACAGTTTCACACCGCGCTCGCCGACCTCGGTCTGATAGCCCTTGGCGAGCCGCTCGATGAAATCGGCAGCACCCGCCCGGGCCGCCGCCTCGCGCACCTCCTCGACCGACGCACCGTGGCGTGCATAGGCGACGTTCTCGGCCAGCGTTCGGTGGAACAGCACCGGCTCCTGCGGCACCAGCGCGATCTGGCGGCGCAACTCCGCCAGCGGGACCTGCGCAATGTCGACGCCCCCCAGAGTGATCGCCCCGTCGTTGATCTCGTGGATCCGCTGAATGAGCTTCACGAAGGTCGTCTTGCCGGACCCCGACCGCCCCACCAGCCCCACCTTCTGGCCGGCGGGAATGCTGACATGCAGATCGGTGAAGAGCGGCGTCGCCGCCCCGGCGTATTGGTAACCGACATGATTGAACGCCAGCGCCCCGGCCCGCTCCGGCAAGGCCAGCGCGGGGGTCTTGGCCACATCCCGCTCCGGCTCGGCCACCATCAGCTCCACCAACTCCTCGGCATCGTTCACCGATTTCTGCAACATCCGCGCATGCTGTCCGATCTGCCTCAGATACCCATCAAGCATCCCGAGCGCAGAGACCACGAAGGCGATGTCCCCCGCCCCGGCCAGGCCCCGCACGAAAACCATCAGGGCGCCGCCGAGCACGGCCGCCCTCAGAAGCCACAGCGTCACATCCTGCGTGAAGCCCGACACCGTGCCCCGCCGCCACGTCCGCCGCGTGCGGTGCGCCCATTTGTCGAGCACCCAGCTCAGCCGCGCTTCCTCGCGCGCCTCGCCCGCATGGGCGCGGACGACCGCGTTCGATGTGATCGCATCGGCCAGTGCCCCGGACACCCGGCTGTCCTGCGCGTTTGCGAGCCGCGCCGCCGGGGCCACCCAGCGCAAGGTCAGCACCAGTGACAGCGCAATGAAAAGGAATGCACCCATGAGCGCGATCAGCCCCACCTCCCAGCGGAACCACGCCAAGGTGCCGATCGTGCCGCCCAGAACCAGCACCGATGGCAACATCGCCAGCAACAGCACGTCCGCCAGATCGTCGAGCGCCCAGGCGCCGCGCGTGATCTGCCGCACCGTAGACCCGGCAAAGGCATTGGCATGCCAGTCCGCGGGCAGACGCTGGACCCGCGCAAAGGCTTCCTCCTCGGCCGCCCGCATCGTCGGAATGGTGAGGTCGATGATGGCGAAATAGGACAGGATCTTCGCCGCGACCGAGAACGCCCCCAGCGCCAGCAAGAGGCCGAAGGCTGCCCAGGGCGAGCTGCCCTCCGACACGGCGGCAACCAGCTGCCCCGTGACCACCGGGATCGCCACATCGGCCCCCGTTGACAGAAGCACCAGCGCGATCAGCGCGGCCAGAGACCCGGCCCGGCGCCGCCAAAGACCGAAAGCGAAAGACAGAACGCGCGTGAAAGCGCCTTTGGAAGAATTACGGGTCATGGAATATTCACGGACCGAGTCCGCGCCTTGTCAGAATTGGATCGTGTCGAAAGGAGACAGAGGCGACATCAGGGACGGCAATCGCCCGAGTATGTCAGTGGCGGGACAGCCCGCCTGGGATGCTGCCTGGGCGCATGCGTGATACGTTTGTCATAGACGCCTTCCAATTCGGTGTTGCATCCGAAAACCGTGTTACGCCCGGTCAGTCGCGCAAGTCAATCCCTTCGCCAGGGGGGCTGCCCTTGGATGCGGCACTCTGCTGGGCTTGTCTGATAGCGACCAAGCTTGAATTGTGCCGATACGCCGCAGCGGCGGCGAATGCCAGCTTCTCTAATTGGGCATTTGGGTCAAGCTCGTTTTTCTTGTTGCTTAGGATCGTTGTCGCTCATCCGGGTCACGCTTCTCTTCGCAGTCTGTTTGATGCCGCGTAGGACATCGCTGCACGCATGTG
>NZ_JBFONT020000022.1:0-12988 GCF_040779325.2 Aestuariibius violaceus
GTTGCGCGGTGTGAGCCCCAGCCAGGCGGCAAACTCCCGTCCGCTTCGGAGCTGGTGGCCTGAGCCAATCGTCGCCGCAACAGCCGACATTGTGACCGGTCCAACGCCCGGAATGGTCTGCAGAAGCTGCGCCTGTCGGCTCAGGCGGGCCTGGAGGCGCAGGATCCAGGCCAACGGTCGCAACTTTCATGGGGTGGCTCCTCTCAACCGCAGATTACGACACCTGCACAATGCCGCATCGCGACGCCGGGGGCGCGAGACTTCCACCCAATCTGGTTCAGCTGGCTGCAATAGACAGGAAGCTCTGGTTCAGCTTAGCGTTGGATGCCACTATTGCCGCAAGCCTCTTTTCTCCGTTTGTATTGATTTTCCATTATGGAAAATCAACAGTGCCACCCAACGTTGATTGATGGAGAGCATCATGCATCTCGATTTCACAAATCGCCATCTCGTGGTGACAGGTGCAGGCGGCGGTATGGGGCAGGAGATTGCCCTTTGCTACTTGCAGGCAGGTGGCTTGGTCACCGGGTTCGACGTCAAGCCGCCACCGGACGCACTTGCAGCGTATGGCGACCGGGTGTCGTTCTATCAGGTTGATATAACTGACGCAGCTAACGTCTCTGAGGCGATTGATGCAGCAGCGACCAACCGTGGCCGGCTGGATCATTTGGCGAACGTCGCAGGTGTCCTGTGGTTCGACCGCGACGGATCGGCGCTGGAGATGGACCTCGGGGTCTGGGACGAGGTGTTTGACATCAACCTCAAGGCGATGGTTCACACTGCACGCGCCGCAATCCGGCACATGCGCGCGACGGAGGGTGACCGGGCGATGGTCCACGTCTCGACGACCCAATGGTATCGCGGCGATCCCAAACCCCAGGACGCCTACGCCGCCTCCAAGGCCGGGGTTTGTGCGTTGTCGAAATCGCTTGCGATGCAGCTTGCTGCGGAGGGCATCCGATCGAATGCGCTGGTGCCGGGTCTGACCCTGTCACCCTTGCAGGCGCGGTGGGACGACGAGGCCAAGCGCGCCTCGGCGGCAGCCGTTGCGCCACTGGGGCGGCTCGGGACGCCTGCGGACATGGCCGCTGCGACCCTCTTTTTGCTGTCGGACAGGGCATCCTATATCACTGGTGTAGAGCTAGTTGTGGATGGCGGCTTACTGATGCGGTGACACAGTTGGAAATCCGTGACGACGATCTGCGCAACGCCGATGCTGCACGCGCCCGGGCCGAAGATGTGGCCGCCCGCATCCGCAACTTGCGTGTGGGTGCGGGGCTCACCCTGCGGGATGTCGGAGAGGCGACCGGTCTTTCGATTTCCCAAATCTCGAAGCTGGAGACTGGCCGCGCCCGCCTTACGGTTGACCTGGCATTGAGGCTTGCCGGCGCATTGCGTGTTCCTGCCAATGTCTTCTTTCTCGAGCAAGAGGCGCAAGATCTACCTGTGCGCCCGGTGTTGACCCGCGCCGGAGAGGCGCTTCGACATCGGTTGCAGGGCATGGACTTCGAGGTGTTGTGCAGCGAAGTCCGGGAAAAGCATGCGCTCAACTGGCGCGTTACGGTGCATGGGAAGACCTTAGACGCGTGTGGTGGATTGCGCTGCCATGCGGGAGAAGAGTTCGTACACGTACTGTCGGGCCGGCTGACTTTGCATTTCGCTGCTGCGCCTTCTGTCACGCTTGGTCCAGGCGACAGCCTGGTCTTTCATGGCCCGTCAGCCCACGGTTATGCGGCGGGAGACGGGCCCGCAGTTGCGATCATGACAAACTCGGTTGCCCCGTAGCGGACGTGACACCTCTGCATCCCAGCTATCAAGGGCGCGGGCGGAATTTTCCAAAATCGAAAATTACGCTTGAGCGCGCGGCTTGGCTACGTTTACCATTTCTTTATGATTGCGAGTGTTCCGCCAAATCACGCGAATACCTACGTTTCTGAGCGGGGCGCAATATGAAGTCACCTGCATCGGCATCCCGGTCTCGAACTGCCGCGATCGCCACAGGCTATGTCCGTATCGTCGACCGTATGTCAGACTACGTAGGCTACGTGGCGATGTATCTCATTTTCTTGATGATCGCCGTTTTGATCAGCGACGCCATCTCTGACAATGTATTCGATTACCCCATCCATTGGGGGGTAGAACTGACGCAGTTTGCACTTGCTGCCTATTACTTCATGGGCGGTGCAGTAACGCTGAAGAACGACAGCCATGTGCGGATGGATCTCATCTATGATCGCCTCAGCGAGACGGGCAAGGCGTGGATGGACACGATCACGATCGGCTGTCTGATCTTCTATCTGGCGGTATTGCTCTTCGGCTCGGTCTCTTCTCTCACCTACGCCATCGAAACCGGCGAGCGGCGGTTTTCGATGTGGAATCCTTCGATGATCCCGATCAAAGTGCTCATGGTGGCGTGTATCGTGTTGATGTTGCTGCAGTCCTTCTCGCAACTGATTAAACATGTCGCGACGCTTCGCGGTGAGGCCATCGCGTGAGCTACGAGTCCATTTCACTGCTGATGTTTACCTCAATGATGGTCCTGCTCGTGACAGGGCAGCGCGTGTTCGCGGCCATCGGCTTTGTAGCATCCGCCATGGTGCTGATGCTCTACGGGACAGGAGGGATCGAGATCCCCTTCAGCCAGGCTTTCAAGCTCTTCAACTGGTTCCCGATGCTCACTTTGCCCCTCTTCATCTATATGGGGTACATCCTGAGCGAGAGCGGCATCGCCGAAGACCTCTACAAGATGCTCCACGTCTGGCTGGGCAATCTGCGGGGCGGGCTGGCGCTTGGGACGATCTTCCTGATGGTCATCATCTCGGCGATGAACGGGCTTTCGGTCGCGGGCATGGCGATTGGCGCGACGATCGCGCTGCCAGAGATGTTGCGCCGCGGCTACGACAAAATCCTCATCACCGGTGTGGTACAGGGCGGTTCCTCCCTCGGTATTCTTGTTCCCCCCTCTGTCGTATTGGTGCTTTACGGTATGATCGCGCGCGAACCTGTCAGTCAGTTGTGGCTAGCGGGCGTCTTGCCGGGGCTGCTGATGGCGGCCATGTTCGCCGTCTACATCTGGGTGCGGTGCTGGGCACAGCCCAACCTGGCACCAGTACTGGACGATGCCGATCTGAAGATGCCATTGAGCGAAAAGTTGGCGCTGCTGCGGGCGGGCATCCTGCCTTTCCTGATCTTCTTCTTCATGACCGGGCTTTTTGTCATGGGCTACACCTCCCTGGTGGAAAGCGCGGCCGTCGGGGCAACGGCGGCAACGCTCGCTGCACTGTTGAAGGGCAGACTCAACGCGCGCGTGCTGCACGACACGGCCTCGAAGACGCTTGCCATATCCTGCATGTTCCTGTGGCTCATCCTGGCTGCACTGGCGTTCGGCGCCGTTTTTGACGGGCTTGGCGCAGTACGCGCCATCGAAAGCCTTTTCATCACGCGATGGGACCTCGGACCCTGGCAGGTCATCATCATGATGCAGGTCAGTTTCATCCTGATGGGGATGTTTCTCGATGACACAGCGATGCTGGTCATCGTGGCCCCGCTCTATGTGCCGCTGGTGGCAACGCTCGATCTCGGGTTCGACAACCAGCTTATCTGGTTCGGGATCCTTTACACGATGACATGTCAGATCGCGTACATCACGCCGCCGTTTGGCTATAACCTGTTCCTGATGCGGTCGCTCGCCCCGCCCGAGATCAGTTTGATCGATATCTACCGCTCCATCTGGCCGTTCGTGCTGATGATGGCGGCGACAATCGCCCTGGTGATGACGTTCCCGCAAATCGCAATGTGGCTGCCAGAGACGCTGAATGTGAGGTGAGGCACGAGCAGAATGCCCGTTAGAGGCACCCAAGTTCCAACAGAGGAGAACATGCATGCCTGATCCAAACAAAACCCTCTCGCCGTCGGAGAGGATCCTCTCGTCGCGCCGAGACTTCATGAAAAAGGCGGGCCTCGGCACCGCAGCGGCGGCGACCGGCGTGCTGGCTGCGCCCGCCGTCGTCAAGGCGCAGGCGCCGATCCGATGGCGGCTGCAGACGTATTCGGGCGCGCCGCTCGGGGCGCATGTGATCAAGCCACAGGTCGACGCGTTCAACGCCGCAGCCAACGGCGAGATGGAGATCGAGCTTTACTACGCGGACCAGCTGGTGCCGACGGGTGAGCTGTTCCGGGCGATGCAGAACGGCACCCTGGATGCTGTGCAGTCGGATGAGGCGACGATGGCGTCGCCCGTCGATATCTCGGTCTTCGGCGGATACTTCCCATTTGCGACCCGCTACTCGCTCGATGTGGCCTCGATGTTCACCTATTGGGGCCTGGGCGATATCTGGAACGAGGCCTATTCCGAGGTGGAAAATGTCACCTGGCTGTCCTCAGGTGCGTGGGATCCGCTCCACGTCTTCACGGTGGACAAGCCGATCCGGTCGCTTGACGACATGCGGGGCCTGCGTGTGTTCGGCGTGCCGACCGCGGGACGCTTCCTCAGCCGCTACGGTTTGATCCCTGTCACAGTGCCGTGGGACGACGTCGAGGTGGCGATGCGAACCGGCGAACTTGACGGTGTGGCCTGGTGCGGCTTTACGGAAGCGTACGAAGTCGGCTGGGCGGATGTCTGCAGCTATGCGCTGACAAACTCTGTCACCGGCGCGTGGTTCGGCTCCTACTTCGCCAACACGGAAAGCTGGAACGCGGTGCCGCCGCATTTGCAGCAACTTTACCGCTCGACCATCGACCAGTCGCACTATTACCGCGCGGTGTGGTACTGGGGCGGCGAGGCTCTGTTGCGCACAACCGGCGAGAAGATGGAACTGACCTCGATCCCAGCCGAGGAATGGGCAACGGTTGTTTCTGATGCGTCTGAGTTCTGGGACGAGATCGCCGCGTCGTCAGAGCGGGCGGGCCGCGTTGTAGAGATCTTCAAGCAATACGCCGCCGCTCAGGAGGCCGCGGGTTACCCCTATCGCTGAAACGACTGGGCCGCTGCGCGCTGCGGCGGCCCGGGCAGAAATGGAAGACCGCCATGCCCGCCAATCTCACCCTCGACCAGTTACGCGACGAGGTCGCCGCTGGCGCAATCGACACCGTGCTGACCTGCATCGTCGACATGCAGGGCCGCTTGATGGGAAAGCGGTTCCACGCCGCTCATTTCATCGAAAGCGCGCACGAGGAAACCCACGGTTGCGACTACCTGCTTGCGACCGATTTGGAGATGTTCACGGTACCTGGTTTCGCGGCTACAAGCTGGGAGAAGGGCTATGGCGACTATGTCCATAAGCCCGATCTGGCAACGCTGCGCAGGGTGCCTTGGTTGCCGGGCACCGCAATGGTGATGTGCGATGTCCTTGACCACCACCGCCACGACGACGTGGCGCACGCGCCGCGCAGCGTGTTGAAGCGCCAGATCGGCCGAGCCCGCGCGATGGGCTTTGAGCCGATGATGGCGACTGAGCTTGAGTTCTTCCTGTTCGAGCATGGTTTCGACGCGCTGCGCGACGGGCGCTACGCCGACCTCCAACCGCTCGGCCGCTACAACGCCGACTACGCCATCCAACTCACCTCCAAGGAGGAGACTGTGATGCGCGCGATCCGAAATGGCCTCTACGGCGCGGGGGTGCCAGTCGAGAACACGAAGGGGGAAGCCGAGGCGGGACAGGAAGAGATCAATATCCGGTATTCCGACGCGCTCGATACCGCTGACATGCATGCGATCATTAAGACGGCCTGCAAGGAAATCGCGCATGAGCATGGCCGCGCCATCACCTTCATGGCGAAGTACGCCGACGGCCGCGCCGGCTCCTCCTCCCATATCCACCAGTCACTGTTGAAGGACGGCGCGCCGGCCTTCTTCGATCCCGGTGCCGAGAACGGGATGTCAGCGATCATGCGCGCCTATCTCGCCGGCCTGCTTCAGCACGCGGAAGCAACAACAACCTTTCTGGCGCCCTATGTGAATAGCTACAAACGCTTCTGCGAAGGCCTGTTTGCACCGACACGTGCCGTTTGGTCGACCGACAACCGGACCGCGGGCTTCCGCGTCTGCGCCCCTGCCACGAAGGCGGTGCGGGTCGAGTGCCGGATCGGCGGAGCGGATCTCAATCCCTACCTGGCGCTGGCGGCCCAGATCGCGGCCGGGCTGGACGGGATCGAGCGAGGGCTGGACCTGGAGGCGGAGATGCACGGTGACGTGTATCAGGCCGACGGAGCCCGAAAGATCCCGCCGACATTGCGCGCGGCCGCCGATGCGCTCGACAGCTCGAAAATGCTGCGGGAGGCGATGGGGGACGACGTGATCGACCATTATGTGCATGCCGCACGCTGGGAGGTTGAGGCCGCCGACCGCGCCGTCACCGACTGGGACGTGATGCGCGGTTTCGAGAGGGCGTGACAGCATGATCTTCCGCATTGTCTCACCCATTGACGGTTCAATCTATGCTGAGCGCGAGGCCATGCCGCTGGAGGCTGCCCGCGCCGCAGCTGCGCGCGCCCGTGCTGCGCAGCCTGCTTGGGCGGCCCTGCCGTTGGCGGAGCGCATTGCGGTCATCACCGGCGCCGTAGAACTGCTGCGCGCCATGAACGACACATTGGTTACCGAACTTGCCTGGCAAATGGGCCGCCCCGTCCGCTACGGCGGCGAGATCGGCGGGATTGCCGAGCGTGCGGGGTGGATGGCGGAGAACGCGGCTGACGCGCTCGCACCGCTAGAGATCGAGGACAGCCCCGCCTTCATGCGCCGTATCGAACGCGCTCCCGTCGGCGTCGTGCTGGTGATCGCACCCTGGAACTACCCCTATCTGACAGCGATCAATGGCGTTTTTCCCGCCCTTATCGCCGGGAACACCGTGGTGCTTAAGCATGCCGAGCAAACCATGCTCACGGGTGAACGGCTGGCCGAGGCACTCCACGCCGCCGGGGCGCCGGACGACGTGTTTCAGAACATCATGATCGAACACCCTGTGGCCGAAACGCTGATGGCCGAGCGCGCCTTCGACAGCATCGGCTTCACCGGCTCTGTCGTCGGAGGGCGGGCCGTGGAACGCGCCGCCGCGGGCAGCTTTGCGGCGGTGGGGCTGGAGCTTGGCGGCAAGGATCCGGCCTATGTCATGGAGGACGCCGATCTCGACGCCGCGGTCGAGGGCGTGATGGACGGCGCCACCTTCAACGCCGGCCAGTGCTGCTGCGGGATCGAGCGCATCTACGTCCATCGCAACCACTACGAGGCCTTTGTCGAAGCGGCGGTGGCCTGGACGGAAAAGCTGCGGCTAGGCAACCCGCTCGATCCCGAGACGACCCTCGGGCCGATGGCCGCGCGCAGGTTTGCCGACGTCGTGCGCCGTCATGTGACAAAGGCGACCGCCGCTGGCGCCCGGGCGCTGGTCGATCCTGCGAAGTTCCCCGCCGATGACGGCGGCACCTATGTCGCGCCGCAGGTGCTGATCGATGTCACCCACGACATGGACGTGATGCGAGAGGAGACGTTCGGACCTGTCGTCGGGATCATGCCGGTCGACAACGACGAGGAGGCCGTGCGCCTGATGAACGACAGCCCCTTCGGCCTGACAGCGTCGCTCTGGACCGGTGATGCCGAGCGCGCCTTGGCCTTGGGACGCCGGATCGAGACGGGTACCGTCTTCCTGAATCGCGCCGATTACCTCGATCCCGCCCTGTGCTGGACGGGCTGCAAGCTGTCGGGGCGCGGGGCGACCCTGTCGCGCTTCGGCTTCGAAAGCGTGACCCGTCCGCGCTCGTATCACCTGCGGAAAGCTTCGCCATGACAAGCCCTTCGGCCACCTGGTCCTATCCGACAACAATTCGCTTCGGCGCCGGCCGGATCGCCGAGCTTGCAGAGGCCTGCACCGCCGCAGGGATAGCGCGGCCTCTTCTGGTCACCGACCTGGGGCTTGCCGACGCGTTGATCACAGCCCAGGCACTTGACGTGCTGGACGCGGCAGGCCTTGGTCGCGCCGTGTTCTCCGGCGTCGATGGTGACCCCGATGAGGCGGACCTCGCCGAAGGCATCGCCGCGTTCCGTGACGGCAACCATGATGGGGTTGTGGCATTTGGCGGCGGCTCGGCGCTCGATCTCGGCAAGCTGGTTGCCTTCATGGCTGACCAGACTCGGCCTGTCTGGGACTTCGAGGATATCGGCGACTGGTGGACCCGAGCCGACGCCGACGCCATCGCTCCGATTGTCGCCGTTCCAACCACCGCCGGCACGGGCTCCGAAGTGGGGCGCGCAGGCGTGCTGACGAATGCGGCTCAGCGTGAGAAAAAGATAATCTTTCATCCACGCATCCTGCCCGCGCAGGTAATCTGTGACCCCGAGCTTACTCTTGGCCTACCGCCGCATCTGACGGCCGGAACGGGCATGGACGCGTTGGCCCATTGCGTCGAAGCCTATTGTGCGCCCGGTTTCCACCCGATGAGCCACGGCATTGCGCTAGAAGGGATCAGACTGATCTTTGACGCACTGCCCCGCGCGGTCGAGAACGGATCTGACATCCTGGCGCGCGCCGATATGATGGCGGCTGCGATGATGGGCGCTGTTGCATTTCAGAAAGGGCTTGGCGCCGTGCACGCACTGGCGCACCCGCTTGGTGCCCGCTTCAAGGCGCACCATGGAACACTCAATGCAGTGCTCCTACCCTACGCGTTGCGTGCCAACCGCGTGGCGGTTGAGGCTCCGATCGCGCGAGCCGCGGCTTATACTGGGATAGAAAACGGCTTCGATGGCTTTGTGACCGAGATCGAAACCCTAAACGCTCGGATCGGCATGCCGATGACACTGTCCGCGATGGGTGTCGCCGTGAACGAACTTGAACCTGTGATCGAAGCCGCGCTGCGCGACCCGAGCGCTGGTGGAAACCCAACGCCGTTCGACGCGGCCCTAGCGCGCACAATCCTGACGGCCGCGGTCTGACACATGATCAAACTGACTGGTACATGAATTGATGCTTTGCCCGACATATCAAAGTACGTGCATTCGTTCTGAAGAACAGGATACAAAGGCCAGTTCGGTTTGGGAGCTCGGAATGCATTTGCGGATCGGTCGAGAAATGGATGAAGATCCAACCTGACCTAGCCGGTTCTACGAGGGACTGCACATCTCGACACACCAGTCTGCGAGGATCGTCCACAAATAGGTGACGTCGATTGGTCTAGAAGCGAATGCCTATGAGACGCATTTGATGCGGCGGATTACAGTTACCCAGATCTACAAGAAGACGGGAAAATCTGCGCGGTGCGACTCCTGCTTGGCCATACAAAATGGACAGTCGGTCCGGACCGCTCGTTTCGCACCCGCAGCGAAAGACATTTCGCCGCCGCTTCTTGTGGAAAGCACAATCTTGCTGGTGTGCGGAGGAATACGTCATTTGCACCGCATAGGCCCCGTAGTCGCAGCCGTCCGAAGCCGAGGATGACTTTGAAGTGGGCAAGGATCATTTCCACCTTCTTGCGGAGCTTGGCTAAGACTTTGTCCTGCGGTGTCTGTCTGATTTCGTGGGCGATATCTCATGCGTCTTCATGCTCTTCTCGGGTGGTTTTGCGTGGGTCCGCATTCGGGCAGCATTTGGGTTTGGATGGGCATGCCTCGTAGGTATGTTTGAGAGCTTGGTACTTGGCCACGCCTTTGCCCGTTGGCCCCTGACTTGGATCTGAGTAGTTCCGGCGGAACTGTTTGAGCGCTTCGCCTTTGGGACAGATGTGACGGTTGTTCTCGGCATCCCACTCGAAGTCGGCACGAGACCAAGTACCATCTGTGCGGCCAGCTTTGTTGATCACCGGGATATGCGGCGCGATCTTGCGCTTCACCAGCCAGTCCAGCATCGGGCCGCAGTCCATTGGCTCGCGGGATCAGAAAAGGACGTGAGCTTCGGCTGCACCTCGCTGTCGGCCCCAAATGCCGCTTCATCCAAGGCGGCGAGATACTCGCACACAGCGTGGGGTGCGGCATCAACATCAATGCGGCTGGTGTCCTATTCCTCCTTAGCTGCCGAGATCTGTTTGTTGGCATCAGCTTCGATCAAGCTGGCATCGACGGCCATGCGCTGGCCACTCACGAGGCCCTCTTCGATGCAACGAGCGACAGTTGTTTCAAACGGATGACACAGCAGTCGGCTCTCGCGGAAACGGCCATGGCGGTTCTTGGAAAAGGTCGAATGGTCGGGGATCTGGTCGTTCAGATCGAGGCGGCAGAACCAGCGATACGCCAAGTTCAAATGTACATCTCCGCACAGCCGCAGCTCGGATGGGATGCCAAAGCAATACCCAATCAGCAGCATTCGGATCAGCAATTCGGGATCGAACGAGGGGCGGCCAGTGTGGATGTAGAAGTCCATCAGATGGGAGCGGATGCTGCTCAGATCAACGAAGCGGTCTATCGAGCGCAGAAGGCGATCCTGAGGAACGTGATCGTCCAGCGAGAACTCGTAAAACAGCGCCGCTTGTGCTTCCTGCCTTGGTCCCATCATCACCAAACCTCCCGCTCGTTGGAGGAAGCGAACCAGTGAGATTAACCTCCATCAAGGTCAAACCTTTCAAAGAAATAAGCCACATCTTTTTCGGAGAGCTACCTACAATATCTCGTTTCCAACCTGCTCGGAAAGCCACTCCAGAGAAGGGTAAGGGCGCGGCCTTCCCCGTCGGGCAACCGAACTAGACAGGGCTGTGTCCTCGGCTACGCCTGCGGGCCGCATCACCCCTGTCAAATTGGGTTGCCTCACCCCCTCCCTCGTTCGCCACTTGGCAGATTTGCAGGAGCAAGCTTCTTCACCGTCTGATATCCAAGTCGCCCCTGATTTCCTGGCTGGGAAACGGGATCAAGTAAAACAAACCTAATGGGTCAAGAATGGGAACTGGGCCAGTTTATGACGCAACGATGAAAGTCATCTGACGTTAGACAAAAGGGGGATGGCGCGCCTGGAGAGCACGACTTCGAACGCTCTCTTCTCCGAATTATCTGATTGGAATGAGCAGCTTAAGCCCTTTTCGGATGAATTGCGGGGGCCGCGGCCATGAGCGCGGTGGCCAAGAAGCGTCGCCCGTCCTTTTCCCTGCGGCTGAGCGAAGACGAGCGGGCGCGGCTGGAGGTTACCGCGGGAGCAATGCCTCTCGGGGCTTACATTAAGTTGCTGCTCTTTGCCGAAGACGCGCCCACCTATCGCAGGCGGAAGCGCGGGCCGGATCTCTAGACCGGACGGCCTGTGCGCGGGTGCTGGCGAAGCTGGGAGAAAGCGGACTGTCGGAAAGCCTGTCCGATCTGGCGGCTGCCGCCCGGATCGGGGCGCTGCCGGTCGATGAGGATCTGGAAGCGGATCTGAGAGCCGCCTGTGCCGAGATCGCGGCCCTGCGCGTGGTGCTGATGCAGGGACTTGGGGTCGACGCGGCCCGCGCAGCGTACCCGGATCTCTTCGGCCCGGAGGATGCGCCATGATCCTCAAAGGTTCTCAACGCTCCGGAGCGGTGCGTCTGGCGGCGCATCTGCTCAACGACCAGGACAGCGATCATGTGCAGGTGACGGAGCTCAGAGGTTTCGTGGCCCGCGATCTGGAAGGCGCCTTTCGGGAGGCCCATGCGATCTCCAAGGACACACGCTGTTCGCAGTTCCTGTTCTCGCTCAGCCTGAACCCGCCGCTGGAGGCGGAGGTCTCTGAAGAGGCGTTCCGGAAAGCGGCCGACGACGCCGGCCAGCGGCTTGGTTTGCAGGATCAGCCGCGCGCCTTGATCTTTCATGAGAAGGAGGGCCGCCGCCACGCCCATGTGGTCTGGTCGCGGATTAATGCGGACAGTTTGAAAGCCATCAACCTGCCCTTCTACAAGACGAGGCTGCGGGATCTGGCGAAAGAGCTCTATCTGGAGCATGGCTGGGATCTGCCGCAAGGCCTGCAGACCCATGGCGGCAAGAACCCGTTCAATTTCACGCTGGCCGAATGGCAGCAGGCGAAGCGGCAGGGCGTCGATCCCCGGGAGATCTGTCCCCCGTCAGCGCCTTTGGGACATCTGATTTGATTTAGTAGCGGAGGGTTTCTGGCTCATCGTAACCGCCAAGGAGTGGAGATGAGACAGAAACCTAGAAGACGGAAAGAGCCCGCCGAGAAAGTGATGAAGGACATCTGGCGGCGAACTCGGAAGCATCATTCGGCCGAGGAGAAGATCCGGATCGTGCTGGAGGGCCTCTGCGGCGAGGACAGTATCGCCGAGCTCTGCCGACGCGAAGGCATCGCCACCAGCCTCTACTACAGCTGGTCGAAGGAGTTCCTCGAGGCCGGCAAGAAGCGGCTGGCGGGCGACACGGCGCGGCAAGCGACGAGCCCCGAGGTCAAAGAGCTGCGACACGAGGCAGCGGCCCTTAAAGAGGCGGTGGGCGATCTCACGCTCGAGAACAGGCTGCTCAAAAGAAAAGCATGCTCGGGGATGGGGACGACGACACATGAGATATCCCGCATCCGAGAAGCTCGAGATCATCCGGCAGGTCGAGCGGTCTCACCTGCCGACTGTCCGTCGTCGATCTTGGGAACACTGCCTTCGTAACAGGCACGTTCAGTACTACGATGACCCCCAAGGACGGTGGCGTGGCACGGTCGCCATCGGGACGGCTGGTGCTTGGTTACGCACGCCAGCCGGAAGGCGGATGGAAGCTGATCCTCGAGATCGACAACAACGCCAACTGAAACATCGCAGCATCAGTCACTTCGGGCTCAACCCGGACCTCGAAGGCACCGCAGCATCAAGCGGAAACTAGAGAGACTTCGCCAACAATGGCGGCTCAAACCGGATGAGGTGGGTGGCTCCTGCTCCACCGGCATCGAATGTGCCAAAGTGCAGTTGTCAAAGACTGCTAGGAAAGGAGCCACCCAGTGACAGTAAAGGCCGTCGGCCTTGATCTGGCCAAGGATGTTTTTCAAGTGCACGGCATTTCGGAGAACGGCCGAGTTATCTTTAACAAGGCCATCAAGCGAGCGAAGCTGCTGGCATTCTTTGAGAC
>NZ_JBFONT020000023.1:0-8340 GCF_040779325.2 Aestuariibius violaceus
TGCGTGCAGCGATGTCCTACGCGGCATCAAACAGACTGCGAAGAGAAGCGTGACCCGGATGAGCGACAACGATCCTAAGCAACAAGAAAAACGAGCTTGACCCAAATGCCCAATTAGAGAAGCAGACATTGCCCTCTGGGAAACCTTAGGCAGATTTGTCCGCGATCTGTGAGTTCGGACAGCGCCAGATTTTGCGGTCGCGGCGAATGACCGATAAGCGGACCGCGACCGCAGCATCGTGAAGGTACATCGAGTGACCGGTTTGGGCCGTCCTCATCTGAGCTGGCGTGCCTGTCAGCAAGATGCTGCGGTTGCTCCGATGGAAGCTCTGAGCCCTGAGTGACGCCTGCTGCAGAACGAACAAATATCCGCTCTGCAGTTCCTGTGAAGAATTGGCGACCTGTTAGAAAGTCGTCTGTTCGATGCCAAGAGCAAACGGCGCACCGTCTGGATCACACAGGATGGGGTTATGGGCTTGAACAGTTCCCTTCACATCCACAGGAGCCGGACGCGCCCCTTTGGCTTCAGCAGCACGGCAGGCATCGGAGACTGAAGCAACCTTGATGCACGGGACCCAAGCTGCATTTGAACCGGTTGGCCAGGTCGCGGCATGTTGGCGTGCAACAAGATCGCCCCCAGGCCCGAGGAGTGCGAGACAAACCGTGTCCTGCTCGGAAGAGACCTGCCATCCGAAAAGCTCTGCATAGAACGCCAGCGGGAAGTCAGTCCCGTTGTCGACGTACACGTCAGGGCCGAACTGCCGACGCGGAACAGGGAAGCTGTGCCGGCACAGCGAAATCCCGACCAGAGCACCGAGCGGATCGCGGACAAGTGCATTGCGACCGACACCCGGCACCTCGAATGGCTCCCGAACGATCTTGCCTCCTAGCGTGGCGACGCGCTTGACCGCCGCTTCCACGTCGGGAACCTCGATGTAAGCGATCCAGCCATTTTCCTGCTCGGCAGGCGTCTCGGCCAACCCCGCACCCGCTTCGTCCCCGGAAAGGGCGAGGACAAAATCCTTCTCGCCGCCACCCCAGGCAAAATCCGTCGCCCGCTCGACTTCATAGGTCCAGTTGGCGACGTGCTGGTAGAAGGCCATCGAGCACGCCCTGTCCGATGTGAAAAGGTCGTGCCATACGATTTGCCCCGCTTTCGACTGCGTCATCGTCTTACCTCCTGACATCTTTGGTTTTCTTGACGCCGCGCACCATTTTTCCGAACGCCTTGTCGCGCGACCTGCGTTCCGCAAGGCTCGCCGAGTTGAACGCGTCCTCCGCCATGAGCTTGCGCCATCTGCCAAGCCGATGGTCATCGAGAATACCCTCATCAACAGCCTCCAGAACAACGCATCCCGGCTCGGTTTCGTGCCGACAATCGTTGAATCGACAGCGCGAGGCCAACTCCTGAATATCAGTAAAAAGGTCATTGATCCCTTCCGCCGCATCGGTGAGCTGCAATTCCCGCATGCCCGGCGTGTCCAGGATCAGACAGCCATTGGGCATCGCATGAAGCTCACGCCGCGTCGTCGTATGCCGCCCCTTCGCGTCGTCCTCGCGAATGGTCTGGGTCTCGATGGATTGGCTGTCGAGCAACGCATTGGCCAGCGTTGATTTCCCAACACCGGACGAGCCGAGGAACGCCACCGTCTTGCCGGGCTTGCACCAGGTCGCAAGGTCCGTCTTCGGGGCAGAACCGCGCGCGTCAAGTGCGACGACGTCGATCATGTCCGACACCGCGCGGGCCGCGTCGATGTAGTCTTGAGGATCCACCACGAGGTCGGTTTTCGTGAGGACGATGACGGGCGTGATCCGTGCCTCGAACGCCAGCGCGGCATAGCGTTCCAGCCGCGCCACCTTGAAGTCCTGATTGCAGGAGGTGACGATAAAGGCTGTATCAATGTTCGCTGCGATCAGTTGTTCCTGCCGGTCCGTGCCGGGCGCGCGCCGCTTGATGACGCTTGTACGCTCAAGAAGGCGACTGGATCGCGGGTGCGAAGCATCCAGCATCAGCCAGTCCCCGACGGTCACATCCGTTCTGGGAGGAAGTACAGTATCAATGTTGTCTCCAAGGGCGTGCAGCCCACTGCGATGCACTTCCACAACGCGAACGGGAGGTGTCGCGGTCAAATCGTCCACACTGATCTGTTGCGCGAAAAAAGGGTGCCATCCCAAGGCCTGAAGAGGGCTGAGATTGGCGTGTAAACCGGCGTCGCGCGCGCGACGCGGAAGGAAGTCCGGGTAATCCCTTGTCATAGGGTGTTCACCTTCATGTCTCTGGCCCAAATCATGTTTGGGCACTGATGGTAGGAAACGAGTGAGCACATCAGGATTGTCCGTCAGCTACAAAGCGACGGCAATATTTCAGGTGTTGCATGTGCTCCGGGAGGCGCGCTGCCTCCCTTCCTTACCAGGACATGAAATCTCCATTACAGATGATGTGCAGATAGTGGGAAAAAATTCGCAACACAACCGTTGATGGCTGATTTGGAACTCTTCTTCACGTATCTGTAGCGGTCGTTCAAAGGGAAAAGGAGTATGTCAGATCCGTCCGCAGAGCGTGAGTTTGATCTTGCCCTGATGTTGCTTATGCGGCGAATGACCGCAAAGCGGGCTGCGACTGCAGCATCAAGAACGCCTGCTGGGTGTCCGCTTGGGGCCGTCCCTGGCGGATCGGTACCGCAGAACCCGGGATACGCTACGACCGGTCTAACGGCGACGACGAGCCCAACTTGACCGATGCTGCAGCGTGAACGAATGACCTTTTGGGATGTTTCAATTGGATCTAGGCCCACCATCTCCTCCGTTCCAAAGCGCAAAGCGACCTTGTTGGAACGGATCACCTTTCGCACGGCGACGTGTTGCAAGCGCGCACTTTGTGGGAACGGCAACAACCGCTGCAGAGGATTATCGACCCGCTATTCCACCCGCGCCGTCCAAGTTGCTCGGACGACTTCCTCGACTTCATTGAGAAGCTCTTCCGTATCGCCATCGCTTGCCTGCACGGCGACCTCCACTCCGCGCAGGCTCATCTCGAAAAGTATCCGGAGCGACGTTCGAACTTTCGGCCATCGGTGGACACCGACGAGGCCCTCAGCTTGGCGAAGCAGCAGACTAAGGCTGCGCAATTCGTCTTCCTCACCTAGTTCGCGTAGCGCTGGATGTCTGGCTCGGTCGAGCCAGACCGCTCGAAAGACCGGTTCATCCCGCAAGAGCCGGTAGTGGTCGTGTAGCAGGGCCACGCAGATTTCCAGCATTTCGGGCAGTGTCGACGGGGGCGGGGTGAGCCTGCCCTCCATTAGGCGGCCAGTCTCCGTTAAGGCCATGCGACAGAGTTCGGCGACAATGGCGTCTTGGTCCCGGAAATACTGGTAAATTGACGCCATTGAGACACCGGCGTCCGTGGCGATTGCCTTCATAGTGGTGGCTGAGATGCCGTCTCGTGCGATCAGACGGTGAGCGGCTGCAAGGATTTCGTCGACTCGCTTTTGTGAGCGCGACTGCTGGGGAGTTCGCACGTTCGTTTTCGCCATTCGACCACTCCGAAAAACCTGACACTACATCACATAAGACTTGACGAAGGTCCATCATCATGAAACCTGATAGTCTGTCAGATTGTTCGGGGGCGGAAAATGTACAAGGCAGGCGATGACAAGCAGGGCGCGACCGGCGGGACACCTCCGGAACTGGCCACCGCGCTTCCGCATACGAGTTTTTTTCCGATCCGCGGAGAGACCTATGCTGTGACCGATATGGGCGGTCATGGGCCTGTTGTGCTGCTTATGCATGGCTGGCCGGACGAGCGCACTATCTGGCGCCACCAGCTGCGTGCTCTCAGAGCGTCGGGCTACCGTGCGATAGCGGTTGATTGGATCGGCCATGGCGAAAGCTCCATCCCGAAGGACCGTAGCCGCTACCGGATCCCTGAGGTCAGCGCCGACGTCGCGGGCTTAATGGACGCGCTCGGCATTGAGCAGGCACACCTTGTCGCCCATGACTACGGAGCGACAGTCTGCTGGGAATTTGCGGCCCAATACGGCCATCGCCTTCTGAGCTACTGTGCTTTGTCCGTTGGGCCTTCGATCGAGATCCTGCGCGACATCTTGCGCGGCAATCTGATCCGCTACCACTGGCTCTTTCTGCATGGAATGGATGGCCTCAGCCGCTGGGTCTATTTTCGGAATGGCGGACGGCGCTTCGAGCTCCGCTTCGCCTCGCATCAAGACCGTAGTCGCATTCGCGCACGGCTCGCTCCTGGGCAGGACCGGACGTTTTGGACAATCTGGGAGAAAGCCAATCCCGCCCATGACGTCGTGTGGCGATGGCTGCGAGAGGGGCGCCGTCAGAAGGTGCCGGTCAGAACGATGGGTATATACAGCACCGGGGACGAGTGGATGACCCGTGGCCAGATGCGTCGGGGCGAACGCCATGTCACCGCGGTGTGGCGCTATGAGGAAATCGACGGCGGGCACTGGGTTCAGCTCGAAAAACCTGACGAAGTGAACGCATTGCTTTTGAACTGGCTCTCGAAAGATTAGGGCCGCTGAAAGAGCTATCCAAACGGTGCGTCTATCTTGGGGCGGAGCTTCCGATAAATAGCCTAAAAATAAACGGCCATTCGTTTGCAATGCAGCGAAGACCGGGATTGCCCCACACTGTAGACCGTCGACTCCATCATGCGACCTGCAAGCCCGATCGAGATTGTTATATGACGCCTTCGAGCCCAATTTGGGTCATGCTGCCGCTTATCTGAGTTTAGGCTCCCGGCCAATGGAAGTTTCGCCGACACTGCATTCTCCGGACTCCGAGCCGCACCATTTGGCGCGCCTCGGTCGTTTATGATGCCTCACGGCTTAGCTGACGCTCCCCAGCTTCAGTGAGATAACGCCGCCAACGATCAGGATAACTCCAAGGACACGGAACAGCGTGACTGCGTCTCCAAAGAACATGACCCCGACAATAAACGTGCCGGCTGCACCGATACCTCCCCAGACCGCATAGGCGGTACCAATTGAGATCGTCTGCTGCGAGTACCAAAGCAAAAAGCCGGAAATGAATATACAAACCACGGCAAGCCCAACGCCGAATACGGCTTGACCTGGGTTTTGTGAGAGCTTCAATCCCACCGGCCAGCCAATCTCGAAGAGACCCGCCGTCAAAAGAGCGATCCATGCAATTGTAACGCTGGACAGTCCAAGTGCTGTCATTTCATATACTCCAAAGTAGCGCAGCACCAATGCGCCGTTTTTTCCATCCGTCTGGACGGAATGATAGGAGGGCGCCTTGGGACGTCAACAGACCATCGATGAAAATTCTGTTCTGGACAAAGCAGAGGAACTCGTCCGCCAAAGCGGCGTCGGCGCCCTTACGCTGGCCAATGTCGCCAAATCGGCTGGGATCAGCAAAGGTGGTCTTCAATACCGCTTTGAGACGAAGCGGGAATTGGTGCGCGCGATGCTGACCCGAGCCTTCGATCGTCTTGATGCAGCGGTCGAAGAAGACTTCAGGGCGCTTGGGGGAGAGGCCAAACACACGCTAAAGGCCTATGTCACGGGAATGTTGAAAAACGGCGGTATGTACGAACGACCAGACGCAGCGATCTTTGCGGCGGCATTTTCCGAACCGGACCTTCTGGCAGAATTTGCGCCAAGGTATTCGCAGATGTTGTCGCGCATCATGTCAAGCATCGAAACTGACACAGACGCGGCTTTGATTCTCCTTGCAACAGATGGACTATGGTTGCTTGAGGTCTTGGGCCTGAAGCCTCTACAAAAATCCAGACGGGACAGATTGATCGCACGAATGGTAGATGTTTCCGATGCATTGGTAACGCGATAACTGCATCAGAAAACGAAAAGAAGGCATTGATGCCGTCGTATCGAAATGGCGCTTTGTCTAAGGTTTGCTGCTGCTGTCAGCATGAACTGCTGCGGCAATAAACCTGACAGTGGGTAAAGTGCGGGCGGATTTCGGTGCTATGGGGATGGTCGCTTAAGGCTTGCGCAATCGGTGCACAGGGCTGCGTGGCCAGAGGGGCGGGCCGCAAAGTTCGGGTCGGAGCTTTAGATGGCAGAGTCGGGTTCAGCGTCGGATCATGCGGCGTTCTCCCATGGTGTGGCGGGGGATTTTGAGATTTGGTCGCGCAAGAAAGTTTCGATGATGCGCATCGCGTTATCGCATTCGAGGCATGTCTGGAACAGGTCTTGCTCCTGCTCACCTTCACCAGCCACCTGCTCTGGTTCAGGTGCCCGATGAATTAGGTGCATGGTCTTCTTGATCCTGTCTCGCCGGATGCGGCGGATGCGGAGGAAGCCGGGCGGTAGGACATGGATCAGGAATCTGCGTACTTATCGAGAAGCCGTCGCACGCGCTTTGCGCAGTATTTTCTGCCATCCCAGTTTTGCGACGGCTATCACCGTGGATGGGTTCCGCGAAAGACGTGCAATTTCTTTTCGCGCGTCGTGCTCTACGTCCGGCGAGGCTTTCGCCATATGTCCCATGTCATAGGGTGGTTGTGGGTCATATTCGATCATAAGCTGGATTTTCTGCGCCGTATTGTCGCCTGCGACTGTGCCAATCACAGCAAGTGCCAAGTCCATGCCTGCCGTCACGCCGGCCGCCGTCCAGATTTTTCCCGCATTTACGACGCGTTCTTCGGGACGCACGTCAGCTCCGAATACCTTAAGGGCGTCCATTGCGGCCCAATGCGTCGTGGCCGGAAGGCCGCGCAGCAATCCGGCAGCGCCAAGAACGATCGCGCCTGAACAAACAGACGTGATATAGCTTGCGTGACACTCTACGCCCCTAAGCCATTCGGTCAGCCTTTTGTCTGCTGCTGCGACGGCTGTTTTGGCTTCCGAGCCGGGGATCATCACGAAATCCGGTCTTGGTGTTTCCGCATATGTATGTGTCGCACCGACGACAAGCACCCCACGGTCTGTCGCGACGGGACCGACCTCATGCGATACAAACCGTATTTCGGCATTCGGCAGATACTTTAGAAACTCGTAGGGTCCTAGCACGTCGAGCGCGGTGAAACCTCGATAAAGAACGATCGCAATCTGCATATTGATCCCAAAATAGAACAGTCGTATTATTTAACGGAACACCCCAACAACGTGCAAGGAAAAGCGGATGGACACAGGCATGACGCATGATCAGGGCGTTTGAGACTTCAAAACAGGCACATCAAAGACACAGCGACAAAGCCGCGCGCACCCGCGACCGTATTCTGACATTGGCAGCTCAGGCGGCGAGCGTGAACGGGATCGGCACACTGACGATCGGGGGGCTGGCGTCCGCAACTGGTATGTCAAAGAGTGGTCTCTATGTGCATTTCGGCTCGAAGGAGGCGCTTCAGATTGCTCTTGTCGACACGATAGAAAAGCAATTTCGCAAAGAAGTGGTTGGTCCCGTTTTTGCCATGCCATCGGGGAAAGACCAGCTCTTAGAAATGATGCGGTTATGGATCGCATGGTCACAAAGCCCGGACCGACCGGGTGGCTGCCAGTTGATTGCTGCGACGTTTGAATTGGATGGTTTGGATGGGTCTGTCAGGGACAGACTGGCCAAGAGTATCGACGCATGGCGAGGGGCTATCAGAGTTCTTTGGAACAATGGGAAGCCGAAGGGCGAGCTGCGCGGCCTGGACGCCGAGCAGGCTGCCTCACTGGCCTATGGGCTTTATGCTGCCCAGCATATCGAACGTTTTCTGTTGCATGACCAAACCGCGCCAGAGCGCGCTATGAAGCTCTGGAAAGCTGCGGCCTGCCGTTGAAAGATGGTTTTGGATCTTGAAAACAGTCATCGGAGCAACCGCATTGATAGCTCACTCTTCCCGCGATGTGTGAGTTTGACGAAGCGCGAAGTTCGCACTTGCAGCGAATGACTGCAAAGCGGGCTGCGACTGCAGCATTGTCAAGCTGCGGTCAACGGCAGCAAAGGGCCGTAGGTCATGACGCGGTTTGCGCATATTCGCAAAATTGGCCAATGCCACGATTTCATGGCCACCTGCACGAAAGATCGTTTCGCGCTTTGGCGGAGACGCCATAAAGCGACTATGGATGCAGCCTAGAGCCTGGCCCCTGGCTTGCTGCTAACGTGCTAAGCCAATTGATTTTGGGAAAGCACTAAGTTTAACGGGATGTGGAGTTTCCTGGAGACCAGTTTCATGAACTAAACCTCACGTACAGAGTCCGCTTGGGAGACATCGAGGTGTCCTTCCCCCCTAGAACTGGGCCATTACATTTGCCGCGAGAGGGGATTGGGCATGGCGAGGAAGCGACATTCAGACGAAGACGTGCTGAAGCTGCTGCGTGAGATTGAGCTGAAGCTGACGGCT
>NZ_JBFONT020000024.1:0-6818 GCF_040779325.2 Aestuariibius violaceus
ACTCATCAAGGCCAGTGCCGACAATGTCGCCACCCAAACAGGCCGGACAGACGACGGTACTGACAAAAACGACCGCAGAAATCGCTAGAAACCTCTTGCAATGCAGGAGCCACCCACAGACGCCTTTCATCGTGGTATGTGGGTTGCGTCGCGCCTTCCCAGACCGACATTCAGCTACAACATGCCCTTATCGTGTCAGGCAGCTGAAACGGGTCGTGCATTTCGTGGGAGCTGTGTCCTCCAGAAGAAGTAAAGGCGGATGCCTTCTGCGGTGAGCAGACATCTGTTCGGAGGTTTTTGGGCTATGCCGTCTCGTCAGGCTCCGGTCAGACTTCTGTGCGATACATCCGCCGTAACGGCGAGTGCAATTGGTCCTCCGCATGGACAACAGCAAGAGGAGCCTGCATGTCCCTTTGCTGTGGGACACCTGAAGGAAGAACATAAGATGCGTGTCCTGCTAATCGAGGATCACCCGCCGCTTGCCGAGGCGGTCAGAGATGCCCTGCGCCGATCGGGCTTCGCCGTTGACCATGCTGGCACCGCAGAAGAGGCGCGCGAGATGGCGGAGCTAACGGACTACGCCCTTATCCTGCTCGATCTCGGCTTGCCGGACGACGACGGACTGCGCTTGTTGCCAGTGCTGCGCGACGGGGGGCGGGTGCCCGTCATCGTGCTGACGGCGCGAGGCCAGCTCTCCGACCGTCTTGCAGGGCTGGACACCGGGGCAGACGACTATGTCGTGAAGCCGGTCGAAATGCCCGAACTGATCGCGCGCTGCCGCGCAGTGCTTCGTCGGCCGGGCGACCGGTCCGACACGACGCTCCAGATCGGGGCGCTGGCGTTCGACACCGCCGCGCGGAGTGCGAGCGTGAATGGAGTGCCCGTGCCGCTTGGTCGCCGGGAACTGGGTGTCCTGGAGCAACTAATGCGAGCCTCCGGGCGGGTCGCGCCCCGGCGTTTTCTGGAGGAGGCGATCTATGGCTTCGACGATGACGTTGGGCCAAATGCGCTCGAAGCCGCCGTCTCGCGGCTGCGTCGAGGACTTGAGGCCGCTGGCTGTCCAATACCCATCGTCACCGTGCGCGGCGTTGGCTGGATGTTGCCAAGAGAGGATACCCGGTGAGCCGTGCCGCACCATCGCTGGCGCAGGTCCTGACGCGGCGGCTGGTGCTGCTTGCCGTCGTCGTCTTTCTGCTGAACTCCCTTGCGGTCGGAATCTACTACGGCTCTGATCTCAGAGGGCTCGAAAGCGAGGTGTTCACCCGCGAGACCGAGCGGCTGCGAGATGCCCTTGAAGGCGACGTTCTGCCGGACGACAATGCGGTCCGGGTCCTCTATGCGATGCACCCTGATGCCTATGCTTTCGCACTCGTGGATCGTGGCGGAACCGTCGTCGATGCAATGAACCCCGGCCTGATCCCCCCGTCGGCGACCGATGTTTTCGCGGACGACTGGTTCACGCGTCTCGATACACCCGACGGTTATCTGGTGGTTGCCGGGCAAGAGTTCGCGCAGCGTCAAGATGGTCTGCGGGTGGTCTTCGTCATGGCGTCCGATCCGGCACGTCTTCTTTGGCACGCGTTCGTGGATGAGTTCTACGAACATGTCTGGCTTCCGATCTTGCCGCTGGTGCTCCTCCTCATCGGGGCGAATATCTTTCTCATCCGCCGCGGCCTTGCCCCGATTGCGGCTGCAGCAGAATGGGCGCGCAACCTTCGACCCGGGGCACCGGCGCCACAGCCGCCGACGGCCCAGGTGCCGGCTGAGATCGCCGATCTGATCGATGCGACCCAACGCTCGCTCGACCGGCTGACAGCCGCGCTTGCCGCCGAAAAACGTCACGCAGCAGAAGCGGCCCATGCCCTTCGTACACCGGTCGCCGTTTTGGTTGCACGGCTCGACGGGCTGCCGCCAGGCGAGACGACAGACCGGCTGCGCGCGGATCTCTCTGCCCTTTCCCGGACGGTGCAGCAGGTGCTTGCCTCGTCACGGGCGGACGTGCTGACGGTCGGAGAGCATGTCGCGGTCAACCTTGGTGATATCGCGGAAAGCACCACGGCTGCGCTTGCACCTTTCGCCTATTCCAAGGGGATAGAGCTATCGCTCGCTCTGCCCGACGACCCCGTCATGGCGCAGTCCGATGCCGAGGGTGTGGAACTGGCGCTCTCCAATCTTATCGAGAATGCCATTCTTCACGGCGGCGTCGGTCCGGTTGAGATAGCGGTCGGCCCCGGAGCTACGCTGCGCGTGCGGGATCATGGGCCGGGCCTTCCGCCCGAGGCTGAGTGCCATCTTTTCAGACCGTTCTGGCGCGGCGAGGGCGCGGTGCCCGGAGGGGCCGGATTGGGGCTCGCCATCGTCGATCGGCTCCAGCGCGCGCAGGGCGGGCGTGTCGAGGCGCGTTCCGCGACTGGTGGCGGGGCCGAGTTCATTCTGTCGTTCCCGTCCGCGGAAATCTGACACCCCGTCAGACTGCCGTCAGGCTGGGGCGGCAAAAGGCTCCTATCCGATTGATAGATGATCCATGAAAGGAGCCAATCATGAACGAACCACAGCAAACCGATCAGCAAGATACGGGAAACTGGCTGTCGGACCAGGTCGAGATCCGGGTGTCACGGATGCTTCTCGTCGCCGCGGGCCTGGCCCTGCTCGTCCTCGTGGGCATTGCGCTCGACTAGACCGTTTCACCAAATCGGGGATCGCAAGGTCCCCGTCCCCACAAGACTGACACTCATGAAAGGAACCATCTCATGAAGACCTTTGCAGCCACCGTGGCCCTGGTGGCCGTGTTTGCAACCGCCGCCTATGCAAGCGTGACCGTTACGCCGATCAACACTCTCCAGCGGGGCACCATGGTGACCGTGCAGGGCACCGTCGAGCGGATCACCGACGAGGATGAGTTTCGCCTTGCCGATGCAACGGGCCGGGTGCGCATCTATGTCGGACCAAACTGGGTGCCCGCCGATGTTGGCGAGGCCGTCACCGTGAACGGCTTCGTCGACGACGATCTGGGGCCGCTGGAAATCTACGCGCGCAATCTGACCCGGGCGGACGGAAGCGTCATTACGTTCCAGCACCGCTACGAATGACGGAAAGCCCTGGGGCACCGTGACCCGGTGGTCAACCATGATGCGATGTCGAAAGAATGCCCGCGCAGCGCTTGCGATGATCTTTCTGATCATCGCAGGTGCGTCCTTTGCGGCCACCGGACCCATTCCGGCCTGTAGCGGTCCTGGGGCGAAGGTCGACCCCGCCTATGGGGGCGTTGCACAGTGACCGAAGGTGGGCACCTGGAAAGACGTGACACTGACGTTGGGCGGCGCTTGTCCGGACATGCTGGACGGGCCTGCCCGGCTGGTGGTCGCGCTTTCAAGCCAGTTCATCCACGATGGCACCGTCGAAGATCTGGCTGCGCGAATTGGATCGGTGTGTAGCCTGGAAGAATTGAAGTATTGGCGCTGACGTCAGACAGGCGGTCAGCGTCGAAAGGGTTCATGTCCGAGAGTGATTTGTCTGTGGCATAACAGGCATCGGGCACTTGCCGTGCTTCGATCAGCGCCACTCAAAAAGCGAACAAGTCGTCGTTGTTCTGGATCTGCATAGTGTCTTTCCTCGAAGGAGTTGGTGAAGATAGTCGTTTGTGCCTCCTCAATTCAGCCAAACGAACAACCGCACTATCGTTCACCGCACATTCGAGACCGACCGCTTCCCACCTGACAGACTCTTAGTGAGACAAGTATACCACTACAGCACAAGACATCCACTCCCACTCTCTTTAGGCAAACGGGAATTTCTGATCCGGGCCGTCAGATGGCAACTCAGGCACCAACCCGCCGGAATACGTTTCGACGGCTTCGATCAATCCCAGGTCATATGTTCTAGGTGCGATCAGATTAAAGAAAGCATATCCAGGACCGACATCTAGCTCACCGCCAATTACCGCGAAATCAGAGATACGAATTATCTGTATTTCGCGACCTCCATCGCGCGAAAAGAACGCATAGTTCTCACCAAATGGGAAAATATGTTCCCAGTCGGGCTCCGTCTCTATTGAAGACACAGTTCTAGGCGTATTGCCATCGAGAATTACATGATTCAAGAGGCCCTTAGGCGTATGGTCACCACGCCTGTAAAACAGAAAGGATCCAACGCCTTCTTCATAGAACTGTCCTGAAACAACTTGGTGCCATTCGAGATTTCCTGCGAAGTCTTCAACCCGCACCTTCTCAACAGTGTGTAAAAAACCGGGGTAACGTCTTGAAGTTCCTGCTCGCCAACCGCCTCGCCCGTAGCGATATATCGTTAACTCGTTGCGCCACGGCTGGTAAGCAAAAAAGCCGTCTTCCTCAGCTGAAAGTCGATGAATATCGACATGCGACGCGTCCCTTGGAAAGTTGAGTAGCGCTTCCAGCTTCAATCCCTGGTCCGGATCTTGCGGTGCTCCAAATGAAAAGGTAGGTTTTTCCGGGTAGATTGCGGCGGCATTGTCTGCTTGCAGCAGGAAGAGGCATTGCGTCGCCTCCGTCTCGAACTCGTAGCCTCGTGATCTCTCCGTACCTCGAGCGCGAAAGCTCCGAAGTTTTTCAGCAAGAACGGCGGGCCCAAGGCACTCGCGAGCTGTCAGATCGTCGTTTGGATACTCATGTAAAGCGTTCCACGCCTTGTCGTAGCTCAAACGTGCGCGGCCGTTCCCGCCAGCGACTTCAATTGAAGGGCTTTGACGCGACCATCGAGGTTCAACTCCGCGTATATGTTTCGTTCGTCTTACGAAATGCGTATATTCTCGATCCTTTGCGACTTTATGACCAAGTTGAAGATCTCGCCATCTAGGAGGAGTTAGTGATTCGGAAGACATCTGGAAAAAAGTGGACTTTACGTTGTCGGTGCCAGCATCTATGGCTCCTGGTCCGGTCAAAAGAAAGTAGACTATGTATCGCCCGATGCCATCAGGTTCCAAATGAACAGTTCTGATATTTGCAATATTGGAATGTGACTACCGTCGCTGTGACCGCAACAAACGGACGCAATCGTCCCAAGTTAATGTGAGAACGACGACACCTAGATCATTATATCTATCCGGGTTGGGCCTGATTGCCTTAACCGTTTCAGCGGCGCCCCAGACAGCGCCAAAAACTGTCCCTACGCCACTTTTCTTTCCGAGGACCCTCCAATCTTTGAGATGGCCCCTACTAGGCTCCCGGAGGTATCAAAGGCCTCTTTCTCCTCTTCCTCGAGCACACTGACTATGATGGTCAATACTTCCGAAAGCGTATCGCTCTCCCAGAGAATTGTGTCGTCGGCTTCGGCCCTCAAATGCTCTGCTTCGACGCCTCCCTCCTTCGGCGCCGGATATGGGTCGCCTATCTTTGTAGGAGAGCCCGCGCCCATGTTCGCTATTACTTCGCCCCTGCGGGACAATTGGTCCTCTGTATTTTTTGAGCACCGGAACCCCTTGTAGCGAACCGTATACTTAAAAGACATATATACCTCATCGGCGAGCAGGCGACGGCTGACGGATTAGTTGATGATCATAGGTTGGCAGACGAAATTCTCGTCGGCCTTGCAAGCTCACAACCAAAGCAGATAGGCAAACACCAGAATGTGTGTCACTTTGGTTTGTCGCCACGAACGACGATACGATGAACGGCGCGCTTCTGGCCACTGTAATCATTCAGCGCGTTGTGTTGCGTACACCGATTGTCCCACATGACGACGGAGTTTTTGGTCCATGAATGGCGATATGTGAACTCAGGTTTTGCGCTATGTTCATACAAGAAGTCTAAGATTGCCTTACTCTCATCATCCTGAAGGCCCATGATATTATAAGTGTGATCCCGATTGACAAAAAGTGATTTTAATCCCGTCTCAGGATGTGTTCGGACAACTGGGTGTTCGGCAATGCGTTCTTTTTCGTCGGTCACGATCACTTTTGTCGAGTGAACGTGTTGGTTCATTCTACCCGCACTGCCATATGTTGATCCAGAGCCGTGCACGGATACCATTCCCTCAAGTATTTCTTTCATTCCATCCGACAAAGTAGCGTAAGCTGTATACATGTTGGCGAATAGGGTATCGCCACCTTTGTCAGGAATCTCCTTAGCGACCAGAATGGTAGCGAGTGGTGAGGTTTCCATGTAAGTCATGTCGATGTGCCATCCACCGCCAAAGTTGGTAACGTCTCCTTTTTCTTTAACAATCTCCAGAATCTCTGGATAATCAGGCAATGGAACAGAGTAAGGATGTATATCTAACGGCCCAAACCTCCGGGCAAACGCCCTGTGCTGACTGGGCGTTAGGATCTGATCGGGGAAAAAAATTACTAGATTATCTAGGAGCGCCTGTCGCACTACTTCCATGTCGGACGAAGAATTCTCTTTCGATAGATCGACACCCGTAATGCACGCGCCTAGAGCCGCCGTCGAGGGCGTTACAGAGATAGTGGTATGTTGTTGCATTTCACGACTCCTCACCTTCAAGCATAGATGCGGTTTACGCACGATGCCAAACGATCTTTTTCGACAACATTTGTGAGGTATTTGCACAAAGAAAGTAATTGCGCTTCAGTTCAGCGCCGGAGAATATCTGCACCGCCTGCACTAGATCTTGCCCAAAAGCCGGGCCGCTAATGGCCCCATCGCGACTACCTGCATGCTGAACGACGTCAATGGGTAGCCGAGACTACCAATAACTCTGTCTAGCCCCCTGTATCTGGGCCACTGATTTGGGCTCTCTCTAATATAGTTTGTGGAACCGGTGTGCGCATATTGAGCGCCTGATGAGGACGCGTGTGATTGTACTGTTTGAGCCAGTGATCGATG
>NZ_JBFONT020000025.1:0-2254 GCF_040779325.2 Aestuariibius violaceus
TCTTTCCCGCACCGCAGCAAACGCGCAAAGCCTGACCAGTAAGGCACTCGCGCTCAGTTCAGCGCACCACTTTCTGCACGCGCAACACGTTGTTTTTCCACAGAATCAGCGGAAAGCGGTCGTTCGCTGCACTTTGCACTAAGGTCTGTTCCCCTGAGGCATACGTTTGAAACGGCCCCTCCGTTACACTGGCAGGGCCATTTCGCTCGTGGCTAGGCCTTCGTCGCGGTGAAGGGGAACACGCCGAACGCGCCCATCTTGACGTCACCCGACATAGTATCGCCTGTCGCGGTTCCGTCGAACTCTAGGGCGATGGGCATGGGTTCGGTAATGTCTGCGGTCCAGGAAACGGCGTTGCCGTCGACGCTGCCGTTCTCCATCTCGGCCTCGCCGAGGTCGTCGGAACGCATCATGCCGGTAAACGCGTCTTCCTGTATGGCGATGTCGAGCGAGGCCTCCTTGCGGCCAAGTGGGCTTTCCATCTCGATGTTCCAGGTTCCGTCCATGGGTGTCATTCCTTTGGCATAAGGGCAGTTGCAGCACGCGCTACGGCAGGGAGGCCGCGGTGTGCAGAGGGTGTCATCGAAGGCGGCGAGGCCCATCTCTCACGCGGTCTCGAGCAAGCGCAGCGGATGCTTGCCGTCTACCATGCCCATGAAGGGCCCGTAGATGGAGTAGCCGACGAGGCCGCGCAGCTCGGGCGACATCTCCCGGACGGTGTCGCGGTTGAGCTCCAGAAGGAAATTCTCCTGCTGGCGCATGTAGGCCTCGCAATACTGACAGGTGACGGCGAAGCGCGCCGCGCCCGAGCGGTTGGCCCCACCCCCGTGCCAAGTCGTGCCTAGGAAGAAGATCACCGAGCCGGCCTTCATCACGGCGGGGATGGTCTCCTCCGGCTTGGGCGCGCGGTCGGCACCCCATTCATGGCTGCCGGGTATGATGACGGTCGCGCCGTTCTCCTCGGTGAAGTCGTCGATGGCCCAGACCGTAGCGGCGCCAAGCGGCGGGCGCGGGCGGGGGATTTGGTAGAACCCGTCGTCGGCATGTAGCATTTGCGCCTTCTCGCCGGGCAGAATGTTGATGACCTGCGCCTGGCTTAAGAGGAAGCCTGGCTGGAAGAACTTGTCCATCAACCCCAGGATACGGGGGTGCGTGGCCAGCTTATCTATGGCGCGGGTCTTCGCGAGCACGTTGTAGACGCGCTGCGTGTCGGCCCCCTCGAAGCTGTTGCGCCCCTTCTTGTCGAGGAGCGGCGTGCATTCGGAACGGATGCGCGCGATCTCATCCGCGTCGAGCAGGTCCTTGATGATGACGTAGCCGTCTCGTTGGACCTTCTCCCAGTCGGCGTCGATCTCGGGCGACTTGCGCTCGGGGCCGGGGACGTGGGCCTTGTATTTCTTTGCGAGGTCTCGACCGAGATCCTCCTGCTGCTTTAGGTCATCCGACATGGGATGTTCCTCCTTTGGTGACGTGATTGTGGGCGGCGCGGCCGAGATCGAGAGCGGCCGCCACGAAGGACCAGATGTCCCGGACAACGGCATTGGCGTCGATCTCGCCCTCTCCCGCGATGAGTGTGTTGATCGCTTGACGTTGAGCCCCCATTAGAAGGGCGGCCAGCATCCGGGGCGGGACGGTGCTGCGCACGACGCCCGCGCGGCTCCCCTGCTCGAGGTTGCGCGCGCCGGCTTCCACGACTGCGGCCATGTGCTCGCGCTCCAGGTCGAGGACCTCCGGGGCGTTCGACAGCCCCCCGTAGATTAGGACCGCCAGCGCCCGGCGTTCCAGATGGTAGGCCACGAAGGCTGCGAGGCGGCGATGCTCGCGCGCAGCCCAAGGCAGGTCGCGCGGGATCGCGTCGCCCAGCGTCACCTCCTGCAGCGGTCCGTAGAACCGCGCCGCAACGGCCGCCAGCAGCCCGGCCTTGGAGCCGAAGTGGTGATAGCCGCTGCCAACCGAGACACCAGCCCGCTTGGCGACGGGCAGCATTTCCAGATGGCCGCCATTCGCCACGAGCTCTTCCTCCGCCGCGCGCAGCAGGCGCTCAGCCATCCCGATCTTCGTCGTCATATCAAGCTCCGAAATGAATTCGATTCAATGTTGGCATAAAGGTAGGTCCATCGTCAACTGGTGTCTAGCCCCCTGTATCTGGGCCACTGATTTGGGCTCTCTCTAATATAGTTTGTGGAACCGGTGTGCGCATATTGAGCGCCTGATGAGGACGCGTGTGATTGTACTGTTTGAGCCAGTGATCGAT
>NZ_JBFONT020000026.1:0-1232 GCF_040779325.2 Aestuariibius violaceus
TGTCTAGCCCCCTGTATCTGGGCCACTGATTTGGGCTCTCTCTAATATAGTTTGTGGAACCGGTGTGCGCATATTGAGCGCCTGATGAGGACGCGTGTGATTGTACTGTTTGAGCCAGTGATCGATGACGACCTGTGCTTGCTTTGTCGTCGAGAACCACTCGGCATTGAGGACCTCTCGACGCAGGGTCCCGTTGAACCGCTCGTTGTAGCCGTTCTCCCAGGGCGATCCTGGATAGATGTGGATCGGCTTGATGCCAACGCGTCGTAGCCAGTCCTGCATCGCTTCGGCTGCGAACTCGGGTCCATTGTCCGATCGGATGTACTCTGGCGAACCGTGCCTTAGGAGCAGCGGATAGAGCGCTTCCAAGACATCGTCGGCTCCCATCTTTGTCCGGACGGTCACCGCCAACGCCTGTCGCGTGAACTCATCCAGAACCGTCAGCATCTTGTAGCTGCGACCGTTGCTGAGCTTGTCGTGTACGAAGTCGCTCGCCATTGTGCTTGAACCAATGGCGCACCATGGCTCGCCCCAGACATGGCTCGGATGCGTGGGCCTCAATCGGACGATCGAGCTGTCCTTGTGGTAGAGCCGTTTGCGTTTCTTGTGGCACTGCGGAAGCTGCACCCCTTCCTCACGCCACAACCGCTCAACCTTCTTGTGATTAACCGCCCAGCCCTCGACGCGAAGGAGTTCGGTGATCTTGCGATAGCCATATCGCCCATACTGCTTCGCCAACCGGATCAGAGCCAACCGCAGCGCATCATCGTCCCTCTGTGTTGGCTGATATTGCAGGGAGCTCCGCGCAAGGCCAATCACCCGGCACGTCCGCCGCTCAGACGTGGCGAGCTTCTGGCGAGTGTGAACGACGGCCTGACGAAGCTCCTATGTGGTCAGGCCCTCGGCTTTAGGTAGTTCAGGCTCTCTTTGAGAATGAGCTTGTCCAGCTCAAGCTCCGCGACGATCTTCTTCAGCCGGGCGTTCTCTTTCTCCAGGCTCTTCATCTCCGACAATTGCGCGCGTCCCGTTCCGCCAAACCGCTTCCGCCAGTTGTAGTATGTCGCATCGCTGATCCCCACGCTCCGACAAGCCGATGCAACGTCATTGCCCGCTGTCAGCTTCAACTCGATCTCACGTAGCAGCTTCAGCACGTCTTCGTCTGAATGTCGCTTCCTCGCCATGCCCAATCCCCTCTCGCGGCAAATGTAATGGCCCAGTTCTAGGGGGGAAGG
>NZ_JBFONT020000027.1:0-1200 GCF_040779325.2 Aestuariibius violaceus
GTGTCCTTCCCCCCTAGAACTGGGCCATTACATTTGCCGCGAGAGGGGATTGGGCATGGCGAGGAAGCGACATTCAGACGAAGACGTGCTGAAGCTGCTGCGTGAGATTGAGCTGAAGCTGACGGCTGGTGATGATGTGGCATCGGCGTGTCGGAGCGTCGGGATCAGCGATGCGACGTATTACAACTGGCGGAGGCGGTTTGGCGGGATGGGCCGTGCGCAGCTGTCAGAGATGAAGAGCCTTGAGAAGGAGAACGCGCGGCTGAAGAAGATCGTTGCGGAGCTCGAGCTGGACAAGCTCATCCTCAGGGAAAGCCTAAACCACCTAAAGCCCAGGGCCTGACCACAGAGGAGCTCCGTCAGGCTGTCATTTACACACGCCAGAAGCTTGCCACGTCTGAGCGGCGGACGTGCCGGGTGATTGGCCTGGCGCGGAGCTCCCTGCAATATCGACCGGCACCCAGAGACGATGATGCATTGCGGTTGGCAATCATCAGTCTGGCTAAGCAATACGGGCGATATGGCTATCGTAAAATCGCTGAGCTGCTTCACGTTGAAGGCTGGAAGGTCAATCACAAGAAAGTCGAGCGGCTCTGGCGCGAGGAAGGGTTACAGCTTCCGCAGCGGCACAAGAAGCGCAAGCGGCTCTACCACAAGGACAGCTCGATCATCCGATTGAGGCCAACGCATCCGAACCATGTCTGGGCCATCGACTTCGTCCACGACAAGCTCAGCAATGGGCGCAGTTACAAGATGCTGACGGTTCTCGATGAGTTCACGCGGCAGGCCTTGGCTGTTGTGGTCCGCACCAAGATGGGTTCCGACGATGTTCTCGAAGCACTCTATCCGCTCCTGCTGCGCCACGGTTCCCCAGAGTATATCCGATCCGATAACGGCCCCGAGTTCGCAGCAGAGGCGATGCAGGGCTGGCTTCGGCGCGTTGGCATCAAGCCGATCCGCATTTACCCGGGATCGCCCTGGGAGAACGGATACAACGAGCGGTTCAATGGGACATTACGGCGAGAGGTTCTCAATGCGGAGTGGTTCACGACGACCAAGCAAGCTCAGATCGTCATCAATCACTGGCTCAGGCAGTACAATCACACCCGGCCGCATCAGGCACTCAACATGCGCCCACCCGTTCCTGAAACCCTATTAGAGAAACCAATGATCAGTGGCCCAGACACACGGGGCTAGACA
>NZ_JBFONT020000028.1:0-1139 GCF_040779325.2 Aestuariibius violaceus
AAAGGCGTCTGTGGGTGGCTCCTGCATTGCAAGAGGTTTCTAGCGATTTCTGCGGTCGTTTTTGTCAGTACCGTCGTCTGTCCGGCCTGTTTGGGTGGCGACATTGTCGGCACTGGCCTTGATGAGTTCCGCGAGCGAGGTTCCAATCGGGTTATCGGCCTTATAGGGCCTCTGCCATTCCCGGAGTGTCCTTGCTCTTGGTTGACTTACTTCCGCATCATCACTTCAACGTCTTGCATCTTGTGGGCAGTTGGCTTGGTTAGAACGCTGGCTGCCGGTATTCCTGTTTCTTCGTGAGCATCGCCCAGATGGCCCGCGCCGCCTTGTTTGCCATTGCAGTTGTCGCCAACCGGAACGGTTTGTCCGCGATAATTTTCGCGGTCCACAAATCGACTTTCTCTGGTGAACGTTTCGCCATGACTGCGCGCGAAGTCATACCCACGACCAACAGCTTGCGAATGTAGCGATCACCCTGCTTCGTGATCTTTCCCAGACGTTCCTTGCCGCCGCTGGACTTGTTGAGTGGGGTAAGTCCGAGCCAGGCCGCCAGATCGCGCCCGGTCCGGAACTGTTTTGCATCGCCGATCGTAGCGACAATTGCAGATGCGGTGATCGGCCCGATCCCCGGCATGCGCACCAGTCTTCGTGCATTCGTTTTGAGCAGGGCGTGTTGCTCGATCATCTTGGAATAGCCTTCGATGCGCTCGTTCAGGCCGATGAACTGATAGCACTGGATGCCAAGCATGCCATTGGCGATCTCAGGCATGTCCGGATGGTCACCATCCAAGTGACGCTTTGCAAAGGCCGTCACAGCTTCAATCCCGATGGGAAAGATGTGTCCAAACTCCCGCAAGAGGCTCCGGATCATGTTGGCCAACTGGGTGCGTTGCCGGACCGCCAGATCCCGTGTGCGATGGATTGAGAGAATGGCCTGCTGATCCTCAGTCTTGATCTCGACAAAGCGCATAGTCGGGCGTCGAACTGCTTCGCAGATCGCCTCGGCATCCACGGCGTCGTTCTTGCCCCGCTTCACGTAGGGTTTGACGTAGCCGGCGGGCATGAGCTTCACATCATGCCCAAGCTTGCGGAGCTGACGACCCCAATGGTGGGATGATCCGCATGCTTCCATGCCGATGATA
>NZ_JBFONT020000029.1:0-960 GCF_040779325.2 Aestuariibius violaceus
CGGCGTATTTCGTTGAAGAACTCGTCCTTGATCGATGCGTAAGTCGCTGATTCAATTCTTTCCATAGGGAGGAATTGGGGATGATGGGACCAAAGCAGGAAGCGCAGGCGGCACTGTTCTACGAGTTCTCGCTGGAAGATCATGTCCCGCAAGACCACCTGCTGCGGTCGATTGATCGCTTTGTCGATTTGAGCAGTATCCGCCCGCATCTCGCAGACTTCTACAGCCACACGGGCCGTCCTTCTGTCGATCCAGAACTGCTTACCCGGATGCTGCTGGTGGGCTACTGCTTCGGCATCCGGTCGGAGCGGCGGCTCTGTGAAGAGGTGCATCTGAACCTGGCCTATCGCTGGTTCTGTCGCCTCGATCTGAACGACCGAGTGCCTGATCATTCCACCTTTTCTAAGAACAGGCATGCTTTTCTAAGAACAGGCATGGGCGCTTCCGAGAGAGCAAGCTGCTACGCCATCTTTTCGAGACGCCGGTGGCGCGGTGCGTCGAAGAAGGGTTGGTCAGCGGCCAGCGGATGGCGATTGATGCCAGCCTGATCGAAGCTGATGCGAACAAACAGAACTCTACTCCGAAGGAAGAGTGGGATGCTGCGGACATTAATCCGGCCGATGCGCCCCGTGCTGTGCGCGAGTATCTCGACACGCTGGACGAGGCCGCGTCCGGCGCCGCGAGCGAGGTGCAGCCGAAGTTCACCGCGCATTCTGACCCAGCCAGCCAGTGGACGGCTGCCCGTAAAGGCCCGGCATTCTTCAGCTATTCCGACAATTACCTGATCGACACAGACCAGGGAGTCATTGTCGATGTCGAAGCCACGCGATCAATCAGGCAGGCCGAGGTTGGATCAACCAAGACAATGCTGAGGCGGGTGAAGAAACGGTTCGATCTTCATCCAGAACGGCTGATCGCTGACACCGCCTATGGCACCGGGCCGCTTCTGGGATGGCTGGT
>NZ_JBFONT020000030.1:0-852 GCF_040779325.2 Aestuariibius violaceus
GGATTGCTGAAGATCTTCGGCATCCGTCTGCCCAAGACGGTGAAGCATGGCAGCTTCGATGGCGTCGTTCGACCGATGATCGAGATGGACGAGGTTCTGGCCCATGCCATGCTTCCGCTGCTCGATGCACGGCTTGTTCTGTACCAGCACTTCCTAGAGCTCGACCGACGGGTCAAACGCACGGCCAGTCAGGATGAGGTCTGCATGCGCATGATGACGGTTCCCGGTGTCGGCCCCATCGCGGCTTTGACGTTCAAAGCAGCTGTTGATGACCCCGCGCGGTTCAAAAGGTCGCGTACCGTGGCCGCTCATTTTGGCCTGACGCCCCGACGATACCAGTCTGGCGAACACGACAATCCAGGCCGGATATCCAAAGCCGGAGATCGGGATGTGAGAGCAACGCTCTATGCTGCCGCGAACGCCTTGTTGATGCGGACCATGGCAGGATCGCAGATCAAGTCATGGGGCATGCGCCTGATGCGCACCAAGGGACGCCGCCGCGCAGTCGTGGCTGTCGCCCGAAAACTGGCTGTCCTGCTGCACCGCATGTGGGCAGATGGCACCGAGTTCCGTCCGGTGAAGGTGGAGGGTATGGCATGATCTAAACGCCCGACACCGAACCCGAACGGGATCGTCCTCACCGGACGCGGTTCGTGGATGAAGCCGAAAATGTCTGCTGCGCCATCAAGCGCGTCTCAAAGCGAGGCTCTCCACAACCAATCCGACACATGCGTGCAGCGATGTCCTACGCGGCATCAAACAGACTGCGAAGAGAAGCGTGACCCGGATGAGCGACAACGATCCTAAGCAACAAGAAAAACGAGCTTGACCCAAATGCCCAATTAGAGAAGC
>NZ_JBFONT020000031.1:0-584 GCF_040779325.2 Aestuariibius violaceus
CGCTCGACCCGGCCGGTCACGACCGTGCCCCGGCCCGAGATCGAGAACACGTCCTCGATCGGCATCAGGAACGGCTGATCCACCGCGCGTTCAGGCGTCGGGATGTACTCGTCGACGGCGGCCAGAAGCTCGCGGATCTTGTTCTCGCCGATCTCGGGGTTGTTGCCTTCCATCGCCGCCAGAGCGGAGCCTGCGATGATCGGGATGTCGTCGCCCGGGAACTCGTAGCTGGAGAGCAGTTCGCGCACTTCCATCTCGACGAGCTCGAGCAGCTCTTCGTCATCGACCTGGTCGACCTTGTTGAGGAACACCACAAGCGCCGGCACACCGACCTGGCGGGCCAGAAGGATGTGCTCGCGCGTCTGCGGCATCGGCCCGTCGGCGGCGTTCACCACCAGGATGGCACCGTCCATCTGGGCGGCCCCGGTGATCATGTTCTTGACGTAGTCCGCGTGGCCCGGGCAGTCGACATGGGCGTAATGGCGGGCGTCGGTCTCGTATTCCACATGCGCCGTCGAGATCGTGATCCCCCGCGCCTTCTCCTCCGGCGCGCCGTCAATCTGGTCGTACGCCTTGAAGTCCCC
>NZ_JBFONT020000032.1:0-530 GCF_040779325.2 Aestuariibius violaceus
GCTTCTGCAGACCATTCCGGGCGTTGGACCGGTCACAATGTCGGCTGTTGCGGCGACGATTGGCTCAGGCCACCAGCTCCGAAGCGGACGGGAGTTTGCCGCCTGGCTGGGGCTCACACCGCGCAACCATTCCAGTGGTGGCAAGGAACGCTTGAGCAAGATCACCAAGATGGGGGATCGATATCTGCGCCAGCTCGTCGTGGTTGGAAAGGCGTCCCGCATCCGGCAGGTCGCCAGTCACCCGGAGCGGGCCGATCCCTGGCTGGCCAATCTCCTGCAATGAAAACCGGCGCGCCTCGCCACGGTGGCTATGGCCAACAAGACAGACCGGATCATAGGGGCGGTGCTGACAAAGAGCGAACCTTACCGGTCGCACGCGGCTCGAGGAGCAGAGGATCGCCGAGATAGCAAGACCAACGATGTGATGGTGTACCCGTCAGCCGCAAGGATCAGGACACTCCGCCGAATGCCCCGGCCGCTGTTGCCCGCAAAGCAGTTAGGAACCTGATCTGCGGATCCCATCAGGGCCA
>NZ_JBFONT020000033.1:0-516 GCF_040779325.2 Aestuariibius violaceus
TCAGCTCGACCTTGAACGACACGTTGTCGCCCGGCATCACCATCTCCGTGCCTTCGGCCAGCTCCACCGTGCCCGTCACGTCCGTCGTGCGGAAGTAGAACTGCGGACGGTAGTTGGCGAAGAACGGGGTGTGGCGCCCGCCCTCTTCCTTGGTCAGGATGTAGGCTTCGGCCTCGAACTTGGTGTGCGGCGTCACAGAGCCCGGTTTGGCCAGAACCTGACCCCGTTCCACGCCCTCCCGGTCGATGCCGCGCAGCAGCGCACCGATATTGTCGCCCGCCTCGCCGCGGTCCAAGAGCTTGCGGAACATCTCCACGCCCGTGCAGGTCGTCTTCTTGGTGTCGCGTATACCGATGATCTCGATCTCGTCGCCCACGTTGATCACACCGCGCTCGACCCGGCCGGTCACGACCGTGCCCCGGCCCGAGATCGAGAACACGTCCTCGATCGGCATCAGGAACGGCTGATCCACCGCGCGTTCAGGCGTCGGGATGTACTCGTCGACGGCGGCCAGAA
>NZ_JBFONT020000034.1:0-469 GCF_040779325.2 Aestuariibius violaceus
AAGAGTTCGTGCGCTCCAACATAGGTGAAGGTGTGTCTGTCGGCGATCTTGCAAGGCTCTGCGATATGCCCGTTGGCACTTTCAACCGTCATTTCAAAAAGCGCATGCGTCTGTCGCCGTATCAATTTGTTCAAAAGTTGCGCGTCCAGATGGCGTGCGAGTTTCTATTGGCCGACCGCAGCGCACTGCCAGAAATCGCCTTTCGCCTGGGATATGCAGATCAAAATCATATGAGCCGGTCATTTCGAAAGTATCTCGGAACCTCTCCGTCGCAGTTTCGTCACGATCGGAAGTATTGATTAGTTTATAACCCACTAGCCGCGCGCGTGCACCCCTCACCCCGCGTAAAGACCTCAACCAAACCAGAAGCAGCGTTGAGGCCCAAAACCATCACTGCCGCAACCTTCTTTGATGGCCCTACATGAAAGAATAAATACTGGCGAGCATCGGCGTTTGATCGCCTGGTGCT
>NZ_JBFONT020000035.1:0-416 GCF_040779325.2 Aestuariibius violaceus
ACTCATCAAGGCCAGTGCCGACAATGTCGCCACCCAAACAGGCCGGACAGACGACGGTACTGACAAAAACGACCGCAGAAATCGCTAGAAACCTCTTGCAATGCAGGAGCCACCCACAGACGCCTTTGGCCGGTGGGGGTCGTCTCTGCAGTGCGGCCCGTAATGACCGACCTTCGCTGCGCGTGCGAGATCTGAGCTCTATCGAAGAGATGCAGTGCGGAACATAGTCACCATCGCTGTTCTGGGCACAAACGAGCGCTCAGTGTGCTTTGGGACCGAGGGAAAGAACGCGGCGTATTTCGTTGAAGAACTCGTCCTTGATCGATGCGTAAGTCGCTGATTCAATTCTTTCCATAGGGAGGAATTGGGGATGATGGGACCAAAGCAGGAAGCGCAGGCGGCACTGTTCTACGAGT
>NZ_JBFONT020000036.1:0-392 GCF_040779325.2 Aestuariibius violaceus
TGACAGTAAAGGCCGTCGGCCTTGATCTGGCCAAGGATGTTTTTCAAGTGCACGGCATTTCGGAGAACGGCCGAGTTATCTTTAACAAGGCCATCAAGCGAGCGAAGCTGCTGGCATTCTTTGAGACGCTTCCGCCCTGTATCATCGGCATGGAAGCATGCGGATCATCCCACCATTGGGGTCGTCAGCTCCGCAAGCTTGGGCATGATGTGAAGCTCATGCCCGCCGGCTACGTCAAACCCTACGTGAAGCGGGGCAAGAACGACTGTCCTTCCCCCCTAGAACTGGGCCATTACATTTGCCGCGAGAGGGGATTGGGCATGGCGAGGAAGCGACATTCAGACGAAGACGTGCTGAAGCTGCTACGTGAGATCGAGTTGAAGCTGACAGCG
>NZ_JBFONT020000037.1:0-291 GCF_040779325.2 Aestuariibius violaceus
ACCCAGCATCATGTCTTGTTTCCATATAGCAACGACCGTTGCTATCAGTAATGCCCAGATAACACCATTTAAAAAACCGACGGCAAGCTCTTTATTGAGTAATGCTTTGGCGTTGCTATCACCAACATGACCCAAGGCGATACCGCGAATCACCAAGGTTAAGGTCTGATTTCCCGCGACCCCGCCCATACTGGGCACAAGAGAATTTAAAATTGCGAGAATAGCGAGCTGGCTTAAGATCCCTTCAAACATACTAGTAACTGCAACGGCGAGTAACGCAGTGATTAAATT
>NZ_JBFONT020000038.1:0-284 GCF_040779325.2 Aestuariibius violaceus
CCATTGACTTGCGCTCAGCGCCCATCAATATTTTATCTTTCGCTTTCTCAAACTCTTCCATCGACACTAAACGACGGCCGCCACGAGCAGCAAATAATGCGGCTTCGTTAACAAGGTTTGCTAAGTCAGCACCAGAGAAGCCTGGTGTCCCACGCGCAATAACAGAAGCTTTAACATCGTCTCCTAACGGGACTTTACGCATATGTACTTTTAAGATCTGTTCGCGTCCGCGAATATCAGGTAAACCAACGGTAACCTGACGGTCAAAACGACCAGGACGAAGT
>NZ_JBFONT020000039.1:0-279 GCF_040779325.2 Aestuariibius violaceus
AAACCAGAAGCAGCGTTGAGGCCCAAAACCATCACTGCCGCAACCTTCTTTGATGGCCCTACATGAAAGAATAAATACTGGCGAGCATCGGCGTTTGATCGCCTGGTGCTCAATTTAAGGAGAAATATGAGGGCCTTCGGCGGTCAAAACGGCCGGTCAGTTTTGTCCGCGTCTGGTTTGCCGGAGCCGGTCGCGGCGAAAGCGCGGTTTTGGTTTAGGTAAATTCCTAGCCCGCGAACGACCGCTCTCACGACTCAGATGCGGTGCAGCGTTTGTTGT
>NZ_JBFONT020000040.1:0-256 GCF_040779325.2 Aestuariibius violaceus
AGCCGTCAGCTTCAGCTCAATCTCACGCAGCAGCTTCAGCACGTCTTCGTCTGAATGTCGCTTCCTCGCCATGCCCAATCCCCTCTCGCGGCAAATGTAATGGCCCAGTTCTAGGGGGGAAGGACACGGGGATTGCTGAAGATCTTCGGCATCCGTCTGCCCAAGACGGTGAAGCATGGCAGCTTCGATGGCGTCGTTCGACCGATGATCGAGATGGACGAGGTTCTGGCCCATGCCATGCTTCCGCTGCTCGATG
>NZ_JBFONT020000041.1:0-254 GCF_040779325.2 Aestuariibius violaceus
CATCAATCACTGGCTCAGGCAGTACAATCACACCCGGCCGCATCAGGCACTCAACATGCGCCCACCCGTTCCTGAAACCCTATTAGAGAAACCAATGATCAGTGGCCCAGACACACGGGGCTAGACACCCGAAGAGCTTCTTGAAGAGTTCGTGCGCTCCAACATAGGTGAAGGTGTGTCTGTCGGCGATCTTGCAAGGCTCTGCGATATGCCCGTTGGCACTTTCAACCGTCATTTCAAAAAGCGCATGCGTC
>NZ_JBFONT020000042.1:0-241 GCF_040779325.2 Aestuariibius violaceus
CGCCGCCGGACCGTGATGGGGACAGAACGGAAACAGAACCTGCAAAATGAGGATGGTTTTTTGCAGAACGGCCCCGTAAGGGGCTGATTTTTCAGCATATTTTTGGATAATGGTAGCCCGTAGGGGACAGCTTTCGCCATTGATTTCAAAGGACTTCTTTTGCAAATCTCCCGATTGTCGGCCTTTGTAAAACAATGACTTACAAGTCGGTTGCAAAATTCATCAGCGGCTCAATTGGAGC
>NZ_JBFONT020000043.1:0-223 GCF_040779325.2 Aestuariibius violaceus
GTCTCAAAGAATGCCAGCAGCTTCGCTCGCTTGATGGCCTTGTTAAAGATAACTCGGCCGTTCTCCGAAATGCCGTGCACTTGAAAAACATCCTTGGCCAGATCAAGGCCGACGGCCTTTACTGTCATTGGGTGGCTCCTTTCCTAGCAGTCTTTGACAACTGCACTTTGGCACATTCGATGCCGGTGGAGCAGGAGCCACCCACCTCATCCGGTTTGAGCCG